>JAEXFD010000014.1 GCA_023400405.1 Pseudomonadota bacterium
TCCCCACAAAAAAGCAGGAAGACCCTGGAACGACTTATGCTTACCGAGCACCTTGCACCTAGAAGCTGCAAGACCCGGAGCCGCCGCCCACATGTCCCTTCATCAAAATCACTATGTCAAAGAGCGACAAAAACCGACGCACCGTCTAACCCCTTTTTCTCGGGGCGACTTGTGCGCCTGGATTTTGGTGACCGTCGCGTCGTTCCGGTGAGGAGCACCGCGTCGGTGGAGCGGCATATATGGGGGGTGTTCGGAACCGTCAACAGCGTTTTGGAATTTTCTGTCTTTTGTTCGACACACAAGGACGAAACCCGCGGAAATCCGTGGGTTTCCGGCTCCGCCGCCTGCCGCCCGCATGACGCTTCGATGACGACTCCCTAGTCGAAACAAGGGAATCGCCCGCCGACTCGGGCGAGACTCGCCCCCTTCGATACCGGATCACCGATTGCCCGTACTTTACGGGCCATAAAGACCCCTGCGGCGATAAGGCGCGCGCATGACCGACGCCCCAGACACCGAAAGCGCCACCTTGCGCCGCCAGATTCGCAGCGCCGTGATCTGGCGCTCGGGCACCCAGATCGTCGGGCAGATGATCACCTGGGCCTCGACCTTCCTCGTCATCCGCATCCTCAGCCCGACCGACTATGGCCTGTTCGCCATGACTCAGGTCGTTCTGGTACTGCTCAACATGCTCAACGGCTACGGCCTGGCCAGCGCCCTGATCCAACGCGAGAATGCCGGGCGCCACGCCCAGCGCCAGCTGCTCGGCATGCTGATCGTGCTGAATTTTGGGCTCGGCGCCGCGCAATTCCTGCTCGCTCCGCTTGCCGCGACCTATTACCGGCAGCCGATCGTCGCCGACCTGCTGCGCGTCCAGGCCCTGCTCTATCTCGCAACGCCCTTCATCGCGCTGCCGCAAGCGCTGCTGAGCCGCGCGCTCGACTTCAAGCACCAGGCTTGGGTGAACTTCGTCTCCGCCATGGCCGGCGCGTTCACGGCGCTCGCGGGCGCGCTCGGTGGTCTCGGCGTGTGGACGCTCGTGGCCGCGCCGATCGCGCTGTTCGGTGCCCGCGCGATCGGACTGATGATTGCCGCGCGCGCCTGGATGTGGCCGAGCTTCGATTTTCGCGGCGCCGGCGATATCGCCCGCTACGGCGGGGTGATGGCGACCGGGCAGATCTTCTGGTTCGCGCAGAGCCAAGCCGACGTGTTCATCGGAGGGCGCCTGTTCGATCCGCACACGCTGGGCATCTATACGACCAGCCTGTTCCTGACCCAGATCTTCGTTTCCAAATTCGTGCCGCCGCTCAACGAAGTCGCCTTCTCGGCCTACGCCCGGATCAAGGCCGATCGCGACGCGGTCGCCACGGCGTTCCTCAAGTCGGTGCGGCTGATCATGGCCGTGGCGATGCCCTTCTATATCGGACTCGCGGTGACCGCTGCACCCTTGGTCGCCACCGTACTCGGGGCGAAATGGATGGAAGCGGCGCCGGCGGTGCGATGGCTGGCGCTGGCGATGCCGATGATGACCCTGCAGGTTCTCTACGCGCCGGCAAGCGATGCCTGCGGACGTCCGGGAATCAGCGCCAAGAATTCGGCGACGGGCGCTTTGCTGCTGCCGATCGCGTTCCTGATCGGCGCGCAATGGGGGATGATGGGTCTCGTCGCGGCCTGGTTCGCCGCCTATCCGCTCTATCTCGCGATCACGACCTGGCGGACGCTGCCGGTGATCGGCGTCCGCCTCGGCGCGCTCGTCCGGGCGATCGGGCCCGCGACACTCGCCGCGGCGGCGATGGGTGTCGCCCTACTCGCCATCGACCTGGTGCTGCCGGCGCCGCTATCGCCGCTATCGCGCCTCGCCATACTCGTCGCGAGCGGCGCGCTCGCCTACCCGGCGCTGCTCTGGACGTTCGTCCGGGCAATGCTGCGCGAGGTCATCGCGCTGATTCGCGACCGTCAGCCCTGACCCCGTCGAGTCACACCGCCTGGATATAGGCTCGCATCGCCTCGGCCTCCGATTCGATTCGGTCGATCCGATATTTCACCAGGTCGCCGATCGAGACGAAGCCGATGCAGCGCCCGCTCTCGACCACGGGCAAGTGGCGGATCCGCCGCCGCGTCATCAGCGCCAGCGCGGCGAGCACCGTTTCCTCCGGCCCGACGGTGATCGCCGGCGCTGTCATCACTTCGGCCACCCGCCGATCGAGCGCCGCCGCACCCTCGCGCTCGAGGCAATAGATCACATCGCGTTCGGAGAAGATGCCGGCGACCGCGTCGCCCACCAGCACGGGAACCGCGCCGATCCGCCGCACGGCGAGCAGCGCGACCGCGTCGGCAACGCTACGATCGCCGTCGATCGAGACGACATCGCTTCCCTTGCCCCCCAGGATTTCCGCGATCGACATCGCAAGTCTCCTCATTCCGGGTTCAAGCGTTGAGTCTCCCACGATTCGCCCCCAATTGCAAAACCATGCCAAGGGAAAACCGATGAGCGAGCGCCACGGCCTGGACGATCCGGACTATGCCGCCTTCGCTTGGGCGCGCTACCGCAAGATCCTGAGATGGATGGCACTCTTCGCGGCGCTGGTCGCCGGGGCCGCCGTGTTGATCCTCAGGGAGTCGCTCGGCTGGATGAACGTACATGTCGCGATCGCGACTTTGCTCGGCGTGTTCCTGACGATCCTGCTCGGCGCCGCGCTGATGGGCCTGATGTTCCTGAGCTCGGGCACCGGCCATGACGAGCAGGTGGAGGATCGGCTGAAGGGCGAGGTCGAGATCGGCGACTGACCGCAGCGCCCGCCCCGAAAACAAATCGGCGGCCGAGCAGGTGCCCAGCCGCCGATTCCATCTTTAACGTCCAGAAGCGTGGTTAGGCCGCCGGCACTTCCGCCTCGTCCGTCGTCGCGGTGCGGCGGCGGCGCGGCCTCTTCACCGGCTCGGCCTCCGCGGCAGGCGCTTCCTCGGCGGGTGCCGCATCGATGCCGAAGGCCGGCGGCAGCACCGCGGCGTCGATCGCATGGCTTTCCTCGGCCGGCGCATCGGCCTCTTCACGGCGATTGCGGGTGCGGCGACGGGGGTTGCGCTCCTCTCGCGGGGCGCGCGCTTCTTCGGCCACCACCTCGACCTCGGCCTCCACCGGCTCGGGGGCATGACCATTGGCATGGCCGTTATACTGCCCGTTACGGCGCGGCTCGCGCTGCGGCCGGACCTCTTCGGCGCGCTCGACGCGGTTGCCGTCGGCCTCCGATTCGAATTCCTCGTCGCCGTCGAAATCACCCTGCTGGCGGCGCTGCTGCTCTTCGAAGCGCGGGCGGTTCTCGCTCAGCACGCGGAAATAGTGATCCGCGAACTGGAGATAATATTCGGTGTTGACCCGATCGCCCTGCATCTGCGCGTCGCGCGCCAGATTCTTGTATTTCTCGAGCAATTGGGCGGCATTGCCGCGCGCGCGATTGTCGATGCGATTCCCGTTGCCTTGCTGGCCGGGATTGCCACCCTGGCGCTGCTGCCCGCCACGACCACGACGGCGGCCGGCCTGACGATTGTTCATCAAGGTCTGTTTGTCCTGTCTTGTTTACGCTGTCCGTCGGTCCATCGTCGGTCCCGGATGCAGTTTACAAATGCGGCCAAGCGCCTCGGGAGGCACTTGCCGCTTGCCATGGCCACCGGACGGCAGTGGCTCACATGACTTGGATTGGGGCTGTGCGTCTCACGGCCCAAGCTTCAACATCTTGGTTGAAAGTGCCCTACCCCTGACCAAGGTCTTAGCGGGTGCAGCACCAATCTCCAAGCAGAAATATGTGTCGCTTCCGCGTCATTTCAAGCCAGCAACAATGCCCGCGGCCGCCCGCCCAGATCATTATAGAGGGTAACGGCCAAGCCCTGCTCGCGGGCGAGCGCGGAAACGGCTGCGGCCTGGGTCCAGCCGATCTCGAACACTGCCACGCCGCCCGGGGCGAGCAGGCGCGGGATATCGGGCAGGATGCGGCGATAATCGTCGAGGCCGTCCGGTCCGGCGAACAGGGCGGAGGCGGGCTCATGGGCGCGGACCTGCTCCGGCAGCGATTCGTCCGTGCCGATATAAGGCGGGTTGGCGAGGATCAGATCGAAGCGATCGGTCAGGCCTTCCGCCCAATCGCCTAGGCGGAATTGCGCACGATCGCCGAGGCCGAGCGCATCCGCATTGCGCCGCCCATAGTCGAGCGCCGCTTCGGAGGCATCCACGCCGATCCCCCCCGCTTCGGGCCATTCCGCCAGCGCGGCGAGCAGCAACGTGCCGGGTCCGGTGCCGAGATCGAGGATCCGCCCGGGACTGCGCGCGCCGAAATAGTCGATCGCCGCTTCGACCAGAGTCTCGCTGTCCGGGCGCGGGATCAGCGCCCCGGGGCCCACTTCGAGCTCGATCGTCCAGAAGGCGCGGCGGCCGGTGATGTACGCGACCGGCTCGTGGGCGAGGCGGCGTTCGAGCAGGGCGGCGAAGCTGGGCGGGGCCGAATCCTCCAGATGGCGCAGGATCAGCGATTCGCGGGTGGTGCCGAGGGCGTGGGCCATCAACAGCTCGGCGTCGAGGCGGGGGGTATCCGAGACGGCGGCGAGGCGGACGGCCGCTTCGGCGAGGGTGGACCGGATCATAAGCCTCTCCCCTTTAGGGGAGGGGTTGGGGGTGGGGCATGAGTCTCACCGAGACCGGGAGCCTTGTCTGCGGCCCCCACCCCAAACCCTCCCCTGAAGGGGAGGGGCTCTTTAGCCATCGAGCTGGGCCAGCCGATCTGCCTCGTCCTGCGCGATCAGCGCGCCGATCAGCTCGTCGAGTTCGCCTTCCATCACTTCGGGCAGGCGGTGGAGCGTCAGATTGATGCGGTGATCGGTCACCCGGCCCTGCGGAAAATTATAGGTGCGGATCCGCTCCGAACGATCGCCCGAGCCGACCATCGAAGCCCGCGCGCCCGAGCGTTCAGAGGCGAGCCGGTCGCGCTCGGCCTCGTAAAGGCGGGTGCGCAGCACCTTCATTGCCTTAGCCTTGTTCTTGATCTGCGAGCGCTCGTCCTGCTGGATCACCACGGTGCCGGTGGGAATGTGCGTGATGCGCACCGCCGAATCGGTCGTGTTGACCCCCTGCCCGCCCGGACCCGAAGCGCGATAGATGTCGATCCGCAGGTCCTTCTCGTCGATCTTGATATCGGCTTCCTCGGCCTCGGGCAGCACCGCCACCGTCGCCGCCGAGGTGTGGATGCGGCCGCCCGCCTCGGTCGCCGGCACGCGCTGGACGCGGTGCACGCCGCTTTCGAACTTGAGCTTGGCGAACACGCCGGTGCCGGTGACGCTGAGCACCACTTCCTTATAGCCGCCCGCTTCCGAATCGCTGGCCGAGATCAGCTCGACCTTCCAGCCCATGCGATCGGCATAGCGCTGGTACATGCGCAGCAAGTCGCCGGCGAACAGCGCCGCCTCGTCGCCGCCGACACCGGCGCGGATTTCGAGCATCGCGGCGCGCGCATCGGCCGCGTCCTTGGGCAACAGCGACAGGGCGAGCTTGCGTTCGGCGTCGGCGAGCGTCGCTTCGTTGGCGCGCAGTTCCTCCACCGCCATGGCGCGCAGCTCGTCATCGGCGTCGTGGGTCATGCGCTGAAGCGATGCGCCTTCGGCGCGCAGCCGCCGCACTTCGCCCGCGGCAAGCGCCACCGGCTCGACTTCGGCATATTCCTTGGACACCGCGACAAAGCGATCCCCGGCGAGCTCGCCCGACGCCATCAGCGCCTGCAACTCGTCCCGCCGCGCCTCGATCGCGGCGATGCGGTCAGCGGGAATTTTCATGCCGAAGTCGGCCCATTGCCGAGAATAGCAAAACGAGCGTCTTTCAGCGAGATCAACCGTTCGGCCGGCAGCTCGAGTCTGGCGGCTTCGAATGCTAGATATATTTTTTCGAAAAGGTCCGGTCCGACGTCATTTGTAGAAAGCAGCTGCTGCTCGCCGGTCACCAAGTTTTTTACTTCGACCTCTCCTCGACCCCAGCGGTCGTGATCGACAAAGACAACCATGAGCGCGCTCACGGCGTTCGCGCGCTGCATCCGCTTCTTGAAATTGCCCTTGAAAGCCATCTCAACCGACATGCCGTCGCGGCGTAGCTGAGCCACGACATGAAGCGCATCCGGTTGCGCAGCTTCATGCGTCGGAATTACGACAACATCCGGCTTCTCAGCCGCCGGCTCCGCGATCAGCATCGCCAGTCGTTCGACACCAGCAGCCCAGCCCACGCCCGGCGTCTCCGGCCCGCCGAGATTGCCGATCAACCCATCATAGCGCCCACCGGCAAGCACCGTCCCTTGCGCGCCCAAACGGTCGGTGACGAACTCGAAGGCAGTGTGGCGATAGTAATCCAGCCCGCGAACCAACCGAGAATTGCGTTCCCACTTCACGCCCGCAGCATCGAGCCCGGCGGTCACCGCCTCGAAAAATACGCGTGCCTCGTCGGTGAGGTACGCGTCGATATCCGGCGCGCTGTCGGCGATCGGGCGGTCGCGTGGGTCCTTCGAATCGAGGATGCGCATCGGGTTCTTCTCGAGGCGGACCAGGCTGTCTTCGGAAAGCTGGTCCCTGTGTGCCTCGAAATGCGCGACCAGTGCGCTGCGCCACGCCTCGCGCGTCGCCGCGTCGCCCAGCGTGTTGAGCTGGAGCGTCACGCCTTCGATGCCGAGCTCGCGCAGCAGCTGGTCGGCGAGCACGAGCAGCTCGACGTCCGCCGCCGGCTCCGCCGCGCCGATGATCTCCGCATCGAGCTGGTGGAACTGGCGGAAGCGGCCCTTTTGCGGGCGCTCATAGCGAAACACCGGGCCGCTGGTGACCAGCTTCAGCGGCGCATATTGCTGCCAGCCCTCGGTGATGTACGCCCGGCAGATGCCCGCGGTGAATTCGGGGCGCAGGGTGATCAGGTCGCCGCCCTTGTCCTCGAAGGTGTACATTTCCTTCGAGACGACGTCGCTGGTCTCGCCCATCGAGCGGGCGAACACGCCGGTCGCCTCAAACACGGGCAAATCGACGCGCCGGAAGCAATAGAGCCCGCGCACCCTGTCGAAGACGGCGAGCACATGGGCGAACCGCCGCTGCTCGTCGCCGAAGATGTCCTGGGTGCCGCGAATGCGGTTGGGCGTTTCGATCCGTGCCATTTGGAGCGCGCTACTAGGCGCGTTCAGCGGCCATCGCAATGTGCGCGATCAGCCGGCAAGTGCGGCGACGAACGCGCGGGCATTGGCGCCGACCTGCCCGGCGCTGAGGCCCGGCTTGTAGAGCGCGGAGCCAAGGCCGAAGCCGGCGGCACCGGCCGCGGTCCAGGGGGCCATATTGTCCGGCGCGATGCCGCCGACCGGGAGGACGCGCATCTCCTTGGGGAGCACCGCGCGCATCGCCTTGAGCACGCCGGGCGTCGCCGCTTCGGCCGGGAATAGCTTGAGCGCGGTGGCGCCGGCCTCGATCGCGGCAAAAGCTTCGGTGGGCGTGGCGATGCCCGGGAGCGAGACCATGCCGGCTGCAGCGCTCGCTTCGATCACGCGCGCATTGGCGTTGGGGGAGATGATCATCTGCCCGCCCGCGGCGATCACCGCCTCGACCTGTTCGGGATGCAGCACGGTGCCGGCGCCGACCACCGCGCGGCCGGCGAGGCGCCTGGCGAGCCGCGACACGCTGTCCAGCGGATCGGGCGAGTTCATCGGCACCTCGATCAGCGTGAAGCCGGCCTCGACCAGCGCCTCGCCGATATCCTTGACCTCATCGGGCTTCACCCCGCGCAGGATCGCGACGAGCGGACAGCGGGCGAAGGCGGCGTCGAAGGTGGCGAGGTGGCTCATGACTGGCTTTCGATGGCGATGATGCCGGCGACGAACGCCGCGTGACTATCGACAATATGGGGGACGCGGCCATTGGCTTCCACCGCGGCGGCGTAGAGCCCGCCTAGTGTCGCGTCGGCGAGGATATGGACTTCATCATGTCCCATGGTCTTGAGCCGCGCCGCGACATCGGCGCCGATCAGCAGGCCCGAGGCGAAGCTGGCGGCATCGGCATCATCGCGCTGCCCAAGTAGCTTGGCGGCACGGATGCCGAACAGGGAGGCGGCGAGATCCCGCTCGCGGCCCTCTGCCACGCCTTCGAGAAAGGCCGGCCCGAGCGTCACCTCCGCCCCGAGCTGGGCGGCGAGCAGGCCGTGCTTGCGCAGCAAAGCAAAGAGCTCGCCGGTCATCGCGGTGCGGAAACCGGCGATGCGGCCGTCCTGCATCTCGGCCCATTTGCAATGCGTGCCCGGCTGCACGAGCAGCGAATCGCCCGGTACCAGCCCCGCTGCGACGGCGCCGAGCAGCTGGACTTCCTCGCCGCGCATCACGTCCGCCGGTCCGGTGACCGACACGCCGGGGACGATCGCGGTGCGCGCGTCGATCCGCAGCAGGTTGGCGGCCAGCTCGGCGATTCCTGCCGGCGCCTGCACATAGGGCCCCGCCTGCCAGCCGATATTCGATCCGACCATCCCGGCCATCAGCAGCGGCAAGTCGCCGAAGCGGGCACGGACACCCGCCGCCTCGGCCGCGAAATCCTGGACGGCAGTGACGCCCTTGTCGTCGCGCTCCGTGCGCGCCACCCGGCCGTCCTCGACCAGGAAGACGCGCCGGTTAGTCGTCCCCCAATCGACGGCGAGGAAGGGCGCCCGGCTCACCACCAGGTCGCGTAGAGCGCGATGAGGATCAGCACCACCGCGACTGCGCCGATGTTGAAGCTCCCGCGCGTCGCATAGCTGACGCTCTGCGTGTCGATCGTATCGACGCCCGGGCGCTGCGGCGTGAGCAGCGAGACGATCACCGCCAAGGCCAGCGAGGCGAGGAACACCACGCCCATACGATTCATGAACGGCGTCAGATATTCGTTTACGCCGGCCGAGAGCATCGGCGAAGGCAGGCCCACCTTCATCAGGTAAGACAGCAGCACCGAGGCGATCGCCGCGCTGATCGCGCCCCATTCGGTCGCGCGCTTCCAGAACAGGCCGAGCAGAAAGATCACGGTGATGCCGGGCGTGAAGAAGCCAGTGAATTCCTGGATGAACTGGAACGCCTGTTCAGACGCGCCGACCAGCGGGCGCGCGGTGAGGATGGCGATGACGATCGCGGTCACCGCGGCAATGCGGCCGACCAGCACCAGATGCTTCTCCTCGGCCTGCTTGCCCGCCGCATCCTCGGCCTCCGTGCGCTTGCCGCGGAACTTGGCATAGAGATCGAGCGTGAAGATCGTGGCGATCGAATTGATCTTGGAGGCAGTCGAGGCGATGATCGCCGCGACCAGCGCCGCGAAGACCAGGCCGAGCAGGCCGGTCGGCAGCAGCCGCATCATCGTCGGATAGGCTTCGTCGGGCTTGGCGAGATCGGGCGCGAGCATCACCGCGGCGATGCCCGGCAGCACGATGATCAGCGGCATCAGCAGCTTGAGGAAGGCGGCAAACAGCACGCCCTTCTGCGCCTCTTGCAGACTCTTCGCCGCCAGCGCGCGCTGGATGATATACTGGTTGAAGCCCCAGTAGCTGAGGTTCGCGATCCACATACCGCCGACCAGCACCGAGAGACCCGGCAGGTCGACATAGTGCGGATTGCCCTTTTCGAGGATCATGTGGAAGTGATCGGGCGCGCGGGTGGTGAGCAGGTGCCAGCCGGCGAGCAGGTCGCCCCCGCCGATCTTGGTGAGCGTCAGATAGGCGACGACGAGGCCGCCGAGCACGAGCAGCGTCACCTGGACGATATCGGTCAGCGCCACCGCCTTCAGCCCGCCGCGGATCTGATAGAGCAAGGCGAAGGCGCCGAGGATGACGAGCGCGATATTCTGGTCGATCCCGGCCACCTTGGTCACCGCGATCGAGCCAAGCCAGATAATCGAAGTAAGGTTCACGAAGACGTAGAGCGCCAGCCAGAACAGCGCCATGATCACCGGCAGCAGGCGGCCGTAACGGCGCGCCAGGAACTGCGGCATCGTGTAGATTTCATTCTTGAGGAAGATCGGCAGGAAGAACTTGCCGACGATCAGCAGCGTCGCCGCCGCCATCCACTCATAGGAAGCGATGCCGAGCCCGATCGCATAGCCCGAGCCGGACATGCCGACGATCTGCTCGGCCGAGATGTTCGCCGCGATCAGCGAAGCGCCGATCGCCCACCAGGGCAGGTTCTTCGACGCGAGGAAATAGTCCGACGTGTCCTTTGCGTGGCCGGCCTTTTCGCGACTGACCCATTGCGCCAGGCCGAAGATGCCGATGGCGTAGACGATGACGACGATCAGATCGATCTGCGACAGACTCATGGGCGCGCGCCCTCCCCTGGCTGGCGGAATGGCGGCCACGGTGCCGCTCTATGCCTGCCTGTCCATTTATCGTATTTATCGGTCTTGTCCAGCGCCGCGGGCGCGCTAAACATAAGTGAAATGGCCAGCACTTACCCCCCGCTCGGCGCCGGCGAGGCGCGCTCCCAGCTCGGACGCAATCTCACATATGGCATGCTCGACAGCCTGGGGCGAGCGATCGTTACCGGCCGCTACGAGAAAGAGGCGTTTCCCACCGAAGCCGAGCTTGCCAAGCAGCATGGCGTCAGCCGATCGGTGACGCGAGAAGCGGTGAAGATGCTCACCGCCAAGGGCCTGCTCAGCGCCCGCCCGCGCCAGGGCACCGTCGTCCAGCCGGCCGCGGCCTGGAACCTGTTCGATACCGACGTGCTGCGCTGGCTGCTCGAGCGGCAATTCTCGGTCGAGCTGCTCAAGCAATTCAACCAGCTGCGCGTCGCGATCGAGCCCGAAGCGGCCGCGCTCGCCGCCCAGTTTGGCGAGGAATCTGATTTTGCCGGGATCAGCGCCGGGCTCGAGCGGATGGAAGCAGCGGAAAAGGGCCTCGACGAGCCGCTCGAGGCCGACATCGCCTTCCATGTCGCCATCCTGCGCGCCTCGAAGAACCCCTTCTACGCTCAATTCCGCGACGTGGTGACCACCGCGCTGCGCACCTCGATCCGCTTCACCAACCGGATCAAGGGCCGCACGGCGAACGTGGCAGATCACGGCGCGGTGCGCGACGCGATCGTCGCCCGCAATCCCGACGCGGCGCGCTCCGCAATGCGCGCGCTGATCGGCGACGTGCTCGACCTGATCGAATCGAAGGGCAGCGAGGGCTGAGCTCCCAGCCAGGCTGGAGACGGCGATCACTGCGGCGAACCTTCGTGGCGAGGAGCTACCGCGCGACCACCGTCGATATCACAGCATCTAGCGCATCCGGAATTCTGTGATTACAGGTGTAGTCGCCAGTTCGTTTCGGAGCCTTGTTCGATGTTTCTTGCCTTTGCACTGTCGGTCAGCCTGCTTGCCGCCCCGATCCCCCAACAAGCGGCGGCCGCCGACAATGCGGAGATGAAGGCGCTGTTCGACGCCGACCAGGCGGTACGCGCCGGGCTCAAGCCGGAACAGGTCGCGGACCGCGCGTTCGTGCTCAAGATGATCGCCGACGATCGCCAACGCCGCGCCACCGTGCGTGAATTGCTGGACCGAGGTGCGCTGCAAACCGGCGAGGATTTCTACGCCGCGGCTTTCGTCTTTCAGCATGGTTCGACGGCGGAAGACTATTTGCTCGCGCACAGCCTAGCGATGGCCGCGATGGCCAAGGGCAAGGCGGAAGCGAACTGGATCGCCGCCGCCACGCTCGATCGCTATCTCCAGAAGGTCGGCCAGAAGCAAATCTACGGCACGCAATATATCACGTCGAAAGAGGCGGGACCGACGATGGAGCCCTATGACCGCGCACTGGTGCCGGATCGCCTCCGCGCCGCGCTCGCGGTTCCCGAGCAGCCCGCGCAGGATGCGAGACTGTCGGCAATGAAGGCAGCGCTCCCGCCGGCCAAATGACGACGCGGCGGGAGGGTCGCCCGGGACCCGAGCTTGGCCGGGCCCAGGGTTGCGGAGCGATGGATCAGGCCGCAGCAGCCTCTGCGGACTTGGCCGCCATCGTTGCCTTCGCCCACCAGACCAACTCGTCCAGCGCGGTCTGGGTCGAGGGTAGCAGATTGGCCTCGATCGTCTCGATCGGCTGCTTCCCCAAAGCGGGATGCACGGCCATGAAATCGCCGCCGCCGATATGGATGGTGGCGTGCGTCGAGACCATCTGCAGCTCGATCCCGATCATCCGCAGATGCTCGACCGCGCGCACGGCGCCGGTGCCACCATAGCCGATCGCAGTGAACGGCTTGCGGGTCCATTCCTTGTAAGCCTGGTCGAGCGCGTTCTTGAGCGCGCCGGTGATCGAGTGATTATATTCGGCGACGACGAAGATATAGCCGTCGAACCCGCCGATCCGCTCCTGCCAGCGCACCGCTTCGGGATTCTGGCTCGGCATCCACAGGTTGGAGGCCACCTCGTCGAAAAAGGGCAGCGGATGATCGCGCAGGTCGACGATCTCGACTTCCATGTCGTCGCGCGCCTGGGCCTGTTTCAAAATCCATTGGGCCGGTGCATCGGCAAAGCGAGTTGGGCGAGTCGAACCGATGATGATCGCAATCCGGGGCTTAGCAGTCATGGTAACCTCGTGTATTCTGGTTTCCTTGGGTAACCTGATTACGAAACGCTGCCGGAACCGGGCAAGGAGGCACATTGTCGTTACCAGATAACCATGCGGATACTGCCCGCTGCGAACATATCAGCCGGCTGCTGGCGCGGATCAGCGACAAATGGTCGATGCTGGTGGTGCGCGTGCTCGGCCGCGGGCCGCTGCGCTTCAATGCGCTGCGTCGCGAAGTGGGGGAGATCAGCCAGAAGGTGCTCGCCTCGACGCTGCGCGATCTTGAGGAGAACGGCTTCGTCTCGCGCACCGTCACGCCGGTCAATCCGCCCCAGGTCGAATATGCGCTGACCGATCTCGGCCGCGAATTCCTCCACCCGGTGCAGACGCTGGCGGAATGGATCGTCGCCAATGCGGCGCGGATGGACGCTGCCCGCGATGCCTATGCCGTGCGCCGCGCGAACGATTGAGAAGCCGCGGCACGATCCGTTGCCAGCTTCGTTCTTCCCGCATAAAGCGAAAGGACGAGGCATGACCGATCCAGAAGATGAGATCCCCGGCACCCGCGAGCAGGAGGCGCTGGAAGAGGCGCAGAAGGACGCAGCCGAGGAGCGCGAGGAAGAAGGCGGGTATCAGTAAGCGCGGTAGGGGAAGGACCTTGGGGTCCCTCCCCACCGTTTCGAATCAATCCATCTTGATCGGCAGAATTGCGCCGTCTGCGCGATATTCGATCTTCTGGATCGCGACGCGGCGTTCGTCGCTATAGGGGCCCTCGCCCTTCTTTCCCTCCCAGCGGTGATAGGCGATGTACCAGTCGCCGGTCTTGGGATCCTGGAAGAAGCTGTGGTGGCCGGGGCCTTTGTACTTCTTGTCGCTCTGGAGCAGCGGCCCGCCATAGCGCCACGGGCCGGTCGGCGAGAGCGAGACGGCGTAATGGACCTGATATGTCGCATAGTTCCATTGGCCGGCGCTGTACGACAGATAATAGATGCCGTTCCGATAGTGCATGAACGCGCCTTCGGTGAAGTTCGGCGGGGTTTCCACCGGCACTTCATGGTCGATCGTCACCATGTCGGGCTTGAGCACCCAGGCCCGCAGCTTCTTGCCCGCGCTGCCGCCGGCATAGAGATAGGGCGTCTTGGTCTTGGGATCGACGAACACCGCCGGATCGATCGCCTCGAAGCCATGGCCGCCGTCGCTGACCAGCGGCTTGCCGCTGTCGGCGCAGGGCCCTTTCGGCGTATCGCACACCGCGACCCCGAGCCGGCTCGGGGTCGGGTTCTGCGGCCCGACCGAATAATAGAAATAATATTTGCCGTTTGCCGGCGTCATGTGTGGTGCCCACAGGAAATGCGTACGGGCATGATCGTCGTCGATCCAGCCGATCTGCTTCTGCTCGATCATCGGCGGCTCGACCCTGGTCCAATGGGAAAGATCGCGCGATTCCCAAGCGAACAGCCGCTCGCCGCGGCCGGTATCGGTCGGGTAGACCCAATATTCGCCCTCGACCGCGATCGCCGTCGGGTCGGCGCCGGCAAACACCGACTCGACCGACTGGGCCTGCGCCGCCGCCGGGGCGAGCAGCAACGCGAGGGGCAGCGCCAGCCGCCTCACGGCACGATTCCCTTGGGTGCGGCGGCGAGGCGCCTAATCAGGTCAGTCTCCGCCTGGCGATACGGCTTGCCGTCGCCGCGGAACACTTCGTGGAACCAGATGGTCGGCTCCTCGAACGTATAGGGCTTCTTCCAGCTGTCCCAAGGCAGGCGCGTCTGCGTCTTCCCGTCGACAAAGCCCCAGTTCATCATGCCGATATTGAGCCGCTTGGCGATCGGCAACGAGCCGTCGAAGGTCGAGCCGTTGCCGCGGGCCATATATTCGGTGCAGATCACCGGCCGGCCATAGGTCATCATCTGCCGCGCGCGGCGCTCGAACGTCTCGGGCCAGCTATAATCGTGGAAGGTGATCACGTCGGACTGGGTGACCTGGGTCTTCTCGACCGCGTCGAGCGTCGAGGCATCGTCCCAATGATCGCCGATCCACACGCCCGAAGTCAGCGGCTGGGTCGGATCGACCGACCGGGCCCAATTGAACACCTTGGGTAGCAGCTGGGCGACGTACTTGTTCTTGTCCGGCGTCGCGGGATAATTTCCGCCGCCGCCATTGTTGGGCTCGTTCCACAGATCCCAGCCGAGGATGCGATTGTCCTTGCCGAAGGCGCCGACGATCCCCTTCACATAGGATTCGAGCTTGTCATACTGGCTCGCATCCTTGAGCCGCGCGGCGCCAGGGGCCTGGACCCAGCCCGAATTGTGCACGCCCGGGATCGGCGGATGCTGCGGCCCGGCGACCGGGTTCGGATCCCAGCAGCTGTCGAACAGCACGAACAGCGGCTTGATCTTGTGCTTGGCGGCGATCGCCAGGAAGGCGTCGATCCGCTGCTTGAAGCCCTCCGGATCCTTTTCCCAGAGCAGATTGTGGAGGAACACGCGCATCGTGTTCATCCCGATCGACTGAGCCCAGCCCAGTTCCTTGTCGATCGTCGCGGGATCGAAGGTCTCGGGCTGCCACATTTCGAGCTGGTTGATCGCGCTGGCGGGCGTGTAGTTCGCGCCCACCAGCCAGGGCTGCTGCTTGTACCAGGCGGCCGCCTGGGCCTTGGTCCATTGCTCGCGGGCCTCGGCGGGGGAAATGCCGCCGGCCAGGGCGAGCGCCGCGGTGGCCAGCAGGAAGGTGCGGCGGATCATCGTCATGTCTCTCTCCTCTTGGCCGTCAGCGCTTGCGCGCGGGCCCCTGGCCGGTGCTCAGCCGATAGGTCATCACGTTGCGATAGGTCTGGCCCGGATCGAGCCGGGCATTGGGGAAGCCGCGCTGGTTCGGGCTGTCCGGGAAGATCTGCGGCTCCATCACGATCGCATCGCCTTCGCGATAGATCTTCTTCGCCTTGCCGCTCGACGTGCCGTCGAGGAAATTGCCCGAATAGAATTGCAGGCCCGGCTGGTTCGACCACAGCTCGAAGCCGCGGCCCGAGGCGGGATCATAGACCTTGGCCATCAGGTGCTGGCCGGGCGTCACCGCGCGGCCGACCACCCAATTATGATCATAGCCGCGGCCCCAGACGATCTGCTGGTCGCGGGCGTCGCGCACCCGCTCGCCCACCGCATGCGGCGTGCGGAAATCGAAGACGGTGCCGGCGACCGGCTTGAACTCGCCGGTCGGGATCGCGCCGTCGTCGGTCGGCAGATAAGTCTGGGCGGGAATGGTGACGATATGCCCCATCGCACCGTTCGCGGAGCCTTCGCCCGAGAGGTTCCAGTAATTGTGGTTGGTGATGTTGACGATCGTCGGCTTGTCGGTGGTGGCGACATATTCGATCGTGAGGTTATTCGCCTCGTCGAGCGAATAGGTCGCGTCGATGGTCAGCGTGCCGGGATAGCCCTGGTCGCCATCCGGGCTGATATAGCGCAGCGTCACCGAGGCGGTCGGCCCGTTCTTCACCGAGACGACGTCCCACAGCACCTTGTCGAAGCCGGTTGTGCCGCCATGCAGCGAATTCTTGCCGTTGTTGACCGGCGCCTGATAGTTCTGGCCGTCGATCCGGTAGCGGCCCGCCGCGAGGCGATTGCCGAACCGGCCGACGGTGGCGCCGAAATATTGCGGCTTGGCGAGATAGTCGCCCAGATCGGCATAGCCGAGCGCGACATCGGCCTTGCGGCCCATGCGATCGGGCATGACCAGCGACTGGATCGAGGCGCCATAGGCGATCACCGTCGCGGAGACCCCGCGCGCGTTGGAGAGGGTGATCGCGGCGACCTGGCGCCCGTCGGGCAGGCGGCCGAAGCTGCCGCGCTTGGCAGTGGCGGCCTCGGCGGGCGCGATCAGGACCGCGGCGGCGATCAGGCCGGCGGTGGCGATGGTCTTCATCCTGGCTCTCTCCTCTCTGTTTTCGTTGATGCTGGGCGTCAGTGGCTGTCGCGCGGAAGCCCCTTAGTCTGGGCGATGCGCTGGAACTTCACCGCATCTTCGAACACCGCGCCGCCGTCGAACTGGCCGACCAGCTTGCGGTGGATCTCCTGCCAGGGCGTCTGCGCCTCGGGTACGTAATCGATCGCCAGCGCGGCGCGGCGGCGGGCGAGTTCCGCCTCGTCGACCAGCATGTTCGCGGTGCGATTCTTGAGGTCGATGCGGATGCGATCGCCGGTCTGGACCAGCGCCAGGCCGCCGCCGACCGCGGCTTCGGGCGCCGCATTGAGGATCGAGGGGCTGCCGCTGGTGCCCGACTGCCGGCCGTCGCCGAGACAGGGCAGCGCATGCACCCCCGCGCGGATCAGCGCAGCCGGCGGCCGCATGTTGACCACTTCAGCACCGCCCGGATAGCCGACCGGCCCGGCGCCGCGCATGATCAGGATCGAATGTTCGTCGATGCCGAGCGCGGGATCGTCGATGCGGTGGTGGTAATCCTCCGGGCCGTCGAACACGATCGCCGTGCCCTCGAACGCCTCGGGATTCGCGGGGTCGGAGAGATAGCGCGCGCGGAATTCGGGAGAGATGACGCTGAGCTTCATCACCGCATTGTCGAACAGATTGCCCGACAGCACGGTCAGCCCCGCCGACTCCATCATCGGCGCATCGAGCGGATAGATGACGTCCGCGTCCTCGCTCTGAGCCGTGCCGACATTCCCGGCGACGGTCTTGCCATTGGCGGTGAGCGCGCTGCCGTCGATCAGCCCGGCGCGCAGCAGCTGCCCCATCACGGCGGGGACGCCGCCGGCGCGATAGAAATCCTCGCCGAGATATTTGCCCGCCGGCTGGAGATTGACCACCAGCGGCACGTCGGCGCCATGCGCTTCCCAATCCGCCAGGCTCAGCTCCACGCCCATGTGCCGGGCGATTGCGTTCAGATGGATCGGCGCGTTGGTCGAGCCGCCGATCGCCGAATTGACGCGGATCGCATTGAGGAAGGCGGTGCGCGTCAGGATGTCGGACGGCTTGCGATCGGCCTCGACCATCTCGACGATCTGCAGGCCGGTGCGATAGGCGCATTCGGCACGGTCGCGATAGGGCGCGGGGATCGCCGCCGATCCGGGCAGCGACATGCCGAGCGCCTCGCACAGCGAGTTCATCGTCGTCGCGGTGCCCATCGTGTTGCACCAGCCGGTCGACGGCGCAGAACTGGCGACCAGTTCGATGAAGCCCTTGTAATCGATCTCGCCGGCGGCGAGCATCTCGCGCGCCTTCCACACGATCGTGCCCGATCCGGTGCGCTCGCCCTTGAACCAGCCGTTGAGCATCGGCCCGACCGACAGCGCGATCGCCGGGATGTTCACCGTCGCCGCCGCCATCAGCGCGGCGGGCGTGGTCTTGTCGCAGCCGATGGTGAGGACGACGCCGTCCATCGGATAGCCGAAGATCGATTCGACCAGGCTCAGATATTGCAGGTTGCGGTCGAGCCCCGCGGTCGGCCGCTTGCCGGTTTCCTGGATCGGATGCGTGCCGAATTCGAGCGCGATGCCGCCCGCATCGCGAATCCCCTCGCGCACCCGCTTGGCGAGTTCGAGATGGTGGCGGTTGCAGGGGCTCAGGTCGCTGCCGGTCTGGGCGATGCCGATGATCGGGCGGCCCGACTGGATCTCTTCCAGGCTGATGCCGAAATTGAGATAACGCTCGACATAGAGCGCGGTCATGTCCGGATTTTCAGGGTTGTCGAACCAGGCGCGGGAACGAAGCCCCTTGCCGTTCGATCCAGCCGCGTCCGTCATCGATCCTCCCATAGCGGGCGCCGGCCCGCCGGCTGCCAAGCGGCTTGATAGCCAAGCCTTGCCCGAATACAAAGCATATATATCGTATAAAAGGAAGGGCGAGTGATGGCGGCAGGCGACGGGGCACCGATCCGGCTGGGGCTGGTGGGCATCGGCAAGATCGCGCGCGATCAGCATTTGCCCGCGCTCGCCGCGGACGACCGCTTCGCGCTGGTCGCGACGGCGAGCCGCCACGCGCAACTCGATGACGTGCCCGGCCATCCGGACATCGAATCGATGCTGGCCGGCGGCCATGCGCTCGACGCGGTCTCCCTCTGCACCCCGCCCGACGGGCGATATGGCCAAGCGCGTATCGCGATCGAGGCCGGCGTGGACGTGATGCTCGAAAAGCCGCCCGCCGCAACGCTCAACGAAATCGAGGACCTGGCGCGCCTGGCGCGCGACAAGGGCGTCACCCTGTTCACCACCTGGCACTCACGCGAAGCCGGTGCCGTGCAGGCGGCGCGCGACTGGCTGGCCGGCAGGCGGATCGACTCCGCCCGGATCGCCTGGAAGGAAGACATTCGCCGCTGGCACCCCGACCAGGAATGGATTCTCGCGCCCGGCGGGTTCGGCGTATTCGATCCCGGCATCAACGCGTTGTCGATCGCGACGCGCATCCTGCCCGAGCCGCTGATCCTCCGATCGGCCTGGATGGAAGTACCCGAAGGCCGCCAGGCGCCGCTCGCCGCCCGGCTCGAGATGCGCAGCGGGGCGACACCCGTCGCGGCAGAGTTCGATTTTCTGCAGACCGGCCCGCAGAGCTGGGACATCGAAGTCGATACCGATGCGGGTCCGTTGCGGCTGAGCATGGGCGGCAGCGTGATCGAACTGCCCGGTGCCGCAGCGCAGGAACTGCCGGATCGGGAATATCCCCGCCTCTATTCTCGCTTCGCCGAGCTTGTCTCGGCGCGGCAGAGCGACGTCGATCTCGCCCCCTTCCGCCTCGTCGCCGACGCCTTCCTCCTCGCCGAACGCCGCACCGGGGCGCGGTTCAGCTTTTAGGTTGCCACCCCCCCGAAAAGGAGGTGCTGCCGGGCCTCAGTTGCTGACCGTCTTCAATTGCACCCATCACTTCAGCTTGGTGGAATCTGGGCCCCGGCCTTCGCCGGGGAACAGCAGACTACGCATTATAGGCGCAGGATCGCCGCCGATGCTGTGGCGCGCGAGCAACGGTTCGCAGCCACCGTCTTATTGATATGATTAATCACTTGTCACGTCGTTCAGCCCGTGCCAACGCATCCCGCGACGAAAGAGAGGCTCGACCAGGGCCCGATATGGCTATGCCTTGGGGAGGATCCGCATGCGCTTGAAATCATTGGTTCTTGCATCGACGTCGCTGCTGGTGTTTGCCGGCGCGGCCCCTGCGTTCGCGCAGGCCGACACGGCTCCGGCGCAGGATGGCGCCGCCCAGTCCGCCCCTGCTGACGAGGGCGAAGCAATTGTCGTCACCGGCATTCGCCAGTCGCTGCAATCCTCACAGAATCTGAAGCGCAATTCGGACCAGATCGTCGATGCGATCGTCGCCGAGGATATCGGCAAGCTGCCCGATATTGCGGTGTCCGACACCGCGGCACGCATCGTCGGCGTCCAGGTCGATCGCAGCGGGGGCGAGGCGAGCCGGGTGCTCGTGCGCGGCCTGCCCGATTTCAACACCAGCTATAACGGCCGGGAGATCTTTACCGCAGAAACGCGCCAGGTCGCGCTGCAGGACTTCCCCTCGGGCTCGATCGGCGCGATCGAAGTGTTCAAGGCGAGTACGGCCGACCTGATCGAGCCGGGCCTGGCAGGCCTTATTAATGTGCGTTCGCGCCGCCCCTTCGACTTCGACGGCTTCGAAGTCGCCGGCTCTGCCTGGGGCCTTTATACCTATCAGGCGGACAAGATCACGCCCAACGGCAATCTGTTGATCACCGATCGCTGGGACACCGGCATCGGCGAGATCGGCGTGCTGGTCGGCGGCTCGTACACCCAGCTGAAGTACAAGGACTCGACTCGCTCGAACACCGACTTCATCGCGGATCCGACGCTGCCGGGCGGCCAGCGCATCCGCCTACCCGACATCCAGCGCGTGACCTACGGCGTGGGCGACCGCGCCCGCCCCTCGGGCAATTTCGCGATCCAGTGGCGTCCCTCGCCCGGCCTCGAATTCTATGCCGAGGGCCTGTACCAGGGCTTCCGCAACAAGGTTTCGGACCGCGAAATGAGCGTTCCGCTCTATGGCGGCACCTTCTCGAACCTGACCTTCCGCGACGGCACCAACCTGGTCGAGAGCGGCACCGTCACCGGATCGCGCCGCGCCGAAGGCTTCCAGGGCGCGACCTACAACAAGACCGATACCTATCAGTTCGCGATCGGCGGCAGCTATGTGAACGAGGGGTTGAAGATCACCGCCGACCTGGCGCGGACCGATTCGACCTTCACTGGTTCGACCGCGAGCGTCGATTATCACCTGACGAGCGCGTCCAACGTCGACTTCAGCCTGGACAGCAACCTCGACGAGGGCGGCGCCTCGTTCAACATCACCAATATCGACCTGACCAATCCCGCCAATTACCGCTTCCGCGGCTTCTACGAGGAAGCCCAGCAGGCGAAGGGCAAGGATTGGCAGGCGCGCCTCGATGTTTCGTACGAGACGGGCGTCGATTTCCTGAAGAAGGTCGAGGCCGGCTTCCGCTTCACCGATCGCGACGCGCACCGCCAGTTCGGCAATCGCTACTGGAACTTCCTGGTCAACGATTTCTCGCCGACTCCGATCTCGGCCGTTCCGCTCACCTATGAGCTGTTCGATCGCGGCTTCCGCGGTGTCGATGCGGGCGTCCCGGCCACCTGGTTCTCGCCGACCTATCAGAGCGTGCGCGACAATCTCGCCGAGCTGCGGGCGTTCAGCATTGCGAACTCGGCAGGTCAGCCAGGCAACGCCTCGACCGGCACCGTCGCGCCGGATCCCTTCCAGACCTACACGGCGAACGAGAAGACCTACGCTGGTTATGGCCAGATCCGCTACGAGATCGGCGGCGATAGCGGCCTGCGCCTCGACGGTGTGATCGGGATGCGCGTGGTGAGCACCGTTGACCAGATCAACGGTACCTCGAACCTCAATAACGCCATCACCCCGGTGAACGTTACGCGCGAGTATTGGGACTGGCTGCCCAATGCGAGTGCCCGTCTTCGCTTCAACGACCAACTCGCACTGCGCCTGTCCGCAACCAAGACGCGGACCCGGCCGACCTTCTCGCAGCTGAATCCTTCGGCGACCTTCGGACCGCCGGGCAGTTGCACTCCGCCGACGGGCAGCAGCGATCCCTATGCCTGCGCGCTCGTCGGCAATGGCGGAAATCCCTATCTGAACCCGTTCACGTCGAACAATTACGACGCGTCGCTCGAATATTATTTTGCCCCAACCAGCTTTGCTTCGGCGGCGGTTTTCCGGCGCGATCTGAATGGCTTCATCCAGCCGAGCCAGACCCGTTATATCGACCCGACGCTGGGGCCGGTGATCATCAACGGCAGCGTCAATGCCGGCAAGGGACGGATCGATGGCGCCGAGGCGCAGTTCCAGACCTTCTTCGACGTGCTCGGGCTGGGCAGCTGGGCGAAGTCGTTCGGCATCCAGGCGAACGTGACCTATCTCGACGCCAAGACGGATCAGGTCGGCACCGCGTCGGGCACCTATATCCGCGATCGGATCGTCGGCGTGTCGAAATGGGCGTACAATCTGGCCGGCATCTATGAGAATGCTGGACTGTCGCTCCGCCTATCCTACAATTATCGCAGCGACTATCTGGCAACGCTCCAAGGCCGCGGCGACGACCTGTACCGCGAATATGTCGATCCGATTGGCCGGCTCGATTTCTCGGGCAGCTATGACGTGCTCAAGAACCTGACGGTGTTTGCCGACTGGACCAACATCTTGAACAAGCCTTTCACGTCACACCTGACGTCGGCGCGCGCCGGCGCGCCCGAAGCAAGCTATCCGCGCGGGGTCCGCTATGAGGAGATGACCGTCTCCACCGGCATCCGCTTCCGCTTCTGAGCGCCCTTCAGGCGTCGCGAGCAGGCCGTCCCCCCACCCGGAGGACGGCCTTTCGCGTTTCCGGGAGATTTCTTCGGTTGCACCTGCGAAGGCGCATGATCATGACCGGTTTCCGTCGCTGACCCGCGCCCGAGTCGGGGCGCCCTGAACGGATCGAACCCTTGCGCCGCATCTCGCCGATCTCTCCCCGCAACGCCACCCTCCTCCTCTCCGCCACCTTCGCCCTTGCCGCCTGCGGCAGCAACGATGCCGCGCAGAAGAAGGGCGGGCGCGGCGGTGCGGGCGGTCCGCCGCAGGTCGGCTATGTCGTGGTGCAGCCCGGCAGCGTGCCGGTGGTGGCGGAGCTTTCGGGGCGCGTGACGCCCTATCAGATGTCCGAAGTACGTCCCCAGGTCGCCGGCATCGTGCGCAAGCGCTTCTTCCAGGAAGGCGCGATCGTCCGCCAGGGGCAGACGCTCTACCAGATCGATCCCAGCCTGTATTCGGCGGCAGTCGCCCAGGCCTCCGCAAATCTCCAGAGCGCCCAGGCCACCGCCGAGGCCGCACGAACTCGCGCCGAACGCTATCGCCCGCTCGCCGAGATGGAGGCGGTGTCGAAGCAGGATTATACCGACGCCGCCTCCTCGGCCCGCCAGGCTGCGGCGCAGGTCGCTCAGAACAACGCCGCATTGCGCACCGCGCGGATCAACCTGAACTTCACCCGCGTGCCCGCGCCGATCACCGGGCGGATCGGCCGCTCGCTGGTGACCGAAGGCGCGCTGGTGACGACCAACCAGACCGATCCGCTCGCCGTGATCCAGCGGCTCGATCCGATCTATGTCGACATCCAGCAATCCAGCGCGGAGATGCTCGCGCTGCGCCGGTCGCTCGCCCAGGGCGGCGTTTCGCCCGTGCGCGCGACTGTTCGGCTCAAGCTCGAGGACGGCAGCGACTATGGCGCGACGGGGACGGTCGAATTCTCCGAAGTGATGGTCGACCACAATACCGGCACGGTGACGCTGCGCGCGAGCTTCCCCAATCCCCAAGGCCTGTTGCTGCCGGGCATGTTCGTCCGCGCCGTCTTCGCCCAGGCGATCGACAATCGCGCCTTCCTGGTCCCCCAGCCGGCGATCGCGCGCGATGCCAAGGGCAATGCCCAGCTCTGGGTAGTCGGCCTGGGCAACAAGGCCGTGCAGCGCGACGTCAAGGCGGATCGCACGCTCGGCGCCAACTGGGTGGTCACCGGCGGGCTCAATCCCGGCGACAAGGTGATCGTCCAGGGCGTCGCCAATCTCAAGCCCAACGCGCCGATCAAGCCGGTGCCGGCCGATACGCCGCAGAAGATCGAGCCGCCGCGCCAGGGCCAGGGCAGCGCCGCCGCCAAGTCCAAGGGGGGCTGACCCCCGATGTCGCGCGTCTTCATCGATCGCCCGATCTTCGCTTGGGTGATCGCGATCATCGTCATGCTGATGGGCCTCGGCGCGATCTTCTCGCTGCCGATCGCGCAATATCCGGACGTGGCCCCGCCCCAAGTCAATATCCGCGCGACTTATCCGGGCGCTTCGGCGGAGACCGTGCAGAACTCGGTGACGCAGATCATCGAGCAGCAGCTCACCGGCATCGACGGGCTGCTCTATTTCAGTTCCTCCTCCACCTCGCGCGGCCAGGTGACGATCTCCGCCACCTTCCAGAAGGGCACCGATCCGGACATCGCCCAGGTGCAGGTGCAGAACCAGGTCCAGCAGGGCCTCTCCCGCCTGCCCCAGCAGGTGCAGCAACAAGGCGTGCGCGTCACCAAGTCGAACCCCGACACGCTGCTGCTCGTCGGCATCTATGACGAGACCGACAAATCGAACAATCGCGACGTCTCGGACTGGCTGACCTCGAACATGCAGGACCCGCTGTCGCGCGTCCCGGGCGTGGGCGACGTCAACGTCTTCGGTTCGTCCTATGCGATGCGCATCTGGCTGAACCCGAGCCGGCTGGCGAGCTATGGCTTGATGCCGAGCGACGTGATCAGCGCGATTCAGGCGCAGAATACCGAAATCGCCGCGGGCGAGATCGGCGGCCAGCCTATGCCCGACACGCAGATGCTCAATGCGACGGTGACCGCCCAATCGCGCCTGCAGACGCCGGAGCAATTCGCGAAGATCCTGCTCAAGACCGAGACCAACGGCGCGCATGTGCTGCTGAAGGACGTCGCGCGGATCGAGCTCGGCGCCGAAAGCTACAATGCGGTCACCCGGCTCAACGGCCATGCCGGATCGGGCATCGCGATCAGCACGGCGCCGGGCGCCGACGCGCTGACCACCGCCGATCTGGTCAAGGCGAAGGTGGAGCAGCTCTCCAAAACCTTCCCGCCGGGCTATAAATACGCCTACGCGAACGACACCACGGCCTTCATCAAGCTGTCGATCTCGGAGGTCGAGAAGACGCTGTTCGAAGCGATCGTGCTGGTCGTGATCGTGATGTTCGTCTTCCTGCAGAGCTGGCGCGCGACGCTGGTGCCGATGATCGCGGTGCCGGTGGTGCTGCTCGGCACCTTCGCGGTGTTCTATGCGCTCGGCTATTCGATCAACACGCTGACGCTGTTCGGGCTGGTGCTCGTGATCGGCCTGCTCGTCGACGACGCGATCGTGGTCGTCGAGAATGTCGAGCGATTGATGGAGGAGAATCCCGAACTCACCCCGCGCGAGGCGACGATCCAGTCGATGGACCAGATCCAGGTCGCGCTGGTGGCGATCGCGCTGGTGCTGTCGGCAGTGTACCTGCCGATGGCGTTCTTCGGCGGATCGACCGGGGTGATCTACCGCCAATTCTCGGTCACCATCGTTTCGGCGATGATCCTCTCGGTGCTGGTCGCGCTGATCCTGAGCCCGGCACTCACCGCCACCGTGCTCAAGCGGCGGCAGGACGAAGAGGAAGAGGCCAAGCGCGGCTGGCTCGCGCGGCGCTTTCCCGGCATCCGGCGCTTCTTCGGCAATGCCAGCACCAAGTTCAATCGCGGCTTCGAGGCGACGGTCGATCGCTACACGCGGACGATCGCCTATGTCGTCGATCGCAAATGGATCTTCCTCCTGATCTATCTCGGCGTCTGCGCGCTGCTGGTGCTGATGTTCATGCGGTTGCCCACCGGCTTCCTGCCGACCGAAGACCAAGGCGCGGCGACGGTGCAGTTCCGCCTTCCCGCGGGTGCGACCCAGGCCCGCACGCAGCAGGTGCAGTTCGCGATCGAGAAATATTTCCGCGAGCAGGAAGGCAAGAACGTCGCGGCGATCTTCACCGTCACCGGCGGTGGCGGTGGCGGCGGCGCTAGCGGCCAGAACACCGGCCAGGGGTTCATGAACTTCGCGCCCTGGGACGATCGCCCGGGCAAGCAGAACAGCGCCGACGCGATCGTGCAGCGCGCCACCGCGGCCTTCCACAATTTCCGCGATGCCCAAGTCTTCGCGCTCGTCCCCGCCGCGATCCGCGGTCTCGGCCAGTCGAATGGCTTCACCATGGAGCTGCAGAACAGCAGCGGGATGAGTCGCGACGACTTTGTCGCGGCGCGCGAGAAGCTGCTTGCCTCGGCCAATGCCGATCCGGACCTCGCCAATGTCCGCCTTTCCGACCTGCCCGACGTCTCGACGCTCAAGGTCAATATCGACCAGGAGAAGCTCGCCGCGCTGGGCCTGACCCAGCAGAGCGTCAATGCGACCCTCGGCACCGCCTGGGGCGGCACGTACGTCAACGATTTCATCGATCGCGGCCGGGTGAAGCGCGTCTATGTCCAAGGCGATGCGCCGTTCCGCGCCGAGCCGGACAATATCAACCAATGGTTCGTGCGCGGCACCAGCGGGCAGATGGTGCCCTTCTCCTCCTTTGCCTCGACGAGCTGGGCGACGGCGCCGACGACCATGTCGCGCTTCCAGGGCATCCCTTCGTTCGAATTCCAGGGCCAGCCCGCCCCGGGCAAGAGTTCGGGTGAAGCAATGAAGCGGATGGAGGAGCTGGCATCGCAGATTCCCGGCACCAGCGTGGCCTGGGCCGGCCTTTCCTACCAGGAACGGCTCGCCGGCGGCCAGGCGCCGATGCTCTACGGCATCTCGCTGCTCGTCGTGTTCCTGTGCCTTGCCGCGCTCTATGAGAGCTGGACGGTTCCAGTGGCGGCGATGCTGGTCATTCCGCTGGGGCTGATCGGCGCGATCTTCGCCGTCACGCTGCGGGGACTCCAGAACGACGTGTACCTCCAGATCGGTCTGCTGACGACGATGGGCCTCGCCACCAAGAACGCGATCCTGATGATCGAATTCGCCGAGCGCGCCGAAAAGGAAGGCAAGCGGGTGATCGACGCGGCGATCGAGGCGGCGAAGATTCGCTTCCGCCCGATCGTGATGACCAGCCTCGCCTTCATCTTCGGCGTGCTGCCGCTGGCGATCTCGACCGGCGCGGGGGCCAACAGCCGCATCGCGATCGGCACCGCGGTGATCGGCGGCATGCTGACTGCGCTGATCCTGGCGATCTTCTACATCCCGCTGTTCTTCGTGCTCGTCCGCCGCGGAGTGCGCGACAGCCTGAAGGCGTGGCGCGACCGGCGCGACCGAAAGCGCGCGGCGCGGGAGGCGCAGGCATGAAGCGCACCGCCCTGATCCTGCTCGCCGCGAGCGCGCTCGCCGGCTGCTCGATGGACCCCAAGTTCGTCGATCCCAAGGCGCCGGTGCCGCCCTCCTGGCCGGTGGGCGATTCCTATCTGCGCCAGAGCGAGGCGACGCTGCCCAGCGTCACGTATCGCGACATCTTCCGCGATCCGCGGCTGCAAAGCCTGGTCGAACAGGCGCTCGCCAACAATCGCGACCTGCGCGTCGCCGCCGCCAACATCGCCGCGGCGCGCGCGCAATATCGCGTGCAACGGGCGCAGCGTTTCCCCGAGGTGACGACCGGCGCCGGAGTGACCGAATCGCACGGCAGCAGCGGCTCCGCGAACGGCGGCGCCGCGGCGGGCGGGGCGAGCGCCGGCACGCGGACGAGCTACTCGGCGGATGTGAGCGTCACCAGCTTCGAACTCGATCTGTTCGGCCGCGTCGCCTCGCTGACCCGTGCCGAGCAGAATCGCTGGTTCGCCACCGAAGCGGCGGCACGCGCGACCCGGCTGACGCTGGTCGGCGACATCGCCGAGGCCTGGCTGACCTATGCCTCGGACGCGAGCCTGCTCAAGATCGCGCAGGATACGGCGGCGAGCGCGGAGCGCTCGGTTCGACTCACCCGCGCCCGGCTCCAGGGCGGCATCGCGCCGCGCACCGATCTCGCCCAGGCCGAGCAGACGCTGGCGAGCGCCCAGTCGGACGTCGCCGCGCAAACGACCGCGCTCGCCCAGGACGTCAATGCGCTGCGCCTGCTCGTCGGCACGGAGATCGACACGGCGCTGCTGCCCGGATCGATCGATGAAGCCGCGCCGACGATCGCCGAGCTTCCCGCCGGCGTCGATTCGGGCGTGCTGCTCCGCCGGCCAGACGTGGTGCAGGCCGAATATACGCTGCATGCCGCCAATGCCGAGATCGGCGCGGCCCGCGCGGCGCTGTTCCCCCGGATCAGCCTGACCGGACTGCTCGGCCTGGCGAGCAATGCGCTGACCGGCCTGTTCAGCGGCGACGGCTTCCGCTGGTCGGCAGGTGCCAATGCGAGCTACTCGATCTTCAACGCAGGTGCGGGCCGCGCCAATGTCGCCCTGAGCCAGGCCCAGCGCGATGCCGCGCTCGCCAGCTACGAGCGCGCGATCCAGACCGCGTTTCGCGAAGTCGCCGACGCCCTGGCCCGGCGCGGCACGATCGATGCGCAACTGCGCGCCGACACGACCAATCTCGCCGCCGCCGCCGACTCCTATCGGCTTTCCGAGGCGCGCTATCGCGGCGGCATCGATACCTTCCTGGCAAGTCTGGTCGCACAGCGTTCGCTTTACGCCGCACAGCGCGCAATGGTGACCGCACGGCTCACCCAGGCAAACAATCTCGTCACGCTCTACCGAACCCTCGGCGGGGATTCGCTGCTGACTCGCACGCCAGAGGGGCCGCAGCCCGCGACGCCCTGACTTTCCCACCTCCGATTTCGCCGCTATCCGGTTGCGGATCGAAACGGGAGCGGATGATGGCGGACGAGATGATCCTCAGCGAGCGCGACAACGACGTGCTGGTGCTGACGCTCAACCGGCCCGAACGGCTCAACGCAGCTCCACCGGCGTTGTTCGACGCCTTGCGCGAGGCGCTGGGCGCGTTGGACGGCGCCCGGGCGGTCCTGATCCAAGGGGCGGGCCGCGCCTTTTGCTCGGGGGCGGACATCGGCGACGCCCGCTTCGCCGGCGGCGATCCGGGCGAGGCCACACATCGCGCGCTGACCGAACATTACAACCCGACCTTGCTCGCCATCGCCGAGCTGGACGTGCCCGTGGTCAGCGCCGTGCGCGGCGCCGCGGCGGGGATCGGCTGCAGCCTGGCGCTCGCCGCCGATTTCTGCGTCGCCAGCGACACCGGCTATTTCCTCCAGGCCTTCGTCAATATCGGCCTCGTCCCCGATGGCGGAGCGAGCTGGATGCTGCCCCGACTGATCGGCCGCGCCCGTGCCGCCGAGATGATGATGCTGGGCGAGCGCGTTCCGGCGCACCAGGCGCGCGAATGGGGCATGGTCCACCGCGTGGTTTCGGACGAGCAGCTCGACCATGAGGCGCTGGCGCTGGCACACCAGCTCGCCGCCGGCCCGACCGCGGCGCTCGGCATGATCCGCCGCGGCCTCGCCCGCGCGCTCGACGGCAGCTATGCAGAGGCGCTGGCGCTCGAAGCGACGCACCAGCGCAGCGCGCGCGGAACGCAGGATGCGATGGAGGGCGTCACGGCCTTCCTCCAGAAGCGCCCGCCACGCTTCACCGGAAACTGAGCGAGCCCCCTTACGCTATGGGGCGGACCAAGCGCAGCGCGGGCGGCAGCGCCGCCGCCTTGGCCCTGAGTGCCGCCATCAAGTCGCCGAGCGCGGGCAGCGGCCCGGCCAGCAGGGCGCTTCCCCAATCGCGTGCGACCTCGCCCGCCTCGATCGCATTGTCGGCGAGCAGGGACGGAAAGGGCAGCCGGGTGTGCGGACCGGCGAAACGCTGCTCGGGCGTCGCCGCCACTGCCGAACGGAGCGGCTCGACGAACACTGCACCCGCCACCCGCTCGACATAGGAGGCCGGCGACAACCTCGCCCACCAGGCGACGGCGAAGCAGCCGATGCCATGCGCGACGAGCACGACCGGCTGTTCGAGCAGCCGCACTGCCTCGTCGAGCCGCGCGGCCCAGAGGTTGCGCCCGCCGCCACGCGCGCCGAGCTCGAGGATCTGCCCTGCTCCGGCGAGCAACTCGCGCGAAGGCGGATCGGCACGGTCGTAGATGGTGAGAATCGGCAGCCCTTCGGATTCCGGCAACGCACGCTCTGGCATCGCACTCTCCCGCAGCTTGGTGGCACATAAGCGCACTCGAACCGGCCCGGAGCTTGCTTGCGACTCGGCCGGCCACTTCACTCCAGACCGCCAAGGCTATCGCAGCGCGAAGCCCGCGCAACGGGGCTGCGCCGAATCGAGCGCGCCGCGCGCCGGAACCCGTGCGTCGCCCGAACGCTGCAGAGTTGACCGCGCCCCTGCGCTTGTGGCACTCGGCGGCCGGCTGAGCGGGTATAGCACAATGGTAGTGCAGCAGCCTTCCAAGCTGAATACGCGGGTTCGATTCCCGCTACCCGCTCCAGCCTCCAAAAGCCCATGATCGCCGCCCCCGCCTCGCTCGCACTGTACGTGCACTGGCCGTTCTGCGTGTCCAAATGCCCCTATTGCGACTTTAACAGTCATGTCCGCGAGAGCATCGACCAGGCGGCCTGGCGCGACGCGCTGCTCGTCGATCTCGCCCATGAGGCGGCGCTGCTGCCGGGCCTGCGGCTCGATTCGATCTTCTTCGGCGGCGGCACCCCCTCGCTCATGCCACCCGAGACCGTTGCGGCGCTGATCGAGGCGGCGGGGCGGCATTGGACCTTCTCGGACGATGTCGAGATCACGCTGGAGGCCAATCCCTCCTCGGTCGAAGCCGCGCGCTTCGCCGATCTCGCGGCCGCAGGGGTCAACCGCGTATCACTGGGACTCCAGGCGCTGGACGACGAGGCGCTGCGATTCCTCGGCCGCGCGCATGGCGTGAACGAGGCGCTGGCGGCCCTCGCTACTGCGCAGCGCGCGTTCGCCCGAGTAAGTTTCGACCTCATCTATGCCCGCCCCGGCCAGACGCTCGCCGACTGGGAAGCCGAGCTGCGCCGTGCGATCGGTTTCGGCACCGAGCATCTTTCGCTCTACCAGCTCACCATCGAGCCCGGCACGCGCTTCGCCACTCTGTTCGAAAAGGGCGAGTTGGCCGCCTACGACGCCGATCTCGCCGCGGACTTGTTCGAAGCGACGCGGGCGATCGCCGGGACGGCGGGGCTACCGGCCTACGAAGTCTCGAACCATGCCCGGCCGGGTGCGGAGAGCCGGCACAACCTGACCTATTGGCGCTACGGCACCTATGCCGGGATCGGCCCGGGCGCGCATGGCCGGCGCGGGGGCCTGGCGACGTTACGCCACAAGAAGCCCGAAAACTGGCTCGGCGCGGTCGCGCGCAACGGGCATGGCCTGGCCGCCGAAGACGCGCTCGACACGCATGACCAAGGCGTCGAAGCGCTGCTGATGGGGCTGCGGCTGGCCGAGGGCGTCGATCTCGCCCGCATCCCAGACGCGCCGATCGACCAGCGCGCGCTCGCGCGCATTGCGGCGCAAGGCCTGATCCGCCAGGAGAGCAGCCGGCTGATCGTCACCGAGGCCGGCATGCCCGTGCTCGAGGCGATCCTCCGCGAGATGGTGCTCGCCTGAGCCTCAGTTTCCGCCGAAGCCGGTCGGCGCCGGCGAGATCGTCGTCACCGTGCCGCCCTTGATCTCCTGCACTTCGAGCGCACGCTGGGCGATGCCGTCGCGGCCGAAGCGGAAGGCGCCGTCGAGCCCGGCAAAGCCGTCGCGGTCGATCAGGCGGCGCTCGGGAAATTCGGTGCCCGTCGGCCAATCGCGCGCGATGCGGACGGTGAGCAGCACCGCGTCATAGCCGAGCGTCGAGAGGCGATAAGGCGCCGATCCGAAGCGCGTGCGGTATTTAGTCGCATATTGGCGGTAATAATTGTCGGGCACGCTGGCGAACCAGGCACCCGAGAGCGCGGCATTGCTGCCGATTCCCGAATCGGTGTTCCACAGCTCGGTGCCCAGGATGCGTGCGGTCTTGCCCGGTGCCGAGCGGCGGATGACCGGTGCCGCCGCGACACCGCTGGCGCCCGATCCGGCGATGAGGATCGCCTGATAGGGCGAGCGCGAAAGCTTGGTGATCGCGCTGGTCATCGATCCGGGGCGGCCGTCGAACGTCTCCATCGCGAGCACCTTGCCGCCGCCGGCCTCGACTGCGCGGAGAAAGGCCGTGGAGGCGCGCTCGCCATAGACGCCGGTCGAAATGAGGCCGGCGAAATTGCTGATCCCCTGGCCGCGGGCATAATCGACGACACGCTCGATCGACTGGCTGGGCGAATAGCCGAGCAGATAGGTGCCGCCGCCGGCGACATTGGTGTCGTTCGAGAAGCTGAGCACCGGCACGCGCGCGGCATGCGCGATCGGCGCCACTTCGCGCGCTTCCTCGGCGAGCAGCGGGCCGAGGATCAGCCGGTTGCCGTCCGCGATGGCTTGGCGCGCAGCATTGGCGGCGCCGCCGGCGGTATCATAGGTGGTGATGCGGATATTGTCGGACTTGGTATCGAGGATCGCGAGCTGCGTCGCATTGGCGAGCGAATTGCCGACGCCGGCATTGGGGCCGGACAACGGCACGAGCAGCGCGACGCGGTGACGCTGGACGTCCTGCGGCAGGCCGGGGGCGACGGGGCGCGGCTCGGGGCGCGGACGTGGCGCCTCGTTGCGAGGCACCGGACGATTTTCGGGGATCACGCGCGGACCGCCTGCGCAGGCGGCGAGCAGTGCGGCGAGCCCCAGCGCAGCCCAGCGCAGCATGCCCCGTTGCGATCTACCCTTTGCCTCTGCCATGAACCCTCCCGATGTCCTTAGTTCTCGCGCCCGGCCTCTATATCGTCGCCACGCCGATCGGCAATCTCGGCGACCTTTCGCCGCGTGCGTCCGAAATACTCCTGAACGCCGATCTGGTTGCGGTCGAAGACAGCCGTGTGACAGCAGGACTGTTTCGCCACCTCGGCGCGAAGGGGAAGATGACCCCCTATCACGATCATAATGCCGATGCCGTGCGCCCCGGGCTGGTCGCACGGATGGGCAGCGAGGCGATCGCCCTGGTCTCCGATGCGGGGACGCCGCTGATCTCCGATCCGGGGTTCAAGCTGGTGCGCGACGCCCGGGCCGCCGGGCATGCGGTGACGACGATTCCGGGGCCTTGCGCGGCCGTCGCGGCGCTGACGCTGGCCGGGCTGCCGACCGATCGCTTCCTGTTCATGGGCTTCCTACCCGCCAAGGCCCAGGCGCGCGCCGAGGCCATCGCCGAAGTGGCCGGCATCCGCGCGACGCTGGTGCTGTACGAATCGGGACCGCGGCTCGCCGCCTGCCTGGCGGCGCTGGGCGAAGGGCTGGGCGACCGCGAAGCCGCGGTGGCGCGCGAGATCAGCAAGAAATTCGAGGAATGCGTGACCGGCACGCTGTCGCAGCTCGCTGCACGCTATGCCGAGGCACCCCCCAAGGGCGAGATCGTCGTCGTGGTCGCGCCGCCCGGGGAAAAGCCGCCGGCGAGTGCGGAGGATGCCGATGCGGCGCTTGTCGAGGCATTGACGCGGCTGCCACCTGCCAAGGCCGCCGGAGAAGTGGCGAAGCGGCTCGGGCTCGATCGCAAGGCGCTTTACGCGCGCGCGATGGCGCTCAAGGCCTGACGGTCAGGCGAATTCGTGTTCGAGCTCGCGAACCTCATCCGTGCCGGTAAGCTCGGCAAGCCGACGCAAATAGGATTCGGCCAGTTGCCGCCGCCGCAGCACCGCCGATTCGGTTACCGCGCGCCGTGCAGCGGCAAGCTCCTGCGCGGCACGACGCCGATAATATCTCTCGTCCGATTCCATTTGGGTGCTAACCCCCCGGAAAGCATGCGACCCACCGAGCCGGGATCGACTCGATGCCAGCAACTTAACCTGAGTTATCCACAGGTGCGAGTCGGCAACTTTGCGTAGGTCAACGGATCGCCGCGCTGCAGAAACGCGTGGCCGCGATGGAGAGCGGCGCGCGGCATGGTGGCTTTGGCTCAAGGGCTGGAAAATCCTCGATTCGCGCGTGGGCACGCCCGTCGGCGAAGTCGATCTCGTGGTGCGCCGCGGCAACCTCGTCGCCTTCGTCGAAGTGAAGACGCGGGCCAGCGCCGCCGAACTCGATTTCGCGATCGACGAGCGCCGTCTTTCGCGAGTCGCGGCCGCGGCCGAATATCTGATGCCGCGTTATGCCGGGCCGGGCGACGATATCCGCGTCGACGTGATCCTCATTGCCCCGCGCACGCTCCCCCGCCATATCGAAAACGCCTGGATGGGGTGACTTATCCAAGTAAGTCACTATAAGGCTCGCGAGGAGGCCCCATGTCGCTCAACGTCGCCGTCCAGATGGACCCGCTGGACAGCATCAACATCGCCGGCGATTCGACCTTCGCACTGATGCTCTCGGCCCAGGCGCGCGGGCACTGCCTGTTCCATTATGCGCCCGAGGACCTCAATTATTCGGCCGGCCGCGTCTGGGTACGGGCGCACCCGGTGACCGTGCAGCGCGTGCCCGGCAATCATTTCAGCTTCGCCGATCCCGTGCGGCTCGACCTCGGCGACGAGGCCGACGTCGTGCTGATGCGTCAGGACCCGCCCTTCGACCTGGGCTACATCACTGCGACGCATCTGCTCGAGCGGATCGCGGACCGCACGCTGGTGGTCAACGATCCGGCGAACGTGCGCAACGCGCCGGAAAAAGTCTTCGTGCTCGATTATCCGCAGTTCATGCCGCCGACGCTGGTGACGCGCAGCCTCGACGAAGCGCGCGCCTTCCTGGCCGAGCATGGCGAGATCGTCGTCAAGCCGCTCCACGGCAATGGCGGCAAGGCGATCTTCAAGGTTGGGCGCGACGGCGCCAACCTCTCCTCGCTGATCGAAGTGTTCAACACCGCCTATCGCGAGCCGCACATGGTGCAGGCCTTCCTCCCCTCGGTCGCGGCGGGCGACAAGCGCATCGTGCTGGTCGATGGCGAAGTCGCCGGCGCGATCAACCGGATTCCGGGCGAGGGCGAGATCCGATCGAACCTCGCCGTCGGCGGATCGGCGGCCAAGACCGAACTCACTGCGCGCGAGCGGGAAATCTGTGCGCTTCTCGGGCCCGAGCTCAAGAAGCGCGGGCTGCTGTTTGTCGGCATCGACGTGATCGGCGGCGAGTGGCTGACCGAGATCAACGTCACTTCGCCCACCGGCATCGTCGCGATCGACAAGTTCAACGGCACCGACACCGCCGCGCTGATCTGGCAGGCGATCGAGCGCCGCGTGGCGGAGCGCCGCTGATACGATGATCGACTGGCTCGATTGGGGGTATTTCGGCGTCTTCCTGCTGATGGTGCTAGAAAACGTCATTCCCCCCGTCCCTTCCGAACTGATCATGAGCGTGGCCGGCATCGCCGCCGGCCAGGGCAGGATGAGCTTCGTGCTGCTCGTGCTCGCCGGCACCGCGGGCTGCGCGGCGGGCAATCTGTTCTGGTGGGAAGTCGGCCGCCGCTGCGGCTATGCGCGACTCGAACCCGTCGTGCGCCGTTGGGGGCGCTGGCTGACGCTGGAATGGGAGGACATCGAGAAGCTGCGCCGCTTCTTCGATCGCTGGGGCGGGATCACCGTGCTGGTGTTCCGCTTCATGCCGATCGGCCGCACGGTGATCTCGATCCCCGCCGGGCTGCTGCACATGCCGCTCGGCCGCTTCCTCCTCTACACGACGATCGGCAGCGCGGTGTGGAACACGATCCTGGTCGGCATCGGCTATTGGATGGGCACCAATTTCGACACGGTCGACCACTGGGTCGCGCCGATCTCGATCGCGGTGATGGCGGCGGTGGTCGTGCTCTATCTCTGGCGGGTGCTTACCTGGAAACCGCGGAGTTGAACGCGTCGAGCGCCTCGGCGACGCGCCTTGCAAGGGCTGCGACCTGAGGCACGACCGAGGCCAGCGGCACGGCGCTCGGTGCCGAATCAAGTGCGCACAGCGTCCCGAAAAAGCTGCCGTCGCCACGAACGATCGGCCAGGAGATGTAGCTTTCGAAACCGTATAGCGCGGGCGTGTGATGCGTGCGCCAGCTGGGTTCGCCGCTGGCATGATCGATATAGACGCCCTCGCCGCTCGCCCGAATCTCGTCGCAGATCGTCGTCTTGATCTCGAGCTCGGCGCCCGCTTCGAGTCCGAACTCGACGCGATCGAGCACCTGGCAGGCCACCCAGCGATCGGCAGTGACCCTGGCCACCGCTGCAAAGCCCATGCCCGTCAGCGCACACAGCTCGGCAAGGATGGTCTCCACTTCCGGCAGCCGCTGAACCGCCGAGATATACGCACGGTAATCGAATGTCATTGCAGCTGCGTAGCGGAAATTCGCGCCGAGTCACGCCCTGGGGTGTGCGTTGCGATAGGCGTCCAGCAGGTGCGCCGCATCGACCGCGGTATAGACCTGGGTCGAGCTGAGGCTGGCATGGCCGAGCAGCTCTTGGAGCGCGCGCAGGTCGGCCCCGCGGCCGAGTAGATGCGTCGCGAAACTGTGGCGGAGTGCGTGCGGCGTGGTGCGGTCGGACAGGCCGAGCCCCGCGCGCGCCGCCTGGACCGACTTGCGGATCACCCCCGGCGACAGCGCCCCGCCCTTGGCACCGCGGAACAGCGGCGCCTCGCGCGACGTGCTATAGGGGCAGGCGTCAACATAGGCCTTGACGGCGTCGCGCACCTGGGGAAGCAGCGGCACGATCCGCGTCTTGTCGCGCTTGCCGGTGACGCGCATCGTCTCGCCGAGCGGCAACACCGCGCCGGTAAGTGCAACCGCTTCGCCGATACGCAGGCCCGCGCCGTAGAGGAGGAGCAGCACCGCCCAATCGCGCGCGGCGATCCAAGGCTCCCGCGCCTCTTCCGACACCGCCTCGGCCAGCGCGACCGCCTCGTGCGGCGCGATCGGGCGCGGCACCCCCTTCTTGACCCGCGGCCCGCGCAGGCGAGGCAGCTCCGCTTCCGCGCCGGCAGCGAATTTGAGGAAGCCCCGCACCGCCGAAAGCTCGCGGGCAGCCGACGCATTGGAGAGTCCTTCTCCGCGCCGATGGGCGAGATAGGCGCGAAGATCGGCCGCGCTTACTGCGGAGAGCGTCTCGCGCGTGACCGGGCCACCCCAATGACGCTGGAGAAAGGCCACCAACCGCTCGGCGGTGGCGCCATAGGCACGCACCGTGTGGGCCGAGCGCCGCCGATCACGCGCGAGGTGTCGGGCGTAAAGAAGCGGAAGCGCGGGCTCGGGCATTGCTGGACAATACAAGTCCATCCCGCGCCTGTCTCGCGGCGATCGAACGCGCGCCGCCGCCAAGCTCCCTCCCCTCGCCCCAGCGAAAGCTGGGGCCCTGCGCCACTGGCCGAGACAGCCGTGGCGAGAGATGCCAGCCCGCGCTGGCATGACGGAAAATAGAGACGCCGGACGAGCCGCCCGACTTTCAAATCACCCGATCTTCTGGCCCGTCTTCTCCCAATCGGCGAGGAAGGACTTGATGCCGTTATCGGTGAGCGGATGCTTGACGAGTTGCTTGATCACGGGCGCGGGCGCGGTCATCACGTCGGCGCCGATCTTGGCGGCTTCCAGAACGTGGATCGGGTTGCGCACGCTGGCGACCAGGATCTCGGTCTCGAAGGCGTAATTGTCGTAGATGGTGCGGATATCGGCGATCAGGTCCATGCCCGGATAGCCGATATCGTCGTGCCGGCCGACGAACGGCGAGACGAAGGTCGCGCCCGCCTTGGCGGCAAGCAGCGCCTGGTTGGCCGAGAAGCAGAGCGTCACGTTGACCATCGTGCCGTCCGAGGTGAGCGCCTTGCACGCCTTGAGCCCTTCGATCGTCAGCGGCACCTTCACCGCGACATTGTCGGCGACCTTCCGGACGATCTCCGCCTCGCGCATCATGCCGTCGAAATCGAGCGCGACGACTTCGGCCGAAACCGGCCCATCGACGATCCCGCAAATCTCCTTCACCACTTCCAGAAAGTCCCGTCCGGCCTTGTTGATCAGCGAGGGATTGGTGGTGACGCCGTCGAGCAGGCCTGCATCGACCAGTTCGCGGATTTCGGCGATATCGGCGGTGTCGGCGAAAAACTTCATGCGGGATTCCTTGTCAGTCGTGCGTGAGCATCAGCTTGGCACGGTTGCCCTTAAGCCGATTCACCGTGACGCGATAGGTGCCCGCGCGCATCCGATAATAGACGATCTTGCGGATGGTCGAACAACGCGGCCCGCGGCTTTCCGATCCCATCCGCAGCGGCGAGCGCGCATGTTCGCCATAAACGTCGATCCAGCCATCGCCATCGATCGCAATGCCCACCCGGCCCGGCTTGCGGATCGTGATACGGGTCTCGAGCGCGCCATTGCGCGCCGGCAGCGTCACCGCATGTCGGGTGTCGAGGCCGCTTCCGTCCCGCGTCCATCCGGACAGCGGGCGCGGCAGATGGGTGTCATAGGCGCGGCATTGCTGGGCTGCGGCGGCCATCGCTATCATGGTGAGAATCATCGAAACCCCCTTCGTTGACGCGAAGAAATGTTCTACATTCGTTCCGATCGCAAGACAAGCGCAGGAATTGTTACGCTTCGATGACGATGCTGCTAAGCAGCCGCATGCGCCCCCTTTTCGGTCTCCTCCTGCTGATTCTCGCCAGCCCCGCCGCGGCCCAGCAGGTCGATGAGCAGCTTTGGCTCCAGGCAAATGCCGCCACCGAGGTGGGGAAGGAGGCGACGCTGACCCTCGAAAGCATCGCCCGGTTCGGCGACCGCGCCGACGGCCTGGCCCACACCGAATTCGGCGGACTGGCGAGCTGGCGGCCGAGCAAGGCGATCGAGATCGGCGGCGGCTATCGTCACGTCCAGGATTACGACCATGATCGCCGCATCCCCAATGAGGAACGGCTGCGCGAGCAGGTGACCGTCCAGATCGCAGGCGGGTTCGCCACGCGCCTTCGTTTCGAGCAACGGTTCAGCAGCGCAGGCCCCGAGGTCGGCATGCGCGTGCGCGGGCAATTGCGCTTCACGCTGCCCTTTGGAAATCGCGGCGTCGCAGCGTTCGCCGCGCATGAAAGCTTCATCGACCTCAACCGCACCGATTGGGGCCAGCAGCGGGGCTATGAGCGGATGCGGCACAGCCTGGGCCTGCAATTTCCCCTGGCGAAGCGGCTGCGCGCCGAAGCCGGCTACCTCAACCAGTATCGCTTTGGCCGCCACGGCGCGCGCGACCAGATGGACCATGCCGCGACGTTCACAACGACGCTGAACTTCTAACCCGCCACCTGTCGCGCGATCGCCGCGGAATCGCGAGCGCCCCAGCGCTCGGCGATCTTGCCGTCATGCACCTTGAACCATTCGATCGCGACGATCTCGAAGGGCTTGCCCGTAGGTTCGATCCCTGCAAGCCCGCGGAAAGGCCCGACGAAGCGCCCGGACTCGCGCAGCCGCAGCACCACGTCGTCATTCTCGGCGGCGATGTCGAGGATCTCGAGCCGGGCTTCCAGCCCTTCGTGCAGTTCGCGCCAGATGCCGATCGCCGTGTCGAGCGGCCCCGATCCGAGCACGCCCCAGATCCGCGCATCGGCGGCAAAGAGCTGCTCCAGCCGGGGCACGTCGAGCGCATTGAACGCCTCGACATAGGCGCGCACCGCCTGCTTGTTGCGCGCATTCATTCGCCGGCCACCAGCATCACCTTGGCCTGCGCTTTGGCGAGGCCGCTGACATAGAGGCGATAAAGTCCCGGCTCGAGCTGGAAGCGGACGAGCTTGCGGATGCTGGTGCATTCGGGACCATGGCCGTGCGCGACCGAGGCGAGCGGCTTGCCGCCCTCCGTGCCGGGCAGCAGGTCGATCCAGCCCGGCTGATCGAGCGCGATGCCGTAGCTGCCCCCCTTGGCGATGCGGAAGCCGATCGTCGCAGCCTTGCCCGGCTTGCTGCCGACGGGAAGCCCGGCGAGCGTCGCGCCGTCCACCGTATCGAGCGCCACCGCCTTGCCCGGCGTGAATTCGTCGCCCGGCGCGGTCCAGCCGGCCAGCGCGGCGGGCAGGCTGGCATCGGTCGCCTTGCACGCCGTGCTCTGCGCGACCGGCGGGGTCTGGGCGAGCAGCAACAGGGCGGCGGCGAACGACATCGGCGAGTCTCCTTGCCCGATGCGATAGGGGGATTCCGTTTCGCGCGCAAAAACCCATATGAGGGCCGCATGGCGCGCGCCCGCATCCTCGTCCTCCACCCCGCGCTCGGCCCCCTCGACTATCGCGTGCCTGCCGGCATCGAGGTCGCGCCGGGGTCGATCGTGGTCGTGCCGATCGGCCCGCGCCAATATGCCGGGGTCGTGTGGGAGGCGGAGCGGCTGCCGACCGAGGAGATCGGCGACAATCGCCTGCGCAACATCCTCGCCGTCGCCGATGCGCCGCCAATCCCCGCGCCGGTGCGCCGGCTCGTCGAATGGACGGCGGACTATTATCTTGCCCCGCCCTCCGCCGTCTTGGCGATGGCGCTGCGCACGTCGGCGGCGTTCGAGAGTGCGCCGACCATCGTCGAATATCGCGCGACCGGCCAGGTGCCCGAACGGCTGACCCCACAGCGCGCGCAGGCGCTCGAGCGGATCGGCGAGCGGCAAGGGCTAGTGCGCGAGCTCGCGCTGATCGCCGACGTCTCCGACGCCGTGATCCGCGGGCTGGTCAAGGCCGGCGCGATCGAGCCCGTGGTGGCCGATACCGACACGCCCTATCCGCTGCCCGACCCCAATTTCGCGCCGCCGGACCTCTCGCCCACTCAGGCCGATGCCGCCTCGATCCTGCGCAAGGCGGTCGGCGCCCAGGCCTTCCAGCCCTTCCTGCTCGACGGCGTGACCGGATCGGGCAAGACCGAAGTCTATTTCGAAGCGATCGCCGCCGCGCTCGCTACGGGCCGGCAGACGCTGGTGCTGCTGCCAGAGATCGCGCTCACCGAGCCCTTCCTCACCCGCTTCGCCGATCGCTTCGGCTGCGATCCGGTCGCCTGGCATTCGGGGCTGCGCACCTCGCAGCGCCGCCGCGCCTGGCGGGCGATCGCCAGCGGCGAGGCGATGGTGACGGTCGGCGCGCGCTCGGCGCTGTTCCTGCCCTATCCCAAGCTCGGGCTGATCGTGGTCGACGAAGCGCACGAGACCAGCTTCAAGCAGGAAGACGGCGTCCATTATCATGCCCGCGACGTGGCGGTGATGCGCGGCCGGTTCGAGCAATGCCCGGTGGTGCTCGCCTCGGCGACCCCGGCGATCGAGACGCGCCACCAGGTCGAGCTCGGCCGCTATGAGGAACTGAAGCTGCCCGGCCGCTACGGCGCCGCCGAACTGCCCGAGATCCGGCCGATCGACCTGATCCAGCAGCCGCCCGACCGCGGTCGCTGGCTCGCCCCGCCGCTGGTCAAGGCGCTGGAGGAGACGCTGGCGCGCGGCGAGCAATCGCTGCTGTTCCTCAATCGCCGCGGCTATGCCCCGCTCACCCTGTGCCGGCATTGCGGCCATCGCTTCCAATGCCCGAACTGCACGGCGTGGATGGTCGAGCACCGGTTGCTGCGCCGCCTTTCCTGCCATCATTGCGGCCACACCGTGCCCGCGCCGAGCCTCTGCCCCGAATGCAAGTCCGAGGACACGCTGGTCGCCTGCGGCCCCGGAGTCGAACGGATCGCCGACGAAGTGACGGCATTGTTTCCCGAAGCGCGCACTGCGATCGTCACGTCGGACACGCTCTGGTCGCCGGCCAAGGCGGCGGAGTTCGTCGCGCGGATGGAGCATGGCGCGATCGACATCGTCATCGGCACCCAGCTGGTCACCAAGGGCTATCATTTCCCCAACTTGACCCTGGTCGGCGTGGTGGACGCCGATCTCGGGCTCGACGGCGGCGACCTGCGCGCCTCCGAACGCACCTTCCAGCAGATCATGCAGGTCGCCGGCCGCGCCGGGCGCGGCGAGAAGCCGGGCACCGTCTACATCCAGACCCACGCCCCCGAAGCGCGCGTGATGCAGGCCATGATCACCGGCGATGCCGAGGCCTTCTACGCCGCCGAGACCGAGGCGCGGCGCGAGGCCGATGCGCCGCCCTTCGGCCGCTTTGCCGCGATCATCGTCAGCTCCGAAGACCGCGCCGCCGCCGAGGAGACCGCCCGGATGATCGGCCGCACCGCGCCGGAGATCGGCGAGGACATGCACGTTTATGGCCCCGCCCCCGCCCCGCTGGCGATGCTGCGCGGCCGCCACCGCTACCGCCTGCTCGTCCATGCCCGGCGCAGCTTCGACGTGCAGGACGTGATCCGAGACTGGCTGGGGAGGCTGGCATGGAGCCCCAAGGTGCGCGTGGCGGTGGACGTGGATCCGTACAGCTTCGTTTGAGGCCGTCGAATTGGTTCAAGACGGCGGCGATCGGAGAGGCTAGCCTTTGAGCATGCCACGGGGGATCGTGACCATGCTGCGCCTGCTGTTTGCCCTGCTCCTGCTCGCTCTGCCCAACACGGCCCACGCCGACTGGTACGAGGCGAGCGCGCCGCATTTCCTCGTCTATGCCGATCGTGATTCGGACCGACTCCAGGCGTTCGCCACCAATCTCGAGCGTTTCGATCGCGTCATCCGGATCATGGTCGGTCAGAGCGATACCGAGATCGCGAAGGCGAGCCGCGTAACGGTCTTCATGGTCGACGACGTTGCCGCGGTGCAGACGCTTTTGGCCAATAAGGACATCGCCGGCTTCTTCGTGCCGCGCGCTTCGGGATCGTTCGCCGTGGTGCCGCAGAAATCGACCGAGGGCGGCGCGCTGGCGCTCAAGCCGCTCCAGGTTCTGCTGCACGAATATTCGCACTATCTGATGTGGAGCCTTTCGCCCGACACGCCCTACCCGGCCTGGCTGATCGAGGGCTTTGCGGAATTCAATGCCACAGCACGCTTCGAGAAGGACGGGTCGGTGCGGCTAGGCGAGCCGCCGCTCTATCGCGGAATCGGCATCATGAGTGGCAACAACATGAGCATCGACCGCCTACTAGGCCTCACGTCCAAGCCGATCGAGCCGGACGAGATGGACGCCTTTTACGGCCGCGCCTGGCTGCTCACCCATTATCTTCGGATCGGGGCGCCCCAACGCAGCACCCAACTCGGCGCCTATGTGGCGGCCCTGACCGCCGGCAAACCACCGGCGGAAGCCGCCCGGGTCTTCGGCGACCTGAAGCAGCTCGATGGCGAACTCGAGGTCTACAAGAAGCGACGCATGCCGATCTCGATCGTGCCGGGCGACCGGCTCGTGATCGCGCCGGTCGCACTGCGCAAGCTCAGCCCCGGCGCCGCCGCAACGATGGACGTGCGCATTCGTTCGAAAGTGACGGCGAACCCGAAGACGGCGCCGGGGATTTTCGCCGATGCGGTGCGAGCGGCCGGACCCTATCCGGGGGACGCCGAAGCCCAATTGACGCTCGCCGGTACGGCCCTCGACGCGGGTGACTATCCGGCCGCGGGGGCCGCTTCCGACCGGGCGCTGGCCGCCGATCCGGAAGCGGTGCGTGCGCTGACCTACAAGGCGACCGCTGAGATGCTCGCGGCACGCAAGGCCAAGGACGCGAGCCCGCAACGCTGGATCGCGATCCGAGCCCTGCTTTCATCGGCCAACCGGCTCGATCCGCGCGACCCGGTGCCGCTGCTGCTCTATTATCGCAGTTATACCGATCAGGGCGTCGCACCGCCGCAGATTGCCAAGCAAGGTCTCAAGGCCGCCTTTCTGCTCGCACCCTATGATCCCTCGCTCCGCGTCCGGACGGCAATCATGTACCTGCGCGACCGGGATGCTGCGAACGCACGAACCCTGCTTTGCCCCGCTCGTCTATGCGCCACATGCCGGCGCAACTGGCGTCACGGCGGCGGCAGTCGTCGCGAAGATCGATGCAGGTGATATCGATGGTGCGATCAGAGCATTGGACAGCTCGGCGGGCAATGGCGCGTAGGCTCGACAGGATTAGCCTTCGACGACACGAATTGCTCAATGGTGATTGCGGGCGTCCTTATATCCGCCTGCGCCTGGAGCACCACGATTCGGCTTCACTCCCGGTTCGACGTTGAAGTAGTGAAGGACGATCAGAGTAGTCGATTGCGATGGGGGGAACGAGTGGTTCGAGCACTGTTGGCGGCACTGTTGCTTACTGCTCTAGGCGTCGGCTCCGCACGGGCGGACTGGTATCGGGCTGAGACGCGCCACTTCATCATCATCGCGGACGAGCGGCCGGATCGTATCGCCGCAAGGGCGAAGGCGTTGGAACGCTATGATCGGGCCCTGCGCATCTTTCACCACATTCCCGATCCCGATGTTGCGCCGGTCAATCGCGTCACGGTGTTCGTCGTCCGCTCCGTGGCGGCGATCGAAGCGCTTGGCGTGCCAGGGGCTGCGGGCTTCTACCGCCCAGTTGCAAGTCGACCGGTCGCCTTCACGCCCGAGCGTGGCGAAAGCGATCCCAGGGGAACGATAAATCGAACGCCCGAAGCCTATCAGCTCGATCCGGAATCGGTGCTGCGCCACGAATATGCGCATCATTTCATGTTCAACAGCTGGTCCGCCCAAGCGGCTCCACTTTGGTTCACCGAGGGTTTCGCCGAATTCCACGCCACCGCGATGACGGGTTCGGACGGCTCAATCACGTTCGGGCAGATCCCATTTTATCGCGGCGACAACTTTCTTTACTGGCATGGCTGCGACGAGAATCGGATTTTGACGACATCCGACCTGTCCAAACTCCCTCCCTGCGGCGTTTCAGACATTTATGCCTATGGCTGGCTGACAATGGACTATTTGCTCTTGGAGGAAGGCGGACGTGCAAAGCTCGGCGCCTACCTGAAGGCGATCAATGAGGGCCAACCGCTCTCTAAGGCGGCCGAGGTGTTCGGCGATCTCAATGCCTTCGAGAAGCGATTGGTGGCGCGGCTCAATGCTCGCAAGCTGCCCGCATTCACGGTCGTCGCGGCGGACCTGAAGGTCGCCGAGCCGACGGTGCGCAAGCTGACGCCCGGCGAAGCGGCCACGATCCAGGTCCGGATCCGCTCGAACGCGGGCGTCACGAAAGAAGATGCCGAAAGCGTCTATCGACAGGCCGAGCGGGCGGCAGCGCCTTACCCGGACGACGCCGGCGCACAGCTCGCACTGGCGGAGGCTGCTTTCGACGCCAAGCATTATGACGCCACCGAAGCGGCCGCCCGACGCGCGATTGCGGCCGACCCCAAGGCCAGCAAGGCGATGCTTTACCTCGGTCGCGCGAAAATCGAAGAAGCTCGGGCTGCAAAAGCCAGGGATGCCGCGGCTTGGACGGAAGCACGGCGCTGGTTTCTGGCGGCCAACCGAGTCGATCCGGACGATGCCGAGCCGTTGGTCGATTATTTCACCAGCTTCGTGATCGCGGGCCAGGCGCCCACCGCAAATGCCAAAGCCGGTTTGCTGCAGGCGGCCAACATTGCCCCTCAGGACAGCGATTTGTTCCTCATCGTGACCTATGCGTATTTGCGCGACAATGAGCCTGGCCTCGCTCGGGATTCGCTTCGTGCCCTCGCCTATTATCCCCATTCGAACGGCGCTTCGGTCGCTCGGGCCTTGATGGCCATGATCGACCGTGGCGATATCGCCGCAGCCCGCGCCAAGCTGGAAGCCCGAATCCGGGACCCGGAGGCCGCGGCCGAGGAGGACAAGAAGAAGCCTGACGGTCAGCTGAGGTAAGCCGCCCGCGACGTGCGCTTGAACCGCGGCCGCTTTTGCCCGAAAGCAGCGCCGCCAAGCGGAGGTTCGGGTCGGATGATGCGTCGGTTGCTGATGGTCGTGGCGCTGGTCCTCGCCTGGGCGGCGCCCGCTCATGCCGATGACATCTCCGCCTCGGCGCGCGGCGTGGTGCGGATCGTCACCATCGCGGTGGTCGATGACGAAGTGGTGGGCTTCGGCCATGGCAGCGGCTTCGCGGTCGCGCCCAATCGTATCGTCACTAACGCCCATGTCGTCGAGCTCGCCTCGCGCTATCCCGACAATGTCGTGATCGGCGTCGTCCCGTCGGAAGGCGACAAGTCCTATCAGGGCAAGCTGATCAAGATCGACACGGCGCGCGATCTGGCGCTCATCGAATTCACCGGCGTCCGCCTGCCGCCGCTCACCTTGTTCAACGGCAAGGTGGGCGACGGCGATTCGCTGGTGGCGCTCGGCTATCCCGGCAATGTCGATGTCGCCACGGCCCGCTCGGCGGCGGACTTCATCACGCCGCAGAGCCCGGTACGCTCGCAGGGCGGCTTTGCCGGGCTGCGCAATTTGAGCGGCACCGGCGTGCTGCTTCACACTGCGAGCATCGCGCGCGGCAATTCGGGCGGGCCGCTGCTCGATCGCTGCGGCCGGGTACTCGGCGTCAATTCGGCGATCACGCATAACGACGATGGCGATTCGACCTTCGCCTTCGCGATCGCCGGCAGCGAGCTCGCCGCCTTCCTCAACGAAGCGAAACAGCCCTTTGCCAGTGTCGACGTGCCCTGCACCAGCGTCGAGGACCAGATCGCCGCCGAGCGCAGCGCCGACGAGAAGGCGCGCGCCGATGCCGAGGCCCAGGCCCAGGCCGATGCGGCCAAGGCAGCGGCGGAGCGGCAGGACGAACTCACCCAGGCGCGCAACCGCGCCGAGACGACGCGCGAGAACTTCATGGCCGGCGCGGCGGTGCTGCTCGTGCTCGGGGCGCTGGCGGTCGGCGGCGCCGGGCTGCTGCTCTCGCGCGAACGCAAGCGCGAGGCGATCTGGGTCGCCGCGGGTGGCGGCGTGCTGATGATCGGCGCGGTCGCCTTGTTCCTCAGCCGCCCGGGTTTCGACGAGAGCAAGGTGGTGGGCGTCCCCAAGGCCGCGAGCCCCCGACCCGCCGTGCCCCAGGCCGCCCAGGGGAAGCTGCTCTGCACTCTGGTGCCGGAACGCAGCCGGATCACCGTCACCGCCACGCCCAAGGTCGATCTCGATATCGGCGCCGACGGCTGCATCAACGGGCGCACCCAATATGCCGAATCAGGCACGCATTGGCAGCGGATCCTGGTGCCCGATCAGGAAGCGACCGTCTCGGTGCTCGACTTCGATCCGGCGACCCGCACCTATACCAACACGCGCTACCTGCTCTCCTCCGAGCAGATGAAGGCCGCCCGCGATTTGCGGAAGACGGTGCCGCTGAAGATCTGCTCCTCGGACCAGGCCAAGCGCGCCGAGCTCGCCACGCAGCAGCAATCGATCCGTGCGACGCTGCCGCCCGTCTATAACGAGAAGCTCGTTTACCGCTGCGCGCCGGCGGCGGAGTAGAAAATACTATCCGCGATCGACGCGCGCGACGAAGCACCCGCGCTTCGCATTGTGAACGTGCAGATACGCCACAGTGGAATCGACGAAAAATCGCGCGATCAACGGCTCGAGCGCGCTGCCGTCGATCACTTCGGCATCGGTCATCATCCCCTGGGCATCATAGGCGCGGACCGAGAGCAGTCGGATTGCGAGCTGTTCAGGAATCTCGTCCGCATAATGCGCCGCCTGCTCCGCGCCTTCGCGCACGAAGATCGCATGGCTGGCGCGATACGGCGTGTCGGCCGCCTGATGCAGATGGTTGAGCAGCAGTACCGTCTCGCCCGGTTCGGCATCCTCGAGCGAGATGCGGCACGGGAAGCCGGGCTTGGCATCCACCGTCATGCGGATCACTCCGCGTTCGGCGAGCGCCGCATCGGAAAGGCCATAGAGCGGCGCGAACGGCGCCGGATCGAGTCCGCGGATCACATAGCTCATCGTTCATTTTCCTCCCGCGCCAGCAGCGCTCGCTTGCGATCCGGGCCATAGGCATAGCCGCCGGTGCCGCCGCCGCTCGGCAGCACGCGGTGGCAGGGCACGACGACGGCGACCGGATTGGCGCCACAGGCGCTGCCCACCGCGCGCACGGCCGCCGGGCTCCCCGCCGCCGCGGCGATCTGGGCATAGCTGCGCGTCTCGCCCGCGGGGATCGCACGGAGCGCGGCCCAGACCGCCTCCTGGAAGGCCGTGCCCTGGACATCGAGCGGCAAGTCGCGGTCGCGCCCGGGCGCCTCGACTTCGGCGACGACGCGCGCGGCCAGTGCGGCAAGCGCGCCGCCGCCCTGCACGATCTCGGCGGCCGGAAAGCGCCGCCCCAGCGCCAGTGCGTCCTCGTCGAACGCGATGCGGCAAAGCCCCTTGTCGGTCGCGGCGATCAGCAGGGGCCCCAGGCTGGTCTGGGCGATCGTCCAGCGGATCGTCACGCCGATCCCGCCGCGTCGCCAAGCGCTCGGCGTCATGCCCAGCCGGGCATTGGCGGTTTCGTAAAAGCGGCTCGGCGCGGAATAACCTGCCTCGTAGATCGCGCCGGTGACGTTGCCCTCGCCCTCAAGCGCCGCGGCCGCCCGCCGGGCCCGCAGGCCGCGGGCATAGGCGGCGGGCGTGACGCCGGTCGCGCGCTTGAACAGCCGGTGGAAATGATGCGGCGCATAGCCCACGGCAGCCGCCAGCGCGTCGAGGGGCACGCTCTCCTCCGCCGCCTCGAGCATCGCCACGGCCCGCGCCACCGCCACGCGGTCGCGCCCGGCCTCGTCGGGCTTGCAGCGCAGGCACGCCCGATAACCCGCGGCGCGCGCGGCGGGCGGATCGGCGAAGAAGGCGATGTTCTCGCGCTTCGGGCGCCGGGCAGGGCAGCTCGGCTTGCAATAGATGCCGGTGGTCTTGACCGCGATCACCACGCGGCCATCCCAGTCGCGGTCGCGCGCCTGGAACGCGGTCCAGGCGGCGTCATCGGAAAGCGTGGGATCCTGTTCCATGCCGCCGATATACGCTCCGCCAGAGCACGCGCACATCCCGCCGCTTGCGCCCAAAGCCCAGTCTGTGATGACGACCCGGACGGGCCCTTCCTTGACCTTTTCGCGTTTCGAGGCCATATGCGCGGCCATCGAGCCTTATGGCAGCGTGATCGGACGCACGGCGTCCCGGCCACGGCTCGGTCGATTTCACGGCTTCCCTAGTCACGCGGGTCGTCTTTTTTAGACCCGCCTTCGCGCCCGGATTCCGTCCGTGGCGCGCCGGCCGTATGCACAGGAATTCCAATGTTGTTCAAAGAACTCGGTCTCTCGGAGACCGTTCTCGCCGCGCTTGCCGCCAAGGGCTATAGCGAGGCGACGCCGATCCAGGCCAAGTCGATCCCGTCGCTGCTCGAAGGGCGCGACCTGCTCGGCATCGCCCAGACCGGCACCGGCAAGACCGCGGCGTTCATGCTTCCCTCGATCGACCGGCTGGTCGCTTCGGGCAAGCGTGCCCAACCGCGCGGCTGCCGCATGCTCGTCCTCGCGCCGACGCGCGAGCTCGCCAGCCAGATCGCCGACCAGGCCCGCCATTATGCCAAGGGCACCAAGCTTAGCGTCGCCACCGTGTTCGGCGGCACCTCGATCCACAAGAACAAGACTGATCTCGCCAAGGGCGTCGACATCGTCGTCGCCACGCCGGGCCGCCTCGTCGACCTGATCGACCAATGCTATGCGATCCTGCTCGGCCTCGAGATCCTGGTGCTCGACGAAGCCGACCAGATGATGGACCTGGGCTTCATCCACGCCCTGAAGCGCATCGTTCGCGAGCTTCCCTCGAAGCGCCAGACGCTGTTCTTCTCGGCGACGATGCCGAAGACGATCCGCGAGCTCGCCGGCCAGTTTATCAAGGATCCGGTCGAAGTGAAGGTCACGCCCGAGGCGACCACCGCCGAGCGCGTCGACCAGAGCGTCACCTTCGTTCGCCAGGACGAGAAGCAGGCGCTGCTGACCATCCTGCTGCGCGAGACCGAGATCGATCGCGCGCTGGTCTTCACCCGCGCCAAGCATGGCGCCGATCGCGTCGTGCGCCAGCTCGCCGGCAATGGCATCAAGGCCAATGCCATCCACGGCAACAAGAGCCAGCCGCAGCGCGAGCGTGCGCTCGGCGAGTTCCGCAGCGGTTCGGTGAAGATCCTGGTCGCGACCGACATCGCCGCGCGCGGCATCGACGTGTCGGGCGTCAGCCACGTCTTCAATTTCGAGCTGCCCAACGTCCCGGACCAATATGTCCACCGCATCGGCCGCACCGCGCGCGCCGGCAATGACGGGATGGCGATCAGCTTCTGTGCCGATGACGAGCGACCCTATCTGCGCGACATCGAGCGGCTGATCCGCCAGAAGCTGGCAGTGGTGCCGCTGCCGGAGGGCTTCGTCGCGGCTGCCGAGAAGATCAAGTCGAGCCGCGTCAATGTCGCGCCGACTCGCGAGGAGCAGAATGGCCGCAACGGCCGCTCGATGCAGCGCGACGGTCGCCGCCCGGGCCAGCCGCAGCGCCAGCGCCGCGACGATCGCCCCCGTGGCGACCAGCCGCGCCGCGACGGCCATGCGCCGCGTCCGGAAGCGGGGGGCGCCGCGGCCGGCGAGCCGCGTCCGCGTCGTTTCGATGCGCAGCCGCAGGGCGAGCAGCCGCGCAACTATGCCCGGCCCAAGCGCAAGTGGCAGCCGCGGCCGACCGGCAATGGCGGCGGCCAGCGCCAGGGCGGCGGGCGCGGGCGCTAAGCTCCGGACGCAGCCTGCCGTCGGCTGACCATCATTTCCCGGGCACGGGAACTGGCGGTCAGCGCGCCGGGATCTGCTGGCTGATGCAATGGAAGCTGCCCCCGCCGGTCAGGATATGATCGGCGCGCTGGCCGATAATCGCGCGGCCGGGGAACAGCGCGGCGAGCGCATCGAGCGCCGCCTGGTCGTTCTCCTGCCCGTAAAGCGGCACCACGACCGCGGCGTTGCCGATATAGAAGTTCATGTAGCTTGCGGGGACGATTTCTTCCTCTTCGTTGAGCACGCGTCCCGGCGAGGGGAAGCGCACCACCTCGACGCCGAACGCCTCGGCCCGGCGCGCGGCATCCTGATAGACGCGCCAATTGGGATCGTTCTCGCTCGCCTCGGGAATCAGCAGCCGGTTCTCGCCGACGAAGCGCGCAAGATTGTCGACATGGCCGTCGGTATGGTCGTTGAGCAGGCCGTTGCCGAGCCACAACACGTCGCTGTAGCCGAGATCGGCTTTGAGCAGCGCCTCGACATCCGCCTTGGAAAGCTGCGGGTTGCGATTGCGGTTGAGCAGGCATTGCTCCGTGGTGACCACCAGCCCGGTGCCGTCGCCGTCGATCGCGCCGCCTTCCAGGATCCAGGAATGATCGTCGACCTCCAGCTTCGCGCGCCTCGCAAGCCGCAGCCCGATATCGTCGTCGCCAGGCAAGTCATATTTCCCGCCCCAGCCATTGAAGCCGAAGTCGTGCGCGGTGCCGTCGCCGCCGATGATCGCCGCGGTGTCGCGCAGCCAGATGTCCCCGAACGGCTCGACCACGATCTTGGCGAAGTCGCCCGCACGCTGCTTCGCCGCCGCGGCCGCCTCCGCATCGGCGGCGACCAGGATCACCGTCTCGCCGCGCCCTTCGGCATGCACGGCGCGGGCAAAGGCCGTGACTTCATCGCGCGCCGGCTCAAGATCCTCGACCCAAAGTTCTGGATGGCTCGGAAAGCCGATCCATACGGCGTCATGCTTGGCCCATTCGGGCTTGGGGGGCGCAATCGTCATGGCTGCGCCCCCTAGCCGATTCATCTCCCGAAGGGGAGATTCAACTTAATTGCCGGCCCGGCTCTTGTCGCGGATCGCGCGGAATTCGGCGCTGGGATACCAGTTCGGCCAGGCCGTGCCGTCGGCGAGCTGGCGGCCGAGCCCGTAATAGATTTTGAGGTCCTGCACGCCGCCGCTCCAGTCCCAGTCGTCGCGATACTCGTCCTGCGGCTTGTGGTAGCGATGGGTGATGTAATCCTCGACCGCCTTGTGACCGGCTTCCTTGCCGCCGTTCACCAGGTCCTCGCCGCTCTCGCCATAGAGCATCGGCACGCCCAGCTTGGCGAAGCTGAAATGGTCGGATCGGTAATAGGAGCCGCGCTCCGGATTGGGCTCGGGCACGATCACCCGCCCCTGCGCCGCCACGAACGGCTTGACCAGATCCTCGAGCTCCGACTTGCCGACCCCGGTGATCACGAAGTCCTTGGCCGGCCCGACGATATTGATCCCGTCCATGTTGACCCCGCCCACCGTCTTGGCGAGCGGGTAGACCGGGTTCTCCGCATAGAATTTGGAGCCGAGCAGCCCCGATTCCTCGGCGGTGACGGCCAGGAAGACGATGCTGCGCTTGGCGGGGCCCGCCTTGGCATGCGCCTCGGCCAGCGCGATCAGGCCGGCCGTGCCCGAGGCATTGTCGAGCGCGCCGTTGCAGATGTCGTCGCCATTGACCGGAGCGCAACGGCCGAGATGGTCCCAATGCGCCGAATAGAGCACGACTTCGTCCGGCCGCTCGCTGCCCGGCAGGATCCCGACGACATTGTGCGAGGCCTGGCGCTTGATCGCATTGTCCCAGCTCACCGATGCCTTGACGCCCAGCGGCACCGCCTTGAAACCCTTGTGCTTTGCCGCCTCGATCAGCGCGGCATAGTCCTTGCCGGCGCTGGCGAACAGCGCCTTGGCGGCATCCTGCTGGATCCAGCCGATCACCTTGCTCTGGTCCATATGGTCGCCCGGCTGGTCCTGTTCGAGCTGGGCGCCCGTCCAGCTCGAATCGACCACGCCCCAGCCATAGGCGGCGGGCTCGGTATCGTGGATGATGATCGCCCCGGCCGCGCCCTGGCGCGCGGCTTCCTCATATTTGTAGGTCCAGCGGCCATAGTAAGTCATCGCACGGCCGCCGAACGGCCCGTCCAGCGTCATCGTCTGCCAATCCGGATCGTTGATCAGGATGACGACCGTCTTCCCCTTCACATCGACGCCGGCATAGTCGTTCCAGCCGCGCTCGGGCGCGTTGATGCCATAACCGACGAAGACGACGTCGCTGTCCTTCAATTCCGCATGCGGAACGACCTGATAGGTCGCCACGACCATGTCCTTGCGGAAAGCGAGGCTGACGGGCGTCTTGCCGCCGCTGAAGACCAGCGGCGAGACATTGTTCGCGGTATGCTGGACCAACGGCACCTCCTGCAGCCACTGGCCTTTGTTGCCGGGCTTCAGCCCCGCCGCCTCGAAGCGCTTGACGATATAGTCGAGCGTCTTCTGCTCGGCCGGCGTCGCCGGCGCGCGCCCTTCATAGGCGTCGGACGAGAGTTCCTTGGTCACCTGCTTCAGCGTGTCGACCGAAATGGCCTGGGCATGGGCCGCGGTGCTGGCGAGCAACAGCGTGGCGAGGGCGGAGGCGAGACGCATGGCAACTCCTGCGGGAATGGGGATCGAAGGCCCATGCTGACAGCGACGCCTTTAGGGCGCAAGCGCCCAGAATCGCCTGTCGAATCCGGCGGGCCCGAAGGGATCCTCGGGATAAGCTGCCATGGGGCAAAACCCGGTCTGCAACTGGGGCCAGGATGCTCGCTTCTGGGGAGGAGATGTCACCTTACTGACTACAATCGCTATCACTCTCCAGACTGCCGATGCCGTTCTTAAACGATAGTCTCCTTTGATGCCGGAGGATGATCCACGAGCGAAACTGACCGCGGCACAGCTCGACTGCCTCCGGCTCGTATATCTCGGCTCGTCGAAGCGGATCGCGCGGATCCGCGGTGGATCCCATCGCACGATAGACGATCCTATAAGAGCCGCGATGCGCTCGCTTGGCGTCGCGGATCGCGATGAAGCGGCGGCGATCGTCAGGCGGTGGGACGAGCGGGCTGGTCAAGGCCATCCTGCCGAACACGGGCAGACGAAAGCGGGAATTCGCGACGCAACAACGGCGCCGGCCGGCATGTTCACCCTCCCTCGGCCGCGCAGCCCGTCCGCAGCCAAAACGAGCCCGAACATCCGACACCGATTCAGAATCTCACCCGCCTGATTCTACTGACCTTGGCCCTGGTGATCATCATCAGCGCCGTAAAACCGATCGCCGAGGGCTTCGAGGCGATCGCCACATTCGTGATGACTCACCGCAACCTCTGATCAAACTCGTACGTACCTGAAATACCAGACCTCGTGCCCCTGCCGCCGCGCCTTGCGCTCGTAGCGGGTCTCGGGCCAGTCCGCGGGGCGGGTGAGGAAGTCCTGCGCGGTCTGTGCCAGCCAGGTGAAATCGCGCCGCTGGTCCATGATCATCATCGACCAGCGGCAATAGGTCGGGTCGTCGGTCCCCAGGCGGAACTCGGCGCCGGGCTTGAGCTTCGCCGCGATGATGTCGAGCGGGCCGTGGTTCATCATCCGCCGCTTGGCATGGCGCGCCTTCGGCCAGGGATCGGGGTGGAGCAGGTAGAGCCGATCGAGGCTGGCATCGGGCAGCCGCTCGAGCACTTCGAGCGCGTCGCCCATATGGATGCGGAGATTGTCGAGCCGCTGGTCGCGGACATGGCCGAGCGCGCCGACCACGCCGTTGAGGAACGGCTCGCAGCCGATGAAACCGTGGTCCGGCCGCATCGCCGCCTGCCCGGCGAGATGCTCGCCGGCGCCGAAGCCGATCTCGAATTCGAGCGGGCGATCTTCGCCGAACAGCGTGGCCGCGTCGAGGGGGCCGGCCTCGGGAACGCTCAGGGTCGGCAGCATTTCCTCGACCAGCGCGGCCTGGCCCTGGCGCAGCTTGTGGCCCTTGGCACGGCCATAGAGGCGACGGATGGAGACGGGATCGGACACCGGGCGCCTGTTAGGAGCGCGGCTGGAGCGCTGCAAGAGCAGAGGCGACGTCCGCCCACGGCCGCCCCGACCCTATTCGTCGCCGGGCTCGGCGCGATCGGTCGCGACAGTCCAATGCCCGAACAGCGCCAGCCCGCAGGACCGCGCCAGGGCCACGGATGCATGATTGTCGAGCTGGCAACGATATTGCGGCTCATAGCCCTGCGCTCGCGCATAGCGGTTGATCGCTTCCACGACGGCGCGCGCAAAGCCCTTGCCGCGGGCATCGGCGAGCGTCAGCACGCCCAGATCGGCAATGGGACTATCGTTCCACAGCGTCAGGCTGGCGGCGCTGACGAGCCGGTCGCCGTCAAACCATCCGAACACTGCCCAATGGTCGAGTTCCACCCACGCGTCGTCGCGGTCCTGTTCGGACGCGCTGTTGTAGAAGATCTCGAAGGCAGCGCGATCGGCTTCGCTCAAGCGGCGCGGCGCCGCGGTCGGGGCCGGCGTCGCCTGCGGTTCGCCCGAACGATAGAATAGATGATCGGGATCGTGCAGCGTCACGCCCGCCTCGATAAGTCGGCTCTTCAGCGCATCAACTGAGAGATCGGCCGGAGGTTGAATGGCGATCCGCTGCGCGATCTCCGGCCTGACCACCGCCCGCGCCGGCCCGTCGGCCAACTCCAGGATCATGGCCGGCCGTTTGGCGGGCAGCTTCGCACTGACGGCGCAGGAAAGAACCGGCCGGGGGGCTGCGTCGACGGCTTCGAAGACCTGATCCCAGTAATCGACGATGCGCTTCGGAACGGCTGCCATGACGCAACCCTAGCATGTTCGTGTGCCCGCGCAGCAATCTTGGGACTGAAAAGGCCGGGAGGCGATCGAACCACAGTTCATGGCGCGAGCGAAACCGCGATTATTGGTCCGCATGCGGCCGTTGGAATCAGCCGCCGCGCTTGCCGTCACCGGCCCCCGCTCTCTGCGGCACGAACAGGATCAATAGAAGGATCGCGATCGAGAGCGTTGCCGTGGCAAGCGGGCGACTGAAATCCAGTCCACCTTTCGCTACGGGCTTGTCGAGGAAATCTCCGACGACCGCGCCAAGGGGGCGGGTGAGAATGAACGCCGTCCAGAACAAAAGCACGCGGGAAATGGTGCTGCCGAAATAGAGCAGCGCCAATATACCCAGCGCCGCCCCGAAAACGATCGCCGCCCCGGAGTAGCCAAGCGAACTATCAGCGACCCAATCCGCTAATGCGGTACCGAGAGTCTGGGAAAAGGTGATTGTAATCCAATAAAACGTCTCAGCCCGAGCATTATCGATGGCGTTGACGTCCACCGTGCCAAAAGCACGATACCAACTGAACAGCGATGCGAGCACCATCCCGAACAGGAGGATCGCGCCGCCGGGATACCCCAAGCCCAAGGAACGAGTGACAAAGTCCGCCAGCGTGGTGCCGGCAGTGGTGGATGCAATGATGGTAGCCCAATAGAGCCCCGGATTGAACCGCCGCGCCCTGATCTGCAAAAACGCCAACGCGGCCAGCAGCACGCCGAAAATCGCGGTACCGACAAGATATCCGTTGATCCCATCGCTGCCGGCGCCGGGTGCCGTCTCACCCAACCAGCTCATGCTCACCGCATCCCCGCCCGTCTCGCCGAGCGTCGTGGCAAGTATCTTGATGACCCAGAAGGTGAGCGTAACCGCCGGAACCTTGCTGGCCATGGGCTTTGCTTCCGGCACGTCTGCCACCTCCACGTCCCCGAGCGCTCGTTACCATAAGCGGAAGCCGCACGCCTGCAATTAGGCGGCGCCCGTCATCCGCTTCACCCGTCGATGGCCTAGTCGCGAGTCCTCGCATATTCCTGCGTGCCGCGCGTGATCACCCGGTCGCCGGACAGGATCTGCGCGATGGGGATGTCGGGCCGGGCCAGCAGATCGGCGTAGAGCGGCGCGAAGTCGGTCTCCACCGTCTCGCGCAACAGCGCCTCGAAGCTGGGGATGACGAAGTAATTCTGCTGGAAGTCGTCGATCCGGTAATCGGTCTGCATGACGCGCTTCATGTCGAAGCCGATGCGGTTGGGGCTGGCGCTTTCGAGCGCGAATACGCTCTCGGCCGAGGACGAGACGATGCCGGCGCCATAGATGCGCAGCCCTTCGTCTTCCTGGACCAGCCCGAATTCGACGGTGTACCAATAAAGCCGCCCGAGCTGCTTGAGCGCGCCGAGTTCGAGCGCGCGATTGCCGCCGCGGCCATAGGCTTCGAGATAATCGGCAAACACCGGATCGGCCAGCATCGGGACATGGCCGAACACGTCGTGGAAGACGTCGGGCTCCTGGATATAATCGAGCTGGTCCGGCCGGCGGATGAAATTGCCGGCGACGAAGCGGCGATTGGCCATGTGATCGAAGAACACATCGTCGGGTACGAGGCCGGGTACGGCGACCACCTGCCAGCCGGTGAGCTTCATCAGCCGCTCGCTCAGCTCCTCGAAATTGGGGATCCCGCGTTCGGAGAGGCGGAGCGACTCGAGCCCTTTCAAATAGGCCTTGCTCGCTCGCCCCGGCAGCAATTTGGCCTGGCGCGCGAACAGCGTGTCCCAGGTCGCATGCTCCTCGGCCGTATAGGCTTGCCAATTCTGGGGGATCGTCCAGTCTGAGGCGGCGCCTTGGGGTGGCTGATCGAGGACATGGGTCGCATTGGCCATGCCAGCATCCTAGCATGGTATCGAATGATACGAAATCCGAGATGATGATTCCGGTGCCTTCCGGCCCCAGCGACCCGCCGCCCCGGCTCGCCTTTGCGCTGGAAAGCGCCCGCGCCGCCTGGACGCTGGCCGAACTCACTGCCTTTCGCACGCGCGGACTGCCGCGCGGCGACGGGCGGCCGGTGCTGATCGCGCCGGGGCTGTTCAATTCGGACCGGTCGAACCTCGTGCTGCGCGCGATGCTGCGGCGGCTCGGCTACCGGCCCCATGGCTGGGCGCTCGGGCGCAATTTCGGCGTGCGCAGCGTCGGCGCGGAGGCCGAGCGGCTGGTCGCGCGCGTCGAGGCGGTCGCCCGCGACGCCGGCCAACCGGTGACCTTGATCGGCATTTCGCTGGGCGGGATCATGAGCCGGATCCTCGCGCATCGCCGGCCCGAACTCGTCCGCGGCGTGATCACGATCAGCTCGCCCTTTGCCGGCCCGCCCTCCGCCACCAATGTCTGGCGCGCGTTCGAGGCGGTGACCGGGGAGAGGATCGCCGACCCCGTACTGGCGGCGCGGCTGGAGGAAGCGGCGCGGCCGCTGCCGATGCCCTCCGCGGCGATCTGGAGCCGCAGCGACGGGCTGGTCAACGGACTGATCTGCCGCACCGAGGGATGCCGCGCGATCGAAGTCCGGAGCGGGCATTTGCTCGTTCAGATGAAGCCGCAGGTGCTGCGCGCCGTTGCGCACCTATTGGCAGAATGGGCGTAAGCGCGCCTCAGCGATAGCGGCTGCCGCCGGGATCGGCGCGGAAGCCGTCGCGGGGGGCGCCGCCGTTGCAGCGCTCGTCCTCGGGATGCTTCTTGCAGAGCTTGCGCAGCTCCTTGCCTTCGCGGGCTTCCTGCTTGCGCATCTTGCGGCCATAGTTGCGATCGGCCTCGTCCTGGCTGGTCGTCGCCCAGTCCGCCGCCTGTGCACCGGCGCGAACCGGCAGCGTGGCGACGTCGACCGCGGTCTTGACGAGGCATCCCCCGCTCAGCAGCGGCAGGGCGGCACTCGCCGCGATCAGCAATTTACGCATCGAACACCCTCTCACCCGCCGGATGGCGCCGCCGAAGCCATGGCCGCCGCGCGCGCTGAAACCCCGATATACGGGAAATCGGTGAAGAAGCCATCCACGCCAAGTCCGATGAAATACAGGATCTCGTCTTGCAGGCGACCATGATCCATCGGATTTGCGCCAGACCGGTATTGCGGCAAGAGGAAGAAATTCTCGGCGCGGAAGGTCCAGGGATGGAGCTTGAGCCCCGCCGCATGGGCGTCCGCGATCAGCGGCGTCGCCGGGCCCGAGACCGGCTGGATCATCGTCAGCTCGGGCCCGATGCCATAGGCATAGGCTGCCACGGCCTTGAGCCCCTCCGCCGTCGCCATCGCCTTGTAGCTGGGCGCGGCATGATCGGCCGGGCCGCCGTCCGACGCCATCAGCTGGATCAGCCGGACCTTCGTCATCGACTTCAATTTCTTGAGGTTCTCGACTTCGAACGACTGAATGAACACCGGCGCGTCGGCGCGGTCCCAGCCCGCGGCCTTGAGCTTGTCGATCAGCCGCTGTTCGAGCGGCAGGCCGATCGAGGCGAAATAGCTGGGGTGCTTGGTCTCCGGATAGATGCCGATCGTGCGGCCCGTCGTCTTGCTGCCCTGCTTGGCGAGCGCGATGATCTCGTCGAGCGTCGGGATCGTCGCCTGGCCGTCGAATGCAGTGTTGCCGGGACGCAGCTTGGGCAGCCGCTCCCTGGCGCGCAGCGTCTTCAGCTCGGCCAGAGTGAAATCCTCGGTGAACCAGCCGGTGACGGTCTCGCCGTCGATCGTCTTGGTCGCCTTGCGGCTGGCAAACTCCGGATGCGCGGCCACATCGGTCGTGTCGGCGATGTTGTTCTCGTGCCGGGCGACGAGCACGCCGTCCTTGGTCGGCACCAGGTCGGGCTCGATGAAATCGGCGCCCTGGTCGATCGCGCGCTGATAGGAGAGCAGCGTGTGCTCAGGCCGCTCGCCGCTGGCGCCGCGATGGGCGATGACGATGACCTTGGGCTCTTTCGCGGCGTGCATCGCATGATCCTGCCCCAGCGCCGCGCCCGGCGCTACCAGCATCAAAGCGGCCATCATCATTCTGGTCATGCAACGCTCCCTTCGCTTAGGGGTTAAGCGGGCAATGTTACGGCAGCGAGGCGGCTTTGGCGGACAATGACGGCGTGATCGCCGCCGCGCGCGCATGGCAGGGCGCACCGATGGCGCTCGCCACCGTCGTCTCGACCTGGGGCTCGGCACCGCGTCCGCGCGGCAGCCACATGCTCGTCCATGGCAACGGCCGCTTCGAAGGATCGGTCTCGGGCGGCTGCGTCGAAGGCGACATCCTGCAGGCCGCGGCGGACGTGATCGCCGGCGCGCCGGCCGTCGTGAAAACCTATGGCGTCGCCGATCCTGCCGCGTGGGAAGTCGGATTGCCCTGTGGCGGCGAGATTTCGGTGCTGGTGCAGCCTGTTTCGCAGAACGGGTTTCCGCCCGACCTGTTCGAGGCGATCGCGGCGGCGCGCGCGGCCGGAGAGCCTTTCGAGGTCGGCACCGATCTCGCCTCTGGGCGCAGCGCCGCCGGGCGCGGGGACTTCACCAACCGCTACGATCCGCCGCGCCGTTTGCTGATCGTCGGCGCTGTGCAGATCGCCCAGGCCTTGGCCGGATTGGCGCGCGAACTCGGCATCGTGACTCATGTCATCGACCCGCGCGGCCGCTTCCTGACCGCCGAGCGGTTTCCGGGCGTGACGCTCGACGATCGCTGGCCGGACGAAGCCGTTACCGCCCTTTCGCCCGATCGCGCCACGGCGCTGGTGACGTTGAGCCACGACCCCAAGATCGACGATGCCGCGCTGATCGCGGCGCTGGCGCGGCCGACCGGCTATGTCGCCGCGCTCGGCTCGCGCCGCAGCCATGCCGCGCGGCTCGAACGGCTGCGCGCCGCGGGCGTCGCCGACGCCGATCTCGCGCGAATCGAAGGGCCGGCCGGCCTCGATATCGGTGCGATCGGTCCCGCTGAGATCGCACTTTCGATCGCCGCCGCGATGATAAGGAGATTCCATGCTGAAGCCTGAGGACACCGCCCTGATCCTGCTCGCCGCCGGCCATTCGCGCCGGTTCAACGATGGCGACAAGCTGGCCGAGCCGTTCCTCGACAAGCCGCTGGCCTTCCACGTGGTCACCGCGCTCGAGAACATCCGCTTTTGCGCGCGGATCGCCATCGTTTCGGACACCACGCTCGATTTCTCGGCGCTCGGCTACCAGGTCGTCGAGAATCCCGATGCCTCCCTCGGCCAGGCGCGTTCGCTGTGCCATGGCGTGACCGCGGCGCAAAAGGCCGGCGCACAGGCTGTCCTGGTCGCCCTCGCCGATATGCCACGCGTCACTGCGGCGCATGTCTATCGCCTGTTCGATGCCGCCGATGGCGACGCCACGATCGTCGCATCGAGCGACGGCGTGAACCCGATGCCGCCGGCGCTGTTCGGCAAGGACATGTTCGAGACGCTGCTCGCGCTGGACGGCGACCAGGGCGCGCGCGAACTGATCAAGCGCGGCCACCACGTCATCGCGCCGCCCGCCGAGCTCGTCGATATCGATACGCAGGACGACCTTAAGGCACTGCGCGAGCTCTACGGCCTGCCGACCGACGGCAAGTGAAGTCCCACGCCCGGGACGTCACTCGTGGCGAAGCGCGTCGATCGGGTTGAGGCTCGCGGCGCGGCGGGCGGGGAAATAGCCGAAGACGACGCCGATGATCGCCGAGATGGCGAAGGCGATGGTGTTGATCTGCACGTCGAACAAGAAGGGCAAAGAGCCCAGCCAGGAAATCAGCGCCACCGCCAGCTGGGCGAGCAGCAATCCGATCACGCCGCCGAGCATCGACAGCACCACCGCCTCGACCAGGAACTGCATCAGCACTTCGCTTGCCACGGCTCCGATCGCGAGGCGGATGCCGATCTCCCGCGTGCGCTCGGTGACCGAGACGAGCATGATGTTCATGATGCCGATGCCGCCGACGATCAGGCTGATCGCCGCCACTGCGGCCACGATTTGCGTAAGAAGCGTCGTCGTGCCAGTGAGCGTCGCGCTGATCTGGGCCGTGTCGAAGATGTTGAAATCGTCTTCCTTGCCGCCGCCGATCTTGCGCCGCTCGCGCAGCAGGTCGGTGATCGCCGACTGGATCTGCGCGCTGTCATAGGCTGGATCGGTGCCGACCAGCATCAGGCGGACGTCGCGATTGCCGGTGAAGCGGCGCTCGACCTGCTTGATCGGCATGATCACGACATCGTCCTGATCGCCGCCGAAACCGGCCTGACCGCGGGTCGAGAGGATGCCGATCACGTCGCACGAAATGCCGTTGACGCGGATGCGCTGTCCCACCGCCTCGCCGCCATGGAAAAGATTGGTCCGCACGGTGTTGCCGATGATGCACACCGCCTTGCCCGCCTGTTCCTCCGCACCTGTCCAGTATCGCCCGTCGACCAATGGCCAGGGCTGGACGCGAAAATAGTCGCTGGTGGTGCCGTTGACCGTCGTCGACCAATTGGCGCCATCATAGATGACCGTCGCCGTCGTGCCCGCCTGGGGAGCCACCGCGGTGACGCCGGTGATCTGCTGGCGGATCGCCTGGACGTCCTCTTCCTTGAAATCCGGCGGCCGCGGTCCGCCACCGCCGCGGCCGAAGCCCTGGCCGGGGCGGATCTGGAGGATGTTGGTGCCGAGCGCGGAGATCTGCTGCTGGACCGCCGCCGTGGTCGCCTTGCCCAGCGTCACCATGGTGACCACCGCGGCCACGCCGATGATGATGCCCAGCGTCGTCAGGAACGAGCGCAGCTTGTGCCGCAGGATCGAGCGGATCGCGAGGATAAAGGTGGTGCCGAACATAGATCCTACCTTCCTCCCCCTCGATGGGGGAGGATAGCGGCGCTTGGCAGCTTGCTGCCTAGCGGAGCTTGGAGAGGGTGAGCGGCGCATAGGCGCCGCGCGATTTGCGAAGCAAATCGCTCCCCTCTCCCTCCCACTGCCTTTAGCAGCGGGCCCCTCCCTCCCCCACAAGGGGGGAGGGGCGCAAGCACCAGGCTCCTCACGATTCCACTGCCTCCCCCTTCCTATGCCGCGCCTCGACGCGCTCGACCAGCCCGTCCTTGAAATGGACGATGGTGCGCGCGAAGGCGGCCATATCGGGTTCGTGGGTAACCATCAGCACGGTGATGCCACTCGTCTTGTTGAGATCGGTGAGCAGCTCCATGATCTCGACCGAACGCTCCGAATCGAGATTGCCGGTCGGCTCGTCGGCGAGCAGGACGTCGGGATTGGTGACGATCGCGCGGGCGATCGCCACGCGCTGCTGCTGGCCCCCCGAAAGCTCGGCGGGGGTGTGGTCCCACCATTGCTTGAGCCCGACCTTGTCGAGCGCCGCCATCGCCGTCTCGCGGCGCTGCTGCTTGGCGTCGCCGCGATAGAGCAAGGGAAGCTCGACATTCTCCAGCGCCGAGGTGCGCGCGAGCAGGTTGAAGCCCTGGAAGACGAAGCCCAGATACTTCCGCCGGAGCAGCGCGCGCTGATCGCGATCGAGCGATTCGACATGCACGCCCTTGAACAGGAACGCGCCGCCCGAGGGCACGTCGAGACAGCCCAGGATGTTCATCGTGGTCGATTTGCCCGATCCCGACGGGCCCATCACCGCGACGAAATCGCCGGCCTGGATGTCGAGATCGATGCCCTTCAGCGCCTGGAACTGAGTCGCGCCCTCGCCATAGGTCTTGGTGACGTGGCGCAGGCGGATCAGCGGGGCGGCGTCATTGTCCGCCACGCTGGCCTCCGCCCTGCCCGCTGCCCTGGCGCCGCTGGCCGCCACTGCCACCCGATCGGCGCTGGCCGCTGCCATTGCCGGAAAGCTGGCCGGTGATCACCTTGTCGCCCGGCTTCAGATTGCCGCCGGTGATTTCGGTGACCGTGCCGTTGGTGTCGCCGACCGTGACCTGCACGGGTTGGGGCTGGCCGTCGGCGCCGAGGATATAGACGGTCTGCTGCCCGCTCTGCGTGCCGCCCGCCGCCTTTTCCCCGCCGCCGCTGCGCCGCGGCCGGCGCGGGACCAGCGCCCCGGCGATGCCGCCGCCCGAGCTGCTCGCGCCCTGCCCGCTGCCGCCCGTCGCGGCCGGCGTGAAGCGAAGCGCGGCGTTGGGGACGAGCAGCACGTTGGGCTTGGCCTTGGTGACGATTTCCGCCGTCGCGGTCATGCCCGGACGCAGCTGGAGATCGGCATTGCCGACACTGAGCGTCGCGGCATAGGAGACGACCTGGCTCGCGGTGCTCGCGCTCGAAGCGCTGCTGCTCGACGAAGAGGACGTCGAGGCGGTGAGGTTCGATCCCAGATCGACGCGCGTGATCGTCGCCGGGAACGTCTTGCCCGGGAACGCATCGACGGTGAAGCTGGCGAGCTGCCCCTGCTTGACCGAGCCGACATCGGCCTCGTCGATCGCCACCTGGAGCTCCATCGCGCTCAGATCTTCGGCAATGACGAACAACGTGGGGGTGTTGAACGAAGCGGCCACGGTCTGGCCCTCGTCGATCTGGCGGGCGAGCACCACGCCATTGACCGGCGAGCGAATCACCGCCTTGTAGCGCTGCGTCTCGTTAGAAGAGAGCGCGGCGCGCTGCGACACGACATTGGCCTGCGCCGCACGGACATTGGCGACCGCGCGCTGCACGTCGGCGCGCGCCGTCTCCATCTCCACCTTGGCGGGCACCTTGCCGCCCGACAGCCGGCTGACTTCCTCCATGCGGGCGAGGTTGGCCTGGGCCTGGGCGAGCGTCGCCTGGTTCTGCGCGACCGTGGCCACCGCGGCGTTGAGCGTCGCCTTGCTCTGGGTGATCGCATCGTCGAGCCGCGAGGTATCGAGCACCGCGAGCGGCTGGCCCTTCACGACGCGATCGTTGACGTCCACCAGCACCTTCTCGACCAGCCCCGAAAGCTCCGAGCCGACCTGGACCTGGTTGGTCGGGGCAAGCTTGCCGGTCGCCGAGACGGTGACGGTCAGGTTGCCGCGCTCGACATCGTCGGTGGCATAGCGCGTCTCGCTGCTGCCGCTGAAAAAGTGCCAGGCGAGCAGGACCACGAGCAGCGCGCCGAGCGCGATGAGCCCCCATTTCAGCCAGCGCCGCCACCACGGGCGCGGTGGCGTGCCCAGAAATTCGTCAAGATTCTGCTTGGGGTCAGTGGCCATTCGGAGTGCTGCCTGTTGCCGGAGCGGTGGGCGTCACGCTCGAATCCCAGCCGCCGCCGAGCGCGGTGTAGAGCTGGACGAGCGCAGTCGATTCGTCGGATTGGGCGGAAAGGAGGCCGTTGCGCGCCGAGATCAGCGACGCTTCGGCCTGGTTGAGCGTGGTGAAATCGGTCAGGCCCGAGCGATATTGCATCCGCGCCAGCAGCGCCTGGTTGTTCGCGGCATCCAGCGCGACGCGGAACTCGGCCTCGCGGCGCTGCGCCGACTGGAGCGCGACCACGGCATTCTCGATATCCTCGAGCGCGGTCAGCACCATCGATTTATAGGCAAGGAACGCGCCCTCGGCCGCGGCCCGGGAAGCACGCACCTGGCTGTGGCGTCGGCCGCCGTCGAAGATCGTCTGGGCGATGCTGGCGAAGAGCCGGCCGGTGATCACGTCGAACAGCGAAGAGAGCGCGGACGATCCGCTGTCGATGCTGCCCCCGATCGACAGCGCCGGATAGAGCTGCGCGGTCGCTACGCCGATATTGGCGGTGGCGGCGGCAAGGTTGCGCTCCGCGGCGCGCACGTCGGGCCGCTGGCGCAGGGCATCGGCGGGTATGCCGGTAGCGACGCTGGCGGGCCCCTTGGGAATCGGCTTCACCGCTTCGAGTTCGCCCTTGAGCGCGCCCGGCGCCTGGCCGGTGAGCACGCCGAGCCGCGAGACATAACCGTTGTAGCTCGCCTCCAGGCTGGGGATCGTCGCGGCGATCTGCGCCCTGGAGGACCGCGCCTGCTCCTGGTCGAGCGAGGAGACCAGCCCGGCCTGCACGCGCCAGCCGGCGATCTGGAGGTTCTCGTCGGCGATCGTCAGATTCTGCCGGGCATTGGCGAGCTGCGCCTGGGCCAGCCGCGCGAGGATATAGTTGCGTGCCGTCTCCGCCTCGACCGAGAGCAGCACCGACGCATAATCAAAGCCGCTCGCAGCATAGCTCGCCCGCGCACCCTCGACCCCGCGCCGCACGCCGCCGAACAGGTCGAGCTGGTAGCTGGCATCGCCGCCGAGCGAGAAGCTGGTGCTGCCGCCCTGCGAGAAGGAGGTCACCGTCCCGTTGGGCAGCGTCACGGTACTGGTCCCGCCGCGCAATGGTTCGCTATGCGACACGCTGCCCGACGCACTGAGCGAGGGGAGCAGGTCGGCGCGCGCCTGGACGAGCGATTCGCGCGCCTGGCGCAGCCGCGTGACGGCCTGGCCGATATCGAGATTGTCGGCCTGTGCCCGCGCCACCAGGCTGGCGAGCATTGGGTCGTCGAACCGCGTCCACCATTGGCTGAGGTCCTCGCGCGCCCTTTGGTCGGCCGGGACCGAATAGCGATCGGGCACGCCCAGCTCCGCGGCGCCGCGTGGACGATAGTCCGGGCCCACCGAACAGGCGGTTGTGGAAAGCAGGACGAGCAGACTGGCAAGGGGAAGGCGTTTGGCCATGGCGGTCTAGATGTTTCCCGAAAGGCTTCGGTTCCAGCAATTTATTGTCGCAATATGTCTCATCTTCAGGTCATCTGCCGATCGGAGCGGTTGCGCAACGGAAATCCCGGGTTGGCGCGGCGTCCTCGCTTGGGCAGAGAGAGCCCAGAAAAAATGAGGAGCGGAATTCGGCAATGAGCGACAGCGTCTATCCGGTGCCGGAAGCCTGGGCGAGCAAGGCACGGGTGAACGAGGCGACCTATGAGCGGCTTTATGGCCGCAGCCTCGCAGACCCGGGCACCTTCTGGCTGGAGCAGGCGCGCCGGCTCGACTGGATCAAGCGGCCGGAGATCGCCGGGGACTGGTCGTTCGACGAAGCCGATTTCCGCATCCGCTGGTTTGCCGACGGCAAGCTCAACGTCGCCGCCAATTGCGTCGATCGGCACCTCGCGACGCGCGGCGACTCCGTCGCCATCCTCTGGGAGCCGGACGAGCCCTCCGAGGCGCCGCGCAGCTATACCTATCGCCAGCTCCACGCCGAGGTCTGTCGCTTCGCCAACGTCCTCAAGGCGCAGGGCGTCGAGAAGGGCGATCGCGTCACCATCTACATGCCGATGATCCCCGAGGCGGCGTTCGCGCTGCTCGCCTGCGCGCGGATCGGCGCGATCCATTCGGTGGTGTTCGGCGGCTTTTCTCCGGAAGCCTTGGCCGGCCGCATCGTCGATTGCGATTCGACGATCGTCGTCACCGCCGACGAAGGCCGGCGCGGCGGCAAGACGGTGCCGCTCAAGGCCAATGTCGATGCCGCCGCCGCCCATGCGCCGGGGCTCGCCAAGGTGATCGTCGTCCAGGCGACCGGCGGCGAGGTGGCGATGCAGGAGGGCCGCGACCTCTGGTATCACGAAGCCGCCGCAACCGTGCCGGCCGACTGCCCCGCCGAGCCGATGGGCGCCGAGGACCCGCTGTTCATTCTCTATACCTCGGGATCGACCGGCAAGCCCAAGGGCGTGCTCCACACCTCGGGCGGCTATCTGCTCTGGGCCAGCCTGACCCATGAGATCACCTTCGATTACCGGCCCGGCCAGGTCTATTGGTGCGCAGCCGATATCGGCTGGGTGACCGGGCACAGCTACATCGTCTACGGCCCGCTCGCCAATGGCGGCACCACGCTGATGTTCGAGGGCGTGCCCAACTGGCCCGATGCCAGCCGGATCTGGCAGGTGGTCGATCGACACAAGGTCGAGATCCTCTACACCGCGCCTACGGCGCTGCGCGCGCTGATGCGCGAAGGCGACGATTACGTCACGGCCACCTCGCGCCAGTCGCTCAAGCTGCTCGGGACCGTCGGCGAGCCGATCAACCCCGAGGCGTGGCGCTGGTATCACGACGTGGTCGGCGAGGGGCGTTGCCCGATCGTCGATACCTGGTGGCAGACCGAGACCGGCGGCCACATGATCACCCCGCTGCCCGGCGCCACGGCGCTCAAGCCCGGCTCGGCGACCAAGCCCTTTCCCGGCGTCGATCCGCAGATCGTCGATTCGGAAGGCAGCGTCCTGCACGGCGCGACCGAGGGCAATCTGTGCATCGCGCGGAGCTGGCCGGGGCAGATGCGGACCGTCTGGGGCGATCACGATCGCTTCTTCCAGACCTATTTCACCACCTATCGCGGCAAATATTTCACCGGCGACGGCTGCCGCCGCGACGCGGACGGAGACTATTGGATCACCGGCCGGGTCGACGACGTCATCAACGTCTCGGGCCACCGCATGGGCACCGCCGAAGTCGAGAGCGCGCTGGTGCTCCATCCCAAGGTCGCCGAGGCGGCGGTGGTCGGCATGCCGCACGACATCAAGGGCCAGGGCATCTATGCCTATGTGACGCTCAACGCTGGCGAAGCGCCATCCGAGGAGTTGCGCGCCGAACTGGTCAAATGGGTGCGCACCGAGATCGGGCCGATCGCCTCGCCCGACGCGCTCCAGTTCGCGCCGGGCCTGCCCAAGACGCGATCGGGCAAGATCATGCGCCGCATCCTGCGCAAGATCGCCGAGGGCGAGATCGGCAGCCTGGGCGACACTTCCACGCTCGCCGATCCGGCGGTGGTCGACGATCTGGTGGCGAACCGGATCGGCTGAGCAATTCGAGTTGCGGGGCGCACGAACGGCCGTTACCCTCGACTAATACAGCCATTTGGGTGGGGACTATCATGAAGATCAATCTGTTCGCGCGCCTTGCAGCGGGTGCGGCGCTCGTCGCGCTCGCCGCGCCGGGCTTCAGCCAGTCGGCGCAGACCGCGCCGGGGGCGCCGCGCTATGGCGCATTCGGCATCGACCTCACCGCGCAGAAGCCCTCGGTCAAGCCGGGCGACGACTTCTGGACCTATGCCAATGGCGGCTGGTCCGATCGCGTCCAGATCGCCCCCGACCGCGCTTCGGCCGGCTTCGGCACCCAGCTCTCGATCGAGGCCGAGGCGAACGTCCGCGGCATCCTCGACGACATGGCGAAGAACCCCGCCGCCTATGGCGCGGCCGGCAAGCAGGTCGGCGACTTCTATGCGAGCTGGATGGACACCGCCGCGATCGAGGCGCGCGGCACCGCACCGCTCAAGCCCTATCTCGCCCGCATCGCCGCAGCGAACGATCCGCAGTCGCTGCAGGTGCTGTTCGCCAGCGTCGGCTATGCCTCACCAGTCGAACTCGGCGTGATCCCCGATCTCGCCGATCCGACGCGCTACACGGCCGTCACCGGCCAGGGCGGCCTCGGCATGCCGCGCGACTATTATCTGCTCGAAGGCGCCAAGTACGATGCCTTCCGCAAGGCCTATCGCGCCTATGTCCAGCACATCCAGGAACTCGCCGGCATCCCCGATGCCGCCGCCAAGGCCGATGCGATCTTCGCGCTCGAGACGGCGATGGCCAAGGTGCAATGGTCGCCGGCGGAGAGCCGCGACATCGCCAAGCTCAACGACCCCGAGACGCTGGCGGGCCTGGAGGCGAAGGCGCCGGAGTTCGACTGGGCACTGATGCTCAAGACCGCCGGCCTCGACAGCTCGCCGACGGTGCTGATGACCCAGAACACCGCGGTCAGCGCGCTCGGCAAGCTCTTCGCGGCGACGCCGGTGAAGAGCTGGCAGGATTACCTCTCCTATCGCTTCGTCAGCGATCACGCCCAGTTCCTGCCCAAGGCGTTCGACGATGCCCGCTTCGACTTCTATTCGAAGACGCTAGCCGGCGTGCAGGTGCAGCGCGATCGCTGGAAGCGCGGCGTGCAGCTCACCAACGGGGCGCTCGGCGAAGCGGTCGGCGCGCTTTACGTCGCCAAATATTATCCGCCCGCGGCGCAGAAGCAGATGAGCGAGCTGATCGAGAACCTCCGCTCGGCCTATCAGGAGCGGATCACCGCCTCGACCTGGATGGACGACGCTACCCGCAAGGCGGCGCTCGCCAAGCTCGCCGCGTTCGAGCCGCGGATCGGCCACCCCGACAAATATATCGACTATTCGTCGTTCAAGGTCGAACGCGGCGACCTGTTCGGCAATGCGATGCGCTCGGCCGAGTTCGAACATCAGCTCGAACTGTCGCGCTTCCCCAAGCCGGTCGACCGCACGCTCTGGTCGATGACGCCGCAGACGGTGAACGCCTATTACAACCCGCTGTCGAACCAGATCACCTTCCCGGCCGCGATCCTGCAGCCGCCCTTCTTCGATCCCAATGCCGATCCGGCGGTGAACTATGGCGCGATCGGCGCGATCATCGGCCATGAGATGGGCCATGGCTTCGACGACCAGGGCAGCCAGTTCGGCCCGACCGGCAAGTTCGAGAATTGGTGGACCGACAGTGCCAAGAAGGCGTTCGGCGAGCGCACCGCGGCGCTGGCCGCGCAGTACGACGCCTATGAGGCGATCCCCGGAACCCACGTCCAGGGTAAGCTGACGCTCGGCGAGAATATCGGCGATCTCGGCGGGATCGAGGCGGCCTATGCCGCCTTCCAGAAGTACCAGGCCAAGCACGGCAAGGCGAAGACGATCGGCGGGCTGACCGGCGACCAACGCTTCTTCCTGGCCTATGCCCAAGCCTGGCAGACCAAGGTCCGCGAGGACGCGCTGCGCTCGCAGCTGCTCACCGACCCGCATTCGCCGGCGATGTTCCGCGTCAACGGCGTCGTCCGCAATGTCGATGCCTGGTACAAGGCGTTCAACATCAAGCCGGGCGACAAGCTGTATCTGGCACCGGCCCAACGCGTCCACATCTGGTAAGCCCGTAAGGCATGGCCAACGAAGCGGCCCGGCAGAGATGCCGGGCCGTTTTCGTTGAACCACTTGACTCGTCCGTTAGCCCATACTAACCGTTAGCTATGGCTAACCTTTCTGCAGCCCGCGCCTTCGATGCGCTCGCCGATCCGACGCGGCGGGCGATCTTCGAGCGGGTGGCGCGCGCGCCGGGCGCGGTCGCGGCGATCGCCGACGACATGCCCGTTAGCCGGCCAGCCGTCTCCCAGCATCTGAAAGTGCTGAAAGAGGCAGGGCTGGTCACCGATACCGCGCAGGGCACGCGCCGCATCTATCGGCTCGATCCCGCCGGCATTGGTGCCGTGCGCGACTGGCTCGATGCGCATTGGTCGCGCGCCCTCGCCAATTTCCAGGCGCTTGCCGATGCCATCGCCGAAGAGGAACAGCCATGACCATCGCCCCCGTCGTCCAGAGCGTCGCGGTGAAGCTTCCGCCCGATCGCGCGTTCGACCTGTTCGCGCGGCAGATGGCGCGCTGGTGGCCGGAGACCCACCACATCGCCGCGACACCTTTTGCCGAAATCGTGCTCGAGCCCGCGCGAGGGCGGGCGCTGGTTCGAGCGCGACGCGGACGGGGCCGAATGCGAATGGGGCAAGGTCCTGCATTGGGAGCCGCCGGCACGGCTGCTGCTCGGCTGGCAGCTCACCGCCGAATTCCGCTACGATCCGGACTTCCTCACCGAAGTCGAAGTCACGTTTGAGCCCGAAGGCAGCGGCACCCGAGTGACGCTGTCGCACCAGAAGCTCGAACGCTTCGGCGATCAGGCGCGCGCCGTCGCAGAACGCGTCGACCAGGGCTGGGGGAAGCTCGTCGGCCTTTACGGCGATGTTGCCAACTGGGAGGAAGTGGGATGACCGAATTTGTCGTGCACGGGATTCCGGGGAGTCCGTATGTGCGGTCGCCGCTGATCGCGCTGGAGGAAAAGGGTGCGCGTTGGCGGCTCGCGGCGCTGCCGTTCGGTGGGCATCACACCCCCGAATATCGCACGCGGCATCCATTCGAGAAAATCCCGGCGATGGAGCATGGCGACTTCGCGCTCTACGAGACCCAGGCGATGCTGCGCTATATCGATCGCGTCGCGCCCGGACCCGCGCTGACGCCGCAGGATCCGCGTGCAGCGGCGCGGATGGACCAGCTGCTCAATATCGCCGATGCCTATCTCGCGCCGCGCGTGACCAACATCCTCGCCTTCGCCCGCGTCGTCGCGCCGCGGCTCGGCATTCCCGTGGACGAGGAGAAGGTGGCCGCCGCGCTGCCCGACGCCGCCCACGTGCTCGGCGTGCTCGAGCAGCTGATCGGCGGCGCGCCGTTCCTTGCCGGAGAGGCGCTGTCGCTGGCCGACGGCCACCTCTTCGCCCAGCTCGGCTATTTGCCCGAAATCGCCGAGGGGCGGGCGCTGCTCGTCGAGACGCCGGCGCTGGCCGACTGGATCGAGCGGATGGCGTCACGGCCGAGCGCGGTTCGTACCGAATGGCAGCGCCTCGCCGACGATGCCGGCATGCCCCTGCCCCCGCTGCCCGAGCCGATTGCCGCCTGAACCGGGTGGCAGGTGCGAAAACGGCCGGCTCGCTCGCGCGGGCCGGCCTTTCGTTTCATGCCGAAGCCCGGCTCACTTCACGCCGTGCATCCACTTCTTGAGCGGCCAGCTGAGCAGGAGCAGCAGCACGCCGAGGCCGATCGCCCATTCGGAGATCGTCGTGAAGGTCGCCAGATAGGTATCGAGGCTGACCTTCAAGTTGGTCACCTGCCCGCCGACCGTCTCGACGCTGGCGAGCTGGGCGATCATCCCGGCGAAATATTGCGCGACCGAGATCGACAGGAACCACACGCCCATCATCATGCCGACGATCCGTGCGATCGACAGCTTGGTGATCATGCTGAGGCCCACCGGCGAGATGCAAAGCTCGGCGAAGCTGTGGATGAAATAGAGCCCGGCGAGCCACCAGACCGAGACCTTGAAGCTGGAATCGGTCCAGTTCGAGCCCCAGACGAGCAGCAGGAAGCCCGCGCCGACGCCGATCAGCGCGATGCCGAACTTGACCGGGATCGTCGGCTCCATCCCGCGCCGCGCGAGGCCCGCCCACAGCATCGACATCAGCGGCGCGAGCAGCACGATGAACAGCGCGTTGAAGGTCTGGGTCTGCCCGGCGCTGATCGTGAACAGGCCGAAGAAGGACAGGTCGGTGTTGCGGTCGGCGAACAGGGTGAGCGACGAGCCGGCCTGTTCGAACAGCGTCCAGAACACCACGTTGAAGGTGATCAGCACCATCGCCGCGAGCATCATCTGGAATTCGCGCCGGTCCCCGGCGAAGAACGACCAGACCAGGATGCCGGGCACGGCGAAGATGAAGGTGCCGAACAGCAGCTTGCCCATCAGCGACAGCGAGGCGATGTAGCCGAGGAAGCCGGAGCCCTCGGCCGGCGGCGCCGAGGCCATCAGGTTGATGTAGAGCAGGTAGAAGACCGGCACGAACAGCAGCGCGCCGAGATAGATCCACCATTGCTGGCGATCGACGTTCGGCTTGGCCGGCGGCTCCCCGATCCCGGCGAGCTTTGGCCCGGCGAACTGGATCAGCGCCCAGGAGACGAGCATGCCGCCCGCGGCGAGGCCGAAGCCCGCCCACCAGCCGACCGTATCGGCGAGGAAGGGGCAGAGCGCCTGCGAGAGCAGCGAGCCCAGATTGATGCCCATGTAGAAGATGGTGAAGCCCGAATCACGCCGCCGGTCGTCCGGGGCATAGAGTTCGCCGACCATGGTCGAGATGTTGGGCTTGAAGAAGCCGTTGCCGACCGAAACCATCGACAGGCCGATCAGTAGGATCATCACGAACAACGGGCTGCGCGTGGCGTCGGATTCGAAGCCGCCCTTGGCGACGGTGCGGACGGTCTGGCCGTTCTCGATCAGCGAGACGCTGCCGTCGTCATTGCCCTTGATCAGCTGCTTGTGGCCATCGACCATGACGAAGCGCTGCTCGCCGGCCTCCGCCTTTTCGATCGAGACTTCGTAGCGCTGGCCTTCGATCGTCGCGAAGGGCTTGGCGGTCTGCCCGCCGAAGCAGAGCACGAAATAGCCGAGCGACATCAGGATCGCGCCGAACTTCACCGCGCGCTTGAAGCCCAGGAACTGGTCCGCGAGATAACCGCCGACCAGCGGCGTCAGATAGACCAGCGCAGTATAACCGCCATAGAGGCCGGTCGCGGCGCGATCGCCGAACATGAAATGCTGGGTGAGGTAGAGCGTGAGCAGGGCCCGCATGCCGTAATAGCCGAAGCGCTCCCACATCTCGGTCGAGAAGAGGCGCGCGAGCTGGCGCGGATGGCCGAACCAGGTGCGTTCGGTGGCGGGGTTCACGTGCGTGATGTCGGGTTCTGCCGGGCTATCGGCGGTAGGAGTGTCGACCATGCGGAGTTGATGCCTTCGATATCGGTTCCCGGACGGACGCCCGGCGCATGGGAGGCCAGACTAGAGGGAATGAAGCCGGTGTAAAGCATGCGGCGCTTGGCGGGCGGGCATGCGACCCCTAGATGGCCGGACATGATCTTCAACGACACCTCCTCCCCGCTCGCGCTGCTCAAAACCCGCCGATCGGGCAAGCCGCGCGACCTGATCGCGCCGGGGCCGTGCCCGGAGCAGCTGAACGAGATCGTCGCGATCGCGGCGCGCACGCCCGATCATGGCAAGCTGGCGCCATGGCGCTTCGTGATCGTGCCCGACGAAGCGCGCCCTGCCCTCGCGCTGGCGATGGTCGAGGCGCTGCGGGCCGAGAAGCCCGATGCAACCGCGCGCGACGAGGAAGCGGCGGCGCAGTTCGCCACCCAGGCGCCATCGCTGGTGGTGGTACTGTCGGCGCCCGTGACCGACCACAAGATCCCGCTCTGGGAACAGGAGCTGTCGGCGGGCGCGGCATGCATGAACCTGCTCCACGCGGCGCATGCGATGGGCTTTGCTGGCGGGTGGCTGACCGGCTGGGCGGCCTATTCGGAGCGGGTGCGCGATCTGTTCGGCACGGCGCCGCAGCGGATCGCCGGATTCATCTTCCTCGGCACCCCCGCGCGTCCGCTGGAGGAGCGTCCGCGCGGCGAACTGTCCGAAATCGTACATCCGTGGATTCCCGGGGCTGGACCCCAAGGCTGATTGCTGTATTATGCCAGCATGACAGCGCTAGAGCATGAGGACAGCCCGGTCTATCTCAAGCTGCGTGCCAGCATCGCCGCGGCGATCCTGCGCGGGCAATATCGGGCGGGGGATCAGCTTCCGTCGGTGCGGGCGCTTGCCGCCGAGCATGGCGCCAATCCGCTGACGGTGGCCAAGGCCTATCAGAGCTTCCAGGACGACGGCTATGTCGAAGTGCGCCGCGGCGTGGGCATGTTCGTGCTGCCCGGCGCGGTCGAGAAGCTGCGCGCCGCCGAGCGCGATCGGTTCCTGGGCGGCATGTGGCCGCGGGTGAAGGAGCATATCGCGCTGCTCGGGCTCGACGCGCGCGAACTGTTCGACCGCGAGATCGCCTGATCCCGGCCGAGGCGGGCGCGGCGCGAGCACCGTTGAGGCGCCGGCGCACTCCGGAACTTCCCGTAAGCACCTCTCCCAATTGGGGCACACGCCCCCGCTGAGGCATCCCCGCCCTCGATGAGTCCCGTCCCGACCGGCGGGGCCAGGGAGAACGGGCGATGTTCGAACAAGCAATCCAGACCGTGCGGACCCAGGGGCATCAGCCCCAGCGCTACGGCAATTTCATCGGCGGGCGCTGGGTCGATCCGATCGACGGCCAGTATTTCACCGACCACAGCCCGATCAACGGCCGCCCGCTCGCCGAGATCGCGCGGTCGACGCCCGCCGATGTCGAGGCCGCACTCGATGCCGCCCATGCCGCCAAGGCCGGCTGGGCCCGGCTTTCGCCGCAGGAGCGCGCGCGCATCCTCAATCGCGTCGCCGATCGGCTGGAGGACAATCTCGAGCTGCTCGCGCTGGCCGAGACGATGGACAATGGCAAGCCGATCCGCGAGACGCGCGGCGCCGACATTCCGCTGGCGATCGACCATTTCCGCTATTTCGCCGGCTGCGTCCGCGCCGAGGAAGGCGCGATCTCGACGATCGACGAGAAGACGATCGCCTATCACTTCAAGGAACCGATCGGCGTGGTCGGCCAGATAATCCCGTGGAACTTCCCGCTGCTGATGGCGGCGTGGAAGATCGCCCCGGCGCTGGCGGCAGGCAATTGCACGGTGATCAAGCCGGCCTCGCAGACGCCGCTGAGCCTGCTCCTGTTCGCCGAGCTGACCGCGGACATCCTGCCGCCGGGCGTAGTCAACATCGTCACCGGCCCGGGCGGCAGCGTCGGCAAGGCGATCGCGGCCAATCCGCGGGTGGGCAAGGTGAGCTTCACCGGCGAGACCACCACCGGCCGGCAGATCATGCAATATGCCGCCGAGCACCTGATCCCGCAGACCATGGAACTGGGCGGCAAGTCGCCCAACATCTTCCTCGCGGACGTGATGGCCGAGGACGATTCGTTCCTCGACAAGGCACTCGAGGGCTTTGCGCTGTTCGCGTTCAACAAGGGCGAAGTGTGCACCTGCCCCAGCCGGGCGCTGGTGCACGAATCGATCTTCGACGCCTTCGTCGAACGCGCAGTGAAGCGCGTCGCGGCGATCCGGGTCGGCGATCCGCTCGATCCCGCGACGCAGATGGGTCCGCAATCCTCCGAGGACCAGCTCCACAAGATCCTCGGCTATATCGATATCGGCCGAGGCGAGGGCGCCGAATGCCTGACGGGCGGCAAGCGCGCGCTGCCCGGCGGCGAGCTCGACCAGGGCTATTTCATCGAGCCGACCGTGTTCCGCGGGCACAACAAGATGCGGATCTTCCAGGAGGAGATCTTCGGGCCGGTCCTCTCGGTCACCAGCTTCAAGACGATCGAGGAGGCGATCGAGCTCGCCAACGACACCGTCTACGGCCTGGGCGGCGGGGTGTGGAGCCGCAACGGCACCCATGCCTATGAAATCGGCCGGGCGATCCAGGCCGGGCGCGTCTGGACCAATTGCTACCATGTCTATCCCGCCCACGCGGCGTTCGGCGGGTACAAGGAATCGGGCTTCGGCCGCGAGACGCACAAGATGATGCTCGACCACTATCAGCAGACCAAGAACCTGCTGGTCAGCTACGACACCGCCGCGCGCGGCCTGTTCTGAAAAACCTCCCCAGGAGAGAAAGCCCATGCAGAAGACCATGAAAGCCGCCGTCGTTCGCGAATTCGGCAAGCCGCTGGTGATCGAGGAGGTCGCAGTGCCCCAGGTCGGCCCCGGCCAGATCCTCGTCAAGATTGCGGCGAGCGGCGTGTGCCACACCGACCTCCACGCGGCCGAGGGCGACTGGCCGGTCAAACCCAATCCGCCCTTCATTCCCGGCCATGAAGGCGTCGGCCATGTCGCCGCGGTCGGCGCGGGCGTCACCCACGTCAAGGAGGGCGACCGGGTCGGCGTGCCCTGGCTCTACACTGCCTGCGGGCATTGCGTGCATTGCCTGGGTGGTTGGGAGACGCTGTGCGAGAGCCAGCAGAATACCGGCTATTCGGTCAATGGCGGCTTTGCCGAATATGTCCTCGCCGATCCCAACTATGTCGGCCACCTGCCCGACCGGCTCGGCTTCGTCGAGATCGCGCCGGTGCTGTGCGCGGGCGTGACGGTCTATAAGGGCCTCAAGGTCACCGACACCAAGCCGGGCGACTGGGTCGCGATCTCGGGCATCGGCGGCCTGGGCCATATGGCCGTGCAATATGCCAAGGCGATGGGGCTGAACGTGGTCGCGGTCGACATCGACGATGCCAAGCTCGGCCTCGCGACGCGGCTGGGTGCCGACCTGACCGTCAATGCCCGCAACGCCGATCCTGCCACCTTCATCAAGAAGGAAGTCGGCGGTGCGCAGGGCGTGCTGGTGACGGCGGTCTCGCCCAAGGCCTTCCAGCAGGCGATGGGGATGGTCCGCCGCGGCGGCACCGTGTCGCTCAACGGCCTGCCGCCGGGCGACTTCCCGCTGTCGATCTTCGACACGGTGCTGAACGGCATCACCGTGCGCGGCTCAATCGTCGGCACGCGGCTCGACCTTCAGGAAGCGCTCGACTTCGCCGGCCAGGGCAAGGTCAAGGCGACCGTGCATGCCGACCGCCTCGAGAACATCAACACCATCTTCGCCAAGATGCATCGCGGCGAAATCGAAGGCCGCATCGTCATCGACATGGAGGCCTGAGGTTTCTGACCCCCGGGGCTTTCGCTCCGGGGGAAATTCAGGCCGCGAAGCCCTCGGCGTCGATCGCGTACAGCATCTCGGCCTTGGCCATCGCCGCCGCCTTCAATCCCATTGCTTCGGGCACGATCTGCTCGACATAGAAGCGCGCCGCGGCCTGCTTCATCTTGAGGAAGGCGGGATCGCCTTCGCTGCGGGCGGCAGCGCGGCCGCTGGCTTCCATCAGCCAGCCGCACACCGCGACCGACAGCATCGTCAGGAACGGGTAGCTCACCGCCAGCCGGTCGTCGGTCTCGCTGGCGAGCAGGTTGCGCGCGACCTCCTCGCAGGCGTCGATCAGGTTGAGCAGGCCGGTATCCTCGGCATCCTCGCGCATCTCGGCGAGCAGGCCCAGCAGCGTGCCGCCATTGTCCATGCTCAGCTTCCGGCCGACCAGGTCGGCGGCCTGGATGCCGTTGGTGCCTTCGTAGATCGGGGTGATTCGCGCGTCGCGGAAATGCTGGGCGGCGCCGGTTTCCTCGATATAGCCCATGCCGCCATGGACCTGGACGCCGAGGCTGGCGACTTCGTTGCCGAGATCGGTGCCATGCGCCTTGGCGAGCGGGGTGAGCAGCTCGACGCGCTTGTCCGCCTCCGCATCGCCGGCGCGGGCGCGGTCGAGCTGGCCGAACGCGTAATAGACCAGCGCGCGGGCGGCCTGGGTCTGCGCCTTCATCCGCAGCAGCATGCGGCGGACGTCGGGATGCTCGACGATCGCCACCGGCTGGCCACCGCGAACCCCCTGGATGCGCTCGCGGGCATAGGCGACGGCGCGCTGGGTGGCGCGCTCGGCGACCTGCACGCCCTGCAGGCCGACGTTCAGCCGGGCATTGTTCATCATCGTGAACATCGCGCGGATGCCGCCGAATTCGGGGCCGACCAGCTCGCCGATGCAATCGTCATGGTCGCCGAAGCTCAGCACGCAGGTCGGCGAGGCGTGGAGGCCCATCTTGTGCTCGATCGAGACGGTGCGCACGTCGTTGAAATCGCCGGGGGTGCCGTCTTCGTTCAGCCGGCATTTGGGGACGAGGAACAGCGAGATGCCCTTGGTGCCCGCCGGCGCGCCCGGGGTGCGGGCCAGCACGAGATGGACGATGTTGTCGGCCATGTCGTGATCGCCGAACGAAATGAAGATCTTGGTGCCCTTGATCTTCCACTTGCCTTCGCCCGCCGGCTCGGCCCGGGTCTTGAGCGCACCGACGTCCGAGCCCGCCTGAGGCTCGGTGAGGTTCATCGTGCCGGTCCATTCGCCGGTCGAGAGCCTGGGGAGATAGGCGGACTGCTGCTCGGGCGTGCCGTGATGAGTCAGCGCCTCGACCGCGCCGACGGTGAGGATCGGGGCGAGCGCGAAGCCCATGTTCGCGGTGCCGAGCGTCTCCAGCACGGCGATCGACAGGCTGACCGGCAGCCCCTGCCCGCCATGCTCGGCCGGCGAGCCGATCGTCCCCCAGCCGCCCTCGACATAGGCGCGATAGGCCTCGGGGAAGCCGGCGGGCATCTTCACGCCCTGCTCGGTCCAGCGCGGCCCCTCGGTATCGCCGAGCCGTTCGAGCGGGGCCCATTCGCCGGCGGCGAACTGGCCCGCACCGTCGAGCACCGCGTCGGTCATCTCGGCGGCCTCCTCGCTGATCTCGCCGAGGCGGACGATGTGATCGAGGACGAAGCGCTGCTCGGCAGTGGCGGGGGTGAACATGAGGCCTCTCTTGTCGTCTGTTTGCAGGCGCTATAGCGCCGTCGGCGTGAGCCCGACAAATCCGAGAATCTTACCCTACGGCATGACCGCGATCGCCGAAGCGGCGGCGGTGATTCGCGCCGGCGGCTGCGTCGCGGTGCCGACCGAGACGGTCTATGGCCTGGCCGCCAATGCCACCGATTCGCGCGCGGTGGCGGGCATCTACGAAGCCAAGGGGCGGCCGAGCTTCAATCCGCTGATCGTCCATGTGCCCGACCTGGAAGCCGCGCAGCGCATCGCGAGCTTCGACGAGACGGCGCTGGCCCTCGCCCGGCGCTTCTGGCCGGGGCCGCTGACGCTGGTGCTGCCGCTGCGGGGCGACGCGGGCATCGCCCCGCTGGTGACGGCGGGGCTCGACACGATCGCGATCCGCGTGCCCGATCACCGGGCGATGCAGGCGCTGCTCGATGCGAGCGGGCTGCCGCTCGCCGCGCCTTCGGCCAATGCCAGCGGAGCGATCAGCCCCACCCGGGCGGCGCATGTCGCGGCCAGCCTGGCGGGGCGCATCCCGCTGGTGATCGACGACGGTCCGACTCCGGCGGGGCTCGAATCGACGATCGTCCAGGGAACGACCGTGCTGCGCCCGGGGCCGCTGAGCGAGCGCGACCTGTTTCCCGATCGGCCGAGCCGCGCCGTGCGGGCGGTTGGCGGCCCGATCACGGCGCCGGGGCAGCTCGCCAGCCATTATGCCCCGGGCAAGCCCCTACGGCTGAACGCGAGCGAGGCGCGGGACGGCGAGTGGCTGATCGGCTTCGGCGCAGTGATCGGCGACGACAATCTCTCGATCCGCGGCGACCTGACCGAGGCGGCGGCCAATCTTTTCGCCGCGCTGCACCGCGCAGATGCGAGCCGCGCCGCGGCCATCGCGGTGGCGCCGATCCCGTCGCTCGGCATCGGCGTCGCGATCAACGATCGGCTCGCCCGCGCCGCGCATCCACGCTGAGGCCTTCCCTCCCTGCCAGGCCGAGGGCTATCGTCACGGCGACAAAGGGGAGAGGCAGGATGCGAAACTGGCTGGTAGCCGCACTGGCACTGTTGGGCTTGGCAAGTCAGGCGCAGGCGCAATCCCCTGTCCCGCGCCAGATCGCGATCGACGCTTCGGCACCGGGCAAGCCGCGCGATCCGATGTGGCAATTCTCGATCGGATCGGACTATCCCGGCACGCTCGGCCGCGAGGACAGCCTGGCTCAGCTGGCGACCGCCCGCCGCGAGCTCGGCTTCCGCTATATTCGCTTCCACGCGATCTTTCACGACGTGCTCGGCGCCTATCGCGAAGTCGATGGCAAGCCGGTCTATGACTGGCGCGGCATCGACCGGCTCTACGATCGGCTGCTCGCCATCGGGCTCAAGCCGTTCGTCGAGCTGAGCTTCACGCCGCTGGCGATGAAACAGTCCGATCATTCGGTGTTCTGGTGGAAGGGCAACACCTCGCACCCTCAGCCCGAGAAGTGGACCGCACTGGTCGATGCCTTCACGCGGCATCTGATCGCCCGCTACGGGCGGAACGAAGTACGGCAATGGTTCTTCGAGGTCTGGAACGAACCCAATCTCGACGGCTTCTGGGAAGGCGCCGACCAGGCCGCCTATTTCGACCTGTACGACCGCACCGCGCGCGCCATCAAGGCCGTCGATCCGGCGCTGCGGGTCGGCGGCCCGGCGACGGCGGGCACCGCCTGGATCCCCCCGTTCCTCACCCATGTCGCGCAATCCGGCGCGCCGATCGATTTCGTCGCAACCCATAGCTATGGCGTGGATGGCGGCTTCCTCGACGAGAAGGGCGTCGCGGACGTCAAGCTCTCGCGCGATCCCGATGCGATCGTCGCCGACGTGCGCCGCGTCCGTGCCGAAATCGCCGCCTCGCCGTTCTGCAAGCTGCCGCTTTATTTCACCGAATGGAGCGCCAGCTATGCGTCGCGCGACCCGGTGCACGATTCCTATGTCAGCGGGCCCTACATCCTCGACAAGCTGCGCGGCAGCGAGAGCTTCATCCAGGGCATGAGTTACTGGACGTTCAGCGACCTGTTCGAGGAATCGGGGCCGCCGACCGCGCCGTTCGAAGGCGGCTTCGGGCTGATGAACCCGCAGGGTATCCGCAAGCCGGCCTGGTTCGCCTATCGCTACCTCAACCTGCTCGGTCCCCGCGAAGTGCCGAGCGGCGACGCCCAGAGCATCGCCACGCTGGGCACGAACGGCGTGACGCTCCTCGCCTGGAACTATGCCCTGCCCGAACAGAGCGTGAGCGACCGCAGCTATTTCGGCAAGCTGCTCCCCGCTGCCGACGATGGGCCGCTGGCCGTGCGCCTAAAGGGCCTAAGGCCGGGCACTTATCGCGTGACCCTCCGCCGGACCGGCTTTCGCCACAACGACGCGCAGACCGCCTATCTGGAAATGGGCGCGCCGAAGATGCTGAGCGCGACGCAACTCGCGACGCTCCAGGCGCTGACCCGCGACGTTCCCGAAACCCTGCCCGCGCTTTCCGTGGGCCGGGGCGGTACGGCCAGCCTCACCGTGCCGATGAAGCGCTACGACATGGTGTTGCTCGACCTGCGCCGCCGCTGACCGGATCAGGCGGCGACCGGATAGGGCCCCGCCTCGCGAAGCTGGGCGGCGTCGCGGGCCGGCGGGATGCCGAAGGCGCGGACATAGTCGCGGCTGAACTGCGAAGGGCTGCCATAGCCCACGCGAAAGCCGGCGGTGGCGGCATCGAGCCCTTCGGTTGCCATCAGCCGTCTCGCCGCCTCGAGCCGCAGCCGGGTGCGATACTGGAGCGGGCTCATCAGCGTCAGCGCCTTGAACTGGTGGTGGAAGGCGGAAGGGCTCATCCCGGCCCGGTCGGCGAGCTGATCGACCGCGACGGCCTCGTCGAAATGGGCGCGCAGCCAGCGGATCGCCTCGCCGATCCGGGCAAGCCGGCCATCGGCGAGCGCCATGTGGCGCAGCATCGGGCCGGCCGGGGTGGCGAGCAATCGCCAGACCAGCTCGCGCTCGACCAGGGGAGCGAGCACCGGCACATCGTCCGGCTGATCGAGCAGGCCGACGAGCCGCGCGGCGGCGTCGAGCAGCGCAGGAGTCGCCCGGTCGATCATCAGCCCCGGCGGGACGCTGCCCCGCGGCGCGCCGTCGGGATGGGCGACGAGCAGGTCGGCGATCGCGGCGACATCGAAATCGAGCCAGACGCAGAGATAGGGCTTGTCCGGGCTCGCCTCGACGACCCGGCCGATCAGCGGCAGATCGACCGAGGCGAGCAGATAATGCGCGGGATCGTAGCGGAACTGGCGCGCGCCGGCCTGTGCGGTCTTGGCGCCCTGCGCGACGATGCAGATGCCGGGATCATAGACCGCCGGGATCGGCAGGGTGGGATTCGCCGCCCGGGTGAGCTTGAGCCGCGGCAGGGGCGTGGGGTGGATGCCGTCGCCGGGCGTGTGCCGCATCATCGCGGCAGCGAGATGGTCGATCGCCTGCATGGCTTCCTCTTTCCACTTCAACGGGGACCGGACAAGCGGTTGCGCAGGATCGTGCAAGGATCAGGCAGGGCCGTTCTACCGCTCGGCGAGGCCCCGGGCCCATCTGGGCAGCGCAGGGACGGCAGCGGGCCGTCCCGATCGTGCAAGGAGCTTTCCCATGTCCGACACCCTCGACAAGACCATCCTGATCACCGGCGCGAGCAGCGGCATCGGCGAGGCGACCGCCCGGCTGCTCGGCGCCAGCGGTGCCCGGCTGATGCTCGGCGCCCGCCGCACCGACCGGCTCGAAGCGCGGGTGGGCGAGATCGAAGCGGCCGGCGGCACGGCGGCCTTCGCGGCGCTCGACGTGACCGATGCGGCCAGCGTCGAAGCCTTCGCCCAGGCGGCTCTCGGCCGCTATGGCCGGATCGACGTGCTGGTGAACAATGCCGGCGTGATGCCGCTCTCGCCGCTCGCCGCGCTCAAGACCGACGAGTGGAAGCGGATGATCGACGTCAACGTGCATGGCGTGCTGAACGGCATCGCCGCGGTGCTGCCGCGCTTCGTTGCGCAGGGCGGCGGCCAGTTCGTCAACGTCGCCTCGCTGGGCGCGCACTACGTCGTGCCGACCGGCGCGGTCTATTGCGCGACCAAGTTCGCGGTCTGGGCGATCACCGACGGCATCCGCCGGGAACACGACAACATCCGCGCGACGATCATCTCGCCGGGCGTGGTCGAGAGCGAGCTGGCCGACACGATCACCCATGAAGCGACGATCGAGGCGATGGCCGCCTTCCGCGCCTCGATGCTGAAGGCCGACGCGGTCGCCCGGGCAATCCGCTATGCCATCGCCCAGCCCGACGACGTCGACGTCAGCGAGATCATCGTGCGCCCGACGGCGAGCGACGTGATCTGAGCAGACGGAAGGGAGGGCCGCGACCCTGCTCCGTTCGCCCTGAGCTTGTCGAAGGGCAGTTCTTCTCTAGGACCCCGGGGAAAGAAACAGGACCGCCCTTCGACAAGCTCAGGGCGAACGGGGTGATTGGGGCTAAGGGCGAACGGAAATATGGCTCAGGCCGTTGCCCCCTCCTTGCTGCGCGCGGCGAAGCTCTTGCGGAGCTTGCGCAGCTTGGGGGGGATCACCGCCAGGCAATAGGGGTTCCTCTGGCCCTCGCCCTGCCAATATTCCTGGTGATAGTCCTCGGCGGACCACCATTGCCCGAGCGGCTCGATCGCGGTGACGATCGGGGCGGGCCAATCGGGGCGCGCGCGATCGATCGCGTCGAGCGCCTCGCGCTCCTGCTCGGCCGAATGCGGAAAGATCGCCGAGCGATACTGGGTGCCGATATCGTTGCCCTGGCGATTGAGCTGCGTCGGATCGTGGGTCGCCAGGAAGATGTCGAGGATCTCGCCGTACGAGATCTGGTCGGTATCGAAGCTCACCCGGATCGCCTCGGCATGGCCGGTCGTGCCGGTGCAGACTTCCTTGTAGGTCGGGTTTTCCTTGGTGCCGCCGATATAGCCGCTCTCGACCGACTGGACGCCGATCACGTCGTTGAACACCGCCTCGGTGCACCAGAAACATCCGCCCGCGAGCGTTGCGGTCTCGATCGTCATGCCGAACTCCTTGCTATCGGCGCATAGATAGGATTGAGCGCGGCGAGGGCAATGCGAGGACGGATGCGATGCGCGAAGGCACGGTGATGGTGACGGGCGGGGCGGGCTATATCGGCAGCCATTCGGTGCTCGCGCTGCTCGATGCCGGCTGGAACGTCGTCGTGCTCGACAATCTCGTCACCGGATTCGACTGGGCCGTCGATCCGCGCGCCACGCTGGTGGTCGCCAACATCGCCGACGACGACAAGGTGCGCGCCGCGATCCGCGAGCATGGCGTGTTCGCGATCATGCATTTCGCCGGATCGGTGGTGGTGCCCGAAAGCGTGACCGACCCGCTGAAATATTACCGCAACAACACCGCGGCGAGCCGGGCGCTGATCGAAAGCGCGGTGGCCGGGGGCGTGAAGCATTTCATCTTCTCCTCGACCGCGGCGACCTATGGCATCCCCGAGCAGGTGCCGGTGCGCGAGGACAGCCCGAAGGCCCCGATCAACCCGTACGGCATGTCCAAGCTGATGACCGAGATCATGCTGAAGGACGTCGCGACCGCGCATCCGATCAACTACGCGGCGCTGCGCTATTTCAACGTCGCCGGCGCCGATCCGCAGGGCCGATCGGGCCAGTCGACCGCCGGGGCGACGCACCTGATCAAGGTCGCGGTGGAGGCGGCGACCGGCAAGCGCAGCCATGTCAGCGTGTTCGGCACCGATTTCGCGACGCCCGACGGCACCGGGGTGCGCGACTATATCCATGTCACCGATCTCGCCGCCGCGCATGTCGACGCGCTCGACCTGCTGATCGCGCGACCGGGCGAGAACCACACGATGAACGCCGGCTATGGCCGCGGCTTTTCGGTGCTGCAGGTGCTCGACGCGGTCGACCGGGTGACCAATCTGAAGATCGAGCGCAGGCTGGAGGGCCGCCGCGCCGGCGATCCCGATGCCCTGATCGCCGACAATGCCGCGATCCTGGCGGCGCTGCCCTGGCGGCCGAAGCACGACGATCTCGACGGCATCGTCAAGGACGCGCTGGCCTGGGAACGCAAGCTCGCCGAGCGGCAGGGCTGACGGGCCGCGGCGGACCTGCTATATTCGCAGCATGAACGCCGAACCACGACATCCCCTGCTGCCCCCGGAAGGGATGAGCGAAGAGGAGTGGGAAGCGCTTCGCGATGCGCAGGCGGATGCCGATTTCGCCGCCGGCAGGGTCGTGCCGCACGAGAAAGTGCGCGAATGGCTTGCCAGATGGGGCACCCCCGCCGAAACGCCCTTGCCGCCTGAATGGCTCGAGTAGAATGGTCGGCCGCCGCGCTGCGGGACGTGACACGCATACGTCTGTACATTGATCAATTTGATCCGAAAGCAGCCCAGCGATTGAGTGCTGCCTTGATTGCGGCGGGCGACGGACTGGCGGATTTCCCAAGTCGCGGGCGTCCCGCATCGCATGGGCGCCGCGAATTGCCATCCGTGCCCACCTATGTGATCCGGTATGTCGTGCGTGGGGACGTGGTGACGATCGTCGAGGTCCGTCACGGGGCGCGCCGGCCGAATTAGCGCTTGTCGAGCAGTACCAGTTCGATCCGCCACCAGAGCGTCGCCCAGAGGCCGCCGAACGCCCAGCCGGCGACGACGTCGCTCGGCCAGTGGACGCCGAGATAGACGCGGCTGCAGCCGATCGCGGCGGTGAGGAACAGCGCGACGAGCACGGCGAAGACGCGGACGCGGCGGCCGGGCAGGACCGGGAACAGCAGCGTTGCCAGGGTGAGATAGACGATCGCGCTGAGCGCGGCATGGCCGCTCGGGAAGCTGCGCGAGGTCTCGTCCATCAGCCGGCCGATCAGGTCCGGGCGCGAGCGGCCGATCAGTGCCTTGACGAACTCCACCAGCGCCGAGCCCAGCAGCGTCGCGCCCACGACCATCAGCCCGGTGCGCAGCCGGCCGGCGAGGGCCAGGAAGATCGCCGCGACCGCGACGACGAACGTCAGCACCGTCGTGCTGCCGAGCGCGGTCACGTCGCGCATCGCCGAGGGCAGCCAGGCCGGGCCGATCGGCGTGCCGTCATGGCGCATCGCCAGGATGATCGCATGATCGATCGCAGCGCCGTCGCCTTCGACCAGTTCGCGGCCAAGCCAGACCAGCGCGAGGACGAGCAGCGCGATCGCGCCGCCGGCGAGGATCGGCCAGGGCAGGCCGCGCGAACTGGGCGGAGCTTCGGGAGAAAGGCGATGCATCGGAAGAGAATCGCGCAATGGGGCGATGATGGCAAATCGTCCGTCCGCCGCTCACCGAGCCGAGCCCGGTGCGGCGGCGGTTCAGCGCAACAGCGTGTCGCGCGCGGCGTTGATCCGGCGAGTCAGCTCGGCCGATCCGCCCTTGTCGGGGTGGACCGCGCTGACCAGCCGGCGATGCGCCGCGCGGATCTCGTCGGCATCGGCATCGGCCGGCACGCCCAGGATCGCGCGTGCCTCGTCCTGCGGCATGCGCGGCGCAATCGAGCGCGGCTTCAGCACCAGCCGGTACAGCGCGTAGAGCACCAGCGCCGCGATGATCGCCTTTGCCATCAGGCGAACAGCGGCACGGGGACTTCGGGCAGGGCCAGCCCGGTCATCATCTCCCGCAGTTCCTGGCGGGCGGCGACATGGCTGAGGCCCATTTCGCCAAACTCGCGGCTGTCGAGCATCGTCAGCCCTTGGGGAAAGAGCTCGCGGTAGATCACGCGCTCGGACAGGCCCGAGATCACGCGGAAGCCGACGCGCTTGGAAAGCTGGTCGATCGCTTCGGACACGCGGCGCATGTTGCGTGCCTCGATATGCTGCATCCGGTTGCGCAGCACGATCCAGTCGATCGTCTCGCCATCGGCCTTGGCCCGGCGCTTGCGCGATTCCCAGATCAGCTCGGAATAGAAGCTCGGCCGAACGACCTTGAACGTGTCGGGATCGACCTGGCCGATCAGGTCGAAGTCGACGAAGCTGTCGTTCATCGGGGTGACCAGCGTATCGGCATTGGTCACGGCGATGCGGGCGAACTTGTCGTCGCGTCCCGGCGTGTCGATCACCAGGAAATCGGCGCCCTCTCCCAGCCGCTCCAGCGCGTCGGAGAAATAGGCCATCGTTTCGCCGTCATGCGTGTCATAGACCGGCATCGGCAGGTCGCGCCCGGTCCGCTTGATCGTGGCAAGGCGATTGTCGAGATAGCGGCCCATCGTGCGCTGGCGATGATCGAGATCGAAGCACGCCACCCGCGCGCCTTTCGACGCGAGCGCGATCGCCGTGTGGACCGCCGTGGTGGACTTGCCGGTGCCGCCCTTCTCATTGGCGAACACCAGGACGTGCAGTCGCTTCGAGCCTTCAGTCAACGCGCAAACTTCCCTTATTGATCGCGCCGCCTCCCCCCCATAGAAGGCCGCGCTCCCGTCTTATCGAAAGTGTTAACGCGTGCAAACCGTCCGTCGACTCGAAGAACTGCGTAGCGCCATCGCGGCGTTCCGGCAGGCAGGCGAGCGCGTTGCGCTGGTGCCCACCATGGGGGCGCTTCATGACGGGCATATGGCATTGGTCGAGGCGGCGCGGCGCGGCGCGAACCGCGTCGTCGTCTCGATCTTCGTCAATCCCAAGCAGTTCGGCGCGAACGAGGACCTCGCCAAATATCCGCGCAAGGAACAGGCCGATGCGCGGATGCTGGCGGGCGCGGGCGTCGAGCTGCTGTGGATGCCGCCGGTCGAGCTGGTCTATCCGGAGGGCTTCGCGACCAACGTCTCGGTGTCGGGGGTGAGCGAAGTGCTCGAGGGCGCGAGCCGTCCCGGCCATTTCGACGGGGTGGCGACAGTGGTCGCCAAGCTGTTCAACCAGGTCCAGCCCGACGTCGCGCTGTTCGGCGAAAAGGACTGGCAGCAGCTTGCCGTGATCCGGCGGATGGCCCTCGACCTTGATCTGCCGATCGAAATCCAGTCTGTGCCGACCCAGCGCGACGACGATGGCTTGGCGCTGTCCTCGCGCAACGCCTATCTGATTCCCGAAGAGCGCGCGCGCGCGGTCGCGCTGCCGCGGGCGCTCGGCGCGGCGGCGCGAGCGATCGAAGAGGGCGGCGATGCCGAGGCGGCGCTGGCCCAGGCGCGCGAGACGCTGGCCGCGGCGGGGTTCGACGTCGATTATGTCGCGCTCGCCGATGCCGAGACGTTGGCCGAGCCGACCGATGGCCGGCCGATGCGTCTCCTCGCCGCGGCGCGGATCGGCGGAACGCGGCTGATCGACAATATCGCAGTCACACGCGAAGGCTGAGGCCGGCGGAAGGTCGTCGCCCCAGCGAAAGCTGGGGCCTCGCGCCGCGGGCGGAGCGGCGCGCGGATGGGATACAAGCTTGCGCTGGCATGACGCGGATGTGCTTTCCCCGGACCCGAAAAACTACGGTTAATGCCGTTAACCCTTTTTTGGGAATCGGCTGCGAGATTCGCCCCCACACCGTCATGGTGAACAAGGGGTAAAAGCGACATGGGCAACAGCCTGAAGAGTGCGCGTTTCCTGATCGAAAGCCGGCTGCGCCAGGCGGCGCGCGGCGATGCGCACGCCTGCTATGATCTAGGCATGGTCTATTCGAGCGGTGCCGACGGCATCGATATCGACCTGATCGAAGCGCACAAATGGTTCAACATCGCCGCGATGACCGGGGATTCACGCGCACAGGAATGCCGTGCGGAAATCGCCGAGGACATGAACGCGCGCGAGATCATCGAGGCGCAGAAGGCCGCCCGTGCCTGGCTGCGCGGCTTCGAGGTGCGCGCGGCCTGATCGAGGGCATTCCGAACGCGCTGCCCGATGTCGGGCCTTCTGATCCCCGGCGAAGGCCGGGGCCCAGCTTCCGCACGCTAGCGAGGGCCTACGAACGGACGGCAGCGCAACTGGGCCCCGGCGTCCGCCGGGGATCAGCCGATTTCAGGACCTATTTCCCCGCTACCTTCTTCGCTGCGGGCTTCTTGGCAGCCGCCTTTTTCGGCGCCGCCTTCTTCTTGCCCTTGCCCTTGGCGGGACCCGCCGCGGCGCGGGCGTCGATCAGCTGGGCCGCTTCCTCGAGCGTCAGCTGGTCCTTGTCGATCGTCTTGGGCAGCGTCGCATTGGTCTCGCCATCGGTGACGTACGCGCCGTAGCGGCCGTCCATCAGCTTGATCTCGGCTTCGGTGCGCGGATGCTTGCCGAGGATCTTCAGCGGCTCGCGCGCGGCGCCCCGCGCCGGCCGGCCGCCATTGGCCGCCGCCTCGGCGAGCTTGACCACCGCGGCGTTCATGCCGGTCTCGAACACCTCGGCGGTCGATTGGAGCCGGGCATATTTGCCGTCATGCGCGAGATAGGGTCCGTAGCGGCCGATCGAGGCGGTGATCGGCTTGCCGCTCTCCGGATGATTGCCGATCGTGCGCGGCAGCTTGAGCAGCTTCAATGCCCATTCGAGATCGAGCTCGACGTCCTTGGGGATCGAGGCCTTGGGGGCGTCCTTGCCCTCGCCGAGCTGGATGTACGGCCCGAAGCGGCCGGATTTGCGCTCGACGTTGAGACCAGTGTCCGGATCCTGGCCGAGCACTTCGGGACCGCTGCTTTCCCCCTCCTCGCCGCCCGGCTGGGCGAAGCGGCGGGTATATTTGCACTCGGGATAGTTGGAGCAGGCGACGAACGCGCCGAAGCGGCCGCCGCGCAGGCTCAGTCGGCCATTGCCGCAGACCGGGCAGAGCCGTGGATCGCTGCCGTCCGCCTTGGCCGGGAAAAGATAGGGTTCGAGGAACTGATCGAGCGCCGCGGTGATGTCCGACGGCTTCTGCTCCATCACGTCGGCGGTGCGCGGCTTGAAATCGCGCCAAAACGCATCGAGCACCGCCTGCCACTGCGCCCGGCCGCCCGAGACGTCGTCGAGCTCTTCCTCGAGCTCGGCGGTGAAATCGTAGCTCACATATTTCTCGAAGAATCGTTCGAGGAAGGCCGTCAGCAGCCGCCCGCTCTCCTCGGCGAAGAAGCGGTTCTTCTCGATCCGGACATAGGCGCGGTCCTTGAGCACCTGGATGATCGAGGCATAGGTGGAGGGGCGGCCGATGCCGAGCTCTTCGAGCCGCTTGACCAGCGAAGCTTCGGAGAAGCGCGGCGGCGGCTGAGTGAAATGCTGCTCAGCGTTCACGGCCTTCTTGGCCGGGGTGGCGCCTTCGCTCATCCGCGGCAGGCGGCGGCTGTCCTCGTCGCCTTCGTCGTCCTTGCCCTCTTCGTAGAGCGCGAGATAGCCGGGGAAGAGCACGACCTGGCCGGTGGCGCGCAGGCCGTGCTGGCCGGTGGCGTCCGCCAGGTCGATCGTGGTGCGCTCCATCCGCGCCGAGGCCATCTGGCTGGCGAGCGCGCGCTTCCAGATCAGGTCGTAGAGCCGGGCGTGGTCGCCCGATCCCGCCTTGTCCTTGGAGAAGTCGGTCGGGCGGATCGCCTCGTGCGCTTCCTGGGCGTTCTTGGCCTTGGTCTGATACTGGCGCGGCTTGTCCGGCACGTAGCTGCCGTCATAGCGCTCGGCGACAGCCTTGCGCGCCGCCTGGATCGCCGAGGGGTCCATCTGGACGCCGTCGGTCCGCATATAGGTGATCGTGCCATCCTCGTAGAGCGCCTGGGCGATCCGCATCGTGTGGCTGGCCGAGAAGCCGAGCTTGCGCGCGGCCTCCTGCTGCAGGGTCGAGGTGGTGAAGGGCGGCGGGGGATTGCGCATCGCCGGCTTGGTCTCGACCGAGACGACCGTGAAGCGGCCTTCCTCGACGGCCTTCTTGGCCGCCTCGGCGCTCTTGCCGTCGCCGATCGACAGGCGATCGAGCTTGTCGCCCTTCCACTTGACCAGCCGGGCCTGGAACGGCGTGCCGTCCTGCTCCATCTCGGCGACGACCGACCAATATTCCTGGGCCTTGAACCCTTCGATCTCGCGCTCGCGCTCGACGATCAGGCGCAGCGCGACCGACTGGACGCGGCCCGCCGACTTGGCGCCGGGGAGCTTGCGCCACAGGACCGGGGAGAGGGTGAAGCCGACCAGGTAATCGAGCGCACGGCGGGCGCGATAGGCGTCGATCAGGTCGGTATCGAGCTCGCGAGGATGCTCCATCGCCGTCAGGATCGCGGGCTTGGTGATCGCATTGAAGGTGACGCGCTCGACTTCCTTGGGCAGCGCCTTCTTGTTCCGGAGCACTTCTTGGACGTGCCAGCTGATCGCCTCGCCCTCGCGATCGGGGTCGGTGGCGAGGATCAGGCGATCGGCCTTCTTCGCCTCGTCGGCGATCGCCTTCAGCTGCTTCGACTTGTCGGCATAGGTCTCCCACTCCATCGCGAAGTCCGCGTCCGGATCGACCGAGCCGTCGCGCGCCGGCAGGTCGCGGACATGGCCGTAGGAGGCGAGGACGCGATAGTCCTTGCCGAGATATTTCTCGATGGTCTTCGCCTTGGCGGGCGATTCGACGATGACAAGCTGCATGGGGGTTTCGAGATCCTTACGCGTACGCGTGTAAGGTGGGGAGCGGCGGCGGGGGGCGTCAAGCGGATCGTTGTGGAACCGCGACGATCCCCGGGGCGTATCGCCGCGGACGCCTCGCTTACCGGAGACCGACTTGCCCGACCAGCCGCCCGAACCGGCCACCGCCCCGCGCCGCGCCTTTCGCCGCCGCTGGCTGTGGCTGATCGCGATTGCGCTGCTGGTGCTGGCGGCGGGCGTGGCCGCGCTCTTCCTGATGCCGCACGGCAAGGTGGCGCCCCCGCCGCGGGCGAACGATCCGATCGATACGCCCAAGCAGCTCTCCGCGATCGCCGTACCGCTCGACGTCGATACCGCGGTGCTGTCGCGTGCGCTGGAGGATGCGATCCCGCGCACGCTCTGGTCGATCGACCGGCAGGTCAAGGAATGCGTGCCGCCGGCGCGGATCAAGCTGTTCAAGGCCAAGCTGAAGGTGACGCCGGCGCTGGGCTGCACTGTGGTGGGCACGGTGACGCGCGCCCCGATCCGGCTGCGCGGCCAGGGCGAGACGATCATCGCCGACGTGCCGATCCATGCGACGATCTCCGCGCGCGACGTCGGTGGCGTACTGAAGGGCGAGACCGCGACCGGCGCGGCGATGGCCCATGCCCGGGTGCGGCTGACGATCGACGAGCAATGGCGCCCGCATGCGGTCGTCGATCTCGCCTATGACTGGACCGATCCGCCGGGAATCGATTTCCTCGGCCAGCGGATCACCTTCACCGACAAGGCCGACGAGAAGCTGGGGCCGATCGTGCGCAAGCTGGAACGCACGCTGCCGCAGGAGATCGCCAAGCTGAATATCCGCGCCAAGGTCGCCGACGCCTGGGCGCAGAGCTTCACGTCGCTCCAGCTCAACGAGAGCAATCCGCCGGTGTGGATGCGGGTGACGCCGCAGAAGCTGAGCTATGGCGGCTATCGGCTCTCGGGCAACAAGCTGCGGCTCGAGCTCGGCATGGCGGCGCTGACCGAGACGTTTGTCGGCCCGCGCCCGGCCGATCCCAAGCCGGCGCCGCTGCCGCCGCTGGCCCGCCAGGCCGGGGGCGAGCGGCTCGACTTCTTCATCCCGGTGATCGCCGATTATGCCCAGCTCGAGCCGGTGCTGCTGCGCGCGCTGACCAAGCGGGCGCGGCGGCCCTTCGTGCTGCCCGGCATCGGTCCCGTCGATGCGCGGTTCGAGAAGGTGACCGGCTATGGCACCACCGGCGGGCGGATCGCCGTGGGGCTGACGATCGCCGCCCGGCCGCAGGGCAGCAGCGCCGAGACGCGCGGGATCGTGTGGATGACGGCGAAGCCGGTCAATGCGCCCAATTCGCAGCAGGTCCATTTCGAAGGGCTGGCGGTGGACGGCGACACCAATGGCGTGGGCGGCGACCTGTTGCTCCGCCTCGTCAATTCGCCGGGCGTGTCCAAGACGCTGGCCGAGTCGCTGACCCAAAACTTCACGCGGGACTTCCAGAAGCTGCTCGGCAAGATCCGCCGCGCGATCGTCGACAAGCGGGCGGGCGACTTCCTGATCCATGCGGACATCGATGGCGTGCGAACCGGCGTGCTCAAGGCCGGCGGGCAGGGATTGTACCTGCCCGTCCACGCCACCGGCTCCGCGCGCGTGACGTACCGGCCGGACGGAAAATAACCGGCGCCCGGTTGCTGTCAGGCTGCCGTCCAGGCCCGGCTCAGGATTTGGTCCGCCGCTTGGTGCCCAGCCCGATCTTCTTCGCCATCGCGCGCCGCTGCGCCGAATAGGTTTCCGCCACCATCGGATAATCGGGCTTCAAATTGTAGCGAAGTCGATATTCCTCCGGCGTCAGCCCATGCGTCGAGAGATGCCGGCGCAGCGTCCGATAGGGCTTCCCGTCGATCATCGACAGGATGTGGTCCTTCGACGCGAGCGACTTGCGCACCGAAACCGCGGGCGGGAATTCCTCGCCAGCGGAGGCTTGCTCGACCTCCACGCGCGCCGAGCCGCCATCGGCAAGCTCGACGAGTGTGGCGTGCATCGCCTTTAGAAAGCCAGGCACGTCTTCGGGGACGACGCGGTTGTTCTGGTTGCCGAGCCAGGCAATCGTGAGCTCGGTCGCTAGTTCGACAGGATTCAAGGCATTATCGTCCGACATTGAGGGCTTCCCTATAATTTTCGTAGTTACACGATCCCTCTTTTCGCCCGCAACCATAGCAATGCTGATCTATCGAATCCGAATCAACCACGGAAATCGACTTATTTATTGAGAAAAACTCCCGAATCACTCCGATCTTGTTGATGCGAGCGGAGAATAGCCGCTCACTGCCGCCGATCAGTGCACGATTTTGTCGCCTTTGCCGGACTTGGCGGGCGTGAAGGTTGCGGCGCTGGCTGCGATGGCGGCATCGCTGCGCTTGACGGTATGATGGTCGGTGCAGCGATATTGCGCCGGAACGCTGCCGACCTTGGCGGTCATCGGGCCGACCTGGCGGCAGATCGTGCGCGGAGCAGCCGGGGCCTCCGCCAGCGGTTCCTGGTTCGCGGCCGGGGCGGCGAGCACCGTCGCCGCAATGAGGGTGAGGATCATCTTGTCTCTCCTGAAATGGCTTCGATCCCGCGCAGATAGGGCGCCAAGCTTGCCCCTCCTTGGCGTCTCCATGACAAAGTGTTGCTCGCCGGGCGGGCCCGACGGGACGCGTTGACCGTTCGGGGCGCGGCCCCTACCTCGCGGGGCGATGCCGCTGACCGAACCCGAAACGACCCTGCCGACCATCGTGCTGGTCGAGGACGACCCGCCGCTGCGCACGCTCACCACCCGCGCGCTCCAGGAAAACGGCTATACCGTCCATCCCGCGGGCTCCGCGCCGGAGATGTGGCTGGCGATGGAGCGCGGGCCGGTCGATCTCGTCGTGCTCGACATCATGCTGCCCGGCACCAACGGCATCGATCTGTGCCGCCAGCTGCGCCAGAAGAGCGACGTGCCGATCATCTTCATTTCGGCGAAGGGCAGCGAGACCGATCGCGTCGTCGGGCTCGAGCTCGGCGCCGACGATTATCTGGCCAAGCCGTTCGGCGCGCGCGAGCTCATCGCGCGGGTCCGCGCCGTGCTCCGCCGCGGCAATGGCGAGCGCCGGCCCGAGGCACGGCCGCGCGGGATGCTTCATTTCGATGGCTGGACGATCAACCTGCCACGCCGCGAGCTGCTATCGCCGAGCGGCGCCGCGGTGGACCTCACCGGCGCCGAGTTCGACCTGCTCGTCGCGCTGTGCGACCATAGCGGCCGGGTGATCGCCCGCGAGCGGCTGATCGAGCTGTCGCGCACCCGCCTCGCCGACAGTTCGGACCGCAGCATCGACGTGCTGGTCAGCCGCCTGCGCCGCAAGCTGACGAGCGCAGGTGCCGCCGCGCCGATCGTCACCGTGCGCGGGGTGGGCTATATGCTCAACGCCCCGGTCTCGCGCGATTGAAGTACGGGCTCCACGCCCCGGCCGGCCTGCTCGGCCGCATCTTCGCGATCCTGCTGCTCGCGATGCTGCTCGAATTCGGCGTGTCGACCTTGCTCTACGAGCGGGCGAACCAGTTCTCGGTGCGTGACGACGAGGCGCATCGGCTTGCCGAGCATCTGGTCATCGCGCGCAAGCTGGTCGCCGAGGCGCCGGCGGCCGAGCGCGCCGCGATGGCGCATGAACTCACCACCAATCGCTACGAAATCCATTGGCGTTCGCACCTGGTGCCGCCGCCGCCGCTCGCTCCCTCGCTCGATCGCATGCACCGCCAGATCGTGCGCTGGGAGCCGTCGCTCGCCCATTCGAACCTGAGGCTCAACCTCGCCTCGCCGGGGCGCAACGCCGTCACCACCGGTGGGCTGACCCTGCCCGATGGCAGCTGGCTCTATTTCGCCACGCGCGAGCCGATCCACCAGCCCAATCTCGCCGTCGAACGCGTGTTGCTGGCGATGATCCCGGCGACCGCGCTGATCCTGATCGGCGGGCTGCTCGTCCGCCGCACGCTGCTGCCGCTGCGCCGGCTGGCCCAGGCGGCGGACAGCATCGGCGGGCCCGACGAACATGCCGTGCCGGTGGAAGGGCCCAGCGACGTGCGCCGGGTGATCCTCTCCTTCAATCGCATGCGCGATCGGATCGAGCGGCTGATCGCCGATCGCACCCAGGCGCTGGCAGCGGTCGGGCACGATCTGCGGACGCCGCTCTCGCGGCTCAAGCTGCGTGCCGACGCGATCCCCGAAGACGAGCTGCGCGACGCGGTCGAGGCCGATGTCGCCGAGATGGAGGCGATGGTCGCCTCGCTGCTCGCCTATCTCGGCGGCGAATCGGAAAGCGAACCGCTCGCGGCCACCGATCTCGCCGTGCTCTGCGCGACGATCTGCGACGATGCCGCCGATCGCGGGCTCGACGCGCGCTACGAAGGGCCGGCGCATCTTGAGGCGAAGGTGCGCCGCGCGATGCTCAAGCGGGCGATCGTCAATCTGGTCGAGAATGCGCTCCATTACGGCGGCAGCGCCCGGCTGCTGCTCGAACCCGCGCCCGGCCGACTCGTCGTCGCTGTCGAGGATGATGGCCCCGGCATTCCGGAGGACCAGCTCGCCAGCGTCGTGGAGCCCTTCGTCCGCCTCGATACCGCCCGTGCGCGCGACACGATCGGGCTCGGCCTCGGCCTGTCGATCGTCCAGCGCGTCGTCTCCGATCATGGCGGCACGCTGACGCTCGCCAACCGGACGCAGGGCGGCCTGCGCGCCGAGATCGTTCTGCCCAGCAACGCTTCGTAACGATCGCGCTGCACATGCGAAAAGCAGGCCTCGTATCTCCGGATCTCGCAATGGCGAGTAAGGAGTTTAGCCGTGAACGAACTGATCGGCCGAGTCTTCGATTTCGGAAGGCAGGTCTTCCCCAACCAGAGCGCCCTCTACGCCAAGCTGGCCGCTGACGGGCAGAGCCCCAAGGCGCTGATGATCTCCTGCGCCGATTCGCGGGTGGTCCCCGAACATATCATGCAGGCGGCGCCCGGCGACCTGTTCGTCTGCCGCAATGCGGGAAACATCGTGCCCCCCTTCGCGACCCAGAATGGCGGCGTCACCTCCACGGTCGAATATGCCGTGATGGTGCTCGGCATCCGCGACCTCATCGTCTGCGGCCATTCGGACTGCGGCGCGATGAAGGCGGTCGCCAATCCCGCCGGGCTCGATCAGATGCCGAACGTCGCCGCCTGGCTGCGCCACGCCTCGGCCGCCGAGCAGGTGGTCCGCGAAGGTTATGACGGGCTCGAGCCCGCCGAGCGCGTCCGCGCGATCAGCCTCGAGAACGTCGTCGCGCAGCTCAACCATCTGCGCACCCACCCCTCGGTCGCCGCCGGCATCGCCCGCGGCGAAATCGCGCTGCACGGCTGGTTCTTCGATATCGGCGCCGGCGCGATCCTCGCGCTCGACGGAGTGAGCGGTCGCTTCCTGCCGATGCGTGAGGATGCGCCGCTGCCCGTCGCGCTGCCGGCGAGCCCGCGGATCGCGGCCGACTTCGCCTATGCGGAGGCTGCCGAATGAAACTGCCCCCGCTCAACGTGATGGGCCGGGATTTCACGGCGTCGATCGTCGTGTTCCTCGTCGCGATGCCGCTGTGCATGGGCATCGCGATCGCCTCGGGCGTGCCCCCCGAAAAGGGCCTGATCACAGGCATCATCGGCGGCATCGTCGTCGGTGCGCTGGCCGGCTCGCCGCTCCAGGTCAGCGGCCCCGCCGCGGGCCTGGCGGTGATCGTGTTCGAGCTGGTGCGCGATCAGGGCCTGTCCGCGCTCGGGCCGATCCTCGTCCTCGCCGGCGTGATCCAGTTCGTCGCCGGCGTCTTCCGCCTCGGCGGCTGGTTCCGCGCGATCTCGCCCGCGGTCGTCCACGGCATGCTCGCCGGCATCGGCGTGCTGATCGTCGTCGGCCAGTTCCATGTGATGTTCGATGCCAAGCCGCTGCCCAGTGGCCTCGAGAACCTTTCGGCGATGCCCGGCCGCCTGCTCGGCCTGTCGCCTGACGTCGCTGCGGCCGAACTCGCCATCGGCATTGCGCTGCTCACCATCGGCGTGATGCTTGGCTGGGAGAAGTTCCGGCCGCAATCGCTGCGGCTGGTGCCGGGCGCGCTGCTCGGCGTCGTCGCCGCTACGCTGACGGCCTGGGGCATGGGCCTCGACGTCGCCCGCGTCGTGGTGCCGGAGAACATCGCCGCGGCCGTGACTCTCCCCGGCGCCGACTTTGCCGCGCGCTTCCTCGATCCGGCGGTGATCGGCGCGGCGCTTGCCATCGCCTTCATCGCCAGTGCCGAGACGCTGCTCTCCGCAGCGGCGGTCGATCGGATGCATGACGGCGTGCGTACCAACTACAACAAGGAACTGCGCGCCCAGGGCGTCGGCAACCTGCTCTGCGGCGTCGCCGGTGCCCTGCCGATGACCGGCGTGATCGTGCGCAGCTCGGCCAACGTCCAGGCCGGCGCGACCACTCGGCTCTCGACGATCCTGCACGGCATCTGGATCCTCGGCATGGTCGCGGCGCTGCCCTGGGTGCTGCGCGAGATTCCGATGGCGGCGCTCGGCGCAGTGCTCGTGGTCACCGGCTGGCGGCTGGTCAACGTCACCCATGCCCGCCACCTGTTCCAGCATTACGGCGTGCTGCCGGCGCTGATCTGGGCAGTGACGCTTGTGCTGGTGGTGAGCGAGGATCTGCTCACCGGCGTGCTGGTCGGCATCGCGCTGTCGCTGCTCGAACTGGTGCCGAACCTGCGCAACCTCCGGCTCAAGGTCGATCGCGAGGACGAGGGTGAGCGGCACACGCTGCGGCTCGCCGGCGGGGCGACCTTCATCAGCCTGCCGCGCCTGTCGGACTCGCTCGACGCGGTTCCCGCCGCGGCACCGGTCCGGCTCGACGTCAGCAAGCTCGCCGCAGTCGACCATACTTGTGCCGAGCTGCTCAAGGACTGGCTTGCCCGGCGCCGGGCGGCCGGCGGCGCGGTCGAGCTTTCGGGTGCCTCGGGCAAGCTCGCGTCGCTCGCCCATTAGGAAAGCCCTTCCGGCTTCCCCCCGCGGTCGCGGCATCGGTGGCGCTCAGGCGCTGTCGGTGCCGCGACTGTTTTGGGGGCGAGGGACTCAGCCGGCCGGGGCGTGAACGGTGGCCTCGGGCTCGACCGGATCGGCACCATAGACGCGATCGAGATAGAAGCCGGCCAGCACGTAATGAGCCCTCACGGCCCCGGAATTCTCGGCCCGCTCGGCCTGGCCGAGTTCCTGTTCGGCGCGCCGATAGAAATAGGCGCGGTCGGGGTCGTCGTCGAAATCGCTCACTTGTCTCACCTTGGCCGGATGGCCGCCGCCGGAATCGGCGCTGCGTCCATCGCTTGGCTCCTCAACGGGTTCCCGGCGGTTCGCCGGAAATCGCATCATTCCAGATCGCTAGCGCCGGTTGGCTTCGGCCCTGTGTCGAATTGTTGCGCGCGTGCGGTACCGATGGGCCGCGCCGGAGATGCGACGATTGGACCTTGATACCTTATATCATCCCGTCTACCGCAGCGCAGCACGTTCCAGTATCGAGAGTATCCGAATGACGTTCCGCCCGCTGCTTCTCGCTTCCGCCGCCCTGTTCGCCCTGCCCGCTCATGCCGGCGACAAGCCCATGCCGGCCGACGCTGCCGCCGGGACGCCGACCGCCCCCGCTGCGCCGTCGCCGGATGGCGGGCAGGATCACGAGCAGCCCAGCGCCGAGATCGTCGTCACCGGCACGCGCGCGCGCAACACCGCGGACGTGCTCGGCGGCACCGCCGTCCTCGCTCGCGAAGAACTCACTCGCGACCTCAGGCCCTCGATCGGCGAGACGCTGGCGCAGCAGCCCGGCGTTTCCGCCACCTCGTTCGGCCCCAATGCCTCGCGCCCGGTGCTGCGCGGCTTTGTCGGCGCGCGCGCGCCGCTGCTCGTCGACGGGATCGGCAGCATCGACGTTTCGAACACCTCGGCCGATCATGCGCCGATCATCAATCCGCTCACGGCCGAGCGCATCGAAGTGCTGCGCGGCCCGACCGCGCTCACTTTCGGCCCCTCGGCGATCGGTGGCGTCGTCAATGTGATCGACAGCCGCATCCCGCGCCACATGCCGAGCGAGGCGGTGCATTTCGACGGCATCGCCGGCTATGGCAGCGCCGCCGACGAACGCTCGGTCTCAGGCACCACCGACGTGCCGGTGACGAGCAAGATCGTCCTCCACGCCGATGGCAGCTTTTCGCAGACCGGCGACCAGAATACCGGCGGCTATGTCCTCGCCCCGGGGCTGCGCGCCCAGGCGGCGGCGAGCGCCGATCCGGCCATCCGCGCGCTTGCCGATCTCAAGGGCACCGTGCCCAACACCGCCGCCAAGACCTGGGACATCGCCGGCGGCGCCGCGATCGTCGATGGCAGCAACAATCTCGGCTTCTCGGTCAGCCATTTCGACACCTTTTACGGCGTGCCGGTCCGCTATTCGCTCGATCCCGCTGTCGAGGCCGAGCGCGTCCGCCTCCACGCGCAGCAGAACCGCGTCGATATCCGCGGCGAAGTCGATACCGGCGGCAACATCCTCAAGCAGCTCCGCCTGCGCCTCGCCGCGGCGGACTACAAGCATTCGGAGATCGCGGAAGACGGCGCCGTCGGTACCACCTTCTACAATCAGGGCTATGAAGGCCGGCTCGAGCTCGTCCAGCGCCCTCAGGGCGCCTGGGAAGGCATGGTCGGCGGGCAGTTCAGCCTGCGCGACATGCACATTATCGGCGACGAAAAGTTCCTGCCCAAGAATTCGGCCCAGCAATTCGGCCTGTTCACCCTCCAGTCGCTCGATTTCGGCGCGGTGAAGGCCGAAGCGGCAGCGCGCTACGAGCATAATATCCTCGCCGCCCAGGCCGATGCTGATATCGGCAATCCCGCCTATCAGCGCAGCTTCGACAGCTTCTCCGCCTCGCTCGGCGCCAGCTATGCGCTGGCCGAGGGCGTGCGGCTGGGCGTCAACCTCTCGCGCGCCGAACGCGCGCCGACCCCGGAGGAGCTGTTCGCCAACGGCCCCCATGCCGGCACCCAGGCCTATGAAGTCGGCAATCCCGATTTCGGCCAGGAAAAGAGCTGGGGCGTCGAAGGCACGCTCAAGGGCTCGGGCGACGGCTATGCCTTCTCGCTCGCCGGCTATTACAACTGGTTCAACGGCTATATCTACGACACGCCGACCGGTGCGGTGCGCGACGACCTGCCGGTCTTCCAATATCGCCAGGCCGATGCGCGCTATTACGGCTTCGAGGCCGAGGGTAAGCTGCGCCTCGCCCAGTTCGGCGGATTCGCGATCGGCGCCGACGTGCTTGGCGACTATGTCCATGCCGAGATCGTCGATCAGGGCCCGGCGCCCCGCATCCCGGCGCTGCGTCTGCTCGGCGGCCTGGAGGCGACGTCCGACGCACTGACGCTGCGCGGCGAAGTCGAGCATGTCTTCGATCAGGAGCGCATCACCGCCTTCGAGACACCCACCGACGGCTATACGATGGTCAACGCCTCGGTTTCGTGGAAGCCGTGGCGCGGCTCGAACTCCAGCCTGATGCTCTCGGCCAACAACCTCTTCGACGTCGAGGCCCGCCGCGCCGCCAGCGTGCTCAAGGACTATGCTCCCCTCGCCGGCCGCGACATCCGCGTCACGGCGCGCATCGAGATTTGAGGCGCGCCGGATGCCGCCGAGATCCGACCGGCATTTCGCGCTGCATTTCACCTCGTTACGCGAACGCAATTGAACTTTCGCGGCAGCTCGGGAATTAGGCTCTCGACCATTTCCCGGGAGGCTTCATTGACGCATCGTTTCAACCCCACATCGCTGCGCGAATACGATATCCGCGGGATCGTGGGGCAGACGCTCGGGCCGGACGACGCCCGCGCGATCGGCCGCGGCTTCGCGACGCTGCTGCGCCGCGCCGGCGGCACCCGCGTCGCGGTCGGGCGCGACGGGCGCCTCTCTTCGCCGATGCTCGAGGAAGCGCTGATCGACGGATTGACCCGCTCGGGCTGCGACGTCGTGCGGATCGGTATGGGTCCCACGCCGATGCTCTATTATGCCGAGGCAACACTAGAAGTGGATGGCGGCATCCAGATAACCGGCAGCCATAATCCCGGCAATTACAACGGCTTCAAGATGGTGTTTCAGCACCGCAGCTTTTTCGGCGAGGATATCCAGAAGCTCGGCGCGCTCGCGGCCGAGGGCGATTGGGAGGAAGGCGAAGGCACCGTCACCGATGCCGATGTGCTCGATCTCTATGCCTCCCGCCTGATCGCGGGCTATGCCGGCGGCACCTATCGCATCGGATGGGATACGGGCAACGGCGCCGCCGGCCCGGTGGTCGAGAAGCTGGTGAAGCTGCTCCCGGGTGAGCATCATCTGCTCTTCACCGAAGTGGACGGCAATTTCCCCAACCATCATCCCGATCCCACCGAAGAGAAGAACCTCGCCGATCTCAAGGCGCTCGTCGCCGAGAAGCAGCTCGATTTCGGACTGGCCTTTGACGGTGACGGCGATCGGCTGGGCGCGATCGACGGCCAGGGCCGCGTGGTGTGGGGCGATCAGCTTCTCTCCATTTTGGCCGAACCCGTGCTCCGCGTGGAGCCCGGCGCGACGATCATCGCCGACGTCAAGGCCAGCCAGGCGCTGTTCGACCGAGTCGCCGAGCTCGGCGGCAAGCCGCTGATGTGGAAGACCGGCCACAGCCTGGTGAAGACCAAGATGAAGGAAACCCATGCCCCGCTCGCCGGCGAGATGAGCGGCCACATCTTCTTCGCCCAGGATTATTACGGCTTCGACGATGCGCAATATGCCGCCGTCCGGCTGATCCAGGCGCTGCACGTGATCGGCAAGTCGCTGACCGAGCTCAAGAGCGAAATGCCGGCGATGGTCAACACGCCCGAGATGCGCTTCCAGGTCGACGAAAGCCGCAAGTTCGCGGTGATCGACGAAGTGCTCGCCCGGCTCGAAGCCGAAGGCGCCGATGTCGACCGGACCGACGGCGCGCGCGTGAACACCCCCGATGGCTGGTGGCTGCTGCGCGCTTCGAACACGCAGGACGTGCTCGTCGCCCGCGCCGAGGCGCGCAGCCAGGACGCGCTCGACCGGCTGCTCGGCCAGATCGACGCCCAGCTCGCCGCCAGCGGTCTCGAACGGGGCCCGCAGGCCGCGCACTGAGCCACCCGGCCGTCATTCCTCCAGGCGAGGGATGACGGCGGCAGGCGGCACTAGCTGCCCTGCACCGCCGCAATCCGCCGCGCGAACTCGGCCTTGACCTCGGGCGTCGCCCGCGAGGCCTCGACCTGCGCCGCCAGCCGCGCCAGCCGCGCGTCGAACTCGCGCACCAGTGCCCCCAGCCGTTCGGGATGATAGTCGATCAGCTGCCCGAGCTGCGCCGCCAGAGACAGGTCGTCGGGCAGGGGCGCTGGCGGCGCCCAATGGTCCTTGAGCCATTCGACCGTCGCCGTCGTCCGCTTCATCCGATAAAGCAGTCCGTCCATGTCCGGTGCGTTCGCATCGAACTCGGCGCGCACATCCAGCACCGCGCTCGCCACCTGGGCCGGCACGACGATCCGCGCGGTCAGGCTGGCCCCGTCATAGGCCCAGCTTCCCGCACGCCCGTCGTCGGACCGCGCATAGCGCTTCCCGTTGACCGTCACCCGCTCGGGCAGCGAGGCCGCGGGCAGCTCGATCGTCACCTGCCGCGTCTCCGGCATGCCCGGGTAGCTGCCCTTGCGCGGCTGCACCGTCACTTCGGCCTGGCGCGCGTCGCGCGCGCTTTCGATCGTGGTGAAGGCATAGGCGGTGCTGCGATAGCCTTCGCTGTCGCCGGCATCGGCATAGAGCCGGCTCTGCCCCCTGCCCCCCGGCGCGACGCGCAGCACGACTCGCCCGTCATCGGCATCCTGCAGCTTGCGCACCGAGGACGGGTTCATCGGGATCGCGGCGCCGGCGCGGACGAACAGCGGCACTTCGTCGAGCCCGTAATCGCGCGCGATCGTCCGCCCGCCGTTCAGCACCTCGCCGCGATTGGCGTCGTACCAGCGCCCCGGCGGCAGCCAGATCGAGACGTTCGCCACGCCGTCGGTCATCGGCTGGGTCACCGGCGCGACGAGCAGGTCGTCGCCGAACATATATTCGCCCCGCGCGGCATAGGCCTGCTCCTCTTCGGGCCAGGCATAATAAAGCGGCCGCAGGATCGAGACGCCGGTATCGAACGCCTGGCGCGAGGCGGTGTAGATATAGGGCGCCAGCGCATAACGCTGCTCGACCGTCTCGCGCAGCGCCGCGAAGATCTCGGGCGAGAAGCGCCACGGCTCCTTGCGCAGCCCCGCTTCCTTCGAGCTGTGGGTGCGCAGGATCGGACTGTAGGCGCCGAACTGCATCCAGCGGACATAGAGTTCGGGATCGATGTGCCGCTGCGCCTCGGGCGTGCCGTCGGCGAACATGTGGCCGCCGATGTCATGGCTCCAATAGCCATAGAGCACGTTGGAAGCGGTCGCGGTGAAATAGGGCTGGAACGCCAGCGACGCCCAGGAAATCACCGAATCGCCCGAAAAGCCGATCTGGTAGCGATGGTTCCCCATCCCGCCCCAGCGATGATAGATCATGGCCCGCTCGGCGCGCGTCTGCTGCATCCGCGTATAGAAGACGTAATTGAGCCACCAGGTGTTCGACAGGCCCGGCACGGCCTTGGACTCGGGCCATTGCTGCCAGTCGAGCCACCAGAAATCGACGCCCTGCTTCGTCAGCGGATCGAGCGTGATGTCGAACCAGTTCTTCACGAACTTCTTGTCCGCCGCCTCGAACGGCACGGGCGCGCCGTCCTTGATTCCCATCGCCTTGGCGAAGGCGGGATAGCTGTCCTCGCGCGCCGGGATGCCCGAGGCGGGATGGAGGTTCATCGTCGTCTTGAGCTTGCGGTCGTGCAGCCAGGACAGGAAGCGCTCGGGCTCGGGAAACAGGCTGCGGTTCCAGCTATAGCCGGTCCAGCCGACCGATTCGCCGAAGATGTCGCTCTTGGTAGTTTTCGGGTCCCAGCTCAGATCGTCGGTGCGGTGCCAGTCCATGTCGATGACCATGACGTCGAGCGGGATGCCATAGCGTTCGAACTCGCCGACCAGCTGGCGCATCTCGGTGTCCGAATAATTCCAGTAGCGCGACCACCAATAGCCGAAGGCGAATTTGGGCGGCATCGGCTCGGGCCCTGCGACCTTGGCATAATCGCCCAGCGCCTGTTGATAGCCATGGCCATAGCCGAAGAAATACAGGTCCTGGCACTCGGCGCAGTCGCGCTTCTTCACCCACTGCCATTGCGGATCGCCGTCGAACAGGAACGACTTGGAATCATCGACGACATGCCAGCCGTCGCGCGAGATCAGCCCTTCGCCCAGGTCGAGTCGCTTGCCGGTGCCGATGTGCACATCGCCCGAATATTGGTCGACCGTGCGCGCGGTGCCGTGAAGATTGCCGGTCTCCGCATCGCCCGGATGCCAGGCGAAGGCCGGCGTGAGCTGCTTGGAACGGATTTCGAGATTCTTCGCATCGAACCGGCCGCTGCCCAGCTTGTAGCTGAGCCGCAGCGTCTCGGTCTCGATCCGCAGCCGCCCGCCCGCGCTGGTCACCCGGAAGCGCGGCACCGACTGTTCGCGATCGATGAAGACCTGGGACGGATCGTCGACGAAGCGCCCGCCCGGCGCCCACTCCATCCGGATCAGCCGCGGCGTCAGCACGGTGAAGCGCACGTCGCCGCGCCGGACCACGGCGCCTTCCGCCGCGCGCCCGTGCATCGCCGGCACCTGCGCCAGCGCCGGCGACGTCAGCGCCGTGCCGAGCGCCAGCGCCAGTCCTGCCAATATCCACGATGAAGTGCGTCGCGCCATGGCCTCTCTCCCTCGGGCTCTTCTTCACCAGCCGCCGCTTCGTCGCAAGCGGCATTTCCTCATATAAATCAGACTTAGGGCCGCCAAAGTGGATCGAATCTTCCCTCTTTCCCTCGTCGCGGCGCCGGCTATTCTGCAGTGATAGCGTTACCATAAACGGGAGAGGGACAATGACGGACTTCACGCGCCGCGAACTCGGCGCCGGGCTGGGCGCCGCGTCGCTCGCCGCCATGCTGGGGCTGCCCGGCAGCGCCGCCGCGCGCACCGCACTTGCCGGCGATGCGAACCTCGCCTTCCCGCCCGATTTCCTTTGGGGCTGCGCCACCGCCGCCTATCAGATCGAAGGCGCCGTCAAGGAAGACGGCCGCGGCGAGACCAATTGGGACGTCTTCTCGCATACGCCCGGGCGCGTCGCCAATGGCGATACCGGCGACGTCGCCTGCGATTCCTATCATCGCTATGCCGAGGACGTCGCGCTGCTCAAGGCCCTCGGCGTCAAGGCATATCGGATGTCGCTGGCCTGGTCGCGCATCTTCCCCGAAGGCAAGGGCAAGCCCAATCCCAAGGGCGTCGCCTATTATGAGCGCGTCGTCGATGCGCTGCTCGCGGCCGGCATCACGCCCTATGTCACGCTGTTCCATTGGGACTTGCCCCAGGCGCTGCCCGGCGGCTGGCAATCGCGCGACACCGCCTATGCCTTTGCCGATTATGCCGGCTTCGTCGCGGGAAAGCTCTCCGATCGCGTCAAGAGCTTCATGACGGTGAACGAGCTGCGCTGCTTCACCGATCTTGGCCATCAGGTCGGCATCCACGCACCGGGGCTCAAGCTGCCGCCGGCCCAGGTCAATCAGGTCCGCCACCATGGCGTGCTCGCCCACGGCCTGGGCGTCCAGGCGATCCGCGCCCATGCCCGCGCCGGCACCCAGGTCGGCATCGCCGACAATGCCAGCATCTTCGTCCCCGCGATCGAGACCCCCGAGCATATCGAAGCGACCAAGAAGGCGATGCGCGAATCGAACGCGATGTTCCTGACCGCGATCCTCGAGGGCCGCTACATCGATTCCTATCTCGCCGGCGAAGGCGCCAATGCGCCCAAGGTCCAGCCCGGCGACCTGCAGGCGATCGGCAGCCCGCTCGATTTCGTCGCGCTCAACATCTACACCGCCAATCTGGTCAAGGCGGATGCGTCGCCGGCCGGCTATTCGGTGCTGCCGCACCTCGCCTCCTCGCCGCGCATGGCCTCGCCCTGGCTCTATGTCGATCCCGAGGCGCTCTATTGGGGCGTGCGCTGCGCCACCGAACTCTGGAAGCCCAAGGCGCTCTACATCTCGGAGAATGGCTGCTCGGCCGACGATCCGGTGACCGACGGCCGCGTCGATGACGCCGATCGCGTGATGTACCTGCGCAACTATCTCGGCCACCTCCAGCGCGCCGCGCGCGAAGGCCTGCCGGTGAAGGGCTATTTCCTGTGGAGCCTGATGGACAATTTCGAATGGGCCGACGGATACGGCAAGCGCTTCGGCATCCATCACGTCGATTTCGCCACGCAGAAGCGCACGCCCAAGCTCAGCGCCCATTGGTATCGCGCACTGATCCGCCGCAACGCGCTGGTCTAGCGACTCGGCGGGGCGCGAGGGCGGACATGAAAAAGGGCGGCCGTCGCGTCGACGGCCGCCCTCGATTTCTCGGAAAGTCCGTCGCGATCAGGCGGCGGTCTTCACCTTCTCCGCGGCGACCGCGAAGCGGTTCGACAGCGGCTGGGCCGCGTCGCTGGCGAGCTTGATCATCGCCTCGGTGTTCTTCGACGCTTCGGCGACATAGGAGTCGAACGCGCCGCGCAAATAGTCGCTCTGCAGCTTGAAGAAGTCGGTCGGCGACTTGATCGCGGCCAGGTTCTTCAGCGTCGCGGTCGCGCTCTCGAACGACTTGCGGCCATATTCGGCGGCGTCCTGGCCCAGGCCTTCGAGGCCCTTGGCAGCGATGCGGCCCGATTCGACCAGTGCCTCGACATTGCCCTTGGCGAAGTCGTTGGCTTCCTCGACCAGCTTGGTCGACTTCTCGACGGCGGCCTTGGTGCGGTCATTGAAATCGGCGAAGAAGGCCTGCGCCTTGTTCACATTGTTCTCGATCACGGTTTCCATCCTGGCGGTTTCCCTGACTGGCGCCGCGACGACCGTCTCGACGACGGCTTCCGCGGCGGGGGTTGCGGTTTGCGTGACGGCCTCGACGACGGGCGCGGCCACGGCTTCGACGGTTTCAGTCACTTCCTGCGGTGCTGCCGCGAGGATCGGTGCCGGCTCGGCTACCGGCGCCGGGACGATCGTCTCGGGCACCTTTGCCGGCTCGGGCTTTTCCGCCTCGGGCGCAGCCTTCTGCCTCGGCGCGGGCTTGGCGCGCGCCGCGGGCTTCGGAGCGGCAGGCTTCGCGCCCCCGGTCTTCGGTCCCTTGGTGGCCATGTCATGCCTTCCTAAAGCTATTGCTGCGATGCAGCATATATGCTCTTCAGGACCGCATTGCAAGCGATTTTTGTGCACTGCACAAAATGCGTTCGCCGCTACGGAAATAGCGCTTTTCTAGCGCATCCGAACATAGGTTCCAGGCGCGTCGGCCAGGGGCTCCAGCTTGCCGTTTCCGGGAACCCGCGCGCCCTTGGCGGGCACCTTCTCAGTGTCGAGCGCCGTAAGCCAATCCAGCCAATCGGGCCACCAGCTCCCCTTGGTCTCCTCGGCGCCCTCCAGGAACTCGGCGAGCGAATCGACCTTCGCTTCGTTGGTCCAATATTGGTATTTCTGCGCCGAGGGCGGGTTCACCACGCCGGCGATATGCCCCGATCCCGCGAGCACGAAACGCAGCGGCCCGCGGAAATAATGGGTGATCTTCCAGACGCTCTGCGCAGGCGCGATGTGATCCTCGCGGCCCGCCTGGACGTAAGCGGGCGTCGCCACCTTGCCGAGATCGATCGGCGTGTCGCCGATCGCCAGCGCCCCGGCCTGGACCAGCTTGTTGTCGCGATAGAGGTCGGTCAGGTAGCTCAAATGCCAGCCGGCCGGCAGGTTGGTGACGTCCGAATTCCAGTGGAGCAGGTCGAACGGGGCATAATCCTTGCCCATCAGATAGTTGTTGGTAACGTAGTTCCAGATGAGGTCGCGCCCGCGCAGCAGATTGAAGGTCGCGGCCATATAGCGCCCGTCGAGAAAGCCTTCCGCGCCGAGATTGCGGATCATCGCGAGCTGATCGTCGTCGACGAACATGGTGAGGTCGCCGGCTTCCGAAAAATCGACCTGGGCAGTGAAGAAGGTCGCGCTCTTCACCTTCTCCGCCTCGCCCCGCGCCGCAAGCACCGCCAGCGTCGCGGCGAGCGTGGTGCCGGCGACGCAATAGCCGATCGCATGCACCGCCTCGACGCCAAGCAGGTCGCGCACCGTATCGATCGCGTCGATCTGCCCGCGCTCGACATAATCGTCCCAGCGCACGTCCTTCATCGACGCATCCGCCGATTTCCATGAGACGACGAACACGGTGATCCCCTGCTCCACCGCCCAGCGGATGAAGCTCTTCTCCGGATTGAGATCGAGGATGTAGAAGCGGTTGATCCAGGGCGGGAAGATCACCAGCGGCGTGCGATAGACGCTCTCGGTCGCCGGGGCGTACTGGATCAGCTCGTAGAGCGGCGTCTGCTTGACCACCTTGCCCGGCGTGGTGGCGAGGTTGCGGCCGACTTCGAATACGCCCTCGGCACTCTGGGTCATCTGGCCCTTGCCGAGATCGGAGAGCATGTGCGCCAGGCCCTTGAGCAGGCTCTCGCCCTTGGTCTCGACGATATTCTCGAGCACTTCGGGATTGGTCGCGGGGAAATTGGCGGGGCTGATCGCATCGATCAGGCCGCGCGTGGCGAAGCGAAGCTGCTCCTTCTGCTTGCCGTCGACGCCCTCCAGCGCATCGACGCCCTTCAGCAGATGATCGGCGATGACGAAATAGCTCTGGCGAAGCAGGTCGAATACCGGCTGCTCGCGCCATTGCGGCGCCTTGAAGCGCTTGTCACGCGCCTGTTCGGGGCTTTCGTCGAAGGGCGGGGCATGCTCGGGATCGAGGAAGCGCTGCCAGACATCCATCGTGTCCGCCCAGAAGCCCGCGCTCGCCCGCAAGGCCGCCGTGGGATCGAGCATCGCCCCGAAGGGCGGTGCCGACGGCATCCGCTCGACCAGGTCGAAACCATGTTCGAGCATCATCTGCTGCGCGCGGCCGAGCACCCAGGTCCAGTGCTGCAATTCCTCGAGGCTCGGAATCGGCGGGGTCGTCGTTTCGGCCATGCGGTGCTCCTCAAGCCCTGCTTTAGCGACTGTAACGCAACACGTCATTCCCGCCCGCACCGATATCGCGTAGAACGCGCAAACGGCACAGTGGCGTGTCGCCCTCCAACCCGCGAAAGCCGAGGAAATGTCCGACGAATTCTACCGCATGAAGCGCCTGCCCCCCTATGTCATCGCCGAAGTGAACGCGATGCGGGCAGCGGCGCGCGCGGCAGGGGAGGACATCATCGATCTCGGCATGGGCAATCCGGACCTGCCGCCGCCCGACCATGTGATCGAGAAGCTGTGCGAGGTCGCGCGCAAGCCCGATGCGCATGGCTATTCGCAGTCCAAGGGCATTCCGGGCCTGCGCCGCGCCCAGGCCAATTATTACGGCCGCCGCTTCGGCGTCGAGCTCGATCCCGAGACCGAAGTGGTCGTCACCATGGGATCCAAGGAGGGGCTGGCCAGCCTCGCTACCGCGATCACCGCGCCGGGCGACGTCGTGCTGGCGCCCAATCCCAGCTACCCGATCCACACCTTCGGCTTCATCATCGCCGGGGCGACGATCCGCGCGGTGCCGACCACGCCCGACGATGCTTATTTCGAAAGCCTCGAGCGCGCGATGAACTTCACCGTGCCGCGCCCCTCGATCCTGGTGGTCAACTATCCTTCGAACCCCACCGCCGAGACTGTCGACCTCGCCTTTTACGAGCGGCTGGTCGCCTGGGCGCGGGAAAACAAGGTCTGGATCATCTCCGACCTGGCCTATTCGGAGCTGTATTTCGACGGCAAGCCAACCGTGTCGATCCTGCAGGTGAAGGGCGCAAAGGACGTCGCGATCGAATTCACGTCGCTCAGCAAGACCTATTCGATGGCCGGCTGGCGGATGGGCTTCGCAGTGGGCAACAAGCAGCTGATCGCGGCGATGACGCGAGTGAAATCCTATCTCGATTACGGCGCCTTCACGCCGATCCAGGCCGCCGCCTGCGCCGCGCTCAACGGCCCGCAGGACATCGTCGAGAAGAACCGCCAGCTCTATCACAAGCGCCGCGACGTGCTGGTGGAGAGCTTCGGCCGCGCGGGCTGGGACATCCCCTCCCCGCCCGCGAGCATGTTCGCCTGGGCGCCGCTGCCGCCGGCGCTCGCCCATCTCGGCAGCCTCGAATTCTCCAAGCAGCTGCTCAGCCATGCCAAGGTCGCGGTCGCGCCGGGCGTCGGCTATGGCGAGAATGGCGAAGGCTATGTCCGCATTGCGATGGTGGAGAACGAGCAGCGGCTGCGCCAGGCGGCGCGCAACGTGAAGCGCTATCTCCAGTCGATGGGCGTGAACACGCCCGCGCAGCGCTCGGCCTGACGGGACCGGCCAGCTGCACGTGCCGTCGATCGATCCGCTCTATTCGCTGGCCGGCGTGCTGGTGGGCCTGCTCGTCGGGCTGACCGGGGTCGGCGGCGGATCGCTGATGACGCCGATCCTGGTGCTGTTCTTCGGCTTCCACCCCGCCACGGCAGTGGGCACCGACCTGCTCTACGCCTCGGCGACCAAGACCGCCGGATCGGCGGTGCACGGCGCGCGCGGATCGGTCGATTGGGGGGTGGTGCTGCGGCTCGGCATGGGGAGCGTGCCCGCCGCGCTGATCACGCTGGCGGCGCTGCGCTATGCCCATGCCAGGCCACAGGATCTGGGCAGCTTCATTTCGGTGGCACTGGGTGGCGTGCTGGTGCTCACCGGCGTCGCCATCCTGTTCCGTAGCCGCATCGTGGCGCGCCTCGCGCCCAGCTTCGAGCGAGTCGGCGAGCGGCGGATCGCGCGGCTGACGGTCCTGCTCGGCGCCGTGCTGGGCACGCTGGTGTCGCTCACTTCGATCGGCGCGGGCGCGCTGGGGATGACCGCGCTGCTCGTCCTCTATCCACGGCTGCCGGTGGTGCGGCTGGTCGGATCGGACATCGCCCATGCCGTGCCGCTGACGCTGATCGCCGGCATCGGCCATTGGACGATGGGCGATGTCGATGGTCACCTGCTGCTCTCGCTGCTCGTCGGGTCGCTGCCCGGTATCTTCATCGGCAGCCTGGTCGCGACTCGCGTCTCGGAGCGCGTGCTGGTGCCGGTGCTCGCCGCGACGCTGGTGATCGTCGGCGGCAAGTTGCTGATGTGAGCGCAGGGCCCGACGTGGCAAAGCGAAATTAACGATTAGGCGATAATCGCGGTCGCGTGATCGCCAAGCATTTCGGTCAAGGTTTGCGCGGACTCGCGCTCATTGCCGCGAGCGGCTTCGTGCTGGCGCTCGTCGCGATCCTGATGACGCGGTTCAGCGGCGGGCTCGCGCTGCTGTGGATCGCCGACGGGCCGCTGATCGCGCTGCTCTGCTATCGGCGGCGCGGCCGCTGGACCGGGCCGCTGATCGCCTATGCGATCGGGCTTTCCGCTGCCGCGCTGATCGCCTCGCCCCTGCGCGCGGGAACGCCTGCGCTGGTCGCGCTCGACCTCGCCGACGTGCTGATCGCGGCGATCCTGCTGCAACGCTTCAACATCGCACGCACGATGTTCGACACCGGGCGCGGCGTGACTCTGTTCGTGCTGATCGCCGGCCTCGTCTCGCCCGCGACGACCGCGGTGGCCGCGGGGGCGATCCTCGGCACGCTGTTCGGCGGCAGCTATTGGCTGTTCGCCAGCAACTGGGTGCTCGCGCACGGCCTCGGCAACCTGCTGACGACGCCGCTGGTGATGCTGGTCTTCCTTCGCCGCTGGAGCGCTGCCCGGCGACGCTGGCAGAGGAGCGAGATCCTGCCCGCCGCGGCGACCGGTGCCGGCCTGGTGGCCGCAACGCTGCTCGTCTTCTCGCAAGACCGCTACCCGCTGCTGTTCGCGCCGATCCTGCCGCTGATCGTCGTGACCTTCCGCTATCACCAGCTCGGTGCGGTACTCGGCATGGTGACGATCGGGTTGATCGGCGGCATCTGCACCCTGCTCGGCTCGGGCCCGGTCATGCTGGTCGAAGCCGGCGACGCGGCGCGGCTCCAGTTCTTCGATTTCTACCTCGTCGCGATATTCCTCGTCGCGTTGCCGCTCGCCGCCGTGCTCGCACATCGAGACGCGCTGCTGAGACGGCTCGAAAAGAGCGAGGCCCGCTATCGCTCCGTCGCCGACAATGCCACCGACATCATGCTCACGCTCGACCCCGACGGCATGATCCGCTTTGCCTCGCCATCGGTACGCGAACTCGGCTTTTTCGAGCCCGAGGACCTGATCGACCGCAAGGGCACCGATCTGGTCCATGCCGAAGATCGCGCGATCGCCCAGGAAGCACACCGCGCGCTGCTCCAATCGCCGGAGGACACGCTGAAGGCCGAATTCCGCATCGTCCGCGCCGATGGCTCGCTGCGCTGGTTCGAAAGCAACAGCCGCGTCGTGTGCGATGCGCAAGGCAATCCTTCGTCGATCGTCGTGGTGATGCGCGACCTCAACGACCGCAAGCACCGGGAGAACGAACTGCTTCGCGCCGCGAGCACCGACGCACTCACCGGCCTGCCCAATCGCGCCGCTTTCCGCCGTGCCGCCAAGACCGCGATGGCGCTGGCGAACCGCGGCACCCCTTCCACGCTGGCTCTGCTCGACATCGACTATTTCAAGCAGGTCAACGACCAGCACGGCCATGCCGCCGGCGATGCCGCGCTCGAGATGATCGCCGAGCTGCTGCGCGAATCACTGCGGCCGAGCGACGCGGTGGCGCGGATCGGCGGCGAGGAATTCGCGCTGGTGTTTCATGGCCTGGCGCTCGGCGAGGCGCGGACCGCATGCGAACGGCTGTGCAATCGCCTGGCCGCGCGACCGCTGGTCCTGAACGAGGCGCGGATCCGGCTGACGATGAGCGCGGGACTGGCCGAATTCTGCCCGGGCTATGGATTGGACCTGGTGTTCGGCGCGGCCGATCGTGCGCTGTATGGCGCCAAGGGTGCCGGCCGCAACCGCGTCGCGGTGGCGAGCGACCCGCTCGCCGCCTGAGCCCCGTCGCTATTCCGCCGCGCGCACTTCGGGATCGGCTTCCCCGGAGACGTCATCCGGAAACGCCCAGACCAGATCGCCCTTGCTGAGCGAACGCCCGTCATGGCTGAGCACCTGCACGGTGCGGATCGGCCGTCGATCGCGGGCATCGACGAGCACGGGCGAGGCCGGGACCCCGGTTTCCCACCGCTCGCCCCATTGCCGCAACGAAATCATCGTCGGCAGCAATGCATAGCCCTTGTCGGTGAGCCGGTATTCGATCTTGCGGCGATCGTCCGCGCAGGGCTGGCGCACCAATATCCCCTTGTCGACCAGCCGCGCCAGCCGGTTCGCCAAGATGTTGCGGGCGATGCCGAGCTCGGACTGGAACTCCTCGAAATGATGGAGGCCGTTGAACGCGCCGCGCAGGATCAGGAACGCCCAGCGCTCCCCCATCGCCTCCAGCGCGGCCGGAAGGCTGCAATCCCTGGCCAGCTCGCGCAGCGATTCTCGAACGGCACCACCCATGCGCGTCACCTTATCGTAAATGCCGGCGATCACGAAATCACGCGCCGGTTGCGCTGCAACACTAGTTTCTGCTTGCAACTTACATACTAGTAAATTAGGCAGCGCCCTGCAACCTGTTCGGCTGGGAGAAACCTGCATGACTCGCTTCTTCGCTGTCGCGGCGGCCGCCGCGGCCACCTTCGCACTCGCGCCGGCTGCCGGCATCGCCCAGGGCGCCCCGGGCGGCTATTATGCCGCGACGCCGGTCACGGCGCCGGCCAAGGCAAGCCTGGTCACGCGCTCAACCATCTGGAAATGCGGCAACGGCACTTGCACCGCCGCCAAGGCCAATGCCCGCGATCCGATCATGTGCGAGCTGCTCGCCCGCGAAGTCGGCAAGCTCTCCGCCTTCCGCGCCAACGGCAGCGATTTCGACGCCGCCGCGCTCGACAAGTGCAACGCCAAGGCGCGCTGACGCGCAATCGTTGTTGCAAAGCAGCAGCACGGAGCCCCATTTAGGCTCCGTGCTGCGCCAATATGAACTTGTCGATCGGGTCCTCAGCTACGATCCGGATGCCGATGAAGCGATGCTCAATCGAGCCTATGTCTTCTCGGTCAATGCGCATGGCACCCAGAAGCGCGCCTCGGGCGACCCCTATTTCAGCCATCCGATCGAAGTCGCGGGCATCCTGACCGACCTGCACCTCGACGACGAGACGATCGTCACCGCGATCCTGCACGACACCGTCGAGGACACGGTGGCGACCCCCGAGGAAATCCGGCGGCTGTTCGGCGAGAATGTCGCGCGGATGGTCGATGGCGTCACCAAGCTCTCCAAGATCGAGGCGCAGAGCGAGAGCGAGCGCGCCGCGGAGAACCTGCGCAAGTTCCTCCTCGCCATGTCCGACGACGTGCGCGTGCTGCTGGTCAAGCTCGCCGACCGGCTGCACAACATGCGCACGCTCCACCACATCAAGTCGGAGGAGAAGCGCCGCCGTATCGCGCGCGAGACGATGGACATCTATGCCCCGCTCGCCGAGCGGATCGGCATGTACGAGTTCATGAAGGAGATGCAGACGCTCGCCTTCAGGCAGCTCGAGCCCGAAGCCGCTGAAAGCATCGCCAAGCGGCTCGACGCCTTCAAGATCGAGGGCGAGGACCGCATCGCCAAGATCGCCTCCGGCCTCAAGCTGCTGCTCGCCCGCGGCGGGATCGAGGCGGAGCTTTCGGGGCGCGAGAAGCACCCCTATTCGATCTGGAAGAAGATGTCCGAGCGGCATGTCTCGCTCGAGCAGCTCAGCGACATCATGGCGTTCCGCGCGATCGTCGACACCGAGGAGGAATGCTATCGCGCGCTGGGCGTGATCCATCGCCGCTGGCCGATGGTGCCGGGCCGGTTCAAGGATTATATCTCGACGCCCAAGCGCAACGGCTATCGATCGCTGCACACCACGATCATCCATGCCGGGGACACCCGCGTCGAGATCCAGATCCGCACCCGCGATATGCATGCCCAGGCCGAATATGGCCTGGCCGCGCACTGGGCCTACAAGCAGGACGCCGTCCGCCCGGACACGCAGGTCAGCTGGATCCGCGACCTGATCGAGATCCTCGACCATGCCGAGAGCCCCGAGGAGCTGCTCGAGCACACGCGCATGGCGATGTACCAGGACCGGATCTTCGCCTTCACCCCCAAGGGCGAGCTGATCCAGCTGCCCAAGGGCGCGACGCCGATCGACTTCGCCTATGCGGTGCATACCGACCTCGGCGACCAGTCTGTGGGCGCGAAGATCAACGGCCGGGTGGTGCCGCTGCGCACCGAGATCGAGCAGGGCGATCAGGTGCAGATCCTGCGCTCCAAGGCACAGCAGCCCCAGGCCAATTGGCTCAATTTCGCGATCACCGGCAAGGCGCGCGCCGCGATCCGCCGCCATATCCGCCACAAGGAGCGCGACGAGACGATCGCGCTCGGCCACAAGCTCTATGACGAGATCGTCCAGCGGCTGCCGGTGGCGCCGAGCGACCAGGCGCTGGGCGATGCGCTGAAGCGGCTCAAGCTGCCCGACGAGGCGGCGCTGATGGAAGCCATCGCGCTGCGCAAGCTCACCGACGCACAGGTGATGGAAGCGGTGATGCCGGGCTCGACCGAAGGCGCCGATGCGCACGCGCTGCCGCCCCAGCGCCACGCCATCGACATCAAGGGGCTGACCCCCGGCATGGCCTTCGTCTTCTCCGAGGATTGCCGCCCGGTGCCGGGCGACCGGATCATCGGCATCCGCCGCGCGGGGGAGCCGATCGAGGTCCACCGCATCGACTGCGCCAGCCTGGCCGAGACCGGCGAGGAGGATTGGGTGGACCTGACCTGGGGCGACCGCTCCGAGGGCGGCGTGGCGCAGATCGCGGTGACGCTCAAGAACGAACCGGGCGCGCTCGGCACCGTCGCCACCCTGATCGGCCAGCAAAAGGCGAACATCCTCGGCCTGCGGATGGACAATCGCGATACGACCTTCCACACCAACACGATCGACCTCGAAGTCCGCAACGCGGCACACCTGGTCAAGCTGCTCGCCGCGCTGCGGGCGGCGGACGCAGTGAGCTCGGCCGAGCGGGTGTAGCGACCGGCTCGACGGCGACCGCGGCGGGCGCTAAGGCGTCCGGTCATGCAAGCCCGGCCGAAACTCTCCGTCGTCATCCCCTGCTACAATGAAGAGGCCTGTCTCGACGCGCTGCACGCGCGCGTCTCGGCGGCGGCGCGCGCGGCGGTGGGCGAAAGCTATGAGATCGTGCTGATCAACGACGGTTCGCGCGACAAGAGCTGGCCGGTGATGCAGCGGCTTTCGGCGGGCGATCCGCACCTCGTCGCGATCAACCTCTCGCGCAACCACGGCCACCAGCTCGCGCTCACCGCGGGCCTCGATTTGTGCGCGGGCGAGGAGATCCTGATCATCGATGCGGACCTGCAGGACCCGCCCGAGCTGCTGACCGACATGCGCGCAGCGATGCGCAGCCAGGGCGCCGACGTGGTCTATGCGGTGCGCCGCAAGCGCGATGGCGAGACGATCTTCAAGAAGATCACCGCCGCCTTCTTCTACCGGATGCTTGATCGGATCACCGACACGCCGATCCCGCTCGACACCGGCGATTTCCGGCTGATGACCCGGCGCGCGCTCGACGCCTTCCTGTCGCTGCCCGAACAGGCGCGCTTCATCCGCGGCATGGTCGCCTGGGTCGGCTTCAAGCAGGTTCCCTTTCCCTATGACCGGCACGAGCGACTGGCCGGCGAAAGCAAATATCCGCTCGCCAAGATGATCCGCTTCGCGCTCGACGCGATCACCGGCTTCTCGACCGCACCGCTGCGCTTCGCCAGCCATGTCGGGCTGCTGCTCACCGGCGCCTCGGCGCTGCTCGTGCTCTACATCGTCGCGGGCTTCCTGATGGGCGCGGCGATCCCCGGCTGGACCTCGCTGATGCTGGTGGTGGTGGTGCTCGGCGCAGTGCAGATGTTCGTGCTGGGGATGATCGGCGAATATCTCGGCCGGCTCTATGTCGAATCGAAGCGGCGGCCGCTCTACATCGTCGCCGACGTCGCCGGGCCGGTGATCGGCCATGCGCGGCTCGGCTATCGCTTCGAGGACAGCGACGAGGCGCGGGCGTTTTCGGAAGGGTAATCGGTCAGCGCGGCGGGCGGTACGATCACCGCCCTCGCTGTTCCCCGGCGAAGGCCGGGGCCCAGCTCCGGCGCAGTTGGTGGGGCGGGAAAACCTCGCAAACGACATTGCAACTGGTCCCCGGCCTTCGCCGGGGAGCAGATTTCGCGATGACGTCAGCCCTTCGGCTCGGCCAACGCGATGATCGACAGCCCCGGGGGCATCGGCAATCGGCCGACGATATGGCGCTCGAGCCCGAAGACCTTTTCGAACGCGGCGTTGAGCGGCTTGGGCGGGGGCGAATCGTCGCTGTCGTCCCGGCCGGTGAGCTTGCCCGCCAGGCGCGCCGCCACCGCGACCGGGAAGAGCAGCGAATTGAACCAGCGCAGCTTGCGCCAGCGCAGGCCCGCCTTGTCCAGCGTCGCGGCGAAGCCGGCCTTGGAATAGCGGCGCTTGTGGTGATTGACCACGTCGTGCGCGCTCCACATCCATTGGTGCGCGGGCACGGTGATCAGGATCTTGCCGCCGGGCTTGAGCACCCGCGCGATCGCCTTCAGCGCGCCGACATCGTCCTCGACATGCTCGATCACGTCGAGCACCGCGACGAGATCGTAGCTGCCCGCCTCGACGCCCGCGAGGTCGGGCAGCGGCGAAGAACCCACCTTCTTGCCCAGCCGCTCGCTCGCCTTGGCCGCCGCGCTCTCGTCGATCTCGATTGCATCGACGTCGCCGAACTGGGCGAGCATCGGCAGATTGTGGCCGGTGCCGCAGCCGATCTCGAGGATGCGCGCGTCGCCGGGCAGCGCAGCATAGCGCGCGAGATAATCGGAAAGGATCTCGCGGCGGGCGCGGTACCACCAATGGGTGGTGTCGTGCGCGGCCATGCGATCGTAGACGATGCGGTCCATCTTATTTGAACACCAGATAGCGGTTGAGCGCGAAGGTGACGAGGGGCGTCACGAAGATCACCGGCAAGAGCGGCACCCAGGTCGGCTGGTGGAGCGGGCCGGTGAACACCCAGGTGAAGAAGGCATTGATCGCCATGCCGATCGACTGGACCGCAAGGAACTTCGACTGGGTGCCGACGCCGCCTTCGGCCTCATGCCCCTTGAAGCTCCAGCGGCTGTGGAAGACGTAGCCGAACACTACCGCGACCATGAAGCCGGCGACCGAGGCGAGCACCGGCGGGATCGCATAGGTGGCGAGCGGCCAATAGACGGCAGTGTAGACGGCGGTGGAAAGCCCGCCGACAATGCCGAACCGGATCAACTGGCCGAGCGTTCCGCTCTGCCGCATCGTTTCGAACCGCTCTAGTAACGCCGCCACAATCACTTGCCCCAGGACCGCGGGACGCCCTAATGCGTGCAGCCCAGCGAGGGAAGCGAATTTGAAGCGCGGCATTTTCGGCGGTTTCCGCCTCGACGACGAACTCGATCGCGAATGGCTGCGCTGGATGCTGCTGTTCTGGCTGGGCGTGGTCGTCTGGTTCCTCTGGCAGCGCCAGGGCAACATCCACTGGCTGATGCTCAGCGATACCGACGATAATATGCGGCTGATGCAGGTGCGGGCCTGGCTCGCCGGCCAGGGCTGGTACGATCTTCGCCAATATCGCCTCGATCCCGCCCTGGGGGGCTTCGACATCCATTGGTCGCGACTGGTCGACCTGCCGATCGCCGCGCTGATCCTCGCCTTCAAGCCTTGGGTCGGCACCGCCACTGCCGAGCGCTGGGCCTGCGGGATCGCGCCGCTGCTGCCGCTGGCGGTGGCGATGACCGGGCTGACGCTCACCGTGCGGCGGCTGATCGCGCCGGCGAGCTGGCCCGTCGCGCTGGTCATCCTGCTCGGCTGCACCTCGACGATGGCGATGTATGCGCCGATGCGGATCGACCATCATGGCTGGCAGCTCGCCGCGCTGGCGATCACCGTCGCCGGGCTCGCCGATCCACGGCGCGCTCGGGGCGGGGCGACGGTGGGCCTTTCCAGCGCCTTCACGCTGACGATCGGGCTGGAGATGCTGCCCTATTGCGCGATGGCCGGGGCGATCATCGCGCTGCGCTGGGTGTGGGATGCGGGCGACGTGCGCCGGATGCAGGCCTATGGGCTGACGCTCGGCGGCGGATCGGCGCTGGGCTTCGCGCTGTTCGCCTCCAACGCCAACCAGGTGATGCGCTGCGACGCGCTGACGCCGGTATGGCTGACCGTGATGGTCGCGGCGGGCGCGCTGCTGTTCGCGCTGTCGCTCGCCGATCCGGCCAATCGCTGGGTGCGGCTGGGGCTGGCCGCCGTGGCGGGTGCGGTGATCGTCGCCGGCTTCGCGCTGCTCTTCCCCCAATGCCTGGGCCGCCCCGAACAGGTTTCGGACGAGCTCGCCAACACCTGGCTCAACAATGTCCGCGAGGCGCGGCCGATCTACAAGCATCCGTTCAAGACCGGCGTGGCGATGGCGACGCTGCCGGTGATCGGGATGATCGGCGCGATCTTCGCGACCTGGCGCGCGCGGCGTGGACCACAGGCGGTGCCCTGGGCGGGGATCGCGCTGTTCGGCAGCTTCGCGGCGGCGATGCTGCTCTGGCAGGTGCGCGCGGCACCGGCGGCGCAGCTGCTCGCGGTGCCCGGCGCGACGGCGTTGGTCGCGGCGATCGTGCCGTGGTTCCTGTCGCGATCCTCGATGCTGGTGCGCGTGCTCGGATCGGTGGCCGCGTTCCTGGTGCTCTCGGGCCTCGCGGCGGGGCTCGCTTTGCCCTATCTGCCCGGCGAGAAGGGCAAGAAGCCCGGCACGCCCGACAAGGTCGGTGCCGCCAACGCGGCCTGCGCGCGGCTGAGCAACCTGCGCGTGCTCGACATGGTGCCGCGCTCGATCTTCTTCACGCACGTCGACATGGGTCCGCGCCTGATCGTCACCACGCATCATGACGGCATCGCCGGGCCCTATCACCGCAACGGCCAGGCGATCCTCGACGTGCACCACGCCTTTACCGGCCCGACCGAGCGCTTCCGCGGGATCGCTGCCGTGCATCATGCGCAGTATCTGCTGATCTGCCCGGACATGAGCGAGACGACGCTATACCGCGCGCGCGGGCCCAACGGTTTCTTCGCCCAGCTCTACAAGGGCCAGGTGCCGAACTGGCTGGAAACGGTGCCGCTGCCGGTCAACTCGCCGTTCAAGCTGTGGAAGATCCGCTACGATCTTCCGAACGTGCCGATCAATGCCCCGAAAGCGCCCGGCCAGCGACCAGCGAAGCCCTGATCCCATCGATCACGAACTGCACGGCGAGCGCACCGAGCAGCACGCCGAGCAGGCGCGAGATCACCGCTTCGATCTTGGCGCCGACGACGCGCATCAGCGGGCCGGCGGCGAGCAGGGCGAGCAGCGTCAGCAGCAGGATCGCCGCCATCGCCGCGAGCACCACCAGCGTGCGATCGAGCCCGCTGTTCTGCGACATCAGCAGCATGGTCGAGGCGATCGAGCCGGGGCCGGCGATCATCGGCATCGCCATCGGGAAGATCGAGATGTCGGTCGGTTCGGCCGCCTTGACCTTCTCGGCCCGGTCCTCGCGCCGCTCGGTGCGCTTTTCGAACACCATTTCGAGCGCGATCAGGAACAGCATGATGCCGCCGGCGATCTTGAACGCATTGAGGCTGATGCCGAGCGCGCGCAGCAGCGCCTCGCCGAACAGCGCGAAGCCGAACAGGATGATCGCCGCGACCAGCACCGCCCGCACCGCCATTGCCCGGCGATGCACGACGCTGGTCCCCGCGGTGAGTCCCGCGAAGATCGGCGCGCAGCCGGGCGGATCGATCACCACGAAGAAGGTGATGAAGGCGGAGACGAAGAGTTCGATCATGGGGTGGGTGCCGCGATGCTGTCGTTCAGGACGGACGTCTCGTTCTCGCCGTCCCAGACCAGAACCTCGAAAGTTCGCGCGCCGTCGGGCGTCACCTCCCAATGCCAGGAGAGCGTCTCATCGGCCGATTCCCCGTCGCCCACCTTCGCATCGGCCGGCGCGGCGATCGACGAGATCGCTCCCACCGGCGATGCACACGACGCTTGGACCACCTTGGGCGCCGCCGGACGCGGCCGCGATTCCTTCAGCACATCGCCGCCATCGACGATCCACTTCCAGCTGCCGTTCGCTTCCTTGCGCCACACGGTGGAGAAATAGCCGACGGTTCCGTCCGGCAGCGTCCACCCACCCGTGTTCACCGCCATTTTCCCGTCGCACGAGACGTAGCTCTCGGTCGGCCACCACTCGACCGACTTGGGCGGGTCCTTCCGATCCTTGAGCCACGCCTGCGCCTTGACCGGCTGCGGCACGAACATCGTCGCGTCCTCCGCGGCGAATTCGCGGAACGCCGTCCACTGCCCCCTGGCCTGCGCCGCCGCGTTGAACGCGCGCTCGGCGTCGAGCGCGGTCTGCGGCGCGGCGGCCTGGAGGAGCAGCGCGGCGAGGATCATATCGCGCCCGGCTCCAGCGGCACGCCGGCATTGCGGTGCGCGGCGACCAGGGTGTTGCGCAGCAGGCAGGCGATCGTCATCGGCCCGACGCCGCCCGGCACCGGGGTGATCGCGCCGGCGACGCTCGCCGCGCTATCGAAATCGACGTCGCCGACCAGTCCGGCCTCGGTCCGGTTGATGCCGACATCGATCACGGTCGCACCGGGTTTCAGCCATTCGCCCTTGACGAAGTGCGGGATCCCCACCGCCGCCACGACGATATCGGCGTGGCGGAGGTAATGCGGCAGGTTGCGGGTGCGCGAATGGACGAGTGTCACCGTCGCGCTGGCGCGGGTGAGCAGCGCGGCCATCGGCTTGCCGACGATGTTCGAGCGGCCGATCACCACCGCATCCAGCCCCGACAGGTCGCCCAGCCGGTCTTCGAGCAGCATCAGGCAGCCGAGCGGCGTGCAGGGCACGAAGCCCTCCAGCCCGGTGGCGAGGCGCCCGGCATTGACCGGGTGGAAGCCGTCGACATCCTTGTCCGGGCTGATCCGCAGCAGCACCGCCTGCTCGTCGATATGGCGCGGCAGCGGCAGCTGCACGAGGATGCCGTCCACCGCGGGATCGGCATTGAGCCGATCGACCAGCGCGAGCAGATCGTCCTGCGAGGTGTCCGCGGGCAGCTTATGCTCGAAGCTCTCCATCCCTGCCTCGCGGGTCTGCTTGCCCTTGGAGCGGACATACACGGCCGAGGCCGGATCCTCGCCGACCAGCACCACGGCGAGCCCGGGCACGCGCCCCGCCGCCGCCTGGAATGCGGGAACCAATGCCGCGACGCGGGCGCGCAGCCCCGCGGCGAATGCCTTTCCGTCGATGATCTCAGCCGTCATGCGGCGAGCCATAGAGGCTCGCGGCCGTCTCTGCCAGCTTGGACGTGTCGCCTGCGATCCGAAGCCGCTTGAGCCGCGCCGTGTCGCCCGCGATCAGGCTCACTTCGCCCTTGCGCACCCCGAACGCCCTGGCAACGAGCGGCACCAGCGCCGCGTTCGCCGCCCCTTCCACCGGCGGCGCGGCGAGGCGGGCGGCGAAGTGATCGTCCGTCCCCGCGGCGAACGCATCCCGGGCGGCGCGGGGCGTCACCCGCACCGCGATCTCGATGCCGCCGGCGACCGGACGCCAGGCGGGCACCGTCAATAGGCCGGGAGGACGAGCTGCTGGATGATCGTCGGGATGACGAAATTCTGGAGGATGTAGATGACCAGCAGCACGACGAGCGGGCTCAGATCGAGTGCGCCGAAATCGGGCATGATCCGCCGCACCGGCCGATAGAGCGGATCGGTGATCCGCTGGAGCGCCGTCCACAGCGCGCGGACGAAATCATTATAGGTGTTGATCACGTTGAACGCGATCAGCCAGGAGAGGATCGCCTGGATGATGATGACGATGCTCAGCACCCAGAGCAGGAACTGGGCGATCTGAAGGAGCATGACGAGGAAGCTGATCAATTCGCTCTCCGCACGGATGGGTCACGCCAGATTAGGGACTGGCGGGCCCGGCAACAAGCCTCAGCCTCTGTTTGGAAATGCGCAAGCTGCGCATTTCCGGACGGCACGAATGCGCCGAGACGCGCATCTCCAAACAAATTCTCACGCGTGGACGAGGGTGCCCGCGCCACGCCGCGTGAAGATTTCGAGCAGCATCGCATGGGGAACGCGCCCGTCGAGGATCACCGCCGCATCGACGCCCGCCCCGACGGCCGCGACGCAGGTCTCGACCTTGGGAATCATTCCCCCCGAGATCGTGCCGTCGGCCTTGAGCGCCTCGATCCGCGCGGGATCGAGATCGGTCATCAGCTCGCCCGACTTGTCGAGCACGCCAGCGACGTCGGTGAGCAGGAAGAAGCGCGAGGCGCCGCACGCCCCAGCGATCGCGCCGGCCATGGTATCGGCATTGATATTGTAGGTGTGCCCGTCCGCGCCGAGCGCGATCGGCGCGACCACCGGGATGAAGCCCTGGGCGGCGAGCGACTTGAGGATCGCGGGATCGACCGCGACCGGCTCGCCGACGAATCCGAGATCGACATGGCGCTCGATGCCCTGGAGCGGATCGGGCTCGCTGCGGCGGACCTTCTCGGCAGTGACCAGCCCGGCATCCTTGCCCGAAATGCCGACGGCGCGGCCGCCGGCCTGGCCGATCCAGCCGACGATTTCCTTGTTGATCGATCCGGCGAGGACCATTTCGGCGATGCGCGCGGTTTCCGCATCGGTGACGCGCAGGCCGCCGACGAACTGCGATTCGACGCCGAGCCGCTTGAGCATCGCGCCGATCTGCGGTCCGCCGCCATGAACCACGATCGGATTGATGCCCACCGCCTTGAGCAGCACCACGTCCTCGGCGAAATCGCGCTGGAGCTCGGGATCGCCCATTGCATGGCCGCCATATTTGACCACGAAGGTGGCGCCCGCATAGCGCTGCAGATAGGGCAGCGCCTCGGTGAGCGTTTCCGCCTTGGCGAGCAGCGCGGGATCGGGGGCGTTGTCGGTCATGGCCGCGGCCATAGGGCGCATGGGCGCGTCCCGCAACGTTCGCCCTTCAGCGGAACACGGGCTCGGCGTGGAAGATGCGCAGCCAATTGGCCGAGCCGCGGCAATCGGGCATCGAGCGCACTTCGATCAACTCGAAGGAGCGGCCGTTCCAGACATAGGAGCGGCCTTCCCCGCAATCGCCGACGCCCCTGCCCTTTTCATGGGCGCTGAGCACGCCCTTGTCGAAGTCGGCATTGACCAGCACGTCGTCGCCCTGGTCGAACGTCGCCGCGTCGGCCTTGCCGCCGGCGAGAATGAAGGCCGCGCTCGAGAAATTATAGGCGCCGGCCCCGCACGGAATCAGCACCAGCGTCTTGCCGCCGCCCAGCGCGTAGCGGTCGATCGCAGGCCGCTCCTCGCCATCGGCATAATTCTCGTCGCAACCCGAGCGCTTTTCGAGCGAGCCACGCAGCGCAGCGGAAACGGGCGCAGCGGTGCCCGACGGGCGAAGCGCGACGATCCGAGGCAGGGGCTGGGCTGGGGGAACGGCGCTCGCCGGGCGACTGCCCTTCGCCACTGCCGCGGTGACGGTGCCGGCGCGGCCCTGGTTCGCATCGATGAAGCGCAGCGCCGCCGAAGCGCCCGCGAGCGAGATCAGCGCCACGCCCTTGCCCGCCGCATCCTGCAACTCGACCGCTTTCCCGTTGGCGAGCAACGGCGCGATCCGCGCCGCCTCGGCGCCGGCGATCCGCAGCACATTGCCGCGCAGCGTCCCGCGCGTCGCAGCGGCTCCGTCGATCGCCAGCGTCGCCGGCCCGTCCGCCGCTTCGACCGAAACTTCGATCGTGAAGCCGCCCGCCGGCCCGGCGGCCCGCGCGACCGAGAGATCCCCGCTATGATCGTCGTCGGGAATCCCCGCCTCTCCGGGAAGCAGCGAGGTCATCTCGCAGGCATGGACATTGTCGCAGGCCACGGCCCAGTCGCCGAAGATGCGGACGCCATCGGTGGCCGGTACCGGCTGGAGCGCGGCGAGGAGGAAGATCAGCATGGCGCGAGCCTAGCCGATCGGCGCGCGAGCCGATAGGAGCGGCGCAACACAGGAGAGATTCGCATGAAGACCGTGGGCGTGATCGGAGCGGGGCAGATGGGCGCGGGCATCGCGCAGGTTTCGGCGCAGGCCGGCTATCGCGTGCTGCTCTCCGATGTCGATCAGGCGCGCGCAGAGGCGGGCAAGGCCGGCATCGCCAAGCAGCTCGCCCGGGCGGTCGAGAAGGAAAAGATCACGGCTGCCGATGCCGAGGCGGCGCTCAGCCGGATCGAGCCGATCGGCGACGTCGCAGCGATGGGCCCATGCGAGCTGGTGATCGAGGCAGCGACCGAGCGCGAGGCGATCAAGCGCCAGATCTTCGAGACCGTCGGCAAGGTGCTGGGCAGCGACGCGATCCTCGCCAGCAACACCTCGTCGATTCCGATCACGCGCCTCGCCCAGGCGGCCCCCGATCCGGCGCGCTTCATGGGCGTGCACTTCTTCAATCCGGTGCCGGTGATGGGGCTGATCGAGCTGATCCGCGGCCTCGCCACCTCGGATGCGACGGTGGCCGCGGTGGAGGCCTTCGGCCAGTCGTTGGGCAAGCGTATCGTCCATGCCAATGACGCGCCGGGCTTCATCGTCAATCGCGTGCTCATGCCGATGCTCAACGAAGCCTGCTTCGCGCTCGGCGAAGGCGTGGCGACGATTCCGGACATCGACGCGGCGTGCCAGCTCGGTCTCAATCATCCGATGGGGCCGTTCACCCTGGCCGACTTCATCGGGCTCGACACCTGCCTGGAGATCACCCGCGTGCTGTTCGAAGGCACGGGCGATCCCAAGTTCCGCCCGGCCCCGCTGCTCGTCAAATATGTCGAAGCCGGCTGGTATGGCCGCAAGACCAAGCGCGGCTTCTACGATTATTCGGGCGCGGAGCCGGTGCCGACGCGCTGAGGCGCCGGCACTCCGATATCGCTCAGAGTCTGTTTGGAAATGCGCCGATCGGCGCATTGCGGCACCGGCCCGCGCCCCCCCCCCGCCCCCCCACCGCCCGAGGAAATTGGGGGGCGGGGGGGGGGGGGGGCGGGGG
>JAEXFD010000040.1 GCA_023400405.1 Pseudomonadota bacterium
CCCCCCGCACCCAAAAAAACACCCGGCGCCCCCCCCCGCCCCCCACTTCGAAACTCTGCTCGCGCAGCCAGCGATTACTTGCTGTCGGGCGAGTCGTCGCTGTCAGCGAGGATAACCGCGCCGCCGACGATCGCGACAGTCGCGAGAACGCCGATCAGGACAGCCGGAGCCAGCTCGCTCTTCTTGCCGGTCGAGGTCGAAGCGCGAACGCTCGACAGCGACAGGCTCGAGGCGCTGTTCGGAGCCGCCAGAACAGGGGCAGTCGCCATCGAAGCGATAGCGGCGGCGGTAAGAAGCTTAGTGAACACTCTTATTCTCCCTCTTTCGAGCTCTGGTGCTCTCGTCAGGCCGTCCTATGGCACAGGACGGATACTGCCGCAACACCTCAAACTTTCATCACAACGAGAAAGCCCTCGCTGTGTCCAAAGTGCAACATCGGCCCGGTTGGCCCGGACTCTCGCCTTGGCCGACCCCGCGCCGAAGCACGAAGGGCCTTAACGCGGCGCACCAATAAGGCCAAGGGATTAATGAAAGCTGTCGGCGAAATGGTCACATTTCGTGTCGGTTGGCCACTAATATTGGTTACGGATTTGTTGCTGCGAGCGCGAAGTCTGCGATCGTCATCCGGTTCTGCCATTGGAGAAGCGGGTGCCGGGGCCTAAAAGGAATACGATGAAGAGCCTCAGCATGCGAACGGTATCGCTCATGGTTGCCGCCGGGCTTCTGACGGCGGCCGCACCCTGCCAGGCCAGCGACGACGCTGCCCTGTTCGAAGCCGTGCGGGAGGCGGATTTGCGAATCGCGACGATCGGCTGGCGCCTCGCCACCACGAACGCGCCGCTGTGCGACCGGCTGGAGTCAGGGACCGGGCTCCAACTCCACACGCTCGATCAGTTCGCCCCGGCCCGGCGCGACGGCGCTGTCCGCCATTTCGGATTTGTCACGCCGGTTGCCGTGGAAGCGGTGGTCCCGGACAGCCCGGCCGCCAAGGCAGGCGCGATGCCCGACGATTCGCTTCTCCGCGCCGGCCCGGTGGACATGGCTGCGCTTCCCGGAAAGCCAAACACGACCGATCGCCTCGCCGCGGCGCAATCGGCGATTGCGGGGCTCCCGCGCGGCACCGCCATCGAAATCACAGCGAATCGCAATGGCGGGCCTGCGAAATACCGGGTGATGCCAGTGGCGGCGTGCGCGACACGCTTCGAACTGGAACTCAATAATGGCTTCACCGCCTCGGCCGACGGCAAGTTGGTGCAGATCGGCTCCGGCTTTCTCGATTCCTACTCGGACGACCAGCTGGCCGCGGCCATCGCGCACGAATTCGCGCACAATATCCTTCATCACCGCGACCGGTTGGAGGCGCGCGGCGTCGATTATGGTCTGCTTTCGGGCTTCGGCGCCAACGTCAAATATTTCCGCCAGACCGAAATCCAGGCCGACTTGCTCTCGGTCTACCTGCTCGCCAATGCCGGTTATCCGCCGCGCGCCGCGGTCGAGTTCTGGAAGAAATTCGGTCCGAGCAAGGCGGGTGGCATCCTGCGCAGCCGTTCGCATCCCGCCTGGCGGGACCGGGTGGCGACGCTGGAGGCAGAGATCACCAAGATCGAGCAATCGCCGGGCCGCCCGATCATCCCCACGCTGATCGCTGACCGCGACAAGCCGCTCGATGGCGATTGGCAGTCGATCCTGGTGCGCAGCCGCTAGCTCGCCAGCCGCAGCGGCTCACCGGCCGCGGTGGCGCGCGGCTGATCGGGCCAGATGCCGCGCGTATCATAGACCTGCTTGCCGGCGCGCTCGTCGAGCGGGACCGACTTGAAGACCTCGTGATCAACGAGCACGACGAAAATGTCGGATTCTTCGATCGCGCTGTCGAGATCAATCAGCGTCGCGCCGGTGCCAGCGAAAGCCGGAGGCAGGGCAGCGGCATAGGGTTCGACGATCTGGATCCGCGCGCCGAAGCGCCGCGCCAGCGCCTCAGCGACCTTGAGCGCCGGGCTCTCGCGGAAATCGTCGATGTTCGCCTTGAAGGCGAGGCCGAGACAGGCGACGTGGGCCGCGGGGCTCGCCTCGATCAGCGCCGCCGCCTGGGCAATCACATGATCGGTCTTGCCGTCATTCACCTCGCGCGCGGTGCGGATCAGCGGGGTCTGGTCGGGCGCGGCGCTGACCAGGAACCAGGGATCAACCGCGATGCAATGGCCGCCGACGCCGGGCCCCGGCGACAGGATGTTGACGCGCGGATGGCGATTGGCGAGGCGGATCACTTCCCACACGTCGACGCCCATCTTCTCCGCGACCAGGCTCAGCTCGTTGGCGAAGGCGATGTTGACATCGCGAAAGGCGTTTTCGGTGAGCTTGGTCATCTCGGCGGCGCGTGCCGTGGTGGTGACGCAGGCACCTCGGACGAAGCGACGATAGAATTGCAGCGCCTTGCGGGCGCAGCGCGGGGTGATGCCGCCGATCACCCGGTCATTGTCGATCAGTTCGACCAGGATCCGGCCCGGCAGCACGCGCTCGGGGCAATAGGCGATCGCGACGTCGGCGGTGCCGGCACAATGGCCCGGAACCTTGAGGTCAGGCCGCAGCTTGGCGATCAGTTCGGCGACCTTTTCGGTGGTGCCGACCGGAGAAGTCGATTCGAGCACGACCACGTCGCCCGGCTTGATCGCGGCGGCGACATTGGTCGCGGCCTGGAGGACATAGCCGATATCGGGCGCGTGGTTCGCATCGAAGGGCGTGGGCACCGCGATGACGAAGACGTCGGCCGGCTCGACGTGGAGCGAGGCGCGCAGATTGCCCCGGGCGACGACGCCGGAGACCAGGCCGTCGAGATCGATTTCCTCGATATGGACCTTGCCCGAATTGACCGTCTCGACCACCGATTCATGCACATCGACGCCGAGCACCCTGGCGCCGGTGCGCGCGATCACCGCGGCGGTGGGCAGGCCGATATAGCCCAGGCCGAGAACGCAGACCTTGAGCTCAGATTCCGAAACCATGGGCGACGATCCCCGCAATACGCTGTGCGGCCTGGCCGTCGCCGAACGGATTATGGGCGCGGGCCATGGCCGAATAGGCCTGGGGTACGTCGAGGAGGGTTGAGATTTCGGAAACGATGCGGTCCGGGTCGGTGCCGACCAGCTTCGCCGTGCCCGCGGCGACGCCTTCGGGCCGCTCGGTCGTCTCGCGCATCACCAGCACTGGCTTGCCGAGGGCGGGCGCCTCTTCCTGGACGCCGCCCGAATCGCTGAGCACGACGTCGCAAAGCTCGAGCGCGCGGATGAAGTGGGGATAGTCGAGCGGTTCGATCCGCGCGACGTTGGGCCGGTCGCCGAGCAGCGCGTCCATCGCGGCGACGACATTGGGATTGGGGTGCATCGGAAATAGGATCGCCACGTCGTCGCGATCGGCGATGCGGCCGAGGGCGCGGGCGATGCCCTCCATGCCGCCGCCGAAATTCTCGCGGCGATGAGTGGTGACTAGGACGATCCGCTTGCCGGCGAAGCGAGCCGCGATCGGATCGAGCCCGGCCGCGAGGGCGGGATCGGCGGCGATGCGGGCGCGGGTGGCGAGCAGCGCGTCGATCACGGTATTGCCGGTGACATGGATCGTCGCCGGATCGATATTCTCGCGGCGCAGCGCCTCGGCCGCAGTCTCGGTGGGTGCGAAATGCTGATCGGCGATCGGCGCGACGATGCGGCGGTTCACTTCCTCGGGCCAGGGCTGGTAAATGTCGCCCGAACGCAGCCCGGCCTCGACATGGCCGACCGGCACCTTGCGATAATAGGCCGCGAGCGCCCCGACCATCGCGGTGGCCGTGTCCCCCTGGACGATGACTCGGTCAGGCTTTTCCGCATCCATCACGGCGCCGAGCCCGGTGAGCAGCCGGGCGGTGAGCTGGTCGAGCGTCTGGCCCGGCTGCATCAGGTCGAGATCGATGTCCGGCACGAGCCCGGCGATCGCCAGCACCTGATCGAGCAGCCCACGATGCTGGGCGGTGACGCAGGTGCGCACCTCGACCCCCGGCTGGCGGCGCAGCGCCTCGACCACGGGGAACAGCTTGATCGCCTCGGGCCGGGTGCCGAAAATGACGAGGATCTTGCGGCGTAGCGGCTGGGTCATGCGGCGCCCCTTAGCATGACGCGCTTAACGTGCCGCTAAGCTCTCGGCGATCGAGCCAGGGGGCGCCGCCATGACATGGCGCGGCTGTCGCACAGGTCTTGGCGCATGGTAAGGCGTCCGTCTGCCCCGGGCCACGGCACAGCCGATTGCGCGCGGCTCCCGACGCGAGTAGCAGCGCAGCACCCATTGGAGACGAAGTTCCAGCATGACGATCAAGCCCTTGCGCAAGGCCGTGTTTCCCGTCGGTGGTCTCGGCACTCGTTTCCTCCCTGCGACCAAGGCGATGCCGAAGGAGATGCTGCCGGTCGTCGATCGGCCGCTGATCCAATATGCCGTCGAGGAAGCGATGGAGGCGGGGATCGAGCAGATGATCTTCGTCACCGGCCGCGGCAAGAGCGCGATCGAAGACCATTTCGACATCGCCTACGAGCTCGAGACGACGATGGCCGAGCGCGGCAAGTCGCTCGAAGTGCTCGATGCGACGCGGCTCAAGCCCGGCGCGGTCGCCTATGTTCGCCAGCAGGAGCCGATGGGCCTGGGCCATGCCGTGTGGTGTGCGCGCGACATCGTCGGCGACGAGCCCTTCGCGGTGCTGCTCGCCGACGATTTCATGGTCGGCAAGCCGGGCTGCCTCAAGCAGATGGTCGAGGCGTACAACCAGGTCGGCGGCAACCTGATCTGCGCGATGGAAGTCGCCGATGCGGCCACCGACAAATATGGCATCATCACCCCCGGCAGCCGCGACGGCGCGCTGACCGAGGTGCGGGGGCTGGTCGAGAAGCCCAAGCAGGGCACGGCGCCGTCCAACCTGGCCGTGATCGGCCGCTACATTCTCCAGCCCGAAGTCATGCGCATCCTGGAGGGGCAGGAAAAGGGCGCCGGCGGCGAGATCCAGCTCACCGACGCGATGGCGCAGATGATCGGTAACCAGCGCTTCCACGGGCTGACCTTCGACGGCGTGCGCTACGATTGCGGCGACAAGGCCGGGTTCATCCAGGCCAACATCGCAGTGGCGCTGGAGCGCACCGACCTGGGCCCGGCCATTCGCGACTTCGTGACGAGCCGCTGCTCGGATTGATCCGGCAAACATTGCGAACATCGCCCATGCGAGAGGTCGCGCCGGGTCGCTCGACGCGCGAAAGGGGTTCTCTCAAAGTCAAAGAGCGGCCGGAACGACTCCGGCCGCTCCAGCCAAGCCGACGAAATCCTACATTGCAAGCCTTGCCGGCTCAGGCGGGCTCGCGGACCTGATCAAGATAGGCGCCATAACCCTCCGCTTCCATCCGCTCGCGCGGGACGAAGCGCAGCGACGCCGAGTTGATGCAGTAGCGCAGCCCGCCACGGTCCCGCGGGCCGTCGTCGAAGACATGGCCGAGATGGCTGTCGCCATTGGCAGAGCGCACTTCGGTTCGGATCATGCCGTGGCTCGCATCGCGCAGCTCGGCGACATTGGCGGGCTCGACCGGGCGCGTGAAGCTGGGCCAGCCGCAGCCCGATTCATATTTGTCGGTGGAGGCGAACAGCGGCTCGCCTGAGACGATGTCGACATAGAGGCCCGCCGCCTTGTTGTTCAGATGCTTGCCGGTGCCGGGACGCTCGGTGCCGTTCTGCTGGGTGACGCGATATTCCTCGGCGGAAAGGGCGGCGACGGCCTCCTGGGTCTTGCGATAGTCGGTCATGTGGGAATCTCCGTTTCGTCGCGCGATATGGGGACCGCGCCGCTCCGCTTCCACCGGCGGCGGCCAATCGGCTATCGGCTGCCATCATGGCGAAGAAGAAGCGTTACCTCACGGCGACGATGGCCGACGGCTATGTGAAGACCATCGGCCCGACTGCGGCGCCCTTTACGCATTACTGGCGGATCGTCGCGCATCTTGGCGATGGCCGTACCGAAGTATTCTGGGGGCACAGCAAGTCGCTGCGAGAAGCCGAGGGCAAGCGGGCCGCGACTGCCGACGCGGCCCGGCAGCGCGGCTGGGAGCGCTATGCATTCGAAGTGGTCGAGCTCGCGGAGAGCTTCGACCGAGGCTGAAATCCGTGCCTTCGGTCGTTCAGGCCCGCACCACCTTGTCGCTTTCGACACCGGCGCGGCCGCATGCGTTGCGGGTGTCGATGATCAGCTTCGCCGCCTCGGCGAGCGCGGCATAGTCGACCGCATCGTGGTCGGTCGCGATCAGCACTGCGTCATAGCCGGCGATCGTGGCGGGATCCCAGGCGATGCCCGCACGGAAGTTGAGCGTCGGATGCTCGCGGGTGTTGTCGATCTGGGCGACGTGGGGATCGTGGAAGTCGGCCGTGGCGCCGCGCGCCTCGATCAGCTCCATCAGCCGCAGCGACGGGCTTTCGCGGATGTCCTCGACATTCTTCTTGTAGGCGACGCCCATCACCAGGATGCGCGCGCCGCGCAGGCCGCGGCCGAAGCGTTCGTCGAGCGTATCCGCCAGGACGCGCACGACATGCTGGGGCATGTCGGCGTTGATCTGGCCGGCGAGCTCGATGAACTTGGTGTGCTGGTTGTACTCGCGCGCCTTCCAGGTGAGGTAGAAGGGGTCGATCGGGATGCAATGGCCGCCCAGGCCCGGGCCGGGATAGAAGGGCATGAAGCCGAACGGCTTAGACTTGGCGGCATCGATCACTTCCCACACGTCGATATCCATCGCGGTGAAGATCAGCTTGAGTTCGTTGACGAGCGCGATGTTGACCGCGCGGAACACGTTCTCGGTGATCTTGACCGCTTCGGCCGTCGCGGCGGTCGAGACCTGGATCGCCTGGGGCACGATGTGGCGATAGACGGCGAGCGCCAGATTGGCCGAGACACCGTCGTCGGCGCCGACGACCTTGGGGATCTTGGTGGTCGAGAAAGTCGGGTTGCCGGGGTCTTCGCGCTCGGGCGAATAAGCGAGGAAGAAGTCCTTGCCCGCCTTCAGCCCGCCCGCTTCGAGGATCGGCTGCATGACTTCCGCCGTGGTGCCGGGATAGGTGGTCGATTCGAGGATGACGAGCTGGCCGCGGCGCAGCGTCTCGGCGATCGCGCGGGTGGTGACTTCGACATATTTGAGGTCGGGCTCGAGATGGCGGGTGAGCGGCGTGGGGACGCAGATCAGCACCACGTCGGCCTCGCCAAGCCGGGCGAGATCGGCGGTCGCGCGCAGCTTCTCGGCGGCGACGAGCGGGGCGATGCGGGCGGCGTCGATATGCTTGATATAGCTTTCGCCGGCCGAGAGCGCCTCGACCTTGGCCGGATCGACGTCGAAGGCGAGGACGGGGCAGCCGGCCTCACCGAATGCGACGGCGAGCGGCAGGCCGACATAGCCCATACCGATCACGCCGATCACTGCCTCGCCGCTTTCGATCCGCGCCTGCAGCTTCAGCCCGTGGGCCGGCCATTCGATGCTCATGTGATCCCCGTGCGTGATTCGGAAGGTTTCCGGTTCCCGTCATGGCGCGGCAGGGGTTTCCGTTTGGATAATGATCCGGTGCAGCGCGTGTCCGCAGCGCGATGGACGAACATGGCAAGTAGCGAAAAGAAGGTGTGCCGATTTCGCTACATAGATGGAATATAACGCAAATTATCTCCTCACCGGATCGTTCTCGATAAGAAGTTGCTTGACCCGTCCCGAGGAACAAATAGCATCCCCGATCATGCGGAGGCCGACAGGGCGGCCCCGTCAAACCATGGGGCTCATCATGAAAATTTCGACCAAGGCGCGCGTCCTGCGTGCGGCATTGCTGACTTCGGTCGCGGCGACGATGGTGCCGGCTTCGGCCTGGGCGCAGGACGTCGCCGGGCCCGCGATCGACCGGCCGTCGAGCGGCGATGCGCTGCGCGAGGCTCAGAGCACCCACGCTTCCACCGGCGGCTTCCTCGATCGCGGCCCAGACCAGGTCCCGGTCTCGCAGATCGTGATCAGCAATCCGGGCACGCCGACCACGGCGATCGACCCGAACAACATCACCGGCGTCGGCCAGATGATCATCGACCAGCAGAACGGCTTTATCGGCCTGTGCACGGCGACGCTGATCAACCCCCGCACCGTGATCTTCGCGGCGCACTGCGTCAACGAGGAGGCGGCGGGCGACTATGGCCAGAACTCGGGCGGCCGCCCGATCGGTTTCGGCTTCAACGCCAACAACAACCAGTCCGGCGCGAGCGCATTCGGCGGCTGGCTGAACGGCGTCAACGGCGTGAAATATGCGACCAATCCGGGCCGCAACATGTATGATTCCAACTATGTCGCGTACAATCCGCTCTCGACCGAGGCGAATGCGAACAGCTTCCTTTATGGCGACATCGCCGTGGCGTCGCTCGACACGCCGGCCAAGGGCATTCCGACCTGGGCGCTGCTCTTCTCCCAGCTGCCGGCGCCGAGTTCGATCGGGGCCTCGGGCTCGGGCTATCATGTCGTCATCGACGGCTATGGCAATAACGGGACCGGCACGACGGGATCGAGCGGGGGCATCGATTATCGCCGCCGCATCGCCGAGAACATGCTTGGCGGGCTCGCCTCGCTCGGCACGTTCGAGCAGTTCATCTTCGGCGCGGGCGGCACCAGCGACGCGACCAATCCGCAGAACCTCTACTGGCTGGATTTCGACGATCCCCGCCGCGGCACCGCTTCGGCGAGCCCCTATGACTTCAATGCCTGGCGCGACAATGCGCTGCCCAAGGAAGGCATTACGGCGAGCGGCGATTCGGGCGGTCCGCTGATCCTCGACGCAACCTATGCCAAGCAGCTCGTGATCGGCGTGCTCTCGGGCGGCTATGGGCGCTTCTTCACGCCCCAGCCCTCGAACGGCTATGGTTCGGTGAGCTTCTACCAGCCGCTCTACCTCTATTGGGACTGGATCGCGGCGAACAATCCCTATCATTACGTTTCGGCAGTGGCCGGCGACGGCAAGTGGAGCGATCCGACTCACTGGGTCACCAAGCTCGATCCCAATTACTATATCGTCAGCGGGACGACGGTGACGAACGGAATCCCGACCAATCCCGGCGCCGGCAACACCGTCCAGCCCGGCTGGGGGCAGACCTGCTTCCAGAGCGGCGGGGTGAGCGACTGCTACGACGTCGCGACGGGACAGGAGACGGTTCGCACGGCGCCGATCGGCACCGCCTCGGACGATCCGGCGACGATGAGCGCCGCCAGCCTCGACGGCAAGCCGAGCAAGGACGATGCCGTTCTCAGTGCACAGGCCGGCGGCGTCACCACCCAGGCCCTACCGACGGCGACGCTGGCCAACGGGCTGCCCGGCGCGACCAACTTCGTGCCGAACAATTATGACGGAGACCGGCTCGCGCGCGTCGCCCCGCGCTATTTCGACGTCACGCTCTCGGCAGCGGGTACGACCACGCTCGACACCAGCACGACGGTCGACAATCTGACGCTCAACGGCCTCAACGCTGCGCTCAACATCACCTCGACCGGCTCGCTGACCAGCAACATCAATGTGAGCCAGATCGTCGGCACGATGAACGTGGACGGCGCGCTTACCTCGGGCGGCGACTATATGCTGATGCTCGGCGGGCTGAGCGGCCGCGGCACGATCACCGCGCCGAACTTCACCAGCGTGGCGGGCGTGATCGCGCCGGGCACGGCCGGGACGATCGGCACGCTCACCTTCAAGGGCAATGTGATCCTGGCCTCGGGCACGACCTATCTGGTCGACCTTTCGAACACCGGATCGGACCTGATCCAGGTCCAGGCGACGACGTTCAACGGCGCCACGCCGACGAACGGCATCGCCAATCTGGGCGGCCAGCTCGTGCTCAACTTCACCTCGAGCCTGCGCGCCGGCCAGACCTATACGATCCTGACGGCGCAGGGCGGCGTCACCGGAAGCTTCGCCTTGCCGGCGGCGTTCAGCGCGATCCTGAAGCCGAGCCTGACCTACACAGCCAATGCCGTGCGGCTGGCGGTGCAGGCCGGCAGCTACGGTTCGGTGGTGAGCGGCGGTTCTCCCGTGCAGGTGAGCTACGCCGCGCTGCTCGACCAGAACCGCGCGCTCGGCGGCTTCGACGGCATCTATGGCCCGCTCGACCTGCAGAGCGCCGCGACGATCCGCTCGACGCTGGACGGGCTGGCGCCGACGACCGAGACGACGGTGCGCAACCTCGGCACCGCGATGATCGAGACGACGACCGGGGTGATCCGCGATCGCCTCGCCACGCTCGACGTGCGCAGCGCCGGGGGTACGCTCGCCAAGATCGGTCAGCCGCTGCGCGTCGCCTCGACCAGCCTGGTCGACAGCTCGAACCTCGCCGCGCCGCGGATGCTGGGCGGCGACGACCAGACCACCGTGCAGGAAGGCGCGCTGCCCGAGAACCTCAGCGCGTTCATCGCCGGCGGCTATGTCGATGGCAACAGCGCGCCGATGCCCGCCGCGATCGCCACGGCCCGCGACAAGTTCAACGGCTGGTACGTCGCCGGCGGCTTCGAGGCGCTGATCGGCGATACCAGTGCGATCGGCTTCGCGGCGTCGTACAGCGAAATGGACAGCGACGGGGCGGTGCCCGGCCATTCGGCGCGGGCGGACCTGATGCAGTACACCGTCTATGGCAAGTACCAGTCGCCCAAGGGCCTGACCCTCGACACGCAGTTCAGCTTCGGCCTGCTCGATACCCGCACGCACCGCGCGGTGAACTTCGTCGGCAGCAATTACGTGCTGCGTGCCGACGACAATGCGCTGAGCTTCTCGGCCGAGACGGGGCTGGGCTACAAGTTCGACCTCGGCGCGCTGGCGCTCAAGCCGCGGATCGCCTGGCGCTCGACCTATATCGACTTCTCGCGCACCGCAGAGACCGGCGGGCCCGTCGCGCTCAACTACAACCGCCAGCCGGTGAGCAGCTCGCAGCTGCGCGGCGGCCTGACCCTGGCGGGTAACGGCGTGAAGGTGAAGCCCTTCGTCACGGGCACCTATGTCCATGATTTCGGCGATCGCCCCTCGGCCTTCTCGGCCAATTTCGTCGGCGCGACGGCGCCGGGCGCGCTGTTCCAGCTCAGCTCGCGCGACCGCGAATGGGCCGAGGTCGCGGGCGGGATCAGCGTCAACACCGGCACGGTCGACCTGTCGATTGCGGGCGAGACCACGGTGTGGCGCGACGACGTCGAGATCCGCAGCATCCGCGGCTCGATCGGCATCCGCTTCTGATCGCACGCCCGGCGTGAGCGAGCGGGCCGGGGAGGCCGCCTCAATCGAGGCGGCGCTTCCCGGCCCGCTTCGCTTCAGGCGCCGTAATGGGCGCGATACCAGTCGATAAAGGCGGGCACGCCCTGGCTGGGCGGAGTCGATGGGGCATAGCCGGTCAGCGTCTGAAGCAGCGCGTGCGAGGCTTCGGTGGCCGGCACGTCGCCCTGCTGCATCGGCAGGAAATTCTTGATCGCCGACTTGCCGAGCGCGCGTTCGATCTCGCCGATATAGTCCATCAGGCCGGTCTGCTGGCCGGCGCCGATGTTGACCACGCGAAACGGCGCGACGGGGGAGAGGCTGTCGCCGGCGACCGGCGTGTCGCCCGGCACCGCTTCGGTCAGCCGCACGATCGCTTCGGCCAGGTCGTCGACATAAGTGAAGTCGCGGACCATGTTGCCGTTGTTGTAGACGTCGATCGGCTCGCCGGCGAGCGTGGCGCGAGTGAACTTGAACAGCGCCATGTCGGGCCGGCCCCAGGGCCCATAGACGGTGAAGAAGCGGAAGAAGGTGGTGGGCGTGCCGAACAGATGGGCATAGCTGTGGCCCATCAGCTCGGTCGCGCCCTTGGTCGCGGCGTAGAAGCTGAGCGGCGTCGCGGTGCGCTGCGTCTCGGTGAACGGCATGTCGGTGTTGGCGCCATAGACCGAACTCGTCGAGGCGGCGAGAAGGTGGCCGGTCTGGTGCCGGCGCGCCAGCTCGAGCACGTTGAAGGTGCCGATCAGATTGGCCGAGACATAGGATTCCGGGCTGTCGATCGAATGGCGCACGCCTGCCTGCGCGGCGAGATGGATCACCACGTCGGGCTGGAACGCCGCCCATTCCGCGCCGAACGCCGCCATGTCGTCGATCGAGACGCGGGCCACGGCGAAGTTCGGGTGGTTCGACAGGATGTCGTTGCGCGCTTCCTTGAGCGCAGGGTCGTAATAGGGGCTGAAATTGTCGATCCCGAGCACGGTCGCGCCGCGCTGGAGCAGCTTGCTCGCGGTGTGGAAGCCGATGAAGCCGGCCGAGCCGGTGACGAGGACGCGGGTCATGCCGCGCGAGGTGCCGCAGGGGCGGCGCGATGTCCAGCACTTGCGGCGCATGGCGGCACGCGTTAGATACTGAACCATATGGTTCAGTTTCCGCAGCCCTCGCTCGATCTGTCGTTCGCCGCGTTGTCCGACGCCACGCGTCGCGGCGTGATCGACGAACTGGGACGGGGAGACGCGTCGATCACCACGCTGGCGGCGACGTTCGAGATGACGCTGACCGGAATGCAGAAGCACGTCCAGGTCCTCGAACGGGCCGGTCTCGTCGTCACGCAAAAGGTCGGGAGGGTCAGGACCTGCACGCTCGGGAAGCGCGGCCTCGACGCGGAGGCGGCGTGGATCGAAGTGCATCGCAAGCTTTTCGAGGATCGCTTCCAGGCCCTGGACGCGATCCTTGCCGAGATGAAGGAGGAGAAACGGGATGGATCGGCAAGGTAGCAGTACAGGCGGCGCAGGAAATCCCACGTCGATCGAGCGCAGGGGCGACCGCGAGCTGATCGTGACGCGCACGTTCGATGCGCCGCCGGCCCTTGTTTATCGCGCCTGGAGCCAAGCCGAGCTGTTCCGGCGCTGGTGGATGCCGAGGTCGGTTACCGGCGTCTCGCTGGTTGCGTGCGAGATGGACGTTCGGACCGGTGGAAAATACCGGCTGGAGTTCAGCACCGGCGGCGCCGACACGATGGCCTTTTACGGCAAGTATCTGGAGGTCGTGCCGAACGAGCGGATCGTCTGGACCAACGACGAGGGTGAGGAGGGCGCGATCACGACCGTGACCTTCGAGGCGCTAGGCGGCAAGACGCTGCTGACGTTCCACGAAACCTATCCTTCCAGCGAGGCGCTCGAGGAAGCCCTGCAGGGCGCTGCGGCCGGGTTGCCGGAGCAGCTGGACCAGCTCGCCGAGCTGCTGGCCGGCGACGGCGGGTGAGGTTCGGCTAGCGTCCGCAGGCCGGGCAGCCGGGGTCCTTGGGAAGGGTGAGCGTGCGGAAGCGCAGCGCGAGGGCATCGACGAGGACGAGCTTGCCGGCGGGATCGTCGCCGAAGGGCACGATCGCGCGGATCGTCTCGAGCGCGGCGAGGCTGCCCATCACGCCGGTGAGCGCGCCGAGCACGCCGGTTTCGGCGCAGCTGAGCCCCGGCCGCTCGGGATCGGCGCCGACGAAGCAGCGGTAACAAGGCTTGTCCGCTTCCCAGCCGCGATAGACGGCGAGCTGGCCCTCGAATTCGGAGACGGCGGCGGAGACGAGCGGGATGCGGTGGCGCAGTGCTGCGTCGGCGACGGCGAGGCGGGTGGCGAAATTGTCGCAGCCGTCGAGGATCACGTCGGGCCGGAAGCCTGCGAGGATCGCATCGGCATTGGCGGCGTCGATCCGCTGGGCGATCGCGGTGAAGGCGACTTCCGGGTTGAGCGCGGCGACGCGGGCGCGGGCGGCCTCCAGCTTGGATCGGCCGATATCGGCGGTGGCATAGAGCGTCTGCCGCTGGAGATTGGAGCGCGAGACCATGTCGTCGTCGACCACGCCGAGCGTGCCCAGCCCCGCGGCGGCGAGATATTCGATCGCCGGCGATCCGATCCCGCCCGCGCCGATCAGCAGCGCGCGGGCACCCTTGAGCCGCACCTGGCCGCCGCCGCCGATCTCGCGCAGCACGATGTGGCGCGCATAGCGATCGAGCTCGGCATCGGAGAGGCTCATTTCGTCCAGTCGAAGCTCAGCGTCGCGCGATACCATTGCTCGCTGGCGCCCGGGCGGGGCAGGAGGTTGTTGCGGGCGAAGCCGGCGACCAGCGCGGCGGCATATTGCTCGACGCTGGGGCATTGGATCGCCCGCGGCACCACGGTGCGGATGTCGCCGCCTTCGCCGACCATCACCGCGACATCGACCTGCAGCGGGCCCGGCGTGGCGACCGGACAGTTGCGCAGCCGGACTTCGCGGCCGACGAAGCTCGCCATGTCCGGCGTAACGATCGGCGGCGCGCGAAAGGGCACCGGCGGCAGCGCATTCCAGTCGAGCGTCAGCGTCTGGAGCGCCGCGGCGATGACGATTGCCGCGCTCACCGGCCCGTCGATCCGAAGCCCCCGCTGCCCCGGGCGGTGTCGTCGAGCGTCTCGACCGTTTCCAGCGTCGCGCGCTGGACCGGCGCAGGCACGAGCTGCGCGATCCGATCGCCGCGCGCGATCGGGAAGGGCTGGTCGCCGAGATTGGCGAGGATCACCTTCACTTCGCCGCGATAATCGCTGTCGATCGTGCCGGGGGTGTTGAGGCAGGTGATGCCGTGCTTGAGCGCGAGGCCGGATCGCGGGCGGACCTGGACCTCATAGCCATCGGGAATCGCAATGGCGAAGCCAGTGGCGACGGCGTGGCGCGCGCCGGGGGCGAGCACCAGTTCCTCCGCGGCCACCACGTCCATGCCCGCCGCGCCGCTGGTGGCATAAGCGGGGAGCGGCAAGCCCTCGCCATGCGGCAGGCGCTGGAGCGCGATGCGGATCGGGGCGAGAGTCAAATCGGCTTCCTGGGCAGGGTCGCGGCGAGGCGTTGGGTCGCGGCAAGCACCTCGGGATCGTTGAGCAGATCGTGGCCCTTGCCGGGGACGATGCGATAATCGGTGGCGATGCCGCGCAGCGCCAGCGCCTCGGCATAGGCGCGCGAGAAGCGGACGGGGGTCACCTGATCGTCGGCGCCGACGAGCACCGCGGCGCGCAGCGTGGAGGAGAGGCCGCCGGCGGTCTGCAGCGGATCGAGGCTCTCGACCGGCGCCTTCCAGCCCGGCAGCTTGCTTTGCCGCGCCATCCAGGCGCGCCATTCGGGCAGCGAGCAGGGGCAGCCGACCAGCACGAGGCCATCGACCAGCGCCGGACGCGCGGAAGCGAGATTGGCGGCAAGCGCGGCACCGCTCGAATCGCCGACCAGCACGGTGCGTGCGGCCGGATGGCGGCGATGCTCGGCATCGATCGCCTCGGCGAGGGCCCGGACCTCCGCATTGCCCAGGCCGTGGCCATAGTCGGCGACGGGGCGGGCCGGCAGGGCGAGCACACGGCTGTCCGGAATCGCGGCGCGGGCGGCTTCGGCAAAGGCCTGGGGATCGCCATGATCGACTCCGGGCGCGCCGGGAAGCACGATGACCAGCGTCTTGGCGGTCGGCACGCGGTGCACGGCGCCCGAGCCGGAAGTGCAGCCGGCGAGCAGGCCCAGCGCGATCAGGGCGAGGCTAGAGCGCATCGGCGATCCGATCCGCCAGCCGCCGGGCGACGTCGTCCTTGGGCAGGTTTTCCCAGCTTTCGACCCCGTCTCCGGTGACGAGATGGATGGTATTGCGCTCACCCCCCATCACATCGCCCGAAACATCGTTCGCGACAATCCAGTCCGCGCCCTTGCGAGTCCTTTTCGCGGTGGCGTGTTCGATCACCCGTTCGGTTTCGGCGGCGAAGCCCACCACCAGCCGCGGCCGATGCGGGCTCGCGGCGAGCAGGGCGAGGATATCGGGGTTTTCCGAAAGCTGGAGCTGGGGCGGGGCCTCGCCCTTTTTGAGCTTTTGCGGTGCGGCTTCGGCGCGCCAATCGCCGACCGCGGCGACCATCACCGCCGCATCGGCGGGCAGAGCGCGGGCAACGGCATTGGCCATCTCCTGCGCGGTTTCGACGTCGATGCGAGTGACGCCGGCGGGCGTGGGCAGCGTCACCGGGCCGGAGACCAGGGTCACGCGTCCGCCCAGCGCGGCGAGCGCGGCGGCGATGGCATAGCCCTGCTTCCCCGAGGAACGATTGGCGATGTAGCGGACGGGATCGATCGGTTCGTGGGTGGGGCCGGCGGTGACGAGGATATGCTTGCCGTTCAGCACCCCGGTTCGCCCTGAGGCTGCCGAATGGCCGTTCTTCGGATCGGCTGCGGCGGAGGATAAGGGCGGTGCTTCGACAAGCTCAGCACGAACGGGAGAGGAGAGCGCCGTTTCGATCGCCCGCAGGATCGCCTCGGGCTCGGGCAGGCGGCCGGGGCCAAATTCGCCGCAGGCCATCGGGCCTTCGTCTGGCTCGAGTACCATCACCCCGTCGCCGCGCAGCGTCGCGACGTTGCGGCGGGTGGCGGGGTGCTGCCACATCCGCACGTTCATCGCCGGCGCGGCGAGCACCGGCTTGTCGGTGGCCAGCAGCAGGGTGGTGGCGAGATCGTCGGCGATGCCCGCCGCCATCCTGGCGAGCAGATCCGCGGTGGCCGGAGCGACGACGATCAGATCGGCCTGGCGGCTCAGCTGGATATGGCCCATCTCGGCCTCGTCCTTGAGGTCCCAGAGCGTCGTGTAGACCGGGTTCTCGGACAGCGCGGCGAGCGTCATCGGCGTGACGAAATGCTGACCGCCGGCGGTGAGCACGCACGTCACCTCATGCCCGGCCTTCCGGGCGAGGCGGATCAGCTCGCACGCCTTGTAGGCCGCGATGCCGCCGCCGACGATGAGGAGGATGCGCTTGCTCATCGGCTTACCCTTGTCACGGTGATGCGCGGCTTGTCGAGCGCGGGGCGAACGAGGTCGCGCAGGGCTTCGGGCACGAAGGCGAGGCCGATCAGCGAGAGCGGGGCGACCATCAGCGCCCAATAGAAGGTATCGGGCCGTGCGAACAGCGCGAGCGCTAGGCCATAGGCGATCAGCACCGCGGTCATCCGCAGCGCCAGCGGATCGCGCCAGGCCGACCAGCCGAACAGGGCCAGCGCGAACAGCGGCGCCGCAAACCAGAGCGGAAAGAGCTGGAGCGCGGTCGACAGCACCATCGCCTTGACGAAGAAGCCCGGGCCGTGGAGCCCTGCCCAGCCGGGCGAGGCGGGATCGGAGGGGTTGGTCACGCCATGTACGGCCCAGGCATGGGCGGCGAGCGCGGCGGCGAGGCAGGCGAGCGCGGCGGCCCAGCCGATCGCTTCGCGCCGCTCGCCCTCGCGCCAGGCGGCGGCGAGCATCACCAGCGCATAGAGCGCCGCGGTCTCGCGGATCAGCATCGCGGCGAGGCCGAGCCCGACAGATTCCGCCCAGCGGCCTGGCTGGCGGACGCCTAGCGAGAGCGCGACGAGCAACCCCGCCCAGATCTCGTGGAACGCCCAGAGATCGGCCTGGACGAAAGCGATCATGCCCCCCGCCATCAGCGTCAGCGCGATCGCCACCGGCGGCCAGCGGGTCATCGCCGCGCGCAGCCGCAAGCCCCAGGTCCAGAGGGTCACCAGGGCAAGCAGATAGAGCAGGCCGATCGTCACCGGCCGCGGAATATGGGACTGGACCATCGCCAGCCCCGGCAACCGGAAGGTGACGAAGGGGCGCAGCGGATAGTCGCCGGCGCGCAGCGCGTCGGCCGTGACGTTGTAATAGTCGCCGCCATGGCGGACGCCCGAGACGATGCCTTCATAGAGGACCACGTCGCTCTGATCGTTGGCGCGCTTGGCCGGGTCGCCGCTTACCGGCGGGGGTCCCACTGCGATCAGCGCGGTCAGCGCCACCGCGAGCCACAGCGCCAGCAGCCCGAGCATGAGCCGGGCGCGCGGGCGCGGCAGCCCGGCATAGCGCGTCGGCGCGGTCAGCCAGTGAAACGAGAGGCGAGAGGCCATGCGTGGCGGTATAGGGTTGGAAAATCCGGTGTCGAGAGGCGCTGGGCTGTGGCTCCGCAAAGCTTTTCGTCATCCCTGCGGAAACAGGGGCCTCAGGCCGCAAGCGAACGGCTCGCGGCGCGAGATCCCAGCTTTCGGTGGGATGACGGTTGGGGCGCCGTCCGCGCTACAGCACCAGTGTCATCAGTGCCGCGCCCGCCGCGCCGGCGGCGATGGCGACGGCGACGTAGCGCCAGCCGCCGATCACGCGGATCCGCTCGATCTGCTTGAGCGGCGGGGCGGGCGGGGCGCCGCCGGGCGTCGGATAGCGCAGCTCGATGTTGCGGATGAGCTGGGGCAGTCGCGCGAGGGTGCGGAAATCCTCGATCAGCCGATCGGCGATCGCCGCTTCGGGGCCGAGCTCGGTGCGGATCCATTCGCGGACGAACGGGGCCGAGGTTTCCCACAGGTTGATGTCCGGATCGAGCCCGCGCGCGACGCCCTCGACCATCACCATCGTCTTCTGGAGGAGGAGGAGGTGCGGCTGGGTCTGCATGTCGAAATCGCGGGTGATGTTGAACAGCCCGTCGAGCATCGCGCCGACGCTCATTTCCTTGACCGGCAGCCCGCGCATCGGCTCGCCGACCGCGCGCAGCGCCGTGGCGAACTCGGCGACATTGTGGTGTGCCGGGACATAGCCGGCCTCGAAATGGATTTCGGCGACGCGGCGATAATTGCCGGTGATCAGCCCGTAGAGGATCTCGGCGAGCCAGACGCGGGCGCGCCGATCGATCCGGCCCATGATGCCGAAATCGATCGCGGCGATGCGGCCATCGGGGAGCGCGAAGAGGTTCCCCTGGTGCATGTCGGCATGGAAGAAGCCCTCGGCGATCGCCTGGCGGAGGAAGGCGCGGATCAGCCGCGAGGCGAGCTGGGTGGTGTCGTGCCCCGCCTCGATCAGCGCCGTGCGGTCCGACAGCTTGATGCCGTCGATCCATTCGAGCGTGAGCACCTTGCCGGTGGTGCGCTGCCAGTCGATCGCGGGGACCCTGAAATCGGGCTCGGCCTGCATGCCCTCGGCAAGTTCGGAGGCGGAGGCAGCCTCGCGGCGCAGGTCGAGTTCGCGCGCGGTCCAGCGCTTGAAGGTCTCGATGACGAGGCGGGGGCGCAGGCGCGAGGCCTCGCCGCCCATGCCCTCGATCTGGGCGGCGGCCCATTCATAGGTGTCGATGGCACGGGCGAAGTCGCTCTCGACGCCGGGGCGCAACACCTTGACCGCGACGCGGCGACCGTCGGCGGTGATGGCGCGATGGACCTGGGCGATCGAGGCGGCGCCGACCGGCACTTGCTCGAATTCGGCGAACAATGCCTCGAGCGGGCGGCCGAAGCTGGCCTCGATGCGTTCCCGGATGATCGGGTAGGGCAGCGGCGGCAGCGCGTCCTGGAGGCGGAGCAGGTCGCGCGCGGCTTCCTCGCCGACCAGATCGGGGCGGGTGGCGAGCGTCTGGCCAAGCTTGATCGCGGCGGGGCCGATCGCCTGGAACGCGTCGGCATAGCGCGGCACCCGGGGCACGCGCGCGCCGAAGCGCGCGAGCCGGGCGACGCGGCGGACCGGGCGCGGCGTGTTCGGATCGCGCTCGATCCCGCGCAGCGCCCCGTGGCGCGCGAGGATGCGGCCCCATTTGAGCAGGCGCCAGAGATGGACGGCGGGGGCGGTCATGCTGCGCCGTTCGCCCTGAGCTTGTCGAAGGGCAGCCCTTCTTGCAGGCCGCGCGAGGAAGAGAAGAACGGCGCTTCGACAAGCTCAGCGCGAACGGAAGAAGAGTGCATCCGCCTAGATCTTCCAGCCCGAATGGATCGCGACCAGCCCGCCCAGGATCGGCTCGACCCGCGTCTGGCTGAAGCCCGCCTCGCGGATCATGCGCTCGAATTCGGGCATGGGCGGGAAGCGGCGGATCGATTCGATCAGGTAGCGATAGGAATCGGCGTCGCCCGCCAGCATCTTGCCGAGCTTCGGTACAAGGCGGTGCGAATAGGCGTCATAGACTTCGGCGAAGCCCGGCCACTGCGTGGTCGAGAATTCGAGGACGAACAGCCGCCCGCCGCGCTTGAGCACGCGATGCGCCTCGCGCAGTGCCGCGGGGATGTCGGTGACGTTGCGAATGCCGAAGGCGATCGTATAGGCATCGAAGAAGCGATCGGGCCATTGCAGCTTCTCGGCATTGGCCTCGCTCCAAACGAGCCCGTCTATCCCGCGCTCCGCTGCTCGCTCGACCCCGACCGCGAGCATTTCGGGATTGATGTCGGCGACGGTGATGCTCGCGCCGGACTTGGCCATGCGGAAGGCGATGTCGCCGGTGCCGCCGGCCATGTCGAGGATGTGCTCGCCGGCGCGCGGCTTCACCCGGCGGACGAAATGGTCCTTCCACAGCCGGTGCATCCCGCCCGACATCGCATCGTTCATCAGGTCGTATTTGGCGGCGACGCTGGAGAAGACCGCGCCGACGCGGCGAGTCTTTTCCTCAGGGGCGACGTCTTCGTAGCCGAAGGAGACGGTTTCAGGCGCGGTGTCGGGCATGGCCGTGCTCTAGCGGGGGGAATGCGCCTAGCAAACCCCTGTCCGGAGCCGCCGCGCAATTGCGGCGGTTCGGCGCGCGCTAGCCTTGCCCGGCGCGGCGCTGCGCCAGGCAACGCCAATGCGGCGCGATATGCATGCTTGCCGCGGCGCGCAATTCGGCGCCGGCCTCCTGCTGCTTTGCTTCGCGATCGGGCGTGAAGTCCATATTGGGCGTCTTCGCGTCGCGTCGCGAAGCGGAGGCCATCGCTTCGGCGCCGGCCGGATCGAGCACGATGCCGAAATGGGGGAGAAGCCGCGTCCCGACGGCTTGCGGGAGTTCGCCATAGTCGATGAGCAGCAAGGCCGGGTCGCTTGCCGCCGCGGCACAGATCGCGCCGATCGTCCGTGCTGCAAAGTCCACGCCGTGCACGGCCGCCTCGGGCGGGATGCCGAACAGGGCCGGCGGAAGCGCGCCGGGCAAGCTGTGCAACCCCGGCATGCGAGTCAGCGAGACGAGCACCTCGACGGGATCGCGATAGAGGAAGGCGAAGGGAACGCCCGGAAAGGCGAGCCGGAACAGCGGCAGCGCGAGCGCGTGCCAGGCATCCAGCTTGATGAAGAAGCGACCGCCCGCCGCACGCGCCTGGCGGCCCAGCGCCGCGGCCATCGCCCGCAGCGCCATGGCATGATCGTGCGCCGTCAACGGATAGCCCGCGAAGGGAAGTTGCACGATCGCATCGAGCGGCGCCGGCTCCGACGCGACGACATGCCCGGGCACCGCTGCGAGCATCTGCGCGGCGAGCGTCGAGCCGCAGCGCGACATGTGGAAGATGAGGCCAGCGGGAACGATGCCCCCCTCGGGTGCGCCCGCGACGAAATCCGCCAGCGGCGTGCCATAGCGCATCAACCGAGCAAAGGGCCGCGATCCGACGCGCCGAACCGTCTCCTCGTAGAAGGGCGCATCGAGCGGCGTCCCGGCGAAGTGAAGCCACTGGACCGAGCCATCGGGCGCCACATGCGCCGGCAGCCAGGCCTCGGGCGGCCAGTCGCGACCGCCATGCGGGGCGGCGGCGTGGCGATCCAGGCCCAGCGGATCGGGCGCGACGGCGACGGCCAGCGCCGCTGCGTCGACGATGATGCCGCGCGCCTGGGCCCAGTCCCCCAGCGCCGCGACGAACGCCGCGCGATCGACATGCTGGGCCAGATGGCGCTGGATCGCCGGATCGGACATCAGCGCGGCGCGAAGGGGAGCGAGGGGATCGGCCATGCGCGATCCTCGCGCCCGGCACAGGGTTTTGCAATCGCGGCGGCCGGCGCTACGCTGGTGCGATGCAAGTCGCCTCAACCCCGCTTGCGAATGGCGCGCCGCGATGGCCCGACCGGCTGTGCCTCCCGCTCGCCTTCGATCCGGCGCGATTGGCAGCGGACCTGGCTGCGCTCGATGGGGATGGCTGGACCCCGCATTTCGTGCGGGCGAACTATGCCGGCGACTGGAGCGCATTGCCCCTGCGCCACGCAGCGGGGGAGACGCATCCCCTTCGGCAAATCGCCGCCAATCCGGACATGACGACGTTCGTGGACGGGCCGTTGCTGGCGCGATTGCCCTATATCCGCGAGGTGGTCGCGGCGTTTCGCTGCCCGCTTCGGGTGGTGCGGCTGATGCGATTGATGCCAGGCTCATCGATCCGCGAGCATTGCGATCCCGATCTCGACGCGGATGGCGGCTGGGCGAGGCTCCACGTGCCGGTGGCGACCAATCCGCACGTCGATTTCCGCCTCAACGGGAAACGCATCGACATGAGCGTCGGCAGCGCCTGGTACCTGCGGCTATCGGACCCGCACGCCGTCGACAATCGCGGCACGACGCCCCGGGTGCATCTGGTGATCGACTGCGAAGTCGATGCCTGGCTCGCCGGGTTGCTCGATCGCGCCAGCCGATCCGCGCTTGAGGTCGGGCCGGTCACCCGGTAGTCAGTTCCCGTCGCCAAGACGAGGCCAGGAAAATCGGCCCGATTCTCATGAAATGGATGGGGATGGATGCGAATTCTGGCGATCGAGGATTTTGCCGGGGCCACGAACCAAGGCTTCGGGCTTGCCATCGGCGAAGCCGAGATGGCGGTGACGCTGGTGGATGTGAAGCCGCTGATGCCGCGGATGGTCCCGGGTGCGCGGCGAGCGCCCTTTTCACTGCTGTTTCGCAGCGAAAGCCAATTGGTGCTGCCGCAACAGACTTACAGGCTCAAGCACGCGGACATGGGTGTGCTCGAGATCTTCCTGGTCCCTGTGGCGCGCGACACGCAGGGCATCGTTTACGAGGCGGTCTTCAACTGAGCATGGCGCCGATCGGCGGTGCCCAAATCATCCCCTGGTGGAGATTTTCCGGCTCGCCCTCTTCGCGAAAGCCGAGCCGGCGATACAGCGCCCGGGCGCGCGGATTATCGATCGCCACCGAAAGGGCGAGAATCGTGCCGGCTTCCGATGCCAGCGCCTGCAGCCAGGCAAGAAGGGCAGTGCCCAAGCCTTCGTCGCGTGCCGCGGCGACGAGCGCGATGTCAACGATCAGCCAGCGAGGCCGGGAACGATCGAGGTAGAGCCGGCCGATCGGACCGGCGGCGGACAGCACCCCCTGGCGTTGGATGATCCAGAAGCCCGCGCGCGGATGAAAGCGCGTGAAATGATGGTGCTGGAGCGCAAACTGCTCTTCGATGAAGCGCGCCTTGGCCTCCATCGTCCAGGGCGCCAGTGCCAGTTCGGGCGCGCGCACTTCGGCGTAGAGCCGGTGAAGCCCGGGCAGGTCCGCCGAAGTGGCTGGGCGCAGCTGCAGGCCCCTGCGCCGCAGCTCGGGAGGAACCGGCGGCGGCGCAGCGGCATGGCGCGGAAATGGGGGGAGCGGCGGCGTGTTCAGGGGAAAGTCGGATAATCCCCATCGAGCGAGATGGAGAAGTTGAGGCCGAGAAAGGGCTGGACGTTGTTGTGCGGCAGGCCGTCGCCCGTGACCGTCACTTCCATCGGCGACATCAGCGCCGACGTGATCGTCTTGGTGAGGAAGGTCGGCCCCGAGCTGGTTCCCAGCGCGGACTGGCTGGTCGGCACTTCGGTGGGGCTGGTCGATCCGATGTAGATGTTGCCGCCATGGTTGTGCATCGGGATCTCGGCATTGAGCAGCGTCACCGCGAACTCGCCCATGGTCTCGCCGAGGGTGCGCGGCGTCAGTCCGGGCCCCTGTCCGGTGCCGCACGCCTGGTTCGAGGCGAGGTTCGGCAACATGAAGGTCGTCCGTCCGTCACCGCCGAACGTGGTTCCGAGCAGCGAATAGAGTGCCGTGCTCTGCGACAGCGGCAGGGTCTGGCCGCCGCACAGCGCCCAGCCGCGCGGCGGGAAATTGAAGCCGAACAGCTGGATCTGGCCAAGAAAGGGTTCCGCCATGGATTCTCTCCCAAGCGCGCCGGCTAAGGGCCGGCCGCGGACGTCAGTTCTGAGTCGGGAAGATCCCGAACATCGAGATGCAGTAGTTGAGCGCCAGGGACGGCCCCATATTGTCGTGCGGCTGGTTCCCCCCGTCGAAGCCGATCGTGGTCGGCGGCAGGGCGTAGGGCGAGGAGCCGTCGCCGCTATGGGCATAGAGAGTCACGCCCGCCGCGGTGGCCGTGACGCTGTTGGCCGGGGAGGACGACGTGCCCGCGACGGTCGATGCGAGCATGAAGTGGGTATGCATCGGCATCTGGTTTGAGGTCAGCGTTACCGTCTCGGTGCCGGCCGGCTGGCCGAGCGTGTAGGTGGTGCCGGTCACGGCCCGTCCCTGGTGCACGGGCACGCGGCCGCGCATGTCGGGCAGGCCGAACGTGGACTGGCCATTGCCGCCATAGGTCGTGCCGATCAGGGTATACAGCACCTCATAATCGGAGATCGCGACGAGCGAGCCGTCGCACAAATGCCATCCGCGCGGTGCGCCCCGCACATAGGGTAGCAGGCGGATCTCGCCGACATAAGGCTGACTCATCTTGCTCTCTCCAGTTAGGCGTCGCGACGTTCCCGTCCCCGCGCATCAGTTGCGCGAAGGGAAAATCCCCGCGAGTGCGATGTTGAAATTGAGCACTGCAAAGGGCTGCATGTTGTTGTGCGGCTGGCTGCTGCCGGCACTTCCGAGCGGCCCTCCCGACAGCGGCACGACCGAGGCGACCTGGCCGTACAACATGGTTCCGCCGGCCGGCGTCGCACCCAGCGTGAAACCTGCCCCGCGCGGGGCGGTATTCGTTCCGTTCGCGGAGGACGCGCTCATCGTGTGGTTGTGCGGGGGAAGGTTGCTCTGCAGCAAGGTGACCGTTTCGCTGCCCGAGACCATGCCCATCGTGTAGCGCGGCGGATTCCAGCTCGGGTCCGATGACGGATAGCCGCCCGCCGGCGTCCTGCCGCGCAAATCAGGAAGTGCGAAATTCACCCTGCCGTCGCCGCCATATTGGATGCCGAGCAGCGAAAACAGGGCCTGGTTCTGCTGGATCGGGAGGATCTGGCCGTCGCACTTCGCGAAATGCTTCTGCGCAAATCCGAAGGCCGTCATCATGACTTGGCCGATGTAGAATTGGCTCATCGCGGAGTCCCTCCCATGACGACTTTTTGTTGCATGCGCGAACATCTTCACAATCGATCATATCGATCGAAGTGAAGCCAAACTCAGCGCGACCTGATTGTGGAGACTCGTCCTCGTTGGGACTCCGCAACGGTCGGCGAAGTTGGGCGATGTGTCAAGACGCGGTGTTTTGACGCCTGCCCGCATAGCAAAGTGTCTCCGCTATGCCATATCGTTGCAGCAGCGTGATGATATTCGTGAGGAGAGTGAGGAAGCTATAGTTACGGGATTTATACGTAGGCTCGGCGTAATCTTCAGAAATATCATCGACTTTCGGAAGTGGTTTCGCTAGGCGAGGCGCTGGGGCGTGATTCGAAAAACATAAATGGATCATGGCAACGGCCTGCGGGCCGTGAGCGTGCGCGGCAATGCGGAGGCATTTCCGGGGCGCCGGGGGGTGTGGGGTAATGGTTCAGTTCCGGGTTGGGCGTAGCGCTGCGGGCTGCGGCGGGTTGCTGTCTTGGGCGCGCCGCGCGGCTGCCGCCTTGACGCTGGTTTCGCTTTCGGCACTGGCACCGGGCGCCTTCGCCCAGGCCGGCAATCAGGCCTGCGCCCTGAACAGCGGCAACCTCTCGACGCTGCAGGTCACCGCAGGCTCCGGCGACAATGTGATCCTCGACACCCAGACGCAGCGATCGACGCTGGATTCGCTGTGCGGAACGACCAACGGCACGAACACCGAGATCAACATCTACCCGACGGACGGTGCGGGCGGATGGGTGAAAGACGGCACCAACGTCACCTTTCCCGATGGGTCGAAAATATCGCTGGAGGCCGTCGGTGCGAACCGCAGGCTCCACTTCACGCCAGGGGCCGGCGTGACCGGCAACCGCGTGATCTCGCCCACCACCGGCGCCAGCGGCACCTATGAGGACACGACGACTTTCACCAACCGCAGCATCATCGTCGAAAAGTACGATGCCTTTGGCGGGATTCCGGATTACTATTCGATCACGGTCTCGGTCGTCGGTGCGCTGAGCGCCCCGACCGCAGCGCTCACCTCGCTGTCACCGACGACGATCTATCCCGGCCAGTCGAGCCAGGTCACGATCACGCTGAGCAACCCGAATGGCAGCGCGCTGTCGGGCCTTGCCGACACGATCACCCTGCCGTCCGGCGTGACGATCGCTTCGACCCCCGGCGCCGCCAACACCTGTTCGGGGACGCTCACGGCGAGCGCTGGTGCCGGGACTGCGTCGCTGTCCGGGGGCAGCGTGGGCGCCAATGCCAGCTGCACGATCCGCTTCAACGTCACCGCGACGACGCCCGCCAGCTATACGATCCCCTCCGGCGCACCGTCGGCGACCGGCACGCCCGCCGGCAGCGCGGGCTCGACGGCGAGCCTGACGGTCAATGCCAATCCCAATCCGCCGACCATCGCCGCGGCGTTCGGCGTCAGCAGCATCTCGACCAGCGGCAGCACCACGCTCACGCTGACGATCGGCAATCCCGGCAGCAACTCGGTGTCGCTGAGCGGGCTGGCGGTCGCATCGAGTTCGCTTGCCGGGCTCACCGCGACCTTGTCCTCGAACAATTGCGGTGGCACCGCCACGCTGTCGGGCGGCAATTTCAGCTATTCGGGCGGCTCGGCGCTCGCTGCGGGGGCAACCTGCACGGTGGTGCTCACCGTCTCTTCGAGCACGCCGGGCAGCTATAGCGTCACCACGGGCGCGGTTTCGGCGAGCAGCCCGGCTTCCGTGACGGGCTCGACCGCCTCGACCGGCGCGCTGACGATCAACGCCGTGCCGGCCGCTCCGGTGACCGTGACCCCCGCCAACGGCGCCTCGACCAACAATGCGCGGCCGACGATCTCGGGCACGGCGCCGGCCAACGCCCAGGTCAAGGTCTCGATCGACGGCGCGCTGAACGGAACCGTGAGCGCCGACGCCTCGGGCAATTGGAGCCATACGCCGTCGGGCAACCTGTCGGAAGGATCGCACACTGCCAATGCGATCGCGACCGTCTCGGGGGTCGACAGCGCCGCCTCGAACACCAACACCTTCACCGTCGATACGATCGCTCCGGCGGCGCCCGCGATCGGAAGCCCTGCGAATGGCGCATCGACCAGCGACAATACGCCGACGATCAGCGGCACGGCCGAGCCGGGGGCGGTGGTCACCGTCTATGTCGATTCGAATCCGGTCGGCAGCGCGACCGCCAATGGCAGCGGGATCTGGACGGTGACTTCGACGACGCTGGCCGACGGGTCGCGTTCGGTCCGCGCCACCGCGGTCGATGCGGCCGGCAACAGCTCCCCGTCCTCGTCGACCGTCACGATCACGGTCGACAGCACGCCGCCGGCGCTTCCAGTGATCGCCTCGCCGGTCGGCGGCGGCACCACGGGCAGCCAGCCGGTGATCAGCGGCACCGCCGAGCCGGGCAGCACGGTCACCATCCGGATCGACGGCGGCGCCGTGGCCACCGTCACGGCCGATGGCAGCGGCAATTGGAGCCACAGCATCGGCACGCCGCTGTCGCTCGGCAGCCACACCGTCGATGCGCGCGCCGCGGACACGCTGGGCAACGCCTCTTCCTTCACCACGCCGATCAGCTTCACCGTGGTCGCGCCGCTGGCGATCGCGCCCGGCGCCGCCACCGGGACCACGGTGGGCGCCAGCTACAGCCAGGCCAATCCGGGGAGCGGCGGCACGACGCCGCTGGTCTATGCGGTCGCGTCCGGATCGCTTCCGGCCGGCACCAGCCTCAATACGGCGACCGGAACCGTGAGCGGGACGCCGACGGCCGCGGGCGCGTTCGGCTATGCGATCTCGGTCACCGACGCGAACGGCGCGGGCACGACGGTGACCGGCACCACGGTCAGCGGGACGATCGCCGCCGGTACCCAGGCGATCAGCTTCACCTCGACGGCGCCTGCGGGTGCGACGGTGGGCGGCGCGGCCTATGCCGCGGCTGCAACGGCGAGCTCGGGCTTGACGGTGACGCTGTCGATCGACGCGAGCGCCAGCGGAGTCTGCACGCTTTCAGGCGGCGCGGTGACCTTCATTGCGGTCGGCACCTGCGTGGTCGATGCGAACCAGGCTGGGAATGCCAATTGGAATGCCGCGCCCGAGGTCCAGCAGTCCTTCGCCGTGGCGCGCGGCAATCAGTCGATCAGCTTCGCGGCCATTCCCAACACCGCGATCGGCGCCTCGCCGCTGACGCTGGCGGCCACCGCCTCGTCCAATCTCGCGGTGAGCTTCTCGAGCGGGACGACGGCGGTGTGCACCGTTTCGGGCAACAGCCTGACGCTCGTGGCGCCCGGCACCTGCACGGTGAGCGCGGACCAGCCTGGCGATCCGAACTGGAACGCCGCGGCGACGGTGACGCACAGCTTCACCGTGATGCCGGTCCAGCTGGCCGCAAGCCAGGCGCAGCCGCACGTTGCGGGCACCGCGGGGGCGGCGCTGAGCGCCGTCACGCCGGTGACCGGCTCGGGCGGCTTCGGCACGCTGAGCTATGCGCTGTCGGGCGGCACCCTGCCGAGCGGCCTTGCCTTCTCGAGCGCGAACGGATCGATCTCCGGCACGCCCGCGACGGCGCTGCCGACGACGACCTTCACGGTCACCGTCTCCGATTCGACGACGCCGACGGCGCAAACCGCGTCGGCGACCTTCGACCTCACCATCGCCAAGGCGGCGACCACGGTGGTCCTGGGCTCGCCGGGGCCGATCGTCGCCGGCGGCACGGTCGTCTACTCGGCGACCGTCACCGGCGTGGCCCCGACCGGCACCGTCACCTTCCGTGACGGCGGGGCGGACATTGCCGGTTGCGTCGGCGTGGCGCTCAGCGGAACCAGCGCGAGCTGCACCGCGACCCCGGCGACGGGCACGCGATCGATCGTCGCCGTCTATTCGGGCGACGCCAACAATCTGGCCGGAACCTCGTCCGCATATAGCCAGGTCGTCTATGCCGCGCTGACCGCGGCGCAGACCACTCCGGTCGTCACCGCCACCGTCGCCGCTTCGCTGACCAGCGTGACTCCGGTCACCGGCGTCGGCGGCACGGGCACGCTGAGCTATGCGCTCTCGGGCGGTACGCTGCCCGCCGGCCTCAGCTTCTCCACTGCGACCGGTGCGATCAGCGGGACGCCGACCCAGGCGCAGGCGGCGACGAGCTACACGGTCACCGTGACCGACCAGGCGACCCCGACCGCGCAGAGCGCATCGAACAGCTTCCAGCTCAGTGTCGCGAAGGCCAGCCAGGCGATCACTTTCGCGGCGCTGCCCGATGTGCCGCTCTCCACCGGCAGCGTGACGCTCGCCGCGACGGCGAGTTCGAACCTGGCGGTGACCTTCACCAGCTCCACTTCGGCCGTCTGCACTGTTTCGGGCGCGACGCTGACCCTGGTCGCCGGCGGCACCTGCACGGTGACGGCGGAGCAGGGCGGCGATGCCAATTGGAACGCCGCGACGCCCGTCGCGCACAGCTTCACGGTCCATGCCCCTCCGGTCGCCAATGCGCCGCCGCAGGTGACCGTGGCGTTCGAGACCGCGACGGCGATCGACCTCACCGCGCATGTCACCGGAACCGCCACCGGCATTGCGATCGCGACGGCGCCCACCCATGGCACTGCCACCGTGTCCGGCATGGTCGTGACCTATACGCCGGCGGCCGGCTATTATGGAGCCGACAGCTTCGCCTATACCGCGACCGGACCGGGCGGAACCTCGGCCCCGGCCACGGTCAGCCTGGCAGTGGGAACGCCGCCGGCACCGGTGGCGGCGGATCGCTCGGGCGTCGCCGTCGCCTATGGCAGCACGGGCACTGCGATCGACCTCACCCAGTCGGTGACGGGCGTCTACGCCTCGATCGCCGTGGCCGCGGCGCCCGCGCATGGCAGTGCGACCGTGCAGGGCCATGTCGTCACCTATGTTCCTGCGCAGGGCTATTATGGCGCGGACAGCTTCACCTACACCGCGACGGGCCCGGGCGGCACGTCGGCACCGGCGACGGTGACCCTCGCCGTCGCGACGCCGCCGCCGCCGGCGACCCAGGAGACGTCGCAGACTCTGCCCGCGGCGACGCCGACCAACGCCGGCAGCAAGGTGGCGATCGACCTGTCGGGTCTCACCACCGGCGTCTACACGTCGATCCAGATCACCCGGCAGCCCGAGCATGGCACCGTGCAGCTCCAGGGCAATGCCACGTCCAACGGCAGTGGCGGTGGACAGCAGGCGCAGGCGGCAGCGGCCGTCGTCGCGATCTATCAGCCTAATCCCGGCTATGTCGGGCCCGACAGCTTCGCCTGGGTCGCCATCGGCCCCGGGGGCACTTCGGCGCCGGCACAGGTGAGCCTGCAGGTGATCGGCAACGTCCCGGTGCTCGCGCCGAAGACTGCGCAGACCGGCGACGGGCAGACCGTCTCGGTGGAGCTCACCCAAGGCGCGAGCGAGGGGCCGTTCATTGCGGCGACGATCGTCAGCGTCACTCCCGCGAACGCGGCGGGAGCGACGATCACCGCGAGCGGCAGCGCGGCGGACCGGCATTATCGGCTCGACGTGACGCCGGCGGCGCGTTTCGGAGGCACGGTGGTCGTCACCTATACGCTGAGCAATCAGTTCGGCACGTCGCAGCCTTCGACAGTGACGGTGACCGTCCAGGCGCGCCCGGATCCGACGCTGGATCCCAATATCCGCGCGATCAGCGATGCCCAGGCCGAAAGCGCCCGGCGTTTCGCGCAGACCCAGACCGGCAACTTCATGCGCCGCAACGAGCAACTGCATGGCGGTGGCGGCGCCGGCGCGACCATGGGCTTCCGCCTCTCCTCGCGCGACGGCAACACCGGCTATCGCCCGCGCGGCTCGACTTCGGCCGAGGACGCCTTGGCGCTGAGCGAGCCGATGCGCGACGCGGGGCTGGAGGATGCCGCGCATCACGGGCTGCGGCGCAATCGCGGCATGGGCGGGGCGGGCTGGGCTCGGCCGATCGCCGGCGGCAAGGACGGCAGCCGCGACGGTGCCGTCGATGGCGCTGTCGCGCCGGCGTCGGCACCACAGGCCGGCGGCGAAGCCGAAAGCGGGCCGCGCCGGATCGGGCAGCTCGCGATCTGGACCGGGGGCACGGTGGAGGTCAGCACGCTCGACCGCACGACGCGTCGCGAGAAGATCAGTGCGAGCACGGGCGGGCTCAGCGCCGGCGTCGACGTCAAGCTGGCGCCCGGGCTCGTGATCGGCGTGGGCGGCGGCTATGGCGAGGACACGAGCAAGATCGGCGGCGACGCAGCGCGCGTCCAGGCCCGCAACGGCGTCGCCGCCTTCTACGGCAGCTATACGATCGCCGAGGGCGCCTTTGCCGACTTCATGCTGGGCTATGGCTCGCTCGACTATCGGATGCGTCGCATCGAGGCGAACAGCGGTGCCCTGACGCGGGGTTCGCGAGACGGCGACATGGTCCTGGGTGCGCTTTCTGCTGGAGTGGACCGCAATCACGGGGCGTGGCGCTGGTCGATCTACGGGCGCGGCGAATATATGGGCGCCAATCTGGATGCCTATACCGAGACGGGGGCGGGCCGTTACGACCTGCGCTTCGCGAAACGCTCGGTCACGTCGCTCAGCGGCGTGCTGGGCGGCCGCGCCGAATTCCTGCAGAAGACGATCTTCGGCTCGGTGACCCCGCGTTTGCGGATCGAGTGGCGGCACGAATTCGCCGACAGCGATCCGCAATGGCTCGACTATGCCGACATTCCTGGCGCGCCGCTCTATCGCATCGACAGCCAGCGCTGGCGGCGAGACCGAGTCGAACTGGGGCTCGGCTCCGCACTCGATCTCGGCCATCACTGGGCGATCGACTTCGAGCTCGGCATCGCGGCGGGACAGGGCGAACGGGCCGGCCGATTGAATATCCAGGTCTCAAAGGAGTTTTGAAGTCGATTCGGACGGCCGGGTGATTGGGTAGCGACGCAGCCCCGCGCGTAGCGCGAACCATAGCCCCGGCGCGACCAGGGCGGCGTCGATCGCGAGCGCGACGGGGTCGGCGGGCCTGACGAGCGCGAGGTGCAACAGGCTGAGAGCGGCCGCGAGCGCGAAGGTAACTCTCCGCCCCCAGGCTGCGACCATCTCCGCTCGGGATGTGGCGAGTGCCGCGATCACCGCGCCAAGGGCGGCGCCCCAATAGATCGGCAGGCCCGGCAGGCCCGCCATGGAGGCGAGCGCGGCGAGCAGCAAGGCGACGGGCTGGCCCCAGAGGATCGCCGGCCAGACCCGTTCGAGGCGAGGCGCCGCCCGGCCTTGCTCGCGCCGCCGGCCGAGCCAGATCGCGCCGCCCGTCGCGACGATCAGCGTGAGCCCCGCACCGAGCGCGACATAGATCAGCTTGAGCGGCAACCCGCCGTACGTGCCGTAGTGCAGCGGGGTGATCATGCCGTAGAGTCGCATGCCCGCCGATCCGTCGGTAAAGCCGATCTTGCCGAGCAGGCGTCCCTCGCCGGAGAAGGTGAAGGTCTCGTTGCGGGCAAGATGTCCGGGCGCAGCGACCGCAAGCTGGGCCAATTGGCCGCGCGTGCCGAAATGCTGGTATTGGACTTGAGTGATTTCCGCGCCAGGCACCTGGCGCCGGACCTCCGCGAGCATCGGAGCAAGCGGCGGCAGGGCGGCGGGGCGTGCGTCCTCCGTCGGCTGCGGGCCGAGCAGCGCGACGAGTGCCTTTTGCTGATCTCCACGATAGGCGATCAAGGCGAGGATCAGCAGGATCAATCCCGAAAGGCCGAGGAGAGAGCCGGTCAGCGAGACGACCAGGTGGAACGGCAGCGCCCATAGTCCGATGCGATTGTGCAACTCGGCATTGCTGCGCCGCCTCGCGCCGCCCCAGCGGAGCCGGAACGCATCCTTGAAGATCCGCCGATGCGCCAGGATGCCGGTGGCGATCGAGGCGAGCAGCACCATGCCGAAGATGCCGACGAGGTAGCGCCCGATCGCGCCGGGGGCGGTCAGGTTGAAATGCACGGCCTGGGCGAATGCGACGAAAGGCTGCTGAATCCGATCGCCCATTCGGCCCTGGGCATCGACTGCCCATTCGACGGGCTGTCGGCCGTCGGCATAGGCGAGGACGGTCAGGCGCGGCAGCTCGGGGCTTGGCAGGCGGAGAATCATGCCGTCCTGGCGGCCTTCGATCCGGGCGCGCGCCTCAGCCCGCTGGACGATCGCGGCGAGGCGGTCGTCGGTGAGGACAGAGACCCGCGGCACGTCGGGTTGCTCCCAGCGCGAGAGCTGATCGACCAGCACGAGCAGCGTGCCGGTGAAGCAAAGGATGTAGAGCAGGGCGCCGAAGACCAGGCCCAGCCAGCCATGGCCGGCGAGCATTCGGCGCGTGAAGGCATTGGACGGTGCAGGCAACCGAATCATCGTGCGAGACCGAAGGCGCAGCCGAAGCCGAGGGCGGCGAATAGCGTCATGCTCGCAAAGGGCGTGCGTAGCCGTTCCGCGGCGACCGTCCAGCCGACGAAGCCCGCCCATAGGCTCGGGACCATCAGGCCGGCCCCGACGAGCCGGGTCTGTTCGTCGAGCGGCGCACGCGTGGCGATCAAGGCCGCGATTCCGATCGCCGCTGCAAAGGCGAGAGGCCCGGCGATGAGCCCCTGGAGCAAACCCCGCCCATAGCGTCTCCGGACACGCGGAGCGCCTCTTTCGGCACGGGGCGCCCGCGGCGAATCGGTCCGCCACTCGATGCGTGTGAGGATGAAGGCGAAGCCGAGCAGTGCCCAGGTTTCGAACAGCAGCGGCACGCCGATCTCGGCGCCGAATCCCCGGATCCAAGACCATGCGCCGGCGATCCCAAGGGCAAGTGCAATCCAGCGCGGACCGGGAGCCGAGCCGCTCCGGCGCCAGCCCCACCATAGCGAAAGGATCGCGGCTCCCGTCGCGAGCAATCCCGTCATCGCCCAGAAAATCTGCATTTCCCACCCTCTTGAGAATGCGATTGACTCGCATTTGCATCAAAGTCTAGTTGCGTTGCAGCAACGATCAACGGGGGTCAAGATGTTTCTGGCGCGTACCGCCTTCTGTGCTTTCCTCTGTGCCGCTTCGCTGCCCGCCCTGGCACAGGAGGCGGTCGCGCCAGGCGCAACATCGAGTCAGCAGGCCGACGGCGACGAGATCGTCGTCACCGGCGAAAAGGCGAAGCGCACGCTGCAGGAGACGCCGGCGAGCGTCGCGGTCGTGACCGCGCAGGGCATCGCCGACCAGAATATCCTAGGCCTCTACGATGTCCTCGAGCGGACGCCGAACGTCTCGATCAGCGGTCCGCGAACGAGCTTCACAATCCGCGGCATCGACGCCTTCAACGTCTCCGGCGCGGGCGATGGCGCCCTTGCCAGCGTCTATGTGGACGGCGCCGTGCTGCCGCGGGCCGCGCTGACGACGGGACCGCTCGACCTTTATGACGTGGCGCAGGTCGAAGTGTTCCGCGGGCCGCAATCGACCGTGCAGGGTCGCAACGCGCTGGCCGGGGCGGTGATCGTGCGAACGACTGATCCCGATAATTTCTGGAGCGGGCGTGCCAGGCTAATGCTTCGCGGCGGCGATGGCGAGCGGCGCGTCGCGGGCGCTCTGGGCGGGCCGATCGTCGATGGCCAACTCGCCTTCCGGCTGTCGGGCGAAGTGGTCCGTGCCGACGGGCTGCTGTATAACGCAACGCTGCACCGGGATGCCGATCCACGCGCTTCCGAGACGATCCGTGGCAAGCTTCTGGTTACGCCGGAAGCGCTGCCCCGGCTGCGCGTGGTTGCCACCTATGTCCATGATCGCCATCGCCGTGGGGCCGATACGTTCGAATTCGATCCGCCCTATGCGGCCAGCGATCGGATCGTGCTCAGCGATATTCCGGACAGCCAGCGCGTGGTCAGCGATATCGGCACGATCGAGGCCGGCTATGATTTCGGCGGCGGGCTGCGGCTCACCTCGATCACAAACTATTCGAATGTGCGCGCCCATTTCAGCATGGATCCCGATCGCAATCGGACCGCCGGCGAGATCAGTCTCACCCGCGATCCCGACCGCACGCTGCAGCAAGAGCTGCGGCTCAATCTCGACCTCGGCTGGATCCAGGCGCTCGTCGGTGCCTATTATCTGCGCGACGACAATCGCGAGTATCGGTTCGACGCGACCCAGAATCTGAACCTCACCCGGCTCGGCGTCGATCGCCAGCTCCTTGCCATGGGGGTGCCGCAGGCAACCGTCGACGCGGTGCTGCGGCTCTATGGTGGCACCGGCATCGTGCCGATCCGCAATACGCTGTTGCAGCCGCGCCTGACCCGCAACCTGGCCGGCTTCACCGACCTGACCCTGCCGGTCACTTCGCGCCTGCGCATCCGCGCCGGCCTCCGCTACGACAATGAGCGGCAGGAGAGGGGCGCGACGCAGACCGTCGTGATCAACGGCGCACTGCCCGATCCCGCGGCCGTGCCCGCGCTCGCGCCGATCGTTCGGCAGCTCAATGCGTTGCTGACGGCGACGGCGAGCGGCGCGAACAGCGCCGAGCCGTTGCGGACCGTTACCTATGGCGCCTGGCTCCCCAAGTTCGGCCTGACCTGGGACGTCGCCCAGGACGTCTCGTTGAGCGCCACGGCACAGCGGGGCTATCGCGCCGGCGGATCGGGAATCAACCAGCAGCGCGCCCAGGCGTTCAGCTACGATCCCGAATATACCTGGAATTATGAGCTGTCGCTGCGGTCGCAATGGTTCGACCGGCGGCTGACCTTCAACGCCAACGCCTATTATATCGACTGGCGTAACCAGCAGGTCTCGGTTCAACTCACGCCGGGAGCGGTGTTCGATACCCAGGTGGTTAATGCCGGCAAGTCGCGGCTCTACGGCGCCGAGGTCGAGCTGCGTGGCCGGCCGACCCGAACGCTCGATCTCTATGCCGGCGCCGGATATGCGCATAGCGAGTTCCTAGATTTCACTGTGCCCAACGGCACGCTCAAGGCTTCGGCGGCGGGCAACAGCTTTGCGCGTGCGCCACGCTGGACTGCGTCCGCCGGCGCAACCTGGCGGCATCCGAGCGGCCTGTTTGCCAACCTCAACGCCAATTATCGCGGAGCGTTCTTTCAGAGCACGACGGACCAGACGGCTCCTGATGTGCACGGCCTGACTCTGGCGAATGCGAAGCTCGGATGGCAGGGCCGCAATTTCGGCGCGTATCTCACTGCGACCAATCTATTCGACGTCCAGCGGCCGACGAGCTTCTACACCGATTTCGATGGCCGGGTGCGCGGTACCTTGTCCGAACCGCGCATGCTGGGCCTGAGCTTCGAGGCGATGTTCTGAAGCAGGTTGGGCATCGCCACCTTCATGCCGATCCGCCGCGCGGCCGAGCTTCAGGTGGCGATGCCCCTCCAATGCCTCAAACGTGGTGCAGGGCGACGGCGGAAACGGTCGCCCGGCCCCGCGGTCGTTTGGACATCGGGGCGATGTCGGCGCCACCGTCGATCCGGAAGCTGCTCGCCTTGGCGCTGAGCGATACGACTTCGCTCGACAGGTTCCGCGCCGCGGCGGAGGTTTCCTCGACCATCGCCGCATTCTGCTGGGTAGCCTGGTCCATCGCGCCCAGTGCCGCGCTGATCTCCGTCATCGAGGCCGACTGCGCGCGGCTATCGGATGCGATGGTGCCGAGCAGGCTGTGCACGGCTTCGACATCCTGCGAGATATCTACCAGCGCAGTATCCATCTTGCGCACCGATTGAACCGCGGCGGCGATGTCGGTCTGGGTCGCGGTCAGCTGGTCTCGTGCGACCCGGGCCTCGTCCTCCGCCCGCATCGCCAGCGCAGAGACGAGATCGGCGACGACGGCAAAGCCCGAACCCGCGTCGCCCGCCCGGCCCGCTTCCACCGCCGCGTTCATCGCGAGCACGCGGGTCTGGAAGGCGATCTTGTCCAGGCCTTCGATGACGGCGTCGATCCCTTCGGCGCTGCTGCTCACTCGGCCCATCGCCTCCATCGCCTCCTCTGCGGTCGAACGGCCTTCCTGGACGGTGCCCATCGCCTGGTCGGCGCGAGACAGCGTCTGGTCCGACGCCGTCGCGCTCGCGCGCAGCCGCCCGTCGATCTGGACCAGGGCCGCGCTGGTTTCCTCCAGGCTGGCGGCATTGGCTTCGGTGCGGCGCGCGAGGTCCTCGGACGCCTGGGCGATTTCCTGCGAGCCGGTGCGGATCGTGGTGGTGCTCTCCCCGACCGCGCCGATTAGCTGGCGCAGGCTCCCGAGTGCCGTGTTGAAATTCTGCTTGAGCCCTTCGTAATCCGCGGGGAAGGCCTCGACGATATCGACCGTGAGATCGCCTTCCGAGAGGCCGGTCAGGCTCGTCGACACCGTCTCGACGACGAAGGCGGTCTTGGCCTGCTCGTCTGCGCGGCGGGCGAGGTTTGCCTTAATGTCCTCCTGCATCTTCTGCAGCGCGTCGGCGAGCTTCCCGACCTCGTCGGCCTGATGGATGTCGAGCGCCTGGTCGAATTGCTCACGGGCGATGCCGTTGGCGAATTCTGCGCACTGGCTGATCGGGCGGGCGATGCGCGCCGCGGCATAGGCGATCGCGAAGACCGCACCGATGGTGACGGCGATGCCGATCAGCAGCTGCCATAGCATGCTGGTGAGTGCCTGCGCGCTCAATGCGCTGCTCAGCGACTGGGCCTGAGCCATGACCAGGCTGCGCGGGACCGAGATCACCACCGACCAGGGCGTGCGGCTGCGGCCGAGCATGATCGGCGAATAGACTTCGATGTTCGTCGCCTTGGGATCGTCGATCACGCGGGCCTGACCGGCCTTCACGATGTCTGCAAGCGGCGCCCACCGCGGATCGACCGAAGCCGCCGGCTTGCCGATCGTATCCGGCGCGCCGCTGTTCGCGGCGATGAGGCCGGTATCGTTGACGATCAGCACCGCCCCCTTGCCCGAGAAGAGCGAGTTGCTGGTCTTGGTCGCGACGCTCTGGAGGAAATCCAGATTATAGTCGGTGCCGGCGACGCCGACGAACCGCCCATTGACCTTGATGGGAACCGACATGGTGGCGAGGAAGACCGGCTTGCCCTGGACGATATAGGGCAGGGGGCCGAGGATGCTCTCCTGGCCGTCGGCCTTCGGGCCCTGATACCAGCCCCCTTTCATCAAACCGTTGGGGTGGCGATCGGTGCTGTCATATTCGACCAGCGGCTGAATCGCGACGTTGCCGTTGGCGCCGCGCGTCCAATAGGCGAGGAAGCGTCCGGTCGCGTCCGATCCCATCAGACGATTGTTGGCAAAGCCGCCATCGGCGCCGTCGATCGCATTGGGTTCCCATGCCGAATAGGTGCCGTTGAAGCTCGGATTCTCCTCCAGCTCGCGGCGCAACATGCCGTTGAACTGGACGCGGCGCTGGCCCGCGCTTGTCGCGCTACCGTCGCCGCCGGCCAGGAGCGAGAAGGAATGGGCTGTGGTCCTTGCCGCGTCGAACGCCACGTCCAGCGCACCCTTGATGCCGCGGGCCTCCACGGCGGCCCGGTTCTGCAGCATGTCCTTGGCCTGGCTGCTGACGATGTCGTCCACCTCGCGGCCGACGAAGCGATGCGAGTTCCAGGCGAAAAGCGCGCTCATGGTGACGAGGACGATCACCGTGACGGTGAGGCAGAAGCCGGCGATCAACGCGATCTTGCGCTGTAGCGACGTCATTTTGTCGAGATGGGACATCAACTGCATTGGGCACCTCTTTACGAGCACGCCATGGGCTGGCGCTCTTTGCGACGATTATTGCTCCTCTGGTTTTAGGACGCGGCCGGAGGCGCCCCTCTCGTTGCCCGAGCCAGCGCGCGCCAAATGTCTCGATCGCGAGACAGGTCCCGCAATTTCCGCGCGCGGCTTGTGACGCTCCATGAAAACGCCGAAGCCTCGATCAGCGAAGAGCACGCGCAAAATGCGGCGTTTCTCGGGAACCATTTCACGCAAAAGATGTTGTGCTGCGGGGTTTTGAGGCCGGTCCTTCGGATGGCAGCCTTGTGCGGGGAAGACGTGGAGATTGTGCGGGGGGCGTCGGCTTGAAGCGATTTCGACTTGTCTCGATACCCGACGCGGTCCCGCGGGCGCTCGACTCCCTGCGCGTCGAGTGCGCCATGCGTCATTCGCTTCCCTTTTTCACGCGCGTCAATCGATCGTCGCCTTGCGCGCCGCCGAAGTCGGCGATTGGCCGGTCTCGGCCGGGGAAACAGTTTCCATGAGAAGCGTTGAACGTTCCGGGTTCGACATGAATTTGAAAAAATGACGGGCAGAAATTCTGATAATCAATCTTATCTTGCAGTAAAATAACGATAAGATTTAATCTTCGAACGGAGTTTTGAGAATTAGTTCATTCATTACGGCCCGCATCCGGGTGCTGTGATGCGTTTTAAGGGGAAGCGCGGCGTGCATTGTTCGGGAAGTTTCTATCGCAATAGTTGCGGGGCAGGCGCTTTGCTCGCCGGTTTACTTTGGAGTGGCGCCGCGATGGCGCAGACCGTTCCGCCGCAAAGCCTTCCGTCGCCCGAGCAGGTGACCCCGCCGACGCCCGAGATCCAGAAGCGCTCCAGCGTCAATGTCGATTCTCGGGGCGCCTTCGAAGTCGATACTTGCCCGTTCGACGATTCGCCGCTGCGCCTCGACCTGAAGAAGGTGGAATTCTCGCGCCCGGACGGATCGCCGCTCCAGCCGGAGATTGCCCAGGCCATCGCGGGCGTGAAGCTGCCGACCGGCGACCAGTCGATCCGCGTCGTCTGCGAACTGCGCGATGCGGTCAATGCGACGCTCCGTCGCCAGGGCTGGGTCGCCTCGGTGCAGATCCCGGCCCAGGAGATCACCGACGGCACGCTCAAGCTGCAGATCGTCACGGCGCACATGGTCGAGACGCGGGTGCGCGGCAATCCGGGGCCATATGAGAAGCTGCTGCGCGAGCGGCTGGCGCAACTCCAATCCTATGATCCCCTCAACGAGCGCGTGGTCGAGCGGCTGCTGCTGCTCGCCGGCGACGTGCCCGGCCTCGATGTCCAGCTCGCGCTGCGCCCGTCGGGCGGCCGCCAGGGCGACGTGATCGGCGAAGTGACGATCAACTATCGCCGCTTCACCGTGCTCGCAAATGCGCAGAACTACAATTCGCGCGTCCTGGGGCGCGAGACCGGCTATGTCCGCGCCGAATATTATGGCCTCACCGGGATGGGTGACCTCACCTATCTCGGCGCTTCGAGCACGGCCGATTTCCATGAGCAGAAGATTTTGCAGGCCGGGCACATCTTCAGCCTGGACGGGCGGGGCACCACCTTTGGCGGGCGGGTAAGCTATGCGTGGTCGCGGCCCGATCTCGGCGCGCTCGACTATCGCACCGACACGCTGATCGCCGGGTTCGACGTCACCCGGCCGCTGGTGCGCTCGCTCAACACCAATCTCTCGCTGGGTGCGGGCGTCGACTATATCGACCAATATACCAATATCTATTCGGACGGCACCAAGCTGCCGCTGACCCGCGACAAGATGCGGATCCTCTACCTCAGCGCCAGTGGCGACACGCGCGAAGTGCGCCTCGACGGCAGCATCCTCTGGTCGCTGCGCACGGCGCTGGAGCTGCGCAAGGGCTTCGACATCCTCGGCGCCTCGAAGCAGGGCTTTGCCGACGGCCATGTCCAGTCGCGCATCGACGGCCATTCCGATGCGTTCGTCGCACGCGGCAGCGTCGAGGGGATTTTCGGACCCAGCCCGTGGTTCCGCCTGATCGGCAAGGGACAGGTGCAATGGACCAACGTCTCGCTGCTCAATTACGAGGAATTCTCGCTCGGTAACCTGACGATCGGCCGCGGCTACGATCCCGGTGCCAACAGCGGCGATCGCGCGGTGGGGCTGACCGGCGAAGCGGAATTCACCCTGCCGCTGAGCGACAAGGTGACCTTCCAGCCCTTCGGCTTCTACGACTTCGTCTATCTCGACAATCTCGATCGCGGCGCGACCGAGCGCAACCGCAAGCTGTCGAGCTTCGGCGGCGGCATCCGGATCGGACTGCCCGGCATGGCGCTGCTCGAGGTCACCTATGCCCATCCCAAGGACAAGGCGCTGACCATCGATCAGCGTCGTCCGCCCGACCGTGTGCTGGTTTCGTTGTCGCTGCGCTTCAGCGACTCCGTCCGATAGGCTCGAGGAGCGTAAGATGATCGTCCAGTCCGGCAAGACCCGCACGCCGCATCGCTCGACCTTGAAGGCGCTGGCGCTGTCGACGGCGCTGGCGGGAAGCATGGTCCTCCTGCCGGGCGCCGCGCGCGCGCAGAACACGCCCGGCGGGCAGACCGTGGTCTCGCCCGGCGGCGCGAACGCGCCGACCTTCAACGGATCGACGAGCACGCTCTCGGGCAATGCGACCAACCTCGACGTCGATCTTCGGGGCAGCAACACGATCATCAACTGGAACCAGTTCAACATCGCGCAGGGCAGCCATGTGGACTTCGGCACCGGGCTGGCGGGGCAGGTGGCGGTGCTCAACCGCGTCACCGGTCCGGGCAGCACGACGATTCGCGGTTCGCTCACCTCCGATGCCAACGTCAACGTGTTCCTGGTCAATTCGAACGGGATCATGGTCAGCGGGACCGGCAGCGTCTCGACCGGATCGTTCGTCGCCTCGACGCTCGACATTTCGAACAGCGATTTCACGGCGGGCAATTATAATTTCAGCGCGGGCGGCAGCGCCGGCACGGTCACCGTCAACGGCAGCGTCACGACCCGCGGCACCGGGATCGGCCTGATCCTGCTCGGCCGCCAGGTGGTGTCCAGCGGCACGCTCGATTCCGGGACGCAGGATACGGCGCTGGTCGCGGCCGATGACGTCACGCTCAACTTCACGCCCGGCAGCCCCCTCGGCGTCCAGATCGACGCCGGCACGAACGTCGGCAACGCCATGCGCGTCGTCGGCGGCACGATCCAGGGGCGCAACGTCTATTTCGCCATGGCGACGCGCGGCGGGGTCACCAACGCGCTGCTGCAGGTGGACGGCGACGTTCGCGCGGTAAGCGGCGACAAGGGCATCGTCATCGTCGCCGGACGCAGCACGGTCGATCCCGACGTGACGGTCAACACCAGCTTCGGCGCGAACACTTCGGGCAGCGTCGGCGTCGCGACTTCCGGCCGCCTTGAATATAGCGGCAGCGCGAGCGGGGCAGGGGTCCACATCGGCGGGACCGACGACGTCACCATCGCTGGCGACGTTTCGAGCCAGGGCGATTATCTCGTCCGCGGGCCCAGCGTGACGCTCGGCGCGGCCGGCAACACCGTCCGCCAGGAGGCGGTGCGCGGCGTGTCGATCACGGCCAGCAATGGGGACATTACGGGCCTGGGCACGCTGACGCTGGCCTCGGACACGGGGGGCGCCGGTGGCCGGGCGCTGGTGCTCGATGCCGATGACGACATCGATTTCGGCAGCGCAACGACACTGGAGGCGGGCGGGGCCGGGCTGGCGTCTGCGGTCAACCTCTTCTCCGGCAGCCGGAACGGGAATATCCGGCTGGGCAATGTCAATGCGCTGGCCCTGGACGGCGGGGTTTCGGGCGGCCCGCTCGACGGCAAGCTGTTTCGCCAGGCCTCTTTCGGCAATGGCGGCGACATCACCCTGGGCGCCGTGTCGCTCGGGGGCGCCGCGACGATCCAGGCCGACGACCTGACGGTCACGAGCCTGACCGCGCCGGGCGCCGTTTCGCTGCAGGTCGATACCTTGCGGGCGGGCTCGATCCGATCGACCGGCAGCACGACGACGCTCGATGCCTCCTCGATCGCGGGTCTGACCGCGGGCGCCCGCACCGGTGTTTCGGCGGCAGGCGCAGTGACGATCGACGTTTCGGGCAATGCGCTGCTGGGAGCGGTCGAATCCACCGGCGCGGCCGTGACGCTCGATGCCGACAGCTTCGATGCGGCGAGCGTGAGTGCCGCGACCGGCGCGACGCTCACGTCACACAATGGCGATGCGCGGCTGGGCGGGCTTACCGTCAGCGGCGGCTCCGCAACGCTGGTGGCCGATGACGATGCCTTCGTGCTCGGGCCGGTTTCGGTGGCGGGCGATTACAGCGTCACGGGCGACGCGGTGAGCCTCAGCGGCACCCAGGCGGCGACGGGCGCTGCGACGATCACCGCCCGATCGGGCACGATCGGCAACCCCGCCGCGCTCACCCTCACCGCCAATTCGGACGGGTCCGGAACCGAGGCGCTCACGCTCGCCGGCCGAGTGAACCTGGGATCGACCAGCACCCTCAATGGCGGACTTGCCAACCAGTCGGCAGTGGTGATCGACACCGGCGCCGGCAACGACGTGCGGCTGGGCAACGTCAATGCCGCTTCGCTTTCGATCGCGGGCGGCGCGACGCTCAACGGCAACCTGGCGCTCGGCAATGTCGTGACGGCATCGGACCTCGCGCTGCGCTCGAACCAATCGATCCAGGCCGGAAACCTCAGTTCGACGGCCGGCCGGGTCCAGCTCCAGGCCCCGACGCTCTCCACCGGCGATCTCAATGCAGCCACCGACGTCTCGCTGAGCGGGCGCCAGGTCGATTTCGGCGCGATCACTGCGGCGACGGCGGCGCTGGCGACCACCGGCACCAACGGGTCGCCGCGGCTGAGCGGCACCTCGATCGTCACCAGCGGCGCGACCACGCTGACCAGCGATGGCGGGCCGATCTCGATCGGATCGATCCAGGCCGGCGGGCTGAACGTGACCTCGGCCGGGGCCGTGACGCTCGGAACCGTCGGCATCGCTGGGGATGCCACGCTCACCACCACCGGCCCCAACGACATCCAGCTGACGTCCCTGACCGCGACGGGCGCGGTGTCGCTGACCAGCGGCGACGACATCGCCGCCGGATCGGTGACGAGCAGCGGCGGGACGGTGACGATCGCCGCGGCGGACGACCTGACGGGGCTCGGCGGCGGCCGTGCCGCGCTCGCGGCGGCGGGCGCGCTGGCCGTCACCGCCGGCGGCGACGCACGGCTGGGCAGCGTCAGCGGCAACACGATCAACCTTGAGGCCGCGACGCTCGACGCCGGCGCGCTGAGCGGCCCGGCGGGCATCACGCTCGCCGTGACCGGCGGCGGGCTCACGCTCGCCGGGCTCTCGACCAGTGCCGGCAATGTGAGCCTCACCGCCAGTGGTGCCGTGACGGTGAATGGCCCGGTGTCGATCGTCGGCAATTATGCCGTCACCGGGGCCGGTGTGGCCTTGGGAGGCACGCAGGATGCGACCGGCACGATCGACGTCACGGCGACCCGCGGCACGCTGATCTCGAGCGTTGCGGGCCTGCGCCTCACGGCCAATTCGGACGGATCCGGCACCGAGGCACTGACGCTCCATGGCGGCGCCAACCTGGGCGCGGACAGCCTGTTGCGCGGCGGGCCGGCTCGCCAGTCGCAGGTGGTGATCGATTCGAGCGCGGCAGGCAATTTCCGGCTCGGCGACATCGACGCGGGCGGCCTGGTGATCGCCGGCGGAGCGCCGCTGAGCGGCAGCCTGACCTTCGGCAACGTCACCACCACCGGCGCGGTGACGCTCGTCGTCGATGGCGGGATCAACGGCACCGGCATCACCAGCACCGCGGGCGCGGTATCGCTCAGCGGCGCGGGCGCCGCGACGCTCGGCACGCTCTCCGGCTCGACGATCGAGGTCTCGATGCTGGGCAATGTCGGCGTCGGCAGCTTCACGGCAACGGGTGGCGCCGCGCATCTCGCCTCGACCGGAGGGTCGGTGACGCTCGGGTCCGGTTCGGCGACCGGCGATGTCCGCGTCGAGGGCGTGGGCACGGTTTCGATCGCCGACGCGATCGGCGCGGGCGGCGATTACCGCGTGCGCGGGGGCTCGGTCATTCTCGGCGCGGACGGCGACGACGAGCTGCAATCGGCCGGTGGCCTGATCGACGTCACGTCGACGAGCGGGACGATCGCGGGCGGCACCGGACTGACGCTGCGGAGCGGCACCGGCGCCGTGATCCTGGACGGCGCGGGCGGCATCGACTTCGGCGCCGGGCTGATCCAGGCCGGTACCGATGGCACCGGGCAGCTCGGGCTGCGTGCGGGCAGCGGCCAGGCGATCGACCTTGGCGACCTGGTCAAGGTCGGCACGATCGGCTCGGTCGATGCTGGGCATGCCACGATCGCGGCGGCGCTGAGCCATAACGGCGACCTGCGCTTCGGCACGCTAACGTCGGCCAATGCAGTGGACATCCAGCTGGCGGGCGGCACCCTCGCCGGAACGTCGCTCAACGGCGCCGGAGCGGTTACCCTCGCGGCGGGCAGCGGCACGATCGACCTCGGCGCGCTGAGCGGCTCGACGCTGACGGTGAGCGGCGGCGCGCTGCAGGGCGGCACCTGGACCGCCAGCGGCGATGCGACCCTGACCGGCGGCGCGGTTACCCTGGCGTCGCTCGACAGCAGCGGCGGGGCGGCCAGCGCGACGGCCAATGCCGGCACGCTCTCGATCGACACCGCGCATGCCGCAACCAACCTGACACTCACGGCCAATGTTGGCGACGTTTCGGTGGGCAGCGCCACGGCTGGCGGCAACGTCTCGCTGATCGCGCCGGGCGGCAGCATCCTCACCGATCAGGCGACTGCGGGGGGCACGCTCACGCTCAATTCCGGCGGCGATATCCGCGGCCGCAGCGGCACCAGCCCGAACCTGTCGGGGACCAATGTCGTGCTCCAGGTGGTGGGCAACCTTGCCACCGGCAGCATCACCTCGCCCGGCGGCCTCAGCATCACCTCGGGTTCGATGAATATCGGCAGCGTGCAGGCCGGCACCGCGTTGAGCCTGACCACGTCGAGCGGCAACATGACGCTGGGCAGCGCGACCGCCGGCGGCGCGATCAGCCTCACCTCGGCCGGTGGCATCGATGTCGGCACGCTCACCAGTGGCGCGGGGGTCTCCCTCGCCGCGACGGGCGCGCTGAGGGTCTCGCAACTGACGGCGCCGGGTGCCGTCACTGCGAACGCGGGCACCGGCCTGACGCTCGATCGCGTCGATGCGGCTGCACTCACCACCAATGCAGGCGCGGCGACGCTCGGCACGCTCAACCTCGGCACGCTGACGCTCGGCGGGGGCTCGGCGAGCATTGCCAATGCGACGGTGACGGGCGCGACGTCGGCGGACCTCACCGGCACGCTCGCCATCGACACGCTCAGCGGCGCAACCGTGGCTCTCAAGGCCGGCACGCTGACCGCGAGCGACCTGACCACCAGCGGAGCCGCCTCGCTTACGGGCGGCGCGGGAGGGGTTCGCCTCGGCACGTTCAAGTCGAACGGCGCCGCGACGATCGGTTCCGCCGGCGATGTGGCGGTGACGAGCTGGCAGGCCCCTGCCGGCATGACGATCACCGCGGCGAATGCCGTTACGCTCGGCACTGGGACGGCCGGTGCGCTGACCGTGACCGCTGGCAGCCTGCAATTGGCCGACGGCACGGTTTCGGGCGACGCGACGCTCACCGCCACCGGGGCGCTCGGCGTGACCCGGCTTCGTGCGGCCAACGCGATCCTCAAGGGCGGTTCGACGACGCTCGGCACGCTCAATGCCGCGACGTTGAACCTCAGCGGCGGCTCGGCGACGATCGCCGATGCGACGTTGAGCGGTGCCGCGACGACCGATCTCAGCGGGACGCTCGGCATCGACAAGCTCAGCGCCGGCACGGCGACCTTGCTTGCCGGCGGTGCCGCGACGCTCGGAACCGTGACCGGCGGCACTGCGCTCACCGTTCGCGCGGGCGACCTGACGCTCAACGGCACGCTCAAGGCACCGACCGTGACGCTCGGCAGCCGCGACCCGGCAGCGGGCCTGCGCCTCGGCAGCGCGGGAGACGGCGGCGGGGCCGGCGCCGGCCTCAGCGAGAGCGAGATCGGCCGGATCGATGCCGATCACGCCGTGTTCGACGGCGGCTCCGGTCCGGTGACGATCGGCACGCTGGCCTTTGGCGGCAGCGCGGGGCGGTCTCGAGTCGATGTGCTGAGTTCGGGCGACGTCCTGGTCAACGGCACCGTGCAGGGTGACGGTGCCGGCCGGACCTTCCGCCTTGGCGGCACGACCGACGAGAACGGGCTCGCCAGCACCATCCAGGTGCTTGCCACGGCCGATGCCGGCGGGCGACTGCTCTTCGGCAATGCCGATCTCGAGCTGCGCGGCGCGCGGATCGGCGTCGGCCAGAACGGGCTGCTCGACGGCCTGTTCGCCAATGGCGGGGCCTCGGCCGACCAGGCCGCGGCGTTGATCGGCAACTCCAATTCGCCGCTTTACAGCGCGCTCGCCGGAGGCTCGCCCTATGTCACCGGCCAGGAGACGACGGTGACCGCTGGCCGGCTGACGGTGCGGCTCGGCGAGTTCGCGCTGTTCCAGAACACCGGTACGCGCGGCTTCAACACCGGCGTGGTCTTGAGCGGCAATCCGAGCGGCGGGCCGACGCTCACCGTGGTCGGGCCGGGCGGGGGTCGGCGCACGGCCTTTGCGATGTTCGGCACGATCAACGGAGTCAGCGGCACCTCGACCGCGGTGCTTGGCAACACGGTGATCAGCGCGAGCGGGATCGATCTTGCCAATGCCCGCGTCAATGGCTGCGTGCTCGGCACCGCCGCGGGCTGCCTGACCACGACGATCTCGCAGCCCACGCTCAACGTGTTCGATCCCGGCAGGCTGGTCGTCGTCCGTGCCGAGGCCGACTTCACGCTGCCGTTCGATCCGGTGCTCGGCAGCAACAACGAAGCCCTGTTCGCCGGCGTCGGCTCGATCGCGCCGCCGGAGGATCCGGACGAGGAGCGCAGGCGGCGACAGCAGCCGCAGCCCGATGCCGCCCAGCAGCCCACTCGCTAGGAGCAGAAGTGACGATGCCGACGCCCAACGCGCGCAAGCGGCCGTTCCTTGCCGCCACCGCGATCCTCGCGACCCTGGCCGGCTGCGCAACCAACGGCGCCCGACCACGCACCCAGCTCGATAGCCTGAGCCTGGGCCGCAACACCGTGGATGAGCCGTGTGTCGCCAGTCGCACGTGGCGGGACGCCGGCGCCAAGGACATGTTCGACAGCGCCTATCTGATCACTTGCCGCAACGTCACGGCCAGCCGGCCGCTCGGCGCGATGCGCGTCGTCCGCGATACGCCCGAGGCGCTCGCCGCGGTCGACGCGCTGTTCGATTGCGGCGCCGAAGGGGAGGTCACCGTGGCCGGCGGCCCGGCGCGGGCGCGGCGCTGCACCGACAAGACGCTCGGCATCGAGACGGTGCGCATCGACGTGCTGATGGGCCGCGACCGGCTCGTCGCCAACGCGACTCCGTCGCTGCTCGGCCAGCTCGAGGAAGGGGTGGGGATGCTCACCGGCCGCCGGGCGCTGGATGGCGATCCGCATCGCGAGACCAAGGCGACGATCGATCTCGCCGCGCTTCCGGCGGGTCCCGCCACTGCCGTTGCGACGGCCGAGCCGGGCAACGAGGCCTTCGATCCGGGTTCCGCACTTCGCCAGGGAATCCAGCTCAACCATAATGGTCGCTATGCCGAGGCATCGCGCCTGCTCAACGACGCGCTGAGCCGCTTGCCCGAGGGTGCGGAGCCGGCGACGCGGACCGAATTGCTGCTCGAAGCCGGGCTCGCCGATTCGAACCTCACCTTCGAAGACAGCGCCCGGCAGCGCTTCGCCCAGGCAGACGGGCTGATCGCCCAGAGCGACGGCGAGCGCGCGGCCTATCTGCAGCGCAAGCGCGACGCCTATGTCGCGCTCGACCTGCTCAATCGCCGCCAATATGCCGAGGCGCTGACGGCGCTCGACCGGCTGGTCTCGGCCGAGCCGCGCGCCGACCAGCCGCTGATGGACGTCTCCACCATCCGCCAGCTCAACCAGGCGCGGCCCGACAAGGTCAGCAACGCCGTGGCGGTGCCGGACACGCGCCAGCTGTCGCAGCTCGTCATCGATGCCCAGGCCAATTGGGCACGCAGCGTCGCCTTGCTCGCGCTGGGCGACACCGCGCGCGCCAACGCGGCGCTCGATGCCTCGGCCCGGGCCTATCGCGCCCTGCTCGGCGAGCCGATCGACCCGACCCAGTCGCTCTGGCTCGGCGCGCGGATCGAGCGCCAGCGCGGCCGCCTCGCCGCGCAGCGCGGCGACTGGCCGACGGCGCTCGCGGCGTTCGACCGCGCGCTGCAATATCTGCGGCGCAGCGCCGTGGGCTCGCTCGGCACCGCCAGCGAGCCGGCGATCGCCGAGGCCCAGCTCGAGCGGGCGGGCGTGCTCGCCCGCAGCGGCGCCGCGCCTTCGCAGATTCGCCAGGAATATGCCGAGGCGGTCAACGCGCTGGTCGCGGCGAACAGCACGGGAAGCATCCTGCCGACGGGCCTCGAAAACTATCTCGACATTCTCGTCGATGAGGCCAAGACTCGGCCGCACAACGACACGTACGAGCTGTTCTTCCGCGCCGTTCAGTCGGGCGGTCAGCCCGGCGTCGCACGCCAGCTCAACCAGCTGCAGAACGTCGTCTCCGCCGATCCCGGACTCGCCAACCTGGTCCGCAGCCGCGCCTCGCTCGAGCGCGAGATCACTCGGCTGCGCTACGCCATCGCGGACAAGGCCGAGGCGCCGGGCGAGTCGGCGAGCGACCTCGAAAGCCAGCGTCAGCGTGCCGAAGGGCAGTTGCTCGTCGTCAACGACCAGCTCGCCCGCAACCAGCGCTTCCGCGCGGTGGACGACACCCCGGCGACCGTCGCCTCGATCCGCGACGCACTGCAGCCGGGCGAGGGCTATCTGAAACTCTTCCAGCTCAGCAATCGCGTCTACGGCATCTACATCACCCACGAACAGACCTTCATCTATCCGGTGGTGGCGAGCGCCAAGGAGCGCGAGCAACTCGACGGGCTGGCCGACTCGGTGCGGCGCTCGATCGACGGCCGCCTCGCCGACGGACAGCTCGTGCCCTATGATGCCGGCGGCGCGCACGTCCTGTTCCGGCTGATTGCCGGACCGGCGCGCGAGGCGATGCTCAAGACGCGGTCGCTGGTCGTCGATCCGGCCGGCCCGCTCACCATGCTGCCGATCGGAGCGCTGGTGACCGATTATGACCCCAAGGTCGTGCGCGAAGATCCGTTCGATTTCTCGCAGACCGCGTTTCTCGCCGCGCGGACGACGATTTCGACGGCGCTTTCGCCGCGCTCCTTCCTGGTGTCGCGCAGCCTCGTCCAGTCTCGCGCGCCGCATGCCTTGCTCGGCTTCGGCGCGCATGTGCCGCCCGCGCCGAGCGCCGGCTCCAACCGCTTGGTCGATGTCGGCTTCGGGTGCACGGTCGGCTACAACCAGCTCGCGGCGATCTCGCGCGGGTTCGCGCCGATCGACAAGGGCGAACTCGTCACCGCCGCCCAGGCGCTCGGCGATCCCAATGCGCCGCTGATCACCGCGGCCGCCTTCACCGACACGGCCGTCGAGCAACGCGGCGACCTGGCCGACTATCAGGTGATTCATTTCGCCACCCACGGCCTGCAGGAAGGGCAATGGGGCTGCGCCAAGTCGCCGCCGGCGCTGGTGACGTCGTTCGGCGATGCGCATTCGGATGGGCTGCTCAGCTTCTCCGAAATTGCCCAGCTCCATTTCGATGCGAACCTGGTCGTGCTCTCGGCCTGCGACACGATCAGCGGCGTGCGTGACGAGAGCCTGGCGCGCGAATCGGGCCAGGAAGAATCGGGGACGACGCTCGAAGGGCTGGTCCGCGCCTTCCTCGCCGCCAATGCGCGATCGGTGATGGCGACCTATTGGCAGGTTTCGGCCGAAAAGGAATCGCAGGAGCTGATGCGCAGCTTCTACACGGCGGCCCGGACCGAGACGATCGGCCAGGCGCTGCAAAGCGCGCAGCGCACGCTGATGCAGGACCCGAAATATTCGCACCCCTTCTACTGGGCGCCCTATTTCGTGGTGGGAGACAGCACCAAGATGATGCTCTCTCCCAATGCACGGCCGCCCGTGGTCGCGCATCGCTGATGGGCGGCTCGGCGGCATGAGGGCGCAGATCGAGGCGGCCGGCACGCTGGTGATCGGGGCCGCGGCGATGGCGGCGATCCTGCTCGCCGGGCCGGCCCTCGTCGCTCCGCTCGTCCCGACGCGCTGGTCGCAGGCCGGGCAGGAGGCGGTGTTCGTCGTGGCCCTTTACGGTGCGATGGTGGCGGTGGCGCTGCTCGCAGGCGTCATCCTGCAGCGAAAGGTGACGTCGCTCGGCATCGGTCCCGGGCGCCGTCTGGCGACGGGGCTTTCGATCGGCCTGTCGGGAATCGCGCTGGCGACGGGCTTTGCCGCGATTGCGGGGACGTTGACCGGGGGCGCGGGCGGCGCCGGGAGCCTGGCCTTCCTGCTGCTCGGCTGGGTGCTGGTGCTGTTCCAGGCCGCTGCGGAGGAACTCTATTTCCGCGGATGGATCCAGCCCGTGCTTGCCGGCGCCTGGGGCGTCTTGCCGGCGATCGGAGTCTCCGCGCTCGTCTTCGCCGCGCTGCACCTGATCGGCGCAGCTGCGGCGCCCTTGTCCTTCCTCAACCTGCTACTTGGCGGCCTCTTGTTCGGTGCACTGGCAGCGCAGGGCGGGGGGCTGGCCGGCGCGATCGGGGCCCATTTCGCCTGGAACGGCACCGAACAGCTCGTGCTCGGGCTCGATCCCAATCCGGGGATCGGCAGCTTCGGCAGCTTGTTCGATTTCGACCTGGCCGGTGCTCCGATCTGGGGCGGCTCTGCCGAGGGCCTCAATGCCAGCCTCGCCATGGCGATGGCGCTGATCGTCCTGCTCGTTCCCCTCGCGATGCTGGCGCGCCGGCCCGCGGCTAGTCTGCGGTAGCCGCGCGTTGCTGGTCGACTCGATCCCGCTCCTGGCGAAACGCCGCCAGCGCCTTGCCGGCGAGCGAATGGCCCGTGCCCGTCTCGATCGTCAGCGGATCGACCGGCTGGCCGTTGATATGGACTTCGTAATGAAGGTGCGGGCCGGTCGAGCGGCCGGTCGTGCCGACTTCGCCGATCTGCTGCCCCTGGGCGACATGCGCGCCCACCGCAATGCCGGGCAGGATGCGGTTCATGTGCAGGTAGAGCGTCTCCCAGCCATTGTCGTGGCGCAGGCGGACGAAATTGCCGTTGGGCCCCTTGGGGCCGGCGAACTCGACCGTCGCGCTGCCCGAGGCATAGATCGGCGTGCCGGTGGGCGCCGCGAAGTCGGTGCCGCGGTGCATCTTCTGGTAGCCGAGGATCGGGTGCTCGCGCATGCCGAAGCGCGACGTGATCCGCGCCGAATCGACGGGCGTGCGCATCAGCGAACGCACGGTGCTGAGGCCGTTGCCGTCGAACCAGCCCGCCTCGCGCTCGCCGGGCGGCGTGAAGCGATAGAGCGCGCGCGACTTGGCTGCAGTGCGCAGCGAGACATAGACCAGCCGCGGCACGCCCACCGCCTCGCCGGCGGGGTTGTAGGCCTGTTCGAACGCGGCCTCGAAAATGTCGCCGGGCGCGACTTCGCGCTGCATGTCGAAATCGAAGCTGAAGGCATTGGCGAAGTCGCTGATCAGGCTGTCGGTCACGCCGGCGGCGACGGCCGAGCTGTAGAAGCTGTTGCTGTCCATCTCGCCGCGCACGACGGTCAGGCGGGTCTTGAGCGCTGCGCTGAGCTTCTTCGCCTCGAAACCGCCCTGCGCGCTTCGGCGCAAGACCAGTCCGGCGCCATCGCTGCGGGTCGCCTCGAGCGAATCGAGCTGCGCCGTGCCGGCCTCACCCCGCAGATCGAAGATCAGCCGGATCTCTCCCGGGGCATTGCCGAGCGCCGCCCGCGCCTGGCGCGCCGCCTCGGCGGCTTCGGACGGGGCAATGCCGCCCGAGCGCAGCGTATCCTCGATCTCGGCGGCGCTGGAGAGCACCAGCGTGCGACGGCTGGTGAGTGCGGCTGGCGTGTCGGGCAGCGAAGCGCCCGATGCCGGGCTCGGCGCGACCTTGTGATCCGAACGTCCGGCATGGGCGATCAGCGCGCCCGCCAGCGCCAGCGCGGCGCCGGTGCCGAACGCCATGCCATAGCGGCGGACTTGCGGATTGAGGGGTTCGCGGGGACGCTCGACGGGCGGGGGCGGGGGCGGGGGCGGGGGCGGGGGCGGGGGAACGGCCGATGGTCCGGGACCGCGGCCCCAGGAACGCGGATCGAACGACGCCTCTTCGCCCGCAGCGGCGGGCGCCTTTTCGCCCGAAAGCCAGGTCCGGGGGTCGAACGAGGGTTCGTCACGATCCTGCATGCACGCGCCGCCCTGTGTTACGCGCGGGCGGTGCTGCCCGCAGGCGCTTCAGATAACGTTGCTTTATGGGAATCGGAAGCTGTGCTTAAACGATGCGCTCTGCTCGAAGGAGTGGGATATGGCCGGTAATAATCGCGTCGCCTGGCGCGAGGGCATGTTCTTGCGGCCGCAGCATTTCCAGGCGCAGGATCGCCACATCGACGCGCTCGTGCGCGCGCGGGTGAACAGCATCTGCCCCTGGCCCTGGGGCTTTACCGAGCTGGTGATCGACGAAGACCTGGCGAGCCTGGGCAAGTTCGGCGTGGTTCGCGCGACCGGGGTGCTGCCCGACGGCACGCCCTTCGCGATTCCCGACGACATGCCGCCGCCCGAGCCGCTCGACGTGCCCGCGGAGGCGCGCGACTCGATCGTCTATCTCACCCTGCCGGCGCACCAGGAAGGGGTGAGCGAATTCCGCGACGCGGAGAGCAATGCGCTCGACGCGCGCTTCCTCGTCGACGAACGCGAGACCGCCGATGCCTTTTCGGACGATCGCACGACCGAGGGCATCGATTATGGCCGCCCGAACCTGCGCTACGGCATCCTGCGCGACCAGATCTACGGCCGGGTGACGCTCGGCACCGTGCGAGTGCGCGAAGTCCATAACAAGCGCGTGATGTTCGACGATCGCTTCATCCCGCCGACGCTCGACAAGAACGCCTCGCTCCGCCTGCGCGGCGCGGTGACCGACATTCTCGGCCGGGCCGAGCAGCGCGCCGAGGAACTGGCGATCCGCGCGGTCGAGGCGACCGACGGCGGCGCCGAGACCTTCGGCAGCTTCCTGCTGCTCCAGTCGCTCAATCGCTGGGTGCCGGTGCTCCAGCATGCCGAGCGACTGCCGATGCTGCACCCCGAGCGGCTCTACGAGACCTTCGTGGCGATGGCCGGGGAGATCGCGACGATGATCCGCCCCGAGCGCAAGCCGCCGCCCTTGCCGCGCTATGATCACGAGCATCCCCAGACCTGCTTCGATCCCGTGCTCGACTTGCTCCAGTCGATGCTGGCCGCGGTGTTCGATCGCTCGGCGGTCCAGCTGCCGCTCGAGAACGCTGGCCCCGGAGCTTATGTCTCGAAGATCACGGACCACAACCTGTTCCAGAACGGCTATTTCTACCTCGCCGTCGCGGCTTCGGCGCCGCTCGAGGAAATCCGCGGGCTGTTCCCCTCCGTTGCCAAGATCGGCGCGATCGGGAAGATGCGGCAGATCGTCGACAGCGCGCTGCCCGGTGTGCCGTTGCGCCACACGCCCACGCCGCCGCCGCAAATCCGCGTGCTGCCGGGCTTCGTCTATTTCGAACTCGATCGCGGGGCCGCCGATTGGCGCGATCTCGCCAGCGCACCGGCACTCGGCCTGCACGTCGCCGGTGACTGGCCGCAGCTCAAGCTCGAATTGTGGTGCGTGAAGAGGGCCGGGCGATGAGCAACGGCGCCGGCGACGGCAATGGCGGCGACGGCAACCGCACGGTCTTCCGGCCTTCGCCCTTGCAGGGGCTGGGCGGGGCAGGGCGTCCCGCGGATCCGGGCTATGATCCCGCGCCCGCGCTGTCGCGCACCGGCCCGGCACAGCAAGGGGTTCGGCTCGATCCGTCGCGCCTTGCGGAGGACGACGTGCCCCGGCCGGCCAAGCCGCGGGCCGTTCGCAACGTCATGCTCACCGAGGCCGCGCCGGTGCTCGCGCTCGCCGCCGGCATCCGCGCCGGCCGCGTCCGCGCGCCGCTGCCGCAGTTCCATCGCGAGGCGACCCAGCTGATCGCCGCCTTCGACCGCGCGATCGCGCCGCGTTACCGCGAGGAAGTCCGCCAGCGCGCCAAATACGCCGTCTGCGCGACGATCGACGACATCGCCCAAAACCTGCCGAACATCGGCACCGACGGCGCCGAATGGGCGCGGCGATCGATGGTCGTCCAGTTCTTCCAGGAGAATATCGGCGGCGACCGCTTCTGGCAGCTGACCGACGACATGCTGCGCGCGCCGGCCGACAATCTCGATATCATCGAGCTCTATCATGCCTGCCTCGCCGCCGGGTTCGAGGGCCGCTTCCGCGTCATGCCCGACGGCAAGCGCCGGCTGCACGAGATCATGGCCAAGCTCCAGGGCGCGCTTCAGCACACGCGCGCGCTCTCCCAAACCGAACTGGTGCCGCATTGGCGCGGCGTCGCGGCACCGCTCAAGCGCCTCGGCCTGTGGAACCTGATCGCGCTTGCGGCGGCGGCGGCGGCGGTGTTGCTGCTGCTCGTCTATATCGTGCTGCGGCTGATCCTGATGTCGAGCGGCGAGGCGCCCTCGACGGCGCTGGCCGGCGTCGCACCCGGCGCGCCGCTGACGCTTTCCCGGCCCGCCGCGGCGCTGCCGACCGGGGACAGCGCCCAGGCCGCGGGGCTCAAGAAATTCCTCGAGCCGGAGATCCGCGAGCATCTCGTCACCGTGGAGGAGGATGCGCAGACCGTGCGCGTCCGCACCACGGTCGGCCAGTTGTTCCAATCGGGCTCGGACCAGCTCGAAGCCGGGCGCGAGGCGTTGTTCCGGCGCATCGGCGCAGCGATCGAGAAGGAGAAGGGCGCAGTGACGATCGAGGGCCATGCCGATAGCGACCGCGTCGCGACCCTGGCCTTCCCGGACAACATGGCGCTGTCCCAGGCGCGGGCGGAAACGGTGGGCGAGATCGTCCGATCGACGTTGAGCGACCCGACCCGCGTCACCACCAAGGGAATGGGCGAAACCGTGCCGATCGCGTCGAACGATACGGCGGCGGGCAAATCGAAGAACCGGCGCGTCGAGATCATCGTGCCGCGGCGTTATTGAGCGGAGCCAGGCGAATGCGTCGTGTCTTCAAGAATTGGTGGTTCGTCACCCTCACCTGCGCGCTGCTGGTGGCGCTGCTGCTCGCCCTCGGCCTACCGCTGTTCGTCAAGTTCCTGCGGCCACTGTGGGTGCGGATCGCCTGCGTCCTGGTCGTTGCGGCGATCTGGGGGCTCGTCGCCTGGCTGCGCCATCGCCGCCATAAAAAGGCGGCCGATGCAATCGCCGCCGAACTCGCTGCGCCCGATCCGGCCGGGGAGGAAGGCAAGGCACTCGGCCAGCGCATGCGCGAGGCGGTCGCCCAGCTCAAATCGGCGTCGGGCAAGCAGCGCAACTATCTCTACACGCGCCCCTGGTATGTGATCATCGGCCCGCCCGGTGCGGGCAAGACCACGGCGCTGCTCAATTCGGGCCTGCGCTTTCCCTTCGGCGATACCGCGCTCAAGGGCGTTGGCGGCACGCGCAACCTCGATTTCTGGTTCGCCGACGAAGCGGTGATGGTCGATACCGCCGGCCGCTACACCACGCAGGATTCGGACTATCAGGTCGATAGCCGCGGCTGGACCTCGTTCCTGTCGCTGCTCAAGAAGCATCGGCCGCTCCAGCCGGTCAATGGCGTGATCGTCGCGATCGGCGTGGACGAACTGCTCGCCGCCGATTGCGCGAAGATCGACGCCCATGCCGCCGCGGTGCGCCGCCGCCTGGTCGAGCTGCGCAAGACGCTCGAAGTCGCCGCGCCGATCTATGTCCTGGTCACCAAGGCGGACCTGCTCGCCGGCTTCACCGAATATTTCGACGATCTCGACGTCGAGGGCCGCCGCGCCGTGCTCGGGCAGACCTTCGATCAGGCGCGCGGCAGGCCTGGCGCGGACGATGTCGCCGGCGCGTTCGACGACGTCGCCCAGGCGGTGGCCGATCGCCAGGCCAAGCGGCTGTTCGACGAAGTCGATCCGATGCGGCGCGCATTGCTGCTCGGCTTTCCGGCCCAGCTCGGCTCGCTGCGCGCGCGGGTCGCCCGCTTCCTCGAAGGCGCATTCACGAGTGGCGACGAGCCGACCGGCCAGCTTCGCGGCTTCTATCTGACCAGCGGCGTCCAGCAGGGGGCGCCGCTCGACCGGATCCTCGCCGGCATGGCGGACATCTATGACCGTCCCGCCGATCCGGCGCCGGGCGCGGGCGGATCGGGCCGCGCCTATTTCCTCAACCGCCTGCTCGGCGACGTGATGTTCGGCGAGTCGGGGCTGGTGACGATGGACCCCGCCGCGCGCCGACGTCAGCGCGCGCGGCTGGTTGCGGGCCTCGTCGCAATCGCCGCGGTCGTGCTGCTCACCTTCGCCGCATGGGGCGTCAGCTTCGCGAACAACCGCGGCTTCCAGAACGACCTGCTCGCCAAGACCGAAGCCGCCAAGGGCCAGTTGCGCGAGGCAGGCATCGACCTGCAGCAGGTCCGCGATAGCGACGGCGACCTGCGCGCCGCGCTGCCCGGCCTCAACGCGCTGCGGGCGCTGCCGCGCGGCTATGCCGATCGCCAGAAAGGCGGCCCGCCGCTGGCGATGACCTTCGGCCTCTACGAAAGCGGCCTCAGCCGCCAGGCCGAGGAGACCTATCGCGAGGCGCTGCGCCGCGTAATGCTGCCCCGCCTGATGCTGCGGCTCGAGCAATATATGCGCAGCCATGGCGGCGACGCGATGGCGCTGTACGAGCCGCTCAAAGTCTATCTGATGCTCGGCCAGCAGGGGCCGATGGACGCCAAGACGGTCAAGCGCTGGGTGAAGAATGACTGGGCGACCGAAGTCTATCCGGGGTCCGATAGCAACGCCGAGCGCGGCCAACTCGCCGCGCATCTCGATGCGCTGCTCGAGGACAAGAATCTCGCCGGCGTCTGGGCCGATCGCAAGCCGCCGCTCGACGGGGCCCTGGTCGCCAGCGCCCGTGCGGCGATCGGGACGCTCTCGCTCGCCGATCGGGCTTATGCCGTGATGAAGCAGAAGGCGGCGACGGCCGGCGCCGATTGGGAGGCGGCCAACATCCTTTCGCAAGGCGATGCCATCGCCTTCGCCAATCGCGAGCAGGTGCTGCAAGTCCGGGTCCCCTATTTCTTCACGCGGGACGGTTTCGAGAAGAGCTATACGCTCGGCCTGGCCACGGTGCAGGAAGACCTGAAGCGCGACCTGTGGGTGCTCGGCGGCGATGCCCGCACCGGCGGCGTGCAGGAGGAGATGAGCAATATCCGGCCGGGCGTCGCCGGACTCTATGCCAAGGATTACATCGCCGCCTGGGAAGCGGTGATCGCAGCGATGCAGCCGGCGGACTATTTCCGCGATCCCGCCGCCTTCGGGGCGATGACCAAGAGCCCGTCGCCGCTCAAGCGCGTGCTGCTCGAGCTCAGGAAGAACACGATCTTCGACGGCGGCGCCCAGGCCGTGGGCAAGCGCATGGTCCGCGACCGGATCAACCGTTCGCGGCTCGGCCGCTATGCCGGCGACGCCACCGCGGGCCGCGCGATGGGGCTCGATGCCGGGGCGGAGATCAGCAATTATTTCGAGCCGGTCCACGACTATGTCGGCGACGGCAAGAACTCCGCGCCGATCGACGAGTTCGTCGCCGCGGTGAAGGCTGCGGGCCAGGCGGTGATCGCGGCCAATTCGGTCGGCGGGGGCGGCGGCTCGGACGCCACCCAGGCACAGATGGCGACTGCCATGGCGTCGGTGAAAGCCGCCGCGGCGGGCGCCCCCCCGCAGCTCCAGCGCTTCGTCAATGCTGCGGCCGGCGGCGGCTCGGCGGCGCAGATCAGCGCCGCCAAGGGTGCCGTGTCCGAAGCCTATGCCCAATCCGTGCTGCCGGCCTGCCAGGAGGTCGCGAAGGAGCATTTCCCTTTTTTCGGGGCCGCCGCGGCGGATGCCTCGGCGGTTGACGTGCTGCGCGTGTTCGGGATGGGCGGAACGATCGACGGCTTCGTCCAGCAGCGGCTGAAGTCGCTGATCGACACCAGCGGGCCGGTCTGGCGCTGGAAGCAGGACGATCCGATCGCCCGCACGCTCGATCCGGGCAGCCCCGAGCAGCTCGCGCGGGCGGCGCAGATCCGCGACCTGCTTGCCGGCGGGCTGCCGATCAAGGTGTCGATCGCGCGGTTCGGGCCGGGCGTCACCGCGGTGGAAGTCGCCAATGGCGGATCGACCTACAAGTTCGATGCGACCAACAACCAGCCCAAGCCGCTGCTCTGGTCGGTCTCGGGCGGTCTGCCCCAAGCCTCGGTGGTGCTCTATCAGGCGGACGGGAAGGAACTGCGCCGCTTCGAGGCGGAGGGCCCCTGGGCGCTGTTCCGGCTGATCGGCAAGTCGCAGATGCAGAATGCCGGCGCGCAGGCGATCCGTGCGACCTTCGGCGAGGGGAATGGCAGCGCGACGGTCGCGATCCAGCTGCCCAGCCAGCGCAACCCCTTCAGCCGCGGCGACCTCTGGTCGTTCCGTTGCCCGGCGGCGCTGTGAGCGGCGCGCGCCTGTTCGGCAAGCTGCCGGCGCATGGCGATTTCGTCGCCCGTGGCGTCGCGGCGGCGGAGCGCGAGGCGCTGGATCTTTGGCTGTCGGGCGAGATGGTGACGGCCCGGGCCTTGCTGGGCGACGCCTTCGACGATCGCTATGGGCGCGTGCCGCCCTGGCGGTTCGCCGGTTCCGGCGAGGCCGGCGTGTTGATCGCTTCGGTCGACAAGGTTGGGCGACGCTATCCGCTTTATCTTGGCGTCGAGGGCGGCGAGAACGCTGCGGAACAGTGCGAGGAGCTGGTCTATCGCGCCTTTTCGGAAGGGTGGGACGCCGATCGCCTGGCCGGCGACGCCGCGGCCATCCCCTCCGCTGAGGGAGAGGCCGGCCCGCCGCGATGGTGGACCCTGGGTGGTGAGGGATTCGGTGCGGCCTTTCGGGAAGGCGAGCGGCCGGAGGGATTGCTCGCCACGATGTTGATGACCACGGAGGATGCATGAGGGCGCAGCTCCGCCTCGATAGCGTCGGCGGCACGCATGTCGGCCGCGTGCGGACCAATAACGAGGATAGCTATGTCGTGCGGCCGGAGATCGCCTTCTGGGCGGTGGCCGACGGTATGGGCGGGCACGACAAGGGCGAATGGGCCTCGGCGGCGCTGACCGAGGCGGCCGAGGCGCTGGTCCTGCCGGCGGACTTCGACACGGCCTGCACGGCGATCGCGGCGATGATCCATGGCGCCAATGCGCGCATCCACCAGGAGGCAACGCAGCGCGGCATCCAGATGGGCTCGACCTTCGTCGCGCTGCACTTCAACGGCATCGCCTTCGCGCTGTTCTGGGTGGGCGACAGCCGCGGCTATGTGCTGCGCGACGGCGTGCTCCACCAGCTCACCCGCGATCACAGCCAGGTCCAGGCGATGGTCGATCGCGGGCTGATCCGGCCCGAAGAGGCGGCCGGCCATCCGATGTCGCATGTCCTCGCCCGGGCGGTGGGCGCCCAAGGCGAAGTGGAGGTCGACGTCGTGGTCGACGAGGCGCGGCCCGAGGACGTGTTCCTGCTGTGCAGCGACGGGCTCACCAACCGCGTTTCCGATGCGGAGATCGCCGCGGCGCTGGACGGGCAGGACCCTCAGGATGCGCTGGACCGGCTGATCGCGCTCACGCTCGATCGCGGCGCCCCCGACAACGTCACGGCGATCATCGTCGGGGTGAGCGAGACGACCCAGCTCAGCTTCGCCTCGGCCGGGGCGCTGCCATGAGCGAGCCCAAAGACAATCCGAAGACCGTGTTCGTGCCGTCGGGCGGCGAGGAACCGGCAACCCAGTTCCAGCCGGCCGCACCGGCCGACCCTGCCACCGAATTCCAGCCGGGTGGCGGCACCGGCTTCGCGCCGCGCGGCGAGGGCACGACGATCCAGGTCGGCGACGTGCTCAACCACCTGTTCGAAGTGAAGCGCTTCATCGCCCGGGGCGGGATGGGCGAAGTGTTCGAAGGGGTGAACATCAACACCGACGAGCGCGTGGCGATCAAGGTGATGCTGCCGGCGCTGGCAAAGGATCCCAACGTCGTCTCGATGTTCCGCCGCGAGGCGCAGACGCTGCGACGCCTGCGGCACGAGGCGCTGGTCCATTACATCGTGCTCGCCGAGGAGCCGCAGCTCGGCGTGCTCTACATCGTCACCGAATTCATCGACGGCGCCAATCTCTCGGCCGAGCTGCGCCGGCTTGAGACCGACCAGGCCGAGCAGATTGCGCTGCTCAAGCGCCTCGCCGCCGGTCTCGACACCGCCCACAAGCTCGGCGCGATTCACCGCGACGTGGCGCCCGACAACATCCTGCTCGAGGACGGCAAGCTCGATCGCGCCAAGATCATCGATTTCGGCATCGCCAAGGAAATGGACCCGGGGACGGCGACGATCGTCGGCGATGGCTTCGCGGGCAAGCTCAACTATGTCGCGCCCGAGCAGCTCGGCGATTTCGGCCGGGCGATCGGGCCCTGGACCGACGTCTATGGGCTCGGGCTGGTGATCCTGGCGCTGGCCCAGCGCGGCGACGTCAAGATGGGTGGATCACTGGTGGATGCGGTGGACAAGCGGCGGGCGGGCCCGGACCTCGGCGCGGTCGAGGAGCCGCTACGCGGGGTGCTCGCCAAGATGCTCGTCCCCAACCCGGCCGAACGGCTCCAGTCGATGGAAGCGGTGCTGGCGGAGATCGCCCGGATCGAAGCGGTTGCGCCGCCCAAGCCGCGGCCGAGGCGCACATGGCTGATCGGCGGCGGCGTCGCGGCGCTGGCGCTCGCCGCGGCGGGCACGGGCTGGGTGCTCACGCGGCCGGCTTCGGCGCCGACGACGGCTGCCGCGACTGCCAATGGCTCCGGCGATCCGGTCCAGCTCGCCCGCTCCGCGATCGACGCGGCCTTGCCTTCGGTCGGTTGCACTTGGCTGCAGATCGTCGAAGTCGCGCCCGGCAAGCCCGGCCCGGTCGTCAAGCTGACCGGCGTCGCCGGCAATCCCTCGGCGGCGCAGAACGAGATTTCGCAGGTGCTCGCCCAACGCAAGATCGAAGGGGCGAGCATCGATTTCAGCGAAGTCGCGCAGATCACTCAATCGGGCTGCGCGGCGCTTGACACGTATCGCCAGGTCCGCGCGCCGGATTCGCACCAGCTCAGCGTGCCGCAGCGCAAGTTCGAGATGCGGATGCAGCCGGCCGATCCGTCGCTAAGCGGCTATCCGGGCGAGAATGCCGCGAACGTGATCGTACAGATCGCCATCGCCAATCCCAAGGACGACATCGCGCTGATCGGACTCGAGCCTTCGGGCGTGATCGATCCGGAATTCTCGGGGCCCGGCACGGGCGTGCTGGGTCGGGACGGGCTTAAGAAGCTTGCCGGCCAGACCCGGATGGTGACCGATCGCGGCGGCGACCGCTTCCAGATCCAGCTCGACGTCAATCATCCCGGCTGGTCGGGCGTGCTGCTGATCAGCGGCAAGGGCCCATTCGACAAGACCCTGATCGCGCCGCCGCTGGGCGGTCGCGGTCCCGATTGGACCGACAAGTTCGTCTCGGAAGCGGCGGCCAAGGGCTGGCAGACGCAGATGGTGTGGTTCAAGGTGGTGGACGAAGTGAAGGAGTGATCAGCCCGGACGCTGGTTCCGGGACTGCTCCTCGTAAGCGCGGCGGAATTCCTTGGCGAAGACGTCCATAAAGGCTTCGTCCGAGCCCTGAGCGACGCCGCCGAATTCCTTTTCATAGGCCTGCCATAGTGCCGCGTCGCGCGCGCCGGGCAGGATTCGGGCGAGCAGTCCGCGGCTTTCGGCGCGCTGGCGGATCGCCGTGGGGGAGAAGCGATCGAGCGTGGCCCGCAGCGCGCCCTGCATCGCGCGCAGCGTGGCGATCTGATGCGATTGGAGATCGAAGAACGCATTCTCGATCGCCGCGCCCGCATCCTGGAAGCCGCGCGCCGGCGGATTGAGCAGCGCCGTGATCGCCTCTTCGGGCGTGCGCGCGAACTTGATCGGATTGTTGCCATCGACTTGGAACGCCGTGCCCTCCGCACCCATCTGCGACTTGGCGCGGGCGCGGGCCTCGACCATCACCACCAGGCCGGCGACGAGGCGGTGGAAGAGCTGGCCCGCGCGATCGAGCAGGGCGGGGCTGCGTTGCTGCACCGTCGCCTCGACGCCGGCGGCGCGCAGGAAGGCTTCGACCAGCGCGAAGTCCGGGACGGGTGGGGGCGCCGGAGGGGCGACGGGGGCAGCGGGCGCCACGCCGGCGGGCCCCGCGGGCTGCGCGGCGGGCATCGCGAAATGATGCTCGGGAACGCTCGCGCCGATCGGCGAGGAGGAGGGGGCATCCTGGGTGCCGAAAGGCCGTGCCGGGGCGACGCCGAGGGCCTGTTCGGTACCGGCCGGGCGGATCCCGAGCGGATCGGGATTGTCCTGGATCGGCTGCCCGAAACCGCCGCGCGCCCAGTCGACGACATTGCCCTCGGCCAGCCGGCCCCATATGTCGTCGGGCGATGGCGCGGGGGGGCGATCGGGCGCGGCGCTCGACCAGCCCGAAGCGGGCTTCGCCTCGGGCGCCTGGTTGTTCCAGGCCGACGCGACCGGAGCCTCCGGCGCCGGTGGGGCAGGGGCCCAGCCCTGGGTGGCGCGATCTCCGCCGCTGGGACCCCAGCTGTCGTTGTTGCTTTGTGCCGGCGGGATCGGTGCGGCGCCCCAGCCCTTGCCGGCCGTGGGCGGCGCATCCCAGCCACTCGCCTGGCGATCCCAGCCTTGGCTCGCCATCGTGGGGGAGGGCGCCGATGGGGGCGCCGGTTCCTGCCCCCAACCTTCCCAGTGCGAGCGGCCGCCGCCGGAATTCGTGACCGCGCCGCCGGAAGCGATCGTCGCGCGAATCTCGTAGCCCCCGATGGTCAGCGTATCGCCGTCGCGGAGCTGATGCGGGTGGGTGAGCCGCTCGGGTCGGCCGTTGACGAAGGTGCCATTCATGCTGAGATCGCTCAGCAGATACGCGCCGCCTTCGTACCGGATCTCGCAGTGCCGCGATGAAATGTGATTGCGCGGATCGGGCAAGCACCAATCACAACTCGGCGATCGGCCGATCAGCGCCCCGCGCCCGTCCAACACGAACTCCGCCGGCGCGCCGTTTTCGAGCGCATTCCGGCCTTGATTGGCGATGGCGAGACGCAGAGTCATGAGCGGGGCGCAATTCCTTGTTCGGCACCGACGAACGACGATGTGCTAGCCATCCCTGCTCCGACCCGGCGCAATCCAAGCGAGCTTCTCGCCGCCGGGCTGCGCCGTCAGTTGATATACACCATTCCGCCGACGATCTTGACATGCTCGCTGCCGCTGACGTCGGTTTTTTGATCGGAATGCATCGCCACGGAGGTGGTTCCCCCGATCTTGATGTTCTGCGACGTGATCGAGATCGTGTCCGGTGTCATCTCGATCTTCGAATTGCCGACCTTCAGCACGATGCTGGTGGTGGCAGTGAGCTTGAACGATTGATCGACGTCGATGATGTCGTCCTTGTGGACCATGCTGTGGCGCTGGCCGATAATGGTGAGGTTCTGGTCGTTGCCGATCTTCACATTCTCGTCGTTGACGACGTTGCGGGTGCGATCGTGGCCGACATTGACGGTCTGGTCCTGGCCGACATGATGCGTCTCGGCCAGGCGGATGCGCGTGTTCATGTCGCGCTCGGCATGGACGTAGATTTCCTCGGCGCCTCCCTTGTCCTCGAAGCGGATCTCGTTGGCGCCAGGGGCGCCGCTGTCGAGCGGCTGGGCATTGGGATAGGCGCCCGTCTCGCCATAGCGCTTCGTGCGCCACAGCGCGCGGGTCTTGTTGGCCGGCAGGTCGTAGATCGGCATGTTGTTCGCGTTGAACACCCGCCCGACCACGACCGGGCGATCGGGATCGCCGCCGAGGAAATCGACCAGCACCTCGTGCCCGACGCGCGGCAGGATGATGTTGCCGAGGCCGCCCGTCTGCGACACGCGCACCCAGCACGTCGCGGATTCGCCTGGCGTCGGCCCGCGATCCCAATGGAAGCGGACTTTCACGCGGCCATATTTATCGGTGTAGATCTCCTCGCCGGCCGGACCGGTGATCACCGCGGTTTCGAGGCCCTGGACCATCGGGCGGGGCGTCACCTGGGGCGGATGGAAGCGGGTGTCGGCGGGGATCGCCTCGAACCGTACGTTGAACGCGGCTTCGCGGGCGCTCTGGCCGCTGCGATAGCTTTCCGCGACGATGCTGTGATAGGCCGAGGTGATCAGATAGTCGCCGTTCATCCGGCCGACATGGTGGTTGGTCACGCCGACCTTGAAGCCGGTCGACAGGCCTGCCGACTGCGAGGCGCCGGTGAACACGCGGCGCTGGGCGCGCATCCCGGCGAGCAGGGTCTCGCTGCGTTCTCCGCCATGCTTCTCGACTTCGCCCGGGGCGATCGATTCATGGTAGAAGCGGCCCGGATAGATATAGACTTCGCGATCGTCGCGCTCGTGCTGGCCCTCGCTTTCCGACTTGGCCTCGACGAAGCGGTTGGGCGCGCGGAAATCCCAGTCGCGCACGGTCACCTTCGAGCCGGCCTGGGTGCTCACCCGCTCGTGCCAGCTCTGGAGGTAGAATTTGCCCTGGCTCGCGCGCTCGGCGGAGTCGGCCGAGAAGACCGAGACCGAATTGGGCGAATAGGTGAGGCTCGGCGGATTGCCGGCGCTGTGCGACGAGGGGGCGTCGCAGATCACCATGACATGGCTGTCGGCACCGTGGCGGAAGAAATAATACCAGCCTTCCTCCTCCATCAGCCGCGACGCGAAGGCGAAGTCGCTTTCCTGATACTGCACGCAATAGGTGCGCGGCCGCGGCGTGCCCGACAGCTTGAACTCGAAATCGGAGATGCCGGCGTTCTGGAACACCTGCTTGATGATGTCCTGCGCGGTGACGTCCTGGAAGATCGCCATCGAGCGATTCTGGGCGAGGAAGAAGCTCCACGGCTTCAGCACCAGTCGATAACGATGGCCTGTCGGCGATTCGTCGATATACTCGCCCGAGATCACCAGCCCGTGGAAATGGCGGCGTAGCTCGCCATCCTCGCTGACCTTGAGGCCGCAGGGCTTGCCCAAATGCGGCTGAATGTCGATTTCCAGTGGCGAAAATATGTCGACGGTAATGGTGAACGGAGAACTCAGGCTCTCCATGCTGTCGATTCGCTCCAGCTCGACCTGCTCGTCGCCCAAATCGATCGACATTTCGGAAAGTCTCGACGTGCCAGACAACGCGGCCTCCGATCTTACTCTTGCCCGATGCTCTTACGCTTGGACGGCGAAAGGGTTCAAGCCGGCGCGGGAAACCGTTCCACCTTCATTTCAACCGGTCTATCGTATCGGCCCGTCGTCCAATGGCTTGCGAACGTTACGGAGCCATTTTAACACCTGCGCGTTCTCCGGGGGGTGAGCCAGCGAGGACGTGCATGCGTATTTCCTATCTGTCGATGATTGCCGGTTCTGCGATGGCGTTGGCGGCAACGCCTGCGGCCGCGCAGCAACAGGCGGAACCGACGGTCGAGGGCTATCTCTGCACCTTTGCAGGGAAATGCGGCAACGTGCCCGAGGCCGACCAGCCGACGCGGACCGCGCCGGCGACCAAGGGGTTCCGAATCGCCCGCCCGGGCGCTGCGCCGGCCGAGAGGCCGGCGGTCCGCGCCAGTGCGAGTGCCTATGTGGCGCCGCGGGCGACGCGCTCGAATGCCGTCGCGGCGCGGCATCCCGCCACACGACCGAGCTATGCGCCGGCGTCGCGCGTATCAGATGGGCCGCGGGCCGACCTGATGATCGGGTTCGAGCTCAATTCGGCGCGGCTGACCGGCGACGGCATGGCCAAGGCGCGAATCTTCGCCCGGTCGCTGATGATGCCGGAACTGCGCGACAAGCGCTTCCTGATCGAAGGACACACCGATTCGATCGGCGGGGTTCCGTTCAACATGGAGCTGTCGAAGCGCCGGGCCGAGGCGGTGGCCGCCTATCTGTCGAGCCAGGGCGTCGAGCGCAGCCGCGTCGAAGTTCGCGGCTTCGGACCGAGCATTCCGCTGCCCGGCAGGCGCAGCGACGATCCGCATAACCGTCGCGTTGAGGCGAGGCTGATTTCCTGATTCCCGTCGTCGTGGCGCATTTGCTTTCGGAGGAGTGGGATTTGTCGGGACTGCACCGGTGTTGATGCCGATCGGCGAACTGCTCGCCCCCGTCTCGGAGGAATCTCCGGGCGGGCAGGACCTGTATGACGATCCCGAGCGCCAGCAGATCGAACAGGCGTTCGAGGAGGATCCGACCAGTGTCGATTGGCGCGAAGTCGTCTCGCAAATCGAAGGGCAGAGCCAGCGCAGCAAAGATTTGTGGCTGGCCGTCTATCTCGCCCGCGCCGGTGCGCGGATGGGGCGGCTCGACGTGGTCGTCACCGGTTGCGAGATGCTCGCCGGCCTGCTCGAATCCTATTGGGACGTGCTGCATCCCTCGCTCGAGGAATATGGGCTGCAGGGCCGCAAGGCGCCGTGCGAATCGTTGACGCGGATCGGCACCTTCCTGGGGCCGCTCAAGCGGATTGCGTTGATCCAGCATGCCCGGCTCGGCGACTACAGCGCCGAGGATCTCGAGCGGTTCGAAGCGGAAGGGGAGGGCGCCGACGGGTTCGGCATGTTCCGCCACGCCGTCGGCGAGATGCCGGGCGAGGCGCTGAGCGAAACCATGGCGGCGCTGCGCTCGATGCGATCGGCGATCGAGCGCGCCGACCAGGCGCTGATGGCCAACGCCGAAGGCGATACCGGCACCGATTTCAAGCCGACCTATCAGACGATCGACAATATGCTGCGATGGATCGCGCCGTACGTGTCGATTCCGGAAGAAGCGATCGAGCCGGCGAACGATGACGGCGCCGAAACGACGCCGGGAAAGCCGACGTCGGCAAGTGCCGGCCGTATCGAATCGCGCGAGGACGTGGCCCGGGCGCTCGATGCGATCATGGAATATTATTCGCGCAGGGAACCAGCGAGCCCGATACCCGTTGCACTGCGTCGAGTACGGGGGTGGATTGCCATGGATTTCCTCTCAATCCTTCGAGACATCGCACCGGGCGGCATGGCCGAGGCCGGTTCGGTGCTGCTCGCGCGTCCGGAGGAGGAAAGTTCCGGCTACTGAAATCGATCCCCAGCTCTGATCTTTGGCCTCTGATTTTGGACAGAATGCCCGAACCGGGCGACGAAAGGCGGTTCCGATGGTTGCGAAGAGTGGACAGCGTTTCATCAAGGAGAACCGGGCGCCGCGCGTCCATATCGAGTACGAGGTCGAGACCTACGGCTCGCGGCAGAAGATCGAGCTGCCCTTCGTGATGGGCGTGCTTTCCGATCTCTCCGGCAAGAGCCATGTCGAGAAGAAGGACCTGTCGAAGCGCGACTTCGTCGAGTTCGACATGGACAATTTCGACGAGCGGATGGAAGCGATCGCGCCGCGCGCGGCCTTCACGGTCCAGAACACGCTGACCGGTGACGGCAAGCTGGGCGTCGACCTCACCTTCAAGACGATCAACGACTTCACCCCGGGCGAGATCGTCAAGAACGTGCCCGCGCTCGCGCAGCTGCTCGAGGCGCGGCAGCAGCTGCAGGATCTCCTCATCTACATGGACGGCAAGGAAGGCGCGCAGGACCTGCTCGAAAAGGTCCTCAAGGATCCGGCCTTGCTCTCGGCGCTCAGCTCCGCGCGCGCGGCGAGCAACGAGACCGCGGCGGCCGAGACCGGCCCCGCCGAGCAGGCTTGAAAGGGAAGATAGGCGTTATGGCGCAAGAGGCACTTCAGGAGCAGGGGCAGCCCCAGGCCGAGGCCCTGCAGTTCGACGAATTTTCGACGCTCCTCCAGAAGGAGTTCAAGCCGGCCGACGACATCCGCAAGAACCGGATCGAGGTGGCGGTGCAGACGCTGGCGCAGCAGGCGCTGCAGGATGCGGCGATCATCGGCGACGACGTCTATGCGACCGTCGATGCGATGCGCGCGGCGATCGACCGCAAGCTCACCGAGCAGGTGAACGAGATCATCCACCAGGAGGAGTTCCAGGCGCTCGAGAGCGCGTGGCGCGGCCTCCACTACATGGTGATGAACACCTCGACCGGAAAGGACATGAAGATCCGGGTCATGAACATCTCGAAGGAGGAATGTCGCAAGATGTTCCGCCAGTATCGGGATGCGGCCTGGGATCAGAGCCCGCTGTTCAAGAAGGTCTATGAAAGCGAGTTCGGCCAGCTGGGCGGCCAGCCCTATGGCGCGTTCGTCTGCGACTATTATTTCGATCACACCGCGCCGAACCTCGAAGTGATGAAGGGCCTGGCCAAGATCGGTGCGGCGGCGCATGCGCCGTTCATCGCCGCGGCGGCGCCGCCGCTGTTCGGCATGGAGAGCTGGACCGAGCTCGCCAATCCGCGCGACCTGGGCAAGCTGTTCGACGCGCAGGAATATATGGCCTGGCGCTCGTTCCGGAACTCGGAAGACAGCCGCTACATGGCGCTGACCATGCCGCGCTTCCTCGGCCGCCCGGTTTACGGCGCGAAGACCGAGCCGGTCGATGAATTCGATTTCGAGGAAGAGACCGAAGGCGCGCACGACCAGCATCTGTGGCTCAACGCCGCCTATGCGATGGGCACCCGGATCACCGAGGCTTTCAACACCTATGGCTGGTGCACGCGCATCCGCGGCGTCGAATCGGGCGGCACGGTCGAGGACCTGCCGACCGCGACCTTCCCGACCGACGAAGGTGGCATCGACATGAAGTGCCCAACCGAGATCGCGATCTCGGACCGGCGTGAGGCGGAGCTTTCGGCCGCGGGCATGCTCGCGCTGATTCACCGCAAGAACACCGACCAGGCGACCTTCATCGGCGCGCAGACGCTGCACCGGCCGAAGAATTACGAGAATGTCGATGCGACGGCGAACGCGAACCTGTCGGCGCGCTTGCCGTACATCTTCGCCAGCTGCCGCTTCGCGCATTACCTGAAGTGCATGGTGCGCGACTGGGTCGGCGGCAATCGCGAGGCCGACCAGCTCCAGCGCGACCTGCACAATTGGGTGCTGCAATATGTCGATGGCGCGCCGAACTCGTCGAGCGAGGAGACCAAGGCGCGCCTGCCGCTGAAGGACGCCAAGATCGAAGTCACGCCGGACGAGGAGAACCCTGGTTACTACAAGGGTAAGTTCATGTTCGTACCCCACTATCAGCTGGAAGGAATGGACATCGCGCTGAGCATGGTTTCACGCCTGCCACGGTCTGTCTGAACTTTGGCTCGATTCAACGCTGTAGCGTTGAACTGAAGCATTACTGCAATAGTCCAAGTTAAAAGTTATCACGCAATTCCGCGTACTTATGGAGGTAGGTGATGGCAGTTGATTTGTTCCTGAAGATCGACGGGATCGAAGGCGAGAGCCAGAAGAAGGGTCATGAGAAGGAGATCGACATCGTGTCGTTCAACTTCGGGGCGGCTCAGCACGGCTCGTTCCACACCGGCGGCGCGGGCGGCGGCTCGGGCAAGGCCGAGATCCGCGACATCGCGATCGTGAAGGAAGTCGACAAGTCTTCGCCGAAGCTGTTCAGCGCCTGCGCTTCGGGCAAGCACATCAAGGAAATCATCATCTACTCGCAAAAGGCGGGCGATGATCAGCAGCCGCTGACCTATTACAAGATCAAGCTCGAGGACGTGATCGTCTCCTCGGTCGACAACCAGGGCGCGAGCCATGGCGACGCGATCATGGAATCGATCGTGTTCAACACTGCCAAGGTGACCTTCGACTACCAGCCGCAGAGCCGCTCGGGCAGCAAGGAAGGCGGCGTGGTTACGGCGAGCTACGACATCCGGCAGAACGTCGCCGCCTGAGCCTGAAGGGTTCAGCGACGATGTCGGATGCCGACACACTGCTTCGTTCCGGCGATCTCGACGGTGCGCGCTCCGCGCTCGTCGAGACCGTCCGGGCGGAGCCCGCCAATCAGCAGGCGCGGATGTTCCTGTTCCAGCTGCTCGCTGCGGCGGGGGAGTGGGACAAGGCGCGCCGCCAGCTCGACACGCTCGCCCAGCTTTCGGGTGAAGCACAGATGCTGGCCGTGGCCTATGGCCAGGCGATCGACGCCGAGCGCGAGCGCGCGGCCGTGTTCGCCGGCACCGCGCGGGCCCGGCAGCATGTCGCGAGCGGCTGGCTCGAAGGCGTGATCGATGCGCTCGAACATTTCGGCCAGGGCCGGATCGAGCAGGGCGAGGCGGCGCGCGATGCTGCATTCGACGCTGCCCCCGATATGCCCGGCCGCTTCAACGACGTCGAGTTCGACTGGATCGCGGATGCGGATTCGCGCTTCGGCCCCAGTTTCGAGGCGATCATCGGCGGCCGCTATGGCCTCCAGGGCTTTGACCAGGTGACGAGCATCACCAGCGAGGGCCCGCGCGACCTGCGCGACCTGATCTGGTATCCGGTGCAGATCGCCTTCCGATCGGGCCAGTCGGTCGCGGCATTCCTGCCCGCGCGTTATCCGGGTTCGGAATCGGCGAGCGACGTGAGCGAACGGCTCGGCCGCGCGACGTCGTGGAGCGATACCGAGTGGGGCCAAGCTGGTTCTGGTCAAAGGCTTTGGACATTGTCCGACGGCGGGGATCATGCGCTGCTCTCGCTGCGCGCGCTGAGCTTCGGCTGAGCGCCATGGCCGTCCGCCAGCGCCTCACGCCCACCTTGTTCGACAAGCTGGTCGCCGATCTCGACATTTCGGGCCTGCGCGACATCGAATCCGAGACGCCGCAGGTCGCCCGCGAGAAGTTCCGCCACTATGCCGTGCCCAAGCTCGATCGCTTCAACGAAGCGGCGCTGCGGGCGACGATCCGGCGCGAGCTGGCCTGGCTGCTCAACACGACCAATATCGAGGCGTTGCACCACCTCGAACCCTATCCGCACGTCCAGAACTCGGTGGTCAATTATGGGCTGAGCGACCTGGCCGGCAAGTCGCTGACCCGGCGGATGATCCTCCAGCGCGCGCGGGAAATCCGCAAGGCGATCCGCCGCTTCGAGCCACGGCTCGCCGATCAGTCGCTCACCGTCGATCCGGCCGACAATCCCGATCGGCCCAACACGATCACCTTCGTGATCCGCGGCGACATCACTGCGGCAGCACACGCCATGCCGGTCAAGTTCCGCACCGAGGTCGATCCCGAGACCGTCGCGGTCGACGTCACGGAGTAGCGCGCCATGGATCCGCGCCTCCTGCGCCATTACAATGACGAGCTGGCCTATTTGCGCGAAGCGGCGCGCGAATTCGGTGAGGAGCATGAGGAAGTCGCCGGGCGGCTCGGCCTCAAGACGCCGACCGATCCCGATCCCTATGTCGAACGATTGCTCGAGGGCGTCGCGTTCCTGGGAGCACGCGTCCAGCTCAAGCTCGCCGACCAATATCCCGAATTCACGTCGCACCTGCTCCATGCGATCCAGCCGCATTACCTGGCGCCGATGCCCTCGATCTGCGTCGCCGGCTTCGATCCCAAGGAAGGCGACCAGGTGCTGCTCAAGGGGCACAAGGTCCCGCACGGCACGCAGCTGACTGCCTTTGCCGGCGACCAGGACAATGCGCCGGTGATCTTCCGCACCGGGCACGAAGTGACGCTGTGGCCGCTGAAGCTCGCCGAGGCCGAGTATTTCTCGACCCGGGCGGCGGTGGCACCCTATGCCGCGGCGGCCAATGTGCGGGCAGAGGCGGGGCTGCGGCTGCGCTTCGTCGCGACGCCGGGGGCGGAGCTGCCCAAGGTGCCGGTCAAGGAGCTGCCGCTCTATCTGCATGGGGCGGAGGCGGTGCCCTATGAGCTTTATCGCCAGCTGATCGGCGAGACGCTCGCGGTGCTCGGCCGCTCGGCTGACGCGACGCCGAACGCGCCCTGGCTGTCGCTGCCCAAGCCCGAGCAAGTGGGATTCGCCGACGAAGAGGCGCTGTTGCCGGCGGACCAGCGCGCGTTTCGCGGCTATCGCCTGCTCTCCGAATATTTCGCCTGCCCCGAACGCTTCCTGTTCGCCAAGCTCAGGGATCTCGACCGCGCCTTCAAGCAGAGCCCGCGCGCCTGCGACGTGGTGCTGCTGTTCGGCCGCTCCTCGCCGGCGCTGGCGCGCGCGGTGGATGCCAGCAATTTCAAGCTGTTCGCGACGCCGGCGATCAATTTGTTCGAAAAGCAGCTCGATCGCGTTCAGGTACGCCCGCACGACCATGAGCTGCACGTCATTCCCGATCGCACCAAGCGCTATGATTTTGAGGTGTTCCGGCTCACCGAGGTCAAGGCCTATGCCCGCGACAATGTCGATGCGCGGACGGTGGCCCCGCTCTATGCCTTCGGGGCGCTGCTCTATGATTGGCGCGAGGCCCTGTTCTATTCGACCCAGCTGCGCCCGCGCCGGCTTTCGACCCGCGAGCAGCGGCTGCGCCGTCGCAGCGAATATGTCGGCACCGAGACCTGGATCAGCCTGACCTCGCCCGGCGACGCCGCGCGGCTGGACGACGTGCACGAGCTGGCCGTGCGCGCGCTGGTCACCAATCGCGAACTGCCCGAACTGCTCACCTTCCGCGGCGACCGGCACTTCACTGTGTCGGGCGTGCCCGCGCGCGCCGTCACGGTACTGCGCGCGCCGACGCGGCCGCGGCCCCCGCTGGGGCTGGGTGATGCCGCCTGGCGGGTGATCGCCCACCTCACGCCCAATTACGTGACGCTGGCGCCCGAGGATCATGACGACCCCTCGGCCCTGCGCGACCATCTCGCGCTCTATGGGCGGCAGGACGATGCCGCGCTGCGCCGGCAGATCGACGGCGTGCTGGCGATCCGATCGTCCAAGGTCATGCGCCGCGTCCCGGGGCTCGACCGGATGGCGCTCGCCCGCGGCCACAAGATCCGCATCAAGCTTGACGATGCCGCCTTCGACAAAGGCGGCATGTTCCTGTTCACCGCCGTGCTCGAACGCTTCCTGGCCGAATTCGCCAGCATCAATGCGTTCACCGAGTGCAGCTTCTTCAGCCCGAACGAGGGAGAGATCGCGCAATGGCCGCCGAGGATGGGGCGCCAGCACAACATCTGAGCTTCCTGGCCCGTGTCGGCACGCAGGCCCGCAAGTTCGGAATGTTCCCCGCGGTGCGCGGGGCGGAGGCGCGTGCCCCCCATCTGCCGCGCGTCGGCCGCGCGCGCCGCCCCGCGCAGAGCATCGTCGACTTGGCCCAAGTGCCCGCGATGCACTTCCCGGCGCCGACGCTCCATTCGGCCGAACCGCGGGGCGAGCGCATCCAGCTCAACGGCTATTGGCTGGGGCTTACCGGCCCCAACGGTCCGCTGCCGATCCACCTCACCGAATTCGCCAGCTTCGAGCATCGCTATGCCAAGCGGCGGCCGTTTGGGCGCTGGCTCGATGTGCTCGCCAATCGGATGCTGCAATTCTTCTACCGCGCCTGGGCGGAGTCGCAGCCGGTGGCGCATGCCGATCGGCCTGCGGACGACCGCTTCGCCGACTATCTCGCGGCGCTGTCCGGCGCGACCGAAGGCGTGTCCGACAAGGCGCAGTTCACCGCGCGGGCGCGGGTCCATTATGCCGCGCTGTTCGCGTCTCGGCGCAGCGCGATCGGGATCGAGGATGCGCTCGGCCATCTGCTCGGCCAGCCGGTAACCGTGATCGAATATCGCCCGCAGTGGCGCGAGATCCCGCGCGAGGACCGCAGCCGCCTGGGCCGCAGCTTCGCCACCCTAGGTGGCGACCTGGTGCTGGGCGAGCGCATCCGCATGGCCTCGGACGCGTTCAGCGTCGTGATTGGCGCGCGTTCCTTCGCCGAGTTCGAGAAGCTCCTGCCTTCGGGGCCGCGCTTCGCGATCGCGTCCGAAGCACTCGATGCGTTCGCGCCAAGCCATCTCGAATGGGACATGCGGATCGAAATCGCCGAGCGCGACGTTCCCGCGGCACGGCTCGACGGGCGCACCCGGCTCGGCTGGACGGGATGGGTCGGCCCGAAAAAGACCGACCGGATCAGATCGGATGCGCATTTGCGGCGGCTTCGTCCTGCCCATGCCGCACTAGGGGGAATTTGATGACCGAGATCAGCCGCACCGCCCTGTTCGGACGCCTCGATGCAACCGCGCTCAAGGCGATCGAGACCGCGACCAGCTTCTGCAAGATGCGCGGCAATCCTTATGTCGAGCTCGCCCATTGGGTGCACATCCTGCTGCAGGATCCCCGCAACGACATCGCCGCGATTCGTACCGCCTTCGGGCTCAACGACACGCGGCTGGTCGAGGATGTCGTTGCCGCGCTCGACGCGCTGCCGCGCGGCGCCACGGCGATTTCGGACTTCGCGCCGCAGATCGAGGAGGCGATCGAGAAGGGCTGGCTCTATGCCTCGCTCCAGTTTGGCGCTGCGCGGGTGCGGACGGGGCATTTGCTCTACGGCATGCTCAAGACGCCGACGCTGCGCAACACGCTGTTCGCGCTGAGCGGCGAGTGGCGCAAGGTCCAGGCCGAGAAGCTGGGCAGCGATTTCGAGACGGTGGTCAAGGCCTCGGCGGAGGCGACCGAGCGCGACGCCGCGCCGCCTGCGGGCGATGACGCGCCTGCGGGCGCTGGGGTTGCGGGGCCGGGCGAGGCGCTCGGCAAATATTCGATCGACCTCACCGCCAAGGCCAAGGCCGGCGAGCTCGACAAGATCGTCGGGCGCGATGCCGAAATCCGCCAGGTAGTCGATATCCTGCTGCGCCGCCGCCAGAACAATCCGATCCTGGTCGGCGAGGCCGGCGTCGGCAAGACCGCGGTGGTCGAAGGATTTGCCCGCCGTATCGCCGATGGCGACGTGCCGCCGGCGCTGCAGGGCGTGACGCTGCGCACGCTCGATATCGGGCTGATGCAGGCCGGGGCGAGCGTGAAGGGCGAGTTCGAAAAGCGGCTGCGCCAGGTGATCGACGAAGTCGAAAGCTCGCCGACCCCGGTGATCCTGTTCATCGACGAGGCGCACACGCTGATCGGCGCCGGCGGGCAGGCGGGGACTGGCGATGCCGCGAACCTGCTCAAGCCGGCGCTGGCCCGCGGCCGGCTGCGGACGATCGCGGCGACCACCTATGCCGAATATCGCCAGTATTTCGAGAAGGACCCGGCGCTCACTCGCCGCTTCCAGACCGTCGATGTCGGCGAGCCCGAGACCGACAAGGCGATCGACATGATCCGATCGGTCGCGCCGATGATGGAGGCGCATCACCAGGTCGTCGTGCTCGACGAGGCGGTGGCGGCCGCCGTCACGCTGTCGCAGCGCTACGTGCCCGCGCGGCAGCTGCCCGACAAGGCGGTGAGCCTGCTCGACACCGCCTGCGCGCGCGTCGCGGTATCGCAGCATGCGACGCCGGCAGCCGTCGAGGACCGGCGCCGCAAGGTGGAATTGCTCGAAGTCGAGCGCGAAGTCGTCGCGCGCGAGGCGAGCGGCCAGTATCGCGCCGACGATCGCCTCGCGCGGATCGACGAGGAACTGGCCGAGGCCCGTGTCGCGCGCGATGCGGTCGAAGCCAAGTGGAAGCGCGAGGAACAGGCGCTCGAGACCGTCGTCCAGGCCCGCGCCGCACTGCGCGACGCCCGTGCCGAAGCCGAGGGCGAGCCCGCCAACGAGGCCGAACTGCGGGACGCCCTCGACGTGGCGATTGTGGCGCTGCGCGAGGCGCAGGAAGACGCGCCGATGGTGTTCGGCGTGGTCGATGCCGATGCCGTCGCGGCGGTGGTCGGCGACTGGACCGGGATCCCGGTCGGCCGCATGGTCAAGGACGAGATTGCCAGCGTGCTGACCATCGCCGATCAGCTCAAGGCGCGCGTGGTCGGCCAGGACCATGCGCTGGACGCGATCGCCAAGCGCATCCAGACCAGCCGCGCCAAGCTCGACAATCCCAACAAGCCGGTCGGCGTGTTCATGCTCTGCGGCCCCTCTGGGGTCGGCAAGACCGAGACGGCACACGCGCTGGCGGAGCTGCTGTTTTCGGGCGACGATTCGCTGATCGTCATCAACATGAGCGAATTCCAGGAGGCGCACACCGTCTCGACGCTCAAGGGCGCTCCGGCCGGCTATGTCGGCTATGGCCAGGGCGGGGTTTTGACCGAGGCGGTGCGGCGCCGGCCCTATTCGGTGGTGCTGCTCGACGAAGTCGAAAAGGCGCACCCGGACGTGCACGAGATGTTCTTCCAGGTCTTCGACAAGGGATTCATGAACGATTCCGAAGGCCGGTTCATCGATTTCAAGAACACGATCATCCTGCTCACCTCAAATGTCGGCACCGATCTGGTGATGAACCTGGCCGAGGACGAGGAAATGAAGCCCGAGCCCGAGGCGCTCGCCGGCGCGCTGCGGCCCGAGCTGCTAAAGGTGTTCCCGCCGGCGCTGCTCGGCCGGCTGCTCGTGCTGCCTTACTATCCGCTCAGCCCAGAGATGCTCGCCGGCATCGTCAAGCTCCAGCTCGGCCGGATCGTCCGGCGCCTGGCGGAGAACCACAAGATCCGGCTCAGCTTCGCGGACTCGGTGGTCGATCTGATCGTCTCGCGCTGCAAGGAAGTCGCGTCGGGCGGGCGCGTGATCGACGCGATCCTGACCAACACGATGCTCCCCGAGATGTCGATCGCGCTGCTCGATCGCCAGATGCGGGGCGACGAGGTGGAGGCGATCCATGTCGACGCCGGGCCGGACGGGTTCAGTTACGGCTTCGACATCAAGGGCGAAAGGAAACCAGAACCGCTCGATCAGCAAGTCGACACGACTGAGCGTGTTCCGGAAGCAATGGGCGAGGGATGAAATACGCAGGCTCCGGGTGATTCGCCGGCGCAGGCCAGAACACTGCGCGAGTGCATTTCTATAGGTCATGCCGAAGAGGCATCAGTAGGGAGTAGGGGTATGTCAGCGAGTTTGCAGGGCTCGGTTGGATTGAATGGTAACAATGCGCGTGGCGATACGATCGCGGTGCAGTCGTTGCTCTCCAGGGCAGGGATGAAGCTCGGGCTGATCGACGGTCGATGTGGGCCCAAGACGATCTCGGCGATCGTCAATTATCAGCGGCGGCTGATGCGCAATCCCGACGGCCTGGTCGAACCGGACGCGACGACCTGGCGGCATCTGACGGGGCAGGGTGGAACGGCAGCAGGCTTGGGCGGCCGGGCAGCGGCCACGCCGACGCGAGCCGTCACGCCGGTCCGGACGCCGCCGCGGCTCGCCGCTGCCGCCAGCGGCGCGAGCCGAGCGCCTGCGATCATCGGCAAGGCGACGCCGCCGCCCGCGGCCGCCGCGCCGACGCCGGGCAACAGCTCGGCATCCTATACCACGCTGGTGCCGAAGCCAGACCGGGGCTCGATCAATCGCGGCCTGACCTCGCCCGGCAACCGGCTGCTGCTCGGCAAGTTCGGCGCCCCGCGCGAGAATTACAGCCAGAACGACCAGCCGATCACCAACGCCAAGCTGGCGGCGATGATGAGCACCGAGTCCGTCGGGCCCTTCCGCGTCACCGGCTTGCGTCCGGCCGTCGCGAGCCTGCGCGAAGTGCTGCTCGACGTGCAGCGTTCGATCCCCGATCTCTATAGTTCGCTGAGCTCGGCTGGGATGAAGGTGGTCCGCAACGTGCGCGGATCATCGACGTCGATCTCCAACCATAGCTGGGGCACCGCGGTCGATCTCAAGATCAACGGCAAGCTCGACGTCCGGGGTGACAACAAGGTCTATCACGGGCTCGTCCTGCTCGCTCCCTTCTTCAATGCCCGCGGTTGGTATTGGGGGGCAGGCTTCCGAACGGAGGATGCAATGCATTTCGAATGTGGCGCAGCGCTGATCGCAAGCTTCCCCAACCCATGAGCGCGCGGTTCCTGTTCGGCGGGTGCGCCGCCGTCGCGCTGCTCGGCTGCCATCCGGTGGTCGCATCCCGCAACAATGAGGTGCCGGCCAATGCCGTGGCTGCGCCTGAGACATCAGCGGCGGCGGCAACGCCCGTCGCCATCGCGACCGCTGCTCCGGCAGCGGCTCAGGATCAGCTTGCCTGGTCGCAGGACCCGGCCAGCAAGTGCCGCTTCGTCGCGCCCAAGTCGCTGACCGCCGGGCCGACCAACTGGATCGGCGATTGCCCGGGCGGCAAGGCCTCGGGCCTCGGCGCGCTGGTGCGTCGGGACGGCGGCAAGGCGGTCGCTTCCTTCTATGGCGAGCTGCGCGACGGCGTGCCAGTGATCGGCGCGATCAACGTCGATGGCGGCTATGTCGTCGGCAAGTTCACCGGCGACGACCTTGTTCAGGGCGATCTCGAGCCGCAGGTGCGGATCGACTCGTTCAATGTCGCGGCCAAGGCGGCGCGGGCGGTAAGCGCGCGCTTCCAGGCCCAGAAGAATGCCGCTTCGGCGCGCTTCTATGCCCAGGTCGCCGAGCAGCTTGATCAGCAGAACGAATGAGCGCGCCCGCGCCCACTGCCTATGACGCACTCGCCTATCCGAGCGCGATCTTCAGCCAGACCGCGCCCGATCGGCTGGCGACGATCGCGCGGCTGGCCGGCCTGTCGCCGCCGCCGATCGCCAGCGCCCGTGTGCTGGAGATCGGCGCGGGCGACGGGATGAACCTGCTCGCGCTCGCCGCCGCCTGGCCCGGGGCACGGTTCACCGGCTTCGACTTGGCGCCCACCGCAGTGGCGCGGGGCGAGCGCTGGCGGGCGCTGGCCGGCATCGCCAATGCCGAGTTGCTGACGCTCGACATCCTCGACGCGGCCGAGCGGCTTGACGGGCCTTTCGACTATATCGTTGCGCACGGCGTCTATGCCTGGGTGCCGCCCGCGGTGCGCGAGGCGACGATGGCGCTGATCGGCAAGCTGCTCGCGCCCGACGGCGTCGCCTTTGTCAGCTACAATGCGATGCCGGGTGGGCATATCCGCCTCGTCTTGCGCGAGGCGCTTCTCCTCGCCTTGGACGGGCTTGAGGGCGACGAGCGGCGGCAGGCGGCGCGCGCCTATCTCGCTTCGCTCGCCGCCGAGCCTGAGGGGCGTGAGAATCCCGCCCAGACGGCGCTGCGCGATGCGGCGAAACATACGCTCGACAAGCCCTGGTCGGTGCTCTGCCATGACGAGCTCGGGCCTCATTTCCATCCGCAGTCGCTGGGCGAGGTCGTGGCCGCTGCGGCGGCGAACGGGCTCCAGTTCCTCGGCGATGCCGATCGCGAGCAGATGGGCGATGCGTTCCTGCCCGACGAGGTTGTGCCGGGCAACGATCCCACCACGCAGCTCGTCCGCATCCTGAAGGCGCGCGACATCCATGATTTTCGTTTCTTCCGCCAGACGCTGCTGGTGCGCGATCGCGTGCGTCCGAAGCGGCGGATCGATCTCGCGGCGCTGGACCGGCTCTATGCCGCCACGCGCTGTCGGCGCGATGCGGAGGGCATGTTCCGGATGAACGCCAATGCCTTCGAAGTGCAGGACGCGCCGCTTGCCGAGGCACTCGGCAGGCTCGTCGATGCCCGGCCGGCGCGGATTCGAGTGAGCGAGCTGGTCGATACGCCGGCGCGCAAGATCGCCCTGTTCGAGATGTTCGACGCCGGGCTGATCGACCTCTGCACCACCCCCGAACCCTATGCCGCGCAGGTCAGCGAGCGGCCGCGCGCCAGCCCGCTTATCCGTGCGATGCTGGGGGAGGGGATGGAGAATGTCTGCACGCTCGATCACCGGCTGATGACGATCCCCGAATTCGGGCCGCGCCATGTGCTCGTCCATCTCGACGGAACGCGCGACCGGGCAGCGTTGATCGAAGTGGCGCGCGAGGCCGGCCTGGATGGCGACGATGCGCTCGATCGCGGCCTGCGCACGCTGGTGAGCGAGGGGCTGATCGCGGCATGATCCTGGCCAGCTTCCTCGCCCTGGCTTCGGTTGCCGATCAGAGCCGGCTGCCCCGCGACGTGCGGGCCTATGTCGCGCGCCGCGACCAGTGCGACCATTTCCGCGGCGAGGACTCGCCGGACGAGGCCCGCCAGGCGCAGATCCAGGCGGCGCAGCTGCGGTTGTGCACGGGTGCCGACGCGCAGCTCGCGCGGCTCAAGCGCATCCACGCGCGCAACCGCGCGGTCCAGCGCCTGCTCGACCGCTACGATCCCAGGATCGAAGACTGATCATGCCGATCACCGGATCCGTCGGTCGCAGCGGCGCCAACGTCCCCGCCGATGTCGTGCAGGTGCAACAGCTACTCAATTTGCGTGTCGGCGAGATGGGGATCCAGCCACTGCCGACGACGGGCATCATCGACAATGCCACCATGGCGGCGATCGGCCGCTACCAGTCGCTGGTGATGGGCACGCGCTCGGACGGGCGCGTCGATCCCAATGGCCGGACCTGGACGGCGCTGTCCGACAGCCAGCCGACCTCGCTGCTGCGCGACCGCCTGCGCGCCCAGGCGGCATTGCCCAAGCTCAGCGGCGCCGCCTGGTTCCGCGCGAACGAGGCCCGCTTCCCCAATAGCGATCGCGTTGCCGATCTCGCGCCGGCCTTCGCCACTCAGGCGAGCGCGTTCATCGCGGCGTTGCAGCGCGCGGGAGCGACGGTGCGGGTGAGCGCCACGCGCCGCAACCGCAACCGCGCCTGGATCATGCATTATGCCTGGCAAGTCGCGCATGGCGCCGTGCAGCCCGGCGCGGTGCCGGCCAATCCGGAGGTGGACATTCTCTGGGATCATGGCGACCCAGCCGTTTCGCGCCGTGCCGCGCAGGCGATGGTCAATCTCTTCCACATCGCCTTCAAGCCCTCGCTCACCTCGAACCATATCGAAGGCACTGCGATCGACATGGCGATCAGTTGGGACAGCCCGATCGACGTTATCGACGCCGCCGGTCGAACGAACCGCATCGATCAGCCACGCTCGGGCAACACCAACACCGATCTCCATGCGGTTGGCGCCACTTACGGCCTCCACAAGCTGGCGACCGATCCGCCGCATTGGTCCGTCAACGGCCGCTGAGCGTTGATCGAGGGCGGCGGAGCGCGCCGACTGTGGTATGAGGATCTCTGATCTGGCCCGCTTCCCCAGGACGCGCATGGTGGCGCAGGCAACTACAATATCTGCCACGGACCATGATCGAGAATTTGGGGGACCTCCCCGAAATGACGCGACGCTGGCTCGCTCCGTTGAAAGCTGCCGATCCGGAGCTTTACGGCGAACTCGCCGGTTCGCTCGTGATCGATTCGGCAACCGATCGGGTCGCCGAGAGGCTCCCGGCCGGCGTCTCGGAGGCGCTGTCGCGCGTCGATCTGCGGGGCAAGGAAATCGGCGCCCTTCGCTTCGCGCCGGCCCCGGGCGATGCGGCAGTCGAGCAGATCACCGCCTATGACGAGCGGATCCGGCAGGATAATGTGGAAGGCGGCCTTGTCTTCGTCGGGGAATTTGGCGCGGGGAACGTCTTCGTGTCTCCCCAGGGAGTCGGGCTGCTCGATCCCATCGCGAGTCCACCACGGATACGGGCGTTCTCCAAGACCTTCAGCGGCTTCCTGATGGTCCAGGCCAATGCCTATGACGCCTATAAGCGATTCATCGTCAAGGCAAAGGACGAGGCCGCCTATCAGGCCGCAGCATCGGATTGTGCCGCGATCGGCGCATTTTTGGACGCCGATGCCCCGGCCATCTTCGATACGCAATTGCACGCGTGACGGGGTAAGTCCCACGCTCCGCCGCTGCCGATACGGTGCCGATCGGGATTCAGTCGATGGACATAAAGGCAGTGATCGTCAGGCGGCCTGTTGCTGGATCGGCGCTCAGCGGCGAGTCCGTTGAGATCGCGCCGCTGTGGAGCAAGGCACTGCGATAGATCACCGCGCGGTTGAAGCGTGCCTCGGCCGCTGCCACCTGCTCGAACAAAGCGCTATCGCCGACCGGATAAGCGCGCGGCGGCAGCACGAGGCGCAGCTCTTCGTTCAGTCGTTCCCGATAGTGGGGGCCTCTCTCGGGATCGAGCGACTCATAGCCAGTCGCACGGTGCCGGAAGAAGGCGGTGCCGTCACCGCCTGCGGGGTCGAGATAGTGAACCAATGCGACCCGGTTCGGCTCGATCGCATCGACATGGGGCAGGCACTGTCCGAGGCTCAACCTGCCCGGAGGCGTGGTGACGATCGAGAAGCTGGCATCGAGCAGGGTGATCCCGGCCGAATGGCCGAAGACTTGACGCAGGGCCGCGGTCAGCGCCGGGCGGACAGCCGCGAAATAATCGTCGGGAAGCGGCGCCCGGACCCCGGGATAGTGGAAAAGCGCCGGTTCGAACGACGCAGCGATTGCGTCGGCACGGAGGCGAAAGGGATCCGGGTGGAATCCATCGACAATGGCGATCGGATTGCCCTCGGTGCCAATCCGCCTGCCGGAAATCTCCGCGCCAATCATCGGTAAGCCGTGATGTCGGCGAGAGCGTCGGCATGCCCGGGAAATGCCGACCCCGCGAGGCGCCCTCCCGAGGAAAGGCGCCGTTCATCCCTGGTCCCGCCGCCTTGATTCTCAATCATATCCGTCTCTCACCGCAACGGATTTCAGACTAGCCAAGCGTGAAGTGGTTGGCGATGCGGCGTCGGCGCCAATTTTCCGGGCATTGTCAGAAAGCCTCTGTGCGGTCCGAAATCGAAGACGAACATACCGTCCAAACCCAGCGGCGTGGGCGCAGCCTATTCGGCGGATCGGCGAAAGGTCAGGCCGGAGTAAATGAGCACGTCGTCTTCGCCGAAGCGGACGAGTTCTCCCGTCGTCTCGGGTCCGAGGCCACCGGTGAAAGCACGCCGCGATCCGGCGACCACCAACGGATAGGTGAAGGCACCGCTGTTATAGACCAGCGTCAGCTGCAGCAGGCGCTCTTCCAGGACCTTGATCTCGGCGGCGAGGATCTGTTCGGCGCCGGGCATCTGATAGCCGAAATGGTCGTAGCGTCCGACGCGCGCGCGCCAAGAATCGGCCAGCGGCGCTGTGACGACGCGATATCCCGCCTGATGCTCTCCGTCGTCCGACTGGCTGAACAGGACGTGGTACGGGCCGACCTCGGCAAAGCGGTAGCGCTCCCCGACGACCGCCTGTGACTGCGCGCCCGCCGCCTCGGTGAGGGGCTGAAAGCTGCCATCCGACAATGGGCGCAGCCGGACCCGCCCGTCGGGCTGCTGTAGCATCAGATCGTCCCCATCGAGCGCGACGGTCGCGAAGGTGCGTTTTCGGGGATAGTCGCCGACGTGCGCGGCCATGGCTTCGGTCGCGAGGGTAACCGGCGTGGCGTTCGGATCGATCGGCGGGAGGTGCGGCGCGGGGCGGATATCCGCTGTCTTCAGTCCGTTGTCCTCGAGCACCCGGAAGGCGAACTCGCTCGCCAGGGCGTCGCCGCCCACGCTGTTGACGAGGATCGCGGCCGCGATCCGCCTTTGCGGGAGAAGCAGCAGAGCGGCGTTGGCGAAACCGGTGCTTCCCGCATGATACATCGCAAACGCGCCGCCGCGCTGGAACATGAACCAGCCCAGGCCCTTCTTGTTCGTCTCGACCGCGATGTGATCGTTCGACAGGCGGAACATCGCCTGGACCGAAGCCGGGTCGATCAGGGGGCTGGGCGTCCCTCCCCAGGCTTTCATCAGGCCGATGGCGTAGCGCGCCAGATCCTCGACGCTGGAATAGAGGCCGCCGGCCGGCTGGTCGCGAAGCTCCAGCGGTGGGGTAGGGCGTCCGTCCTGATAATAGAGGCGCGAGCGCGCCGGGAGGCCGGCCTCGGTGGCGAAGCCGGATCGCGCCATGCCCATCGGTGCAAGGATCCGGGAGCGCACATAGTCCGGATAGGCCTGGCCGCTGACGTTGCGGATGACGTTGCCGAGCAGGCTGTAGCCGATGTTCGAATAGAGGCCGATCGTCTGGGGCCAGGCCGCAAGCTCGGTGTCGTTCAGCAGATCGATGACGTCGGTATAGTCGGCGCTCTCGAGTCCCGTGTTCTTGAAGACATCGGTGGGAAGCCCGGAGGTGTGGGTCATGACCGATCGCACGGTCACGCGGTCAAGATCGGCGCCTCGCGCACCGATACGCAGATTTGGGACATAGTCCCGAACGGGCCTGTCGATGTCGATGCGGCCCTGGGCCCGCAATTGCATCAGGGCCAGCGCGGTGAAGGTCTTGGTCACGGAGCCGATCGGCACGATCGTGTCCGGGCGCATGGCGACGCCGTTCTCGCGGTCCGCGTGGCCGAAACCTTCCGCCCAGACGACCGCGCCCTCCTGGACCAGGATCGCGCTCGCGCCGGTGAGCCGGTGGCGCACCATGCCGTCGCCGATCAGCCTGCGATAGTCGTTGATCCCCCCGGCATCGGCGAACGGCTTCGCCAAGACCGCGGGCGTGATCGCCATCGCGGCGGTCGTTATGCCCCCCTTGATCACGGCGCGACGATGCATGGCGTTCCCCCCGAAGCCGACGAGGATCGGGACTGACCGTTTCCTCAAGCGGCGAACTAGACGGGGCCTGTCGCCAGCGTCAACCACCCGATCGTTCATGTAAGTTGACCCGCTTCTCCAGTTGGGGCTGGAGTCCGGTCAGACGAAGGGTGGGAAGGATCGAGCTGATCCTAAGAAGCCGTTCGCTATGTGGTTCCCTGCGCGGTTGCTGGCGCTATAGCAGCGGCATGAGCGAGGAAGAAGCCGGCCTGCTTGCGATATTCGCGGCCGAACGCGCGGCCCTGCTCCGCTTCCTTGCGGCGCGTACCGGCGACCCCGCCGGCGCCGACGACCTGCTTCAGGAATTATGGATCCGGATCCACCAGGCCGAGCATGGACCGATCGCCAATGGCCGTGCCTATCTGTACCGCATGGCGCAGAACCTGGTGCTCGACGGGGTTCGCGAGCGAAGGCGTCGCGAGGCGCGGGAGGGGGCTTGGCTGGACGCCACCACCGATTCCGGCGGCGGCGGCGACCCGGCCGACCCGGTTCCCAACGCCGAGGCGCAGCTCATCTCGCGCGACGAGGCGGAGCGACTGGCGCGCGCCATCGAGGTGCTGCCCGAAGGCGCCCGTCGCGTCTTGCGACTCCACAAGATCGACGGGTTATCGCATCCCGAGGTCGCCGAACGGCTCGGCATCAGCCGGAGCGGCGTGGAGAAGCACATGGCCGTGGCGATGGCACATCTTCGAAAACAGTTGCGGGACTGAGGTGATGGCGATCGCATGGCGTCTCAAGGGCGCAAGGCAGAATATGACGATTGAACGCCCGCCGAGGAACCGCGGGCTGGGGCAGGACCGATGACCGACGCGATCGAGGCGGAGGCCGCACGCTGGTATGCGGCGCAGGATGACGATGCGATGGACTGGGAAGGCTTCACCGCCTGGCTCGAGGCCGATCCACGCCATCGCGCGGCATTCGACGAGGTCGCGTTGCTCGGCGACGCGATCGATCGCCAGCGCACGGCGATCGCCGCGCGGCTGCCCGCGAACGAAGACGTCCCGCTCGAACTGCCCCAGCGCACGCGCCGCCTCGGCTGGGGGCTGACGATCGGCGGCGCCGCGGCGGCAGCGCTGGCGTTGCTCGTCGCCGTGCCGCGCACCCCCGCACCGGCCGTCTATGCCACCGCGCCCGGCCAGACGCAGGTCGTCGCGCTGGCCGACGGCTCGAAGGTCACGCTCGCGCCGGCGAGCCGCCTCACCGTCGCGGGGCGGTCGCAAGACCAGCTCGCGCTCGAAGGCGCCGCCTATTTCGATATTCCCCATCGCCCCGGCCGGACCCTGTCGGTTCAGGTCGGCGGGTTGGAAGTGCGGGACATCGGTACGCGATTCGCGATCACCAGCGGCCGCGACGTCGCGCGGATCGAAGTCGCGGAGGGCCGGCTCGCGCTGAATTCTGAGCGGCTGGCGCAGCCAGTGGCGCTGAGCGCGGGACATTATGCCGATGCTGATCTCGCCGCGGGCCGGCTGCAGCTCGGCACAGTTGCGCCGGCGAACGTCGCGAGCTGGCGGAGCGGCCAGCTTCGCTATGCCGATGCCCCGCTCGCGCTGGTCGCCGCCGATATCGCGCGCTATGCCGGCAAGCCTGTGGAGGTCGATCCGGCGCTGCGCACGCGCCGCTTCTCGGGGGTGTTGCGGATCAGTGACGAGTCGAAGTTGGCAGCGTCGCTCGGGGCGATCATGGCGATCGATGTCGCCGAGGACCGCCGCAGTATCCATCTGCGCGCTCGCCCTTAGCGTTCCCGCCGCCGCCCAGGCCCAGCGCGCCGCGATCGACGTCCCCGCCGGCCGTCTCGCCGATGCGATCGCTATTCTGGCCGGCCAAAGCGGCGCCTCGATCGGTGCGGCGGGGCGGCTCCCCGATCGTTCCAGCCCCGCGGTCCGCGGCCGGATGGGGGTCGGCCAGGCGCTCGATCGGCTGCTTGCCGGCAGCGGCTGGCGCGCGCGCCGCGTCTCGGCGGGGGTCTGGCGGATCGAACCGATGGCTACCAGCCCGCATCCGGCTTCGGAGCCACCGCGGCGCGAACGCCCGCGCCTCGCGGTCGAGCCCGAGGCCGCGATGCGGGAAATCGTCGTCACCGGGCGCAAGCGCCGTGAGCTGCTGGCCGAGACCGATGCGGCGATCAGCGTCGTTTCCGGGGAGCGCATCGCCGAACACGGCGGCTTGGCCGGCGCTGCCGCCATTGCGGAGCGGATCGACGGGCTCACCGTCACCAGCCTCGGCTCCGGCCGCAACCGGCTGTTCGTGCGCGGCGTGGCGGACAGCCCGTTCGACGGCTTCGGCCAGGCCGCAGTCAGCGTCGCAGTCGATGAAGCGCGGGTCAGCTATGACGCGCCCGATCCCGATCTTCGCCTGGTCGACATGGAGCGCGTCGAGCTGCTCAAGGGACCGCAAGGTCCGCTCTACGGCACCGGCGCCCTGGGCGGCATCTATCGGGTCGTCACGCGCAAGCCCGATCCCGGTGCTTTCGCGGCGTCGATCGTGACGGGCGGCGCAGTGGGGCAGCATGGCGGATCCGGCGGCGACGTCCAGGCCATGATCAACCTGCCGCTCGGCACGAGCACGGCGTTGCGTGGCGTTGCTTATACCGCGCTCGAGCCCGGCTGGATCGACGATCGGGGAGGCGGACGCGACCGCAATTCCGGCCGCGTCGCCGGCGCGCGGCTCTCCCTGCACGCCGAACCGTTCGCGAGCTGGATCGTCGATCTGGAAGGCGCCGTGCAGGACGCCGACTTTCGCGACAGCCAATATGTCGATGGCGCCGGCCGCTATACCCGCGCCGCGCGCGCCGCCGAACCGCACGACAGCGACTTCCAGCTCGCCAGCCTCACCCTGCGCGGTGCGATCGGCGGCATCGCGATCACCAGCGTGTCGAGCCTCGCGCGCCAGGAATTGAGCACGGCCTATGACGCCAGTGCCTCCGCCGCGGCGCTCGGGGGAACGGCGCCCGCTCGCTACCGCGACGATCGACAGTATCGCGTCGTCACGCAGGAACTGCGCGTGGCGGGGCCGGATACTGCCCGCTTCTCGTGGCTCGCCGGCCTTTCGCTGCTCGACGCCACCACCGATGCCAGCGGGACACTGACGGACGCGTCGCAGACTCGGCCGATCCTGACGCTTGCCCGCCACGTGCTCGAGCTTGCGGCGTTTGGCGAAGGCCGCCTTCGCCTCGGGCAAAGCCTGTCGCTGTCGCTGGGCGGACGGCTGTTCCATGCCAGCGTCGACGACAGCAAGCGCGAGAATGACGATAGCGCGGCAGTGCGGCGCTATCAGCTGTTCCTCTCGCCAAGCGCCACCCTGCGCCGAACCCAAGGCGGAACCACGCTCTACCTGCGCTATGCCGAGGCGCTTCGGCCGGGCGGTGCTGCGCCCGAGGCGCTGGGGCAGCAGGACCCAGCCTATGCCCTGGACGAGATCCAGACCTTCGAGGCGGGCATCCGGCGCACCCGACCAGGCCTGTTCTTCGCTGCCGATCTGTTCCATTCGTCCTGGCAGTCGATGCAGGCGGATTTCTTGCGGCCCGACGGGTTGGTGACCACGCGGAACGCCGGCGATGCGGTCGATTATGGCGGCGAGGCCTCGATCGAATGGCAGCCGGGCGACTGGCGGATCGGCGGGGGCGCGATCCTCCATCGCGCCCGACTGACCCGCGCGACGGCCTTTGCCGCCCAGAGCGACGATCTGCGGCTTCCCGTCACGTCGGACGTCGCGCTGCGCGGCGCGGTCGGACGGCGGTTGTGGCTGGGTGACTGGCAGGCGGATGCGGAGGTTTCCGCCAATCTGGTGGGTGCGTCGCGGCTCAGCTTCGATCCGGGGCTCGATCGGCGGATGCCCGGCCGCGCCCTGCTGAACCTGAGCCTCGGCGCCCAGCGGGGCGGCTGGGAGCTCCGCTCGGCCATCGAGAATCTGCTCGATTCGAGTGCCGACGGCTTCGCGTTCGGCAATCCCTTTGCGATCCGCACCACGCTTCAGCACACGCCGATTCGCCCGCGCACCTTCCGCGTCACGCTCGGCCGCCACTTCTAGGAGCCGGCGCGAGCGTCCCAAAAATTTTTCCGCGCACGAACTGCGGTGCCTGCGAAGCCGTGGCGTCCTTCGGCCGTGTCGCGGGAGAAACGCATGCTTCAGTCTATCCAGCAACTGGTCGCGGATCGCTATGCCGTGGCGCATGGCGCGCGGCTGACGGTCGATTTCCCGCATTACTGCACGATCCAGGACGAGAACGGTCCCTGTGCGACGCTGGGCTTTCGCAGCGCAGCGGATGGACCGCTGTTCCTCGAACGCTATCTCTCGCAGCCGATCGAGCAGGTGATCGCAGATGTGCTGGGCCGCACGCTTTCGCGCGAGCGGATCGTCGAGATCGGCGCACACGCTTCGCAGCGTCCTCGCGCCACCGTGGCGCTATGGGCGCGCGCCGCAGCCGAGCTGGGGCGGCGGGGCGAGCTGGCGGTGGCCGTGCTCACGGCGCCGATGCGTGCCATGTTCGAACGGCTGGGCCTGCCGATCACGGTGCTGGCGGCCGCCGATCCGGCAATGCTCGGCGAAGACGGGCGCGGCTGGGGCCGGTATTACCATACGGAGCCGATGGTCTGCGCAGGCGAAATCGCCGCGGCGCAGCCCGCGCTCGCCCGCTGGCAGAGCCTCGACGCGCAATGAGCGGCATCCTCAGCGGCGCGATCTCGCGCCATGCCGCCCAGCGCACCACCGCCATCGCCATCGACAGCGGCGCGACATCGCTCACCTATGCCGAGCTCGATGCGCTGTTGCCGCGCATCGCCAACGATCTTGGCGCGCGCTTCGGAAGGGGATCGCTCACGCCGGTGGGGATTGCCGTCGATCACGGCCTTGGCGCCTGCGTGCTCGACCTCGCGCTGATCGAAGCCGGCATTCCCGCCGTGCAACTGCCCCCCTTTTTCACGCCGGGCCAGATCGACGCCGCGCTCGATGCGGCCGGCTGTCGCGCGCTGATCACCGAGGCAGAGCTCGCCCAGGATGCGGACGGCCGCTATCTCGCGCTGGCCGACACCCTAATCGACAGCCTGCCCGCGGCGCTGCCAGCCGGGACGTGCAAGATCAGCTTCTCGTCGGGCTCGACGGGCGATCCCAAGGGGGTCTGTCTTTCTGCGGAGCAGCTTGGCGCCGTCGCCGAGGCGGTGGTCGGCTATCTCGGGCACGAGCATGCGGGCCGTCATCTGCCGCTGCTGCCGCCAGGCATCCTGCTCGAGACAGTGGCCGGATTCTATGCCACGCTGGTGGCCGGCGGCACCTATGTCGTGCGGGCGCAGCGCGAGACCGGGCTCGCGGATCCGTTTCGGCCGGACATCGCGTTGACCCTCGAAACGATCGTGCGCGAAGAGATCAGCTCGCTGATCCTCGTTCCCGAATATCTCGCCGCCCTGGTTCGGGGCATGGAAGCGACCGGCGTCCGCCTGCCGCGGCTCACGCTCGTCGCGGTCGGCGGCGCGCGGATCGCCCCGGCGCTGCTCGAACGCGCCGCGGCGCTCGGCCTGCCGGTGCGTCAGGGCTATGGCCTCACCGAATGCGGCTCCGTCGTCTGCCTCGAGCGCGGCGACGAGCCGGCGCGCGGCAGCGTCGGCCGTCCGCTCGGTGCGCACCGGATCACCATCGCGGCGGATGGCGAAATCGTGATCGACGGGCCGCTGCACCTCGGTACGATCGGCAGTCCGCGCGCGCCCGGCCCGCTCCAGACCGGCGATGTCGGCCGGATCGACGAAGCCGGATGCCTATGGATCGAAGGGCGCAAATCCGCGCTGCTCGTCACCGGCTTTGGCCGCAACGTCTCGCCCGAATGGGTCGAGACGCTGCTCGTCGCCGAGCCCGAGGTCGCGCAGGCGATGGTGCGCGGCGACGGCAAGCCCGCGCTCGATGCGCTGATTGTGCCGTCCTCGCCCCAGGCGGACGTCGCGGCTGCGGTGGCGCGGGTGAACGCAGTGCTGCCGGCCTATGCCCATGTCGCCGCCTTCCGGCTGGTGCCCCCCTTCACCCCGGCGAACGGCCTGCTGACCGGCAACGGCCGCATCCGCCGCGCGGCGATTGCCGCCGCCTATCCAGAAAGGAACGACGACATGCCCTTCTTCGATCGCCTGGTGGAAGAAACGCGCGATGCTCAGGCTCGCTTCGCGATGACGCCGCAACTGATCGCCGGCCTCACCGGGCGGATCAGCCGCGCGGACTATATCGCCTATCTCAGTCAGGCCTATCATCATGTCCGTCACACGGTGCCGCTGATGCAGGAAGCCCGGGCGCGGCTGGCGCATGATCCCATGCTGATCGCCGCGCTCGACGACTATATCGAGGAAGAGACCGGCCACGAGCAGTGGATCCTAGATGACATCGCCGCGGCGGGCGGCGATGCCGCCGCCGTCGCCGCAAGCGCGCCCGCACCGGCGACCGCGGCAATGGTCGATCACGCCTATCGGGTGATCCGCACCGGCAATCCGGCTGCGTTCTTCGGCATGGTCTTCGTGCTCGAAGGCACCAGCATCGCAATGGCGAGCAGCGGCGCCTCCGCCGTGCAGCAGGCGCTGGGCCTGCCGCCCGAGGCCTTCCGCTACCTCACCTCGCACGGCGCGCTCGATCAGGACCATATGAAATTCTTCGCTCGGCTGATGAACCGGATCGAGGATGCCGACGATCAGGCCGCGATCATCGCGATGGCGCGCGACATGTTCGCGCTGTTCGGCGGGGTATTCGCCGGGATCGAGCTGGAGGCGCATCGTGAAGCGGCTTGAAGGCGCCACCATCGTGGTGACCGGCGCGGCCGGTGCGCTCGGCTCGCGGCTTGCCCGTGGCCTGCGCGCCGCCCGCAGCACCGTGATCGGCATCGACCGCAACGAATGCGGCGCCTGCGATCGCACGATCGTGACCGACCTTTCCGATGCCGCGTCGCTCGCCGCGACGGCGCAGACGCTCTCGGCGGAGCCGGTCGATCTGCTGGTCAATGTTGCCGGCGCCCAATATTTCGGCCCGGCCGAGCAGCAGGATCCCGCCAGCATCGCGCTCACCTACACGGTCAATCTCGTCGCACCGGCGACCCTGGCGCGCGCGGTGCTGCCGGGGATGCTGGCGCGGGGCGAGGGGCAGGTCGTCAATATCGGATCGGTGATGGGCATCATCGCCTATCCCTATTTCGCCACCTATTCGAGCTCCAAGGCCGGGCTGCGCGGGCTGAGCGATGCGCTGCGGCGCGAAGTGGCGGGGCGGGGGGTCGCCGTCACCCATATCTCGCCGCGCACCATCGCCACCGGTTTCAATTCGGCCGCGGTCAATCGCTTTCTCGAGCTCGTCGGGATGCGTGCCGACGATCCCGATGCCGTTGCGCAGCGGATCGTGCGCGCGATCCTCGCCCGGCGCCGCGACGTTTCGATCGGCGCGGCCGAGCGCTTCTATGCCCGTATCAATGCGATCGCGCCGGGCGTGATCGATCGCGGTCTCGCCGGACAAGCGGCGAAGGCACGCACGCTGTTTTCCTGAACCACAGCCAAGGAACCGACCGATGAACTTCTTTCGCTTTTTGACGCCCGTGCTGCCGGCGCTTCTCGCTTTGGCCGGCGCGGCGGTGCCGGCCCATGCCTCGGGCGATCCGGCCATGGATGCCGCCGTGCTGCGCATCAACAATGGCTGGGCGCATATCCGCTACGAAATCCATGACAAGAACGCCCAGTTCAACCAGCTGGTCGCGCTCGAAGCCGCGGCCGCCAAGGTCGTCGCGCAATATCCGGGCAAGGCCGAACCGCTGCTCTGGGAAGGCATCGTCGTGAGCGAGGAAGCGGCGCGGGCGAGCACGTTCCGCCAGCTCGGGCTGGCCAGCCGCGCGCGCGACATCCTCGCCAAGGCCTATGCGATCAATCCCAATGTCGCCGATGGCGGCGCCGCGATGAGCCTGGGCGTGCTTTATTACAAGGTGCCCGGCTGGCCGATCGGCTTCGGCAGCACGTCCAAGGCGCGCGGCTATTTCCAGCAGGCGCTGCGGCTGGATGGCAAGGGGCTCGACAACAACTTCTTCTATGGCGACTTCCTGGCTTCGGAAGGCGACAAGGCCAATGCGCGGCTATACCTGCGCAAGGCGCTGGCCGCGCCGGCCAATCCTGCCCGCCCGGTCTGGGATGCGGGGCGTCGCGCGGAAGTGCGCGCGCTGCTCGCGAAGCTCGGCTGAAATGCCGGCATCGGCATCGCACTGGCTGGGCAGCCAGCTGGCCCGGCCACGGGGGCGGGGCGGCTGGCTGATCGGCCAGGCGATGCGGATCGCCAATCGCGAACCGATCGCCCGCGCCATCGACGCCCTCGATCTGACGCCGGGCGACGTCGCGCTCGATCTGGGCTGCGGGCCCGGTGCGGGGGTGGCGCGGATGGCGCGTCGGGCAGGGCGAGTGTACGGGATCGACTCTTCCTCCGCCATGCTGGACATGGCCCGCCGCGCCAACCGGCAGGCCATCGCCAAGGGTACGGTAACGGTCGCGCACGGGAGATTCGAGGCGATTCCCCTGCCGAACGCGAGCGTCGACAAGCTGCTCGCCGCCAATGTCGCCTATTTCTGGCCGGACTTCGCGCCCATCCTCGCCGAAATCCGCCGCGTCGTGCGGCCCGGCGGGCGACTGGCGATCTATGTCACCGATCGAGAGACGATGCGCCACTGGCGCTTCGCCGGACCAGAGACGCACCGGCAATTCGACGCTCCGGGGTTGCGGCATGCGCTGCTGGCGGCCGACGTTCCTGCGAATCGTCTGGCGATCGCCGACGAGACCCTCGCCATGGGCGTCCGGGCGCTGCTCTGCGTCGTAAATCTTTGATGCCAGCATAATACGCCCGATGTGCGGGCGGGATGCCCTCATTATGAGACCGACAGGTCGCGGAAACGCGTCAGCGCCGCCCGGGCATGGGCTGTGAATTTAATGCCCGATTGTCACAAAAAATGCACGAACACCCCATAGTGGCGCTTTCGCGGCACGGAGCCACCGTGTCGGGACTTCGATCACCATTGGGGGTTAAGATGCTCCGCGATACGCGACTTTCGTCGCGCGCAGCCTTGCGCGCGCTATTGATGCTCGGCTCGACGGCTTCGGCCGTCGCCTTTGCCATGCCGTTCGCCCATGCCCAGGATTATACGAACATCGCGGCTTTGGGCCGGGTGACGGCGGAGGACGGCACGCCGATTGCCGGGGCGGAGGTGAAGATCACCTCGTCGGATCGGGGTGTCAGCCGCACGGCCGTAACCGATGGCAGCGGCGCCTATGTCTTCCCGCAGCTTTCCCCGGGCAATTACGACTTCACGGTAAGCGCCGAGGGCTATGCGACCTATACCGAGCGCGCGATCGCGCTGACCCGCGAGACCGGCGGCGCCAACAGCTTCCGCCTCGGGCCGCCGGCGTCGAGCAGCGACATCGTCGTGACCGGCTCGCGCCGCCGCGTCGCCGACTTTCAGGACACGACCGTCGGCAGCAGCATCAACCTGGCCTCGCTCACCCAGCGTGTGCCGATCGGCCGCTCGCTGCGCGACGTGATGCTGCTGACCCCGGGCACCGTGCAGGGGAGTTCGCCCTCGAACGGCGGCTTTGCCAACCAGGTGTCGATCGCCGGCGCGGCCTTCACCGAGAACGCCTTCTATATCAACGGCCTGAACGTCACCGACTTCGTGTCGGGCGGCCAGCCGACCGAAGTGCCGTTCGACTTTTACGAGACCGTCGAAGTGAAGACCGGCGGCGCACCCGCCGAGTTCGGCCGGGCGACCGGCGGCTATGTCGTCGCCACGACCAAATCGGGCTCGAACGAATATCATGCCAGCGTGACGGGCATCTGGGAGCCGGAGGATCTGCGCAGCACGTCCCCGTCGACGATCAACATCGACAATCGCCATGCAACGGCGAGCCGGCAGGAGCTGATCTTCCAGGCGAGCGGCCCGATCATCAAGGATCATCTGTTCGTCTACGGCCTCTACAATTTCCGTGACATCCGGTCGATGACGCCGCAGGCGACCCAGAACTTCGCCACCAGCGTGACCAACACCAGCCCGTTCTGGGGCGGCAAGGTCGACGGCTACATCACTGGCGATCATCACCTCGAATTCACCTATTTCGACACGACCAACGACACCCACACCCGTACTCGATCGTGGGACCTCACCAGCCACACGCTGGGCGGCAAGACCGGCGGCACCGATGGGCGTGCCGGCGGCAAGAATTATGTCGGCCGCTACACCGGCACGATCACGCGCTGGCTGACCGTGTCGGGCGCCTATGGCGTCAACAAGCTGCGCTCGGGCAACATGCCGCTCGACGTGACCAATCCGCAGGTGACCGATTACCGGGACAGCAATGCGGGTAAGCAGATCGGCCTGAACAAGGTGACCGACGCCTACAGCAAGACCAATGACGAGCGCGAATTCTATCGCGGCGACGTCGATCTGCAGTTCCACCTGCTCGGCAGCCACCACGTCCGCATCGGCTATGATCACGAGAAGGACACGCAGGTCCAGACCTTCGAGACGATCGGCGGCGGCGCGTACAAGATCTACAAGGTCGTCGCTGAAAACGCCGCTACCATCGGCCAGCCGGTCGGCACCGAATATTACACCACGCGCGTCTATGCGCAGAACGGCACCGCGCATGTCCGCAACGAGGCCTTTTACGTCCAGGACCAATGGTCGCTGTTCGATAACCGGCTGCGGCTCGATCTCGGTCTGCGCAACGACCGGTTCAGCAACCAGGGCGTGAACGGCAAATCCTTCTTCGAATCGGGCAACCAATGGGCGCCGCGCATCGGTGCGTCGTTCGATCCGGCCGGCGACGGACGCACCAAGATCTTCGGATCCTATGCGAAATATTTTCTGCCGATGGCGGGTGACATCAATCTGAACGTCGCGGGCAGCCTGGTCACCTATACCCGCTACAATCTGTTCGCCGGCGTGAGCGGGGCGGGGAACATTCCGGTCGCCGGCACGCCGCTGCTGACGGTCAAGAACACCACGGCCTGCCCGGATACCAAGATCGCCAATTGCGAGGTCTCGGCCGACGGCTCGCCGTTCAACCCGGCGAACCAGATTGCCAGCAACATCAAGGCGCAGTCGGACAATGAGTTCATCGTCGGGGCCGAACACCAGTTTGCCGACCATGTCCGCATCGGCGGCTATTTCACGCACCGCCGCCTGCAGAATGTGATCGAGGACATTTCGGTCGATATCGGCGCCCGCGCTTATTGCATGACCAAGGGCTTCACGGCGGCGCAGTGCCAGGCGTCGTTCCCGGGCGGCCGCCAGTTCGTCATTGCCAATCCGGGCCGCGACGTGACCGTGCAGCTCGCGTCGCTGCCCGATGGCTCGACGCCGACGGTGACGCTGAAGGCGGCGGACCTCGGCTATCCCAAGCCGAGCCGCAATTACGACGCGATGACTCTCACCTTCGATCGCACCTTCGACCAAGTCTGGAGCCTTTCGGCCTCGTACACGCTGGCGTTCAACAAGGGCAATTACGAGGGCGGCGTCCGCTCGGAGAACGGCCAGCTCGCGATCAACCGCACCGCGGACTTCGACTCTCCGGGCTTCGTCAACGGCGCCTATGGTTATCTGCCGAGCGATCGGCGGCACAACTTCAAGGCTTATGGCAGCTACCGCCTGTCGGAGAATCTGGACCTCGGCGCCAATGCCGTGATCCAGTCGCCGCAGCATTACAGCTGCATCGGCGCCGTGCCGCTCACCGTCGATCCCTATGCCAACACCTATCACGGTTATGGCTATTATTGTCAGGGCAAGCTGATCCCGCGCGGCACGGCCTTCAATGGCGACTGGCGTACCCAGATCGACATGAGCGCGTCGCTCCACCTGCCGCTGCCCTACAGTGTCGATGCGTCGATCCGGGTCGACGTCTTCAACGTGCTGAACAGCAAGGCCGTGACTTCGTACAACAATTTCGGCGAGAAGGGGGATGGCTCGATCAACTCCGATTATCGCTCGCCGGTCAATTACCAGGCGCCGCGCTCGATGCGGCTCACGGCCCGCCTCGGCTTCTGAGGCACGTGACCGGGGCCGGTTCGCGCCGGTCCCGGCATTGGCGCTTGCAAAAGCCGGTTCGGGCAGCATGTCTCTTCCGCGGGCGCCGCGGAGGGCAGCGATGGAGGGGAAGATAGAAAAGCGATCACAGCGGCAGCGCGAGATCATGTCGCGGCTCCGCAGCGGGCGGACCCTGTCTGTCACCGCGCTGGCCACCGATCTCGCCGTCTCCGACGAGACGATCCGGCGCGAGCTGCGTGCGCTCGAGGACCATGGCGTGATCATCCGCGAACATGGCGGCGCGCGCATGGCGACGCCGGTGCACGAGGGGCCGCTCCATCAGCGCATGGAGGAGAATGCCGATGCCAAGCTGCGCATCGCCCGCGCGGCCGCCGAACGCGTGCCGGACGGCGGGATCGTGTTCATCGATTCGGGCACCACGAGCTGCTTCATTGCGCGCCAGCTGCTCGATCGGCGTTCGCTGACCGTCATCACCAATTCGCTCAATGTCGCGAGCGACCTTGGCGGCATCAACAACAACCGCCTGTTCCTCGCCGCTGGGCAGATGGATTACGACTATCGCGCCTTCTCCGATCACAGCGCCCAGGCCTATGTCCGCGGGTTCACCCCGCATCTGGCGATCCTCTCGGTCGGCGGGATCAGCCTCGATCGCGGCTTGATGGATTTCCATCCGGGCGAAGCGGAAATGAGCAAGATCGCCTACGCTACGGCGAAGCAGGTGCTGCTCGCCGCCGATGCCTCCAAGTTCGGGCGCTATGCGCTGGTCCAGACGGCGGCGCTCAGCGAAGTCGACATCCTGGTGACCGACAAGCCGCTCGACGAGGATTTCGCCCGTGCCTTCGCTCACGCCGAAGTCATGATCGCCTGACGCCGGGCGGCTCGCATCAGCGGGATGCCGGCCGCCAGCATCAGCACGGCTCCCGCGCCGGCAACTCCGGCATGGAGCAGCCAGAAGCTGCCCGCCGCCATGCGTTCGTAGAAGACGCCGCTGAAGCCGACCCACAGGCTGGCGAAGAAGCCGTGCAGGTAAAAGAGGCCCATCCAGAAGCCGACCAGCCGGCCCGGCGCCACTGCGGCGATGAGGCTGAGCCCCGAAGGCCAGAGGAACACGATTCCCGTGTCGATCAGCAGCAGATAGCCGAGTGCCCAGGGCAGCGGCAGTGCGGCACCGTCATGGGTGAGGGCGCCGATCGCGAGGAGGAGATAGCCTGCCGCGCAGCATAGGCAACCGAGCAGGATCTGCGTCACGGCGCTGATCGCGATGCCGTGCCGCTCGAGAATGCGCATCGCCAGCTGCGATAGGCCGATCAGCGCCAGGGTGAAGGCGCCGTCCAGCGAGGCGAACCAGGCGACCGGCATCGCCCAGTTGCCCAGCCGCAGATTCACATGGGTGCGCGACCAGACCAGGAAGACGTTGGTGAGCTGGTCATAGGCCGAATAACAAAGGTACACCGCCGCCAGCGCCACCACGAGCAGCGCCGTCGTCGCGATGGGCGAAGGGGAAGGCTGGGCCATGGTCGGCGCCGGCACGGCAAGATCGCGCTCGCGGCCGGTGCGCGCATAGACGGGCAGTCCGATGGCCAGCGCACCGATCGCAGCGCCGATCGCATAGGGCGGCCCAGCCAGGGCTGCCAGCGTGCCGCACACAAGGGGCCCGCAGATGATGCCGGCATTGAGGAAGCCCAAATACAGCGCATAGCCGCGCCGCCGCTGCGCCTCGTCACGAAACAACAGCCCCACTTGGGCTGAGAGATTGCCCTTCAGCAGCCCGGTGCCGATCGCGAATGGGGCGAGCCCGAGCAGGAAGCCGCGCTCGTCCAGCATCAGCAGCAGGCCGAACAGCATGAGGGCGCCGCCGCCCAGGACCATCCGGTGCCGGCTCCCGATCAGGTCGCCGACCAGCCCGCCCAGCGGAATCGACAGGTAGATCAGCGCGTTGGCATAGCCATAGAGCTGCGACGCGAGACCCGTGGTGGAAACCCGCCCGAACAGCGTCGCGCTCGCCTCGCGGATCGCGGCCGCGCCCAGCACGCGCGACAGGTCGCCGGCGAGCACATGGTCGACCAGCAGCAGCACGAGCAGCGACTTCATGCCCGACATGGCGAAGCGCTCCCAGAACTCCATCGCCGCGAGCGCGAGGAAGCGCGCGCTCCAAAGCTTCTGGTCTGTCGCCGTGCCTGATTCCATGCGCCCGCCCTTGTCGAGCGTGGGCCCTAGGCGCGGTTCGCAACAGGCAGATGACAGGTCTTGCGCTTGCTCAGGCCGGGTGCGGGAAGGCGGCGGCGGGTTCGCTCACGCCCGGCCGGCCGTTCTCGACATGGCCGGCAAGGCGCAGCCGCGTGCCGCCGGTCGAGGACAGCAGCAGATCGTACCAGCGATGGTCGGCCAGCGACAGCGGCAGCTCGGCGCGCGCGCCCGGGGCGATCTCGACCTGTGCCCGCATGTCGCTATGGGCACAATGCAGGCTCAGCGAGACCGTTTCCGCACCCCGGTTGGCGAGGTGCAGCGTCCCGGCGGTCTCGCCGGGATGCCAGGCGATCATGGGCTCGATCCGGGCTGCGCCCTCCGCGCGAAACTCGCGCTGGAAACCGTTCGGCCCGCGGATCACCAGTGCGTGCGGCCGATCGCGTCGGAGCGGCCAGCTTTCCTCCAGCTGGGAGTGCGCCGCCACGGTGAAATAGCGCCAGCCGGGAAACGCCGTCTCGTCCTGCACCCCAAACACGATCCCTTCGGGCCCGTTATTTTCAAAGCGCAGCGTCAGTCGGGCGTCCGACCAGATCGGCACCAGATCGAAACGATAGGGCAGTGCCCGCGCCGGGCGCGTCCCGGGTTCCTGCACGGGAACGCCCTTGCTGGCGGCGATCTTGGGCGGCGGTGCGGTCCGGCAAAGCTGCTCCGTTTCCTCGAAATAGCCCGCGACGGACGGAAGCGCCGCCGCCCAGCGCGTGTCGAGCCGCGCCTTCCGCGGAACGTCGAAATCGAAAATCGAGGTCAGGTCGCCGCACACCGCGCGGCGCCAGGGCGAGATGTTGGGCTCCGCCACCCCGAAGCGCCTTTCGAGGAAGCGCAGCACCGACGTGTGGTCGAACAGCTGCGAATTGACCCAGCCGCCGCGCGTCCAGGGCGAAATCACCAGCATCGGCACGCGGGGTCCCAGGCCGACCGGCTCGCCCTGATAGGTCTCGCTGCGCACATCGACGTTGCTTGCCCCATAGCGCGGCGCGATGGCCGGCATCGGCGCCGGGACATGGTCGAAAAACCCGTCATTCTCGTCATAATTGAGGATGAACACGGTCTTGGCCCAGACCTTGGGATTGGCCGCCAGCGCCGCCACCAGGCTGGAGATCAGCACTTCGCCGAACGGCACCGGGGCATCCGGATGCTCGCTCATCTCCATCATCGGCACGATCCACGAGACCGCCGGCAGACGATCGGCGGCGACATCGGCGGCGAAGGCGGCGATCAGATGCTGCGCCCGGGTCTTTTCAGGATGTGCGGGGGCGACACCGTCGATCCAGTCGACCATCGCGCGCCCGCGGCGATAGCGCGACGATGCCCGGTCGAGATTGCGGAATTCCTGGAAATAGCCGAGCGGATTGTCCGAATAATTGGCGAGTTCCTGATAGACCCGCCACGAGATCCCCGCTTCCTCCAGCCGGCCGGCATAGGTGCGCCAGGGCAGGCCGGCGCTGGCGTCGTCCTTGGCCATGTCGGCGCCGGGATTGGGATCCGTGCCGCCATTGGTGACGCAATATTCGCCTTCCTGGCCGACGCTGAGGCCGTTCGTCCCGGTGAAGTGATAGAGCCGATTGGGTCCGGTCGGGCCCTGGAGCGAGCAGTGATAGCTGTCGCAAATGGTGAACTGGTCGGCCAGCGCGTAATAATAGGGGATGTCCGCGCGCGTGAGGTGGGCCATGGTGAGCGGTCCCTTCTGCTCCGCCCACACGTCCCAGTTGCGCCAGCGCGCCTGGCTGTCCTTCCAGCTATGATCGAGGCCGGTGAAGCAGCGCGCGTTGCTGGCGGTATAATCGAGCCGGAACGGCCAGGCGATCCGTCCGCCGTCACGATCGGCGCGGCGCTGCGCCCAGACCGGCCTGCCGCTTGGCAGGGTGACCGGCCGCGGATCGCCGAACCCGCGAACGCCGCGCAGCGTGCCGAAATAATGGTCGAACGACCGGTTCTCCTGCATCAGGATCACGACGTGCTCGATGTCCTCGATCGAGCCCCGGCTGGCGGAAGGGACCACGCCGGTTGCGGAGACCTTGTCCACGACGGCGGCCCCGGACGCGCCGAGGATGAAACTCCTGCGATTGATCCCCATGCCGCCTCTCACGTCATTTCGTCCGCACTGCGCGGACAGGGTCGTGCGGGCGTAGGCTCGCTTTGTGCAAAAGATATGACGAGGAATAGAGATTGGTCAGATTCTGATTGATGCGGTCATAATTTCAACGTGTGTCGCACGGCGCGACAGCCGGCGTCTCCGTTCGACACGTCAACCTGGAGCTTCGGATCGCGCGACGCCCCGACGACAGCGGCGAGTGCGGAGTTACTAGGGCCCGGATTTCGCGAACGGTCATCGCCGAGGGTTGCCGCCCTCATCCTGGTGTTGCGTGTGGCGAAGACGCCGGCCGTAGGTGCCCGCCGAGGAGGACGGGCGCGGCAATAGCCAAAAAATGCGAAGTGGCAGGGGCGCTCGGATTCGAACCGAGGGCCTTCGGTTTTGGAGACCGACGCTCTAACCAGCTGAGCTACGCCCCTATGTGCGCTGCTCCCTATTTTCCGCGCGGGGAGATTGCAAGCCCTGCTTAGCGGCCGCGGGCGGCAAGTGCGCGATCGACCGCCTGAAGGATCGCATCTAGCCTGTCGGCCTTTTCCTGATCGCCCGACCGGATCGCGACGACCAGTTCGTCGACGACGAGCTGGGGCGCGCGAATGCCGTGAAGTTCAACAAGTTCGGATGCACGATGCTCGGGAGACGACAACACCCAACACGGTCCCTGACAATGATGCGGTGGCGGGAAATCGGCTTCCAGACCGCGTCTGTCCACCGGCCGACTACTCAATTTGACGGAAAATCGCCTGCGCCCTCTGACACCATGACGCCAACGCGCTAAGCCTGATCGAAATCAAGAGAGAGCGGATCGCCAGACGCGTGAACAGCCCGGAAATCGTTCCTCCCCCCATACGCCTGGTCACGCGCCTTCTCGCGGAAATGCAGACCAATGTGATCGAAGCGGGATTGCGCGCGATGGGCGGCAATCTCGATCAGTTCACGATCTATACGCTGATCGTGCGCCAGTCGCTTGGGGGAGGCGGGGCGATCTCGGCGCATTCGCTCGCCCATTCGCTGGCGCGGCCCTATGAAACGGTGCGCCGCCATATCGGCGCGCTGATCGCCCGCGGCCTTTGCTATCGCGCGCCGAATGGCATCGCGGCCTCGCCCGAAGCGCTCGACGCCGGGCCGATTTCCGAAGCCGTGGTCGCGGCGCATGACGGCTTCGTGCGGTTCGTCGAGGATCTGGCGATGCTGGGGATCCCGCTGCCCCAGCCGCGAAGCGGAATCCCCTATTCGACCCGCGTCGCCGTCCAGGCGGCGGCGGACATGCTGCTCGCCGTGATGGATTCCAATCGCGGCACGCACCACGATTGGACGGAGCTGGTGCTGTTCTCCACCGTGATGTGCGCGAACGCGCGCAATTATGCCCGCGATCCGGTGCTCGCCCGGCGGCATGCCGACGAGCGCACGCCGCCACCCGAATCGATCCGATTGCCGGTGCGTCCCAGCGTCGCGGCCCGCGTGATCGGCGTGTCGGAAAGCACCGCGCGCCGCAGGTTCGAGGCCATGGTGGGCGATGGCCGGCTGATCCGCACGCAACGCGGCCTGCTCGTCTCCGAGGACTGGATGAATCAGCCCGCCCAGGTCGAAACGAGCCGGTCGAGCTATTACAACATCAAGCGCATCCTCGAGCGGGTGGCCGCGGCCGGCTTCCCCTTCGGGGCGCCAGCGAGCGTCTATCTGCGCGGGCGGCCGGCCGATACCCGCTTCGCCTGAGGCTCAGGCGGCGGCATAGGCGCCGCCCCCGGGCCGCATCGCCAGCGCCCTGGCCTCGTGCGTCGGGAGCGGGCGACCGAAATAATAGCCCTGAACCTTGGTGCAGCCGAGCTGCTGGACCATCAGATGCTCTTCCTCGGTCTCGACGCCCTCGGCCGTGGTCGCCATGCCGAGGCTGTCGGCGAGCGCGACGACCGCGCGGATGATCGCGATCGCCTCCTTGGTCCCCTTCGACGCGCCCTGGACGAAGCTGCGGTCGATCTTGATCGAGCTGAACCGGGTATGCGCGAGATAGCCCAGCGAGGAATAGCCGGTGCCGAAATCGTCGAGGCTCAGCCGTACGCCGAGATCGAGGATCTTCTCGAGAACGCGGATCGCCTGGGTGCCTTCGCGCATGAACACGCTCTCGGTCACTTCGAGTTCGAGCCGCTCGGCGGGGAGGCCAGATTGCGCCAGCGCCTGGGCGACGACGCCGACGAATGCGGGATTGTGAAGCTGCTCGGGGCTGACGTTGACGGCGATGCGGACCGGCAGCTCCCAGCGCGCGGCTTCGTCGCAGGCGGTCCGCAGCACCCATTCGCCGATCTGCGGGATCAGCCGCGCTTCTTCGGCGAGCGGAATGAATTTCACCGGCGAGATCGGGCCAAGCTCCGGATGGGTCCAACGCAGCAGCGCCTCGAAGCCCGTGAGGCGGCCATCGGCTGCGTAGACCGCCGGCTGATAGGTGAGGTGCATCTGCCCGTTCTCGACCGCGCTGCGCAGGGCGATCTCGAGCACTCGTCGCTCCTCGGCCTCGAGGTGCAGCTGCGGCTCATAGGCGTGGAAGGCGCCGCCGCCGGCATCCTTGGAGCGATACAGAGCGAGATCGGCCGAGCGGATCAGCATCTCGGCGGTGCGGCCGTCGCGCGGCCCGACGGCAACGCCCACCGAGGCGCCGATATACAAGGTGTGCTGATCGACCTCATAGGGCCGCGACAGCGAATCGATGATCGTGAGCGCGAGCCGTTCGAGCCGCGCGGGATCATTGGCGTCGCGGACCACCACCGCAAATTCGTCGCCCCCAAGCCGGCCGATCATCTCGTTGTCCGACATCAACTGCTTCAGCCGCTCCGACACGCGCATCAGCAGCCGGTCGCCGATCGGGTGGCCCAGCGTATCGTTGACGGCCTTGAAGCGATCGAGATCGATCATCATGAACGCGCAGCGTGACGCCCATTTGTCGGCCTCGGCCATCGCGTGGACCAGGGTTTCGTTGATCAGCAGGCGATTGGGCAGCCCGGTCAGCGTGTCGAAGCGCGCCATCTTGTTGATCTTGTCGGCGGAATTGCGCGCCTCGGTGACGTCCGAGCCGACGCCGCGAAAGCCGACGAAGCGGCCCGCCTCGTCATAGCGCGGGGACGCAGACATCTCCCACCAGCGCTCTTCGTTGTTGACCAGCACCGGGAGGAGGAGGTCGTGAAACGCCTCCCGCACTTTCAGCTTTTCGGCGAGGTCGCGCAGGCCCGCCGCGAAGTTGCCAGCCTCCCAGGCTGGGCCGGCAAGCACCTGCAGGAAGGGCATGCCGTTGATCGCCTTCGGATCGACGCCGAGCGACGTGGAGAAGCGGGGATTGGCCCGTACCACGCGGCGCTGCGCATCGATTTCCCAAAGCCAGTCGGCGCTGGCGCTGCTTTCCTCGGTTTCGCGCAGGAGCAGGCGCAGCATTTCGTCCCGCTCCGCGAGGCTCAGTTCTCCCGCGCGGATCACCACCAGAGACTTGCCGCGCGCGAAGGTGGTCATGCCCAACAACACGGTGAAGATCGCGACTGCCGCGGCCAGCACGGGAGAGGCGATCAGAGCGATCGTGACGATCATCGAAAGACCGACGATCGAGACGAAGATGATCGTCGCGAGCGGCAAGGCGGCCATGGCGACCGCCCCCGCGGTCATCAGCAGCGACAGCACGATCCAGAGCCCAAGTGCCGCCTGCGGGTCGGCGAGGTGGCCGAAGGCGAGGGCGGGCACCGACCAGACCGCGCCGAGCGCGATGCCGTCCAGCGCCGTCTCCCGCACATCGCGAAGCGGCGCGGTGGTGGCTTCGCGGTGGCGGCGGGAAAGCCGCCGCACCGCCACCACGACGGCGACCGTGGTGGCCAGCGCGGCCCAGGCTGCGAGTTGCCAGAAGGGCACGACAGGGGCGAGGATCAGCGTGACGAGCGACGCGCCGATCACATTGGCTGCAAGCATGAACAGGGCCAGCTGGCTGCCGGCGTGCATCTGCGCAGCGCGAATAGGGCCCCAGTCGGTGGTGTCGGGGGGATCGTGCAGGCCAAGCAGCGCGCGCGCGTCGATGCGCGGCCGGGCGAATTGGGAATGCGTCTGGCTGGTCACGCGCGCAATCTAGGCGCCGCTGGTTAGCGAGAAGTTAGGCCGACTCGGCGAAGCGACGGAATTTCATCGGAAAAAAGCACCGGATCGGACGAATTTTTCCGATGTCGCGCCCCGCCAAGGCCAGTCCTCGTCTCACGCTGCCGACGCGGCCATGGAAAGCCGCATCGACACCCCCGCGGCTCCCGCGACTCAGGCGGCGAGATCGTAAGGCTTGATCTCGCCGTTGAGATACAGGTTGCGGGCCTTGGCGCGGCTGAGCTTGCCGGAGCTGGTGCGCGGCAGGGTGCGCGGCGGAACCAGCTCGATCACGCAGTTCATCCCGGTCACCGAGCGGACGCGCTCGCGGATCTCGTCGCGCAGGCGCAAGCGCTCCTGCTCGTCCGAAGTGCGGCACTGCACGAGCACCGCCGGCGTCTCTTCGCCGCCGGGCGTGGTGATCGCAAAGGCGGCGACGTCGCCCTGCTTGAATGCCGGCAGCTGCTCCACGGCCCATTCGATATCCTGGGGCCAGTGGTTCTTGCCGTTGATGATGATCATGTCCTTGGCGCGGCCGACGATGTAGATATAGCCGTCCGACATATAGCCCATGTCGCCGGTATCGAGCCAGCCATCGACCAGGCAAGCGGCAGTCGCCTCCGGGTCGCGGAAATAGCCGACCATCACCGACGGACCCTTGCACCAGACCTTGCCGATCGCCTTTTCGGGGAGCGGCGTGCCGTCCTCCTCGCGGATTTCGATCCGCATGTCGCGCGCCGGCTTGCCGCAATTGACGATCGCGCGGAAGCGCTGCGGGCGATCGGCGCGGGCGGTGTCCTCGCCCGACAGCTGGGTCTCTTCGACCAGTTCGACGATGATCCCTTCGCCCGGCGGCATGATCGAGACCGCCAGGGTCGCCTCGGCCAGGCCATAGCTCGGCAGGAAGGCCGACGCCTTGAACCCGGCATCGGCAAAGGCATCGACGAAATTCTGCATCACGTCGGGGCGAATCATGTCGGCGCCATTGCCGGCGACGCGCCAGCGGCTGAGGTCGAACCGCTCGCTCGCCTTGGTCTGGCTCGACATGCGGCGCGCGCAGATGTCGTAGCCGAAGGTCGGCGAATAGCTGAGGGTGTTGCCCTGGTTGCGGCTGATCAGGTCGAGCCAGGCCAGCGGCCGCCGCGCGAAATCCTCGGTCTTGAGGTAATCGGTCGAAACCTGATTGGCGACGACCGAGAGCAGGCAGCCGACAAGCCCCATGTCATGATACCAGGGCAGCCACGAAACGCAGCGATCCCCATCGGTGACGTTCATCCCGTGGCTGTGCGCGGCGAGATTGTTGAGCAAGGCATTGTGGGTGATCGCCACGCCGTGCGGGAAGCGCGTCGAGCCGCTCGAATATTGCAGATAGGCGATGTCGCTGGTCTTCGCCTCGGGAAGCGTGACCGGAGCGGCGGGGCGAGCATTGAACTCGGCCCAGCCGATCCCCTCGACCGAGCACAGGCGTGCCGCCTCGGCGCACATCGCGCCGATCTCGGGCGGGAAGAGCAGCATGGTTGGATCGCAGCTCTGGAGCTGGACGCTGAGCTGATCGATATAGGATTGCGCGCCCCCGAAGCTGGTCGGCAGCGGGAGCGGCACCGGCCAGCCGCCGGCATAGACCACGCCGAAGAACAGCGAAGCGAATTCGGTGCCCGTTTCCGCGATCAGCGCGATCCGGTCGCCTGGCTTCACGCCGGCGGCGATCAGGCGATAGGCCTGGTCCAGCGCATCCTCGCGCAGCTCCGAAAAGGGATAGGGGCGAACCAGATTGCCGCGGGCATCGTGGAAATTGAGCCCGCGCTTGCCGCGCGCGGCATAGTCCAGCGCCTCGCCGAGCGTACCGAAATCGGCGAGCCGCCGCGGCAAGCTATCGTCGGTCGGCGTCGGCGCGAGTGTTCCCGCTTCAACCTTCGCTTCCAGCGTTCCCGTTACGTCCAAGTCCATTCTTTATTCCGTGCCCCTGTCTCGGGTTGCCACAGCCGTGCCCCCACGGCCAATTTTGTGGTCACCTCTGCTACGCACTATCGTTCAAAATCGGTTGCCACTGTGGCACAATAAAGGCGCAATGGACGCTCGCAGAGACCCGCCCCCGCCGTTGAAGCCCGCCGATCTGGAACGGCTCGCGCTGCGCTATGTCGAGCGTTACGCGACCACGCGCGCCAAGCTGGCCGATTACCTTGCCCGCAAGCTGCGCGAGCGCGGCTGGGCGGGGGAGGGGGCGGCCGACCCGCGCGCGCTCGCTGAGCGAATGGCTGAACTCGGCTATGTCGATGATCGGCTTTACGCCCAGGCCAAGGCAGGCGCCATGGCCAGGCGGGGTCTGGGCGGGCGGCGCGTGCGCCAGGCGTTGCGCTTCGCCGGCGTGGAGGATGCCGATGCCGAGGCGATCGCGCCCGACACGATCGGCGACGGCGTGGCGAGCGCGCTGGCCTTCGCCCGGCGGCGGCGTTTTGGCCCGTATGCCGTTGCCCCCGCGGACCGGCCGCTTCGGGAAAAGCAGCTCGCTGCAATGGTGCGGGCCGGGCATGCCCCGGGGCTCGCGCGGACCATCCTCGGCATGGCGCCCGGCGACGATGCGGAGGCGTTGCTCCAAGCGAGCCAGAGCTGATTCACAAAGCAATTCCATTCCTGGAAAACATTGTGTTAATGTCGCACGCTGGGGGGCAGCAAAATGCGTACTGATCAACAGGTTGCGCAACATGACTATATGCTCGCGTCGCTCGGAGAGGGGAACTCTGGCGACGAAGCGGGCGATGCGCAGCTATTTACCGGCGTCGTCAAATGGTTCGACGTCACGCGGGGCTTCGGCTTCCTTGTCGCGGACGACGAAAGCGTCGGCGACATTCTCATCCATTTCTCGGTTCTCCAGGAACATGGCCGCCGCAGCCTGCCCGAGGGCGCGCGCGTCGAATGCACGGCGGTGCAGCGGCAGCGCGGCATGCAGGCGCGGGAGATTAAGTCGATCGACCTGAGCCACGCGGTCGAGCCGCCCAAGCGCGCGGCCGAGCGCATCGATCGAGTCAAGATGATCGATGCGGCGGGACCGTTCGAGCCGGTGACCGTAAAATGGTTCAATCGGCTCAAGGGCTATGGATTCCTCGTGCGCGAGGGCGCCTCGACGGATATATTCGTCCATATGGAGACCTTGCGGCGCGCGGAGATCGAGGATGTCGAACCCGGCGATTCGCTCAGCGCGCGCATCCTCGAAGGCGATAAGGGGCCGCTCGCGGTGGCGGTCGAAAGGATCGGCTGAAGCCATGGTGTTCGCGTACCGACTGGCGGCGGCGCTTGCCGTCTCCGCTCCGCTTGCCTTTGCGGCGAGCGCCCAGGGACCGGCGCGCGGCGCCGGGCAACAGGCCCCGGCCAAGGCGGCGGTGACCATCGAAAGCGCGAACGGGGGGCATGGCTTCACCGTCGAACTGGCGCGCACGCCGGCACAGCAGGAGCGCGGCCTGATGTTCCGCACGAACATCCCGGCGGATGGCGGCATGCTCTTCGTGCCCTATCCCGGCGATGGCGGACCGCCGCGCGAGGCGAGCTTCTGGATGAAGAACACGCCGACCGCGCTCGACATCGTCTTTATCCGCGCCAACGGCACGATTGCGCGAATCGCGGCCGATGCAGCGCCCTATTCCGAAACCAACCTCAAGTCGGGCGAGCCGGTGGCGGCGGTGCTCGAACTTCTCGCGGGGACGACCGCGAAGCTGGGCATCCGGGCGGGGGACAAGGTCCGGTGGGAGCTGCCGCGCCGATGAGGCGCTGCGCCGGGCGGGATTCGATTGCCTCGCTTCGCGCGGGCGGCTAATCGGCGGCCATGGGCCTCAATCTCAATCCCTTCACCTGGTGGAACGGCGCCACCCTCGGCACCTGGTTCGGCCTGCGCGGCAAGACGCAGGTGGGCGAGGATCATCTGGGCAACGTCTATTATGAGGGCGGCCGCGACACCAACGGCAATGTCCGCCGCTGGGTGATCTATAACGGCTCGAACGATGCGAGCCGCGTGCCGCCCGAATGGTTCAGCTGGCTGCACCACCAGATCGACCGCGTGCCCGACCAGGCGCTGGCGGCACCGAAGGCGTGGGAAAAGCCGGCGCTGGCCAACCAGACCGGCAGCGCGCTGGCCTATCGCCCGCCCGGCGCGCTCGAAAAGGGCGGCCACCGTGCGCGCGCCACCGGCGATTACGAGGCCTGGACTCCCGACGCATGACTCGGCGCGCCGCATTGGCCGCGGCGCTGCTGCTCGGCGCGCTTGCCGGCTGTTCTGGCGGAGGCGGCAGCAAGGCAGGCGGCAACGCGGCCATCACCACCGACGAAGTGGTCACCACCGGCGGCAATGCGGCGCGGGGCGATGCTGACATCATCACGGTCGGCCGCGATGGCGAGACGGTGGAGAATGCCGCCCTGACGCCGATGAAGGACCGGGTCGCAGTGCTCGGCGTGCTCAACAAACGCAATGGCGAGGCGCGGGAGATCAAGCTAAAGCCCGGCCAGGCGGTGCGCGTCGGCGATGTGATCGTGCGGCTGCGCGCCTGCGACAAGACCGCGCCGTGGGAAGCCGACCAGCTGACCGGCGCGTTCGTCCAGGTCGATGTGCTCGAGATCGACAAGCAATGGCACCGCGTCCATTCGGGTTGGCTGTTCGCCGAGCGTCCCGCGCTCAACGTCGTGCGGCACCCGATCTACGACGTCTGGCCCAAGAGCTGCGCGATGACTTTCCGCGACAGCGGGCCCGACACGGTCGCGGCACCTGCCGCCGGGAGCGGCAGCACGTCGAGCGCGAAGAAGTCGCCATCGACGGAGGCTTCGCCCGTGGCGAGTCCCGCCACCGACTCGCCGAGCGCCGCGCCCAGCAACGCGATGTAATCGTCGCGCGGCACTTCGACGGCGCCGAGCGAGGCGAGGTGATCGGTGATGAACTGGCAATCGAGCAGCGCAAAGCCGCCGGCCCTGAGTCGTGCCACCAGATGCGCGAAGGCAACCTTGGAGGCGTCGCGCACTCGAGTGACCATCGATTCGCCGAAAAAGGCGCGGCCGAGGGCGAGGCCGTAGAGCCCGCCGGCGAGCCGATCGCCGTCCCAGCATTCCACCGAATGAGCAAAGCCGCGGCGGTGGAGCTCGACGAAGACGCGTTCGATCGGGCCGTTGATCCAGGTATCCGGCCGATCGGTCGCGCTCTCGGCGCACAGGCGAATGATCTCCTCGAACGCGGTATCGACCGTGAGGCGGAAGCGATCGGCGAGGATCGTCTTGCGCAGCGAGCGCGAGAGGTGGAAGCCGTCGAGCGGCAGGATGCCGCGCAGCTTGGGTTCCACCCAATAGACGCTGGCGGCCAGCCGGTGGTCGGCCATCGGGAACACGCCCATCGCATAGGCGCGCAGGACGAGATCGGGATCGAGATCGGCAGCCGGGGCGAGCGGGCGCGTCACCGCTTGGCGGCCAGCCGGCGCTCGACCGCCTGCCACAGATCGGCACAGGCGCGCGTAGCGGCGGCACGCGGGGCATAGGCGCCGAGCGGGGCGCGGCGCACCGACATCGCCTCGACGATGCTCGCCATCGGGATCACCGGCCAATCGGGATGGGCAGCGATCACCTCGGCGTGGAGCTTGCGGCGCCGGTCGACCATCGAAAGAACCGGCATCAGCGGCACCTTGCCGCCCTTTCGGGCGAGATGGGCAGCGACTTCGTCGAAGGCGCGGGTGGAGAGCGGGGAGGGGATCACCGGCACGACGATCAGGTCGGCGGCGCGCATCACCTGCTCGCTCGTCTCGGTGAGGCCGGGCGGGCAATCGAGGATCACGCGGTCATAGGCCTTGCCGAGTTCGGCGAGCAGCTTGGCGAGCCGCTTCTTCTTGTCGAGCTCGTGGAAGGTGAGGTCGAGGCCGCGCAGCGAGGTGTCCGCCCCGATCAGGTCGAGCCGGTCGATCGCGCTGTGCTGGACCTGTCTTGCGGGCGCCACGTCCTTGGTGAAGATCGCCTGGGCCTGGTCACGGGTCTTGCCCTCGGGGGCGAGCAGGAAGGTCGATGCGGCCTGGGGATCGAGGTCCCAGAGCAAGGTCCGCCGGCGTGACAGGCTGGCGGCGGCCCAGGCGAGGTTGACCGCGAGCGTGGTCTTACCGACGCCGCCCTTCAGGCTGTAGATCGCGATCGTCGACACTCGCTCGATTCGCCTCCTTGGATCTCAGGCTGGCATGAAAAGGGGCCGGCGGGAAAGACCGCCGACCCCTTAAAAAAAGCGTTCGATCAGACGAAGCCGATCAGGCGTGGCAGACGCGCGAGCCTTTGCCCGGGACCTCGACCGTGGCGTTCTTCGCCGAGCCGGTCAGCTTGTAGCCGCCCTCGCCGACATAGGGCTCGCCCGCGTTCGGCGCCTTGAGCATCTTGCCCGGGCCGTCCTTGCTTTCCTTGATCAGCACCTGCTTCTCGCCTTCGTAAAAATCGGCGAAGACGATGCTGTTGTCCTTGCAGCGCATCGAAACCGAGGCGGCGATCGCCGGCGGAAGCTCGACCTTGGGCGCGTTCTTGAGCGCTTCGGCCTGGGGATCGGGGGCAGTCGAGGTGACTTCCTCGGGCTTGTTCTCACACGCCGCGAGCGAAAGCAGCGCGGCGGCGGCGACGAAGAGGGGTGTCTTGTTCATAACGGGTCGTTGCTTTCATCCAGGCGACAGGAATCGTCAAGTGATTCGTGATATAGAGTCACATTCGGTTTGTGCGGCGCAATAAAGCATCCGGTTTGTTGCGTAATTGCGACAGCCACCGTTGTCACTCATGGAATTCACTCATTTCCGGGATACGTCCGAACGCGATTTTGGTGCCGACGCGATCGATCCTGCCGCCGTGCAGCGGCCCCACCGACACCGCGTTGCGGCCGAAACGTTCGTTGATCCGGTCCATCGCCCGGCTGAGCGCCAGCGTCCGCGTCTCGCGGGCGAGCGGATCGTCGGGATCGAGCGCGGCGAACAGCGAGCCCTGATCGCCCTCCGCCGCAGCGATCTCGCATAGCGCGACGCCGACCATCCGCAGCCGGAAGCCGCCCGGCCGGGCGCGGCCGGCCTCGGCGAGGCGGGGAAACAGCTGGTCGAGCGCGTTGAGCACGACGAAGCTGTCCTGCGTTTCGGGCAGGCGGATCGCGGCGCGCCAGTTCGTTTTGTCGTCCTCGAACTTGCCGTGCAGCACGAGCAGCCGGGCGCGATAGCCCTTGCGGCGCAACCGGCTGGCCGCCTTGAGCGCCAGCCGACGCGCGGTGAGCCGGGTCGGCTCCATGCCGCGTTTCGAGGGCGAGAGAACATGGCTGTGGCCGATCGTGCGGCTCCGGCTCGGCTTTTCGGGCAGGTCGACGCCGTGCAGCAGATACCAGAGCCGATCGCCATTGACGCCGCCCCAGGCCTGGCCGGCGTCGTGCGGGCGGCGCTCGCAATATTGGCGGATGTCGAGGATGCCGTCTCGTGCCAGCCGGCGCTCCATCTTGGCGCCGATCCCGGCAATGTCGCGCAGCTTGAGCGGATAGAGGCAGTGCGGCAGCTTGTCCGCCGTGAGCACGACCAGCCCGTCGGGCTTCTGCAGATCCGAGGCGAGCTTGGCGAGCAGCCGATTGGGCGCGATACCGACCGAGCTGGTGAGGCAGCAACCGACATGGGCGCGGATGCCCGCCTTGATCCGGTGCGCCAGCGCGACGGCCGCGGCGGCGCTGTTCTCGTTGTCGAGCAGGCGGCAGGCGACTTCGTCGATCGAGCAGACATGCGTGACCGGCACATGGCGCCAGATCTCGGCCAGGATCGCCTCGTGGAACTCGACATATCTCTCGTGCCGCGCCGGGGTGATCACGAGGTCGCGGCACAGGCGCTTGGCTTCCCAGACCGGCGTGCCGGTGGAGATGCCGTAGCGCTTCGCCTCGACCGATGCCGCGATCGCGACCGTGGTGTCGCTGTCCACCGGCGCGACGATCACCGGCCGGCCGCGCAACTCGGGCTGAAGCTGTTGCTCGACGCTCGCGAAATAGCTGTTGAGATCGAGGAACAGCCAGCGCAGCGGCCGCGGCGGGAAGGCGAGCGTCGCCGGCGGAAATTGACCAACTTCACGCGTTTTCGATGAAAGTTGCTCGCGGGTCACAGGCTCTGGCGAACAAGGGCCGGGCGTCGTGGTAGGGCGGATCGAGTCGCGCATCGCGACGGAACATTATAGGAACATGCCCGTGTAGGACAGAGTGCTTGACCGGCAGATGCGAGGCCGTGCAGATTTGCGCCCGGGAGGTGCCGATGCGCGTCTTTGCCGTTACGATGCTGCTCCTGGCGTTGGCCGGATGCGGAGGTGGGGAAAAGGCGGAGAATGCCGCCCTGCCCGAGCCGCTGCCGAGCGGTCCGCGGCTGGGCGCCGTGCCGCTCGACGCGCCGATCCGCGCGACCGACGCTGCGCTGACCTGGTCGCTCGAAATCGCGCCGGGAGCGATCGTGATGACGCGTTTTGCCGGGCGGGGGCCTCGTGGCGGCGTCACGCAATTCTATCCGGTCTCGCCGGCAAGCGAACGCGACAAGGCAGTGTGGACCACGCATGATCCGGCCGGCGAGCAGGTGGTCATCACCCTGGCCGACGCCAAGTGCAGCGAGGCCGGCGAACCGGCCATCGAGCGGCCGCTGACCGCGGACGTCCGGATCGGCAACCAGCACATGACCGGGTGCGCCGGCCCGGCGCCGGCAGAAGCAGCCGATGGAGAAGTTGTGGGCAACAAAAGCGGGGGGAATGTCAAATGAAGCGCATCATGATCGCCTTGATGGCCACTGCCTCCAGCCTCGCGGCGCTGCCCGCGCTGGCGCAGGTGCCGAAGGAACAGCTGCTCGTGCCGCCGGCCGACGCACAGAAGTTCGTGATCATCTCCGCCCAGGCGCAGCACGGTACTTCGGCCTTCTGGCGGATGCCGGACGGCACGTTCGCCTCGCGCGAGAGCATCCTGCTGCGCGGCCAGGTATGGGAGCAGGACGAGACCATCCATCTCGGGCCGAACGGCCAGCCGGACCGTGTGGTCGTCCGCGGCGTCTCGCCGACCGGCGATTCGGCCGAGACCTTCGAAATCACGGGCGGCACCGCGCGCTGGAAGAGCCAAGTCGATGCCGGCAGCGTCGCCTATGACGGCAAGGCGCAATATAGCACCGCCGGCGGCACCTGGGGAGCGAACGTCTATTGGGCGGAATCGCTCTACAAGGCGCCGGGACGCAAGCTGACGCTGCTGCCGGGCGGCGAAGAGCGGATGAGCAAGCTGGTCGATATTCCCGTCGGCAGCGGCGCGACCGCCAGGACAATCACCGCCTGGATCATCGAGGGCGTCGGGATCGAGCCGATCCCGGTGCTGATGAACGCCGATGGCACCTTCTTCGGCTTCGTCAGCGGCATGGCGCTGATCCCTGAGGCCTATAAGGGCGATTTCCTCAAGATCCAGAAGGCGCAGGACGATGCGCTTGCGGCACGCAACCCCGCCTTTGTCGAGCGTTTCGGCAAGGTCTCGCCGGTGCCGGTCGCCTTCACGCATGTGAAGCTGTTCGATGCCGCCAAGGCCGCGTTCATCGACGATCAGACGGTGGTGGCGAACAAGGGCCGGATCGTCGCGGTCGGGTCGGCGGCGAGCGTCGCCGTGCCGGCCAATGCACGGGTGATCGAAGGCAAGGGCAAGACACTCACTCCGGGCATCTGGGACGCGCACATGCATGTCGGCTCAGACTTGCAGGGGCTGATGCTGCTCTCGATGGGCGAAACGAGCGCGCGCAATCCGGGCGCCGATATCGAGCCGACGATCGAGCGCAACAAGCGCATCGCGGCGGGGCAGTTGCTCTTCCCGACCGTCTATTCCTCGGTGCTGATCGACGGGAAGGGGCCGAACGCGGCGCAGGGCGGCTATATCGTCTCTTCCGCCGAAGAGGCGATCAAGGGCGTTCACCTTGCCAAGGACAATGGCTTCACGGGCGTCAAATTCTACACCTCGATGAAGCCCGAATGGCTGAAGCCGGCGATCGTCGAGGCGCACAAGCTGGGCCTCCACGTCCATGGCCATATCCCCGCGACGATGCGGGCCAAAGACGTGATCGCGGCCGGTTATGACGAGATCACGCACATCAATTTCGTGATCATGCAGGCATTGCCGGATTCTGTGGTCAACGTCTCGAACGGCATCGCGCGGTTCGAGGGACCGGGACGCTATGCCAAAGACGTCGATCTGAGCGCCGAGCCGATGAAGTCGCTGATTGCCGAGATGGCGGCGAAGAAAATCACGGTCGATCCGACCCTGGCAGTCTTCGAGCAGCTCTATGTGCCGGAAAATGGCGATCTTTCGGAAAGCTATGCCGCGTTCGTCGGGACGATGCCGCCGGCTTTCGAGCGCGGCTTCCGCAGCGGCGGGTTCAAGCTGCCGCCGGGGGTGACGCGGGCCGATTACCGGGCGAGCTTCGCCAAGATGGTTTCGCTGGCGGCGGCGCTGCACAAGGCGGGGGTGCCGATCGTCGCGGGGACGGACGGCTATGGCCTGGAGATCATCCGCGAGCTCGAGCTGTACGTGCAGGCTGGGCTGACTCCCGGAGAGGCGCTGCAGGCGGCGACGCTGACTCCGGCGCGGCTGGTCGGCGCGGACAAGGAGACCGGATCGATCGCGGTGGGCAAGCAGGCGGACCTGGTGCTGGTCGACGGCGATCCCTCGCAGCACATCGGCGACATGCGGCATACCGACTGGGTGATGAGCGACGGCGCGCTGATGAACGCCGACGAGCTGCGCGCCGCGGCGGGCTTTTCGGGGCGGCCGAAATGAGGTCAGGCTAGATAGGTCGCGAGCGCCTGCCAGGCCGGTAGCTTGGCGGCGAGGCCGACGGTGTGGAGCGGGCTCGATGAGGGCAGGGCGACGATCGCGTAACCGCCCGCGGCCTCGCCGAGCTGCTTGAGCCCGTGCCGGTGCGCGGTGCCGCCGTTGAAGGCGATCGCGCGCAGATCGGGCAGGGTGCCGGCAAGGGCGGCGATGTCGTGCCCTTCGATCTCGCGCATCGCGGCGTCGGCGCTGCCGGTGCGGGTCGCGCTGGCGACGACGTCCCACAGGCCGATATGCGCGTCGAGCAGCGCGGCGAGGCGGCCTTCATAGGGCAGCGGGATCAAGTCGCGTCCGGCGGCGGGGGAGATGAGGTGCCAGAACTGGTTCTGCGGATGGGCATAATAGCGCCGCTCCGCCAGCGAGCGCTCCCCGGGAAGCGACCCGAGGACAAGCAGCCGGACGCGCGGATCGACGACCGGCGGGAAGCTGCGCTTGCGCTCGCTCACGCGGCAGCGATGTCGGTCTGGGCGAAATCGCTGCCCTTGTAGAGCAGCGGCTCGCCGGTCGCCTTGGCCAAGGCATAGGCGAAGCAATCGCCGAAATTGAGCCGAGCGGGGTGATTGCCCTTGCCGAAGCGGCGATGAGCCTCAGCGGCGAGCAAAGCTTGATCGGGGGTAACAGCCGCAATCTCGAGCGGACGTAAAGCGAGGAGCCTTGCCAGCATCTCAGGAAGCGCCGGCGCATCGCGCCGATCGAGCACGATCGAAAGCTCAACCCAGTTCGCTGCGGACATCCGGCGCGGGCGTGCGGACTCGAACTTCTCAGCGATGGGCTGTTGATCCGGCTCACCGAGCAACATCGCAAGGATGGCGGAGGTGTCGACAATCATTTCGGCAGGCCGTTCTCGTCATAGCTTTCGTCGATGATCTCTTGAGCAGTCTTGCCGAGCCACGCCTCCGGCATCGCTGCACGGAACTCGCGGCTGATTTCCATCACGCTGTCGAGGAAGGTTTGGCGCTCGTCATCGCGCCGAGCCAATTCGCGTTCCAGCGCCTGGCGAATTGCCTGAGTGATCGGTTGGCCGGTCGCGTCCGCCAGTTCGCGGGCCATGCGGATCGTCTCGGAATCCTTGATGTTCAGCTGAGCGCCCATTTCTACCTCCGGCTGCTGGCACTCTACCGTGGCTTGCAAGATGGATAAAGAGGCGTAGTCTCTACGCCATGGCCCGCACCATCACCAGCTACCGGGATTTCTGGCCCTTCTACCTGCGCGAGCATGCCAGGCCGGCGACGCGGGCGATGCATTATGTCGGCACGGTGATGAGCCTGTGGTTCCTGTTCCTCGCGATCGGGGCGGGGGGCTGGTGGTGGCTGCTGGTGCCGCTGGCCGGCTATGGCTTTGCCTGGGCGGCGCATTTCGGCGTCGAGAAGAACCGGCCGGCGACCTTCACCTATCCGCTCTGGTCGCTGGTCTCGGACTATCGGATGTTCTTCCTGTGGTTCGCCGGGCGGCTCGACGCGCATCTGGCGCGCGCCGGAGTCCGCTAGGCGGCGAGGACGGTGCCGGCGTTGACGCGGGCGAGCGCGATCGCCAGCGGGCTCGCGGGATAGGGCATCGGTTCGGACAGCAGGATCAGGTCGGCGCTGCCGTCATGCTCGGCGGCGAGCGCGGCCATCGGCTCGGCGAGGTCGAAGGTCAGGCCGGTGGTGGGATGCGTCTCGGCCTCGGTCTGCCAGCGGGCGTGGCGGATTCCGGTGGACCAGTCACCCGTGCCGCGGCCTTCGATGGCGACGAAGCCGAGCTCGCGCGCCGTGGCGGCGGCGCGGATCAGGCGGGTGCCGTCGCCGCAATCGAGATCGAGGATGCGCACCGAGCGGTGGCCATGGTTGCGCAGCAGCGTGAGTGCCTTGGCGATGGCGGCATCGCTCGGGCCCGGGCGCCAGTCGCCGGCCGCGCGGTGGCGGGCGCGGCGCAGCAGTCCGGAAAGCGGCATATGGGGAACGGTCATCTTCAACTCCTTGGATAAAGGGAGGGGAGGCAAGGATCGCGAAAGCCGGCACAGGCGCCGCCGTTCGCGCCGAGCCGTGCCGAGGCGGCAAGCAGGGCCAGCAAGAACAGCGCGCCGATCATCTCAGTGCGCCAGGATCGAGGCGAGCGGCGTGGTGGCAAGCTCCATGCGCAGGCCCGGCACGGCGCGGCATTCGCGCATCGCAAAGGCGATCGCCGCTTCTCGCGAACGGAACAGCCCCTCGAGCGGGCCGTCGCTTTCCTGGACGATCCAATGGCCGGCACGATCCTGGCCGATGCGCAACACATGTTCGGAACGAAGGCTCATCGCGGCGGAACTCCCGAGTGGGAAGCGCGAGATAGGCGGTGGGGGCGTTAAGCTTCGAGGGGGAAGTTCGCGCGCGGCATAAGCGAAGCGTAAAGGCGCGAAGCGGGGCTTGCAGCCGCCCTGCCAGCGCTTGCTTGCCCCGCGCGGCAAAGCGGCCCATCTAGCCGCCATGCATGCGACATCCGACACGCTGGCGCTGATCGGCAACACGCCGCTCGTGCGCCTCAAGGGGCCGAGCGAGGCCAGCGGCTGCGACATTTACGGCAAGTGCGAATTCGCCAATCCCGGCGCCTCGGTGAAGGACCGGGCGGCGCTGTTCATCGTCCGCGACGCCGAGGAGCGCGGGCTGATCGAGCCGGGCGGCACGATCGTCGAGGGAACGGCCGGCAATACCGGCATCGGCCTGGCGCTGGTGGCGAATGCCAAGGGCTACAAGACGATCATCGTCATGCCCGAGACGCAGAGCCGCGAGAAGATGGACACGCTGCGCGCGCTCGGTGCCGAGCTCGTGCTGGTGCCGGCCGCGCCCTATTCGAACCCCGGCCATTTCGTCCACACCTCGCGCCGCATCGCCGAGGAGACGCCGAACGCGATCTGGGCCAACCAGTTCGACAATACCGCCAACCGCAAGGCGCATATCCTGGGCACGGCCGAGGAGATCTGGGCGCAGATGGACGGTCGGATCCACGGCTTCACCTGCGCGGCGGGCACCGGCGGGACGATCGCGGGCGTCGGCCTGGGCCTCAAGCAGAAGGACGAGAGCGTCTGCATCGCGCTTTCCGATCCCTATGGCGCGGCGCTGTACAATTATTACGCGTGCGGCGAGCTCAAGGCCGAAGGGAGCTCGGTCGCCGAAGGGATCGGGCAGGGGCGGATCACCGCCAACCTGGAAGGCGCGCCGATCGACACCCAGTTCCGCATCTCCGACGAGGAGGGCCTCGAATGGGTCCGCCGGCTGCTCGCGGAAGAGGGGCTGTGCCTCGGCCTTTCTTCGGGCATCAACGTCGCCGGCGCGGTGCGGCTTGGCAAGGAGCTGGGGCCGGGCAAGCGGATCGCGACCATCCTGTGCGACACCGGATTCCGCTATCTTTCAACGCTGTACAATGCGGAGTGGCTCGCCGCAAAGGGGCTGCCCGTGCCGGAGTGGCTCAGTCGCGGGTGAACGATCCGCCTCGACAAAAGGGCGGCTCGGCGTTACATTTGTGCAACAGATATGAAAGTGGGTTCGTCCGATACCGCCCAGACCATGCAGCGCGTGCGCGTCGGCATGACGGGGCTTGCGATGGTGCTGGTGCTGATCGCGCTCGCCAGCGCGGTGTTCACGTCGGCGAACCGTGAGGCGCCGGTTTCCGCCATCGGTGCGCCCAACGCCTCGGTCGTGGCGAACATGAGCGCGCCGGGCAACAGCAGCGTCGAAAAGGGCAAGGACGAGCCGCTCGCCGAACTGGGCGCGGCGCCGAGCACCAGCGCGGGCGAGCCGCAGGGATCGTCGGCTCCCTCGCACGGCCAGCAGCCGCAGCACTGACGCCGAGCCGGCGCTTTCCCTAAATTATCGAGCGGATTAGCGGCGACTCGCGGGATTTGCGTGATTCATCGAATGTCCAGCGCTGGCTGGTCCTGGATAGGGCTGCTACACCGATTTCAGTAAAAACGATCGAATTTCCGTTACTTGTGCGGAACGGACGTGCCGGGCCGAGTTCGCGGATGTTCGATGCTGCCGATCTTATCGCAAAGGTGGCCACGATGTCGGATGGAAACAAGCGTAGAACATAGTAAGAAGCTTAATCGAACATCACGAATATTGGGCACGAAGTGGGGCAAAATCCCGCTAAATCCCCATTTCTCCCGTTGTGTCCCGGCACACTTGTGGTAAGCAAGATGCCTAGGAAGGGGCACGCCTTCTCGCCGTTCGAGATCAGTCCGGAGCCGCGTCATTGGGGGCGTGATTCCGGAGGCGGTGACTGCTGTGCCCGGTTCGGGGTACGTGGTGGCAAACAGGGAGCTCTTCGAGGGATTTGCGCTCCAGGCGGTCGACCAGAAGGGTCGCGTCGCCATACCCGCCGACCTGCGCGCCGCCGCCGAGCGAAATTCCGATATCCGCCAGATCGTCGTCGGCCTGCACCCGAACGACCCCTGCCTCTCCGCGCACGACCTGAGCTGGTCCAAGGAGAAGTACGACCGGATCGACCGGCGCGAGCAGGCGGCCGTCGATGCCGGCCAGGAGCCTGATGCCCGCGCCAAGCGCCGCGCCTTCGGCCAGGTCGAGAAGGCGCCCTATGACGATAGCGGCCGCTTCGTGATCCCGCCCTTCTTCCGCATGAAGGCGGGCATCGACAAATGGGCGCTGTTCTACGGCAGCGGCGAGACCTTCGACATCTGGGCGCCCGAGCGGCTGATGGCCGATGACGGTGCCGATCCGATGCTGCGCGAGATCTGCGAATATCTCTGCCAGGCCAAGGGGGTGAAGCTGTGAGCTCGCCCACCGAACCGCATATCCCTGTCCTGCGCGACGAAGTGATCGACGCGCTCGCCATCGTGCCCGGCGAGCGTCATATCGACTGCACCTTCGGCGCGGGCGGCTATACCGACGCCATTCTCGAGCGGGGTGCCGAGGTGGCCCCCC
>JAEXFD010000047.1 GCA_023400405.1 Pseudomonadota bacterium
CCCCCCCCCCCCCCCCCCCCCACCCCACCCTGCGGGGGGGGGGGGGGGGGGGGGGGGGGGGGGGGCCCGGCACCGCCTTGAAATTCGCTCTTCCGCGAATTTCCAAACGGTCTCTGAACCCGATAAATCGCGTTTCCACGGTTTTTCCGGCGGAACCGCAACGGGTTGCAGGATTTGCTGAACCTCGCAGGGACGTCCCTTGCTGAGGAGAGACACCTATGAAGCTGATCCCGATCCTCGCGGCCGCCGCGGCCGCAACGCTGGCGATCCCCGCCGCCAATGCCGCAGCGTCGGCACCCGCGCCCGCCGCAGCTTCGGCGCCGGTCAAGGCCGAGTTCCAGCGCCACGGCCACCATCGCCGCGCCTATTGGCGGACGGTCTGCACCACCAAGGTGCGCCATCACCGCCGCATTCGTACCTGCCGCAAGGTGCGCTACTGGCGCTGAGTGATCCGCGGGGGTGCCGCATGGCGCCCCCGCTCTTGCCATGCCGGGCGACTTTGCCCATATGCGCCGCGGGAGTCGGGCGGACGTAGTCGTCGCCAACCTGGTCAGGTCCGGAAGGAAGCAGCCACAACGATTTCGCTGCGGGTCGTTCCGGCTCCCACCGCATCGCAAGCGTCAGTCCTCCAGATAGGCGGCGAGTTCTTCCGGCGTGCCTTGCGGGAACGCCCGTTTCAGATGATCGAGGAATGCCGAAACGCGGGCGCTCAACAGGCGCCGGCTGGGGTAGAGCGCCCAGAGCGACGTCTCGAGCCCCTCGACTTCGCCCCAGCTTACCAGCCGCCCGGCCGCCAGATCGGGGATGGCCAGCGATAGCGGCAGCCGGGCCGCGCCCGCGCCCGTCCGTACGGCATCGCGTACCATCACGAGCGACGAAAGGCTGAGGACCGGCGTGGCGAGGATCAGCGACGCTCCCGCGCCCGTCGCGACACGCCATTGCTCCGCGCCGCGCATCGGCCCGCGGGTGACCGCGGGCACCGGCATATCCTCCGCCGGACGCGCGAGATCGGGGTGGGCGACGACGATCAGCCGGTCGTGGAGGAAAGCGCGGCCCACCAGGCTTTCGTCCGGCTGCGGATTGACTCGGATGACGAGGTCATAGGCCTCCTCGATCATGTCGACGGCGCGATCGTCGGTCGTGATCTCCAGCTGGACCTCGGGATGGTCGAGCACGAACCGCGCCGCCAGCTTGCCCAATGCCAGTTGGGAGAAGAGCAGCGGCGCGCTGATGCGCAGGCGCCCGCGGGGGCGTTGCCCGCCCGATGCGATCGCCTTTGCGGTCTCGTCCAGCTCGGTGAGCAGCGCAGCGGTCCGCTCGAACAGGGCGCGCCCCTCTTCGGTTAGCTTCAGCAAGCGCGCGCCGCGTTCGAACAGGCGTAGGCCGAGGCTCGCTTCGAGTTCCGCCACGCGCCGCGAGAGCGTCGCCTTCGGCCGGCCGGCGGCACGCGCCGCCCTGCCGAACCCGCCATGGCGTGCGACGAGATTGAAATCGGCCAGCGCGAGAAGGTCCATCTGTTCCACCTGTGAGACGAGGCGTCCAGATATAGCGTCTATCGAGCCGGATGTGGATCACTAACTTGAAGGGCGTCCAAACAGGAGACCCGTCATGATCTATTCGACTGCCACTGTCCCCGTGAACCCGGCCGGCGAGACCCGGCTGACTCGCGAACAGGTCTGGAAGGGCCTTGAAGCCAAGGCGCGCGACGCACGGCTCTTCCTCCCGCCCGGCCTGTGCACGCGCTGCGACGTCGTCGGGGAAAGCCAAACCCATTTCGTGCGCGAGGCGACGATTGCCGGCGCGGAGCTGCGTGAGATCATCACGCTCGAGCCGATGCGGAAAGTCACCTTCTTCCAGGCGACCGGCCCGCGCGAAGGCGCCATCGTCAACGAACTGTTCGAGGACGGGGAGGGCGCGCTCCAGCTGCGCTTCTATTGCTATCTCGGCCTGCGCGACAAGGCGCCGAACGGCCCCGAGGAACAGGCCGAGCAGGCGCAGTTCGACAGCGACCAGGGCTACAAGGCGGCGCTGCTCTCCACCCTGAAGCGTACCCGCGAACTGCTCGCGGCGGGCCGGCTGTAACGCGGCCCTTGTCACACGACTGCATCCAAGGAGACAGGAAATGACCGATATCTGGTCCCCCATCAACGTCGGCACCTTCGAACTGCCGCATCGCCTGGCCATGGCGCCGATGACTCGTAGCCGGGCGAAACCGGACGGGACGCCGGGCGATCTCGCGGCCGAATATTATGCCCAGCGCGCGAGCCTGGGCCTGCTGATCAGCGAGGGCACGCAGCCGTCGGACGACGGCCAGGGCTATCTCTCCACGCCGGGCATCTACACCGATGCCCATGTCGCGGGGTGGCGCAAGGTCAGCGACGCGATCCATGCCGCGGGCGGTCGGCTGTTCGTGCAACTCATGCATGTCGGGCGCATCGCACATCCCGAAAACACGCCGCATCATCGCCAGCCGGTCGCCCCTTCCGCGATCGCGCCGGGCACGGACATGTTCACCATGCGCGGAATGCAGCCGATTCCGGAGCCGCGGGCGCTGAGCGCCGCGGAGGTCCGGCAAACCGTCGCCGATTTCGCGCAGGCCGCGCGGCGTGCCATCGAGGCGGGCGCGGACGGTGTCGAGGTCCATGGCGCGAATGGCTATCTGGTCCACCAGTTCCTCGCCCCCGATGCCAATCGTCGCACCGACGATTATGGCGGCTCGGTCGAAAACCGCGCGCGTTTCGCGATCGAGGTGGTGCGCGCGATCGCCGAAGAGATCGGGCCGGAACGCACGGCCATCCGGCTCTCGCCGGGCGTCTCGACCAACGGCATCGCCGAGGGAAGCGACAATGACGAACTGTATCGCCATCTGGCGGCGACGTTCGGGGGCATGGGCCTCGCCTATCTCCACCTTCTCTACGTCCGCGGCGAGGATCCGCTCCTCGCAGAGATCCGCAAGCGCTTCGGCGGCGTGCTGGTCGTCAATCGGCCTGGCCGCACGCGCGAAGCGGTGGGATCCGACGTCGCGGCAGGACTTGCCGATATCGAGGCGCTCGGCGTGATGGCGCTGGCCAATCCCGATCTCGTACGCCGCCTGCGGACCGGTGCGCCGTTCAACGACGTGAGGCCGGCGCTGTTCTATGCCGGGGGTGGTGCGGAAGGCTATACCGACTATCCGTCGCTCGGCGCGGCATAACAGCGGCGGGGCAGGCCGCCCGCCCTCGCGGCCCTCGCGGCAGCTTGCCGGATCGCGGCTCCGATCATGGACCCGCGATCCGGCATGGCCTCATTCTGCGGCAGCCAAGGCGTCGCGCAGTCGCTTCGAACTGTCATGCCCCTTGAGCACGGACTGGTAGCAGGCACGCACCACGCCCAGCGCGCCGGCGGACATGCGATCGTCGGCGAGCACTCGGTCGAACTCCTCCTTCAGGTAATCCTCGCCACGCTCGATCTCGCGCAGGATCGCTTCGTCGCCGCCGCCCAGCACGCGCAGCAGGTCCTCGACGCGGCGATGAATCGTCGCCGCGGTCGAGCCATATTCGGCCGGCGTGCCGCCCAGCTCCCGGCTCTTCTCCGACAATGCCTCGACGACGCGACGGCGCTCGTCGGCCATGTCGGCGAAGAATTTCTGGAAGCGGCCCGCATCGGCATGGTTGGCCGAATGCTCATAGCCGCGCACGCTGTCGATCGTGGTGACGATCAGGTCGTCGAGCTTGGAAACGTCATGATTGGTGGACATCGGAAGAAGCTCCTTTCAGACGCCAGAACGAGGCGCCCCCGCCGTGAGTTTCGCCAGCGAAATCATATTGTTGGTTAAGTCGAGTTAACCCATGGCGCGAGGGATGCGCGCGGGTCGCGTGCCTTTGATTCTCGGCCTCTCAGGAGGCTGCGCGCCGCGGAAGGCCTGTCCTACACGAGGTGCATCGACTAACCCGGAGCAATGGTGACGAACGGCTTCTCCGCGCTGCGCGGCCGCAAGGGCCTTGCGGCCGATGCGGGAGGGGGGAATCCTCGCCGACGTGCCCTAAACTTCCTAAACTTCCGCGGGATCGGAGTGGGTGCGAATCGGGCTCGCCGACGGCCCTTTACCCCGGGCCGATCCGCCGCAATAACGCCGCGCGAGGAGATCGGGTCATGCGCAAATATCTCGCCGGACTGGCATTGTTGGGAGCGCCGTTGATGGCGAGTGAAGCCGCCGCACAGGAACAGCTCACGCTCGAGCGGGTCTTCGCCAGCCCCGATCTCGCCGGACCGCAGCCGCGCGCCGCCAAGCTCTCGCCCGACGGCAAGTGGCTGACGCTGCTGCGCAATCGCCCGGACGAGAAGGAGCGCTTCGATCTCTGGGCGATGGATACCAAGACCGGCGAATGGCGGATGCTGGTCGATTCGAAGAAGGTCGGCTCGGGGGCTGAGCTTTCCGAGGCCGAAAAGATGCAGCGCGAGCGCGCCCGCATCGGCGGCAGCAAGGGCATCGTCGCCTATGATTGGGCGCCGGACAGCCAGTCGATCCTCGTGCCGCTCGAAGGCGATCTCTATCGCGCCGCGCTCGACGGCAGCGTCGCCAAGCTGCCCGCCGCGGCCGGCCCCAAGCTCAATGCCGAGATCAGCCCCGCGGGCGGCTATGCCTCCTGGGTCCAGGACCAGAACCTCGTGGTGATGCCGCTCGCCGGCGGCGCGCCGCGCCCGATCACCGATGACGGCAAGGACACCGTCCATTGGGGCGAGGCCGAGTTCGTCGCGCAGGAGGAAATGGACCGCTTCAAGGGCTATTGGTGGTCGCCCGACGATCGCCATGTCGCGGTCGAGCGGTTCGACGAGGCCCCCGTCGGCATCGTCACCCGTGCCGCGATCGGCGCCGAAGGCACCAGCATCTATCAGCAGCGCTATCCCAAGGCGGGCACGCCCAATGCGCTGGTCGAGCTCTATGTGATGGGCGCGGATGGCGCCGGCCGGGCCAAGGTCGATCTCGGCAAGGAAACGGACATCTATCTCGCCCGCGTCGATTGGGCGCAGGACGGAAAGACGCTCTACGTCCAGCGCCAGAACCGCGATCAGACCGTGCTCGACGTGCTTGCGGTCGATCCCGCGACCGGCAAGTCGCAGATCCTGTTCAGCGAGAAGTCGGGGGCGAAGAGCTGGGTCAACCTGTCCCACGCCCTCACCCCGCTCAAGGACGGCAGCCTGATCTGGTGGTCGGAGCGCAGCGGCCACGGCCATCTCTATCGCTTCGCCAAAGGCAAATGGACCCAGCTCACCAAGGGCAATTGGGAAGTGACGCCCGATGTCGCCGGCGTCGACGAAGTGAAGGGCCAGGTCTTCTTCCTCGGCAACAAGGGCGGCGTGCTCGAACGCCACCTCTATTCGGTCGATTATCGCAAGCCGGCGGCCGTCACGCGGCTCACCCAGGTCGGCTGGTGGAACAGCGCGGTGATGGACGGTTCGGGCACCCATGCGATCGTCACCCGATCGAACCCGGACCAGCCCGCCCAGAGCTATCTCGCCGATGCGACCGGCCAGCGGCTCGCCTGGGTGAACGAGAATTCGGTCAGTGCCGAGGATCATCCCTATCACCGCTTCCTCGCCACCCACCGCGAGCGCAGCTTCGGCACGATCAAGGCGGCCGACGGCAGCGAGCTGCATTGGGAGATGATCACGCCCAAGCTCGAGCCGGGGAAAAAATACCCGGTCTTCTTCCAGCATTATGGCGGCCCGCACGCCCAGCAGGTCAGCCGCGCCTGGGGCGGGGCGCTCCAGCAATATCTCGTCCAGCACGGCTATATCTGGTTCCAGCTCGATAATCGCGGCTCGGCCAATCGCGGCGTCGATTTCGAGCGGCAGATCTGGCACGCGATGGGCAGCGTCGAGGTCGAGGACCAGGTCGCCGGCGCGACCTATCTGAAGACGCTCGATTATGTCGATCCGGCCAGGATCGTCACCTATGGCTGGTCGTATGGCGGCTACATGTCATTGAAGCTGCTCGAAAAGGCCCCGGGCGTGTTCGCCGCGGGCGTCGCCGGCGCGCCGGTGACCAAGTGGGAGCTGTACGACACCCATTATACCGAGCGTTACATGGGCGATCCCAACAAGGTGCCCGAAGCCTATAAGGCGTCGGACAATATCGCCGATGCCGCCAGGATCCGCGATCCGCTGCTCATCCTGCACGGCATGGCGGACGACAACGTCGTGCTCGAGCACACGACGGCGATGGCGGCGACGCTGCAAAAGGCCGAAGTGCCGTTCGAGATGATGCTCTATCCGGGGCACACCCACCGCGTTGGCGGGCCGCAGATCAGCGTCCACCTCTGGAACACGATCCTGGGCTTCCTGGATCGCGCAACGCAGTCGAAATGATCGAGGACGAAAATGTCGTGAATCGTCTCGCCTTCGCAATTTTCTTATGATAGGGGCGCCGCCATGCTTCGCAGTCCGCTCAAACGAACCGCCAAACGAATTACCGCGCGCCCCTGACGGGCGCCCGGCGGCACCTCGTCGCGAAGCAAGCATGGGAATGCGCTGGCATTCCAACCCTCACTGACAGATAGGCATCCTCGCAGGCTCTGAGGCGAGGCTGGAAAGGAACGAAATGGGCTACCGTGTCGTCGTCGCAGGCGCCACCGGCAATGTCGGTCGCGAAATGTTGAACATCCTGGCCGAGCGGGAATTCCCGATCGACGATCTGGCGGTGCTCGCCTCGTCGCGCTCGACCGGCGACATGATCGACTTCGGCGAGACCGGCAAACAGTACAAGGTCCAGAACATCGAGCATTTCGATCCCACCGGCTGGGACATCGCGCTGTTCGCGATCGGCTCGGAAGGCTCGAAGACCTATGCGCCGAAGTTCGCCGCGGCGGGCTGCACGGTGATCGACAATGCCTCGCTCTACCGCATGGACCCGGACGTGCCGCTGATCGTGCCCGAAGTGAACCCGGAGGCGATCGACGGCTATACCAAGCGCAACATCATCGCCAACCCGAATTGCTCGACTGCGCAGATGGTGGTGGCATTGAAGCCGCTCCACGATGCCGCCAAGATCAAGCGCGTCGTCGTCGCGACCTATCAGTCGGTCTCCGGCGCGGGCAAGGCGGGGATGGACGAGCTGTTCGAGCAGAGCCGCAACATCTTCGTCGGCGATCAGGCCGATCCGGTGAAGTTCACCAAGCAGATCGCCTTCAACGTGATCCCGCACATCGACAGCTTCCTCGACGACGGCTCGACCAAGGAAGAATGGAAGATGGTGGTCGAGACCAAGAAGATTCTCGATCCCAAGATCAAGGTGACCGCCACCTGCGTGCGCGTGCCGGTGTTCGTCGGCCATTCGGAGGCGATCAACATCGAGTTCGAGGACGAGATCTCGGCCGCCCAGGCCAAGAACATCCTGCGCGAGGCGCCGGGGGTGATGCTCGTCGACAAGCATGAGGACGGCGGCTACGTCACGCCGATCGAATGCGTCGGCGAATATGCCACCTTTATCAGCCGGGTTCGCGAGGACTCGACCGTCGAGAACGGCCTGTCGCTGTGGTGCGTCTCGGACAACCTCCGCAAGGGCGCCGCGCTCAACGCCGTCCAGATCGCCGAGCTGCTCGGCCGGCGCCACCTGAAGAAGGCGGCCTGAAGCGTTCGCGGGGGCGCCGTTGCGGCGCCGCCCGCGCCGCGCCGGCGCTCAGGGCGCTTCTGCCGGTCTATTGCTGCCCGTCGGGGGAGGCGTCGTTCCGATAGCGCTTGCAATGTAGGATTTCGCCTGCTTGCTCTCTCCGATCGGATCCGTCCGCCGCTCTTTGACCTTTGCAAGGACGCGACTCAATCGCGACAGGGACGCGCCACTCAGGGCGCGTGTCTCGGACACGAGATCCGCTTAGCCTTTACTCGGCATTGACCATCGTGCGGCTATGCGGGCGCGTTTTCGAGTGGGATGGGCCGCGTCGATGGTCGAGTCGCAAACTGCCACGCTGGCGCCGGTCACCGGGCGCGCGCGCATCGACGTGCTCGATATCCTGCGTGGGCTCGCGATCCTGGGCATCTTCTTCATCAACGTGCCCTATATGGCCGCCAGTGTCTGGACCTTCTCGGCCGATGTCCGGCTGATCGGCTGGACGCCCGCCGACCGCGCGGCCTGGACGCTGGTCAACCTGGTCTTCGCCGGCACGCAGCGCTGCCTGCTCGAATTCCTGTTCGGCGCGGGCATGATGGTGATGGCGCGCAAGGCGATGCAGCCGGACGGGCCGGTTGCCATTGCCGACCTATATTATCGGCGAAACCTCTGGCTGCTCGCCTTCGGCCTGTTCGACGTTTTCGTGCTGCTATGGCCCGGCGACATCCTCCACATCTATGCGCTCGCCGCGCTGTTCCTCTTCCCCTTCCGCCGCCTCTCGCCGCGCATGCTGGTAGTACTGGGGCTCGGCTGGGCCGTGCTCACCGGGCTCGGCTTCCCCGAATATGGCGCGCGCGAATATGTCGAGCGGACGGCGCTCGAGCACCGGGTCGAGGCGATCGAACTGCGGCAAGGGCAGGGGGCGGCGCTTTCCGAAGCGGGCCGTGCGACGCTGCACCAATGGCAGGCGCTCACCCCGGGCCGTGCGGTCGGCGATGAGACCCGCGCAGACATCGCCCGCGAGCACGATGCCCACGCCCATGGCTGGTTCGCCTATGCCAAGGAGGCGTGGCGCTATTGGCGTTACCTCGCGAGCAACTGGCTGGTCTGGGACATGCTCGAGGCCTTTTGCACGATGCTGATCGGCGTCGCGCTGTGGAAATGGGGGGTGATCCAGGGGCAGCGTTCGGCGCGATTCTATCTCGCGCTGCTGGCCCTGAGCTACGGCTTCGGCTTCGCCGCGCGCGGCTTTGGGCTGGCCGAAGTGCTGAGCTTCTCGCCGGGCCCACGCTCGATCTGGATCACGGGCGAGTTCGCCCGGATGGCGATCGGGCTCGGCCACCTCGCGCTCGTCAACCTGATCGTCAAGTCCCGCGCCGGAACCGCTCTGCTCGCGCCGCTCAAGGCGGCGGGGCGGATGGCCTTTTCGCTCTACTTCCTCGAACAGGCCGTGGGCAAATATCTGCTGTTCGCGCCCTGGGGTCTGCTGCCCTGGGGGCATTATGGCTGGGCGAGCATGGCGCTGATCTCGATCGCCGGCATCGCGCTGCTGATCCTGATCGCCAATCTGTGGATGCGCTGGTTCGTCAGCGGACCGCTCGAATGGCTGTGGCGCAGCCTCGCCTATGTTCAGTGGCAGCCGCTCCGGCGGCGGGCGGAGCTCAGTGCCCCGCCGCCGCCGGATCGTTCTTCATCGGTGCCCCCGGCTTCTGGAGCAGCAGCACCAGCGGCACGCTGAGCGCCGTGACGATCGCCATCGCCCAATAATCGTTGAGATAGGCGATCATCGCCGCCTGGCGATTGACCTCCGCGTCGATCATCCCGGTGATCATCGCGCCCGAAGCGCCAAGCTGCTTGGCGATCGCGCCGATGCCGTTCATCGTCTCCTGGGTGACATGGGCGCCCAGATATTCGTGACTGCGCTGGATGTTCTGCGCGAGCAGCGCGCTGACGATTGAGATGCCGACCGAGGCGCCGACATTCCGGGTCAGGTTCAGCAGGCTCGCGCCTTCGGTGCGATAATGCACGGGCAGGCCGGCAAAGGCGAGGCCGTTCAAGGGCATGAACACGAGGCCCAGCCCCAGGCCCTGGACGAAGCCCGAAATCACGAACGGCGTTGCACTCATCTCGAGCGTCCAGCCCGACATCTGCCATAGCGACAAGGCTGCGATCGACAGGCCGATGCCGACAGACCAGCGCGGATCGAGCCAACCCCGCTGGATCAGCTGCGCGCCGACGAACATCGTGATCAGCACGCCCACGCCACGCGGCATCAGCAACAGGCCCGCATCGAACACCGAATAGCCATAGAGGTTCTGCAGCATCGGCGGCAGCAGCGCCATCGTCGCCATCATCACCAGGCCGATCACGAGCATGAAGAAGATGCCGGTGACGAGGTTGCGATAGCCCCATAGCGCCCGCTCGAACATCGGGTTCTTGCCGGTGAACAGGTGCACCGCGAACATCCACAGGGCGATCACGGCCGCCAGCATTTCCACCCAGACCTCGGTCGAGGAGAACCAGTCCTGGTCCTGCCCGCGATCGAGCATGAGCTGGAGCGATCCGATCCCGATCGAGAGCAGCGCGAAGCCGAACACGTCGAACGATCGCTTGCGGATCGGGCGCGAGGGAAGGAGCCACCACAGGATCGCGAAGGTCACCACGCCCACCGGCAGGTTGACGTAGAACACCCAGCGCCAATCGAAATTGTCGGTCAGATAGCCGCCGATCAGCGGGCCCATGATCGGCCCGACCATGATCCCCATGCCCCAGATCGACATGGCGCGCGGCTGGTCCGCTGGCTTGTTGATGTCGAGCATCACCGTCTGGCTGAGCGGATTGAGGAAGGCCGCCGAGATGCCCTGGAGGATGCGGAACAGCACCATCTCCTCGAGCGTCTGCGCCGCGCCGCACATCGCCGAGGCGATGACGAAGCCGACGGTGGAGATCAGGAACAGGTTGCGCGATCCGATCCGGTCCGAAAGCCAGCCGGTGATCGGGATCGCGATCGCCGAGGCGACGATATAGCTGGTCAGCACCCAGTTGATCGTGTCGCGCGTCGCGCCGAGCGCCGCCTGCATGTGCGGGATCGCGACGTTGGCGATCGTGGTGTCGAGGATCTGCATGATCGTCGCCATCATGACGCCGAGCGTGAGCAGCCCTTTATATTTTACCGGGAGGGCAGCGACGCCTTGTTGCGGGCGGGGAGGCGCAGGGGGCGACGCCTCTCCCGCCCGGCTGGCGCGGCCGGGGGCTGCCGTCGCCATGTCAGTCGCAAGCTCCCTCGAAGACCACCTTCACGTCGGCGGAGAGGCCGGCGATCATCTCGCGCGGGCTCTTGCCGTCGATCGCGATGCGCACCGGCACGCGCTGGGTCACCTTCACCCAATTGCCGTTGGCGTTCTGGGCGGGCAGCACCGAGAATTCCGATCCCGTCCCCGCGCCGATCGATTCGACATGCCCCTTCAGCTTCATGCCCGGATAGGCATCGAAGGTGACGATCGCGCACTGGCCAGGCCGCATCTTGTTGAGATCGGTTTCCTTGAAGTTCGCATCGATCCAGGCCGGCTTGTTCGAGACGATCGTCACGGCGGGCAGGCCGGTGATCATCTGCTGGCCGACCTGCAGGCTCTTGGTCTGGCTGACGATGCCGCTGATCGGCGCATAGACGGCGGTCCGCTGCAGATCGAGCGTCGCCTTGGCGAGCTGGACGCGCGCCGCGGCGATTGCGGGGTTTTCGCCGGGCACCGCCGCGCCGGTCGAGAGCTTGGCTCGCGCTTCGGCGGCGCTCGCCTGCGCGTTCTGGAGCTGGGCGCGCGCCTGTTCGAGCGCGTGCTCGGCCGACTGGAAGCTGGCGCGGGTGGTGAAGCCCTGCTTCATCAGCGCGGCCTGGCGGCCATAATTCTCGCTGGCATTGGCGATCGCGTCGCGCGCCGCCTGGATGTCGGCACTGGTGCCCTGATAGCTCACCCGGTCGGTGTTCAGCTGCACCTGGGCTGCGGCAATTGACGCCTGGGCCTGCGAAACGGCGATCCGATAGGGTTCGGGATCGATGCGGAAGAGCAGGTCTCCCGCCTTGACCACCTGGTTCTCCTTGACCCCCACCGCGACGATGCGGCCGGCGACGTCGCTCGACACCGAGACCTTGTCCTGCTGCACGTAAGCGTTGTCAGTCGACACGCTCTTGCCGCCGGTCAGGTAGAAATAGCCGACGATCGCGACCAGGAGCAGCGGCACGCCGAACATCAACAGCGGGCGCAGCCAGCTGCGGCGACGTGGCGCGACCTCTACCACCTCGGGCTCGGGCGCGGCGGGCGCGGCGGGCTTTTCGATCACGATCGCCTCTTCGGGCGCCTTTTGAATCTTGGGATCTGCGTCAGCCATTGGCGGCCTCTTTGCCCTCTGGGAGTTGAGTCAGGTTGGAATGAATCTTTTCGAGCGAAACGGTCAGCATTTTGCGTTCGTCGGGGCTCAACCCCTGGAGTGCGTCTTCGATCATGCCCGCCGCCAGCACCACCAGCTCCTCCACCACCGGCCGTGCGGCGTCGGTCAGGTGGATCCGCCAGGCCCTCCGGTCCGCGGGGTCGCGGCGCCGTTCGACCAGGCCCGACTCCTCCAGCCGATCGATCAATCGGCAGCAGGTGATCGGTTCGACCTCAAGCAACTCCGCGAGCTGTCCTTGGTTCAATCCCGGTTGACGATCGAGGATCTTGAGGACGCGCCATTGGGCGACGCTGGTGCCGCTCGAGCGGGCACGCTCGTCGAACCGCCGGCGCAGCAGGCGCGAGGTATCGCTCAAGAGGAAGCCAAAGGTTTCGGCCATGTGCTTTATTATATTGAGCAGGCTTATTGATTTCAATCCGCAACGCAGTTGTATCTTGCGGTGCAGCAATTGCAAGGAGGTAAAGCATGGCTGAGGAGGTTGAAGGCGGATGCCAGTGTGGCCGGGTTCGCTATCGCGCCACGATCCACGACGACGATGCCTATCTTTGTCATTGCCGCATGTGCCAGCGCGCGACGGGCGGAGTCTCGATCGCGTTCAAGGGCATGCGCAAGGCGGACGTGCAGTGGGAACGAGAGCCTGATCGCTACGCATCGTCGCCGATCGCCCAGCGCGGCTTCTGCTCGGCGTGCGGCACCTCGCTGACCTTCGAATTCCCCGACAGCGAGACGATGGACCTCACCGTGGGCAGCTTCGACGCGCCGCATCGCTTCCGCCCGACGCATCACTTCGCCGCCGAGAGCATGCACGAACAGTGGCTCGACACCACCGGACTGCCGCGATACCGGACCGAGGACAACCCAAACGTCACCAAGCGCTGGATCGAGGCCGTTGGCAAGCTTCCCGACTGAAACGCACCGCTTCGCCAGCTTCGACGGCGTCGAGCTCGCCTGGACCGAGACGGGCCCAAGGGACCCCGGCGCGCGGCCGGCCGTCCTGATTCACGGCTATTTTTCCACGGCCGAGGTCAACTGGATCAAATACGGCCACGCCGCCAAGCTGGCGGCCCGCGGCTTCCGCGTGATCATGCCCGATCTGCGCGGCCATGGGCAGAGCGACAAGCCGCACGATCCCGCCGCCTATCCGCCCGACGTGCTGATGCGGGATGGGCAGGCGTTGCTCGCGCATCTCGGCCTCACCGATTACGACCTGGGCGGCTATTCGCTCGGCGCGCGGACCGTGGTGCGGATGCTCGCCAATGGCGCCGCGCCGCGCCGCGTGGCGCTCGCCGGCATGGGGCTCGACGGGCTCACCCACACCCAGGGCCGCGGCCGCTATTTCCACCGCGTGCTGACCAACCTTGGCAGTTTCGAGCGCGGCTCGCCCGAATGGCTGACCGAGGCGTTCCTCAAAACGGTCAAGGGCGATCCGGAGGCGTTGCTGCGCATCCTCGACACGTTCGTCGATACGCCGCGGGAGGCGATTGCCGCGATCGTCCAGCCGACCTTGGTCGTGTCCGGCGTCGAGGATTACGACAACGGTGCTGCGCACGAGGTCGCCGACCTGCTTCCCCACGGCACCTATCGCGACGTGCCGGGCAACCACATGAGCGCCGTCATGCGGCCCGAACTCGGCGACGCGATCGCGGACTTCCTCGCCGCTTGACCCTCCCGGCCCGGGCGCGCATCGTCCGGCCCATCCAGACAATCTGCAGGGGCTTATCACCATGATCCGTACCGGCATCTCGATGCTTGCGCTCGCATCGTTGCTCGCGGCCGCGCCGCTCGGTGCCCAGACCCAAAGCGCGCCGACGGCAGCGGAAGCCAAGGCATTCGTCGCCGATGCGGAGGCCAAGCTGGCCGTCGAGGGCGTCGCCGCGGCCCAGGCCGAATGGGTCTATGAAACCTATATCACGCCCGACACCGAGGCACTGACCGCACGCCAGAGCGCCGCGCTCACCAAGCTCCAGGTCGATCTTGCGATCCAGGCGGCGAAATACGCCAATGTCGCCGGGCTCGATTACGACACGACCCGCAAGCTCGGCATGCTGCGCAACAAGATCGTGCTGCCCGCCCCGGTGCGCCCGGGCGCGGCCGACGAACTCAGCGCGATCTCCGCCAAGATTACCGGCGAATATGGCGCCGGCAAGGGCACGCTCGACGGCAAGCCGATCAACGGCAGCGACATCGAGGCGGCGATGGGCGAGACGCGCGATCCCGCCAAGCTGAAGGAAATGTGGACGAGCTGGCACGACAATGTCGGCGCCCAGATGCGCGGCGACTATGCCAAGCTGGTCGGCATCTCGAACGAAGGCGCCAAGGCGCTCGGCTATGCCGATGTCGGCGCGATGTGGCGCTCGGGCTACGACATGGACCCGGACGCCTTCGCGGCGATGACCGACAAGGTCTGGAACGACCTCAAGCCGCTCTACGTCGCGCTGCACACCTATGTCCGCCATAAGCTCAACGAGAAATATGGCGATGCCGTCCAGCCCAAGACCGGCCCGATCCGCGCCGATCTGCTCGGCAATATGTGGGCGCAGGAATGGGGCAACATCTACGATCTCGTCGCGCCCGCCGGATCGGGCAGCATCGGCTATGACGTCGGCGCGCTGCTCAAGGCGAAGGGCTATGATCCGATCAAGATGGTGAAGGGCGGGGAGGGCTTCTATTCCTCGCTCGGCTTCGCCCCGCTGCCCGAGACCTTCTGGCAGCGCTCGCAATTCGTGAAGCCCGCCGATCGCGAAGTCGTCTGCCATGCTTCGGCCTGGGACATCGACAATATCGACGATCTGCGCGTCAAGATGTGCATCAAGGTCAATGCCGATGATTTCGTGACGATCCATCACGAGCTCGGCCACAATTACTACCAGCGCGCCTACAACAAGCAGCCGTTTCTCTACATGGACGGCGCGAACGACGGCTTCCACGAGGCGATCGGCGACTTCATCGCACTGTCGATCACGCCCGATTACCTCGTCCAGATCGGCCTGCTCGACAAGGCCCAGGTGCCGAGCGCCGACAAGGACATCGGCCTGCTGCTGCGCCAGGCGATGGACAAGGTGGCGTTCCTGCCCTTCGGCCTGCTCGTCGACAAATGGCGCTGGGGCGTGTTCTCGGGCCAGATCCCGACCAGCGGCTATCAGGCCGGCTGGGACAAGCTGCGCCTGCAATATCAGGGCATCGTGCCGCCGGTGACGCGCGACGAGAGCAAGTTCGATCCGGGCGCCAAGTTCCACATCCCGGCGACGACGCCCTATACCCGCTACTTCCTCGCCCGGGTGCTCCAGTTCCAATTCTACAAGGCAGCGTGCGAGCAGGCCGGCTGGAAGGGGCCGCTCCACCGCTGCTCCTTCTACGGCAACAAGGAAGTCGGCGCTCGGCTGAACACGATGCTGGCGATGGGCGCCTCCAAGCCCTGGCCCGACGCACTCCAGGCTTTCACCGGCACCCGCGAGATCTCGGGCAAGGCGATGGCGGAGTATTTCGCGCCGCTCAAGAAGTGGCTCGACCAGCAGAACAAGGGCCAGCCGCAGGGCTGGTGAGGAAATAAAGCCCCTCCCCTTCAGGGGAGGGGTTGGGGGTGGGGCAGTGTCTCACCGATACTGTCGCTTGTGGTCAGTCCCCACCCCAACCCCTCCCTGAAGAGGAGGAGCTTTAAGAAGAAACCGTGCCCAGCACCAAGCTCAGCGTCTGCCGCCGCAAGGCGCGCTACGCCTCGGTGGAGGACGCACGCCTCGCCGCCCGCGCGTCCGGCCTGGTCCTGCGCCCCTATCGATGCGACCGTTGCTTCGCCTACCATCTGACCAGTCGGACCAAGGGCAAGCCGATGTCGCGCCCGGCTCAGTGACCCGAGCGCATTCGGTTGCAATGTAGGATTTCGGCTGCTTCGCTCTGCCGTCTCTGTCAGGCAAGGGAAGGGCAAATCATGGGAACCGCAGGTGAATTTGCGGGCAGCGCGCTGCTCGAATGGCCATGTCGCTCGGAGCGCCTCAAGGGCGGAACGCGCGTCACGCCGGGCGCATCGCGCGTCCGCGGGGGGCGACGCGAGCCCGGACGTGCCCTAAACTTCCTAAACTTCCGAGCGACTCAATCTTCCGGCGCGTCCTCGTCCGGGATCAGGTTCTCGTCGGCGATCTGCGCGTCCCATTCGGCGGAGCTGTCGGTGCCGTCGGGCTGGTGGGCGTGGGGCTTGGGTTCTGATTCGGGCTGCTTCTCGGGATCGGTCATCGCATCGGCTCCTTATCTGAACGGCGGCTCATTGAACGCGCGCAGCTTGCGGGAATGGAGACGCTCGCCGGCGCGGCGAAGTTCCTCGACCGTCTCGATGCCGATCTTGAGATGCTCGGCGATCGCACGCTCGTAGAAGCGGTTGGCTTGGCCGGGCAGCTTGAGTTCGCCATGCAGCGGCTTGTCGGAAACGCAGAGCAGCGTCCCATAGGGCACGCGGAAGCGATAGCCCTGGGCGGCCAGCGTCGCGCTCTCCATGTCGACGCCGACCGCGCGGCTCAGCGAGAAGCGCAGCGCCGATTGCGAATAGCGCAGCTCCCAGTTGCGATCGTCGGTGGTGACGATCGTGCCGGTGCGCAGCCGCTGCTTCAATTCCTCGCCCGACTGGCCCGAGACGGTCTCGGCCGCTTTGGCCAACGCAAGCTGGACCTCGGCGATCGCCGGGATCGGAATTTCGGGCGGCAGCACGTCGTCCATGATGTGATCGTCGCGCAGATAGGCGTGGGCGAGGACATAGTCGCCGATCCGCTGGCTGGGGCGCAGGCCGCCGCAATGGCCGATCATCAGCCACGCCTCCGGCCGCAGAACCGCGAGGTGATCGGTGATCGTCTTCGCGTTCGAGGGGCCGACGCCGATATTGACCAGCGTGATGCCGGTGCCGCCCGGCGCCATCAGGTGATAGGCCGGCATCTGGTGCCGTCGCCAGGCGCCGTCCGACACGAGGCGATCGGCCTCCTCGGCCGTCTCGATGACGATGCCGCCGGCGCCCGAAACTCCGGTGAACCGGCTGTCGGGACCCAATTGGCTGCACGCCCAGCGCACGAACTCGTCGACATAGCGATGATAGTTGGTGAACAGGATATATTGCTGGAAATGCTCGGTCGGCGTGCCGGTATAGTGCCGAAGGCGCGCAAGCGAGAAGTCGGTGCGCAGCGCGTCGAACAGCGCCAGCGGGCGGACATTGTCGCTGTTCACCCACAGGCCGTCGGCAATCTCGTCGCCGATATGGGCAAGCTCGGTCGCCGGAAAATGCCGCGCCAGCTCGGTCGCAGAGACCTCGTCGAGACTCAGCACATGGGCAGGATCGAGCACATAAGGGAAGGGGATTTCCTGCCGTCCGGTGACCGCATGCACCTCGACGTCATAATCCTCGATCAGCAGCGTGAGCTGCTCGACCAGATAATCGGCGAACATCGCCGGCTTGGTGACGGTGGTGCGATATTCGCCCGCCTCGACCATCCGCCCGAACGAGCGGGGAGGGACCGGGCGGTCGACTCCGCCGCGATAGACCAGCCGGAGTTCCGGATAGGCGAAGCTGCCGTCATGGCGGCTTTCGGGGTCGGGCGGGGTGCCGTCGGTGAGGTAGCGATTGAGCGCCGTCTGCAGGCGATCGACCGAGGCGCTATAGAGTCGCTCGAGATCGGCGACGATGTCGGAAACGAGAGTCATCTTCGAGCGCTAATGCCCGAAGATGACTCTGGCAAGACGGCAGCGCCGATCCGGCGCGGCCGATTACTTCTTCGACTTGGCGGGTCCGCCCGACTTCTCGCCGCCGAGCTGGGTCGCCGCATAGGCGGCGCCGCCCACCGCGGCTGCGACGCCGGCAGCAATGCCGGCCGCGGCGACCGGATGTTCCTTCACTGCCGTCACGGTGGCGTCGAGCGCGTCGCCGATCGCCTCCTGCGCCTGGGCAATGAAGCTCTTCGAATCGGCGGTCTCGCCGGGGGTGCTGTTCGCGGTTTCGGTCTCGGCCATGATCATAACTCCCTTGGTGAAGCGCGCCGAATCAACGCCGCCCCATCACGCCGGTTCCGTAGCGGCATCCGCTTCGGATCAGAGCCGGCCCAGCATATATTCGGCCGAGCTGACTTCGAACTGGCCGGGCGCCTCGACATTGAGCTGCTCGATCGTCCCGTCGTTGACGACCATCGAAAAACGCTGGCCGCGCGTGCCCATGCCGAATTTCGATCCGTCCAATTCGAGCCCGGCTGCCTTGGGCAGGCCGCCATTGCCGTCGGCGAGCATCGTCACCTTGCCCTCGACGCCGCTCGCCTTGCCCCAGGCACCCATCACGAAGGCGTCGTTGACTGCGGTGCATGCGATTTCGTCGATGCCCTTGGCCTTCAGTTCCTCGGCCTTTTCGACGAAGCCCGGCAGGTGCTTGGCCGAGCAGGTCGGCGTGAAGGCGCCCGGCACCGAGAACAGCGCGACGCGCCGTCCGGCAAAATAATCGTCGGAGCTGATCTGTTCGGGCCCCGCTTCGGTCACCTTGACGAAATTGACGCTCGGAAAGCGGTCACCGGCCTGGATCGTCATTGCAGCTATCCTCTTCACCTAAGTTCGGATGCTCAATCGGCGCCTATCATGACATTTTCAAGCGTGGCGGAGCCGAAAACCGGGCGCTACGTTGAGCGGGCAATGGACTCGGCACGCTTCCTCACCGGTCAGTTCCTGCTCGCCATGCCCGGGATCGGCGATCCCCGCTTCGAGCGGGCGATCATCGCGGTGTGCGCGCATGACCAGGATGGCGCGCTCGGCATCGGCATCGGCGAGACGATCGAGGGGCTGACGCTGCACGATTTGCTCGAACAGTTCGAGATCGAGCCTGGAGAGGCACCCGATATGCCCGTGCATTTCGGAGGACCGGTCGAGCCGCGCCGGGGGTTCGTGCTCCACTCTCCCGACTGGGGCGGGCAGGATACGATCGACGTGGGTGGGCGCTGGGCGCTTTCCGGCACGATCGACGTGCTGCGCGCGATCGCCGAGGGCAACGGGCCCTCGAAATGGCTCGTCGCGCTCGGCTATGCGGGCTGGGGAGAGGGCCAGCTCGACGCCGAAATGGCGCGGCACGGCTGGTTCAGCACCGACGGCAACCCCGATCTCATCTATGATGTCGAGACCGACGAGCGCTGGGAATCGAGCTTCGTCGCCGCCGGGATCGATCCCCGGCTGCTCGCTTCGGGTGCCGGGACGGCCTGACCCCGATTTTGCGATCGGCTGCGTTCGTCATATAAAGATATCTTTATATTCGGATTGCGCGGAATCGGCGGAGCGGCTAGGGCGCGCGCAATGGCGGCCGGCGAGTCCGGCTCCGATGCAACCAGTTTGGAGAAGCAAGCGTGGCTACCCAGGATTACGTGATCAAGGACATCGAACTCGCCGGCTTCGGCCGCAAGGAGATCGAGATCGCCGAGACCGAGATGCCCGGCCTGATGGCGCTGCGCCAGGAGTTCGGCGCCTCGAAGCCGCTCAAGGGCGCGCGGATCACCGGCTCGCTCCACATGACGATCCAGACCGCGGTGCTGATCGAGACGCTCAAGGAACTCGGCGCCGAGCTGCGCTGGGCGACCTGCAACATCTATTCGACCCAGGACCACGCTGCGGCCGCCATCGCCGCCGCCGGCATCCCCGTCTTCGCCGTGAAGGGCGAGACGCTGGAGGAATATTGGGATTACGTCATCCGCATCTTCGACTGGGGCCAGGACCAGACCGCCAACATGATCCTCGACGATGGTGGCGACGCCACTATGTTCGCGCTGTGGGGCGCGCGCGTCGAGGCTGGTGAGGAACTGTTCACCCCGTCGAACGAAGAGGAAGAGATCTTCGTCGCGACGCTGAAGCGCTTCCTCGCCGAGCGTCCGGGCTATCTCACCAAGACCGTCCAGACGATCAAGGGCGTCTCGGAAGAGACCACCACCGGCGTCCATCGCCTCTATGAGCTGTCGAAGAAGGGCAAGCTGCCCTTCCCGGCGATCAACGTCAACGACAGCGTCACCAAGTCGAAGTTCGACAATCTCTATGGTTGCAAGGAATCGCTCGTCGACGCGATCCGCCGCGCCACCGACGTGATGCTCGCCGGCAAGGTCGCCTGCGTCGCCGGCTTCGGCGATGTCGGCAAGGGCTCGGCCGCGTCGCTGCGCAACGGCGGCGCCCGCGTGATCGTGACCGAGATCGACCCGATCTGCGCGCTGCAGGCGGCGATGGAAGGCTATGAAGTCGTGACGATGGAAGAGGCCGCCACCCGCGCCGACATCTTCGTCACCGCCACCGGCAACGAGGGCGTGCTCACCGTCGATCATATGCGCGCGATGAAGAACATGGCGATCGTCTCCAACATCGGCCACTTCGACAGCGAGATCGAGATCGCCGGCCTGGCCAATTTCAAGTGGACCGAGATCAAGCCGCAGGTCGACGAAGTCGAGTTCCCGGACGGCAAGAAGATCATCGTGCTGTCCAAGGGTCGCCTGGTGAACCTCGGCAACGCGACCGGCCATCCGTCGTTCGTGATGTCGTCGAGCTTCACCAACCAGGTCCTCGCGCAGATCGAGCTGTGGACCGGCGCGGACAAGTACAAGAACGAAGTCTACGTGCTCCCGAAGCACCTGGACGAGAAGGTCGCCGCGCTGCACCTCGAGAAGCTGGGCGTGAAGCTCACCAAGCTCTCGCAGAAGCAGGCGGACTATATCGGCGTGCCCGTGGAAGGGCCGTTCAAGCCGGATCATTACCGGTATTGATTTGATCGAGGCCCGACGCGCAGTGTCGCGGCGGGCCTCGCAAAACGGCTGTGACCTTTGGGCAACAGTGTTCGCTTTTAATCGCATTCACTCCGCATTCACCGCCGCCGGGGACCAAGTATGACGGCTTGGCAAAAAATTGGACACATTTGTGTGAAATTCAGATCGCTCTCGATCGGCGTTTGATTGGCGCCGCCATAAAGGGGCGATTAATGATAAATTATTCCAAGCGCGCGACCGCGCTCGTCACGGCCTCGGCCATTGCGATCGCGATGACCGCGGGCAATGCGTGGGCGCAGGATGCCACGCCGACCGACGCGCCCGTGCAGAGCCAGGATACGGTGGCGGTTACTCCGCAGTCGGAAGACGCGGGCAGCGAGATTATCGTGACCGGTTCGCGCATTCGCCGCGACAATTTCGATACCACTTCTCCGGTGACGATCATTTCTCGCGACCAGCAGGTCCTGGCGGGCACTCGTTCCACTGCGGAAGTGCTTCAGTCGGCGAGCATCACTTCGGGCACGTCTCAGATCAACGGCTCCTTCCTGGGCTTCGTGTCTGAGGGTGGTCCCGCGGCATCAACCGTCGGCCTGCGTGGCCTGAGTGCGTCGCGTACCCTCGTGCTCCTCAACGGCCGCCGCCTGGCGCCGGCTGGCGCCGGCCCGCAGCTCGTCGCCGCCGACCTCAACGTCCTGCCGAACGCCGTGATCTCGCGCATCGAAGTGCTGAAGGAGGGCGCATCCTCCGTTTACGGTTCGGACGCCATCGCCGGCGTCGTCAACATCATCACTGACACCAAGCTCAACGGCATCACCCTCGACGCGTTTACCGACCAGCCGGTGCAGCATGGCGGCGGGGGGCGGACCTATCGCCTGTCCGCTACTGCTGGGCACACGTTCGAGCGCGGCTACATCACGGGCTCGTTCGAATATCGCGAGCAGACGGGCATGCGCGTCGGTGATCGCAAGCAATTCTCCTGCCCGCGTGACTTGTTCTTCGATCCGACCACGGGGCAAGAGGTTGGTCAGCACGATCCGGCCACCGGTCAGCTGATGTGCTTTCCCTACACCACTGGCGGTGGCAGCGGCATCGCAAGCGGGTACGGCATCGCGCAGAGCTTCACGCTTCCCGCGAGCCGCATCACCTACGTGAATGGCAACATCAACAACATCCAGGCGGTCAACGGCCTGGATCGTGTTGGCCCGAGCCAGACCCAGCTCAAGGATCATATCCTTTCGCCCGTGCAGACCTACACCGGCTATCTGAGCGGCGGTTACGAGCTGGGCATGCTGGGCGACGCGGAGATCTATGGCGAAGGCTTGTTCACTCGCCGTGAGTCCTATCAGGACTCGAGCTATCAGCTGAACCTGAGCGGCGGCGGTCTTTCGCCTCGCAATGAGATCTATGGCGGTACCTACGCCGGGACGCCGATCTCGGTGTATGGCTACCCGGTCAGCCCGTTCTTCCCCAATTCGCTCGCTGCGGCTGGGTACAACATCTTCACTCCGTTCGTCGTTCCGGATCGCACGACGCGCAGCAAGCAGCGCGTCGATTTCTATCGCGGAAACGTCGGATTGCGCGGGAACACGGGTCTCGGCGACTGGCGCTATGACCTGAACTTCCAGTATTCGAAGACCAAGGCCACCTACAGCGTCGAACAGATCGACGTCCGACGGCTTAACAATGTGCTCCAGACGGTGATCGCTCCGGCTGGCACGCCCGATAGCCTCGTGACCGTGGCGTTGCCGGGGCAGGCCGGTGCGGGCAATCGCTACACTTGCGCTTCGAATGTCAGTGGCGGCGCGCTCGTGTCCGGCGCGAGCTGCGTTCCGCTCAACATCTATGATCCTAACATCATGATCGGCGGGCACATTCCGGATAATGTGTTCAATTACCTCTGGCAGGATCAGGTCGGTCACACCGACTTCGACCAGCGCACCATTTCCGTCAATTTCGACGGTTCGCTGTTCAGTCTGCCGGGCGGCACCGTAAAGGCGGCGGTCGGATACGAGCATCGCTACGATCATATCAGCGACGTGCCTTCGCTGACCGCGCAGCAGGGCTTCCTGTACAACTACAGCTCGGCGGGGATCACCAAGGGCAGCGACATCGTCGATGAATTCTATGGCGAGCTCAATTTCCCGCTTCTGCGGAACAAGCCCTTCTTCAATTCGCTCGAATTGAATGCATCGGGCCGGTATACCCATTATCGCTCTTATGGTTCGCAGGGGACCTACCGCCTGAACGGTAATTGGGCGCCGGTCGAAATGTTCCGGATCCGCGGCAGCTACGGTACGTCGTTCCGCGCCCCGAACCTCTATGAGCAATTCGTCGCCGATCAGACGGGTTTCTATGGAAGCAATGTCGATCCGTGCAGCGGTTTCGGTGCGCTCGCTCCCTCATCGACCGTCTATCAGAATTGCCTCTCCGCGCTGCAGCCGATCCTTGGGGCCGGCGCGACGAACTTCATTGCCACCGCGGGGCCGCAGGTCACCACCCGCGGCGGCGCCGGTCGTCTGAGCGCGGAGCGTTCGCGCTCCTGGGGGATTGGCGCGGTGCTCAACCTGCCGCGATCGATCGCCGACTTCTCGTTTGCAGTCGATTATTTTAACATTCGCGTGAAGGACGAAGTGTCGGTTCTCGGTAGCCTGATCCTCAACCGCTGCTATGAAGCGACTGATTTCGGGCCGAACAATCCATATTGCGCGCTCATCGCACCCCGCCTGCCGGCGAGCGATCCGCAGAAGGGTAACCTGGACTCGTTCATCAATCCGTATCTGAACGTCGCGCAGCAGAAGGCGTCGGGCATCGACTTCGATCTCCGCTACGCATTCCCGCTGCTTGGCGGACGCTTTATTGCGCACGGCACGGCAACGCGGATGTTGCACCAGATCTACCAGCTGTTTGCGACGGAAGAGCCGACCGACTATAACGGAACGCTCGGTGTTCAGGGTGCGGGCGCCGGACCGAAGTGGGTTGGTTCGCTCGATCTGCGCTACCAGACCGGTGATGGGAAGATGACCTTCCGGTACGGCGTCGATTATGTCGGGCCGCAGGAAGGTGGGGATGGCTCCACTGCTGTTGCTCCGTTCCTCGGTGCGGTGGTCACCGACCTTCATGCCGAGCCCTATTGGGAGCATGGCGTGTCGGTGCAGTTCAAGTGGGAGAATGTTGGGCAGATCACCTTTGGCGTGAACAACCTGTTCAACACCTTGCCCCCGACGCTCAGCTCTTACCCGACCTCGGCCGGCCAGTTCACGCGCGTCGGCAACTACTTCAACTCGAGCAACTACAACATTCTTGGTCGCTCGGCGTTCTTGAACGTTACTCGATCCTTCTGATCGCTGACGCTTCCAAGGCCTGAAAGGCTAGGGACGGGCGAGGCCGGATGGCCTCGCC
>JAEXFD010000048.1 GCA_023400405.1 Pseudomonadota bacterium
ACCCACAAGATACTGCCGTTGGGTGGCCGGGTGGGGGAGCGGGCTGGCGCCGCACCTGTTTCAGCTTGCTGAAACAGAATCGAATACCGCCCAACAACCGAGAGGAGCCTTTATGTCCGCCGATCCCGTCGTGATCGCTTCCTACGCCCGTACGCCGATGGGCAGCTTCCAGGGCAGCCTCGCCGATGCCTCCGCGACCGAGCTGGGGGCCGCTGCGGTCGGCGCCGCGGTCGAGCGCGCCGGGCTCAAGGGCGAGGCGATCGAGCGGATCTATATGGGCTGCGTGCTTCCCGCCGGGCTAGGCCAGGCGCCGGCACGCCAGGCGGCGCTGAAAGCGGGTCTTCCCGACCATATCGAGGCGACCACGGTCAACAAGATGTGCGGCAGCGGCATGCAGGCCGCGATCATGGCCGCCGATGCGCTCGCCGCGGGCTCCGTCGATTTGCTGATCGCGGGGGGAATGGAGAGCATGACCAACGCCCCCTATCTTTCGCTGCGCCATCGCGCCGGCGCACGCATCGGCCATGATCGGCTGATGGATCACATGTATCTCGACGGGCTCGAGGATGCCTATGAACCCGGCAAGCTGATGGGCAATTTCGCCGAGGAAGTGGCGCAGGAATATCAGTTCACCCGCGCCGCGCAGGACGATTTCGCCATCGCCTCGCTCGAACGCGCCCGCAGCGCCCAGGCGAGCGGCGCCTTCGATCGTGAGATCGTCCCCGTCGAGGTGAAGGGCCGCAAGGGCAGCACTACCGTCACCATCGACGAACAGCCCGCCAAGGCCGATCCCGCCAAGATCCCCACGCTCAAGCCCGCCTTCAGCAAGGACGGCACGATCACCGCCGCCAATGCCTCGTCGATTTCCGACGGCGCCGCCGCACTGGTGATGACGCGGGCGAGCGTCGCCGATCGGCTGGGCCTCACGCCAGTAGCGCGCGTCGTCGCCCATGCCGCGCACGCCCACGCCCCTTCCCGGTTCACCACGGCGCCGGTGTTCGCGATGCGCAAGGCGCTCGAAAAGGCCGGCTGGACCACGGCCGATGTCGATCTGTTCGAAGTCAACGAAGCGTTCGCCTGCGTCGCGATGATCGCGATGAAGGAACTCGGCCTCAGCCATGACGTGCTCAACGTCAATGGCGGCGCCTGTGCGCTCGGCCATCCGATCGGGGCGAGCGGCGCGCGCGTGATCGCCACGCTGCTCTCCGCCCTCGAAGCCCGCGGCGCCCGCCGCGGCCTCGCCTCGCTCTGCATCGGCGGTGGCGAAGCGACGGCGATGGCGGTGGAGTTGCTGGACTGAGCGCCAAGGCGTCCGGGCCCGAGTCCGGAAGCCCAGCGTCCGATAGGCGCCGCCGCTTCTAGAGGTGAGTCTTCACTTCCTCGGCGAAACCGCTGAGGACTTGATACCCGAGCAGACCGATCATCGAAGCGGCACCGGCCAGCGCACAGGCGAGGAACAGGAACTGGCCACCGCGCGCGAGCATCCGTGCGTCACGCTTCCTGCCCGGCGGAACGGCAGAGAGGACAGCGCGGGGCTGCGCGCCTTCGTCGGCTTGCGATGGGCGGCCGAGGAAGCGCCAGATCGGCACGCGATCCCGGGTGCGGATGCCGAACCGGCCGTCCTTCGCCCACATCACCCGACCCACCACCACCTCGTCCGGCAAGCGCACCTCGACATAGCTGCCGGTCTCCGGGACCTCCCGCGCCTGCAGCATCATGCCGTTCTTCGAGATGTTGCGCACGCGTACGTCGGTCGGAGCACCGCCGGCGCGCATCCGCGCGCGGATCAGTACCGGATGTCGTGGGTCCCTCGCTTTCATCATGCACCCCTCGCCCGATGGACAAGAGGTGCAACCCTCGAGAAATCAATTGGTTGCACAACCGTATCGAACACGCGGATAGCTCGGCTACGCCAGGCACAAGCAACCGTCCGTTGCCCGCGCCGCCCGCCATGGCCATTTGGAGGGCATGGCAACGCTCCTCGATCCCACCGCGCGCGGGCGCGTGATCCTCGTCGGCGCCGGTCCGGGCGACCCGGGCTTGCTCACCGTGCGCGCCGTCGAGGCGCTCAGGCAGGCCGACGTCCTCGTCCATGACGGACTGGTCGATCCGCGCGTCCTCGATCTCGCGCCCAATGCCCACCGCATCTCGGTCGCCAAGTCTCGCGCGCGACACACGCTGCCCCAGGATGCGATCAACGCGCTGATCGTCGCGCATGTGAAGACCGGCGCGATCGTCGTGCGGCTGAAGGGCGGCGATCCCTTCATCTTCGGCCGCGGCGGCGAGGAAGTCGAAGCCGTGCGCGCGGCCGGGCTACCGGTGGAAGTGATCCCCGGCGTCTCCGCCGCGCTCGGTGCTGCCGCCGAGGCGATGCTGCCGCTCACCCATCGCGACTGGTCGAGCGCGGTGAGCTTCGTCGCCGGCCAGTGCAAGGGCCTGTCGGACCAGGACTGGTCGGGCCTCGCCGGCAAGGGCCGCACGCTGGTCATCTATATGGGCGTCGCCAATTGCCCGGCGATTGCCGACAAGCTGATGGCCGACGGCGTCGCGCCCGACATGCCGGTCGCGGTGCTCGAGCGGGCCACGCTGGAGGGCCATCGCGCGATCCGCACGCTGCTCGCCGATCTCGGCGAGATGGTGCGGCGCGAGCAGGTCCAGAGCCCGGCGATCATCGTCGTCGGCGAAGTCGTCCAACTTTCCGATGCCGAGGACAAGCTCGCGCACTGGGCCCGGGCGGCGGAGAGCATGCAGGAGTTCGGCGCATGAAGCTGCTGACCGGCAACGACTTGCGCAGCGGCGCCGTGATCTGGTGGACCGGCCAGGGCTGGTCGATCCATGTCGAGGAGGCCGCCGATGTCGGCGAGCAGGGCGAGGCCCTCGCCGCCGAGGAGACCGCCGCGCGCCGCGTCAACGGCGCGGTGATCATCGATGCGACGATGACGCCCGAAGGCCCCCGCCCCGCCCATATCAAGGACCGCATCCGCGCGCTCGGCCCGACCGTCCGCCCGGACCTGACCCTCAAGCCCGCCGACCCGAATGCCGGGAGCTGGGTGATATGAACGGGTCGCTCGGAGGGACGAGATAAGCCATGTACCGCTACGACCAATATGACCAGGCGATCGTCGATGCCCGGGTCGAGGAGTTCCGCGATCAGGTCGCGCGCCGCCTTTCGGGGGCGATGAACGACGATCAGTTCAAGCCGCTGCGGCTCAAGAACGGCCTCTATCTCCAGCTCCACGCCTATATGCTGCGCGTCGCCATTCCCTATGGCACGTTCGACGGGCGCCAGATGCGCAAGCTCGCGCATATCGCGCGCACCTATGATCGCGGCTATGGCCATTTCACCACGCGCCAGAATCTCCAATACAATTGGATCAAGCTCGAGGATGCGCCCGACATCCTGGCCGAACTGGCGACAGTCGAGATGCACGCGACCCAGACCTCGGGCGAGAGCATCCGCAACATCTCGGCGGATCAATATGCCGGCGCCGCCGCCGACGAGCTGGTCGATCCGCGCCCCTGGGCGGAGCTGCTTCGCCAGGCGAGCACCTTCCATCCCGAATTCAGCTACCTGCCGCGCAAGTTCAAGATCGCGGTGATCGCCTCGGCCGAGGATCGTGCCGCGCTGCGCTGGCACGATTTCGCGCTGCGCATTGTGCAGAACGAAGCCGGCGAGCAGGGTTTCGAAGTCTTTGCCGGCGGCGGCATGGGTCGCACCCCGATCATCGCCCATCGCATCCGCGAATTCCTGCCGGCGACGCAGATCTTCTCCTATCTCCAGGCGGTGCTGCGCGTCTGGAACCTCCACGCCCGCCGCGACAACATCCACAAGCAGCGGATGAAGATCCTCGTGCACGAGCTGGGCAAGGCGGAGTTCAGCCGCCAGGTCGAGGAGGAATTCGCCCATTTCCTCACGCTCAAGACCGATTTCCCGCAAGCCGAATATGACCGGATCGCCGCCTATTTCGCGCCGCCGCCGTTCGAAACGGGGCTGCCGGAAGAGATCGACCGCAGCGATCCCGCTTTCGCCCTCTGGGTCGATCGCCAGACCGCCCTGCACAAGGCGCCGGGCTATGCGATCGTCAATATCAGCCTGAAGCCGATCGGCGGCATCCCGGGCGACATCTCGGCCGATCAGATGGACGTCGTCGCCGATCTCGCCGAGCGCTACGGCTTCGACGAGATCCGCGCCACCCATGCGCAGAACCTCGTCCTGCCGCATGTCCGCAAGGCTGATCTCCATGCAGTGTGGCAGGCGCTCGACGGCGCGGGGCTCGCCGAGGCCAATCTCGACCTGGTGACCGACATCATCGCCTGCCCCGGGCTCGATTATTGCAGCCTCGCCAATGCCCGCTCGATCCCGCTCGCGCAGAAGCTCGCGGAGCGCTTTGCCGATCCCGAGCGCCAGCGCGACCTGGGCGAGCTCAAGATCAAGATCTCGGGCTGCATCAATGCCTGCGGCCATCACCATGCCGCGCATATCGGCGTGCTCGGCGTCGATCGGAAAGGTACCGAGAACTATCAGCTGCTGCTCGGCGGCTCGGGCGCGGAGGATACCAGCCAGGCCAAGATCACCGGCCCGGGCTTCGACGAGGACGGCGTGGTCGAGGCGGTCGAAAAGGCGACCAACGTCTATCTGCGCGAACGCGCCGATGGCGAACGCTTCCTCGACACCTATCGCCGCATCGGCATGGAGCCGTTCAAGGAGGCGATCTATGGATAATCTCCTCCGCTTCCGCGCCGACGAGCCGCATGAGGAGCCCGCGGTCTCGCTCGACGCGTTCCTCGATCAGTCCAACGCCACCGCCGTCCGCATCGAGGCGGGCGAGGACGCGCGGCTGCTGATCCCCTATCTCGACCGCCTTTCGCTGGTCGAGATCGACTTCCCGCGCTTCCGCGACGGACGCGGCTACAGCTCGGCGCGGATCCTGCGCGAGGCGGGGTATGGCGGCGAAATCCGTGCCTCGGGCGACGTGCTGGTGGATCAGATGCTGTTCATGCGCCGCTGCGGCTTCGACAGCTTCGCGCCGGACGCGCCGATCGATCCCGAAGCGCTCGACGCCGCGCTCAATCGCTTCGACTATTTCTACCAGTCCGCCGCCGACGATGCCGTGCCGGTATGGAAGCTGCGCCATGGCTGAGGCGGCCCGCAAGATCGAGCGGGAGATCGACCGGATCGATGTCGCGCCGCGCTGGACGGTGGGCGACGCAATTCGGCTCAACAACCTGTTCCGCGGCCACAGCACCGAAGAGTTGCTGCGCGAAGTGCTGGGCAACCACATGCTCGGCGACGCGGCGCTGGTCTCGTCCTTCGGCGCCGAATCGGCCGTGCTGCTTCACCTCGTCGCCCAGGCCGATCCGTCGGTACCGGTGCTGTTCCTCGATACCGGCAAGCATTTCCCGGAAACGCTCGCTTATTGCGACACGCTCGTCGCCCGGCTCGGCCTCACCAACGTCCGCACGATCGCGCCCGATGCCGAGACGATCGAGAAGCGCGACGCCACCGGCCTGCGCTGGTCCTATGATCCGGACGGCTGCTGCGAGATCCGCAAGGTCGTCCCGCTCGAAAAGGCGCTGGCCGGCTTCGATGCGAGCATCACCGGCCGCAAGGCGTTCCAGGCGAGCACCCGCAACGCCCTGCCCCGCTTCGAGCTCGACGGAGACCGGCTGAAGTTCAATCCGCTCGCCGACTGGACCAAGGCGGACATCGACGCCTATTTCGCCGCGCACGACCTGCCCCGCCATCCGCTCGAGGCGCAGGGCTATCTGTCGATCGGCTGCGCGCCCTGCACCAGCATCGTCAAGCCCGGCGAAGACCCGCGCGCGGGCCGCTGGCGTGGCTGGGAAAAGACCGAATGCGGCATCCACACCGCCGTCGAGGACGGCGATCCCAACCAGCCGAGCTTCTGACGCTCCTCACTCAACGAAAAATCCGGACGCCCGCCCCCGGAAGAGGAATTAGGAGGCGGGCGCCCCAGCTCCCTAGAAGAAGCCGAGCTTCTTGGGGCTGTAGCTGACCAGCACGTTCTTGGTCTGCTGGTAATGATCGAGCATCATCTTGTGCGTCTCGCGCCCGATGCCGGACTGCTTGTAGCCGCCGAATGCCGCATGCGCCGGATAGGCGTGGTAGCAATTCGTCCAGACGCGTCCGGCCTGGATCGCCCGGCCGAAGCGATAGCAGCGATTGGCCTCGCGGCTCCACACGCCGGCGCCGAGCCCGAACGGCGTATCGTTCGCGATCGCCAGCGCTTCCTCGTCATCGCGGAACGTGGTCACCGAAACGACGGGGCCGAAGATCTCCTCCTGGAACACCCGCATCTTGTTGTGCCCCTTGAGCACGGTCGGCTGGACATAAAAGCCCTGATCGAGCTCGCCGCCCAGCTGCGCCGCCGAGCCGCCGATCAGCACTTCGGCCCCTTCGTCGCGGCCGATGTCGAAATAGGAAAGAATCTTGGCCTGTTGCTCGGCGCTCGCCTGCGCGCCGATCATCGTCGCCGGATCGAGCGGGTTGCCCTGCACGATCGCCGCGACCCTTGCGAGCGCCCGCTCCATGAACCGGTCGTAGATGCGCTCGTGGATCAGCGCGCGGCTCGGGCAAGTGCAGACTTCGCCCTGGTTGAGCGCGAACATCACGAAGCCCTCGATCGCCTTGTCCAGGAAATCGTCGTCCTCGCGCGCCACGTCCTCGAAGAAGATGTTGGGCGATTTGCCGCCGAGCTCGAGCGTCACGGGGATCAGGTTCTCGCTAGCATATTGCATGATCAGCCGGCCGGTCGACGTCTCCCCGGTGAAGGCGATCTTGGCGATCCGCTTGGAGCTGGCGAGCGGCTTGCCGGCTTCGAGCCCGAAGCCGTTGACGATGTTGAGCACGCCCGGCGGCAGCAGGTCGGCAATCATCTCCGCCCAATAGAGGATCGATGCCGGGGTCTGCTCGGCAGGCTTCATCACCACGCAATTGCCGGCGGCCAGCGCCGGCGCGAGCTTCCACGCCGCCATCAGCAGCGGGAAGTTCCACGGGATGATCTGGCCGACCACGCCCAGCGGCTCGTGATAGTGATAGCCGACCGTGTCGTCGTCGATCTGCGAGATCGCCCCTTCCTGCGCCCGCACGCAGCCGGCGAAATAGCGGAAATGGTCGATCGCCAGCGGGATGTCCGCCGCCATGGTCTCGCGGATCGGCTTGCCATTGTCCCACGTCTCCGCCGCCGCGAGCTTGTCGAGATTGGCTTCCATCCGGTCGGCGATCCGGGTGAGGATCAGCGCGCGCTCGGCCGCGGCGGTGCGCCCCCAGGCGTCCTTCGCGGCATGGGCGGCGTCGAGCGCGAGCTCGACGTCCTCGGCGCCCGATCGGGCAATGCGGCAGATCGGCTTGCCGGTGATCGGCGAGATATCGTCGAAATAGCGCCCGGCCTTCGGCGCCACCCATTTGCCGCCGATGAAATTGTCGTAATGCTCGGGAAACGGCGCGCGCATTAGGAGTGCGGGGCTGGTCTGCATGTCCATCTTTCGGGATCCTCTTCCACAAAGCGCCAGCGTTCTGGCGTCTGGTGCAGATGTCCCATTCCCGGTGAGCATCGCCAATCCGGGGTCTTCCCAAGGCAGGCCCGGCCTGTCTCACCGCCGAGACAATCTGGGCGATCGTCGTGAAGATCAGCCGCGCAGGCCGGCGCGCTCCATCCTGCGATAGAAGGTCGCGCGCCCGATGCCGAGCAGCCGCGCCGCCTTGGAGGCGTTGCCGCCGGCATGGGCCAGTGCCTGGCGCAGCACGGCCCGCTCGCCATCGGCGAATCGCGGCGCGCCGCCTTCGCCCAGCATCTCCGCCGCGGTCACCCGGCCGAGCGCGGCGTCTTCCACGCCATAGCGCAGCCGGGCCGCGCGGTTGGCGCCGACCAGGATGTCATCGACATCCACTGCGATCAGTGCCGCCCCCGTCGCTTCGGTCTCATGCGGAACGAGGATGCGCGTGCCGGCATAGGCGCGATGGAAGAGGTCGCGCTCGATCCGCTGCGCTGCGCCGCGCGTGACGCTGGTGACGAGCGATGCCATCGCCGCGTCATGGTCCGCCCGGCAGCTCGAGACGTCGAGCGCGGCGATCAGCCGGCCGGTAGCATCATAGACCGGCGCATCCATGCAGTTGATGCCGATATTGCGGCTGGCGAAATGCTGGTCGCGCAGGATGGTGACCGGCCGCCCCTCCACCAGGCAGGTGCCGATGCCGTTGGTCCCTTCCTCGGCCTCGCCCCACACGCCGCCCGGCGTCAGCCCGGCCGCGGCGAACATCGCCCGGTCCGCTTCGCCGGTTCGCCCTTCGAGGATCACGCCCTGCGCATCGCTCAGCAGCACCGCACAGCCCGCAAGGCCGACGGTGCCGAACAGCTGGTCGAGCACCGGCCGCGCCACTTCGAGCAATACGCCGTTGGCATCGCGCAGCGCATTGAGCGTCGCGACATCGACGATCGCGCGCGGCTGCGCGGCGCCGGGATCGAGATGATGATGCAGCGCCGATCGGCACCAGCTGGCGGCGAGCGCCGACGTTGCCGCCCCGCTGGGTGACTCCACCACGCGCGCGACCCTCTCCTCGTGCAAGCGCTGCGGACGCTCTGCCATGGCCGAAATCTAGCAGTTCGGGCGCCGGCGCGATAGCTCCGCGCAACTCCCTATTGCCCTCGCCTCAATAGCCGCCCGGCGCCAAATCGCTGAACTTGGTGAACTGGCGATCGAAGCGCAGGTCGACATGGCCGGTCGCGCCGTGGCGCTGCTTGGCGATGATCACGGTCGCGCGGTTGGCGACGCGCAGCTGCTCTTCCTGCCAGGCCTGATATTTGGCGATCTCGTCCGGCGAGGAATTGCCGTCCGGGGCCTTGGGCGCCTTGAAGTCGTGATAATATTCGTCGCGATAGACGAACAGCACGATATCCGCGTCCTGCTCGATCGATCCCGATTCGCGCAGGTCCGATAGCTGCGGCCGCTTGTCCTCGCGGCTTTCCACCGCGCGGCTGAGCTGCGAGAGCGCCAGCACCGGCACGTTCAGCTCCTTGGCCAGCGTCTTCAGGCCGCGGCTGATCTCCGAGATTTCCTGCACGCGCCCATCGCCCTGGCTGCGGCTGGTGCCGGTGAGCAGCTGGAGATAGTCGACCACGACCAGACCGATCTTGTGCTGGCGCTTGAGCCGCCGCGCCCGGGTGCGCAGTGCCGCGATGGTGAGGCCGGGCGTATCGTCGATATAGAGCGGCAGCCGTTCGAGATCGCCCGCCGCACGCGCGAACTTCATGAATTCGCTCGACGAGATGTTGCCGGTCCGCAGCTTCTCCGACGACACCTCGGACTGTTCGGACAGGATACGCAGCGCCAGCTGGTCGGCCGACATTTCGAGGCTGAAAAAGGCGGTCGGCGCGCCGATCGACTTGTCCTCGGGAATCCCCGCTTCCATGTCGTCCATCCAGCGCTTGGCCGCATTGAACGCCATGTTGGTGGCGAGCGAGGTCTTGCCCATGCCCGGACGGCCGGCGAGGATCAGCAGGTCCGATCGGTTGAGGCCGCCGGTCATCGCGTTGAAGTCAGTCAGGCCGGTGGTGACGCCCGAGACGCTGCCGCCCGAATTCATCGCCCGCTCGGTATGGCGCACCGCCACGGCCGCGGCGCGGGTGAAGCTGCGCGCGCCCGTGTCCTCGGCGCCCTTTTCGGCGACTTCGTAGAGCTTGAGCTCGGCCTGCTCGATCTGCTTGGCGGGATTGATGTCCTCGCTGGTGTCGAGCGCATTGTCGACCAGGTCGCGCCCGACGCTGACCAGCGCGCGCAGCACTGCCAGGTCATAGACCTGGTCCGCGAACGCCTTGGCGCCGATCAGGCTCGCCGGATTGCCGGTGAGCTGGGCGAGATAGGCCGGGCCGCCCAGTTCCTTCATCGCCGGGTCCGCGGCGAACAGCGGCTTCAGCGTCACCGGATTGGCGAGCCGGTTGTCGCCGACCAGCATCGAGATCGCGTCATAGATGCGGCCATGCAGCGGCTCGAAGAAATGCTCGGGGCGCAGCTTCTGGAGCACGTCCTCGGCGACTCGATTGTCGATCATCATCGCGCCGAGCAGCGCCGCCTCGGCCTCGACATTGGCGGGCAGGCTGGTGCCCTCGGGAATTTCGGGACTCGGAAAGGGAATGGGTTGGGCCATCCGGCCGCTATGCGCGCAGCCGATCACCCGCGGCAATGGCACAGCTTGTGGAAAACGGTGATTGGCCGCAAAGCAGCGCCACCATGGCCGCCGATCCGCGCATCATCGACGTCACGCTCGACGAGCGCACCATCCTGTGGCGCTCGGCCGATATCGAGCAGGAGCGCCGGATCGCGATCTTCGATCTGCTCGAAGAGAATCATTTCGCCCCCCAGCGCCGCCATGCCGATGGCTATGCCGGCCCGTACAAGCTCCACCTCACGGTGCAGGAGGGCCGGCTGGCGCTGGAGATCCGCCGCGCCGACGGTTCGCCGCTCGAGACGATCATCCTCGGCCTCGCCGCCTTCCGCCGCCCGATCCGCGACTATTTCGCGATCTGCGACTCCTACTACCAGGCGATCCGCAACGCCGCCCCTGCCCAGATCGAGACGATCGACATGGCCCGGCGCGGCATCCACAATGATGCGGCGACGCTGCTCAAGGAGCGGCTGGAGGGCAAGATCGACGTCGATTTCGACACCGCCCGCCGCCTGTTCACGCTGATCTGCGTGCTCCACATCAAGGGCTGACGCGTGCGCCTGCAATTCCCTGCGCGCCCGCTGCGCTGGCTCGTGCCCGTGCTGATCCTGCTCGGCCTGGCCGGCGTCAGCCTGTGGATGTTCGCCTCGCGCTGGCGCCCTTCCCCGACCGACTATCCGGTCCAGGGCATCGACGTGAGCGAGGACCAGGGCCCGATCGAATGGTGGTCGGCCAAGGACGCGGGCGTCCAGTTCGCCTATCTGCGCGCGACCAGCGGCGCCGAGGGACGCGACGCGGCTTTTGCCGAGAACTGGCGTGGGGCAGGACAAGCCGGCGTGCGCCGCGGCGCGCTCCACGTCTATTCACTCTGCCAGCCCGCCGCCGCCCAGGCGGGCAATTTCATCAGCACGGTCCCCCGCCCCGACGACCAGCTCCCGCCCGCAGTCGAGCTCGACTTCTCGGGCGATTGCCCCGCCCGTCCCGATCGCGCCGCGCTGATCGGCGAGCTCGGCCATTTCCTCGCGGCGATCGAGACGCATATCGGCAAGCCGGCGATCCTGCTCGTCTCGCCCGGCTTCGAATCCGATTATCGCGTCGCTGAGCCTTTCCCGCGCCTGCTCTGGGCGCGCCAGTCCTTCATCGCCCCATGGTATTTCGCGCGGCCCTGGACGATATGGCAGGCATCGCGCCTACGCCGGATCGACGGCGTCGGCACCCCCGTGCATTGGGACGTGATGGCCAAGTGACGCAAGTGAGCCCCCAGGCGCTGATCGCCGCCGCCCGCGAGGCGGCCAAGACCGCCTATGCCCCCTATTCGCGCTTCGCCGTCGGCGCCGCCGTGCTGCTGAGCGACGGCAGCGTGATCACCGGCGCCAATTTCGAAAATGCCAGCTACGGCCTGTCGCTCTGTGCCGAGACGGTGGCGCTCGCCAAGGCGGGCACCGAAGGCCGCCTCGCCGACGTCGTCGCGATCGGCGTGATCGGCGGCCGGATGGACCATGCCGACACCGCGCCGGTGAGCCCCTGCGGCCGCTGCCGCCAGATCCTCAACGAAGCCGCCCAACTCGGCGGCCGCGACCTGCCGGTCTTCTGCGGCGGCGCGACGGGCGAGGAGATTGCCGAGTACCGGCTGTCGGAATTGCTGCCGGCTGCGTTCGGGCCGAAGGATCTTGGGCTGATCTAGTCGGTGGAACCGTCCCAAGCCGTATTCTCACGACGGCCTGTCCCAAAAAACCCAACCGTACCTAGATCCGTCTACGCGTTGAGAGGCTCGACCTGTGGAACATGTGTACCTCCTGCATCACGTTCGTGAAGACGACGAGTTTGGAGAGGATGCAAAATTGATCGGCGTGTATCGAAGCCAGGCCATCGCAGAGCTTGCGATTGATCGGCTTTCTTCGCTGCCCGGTTTCCGGGACTACCCTGCGGGCTTCGAGATCGACAAATGGACGCTAGACCAGGATCACTGGGAGGAAGGGTTCGTCCGTTTGATCGGCATTTTAATTCCGGTCGAAAAGGACGGCGCTGAGATATTGTGCCCGGTTCAATCGGAGCTACTTGCAGATGGCCGCTTCGAAGTGATCGGGCCGATGCCCGATGATGAGATTTGGCGCTATCCGCCCGGCACGGTTGTGCGCTGTGAAGTTCAACGGCTGGAAGATGGCGACGCGCTTATCGCCGTCTCTCGCGCTTAGATTTGCGACGAACGCCTTCCACCTAACTCCGACGGTTCAGACTTCGCCGGCCCCCTCGCTCATTATCGCGCGTTGCAACTCGGGATCGATTCCGATCCACGTCGTCGTTCGCCGGAGCTCCAATTCGACGCCCTGCTCGCGAGCCGCATCTCTGATCTGCTTGAACCAGGCCGGATAGGACCATTCGCGGGGCTTGGGCCCGTAAAGTCGGAGCTGCTCGGCATCCCACCCGACCTGCATCGCCTCACGGTAGACATAGGGAAACTCGGCGGTCGCCGGCTTCACCCATAGCGACCCGCCGTCATCGATCCCGACGCTATCGATCGCATCCTTCCGCATCGCGCCTCCACGCGCAGGATGCAGCTCGCGCCATCCGCTGACAATAGTCGCTTGCCAATGCCCTAAGCCGCAATCGCCTCCAGCGCCTCGCTCGCTTCCATCCACACCCCCTCGGCCGCCTCGATCCGCGCTTCGAGTTCGGCGCGGCGCTTCATCAGTTCGGTCATGGTCAGCCCGGCCAGCGCCTTGTCCGCGCTTGCCGGATCGAACATCGCCCGGTCGATCGCGCTGCGCTGCTCGGTCAGCCGGGCGAGTTCGGTCTCGGCCGACTTCGCCGCGTTGCGCAGCGCCTGGCTCTTCTCGCGCGCCTCGGCGGCGGCGCGGCGGGCTTCCTTCTTGTCGGGCTTGGCCGCCTTGGCGGGGGCGCCCTCCTTGCTCAGCACGAACGCGATGTAATTGTCGAGCGTGCCGTCGAACTCCTTCGCCGTGCCGGCATCGACCAGCACCAGCCGGTCCGCGGTCATCTCGAGCATGTGGCGATCGTGGCTGACGATCACCACCGCGCCCGAATAGGCGGCGAGCGCCTGGATCAGCGCCTCGCGCGCATCGACGTCCAAATGGTTGGTCGGTTCGTCGAGGATCAGCATGTGCGGCGCGTCGCGGGTGATCAGCGCCAGCGCCAGTCGCGCGCGCTCGCCGCCCGAAAGCTTGCCGACCTGAGTCGTCGCCTTCTGCCCCTCGAAGCCGAAGCGGCCGAGCTGCGCGCGTACTGCCGATTGGCTCGCGCCCTTCATCAGCCGCGTCATATGCTCGAGCGGGGTCTCGCTGCGATCGAGCTCCTCGACCTGATATTGGGTGAAATAGCCGACGCGCATCTTGCCGCTGGCGTTCATCGCCCCGTCCATCGGCGCGAGCTGGGCGGCGAGCAGCCGCGCCAGCGTGGTCTTGCCGTTGCCGTTGCGGCCGAGCAGCGCCACGCGGTCGTCCGGATCGAGCCGCAGGTTCAGCCGCTGGAGCACCGGCGTCTCGCCATAGCCGACGCTCGCCATGTCGAGCGTGATCAGCGGCGGGCGCAGCTCGTCGGGGCTGGGAAAATCGAAATGGAGCGAGGGATCGTCGACCAGCTCGGCGATCGGCTGCATCCGCGCCAGCGCTTTGGCGCGCGACTGGGCCTGTTTCGCGGTCGAGGCGCGCGCCGAGTTGCGGGCGATATAGTCCTGCAGCTTCTCGCGCTCGGCCTGCTGCTTGGCGCGCGCCGAGGCGAGCTGGGCCTGGCGCTCGGCGCGCTGGCGCTCGAACGCGTCATAGCCGCCCGGATAGAGCGTCAGCTTGCCGCCCGAGAGGTGCAGGATGTTGTCGACGACATTGTTGAGGAAATCGCGCTCGTGGCTGACCAGCAGGATCGTCGCGGGATAGGATTTGAGGAAATCCTCGAGCCACAGCACCGCTTCCAGGTCGAGATGGTTCGAAGGCTCGTCGAGCAGCAGCAGGTCTGGCTGCGAGAAGAGCAGGCTCGCCAGCGCGACGCGCATCCGCCAGCCGCCCGAAAAGCTTTCGAGCGGGCGGTGCTGCGCTTCCTCGTCGAAGCCAAGGCCGACCAGGATCTGCGCCGCCCGGCTCGGCGCCGAATAGGCGTCGATCGCGATCAGCCGCTCATGGACTTCGCCCAGCCGATCGGGATCGTGGCTGGTCTCGCTCTCAGCGAGCAGCGCCGCGCGCTCGGTATCGGCGGCGAGCACCGTCTCGAACGGCGTTGCATCGCCCCCCGGTGCTTCCTGCGCGATATAGCCCAGCCGCGATCCGCGCGGCATCTCGGCGGCGCCGAGGTCCGGCTCGAGCATCCCGGCGATCACACGCACCAGCGTCGTCTTGCCGGCGCCGTTGCGGCCGATCAGCCCGATCCGCCCGCGCGGCGGCAGTTTGGCCGTGGCGCCGTCGAGGATCGTCCGCCCGCCGAGGCGCACCGTGATATCGTTGAGATTGAGCATGGCGCGCCCCTAGCAGCACCGGGGCCGATCCCCAAGCGGGGGATGCGGTGAGGTCACTGGGGTGGGGAGTATCGGGACCGCGGCGGAAAGCGCCTCAATAGCAGACATGTCTCCTGTGAGAGCTTTGGTCCCTGCTCACTGCCGGGAATGGGGCTGAATTAAAATGAGGGAGAACAGCGTCGCGCAAACCGCAACGGCGAGGATAAGGCCTAGGATTAGCTGCTGGCGCAAGGCACGCTGGTGATCGTCAGCAGCGGGCCCGGCAGACAGAAGAGCGGCTAGCCACGTTACCAATACTACGATGGCGTCTGGCAGGGCAAACACCATGATTTCACCGCGAGAAGGAGGTCGGTCAACGAGTGGTGTGAAGAAGATGCCGACGTTCACCATCAGCGCGAAAGCAAGCGCAATCCGTGGCCACCGCTCTTTGGGAAATGCCTTCGCGCCGGTTTGATATATGAACACGAGACAGGCGGCAGCGGTTACGATGCGAAGGGTTGTTACTGCCGGAAGTCCGAGTTCAGCCTCCAACGTGAAAGCCGTTACAAGCAGCGCCGCGAGGCCAAGAATTATCAAGCTGGCGTACCGAACCCTCTTTCCCAACGCGTCCTCCCGCGAGCACTTGAGCCTCAACGCTCCAATATTATTCAGACGTCCGCTTTCCACCTAATTCGCAACGCCCCTATGCCGGGCTAGCAGCTAGCTGCCAGCCCCAGATCGCAGCCGTTCGATCGTCTGCCGCTCAAAGGCCTTCGGATCCCGCCCCGCAGCCCGCAGCATTTCCTCGTCCAGCCTCAGCGCGACGCTGCCGTCGGCGAGCATGAGACCGGTATCGCAGGCGGAGACCAGGGTGCCGAGATCGTGCAGCGCGGTGACGAGCGTCAGCCCTCCGTCGACGCGCTGCCGCAACGCCTCGCGCAGATCGAAGGCCGCGAGCGGATCGAGCCAGTTGAACGGCTCGTCGAGCACCACGAGCGCGTGCCCGCCCGCGAACGCCGCCGCGATGGCGATCCGCTGGCGCATCCCGGCCGAACAATTTCCGATCCACTGATCGAGCAGCGGCGCCAGGCCCAGTGCCTCGTGCAGCGATCCCAGGCGAAACAGCACTTCCTCGATGCTTCCGCCCACGAGCTCAAGGACATCGCGCCCGCGCAAAACGTCCGGCAATTTGTCGGCAGGCGGCGCGAAGCCGAAGCGCAGCGCCCGCGCCATGCGATCCTGGCCCAGTTCGTCGCCGTCGATCCGGCAAGACCCGCCATCAAAGGCCAGCCGGCCCGCGAGCGCGCGCAACAGGCTGGTCTTGCCCGATCCGTTGGCGCCGATCAGGCCAAACCACGATCCGTGCGCGACCGTCAGATCCACGTCGCGCACGACGCGCTGTCCGTTCCGTTCGACGGCCACCGCCGCCAGGTCGATCGCCGGGGTCACGCCAGCAGCCATGTCTTGCGGTCTCCGCGACGGTGCAGCTGCCAGAGGAGAAGCGGCACGATGACGGGCAGCACCACCGGCATCGCATAGGCGACCAGCAACCAGAATCCGGCGACGATCGAGGCGAGGAAATCGGCCCCTCGCTTGCCGTGCAGCCGGTAAGCGAGGATGCGCAGGGTCAGGACCAGCATCACCGCGGCACAAGCGACCACGCAGATGCCGGCCGCCAGCGGCCCGAGCCCGATCCAGCATCCCGGCACCGCCAACAAGGCGAAGCACGCCAGGCCCTTGGCATGATGAACGATGATGCGGCGCGCCCCCTGCCCGGCGATCGCCATGAAGCGCACGGTGGCGTCGTCGATGCGGGCCAGCATCAGCGCCAGCAGCGCCGCCTCGACTCCGATCACGGCAAGCGCGCCCTTGTCCAGCATGCGCGCCGCCAGCGCGGAGAGGAACAGGACCGCGGCGGCCGACAGCCCGGCGACGGGCTCCCTCAGCCATGCCCTGAGGGTCCATCCCGGCCTATTCCCGCCGCGGATGCGCATCGGCACGCGAAGGCCACCCGTCGTGGCGGCGATCAGGGCCCCGGCGAGATAGGCGGGCACGCCGACCCCCAGCAATGGCGGCCGGACGATCAGCGTCACCGCGATTCCCGCCGCCAGCCCCAGGCCGTGACACGCCATCCAATAGCGCCGGCGTTCGCTTGGGTTCAGTGCGTCGGCGGCAAGCAATCCATCGGACCCGTGAAAGGCCAGCCGCGCCGCAACCACGCGTCCCGTGCCGAAGCCCAGCGCAGCGCCGGCGACGAGCGCGGCCCAGGCCGCAATCGTCCAGGGGCGCTCCACCGCCCAGGCGCGAAGCCCCGCCACGGCCCCGATCAGCATGCATGCGGCGACGACCCAGTCAGACCGCCGCACCAGCGTCGCGCGGACGGTGTTCCAGGCGACGATGCGATCGTGGCGAATCAGGCGGCTCACTTCATTCCGCCGATCGCGCGCACGAATCCCCCGCCCATCCGGTCACTCTAGGTTCTCCGATGCGCAAGCCAAGCCAGAGTTGCGCCCCAGGGCCTTGCCGAGCGCGACCGCGCCTACCCCCTTGCGCCGCGCCGCGTCAGCCGCGAAACCGGCTCCATGATCCTTTCCGACCGCTGGATTCGCGAACAAGCCCTCTCCACCGGCATGATCGAGCCGTTCGTCGAGGCGCAGCGCCGCGAAGGCTGCATCAGCTACGGCCTGTCGTCCTACGGCTATGACGCGCGCGTCGCCGACGAGTTCAAGATCTTCACCAATGTCGATTCGGCCGTGGTCGATCCGAAGGACTTCGCCGCGAACAGCTTCGTCGATCGCAAGACCGATGTCTGCGTGATCCCGCCGAACAGCTTCGCGCTGGCACGCACGGTCGAATATTTCCGGGTGCCGCGCGACGTGCTGGTGATCTGCCTGGGCAAATCGACCTATGCGCGCTGCGGGATCATCGTCAACGTGACGCCCCTCGAGCCCGAATGGGAGGGCCATGTCACGCTCGAATTCTCGAACACGACGCCGCTCCCCGCCAAGATCTATGCCAATGAGGGCGCTTGCCAGTTCCTGTTCCTCAAGGGCGATCAGCCCTGCGAGACCAGCTATGCCGATCGCGCCGGCAAATATATGGGCCAGCGCGGCGTTACTCTGCCGCGGCTCTGAGCCGGGCCGCCAGCACAGACCTTCGCTGCCGATACGGAAAAGGCGCCGGAGCTCCCCGGCGCCACTTGCTGTCGCTTGTCGGCGGGCGGCTCGATCGAGCCGCCGTCGCCTGTGGGTTCAGCGCGAACTCAGCTGGGTCGCGCGGATATATTGGAGCCCCGTATTGGCGATCGTGTGCGACATCGCCACGCGATCGGCCGAGAGGTCCATCTCGACGTCGCGCTGCTCGAGAACCTTGAGATAGAGCGCACGCGCCTCGGCGGTGCGGCCGGTCTTGGCATAGACCGCGGCGAGATTGAGCAGCAGTTCGGGCTGGGCCGGATCGAGGCGGAGGCGCGCGTCGAGCTGCTTCTCGGCCTGGGTGAGGTTGCCATCGAAGATCGCGGAACTGGCGACGGGGTCCCCGTTGCTGCGCTGGGCCTGCGCCGGAAGCGCGGCAAGCGCGAACGGGGCGGCGGCAAGGACGATGAGCGCGGTGCGCATGACTCCTACTCCTTCTTTTACGCCACGAAGACAGTTTCGTGACTCTTTGAAGACAGTAGTGTTACACTTCCGTGACGCGCCCGCAAGCGCGGAGTTGCCGGCTCCGTGAAGATACGGGGCAACGAAAAAAGGCGGCCCCGAAGGACCGCCTTTTCCGGATCCGCCGATCGGCTGCCCCGAAGGGCGCCCGATCAGAAGTCGTCGCGATACTGCTCGTTGCCGACGAAGCCGAGCTTGTTCACGTTCGCGCGCTTGATCACGGCGAGAACGCGATCGACCACTTCGTAGCGCGCCTGCGGGTCGGGCTGGAAGTGCAGCTCCGGCTCGGGCGACATCTGCAGCGTCTGGTCGAGATACTGGCGCAGCGTCACATCGTCGATCGGCGCGCTGTTCCAGTAAACCTGGCCCTGGGCGTCGATATAGACCTTGTTCTTCTGCGGCTCGACGGCGTTCTGCGGCGTGTTGTTCGACTGTGGCAGGTCGACCTTCACCGCATGCGTCTGGATCGGGATGGTGATGATGAACATGATGAGGAGCACGAGCATGACGTCGATCAACGGCGTCGTGTTCATTTCCATCATCGGCTCGCCGTCGTCGCGGCCACCGCTCATTGCCATTTACGTGACTCCTTCAAACGGTCGCGCGATTACATGCGGGTCGTGGTCGAACCCGGCTCGGGCTCGGAGATGAAGCCCACCTTGACGAACCCGGCCATCTGCATCGTGAAGATCGTCCCGCCGATGCAGCGATACGGAGTGTTCACGTCGCCGCGGATGTGGACTTCGGGGAGTTCCAGGCCAGGCGCGTTCGGGCCGCCCTGGCGCTTGATCTCGTCCTCGAGCTTCTTGACGCCGCGCTGGAGCAGTTCCTGGCTCGAAACCTTGGTCATGCCCCAATAGACCTCGCACTGACCGCCATTGGCAGTGACCGAGAGCGCTACGTTCTCGGGCTTGGTCGTGGTCGGTTCGAACTGGACCTTGGGCAGCTCCAGCTTCACCGTCTGGATCACGACGGGAACGGCGATCAGGAAGATGATCAGGAGCACCAGCATCACGTCCACCAGGGGCGTGGTGTTGATGTCCGACATCGGGGTTTCGTCGCCGCCGCTGCCTGTGCTTATCGCCATTGGGCGTTATCCTATCCTTCTGATTCCGCCGGAAGCTCCGGCAGGCCGGGCCGTGCGAACCTTTCCGCACGGCCCGATCTTCGATTTCAGGCGCGGGGCGCGGTCGTCGTGGTCGCCGGAGCAGCCGGCTTGGCGGGGGCCGCCGGGGCCTTCTTGGTCGCCGGGCGGACGCGGCCGTCCGAAGCCAGATAGCCGAGCACGTCGTTCGAGAAGGCGTTGAGGTTCTCGGCGATCGACTTGTTGCGGCGCTGCAGGAAGTTGTAGGCGAGCACCGCCGGCACCGCCACGACCAGGCCGAGCGCGGTCATGATCAGCGCTTCGCCGACCGGACCGGCGACCGCGTCGATCGACGCCTGGCCGGCCGCACCGATCTTGATGAGCGCGCGGTAGATGCCGATAACCGTACCGAACAGGCCGATGAACGGCGCGGTCGCGCCGACGGTCGCGAGGAACGCCAGGCCGCCGTTGAGCGCCGAGTTGATCGACGCTTCCGAACGCGCCAGCGAGCCGTGCAGCCAGTCATGCGCCTCGACCGGATCGGTCAGCAGCTTGTACTGGTCCTGCGCTTCCAAGCCGTCGTCGACGATCTGGCGATAGGCCGAGTTCTTCTCGAGCTTGGCCGCGCCGTCGCGCAGGCTGTTCGAGCTCCAGAACGAGGCGCGGACGCGCTTCGACTGGTTGATGATCTTCTGCTGCTCGAAGATCTTGGTGAAGAAGATGTAAAGCGAGACGAACAGCATGAGCACCAGGATGCCGAACACGGTCTGCGAGATCAGGCCGCCTTCCTTCAGCGCCGGGATGAGGCCGTACGGGTTGTCGCCCTTGGGCGCCGCGGCGGCGAGAATGGTCGTGAGCATTTGGGTTCTTTCCTCTAAAAAGTAGCGCTTATCCACACTCCGGCGCGGGCCTGGGGCCGCGCGCCGGCCACTCCGATGTTACTTGGGCAGCTCCCAGCGGAACCGGCTCGAGAAGGCCGCGGGGATCTTGTTCCCCGAAGCGTCCTGTGCCGGATCGAACCGCGCGCGCCGCTTGAGCAGCGAGCAGGCGGCGCCGTCGAGCACCGACGACCCGCTCGACGCCGTGACCGTGCAATTGGTCACGCGTCCAGTAGCGTCGACGTCGAGGCGGAACCCGGTCGTCCCCTGCTGCTCGGCGCGCAGTGCGGCCGGGGGATAGTCGTCGTTCGTCACCCAGCTCGAAGGCGCACTCTTTGGCTTGAGCGGCTTCGCAATCTTGGGCGGCGGCGGCGGCGCGGGCGGCGCCACGGGTGCGGGAGGCGCCGGCGGCGTGATCGGCGGCGGCGGCGGGATGTTCGGCGTCGTCGGGATCGGCGGGGCCTGGGTCGGCACCGGCACGATCGACTTGGGCACGACGATCTGCGTGGGCGGCGGCGGCACCGGAGAATCCGGCGGCGGCGGCGGCGGCGGCACTTCCTCCGGTGGAGGCGGTGGCTCTTCCACGTCGAACGTGTTCAGTTTCTCAGCCTGCTTTTTGATGTATTGATATGCAAGGCCGGTGACGAAGGCATATCCCATGCCAGCCACGATGATCGCAACCAGAACGATTGCGACGACGCGACTGCCACTTACATTCCGGTCAGCGTAAGCCATTCGGCAACGTCACTCCTCTAATCCTATCGTGCAGCCCGTGCGGCGGAACTGCGACCCCGTGCACAAGCCAGCCCACTACGCGCCTCGGGGCGCGCATCTTTCGGCAGCAGGCGAGTCTGTATCGTGGCGATACGGGCGACGCAAACCCTTTGTCGGACAAACCGGGCGTATAGTCGACTCATGGCAGAATTATTTCTGTATAGCCGGGCAACGATCCGGTAACGGGCAGGCATGAAGCCCCTGCCCTTACGCATATTTTGTTGCGCGCTCGCGCTTTCCCCCCTTTCAACTGTCGCCGCCAAGCCCGTGCAGGCACAGGCGTCTTCGACAGCCGTGTTACCGAGCTACGTCACCTTGGCGAATCTGGTCACGCGCTCGCCGCTGATCCTCGATGCGACGGTCCGCACGGCCGAGCGACTGCGCCCCGAAGAGGCTCCGGGGCTTGCTCCCGGCAACGCCCGCTTCCTCGTCCAGGCCGATGTCGCGGCCCTGATTCGGGGGCCGGCCGGCGTGCCCACCCAGGTTTCCTACATCGTCGATCTGCCGCTCGATTCGCGCGGCAAGGCGCCCAAGCTCAAGAAGCAGCGGGTGCTGCTGTTCGCGCGGCAGGTGCCGTCGCAGCCCGCCCAGCTCCAGCTCACCGGGGCGGGCAGCCAGCTCGCCTGGCGCGCGGAGACCGATTCGATGGTCCGCGGCATCGCGCGCGACCTGGTCGCCGCGAACGCCGCGCCGGCAATCACCGGCGTCGGCAATGCCTTCCACGTGCCCGGATCGCTGCCAGGCGAAGGCGAAACCCAGGTCTTCCTCCAGACCGCGAGCGGCGCGCCGGTCTCGCTGCAGATCCTGCGGCGCCCCGGCGAGACGACGCGCTGGAGTGTTTCATTGGGAGACATTGTCGACGAAGCGTCGGGAGCGCCGCAGCGCGACACCTTCCTCTGGTATCGCCTCGCCTGCGGCCTGCCGCGCGCCCTGCCCGCGGAGAGCGTCGAATCGGACGATCCCCAAAACGCGGCCAAGGCACGCGAGGACTATCAGTTCGTGCTGCGCGATCTCGGCCCCTGCGCCTGATTCGCGGGGCGCTCGCCGGCGCCGGCGATCAATCGCGGCGGTGGCGCAGCAGGGTGACGCCGATCGATTCGCCTTGCTCGGCGATCGCCAGCTTGACGATTCGCACCTCGACGCTGCGCACCCGCGCATCGCCGACGAACAGCGTGTCGCAGACATGCTCGGCCACGGCCTCGATCAGCGTGAAGTGCACGTCCTTGGGCAGCGCGTCGGTCGCGGCGTGCTTGAGGTCCATATAGCTCTTGGAGGCCTTGAGCGGCGTATCCGGCTGGAAGCGCTCGGGCAGGTCGATCTCCGCCGTCACCGAAATGCGCAGCGGCTGCGGCAAATGCGTCTCCTCGGAATAAACGCCGGTGAGCAGCGAGACTTCGAGATCGTGGACCTGCAGCTTCAGGGTATCGGGCAACGCGCCGGGCCTTTCTGGGAAAACCAAGGCCGCGCCCATAGCAGATGCGGCGCGGGGCGAAAGCCTCGGGTCGAGAGCACTGCCCGCGGCCTTGCCTGGGCTAGCGAACCGCAGCGTTTCAGGCTCAGATCGTAAGCAAAAAGCAGCCTTTCGGCTTCCGCCTTAGTTTCGGTAGTTCCGTGGGTTAGCGCCACGTCCCGAAACCCGCCAGTCGATCGAGCCGCAGTCGTCCCGTTATCCCGCCTCGGGCAGACCATTTCGGGAAAAAGCAATCGGGAACAGATTTTGGAAATGCAGCCTCGTTTCGAGCATCTGTGAACGGGCGGCGGCGGGCCATCCCGATAAACCTTCCCAATTAGGAAGGCTTACCCAGTCATCTTGCTCCACGCAATTCGGCTAAAGCGGCTTTTGCGCTCTTACTTTGCGGATCGAGCGCCAATGCCCTCTCGTAGTTCTCGATTGACTTCGCATTCATGCCTGCCGCTCGATAGGCCTCGCCAAGACTATCAAACGCATTGGCCGACATGGGATAACGCTGCGTTTCCCACGTTAGCACCTGGATCGCTTCGGGCTTCTTGCCGCTCCGCAGTAACTTATAACCCAGCGTGTTGAAAGCGCCCTCGCTGAGGTCGTAATCTTTTGCGCGGTCGCCGAGCCGCTCATAAGCGACGACCATCGCATTGACGCCTTGTGAGTAGGCGATCGGCGTCAACAGCGTGTCGAGGCTGTACCGGACGAGCTGCATCGGCTTGCCGTTCAGGACCTCGATCAGGTCGCGGCCCATCTGTGCGACCAGCAGACCCTGCCAGTAATTGTCGAGGATGATGACGCAATCCTGATTGGCCTCCGACCGCAGGTAATAGCTTTGATATCCCGGAACGCTGCCGGTGTGGGAAACGACCGGCAGCGCACGACCGTCCGGCAGGGGATAGTCGTCGATATTCCATCCATAGCCGTAGGCGTTGATGCGCGCGGTCAGCATTGCCTTACGGCCCGCGCCGCTCAGGATCGTCGTCCCGTACAGGGCGCGATCGAACCGCAGCAGGTCGTCCGCCGTCGAATAGATGCCGGCCGCGGAGAACGAGACGCTGGGGTCGATCACGTCCGCCGCCTTTGGTTGCCCGCTCGGTGCGACAGCGTATCCGATGGCGAAATTCGTGAGGGGCGTGGCGTGGGTGAACAGGCCGCTGTCGCTCATTCCGGCACGCGCGAAGATGCGCTGACGGAGGTTCTCGGCATAGCTTTTCCCGGTCACGCGCTCGACGATGACGCCGAGGAGGAAGAAGCCGTTGTTGTTGTAACGAAACTTCGTACCAGGTGCCTCGATCGGGTCGGACTTGATCCAGCGCCGCGCGTAATCGCCTGGCGTCCAGGCCTCGCGCGCGGACGTATGCCACCAAGGATCATCATATCGGGCCGGCACGTCGGGCATGCCCGATTGGTGGCTGAGCAGTTGGGCGACAGTCACGGGAGCGGCGGCGGTGCCGGCATACAGGTCGGGCAGGTACTCGCCCAGCGTCCCGTCGAGCCTCAACCGTCCCTGCTCGACAAGCTGCATCACAAGGGTCGCCGTGAACGGCTTGGTAAGCGAGCCTATCCGGTAGCGCAGGGATGGGTCGCTGGAACGCCGCGGATCGAGAACGGCGTTGCCGAACGACGCTCGGAGCAGCACTTTGCCGCGCCTGGCAATCAGTACCGTTCCGTTGAAGCCGCGTCGCTCGGCATAGCTGGCAGCCAACGCTTTCAGATCGGTCATGACCGTTGGGTTGTCCGCTGCGGGCGCCACTCCCGGCGTTGCCAGCGTGCATAACGCCGCCATGCCGAGTATCAGCCTCCGCATCTGGCCGCTTTCAGCCTGATATTCAAAGCGCAGGTCATGTAGTCATTCCAGTGCGATTACGCCTGTAGTCGTAAGTATACGTAAACACGTTTCGGTCAACACGTCATCGCAGGTGCTATTGTGCATTATCAAAGCCGCCTCCCGAAACCGGCCTGACCGCTGTCCACCCGATACGCGCCATTCAGCCTTAGCTCCCTGAACTGCCCGCTATGGGTCTACGCCCCAGCTAAGCCGACGCGCTCGGCCGCGCCGATGCCGCCTGATGCCAGCGCGCCAGCGCCGCATGCTCCTCGAATCCCAGCTTCGCCGCCCGTGCGAAATCGATCGTGACCAGTGCGGTGATGTCGGCGAAGCTGTAATCCTCCCCCGCCACCCAGGGATGCGCTGCCAGCTGGCGGTCGAGCGCCGCGGTGAACCCCTCCCACATGATCATGCCGCGCGCCGCCAGTTCGGGGATCTGCGCGGTCCCCGGATGGCTCACCACGGCGTTGTCGCGGAACGCCGGCAACGTGTTGCGGAAGACATAGGCGACCGCGGCATAGCCGTCCGATTCGATCCTCCGGGTCCAGCTCTCGATCCGGCCGATCTCGATCGGCGTGCGGCCGAACAGCGCCGGTTCGGGCCGCAGCGCTTCGAAATAGCGGCAGATCGCTGCCGATTCGCACAGCACCTCGCCGTCGTCGAGCTCGAGTGCAGGCACCGCGCCGCGGGGATTCACCCGCAGATAATCGTCAGCGAGATGCTCGCCGCCGCGTAGGTCGATCGTCTCGGTCGGCACCTCGATGCCCTTCTCGGCAAGGAAGATTCGAACCCGCCGCGGACTCGGCGCCCATTTTGCATCATAGAGCTTCATATGTTCAGCCTTGCGAAAGCGCCCGACGGCGCTAAAGCGCGCGGCCCCCGAAGCGCAAGTCGCGCGTTTGTAAGGAATGCACGAGGTGATCGCATTGTTGCCGCTCGCGTCCGTCGACCCCCAGGCTGTGGAGGCGCTGCTCGATCGCGCCTTCGGGCCGGGCCGACGCGCGCGAACGGCGTATCGCGTCCGTGCCGGGACCGAGCCGATTCCCGAACTCAGCTTCGCCGCCACCGGCGAGGACGGCGCCCTGCTCGGCACGATCCAGTGCTGGCCGGTGGAGCTCGTCGCCGATCGCGGCGGCAGCTTGCCGATGGTCATGGTCGGCCCGGTGGCCGTCGTCCCCGAACGGCAGCAGGCCGGCATTGGCCGCGCGCTGATGGAGCGGATGCTCGAAGCCGTTGAGGGCAGCGCCCTTCCCGGGGCCCAATCCCTGATGCTGATCGGCGATCCCGAATATTATGGCCGCTTCTTCGGCTTCACTGCTGAGAAGACCGGCGGCTGGCGCCTCCCCGGCCCGTTCGAGCCGCGCCGCCTGCTCGCCCGCGGCGCGCAGGTGCCGGCCGGCAGTGGCCTGGTCGGAGCCCGTCTTCGACGCGCGGCCTGAACATTGATGCCTGGCGGGGCTTCCATTGTAGGATGGGGTCTGCTTTGGATTTCGCGATGGCCGATCTTCTCTTCCGCTTTCCGCGCTCGACCGGGTCGGGGAATGTCGTGGGGAAGGCGAATCCATTCGGACGTAGCCTAAACTTCCTAAACTTCCGCGCCCTTCGGCGCCGGGGTCGTTGAGGCGAATCGATGCCCGCGACGCCTCCGCCCGATTTCGCCGGCCTCTCGCTCGCCGAGATCGCTCGCCTCGCCGAGCAGGATCGGCTCCCGCCGGTCGAAAGCTGGAACCCCAGCCATTGCGGCGACAGCGAGATGCGCATCGCCCGGGACGGTACCTGGTATCACCAGGGCTCGCCGATCGGCCGCGCCGCGATGGTGCGCCTCTTCTCGACGATCCTGCGCCGCGAGCCGGACGGCGGCTTCGTCCTCGTCACCCCGGTCGAAAAGCTCGATATCCACGTCGAGGACGCGCCCTTCACTGCCGTCGAAGTGAAGCGCGACGGCGAAGGCAACGCGATGCGGCTCGCCTTCCGCCTCAATACCGGCGACGTGCTGGTCGCCGGCCCGGCCCACGCCCTGCGCTTCGAGGAGCGTGAGGACGGTCCCCATCCCTATCTCCATGTCCGCGCCGGGCTCGAGGCGCTGGTCGCGCGCAGCGTCTATTACGAGCTGGCCGAGATCGCCCTCGTCAATGGCAGCGAGCCGCCCGGCGTGTGGAGCGACGGCGCCTTTTTCGCGCTCGAGCCTGGCGCATGACGCTAGCCGATCGCCTCCGCCAGGCGCTCGAAGCCGATCATGCGGAAGCTCCTGTGCTGCTGCCGGGCGACCATTTCGATTTCGATCCGGCGATCCTGGGCCATCCCGCCGCCGTGCTCGTCGCCGTCACCGATCGCAGCGATCCCGGCGTGATCCTCACCCAGCGTACCGAGACGCTGCGCCGCCATGCCGGCCAGGTCGCCTTTCCCGGCGGCCGCATCGATCCCGGCGACGACGGCCCCATCGCTGCGGCACTGCGCGAAGCGGAGGAAGAGATCGCCCTGCCCCGTACCGACGTCGAGGTGATCGGCACCGCCGATTCCTATCGCACGGTCACCGGCTTCGACGTGGTGCCCGTCGTCGGCGTCGTCCCCCCCGATCTTCGCCTGGTCCCGTCCGAGGCCGAAGTGGCCAGCGTCTTCGAAGTGCCGCTCTCGTTCCTGCTCGATCACGCCAATCATCGGCTCGGCGTCGCGCAATATCAGGGTCGCGAGCGGCGCTATTACGAGATTCTGTGGAACGATCGCCGGATCTGGGGCGCGACCGCGGCGATGATCGTCAACCTGTCGCGGCGGCTGCGGTGGGCGGCATGAGCCTGCCCTTGATCCTCCCCGATGCCGAATGGCGCCACCGGCCCGGGCTCGACACGCTCGTCGCCGCGCTCGGCGAGGCGCGCTTCGTCGGCGGTTCGGTGCGCGACACGATGCTGGGCATCGACGTTTCCGACATCGATCTCGCCACGCCGCTCGCGCCGGAGGTGGTGGTCGAGCGGCTGGTCGCCGCCGGCATCCGTGCGGTGCCGACCGGAATCGCCCACGGGACGATCACCGCGGTGCTCGAAAGCGGCCCGGTCGAAGTTACCACGCTGCGCCGCGACGTGACGACCGACGGTCGCCGCGCCACCGTCGCCTTCACCGACGATTGGCGGGAGGATGCGGCGCGGCGCGATTTCACGATGAACGCGCTCTATGCCGATCCGGCGAGCGGCGCGATCCACGATTATTTCGGCGGTCTCGCCGATCTCGATGCGCGCCATGTCCGCTTCATCGGCGATCCGCTGCGGCGCATCGCCGAGGATCATCTGCGCATCCTGCGCTTCTTCCGCTTCCTCGCCCGCTTCGGCGACACCCCCGATCCCGCCGGGCTCGAGGCCTGTACGGCCCGCGCCAGGGACCTGATGGCGCTCAGCCGCGAGCGCATTGCCGACGAACTGCTCAAACTGCTCGTCGCGCGCGACGCAGTGGGCGTCGTCCGGCTGATGGTCGATCGCGGCATCTTCGTGCCCGTGCTGCCCGAAATCGATGCCCAGAGCGCCGATCGGCTCGCCCGCCTCGTCGAACGCGAGGCGGCTGCCGACGTCGTCCCCCATGCGATTCGCCGCCTCGCCGCGCTCCTGCCTCAGGATGGCGCGCGTGCGGAAGGCGTTGGCGCACGCCTCAAGCTCTCCAATGCCCAGCGCAAGCGCCTCTCGCTCGCCGCCGGCTCCGTCCCCGCAGGCGAGTGCCAGTTTGCCGTGCATGAGCTCGGGCCGGAAAGCGCACTCGATCGCCTGCTGTTGTCGGATCGTCCGATCGCCGAAGTCGTCGCGGTGCGCGACTGCGTCATCCCGCCCTTTCCGTTGAGCGGCGGCGCGATCGTCGCGCGTGGGGTGCGCGCCGGCCCCGAAGTCGCCCGGATCCTGCGCGCGGTCGAGCAGCAATGGCTCGCCGAGCGCTTTCCGGATCAGGCTCGGATCGACGCCATCGCCGATGCGGTGGTCGCCCAGGCATTGCGCTCGGCGAGCAGCGACCAGGCGTCGTCGCGATCGAGCGCGCGCGAATAGAGGAACCCCTGCCCGTAGCTGCACCCCAACGCGGCGAGGGTCTGGGCAAGCTCGTTGGTCTCGATGCCCTCAGCCGTGGTCTGCATGCCGAGCGCCTGCGCCAGGCTGAGGATCGCGCGAACGATCGCCACCTTGTCGCGGTCGGCGAGCATCCCCGAGACAAAGCTGCGATCAATCTTGAGCAGATCGATCGGCAGCTTCTGGAGATAGGCGAGGTTCGAATAGCCGGTGCCGAAGTCGTCCATGGCCAGCGTGGTGCCCAGGCCCTTCAGCGCCAGCATCGTCTGGGCGATGCGATCCGGGTCGTGGACGATCGCGCTCTCGGTGAGTTCCAGGGTGATCCGCCTGCCGTCGACGCCATGCCGCTCGAGCGCCGACTGGACCATCAGCGGAACGTGGTCGCGCTGGAGCTGGATCGCCGACAGGTTCACCGCGACGTTGATCCCGCAATTGCCCCCGGCAGCGCGATCCCAGGTGGCGAGCGTCTGGGCAGCCTCTTCCATCGCCCAGCGGCCAAGCGGAACGATCAGCCCGGATTCTTCGGCGACCGGAATGAACTCGTCGGGAGAGTAAGCGGCGCCACTCTCATGGGTCCACCGTGCGAGCGCTTCGAACGAGACGATCCGCCCGCTCGCCAGATCGCAGATCGGCTGGTAGCTGAGGCGCATCTGCCCATTCTCGATCGCGCGGCGCAGTTCGGTCTCCAGCCCGAACTGCTCGCGGGCAATGTCGAAAGCGCGCGACTGATAGACTTCGGTACGCCCCGATTTCTTGGCGCGTTTCACGGCGAACTGGGCGTTGCGGATCAGGTCCTCGGGATCGCCGTCATTGTCGGCGCCCATCGCGATGCCGATCGAGCAATCCACGCGAATCTCGAAATCCGAAAGCCGAAACGGGTTCGCCAGTGCCGCGTGGATGCGCTTCGCGACATGCAGCGCGTCGGTAGCCCCTTCGTCGAGCGCGATCAGGGCGCCGAATTCGTCCCCTCCCATCCGCGCCAGCGTATCGCGGCCGCGCAGGGCGCCCTTGATCCGGCGCGCAACCGAGATCAGCAGCTCGTCGCCCGCAACGCCGCCCAGCACGGCATTGACGCGATTGAAGCGGTCCAGATTGACCACCAGCACGGCATAGCGTTCGGCATCGTCGGTACCGATGGTTTGCTCGAGCGTGTCGGCAAAGCCGGCGCGATTGGGCAGGCCGGTCAGGCTGTCGGTCGCCATCTCGCGGCGGAGGCTGTGCTCGGTACGAAGTTCGGAGGTGTGATCGACCAAGGTCACCATGCAGCGCGGCGCGAACCGCCGGTCGGCGCGCTTCGCGAACATGACACGAAAATGGCGACCATCGACTTCCTCGCCGAACTGCCAGCTCATCTCTCGCTGGAGTTCGCTCGATTCGATGAAGCTGCGCAGATGCGGCCCGAGCAGACGGACCAGCGGCGATTGCGCCGCCACTGTGCCGAGGCCGGCCAGGCGGAAGGCCCGGTTGACGCCATCGAAGATGAATTCGTCGCCGGCGAGCTCGATGATCGCGGCGGGAACCGGCAGCATCTCGAGCATCATCGCCGCGTTGCCGGGGCCGAAGCTATGCGATTCGGTGGCCGGCTGCACCGGCAGCGGCACTGGGACCGCAACTTTCTTCGCCCTTACGAACACCATCGATTCCGAGCTAACCCGGATAGGTTAAAATCCCGCTGCACGCGCAAGGGGTTGGGCATCTCAAAACCGGTTGTCCCGCGGGAAGCCGTTGGGCGCCATCCGTCCCGCCGCGCCCCGCGCCGCGCGCCAGGGGCCGAGGTCGCTTTCAGTGCGCGTCCGGCCGCTCTCGCCGCCCATCGCCCAGCTCAGCCCGTCGCCCATCCGGAAGCTGCGCGCATCGGCGAGCCCGCCGTCGCGGTAGCGCTGGAGCTGCACCCCCTGCCCCCGCGCTAGCTCGGCGACTTCGGCCATCGGGAACACCAGCAGCTTGCGATTGTCGCCGACCACCGCCACCGCATCGTCCTCGCCGCCGATCGGCCGCACCACCTTGAGCAAGGCCGGCGAACGCGGTGTGACCACCTGCTTGCCCTTGCGCGTCTCGGCGATCACGTCCTCGACCTTGACGATGAAGCCGCGCCCGTCGCTCGCTGCGACGAGCAGCTTTGCCGATTGCGCCGCCGGCAGCAGCGCAACGATGTGCCGCTCTCCATCCAGGTCGATCATCAGGCGCACCGGCTCGCCAAAGCCGCGCCCGCCCGGCAGCTTGTCCGCCGCCAGCGTGTAGAAACGACCATTGTCGGCCGCAAGCAGCAGCTTGTCGGTCGTCTGGGCATGGAAGGCGAGCAGCAGCGCATCGCCTTCCTTGAACTTCAGCGTATCGGCCGACAGGTCTTCGACATGTCCCTTCATCGCGCGGATCCAGCCGCGCTGGGAAAGGATGACGGTGATCGGCTCGCGCTCGATCATCGCCTCGAGCGGGATGTCGCGCGCCGGCGCCGCTTCCTGCACCAGCGTCCGCCGCGCGCCGAGTGGCGTGTCCGAGCCATAGCGCTCGATCATCTTCGCCAGGTCGCGCTTCATCCGCGTCCGCTGTCGCGCGTCCGATCCGAGCAGCAGCTCCAGATCGGCCTTTTCCTTCTCCAGCGCCTCCTGCTCGCGCTTGAGCTCCATTTCCTCGAGCCGCCGCAGCGAGCGCAGCCGCATGTTGAGGATCGCCTCGGCCTGGCGATCGGTCAGCTCGAACTCGGCCATCATCACGGCCTTGGGCTCGTCCTCGGTGCGGATGATCTCGATCACCCGGTCGAGATTGAGGAAGGCGATGATATAGCCGGCGACGAGCTCGAGCCGGTCGGCGATCTTGGCGAGCCGGTGTTCGGACTTGCGCTGCAGCACCACGAACTGGTGCTCGACCCAGGCGGCCAGCGCCTCGGCCAGGCTCATCACCCGCGGCGTGCGCTGCTTGTCGAGCACATTGAGGTTGAGCGGCACGCGCACTTCGAGGTCGGAGAGGCGGAACAAGCTTTCGATCAGCGTCTCGGGATCGACGGTGCGGCTGCGCGGCTCGAGCACGATCCGCACGTCCTCGGCACTCTCGTCGCGCACGTCGCCCAGGATCGGCAGCTTCTTGTCGTTGACCAGCGCGGCGATGCCCTCGATCAACTTGCCCTTCTGCACGCCATAGGGGATTTCCGAGACGATCAAGTGCCAGCCGCCGCCCTTTTCGCTGACCTTCTCGATCTTGGCGCGGACGCGGAAACTGCCGCGGCCGGTGGCATAGGCTTCGGCGATCGCCGCGGGGGCGTCGGCGACGATGCCGCCGGTCGGGAAATCGGGGCCCTGGACATAATCGAGCACGTTCGCCGCGGGATTGTCGATCAGCGCCACCGCCGCGCGCATCAGCTCGGCGGCATTGTGTGGCGGGATGGACGTCGCCATGCCCACCGCGATCCCCGCCGCGCCATTGGCGAGCAGATTGGGGAACAGGCCCGGGACCAGCTCCGGCTCCTCGTCCTCGCCGTTGTAAGTCGGGCGGAAATCGACGGCATTTTCGTCGAGCCCTTCCATCAGGTCGATCGCGACCTGGGTCAGCCGGGCTTCGGTGTAGCGATAGGCGGCGGCGTTATCGCCATCGATGTTGCCGAAATTGCCCTGGCCGTCGACCAGCGGATAACGCAGCGCGAAGGTTTGCGCCAAGCGGACCATGGCATCGTACACCGACTGATCGCCATGCGGATGGTATTTGCCGATGACGTCGCCGACGACGCGGGCGCATTTCTTGTAGCCGCTCGCCGGATCGAGCCTCAGCAGGCGCATCGCCCAGAGCAGCCGGCGGTGCACCGGCTTGAGCCCGTCGCGCACGTCGGGCAGCGAGCGCGCGGTGATCGTCGACAAGGCATAGACAAGGTAGCGCTGCGACAGGGCGCTGTCGAAAGGGACGTCGGACGCGCCGGAGGGTTGGCCGGGGGCTTCGATCGTGTCGGTGTCGAGTGTCATTGCCAGCCGGATAGCAGGCGTCGGGCCTCGCCGCCAAGCCCGAGGTTCGCGCCCTGTTCCACCTCAGCCTCAGCCGCTCGCCACCATGGGGAGCGCCAAGGCCTCCGCCTCGGCGCCAATATCGTCCGCGAGTTGATCGACGCGCGCGGGGTCGGCGTCCCAAGCGAACATGAAGCGGGCCCCGCCGCCGATGAAGGTGTAGAAGCGCCAGCCACGGGCGCGCAGGCCGTCGAGCACCGGCTCCGGCGCGCGCAGGAACACCGCATTGGCCTCGACCGGGAACATCAGCTCGAGCCCCGGCAGGCCGGCGACGGCTTCGGCGAGCTTGCGCGCGCAATCGTTGCCGTGGGCGGCGTTGCGCAGCCAGGCGCCGCTTTCGAGCATGCCGATCCAGGGCGCGGCGAGGAAGCGCATCTTGGAGGCGAGCTGGCCCGCCTGCTTGCAGCGATAATCGAAATCCTCGGCCAGCGCGCGATCGAAGAACAGGATCGCCTCGCCCACCGCCATGCCGTTCTTGGTGCCGCCGAAGCAGAGCACGTCGACGCCGGCCTTCCAGGTGATCTCGGCCGGATCGCAGCCGAGATGCGCGCAGGCATGGGCGAAGCGGGCGCCATCCATGTGCAGTTTGAGGCCGAGCTCGCGGCAGATCGCGGCGATCGCGCGGACTTCATCGGGCGCATAGACCTCGCCCGTTTCCGTCGGCTGGGTGATCGTCACGACACGCGGACGGGGGAAATGGATGTCCGAGCGGCTGGTGGCCAAGCTGCGCACCGCCTGGGGCGTGAGCTTTCCGCCGCTGCCCGGCGCAACGAGCAGCTTCGATCCGTTCGAGAAGAATTCCGGCGCGCCGCATTCGTCGGTCTCGACATGGGCGGCCGAGGAACAGATCACGCTGTGATAGGATTGGCAGAGCGCGGCAAGCGCGAGCGAGTTGGCGGCAGTGCCGTTGAAGGCGAAATAGACTTCGCACTCAGTCTCAAAAAGCGCACGGAAAGCATTGGCTGCGCGCTCGGTCCAGGCGTCTTCGCCATAGGCGCGGGCCGAACCGAGATTGGCCGCTTCCATCGCCGCCCACGCCTCGGGACAGATGCCGGCATAATTGTCGCTTGCGAATTGCTGGGGTTCTTCGGTCACGCGTCCTGATCCTCGGTTGGGCACCGACGAGACGGAAAACGACGCTGGTGGCGATACCCCGCTTGATTGCCGGTTCGGCCACATCCCCCCGCTTGCGGCAGGGGCACCACCTTGCCCGGGAGGCAGGTTGGTGCCGGGCGTCGGCCCGACTCTTGATGCAATGCGGCGCGCCCTAGCGCCACGCCGCGCGGCTGGCAAGCGCTTCAGCCGAGCACGGGGGTGGGCCGCTCGCGGACGATCTCGGCGAGCAGCCATTCGCGGAAACGCTTGATCTTGGGCACGTTGCGGCGGCTTTCGGGCACGACGAACCAATAGGCATAGCCGCGGGTCGAAACCTGTTCGAAAGGCTGGGCGAGCCGCCCTTCGGCGAGGTCGTTGCGCCAGAAAAAGGGCGTCAGCATCGCCACTCCCTGCCCCGCCATGGCGGCATGGCCTTCATGCGCCTGGCTGTCGAGCCGGACGCCGGGGCGCGGCGGCCCCTCCGGCACGTCGATCCCCACTTCCCGCAGCCAATGCGCCCACCACGGATCGTGCGGGCTGATCAGCGGCAGTCGCAACAGGTCCGCCGGCGTGCGCGGTCCTTGGCGCGCGAGGAACTCCGGATTGACCATCGGCGTAAAATCGATGTCGAGCAGCTTGTCCACAGCCGACCCGTCCCACCCGCCCCGGCCCGAGCGGATCGCGCAGTCGAACTCGCCGCCGCTCAGATCGACCACCGCGTCCCGCGCGTCGAGCCGCACGGCCATTTCCGGATGCGTCATCTGGAAACTACCCAACCGCCAGGCGAGCCAGGTGTTGGCGAACGTGTTCGAGGTTGAGACGGTGAGCAGCCGTTCGTCTTCCGCACGGACCTGCGCAAAGGCCTGATCGATGGCATCGAAGGCGCGCGATATCTGCGGCGCGGCGCGCTGCCCCGCCTCGGTGAGCACCACGCGGCGCTTGTCCCGGCGGAACAGGGCGGCGCCCAGCCGCTCTTCGAGCAGCTTCACCTGATAGGAGACCGCGGCCTGGGTCATCCCCAGTTCCTCCGCGGCGCGCGTGAAATTGCCGTGGCGCGCGGCAGCTTCGAAGACGCGAACGGCGGCCAGGGGCGGGATTCGGCGCATGCAAAGATGATAAGCCACGCTTGTTATCCACGCGCAACCCTTGATTGGCGGCGCGCGGCAATTGCGCCCACCTTGCCCGGGCCTCGAATCAGCAAGGAGACGCATGATGCGTGACGATTTTGAAAGCAGGGCCTGGGCCGAGAACCGCCATCATCTCAATCGCGCGCTGCGCCGCGCGATCGACAAGCTGTCCTATGCATTTGAACGCCTTGTGGCGATCAAATATGACGCGCCGTGGGAAACTCAAACCCGGCGCTCGACGCGCAAGCGTACACTTGGCTCCTGAGCAGCGCGCGAGAGCGATCCGGGCGAGCCGGGCGCCTAAGGTCTTGCCGCAAGCGTTGTATGTCGATCCCACAACCGCCCCGCCACCAGAACGAAAGACCCGGCGCGGGGCAACGCGCCGGGTCTTCCATTGGGTCGGCCCGTGACCGCCGCCTCACGCGTCGCACGCGGGCGCGGCCTGTAAGTCCATTATAGGTCGTCGTCGCCATCATCGGCGTCGGGGCCGGTCATCAATCCTTCGGCGACCTGTTCGGTGCGCCCGCGGATCGCGGCCTCGAGCCGATTGCACAGCTCGGCATTGTCGCGCAGGAAATTCTTGGCGTTCTCACGCCCCTGCCCGATGCGGACACTGTCATAGCTGAACCAGGCGCCCGACTTCTCCACCAGCCCGGCCTTGACCCCGAGATCGAGAATCTCGCCGATCTTCGAGATGCCTTCGCCATACATGATGTCGAATTCGACCTGCTTGAACGGCGGCGCGACCTTGTTCTTCACCACCTTCACGCGCGTGGCGTTGCCGATGATGTCGTCGCGGTCCTTGATCTGGCCGGTGCGGCGGATGTCGAGCCGGACCGACGCATAGAATTTGAGCGCGTTGCCGCCGGTCGTGGTTTCCGGATTGCCGTACATCACACCGATCTTCATCCGCAGCTGGTTGATGAAGATCACCATGCAGCGCGAGCGGCTGATCGAGCCGGTGAGCTTGCGCAGCGACTGCGACATCAGGCGCGCCTGGAGGCCGACATGGCTATCGCCCATCTCGCCTTCGATTTCGGCGCGCGGCACCAGCGCGGCGACCGAATCGACCACCAGCACGTCGATCGCGTTCGAGCGAACCAGCGTATCGGTGATCTCAAGCGCCTGCTCGCCCGTATCGGGCTGCGAGACGATCAGCTCGTCGATATTGACGCCGAGCTTCTTGGCATAGACCGGATCGAGCGCATGTTCGGCATCGACGAAGGCGGCGACGCCGCCATTCTTCTGAGCCTCGGCGATGACGTGGAGCGCGAGCGTGGTCTTGCCCGAGCTTTCCGGCCCATAGACTTCGATGACGCGGCCGCGCGGCAGGCCGCCGACGCCGAGCGCGATGTCGAGCCCGAGCGAGCCGGTCGAGATCGCCTCGACCTGCATCGCCTCCTTCGAGCCGAGCTTCATCGCCGAGCCCTTGCCGAAGGCACGATCGATCTGTGCGAGGGCGGCGTCGAGCGCCTTCTGCTTGTCCGAAGAAATCGCCATGTTGCCGTCAATCACCTTGAGCGAAGCTGCCATTGGAAGTCCCCGTCGCTAGAAGCTTTGCAGCGCGGCTTCAACCTGCCGGTGATCGCGCTTCAGAGACCGGTGTATCGGATTTGTTCTAAGAGAACAAGTGGGGAACGGCATTTATTTTCCTGAAATGTTCCACCTTCAGGAGCCAGCCGCTGCGGGACACGCGGAGACAATGGTGCCGCTCGTCCGCTTGCCCTGGAAGACGAGATCGGCGCGCACCTTGAGCCCGGCGGAAAACAGGCGGTCCATCGCGCCCCGAAATTCGCCGCCGCACATGCCCAAGACGAATCCCCCGGTGAGGGCCCCGACCTCCCCGGCGATCGGCAATTCGATCGCAATGACCAGCAGAGGCCCCTCGGCCCGGGCATCGACTACCCGTGCCCCATTCCCCATGTCGCGCGGCACGGGCTGAAGGCTCTTAGCGATTGACGCGGCCGCACCGGCCGGGTCGATCTGCTGCGCGTCCTGATGACGGGCAGCGGCGGGCACGGCGAGCAGGGCGACACCGCCGAGCGCGAACAATCCGAATGATTTTCGGCACATGGCGACTCCCCCCAAGCGCCCGACCATGATCGCTCAGCCGCCGCCCGCGTTCAACCGGTTTCCGAGCCGTGCAAGCGCCGGTTGTGAGCGACGCGGACAGCCGCTAGCGATCCGCCGGATGACCCGCATCATCGGCCATGTCACCCAGCTCGCGCGCTTCCCGGTCAAGTCGATGGCCGGCGAGTCATTCGATACCGCCGAAGTCGATTGGCAGGGGATCGAGGGCGATCGGCAATATGCGTTCGTGCGCGCCACCAATGGCACCCGCTTTCCCTGGCTGACCGCGCGCGAAGTGCCGGCGATGCTGCTGCACCGCGCGCGCTTCGTCGATCCGGGCGCGCCCAAGACGAGCGCCGTGCTGGTCGATACGCCCGACGGCGTGGCGCTGTCGCTGCACGATCCGCTGCTCCGCGCCCATCTCGAAGCGGCGGCGGGCGAGCCGGTGGCGCTGATCCAGGTGGCACGGGGTGTCTATGATTCGATGCCGATCTCGATCCAGACCAGCGCCGGCCACGCGGCGCTCGAAGCCGCGCATGGCGCACCGGTCGATCCGAAGCGCTTCCGGATCAACGTGACGATCGACAGCGATGTGCCGGCAGCGGTGCTGCAGGGGCTGCGCCTGGTTTTCGGGAATGAAGAGGATGGCGCGCGGCTCCAGGCCGCCGATCCGATCGCGCGCTGCGTGATCGTGACGATCGATCCGCGCACCGGCGCCAAGGATCCCCGTATCCTGCGAACGGTCGCCCAGGCCTTCGGCAACAGCTACGGCGTCTATGCCGGGCCGGCGCGCCCGGGACTGATCCGGCTCGGCGATCCCGTGCGCGTGCTCGATTGAAAACCGGCCTCAGCTTGCGAGGCCGTCCAATGCCTTTTCGACGCCGTCCAGGGTGAACGGCTTGGCCAGCACAGGGCGATCGCGGAACGCCTCGGCGATCATGTCCCCTGCCCCGCCGGTGGCGAGGATGAAGGGGATGCCGTTGGCGGAAAGCCGTTCGGCGATCGGCCAGCTCTGTTCGCCGCCGCGCAGATTGACGTCCAGGATCGCGGCGTCGATGCCGCCGCCATCGACGAGCGGCAGCGCCGACGCGACGCTGTCCGCCGTGCCCGCGACGCTGCGATCGAGGGCGTCGAGAAAGTCCTCGAGCATCATCGCGATCAAGGGCTCGTCCTCGACGATGAGGATCTTTTGCGGTGCGGGCATGCGCGCCCCTTTGCAGGAAAAGCGCGCCCCGCCAAGAATTTATTTTGCAGCCAGAACGTCCCGTGCCGCCTCGGCAAGCTGCTGGACCGAAAAGGGCTTGGGCAGGAAGGCGACATTCTCGAGATCGATCGAGCGGCGCAACTGCTCTTCCGCATAGCCCGACATGAACAGGATCGGCAGATCCGGATAAGTGCCGCGGATCCGGCGCGCCATGGTCGGGCCGTCCATCCCCGGCATCACCACGTCGGAGATCAGTAGATCGGGCTTGTCGATCCTTTCGAGCAATTCGAGCGCCGCTTCGCCATTCTCGGCGGTGACGACGGTATAGCCCTGACGAGCGAGCGCCCGCTCGGCGATGGCGCGCACCATGTCCTCGTCCTCAACGACCAGGATCGTGCCGCTGCCCCAGGTATCGGACGGCTTGGCCTTGGCGGGTGACTTGGCGGCGACGGTCGCCTCGGCCGCGGCATGGACGGGCAGATAGATGGTGAACTCGGCGCCGGCGCCAGGCGCATTGTCGGCGAAGATGAAGCCGCCGGATTGCTTGATGATGCCATAGACGGTGGAGAGGCCGAGACCGGTACCCTTGCCCACTTCCTTGGTCGTGAAGAACGGCTCCCAGATCTTGCCGAGGATTTCGGGTGGGATGCCGGTGCCGGTGTCGGCGATGCGCAGCGCAGTGTAGTCGCCGACCGGCAGGACGTCGTCGTCCATCTGGCGGACTTCGGAAGCCGGCACGCCGAATGTCTCGATCGTCAGCGTGCCGCCGCCATGCGGATTCTTCGAAAGCATCGCGTCGCGCGCATTGACCGCGAGATTGACCACCACCTGCTCGAGCTGGCCGGGATCGGCGCGCACGGGGCCGAGATTGCGGCCATGCTTGACCTCAAGCGTGACCGTCTCGCCGAGCAGGCGCTTCAGCAAGTTGGAGACTTCGGAAATGACGTCGGGCAGCTGGAGCACCTGGGGGCGCAGCGTCTGCTGGCGCGAAAAGGCAAGCAGCTGGCGGGTGAGCGAGGCGGCGCGGTTCGAATTGGCGCGGATCTGCTGGATGTCGTCATAATCGCTGTCGCCGGGCGAATGGCGCAGCAGCATCAGGTCGCAATGGCCGATGATCGCGGTGAGGATGTTGTTGAAATCATGCGCGACACCGCCGGCGAGCTGGCCGACCGCCTGCATCTTGGTCGCCTGCGCGACCTGGCGCTTCAGCTTCGATTCCTCGCCTGAATCCTTGAGGCTGATCAGCACCGCGGCGTCGCCCAGTCCGCGCGCGCCAGCGATGCCGATCGAGACCGGCTCTTCGGGAGCATCGGCGAGGCGGACGGTCATTTCGGCCGACTGGGCGGCGCCGCCGGCGAAACGACGCACTGCATCGGCAAGCGCGCCCTTGTCCTCGCGCACCACCAGGTCGCCCGGATAGAGCGGCGGAGCGGCGGCATTGACGCGGGTGGCGCGGACGAAGGCGTCGTTCATGCTGACGAACCGGCCGTCGCGATCGACCAGGGCCAGGCCGAGCGGGAGCAGCGCGATCAGCGAGCGGACATGCGCGGTGGCGCTGGCGCCGATCGCCGGTGTGGGCGCGGCGCCCGGTTCCTCGTCAAGCAGCGCGACGAGCATCGGCGCGTCGTCGCCTTCGAGGAAGGGAATCTGGAGGACACGCAGCGGCGTGCCGGCCAGCCCCTCGCGCTCGAAGCGCACGAGGCCGGCGCTATCGGTGATCAGGAAACGGGCGAAGTCGCGGCCCTCGACCGGCGACTCGCCGCTGCCCATCGCGCGCAGGCGGAAGACGCGGTTGGCGGCGCGGATGCGGCCATCGGGCGAGACCATCGCCGACATGATTCCGGCTGAGCCGAGGCGATCGCCGGTATGGCCGTCGATCAGGCCCTGGACCTGGCTGGCGAGATCGAGCGCCTGAACGCCGATGAAGCGCCAGACCAGCGATTCCTCCCCCACCCGCTCGATCCGGGCGGAGACGGGGGCGCCGAACACCTGGATGCCGTCTTCGCGGGCACTGCCGTCGCGCCAAGCCGTGCGGGCTGCGGTGCCGAGCGCGGCGATCGCGGCATCGCTCACCGGCAAATTCGGCGGCGTCGGCCAGCCGGCAAAGAGCCCCTCGAAGCGGCTATTCGCGCAGACCAGCCGGCCCGCGCGATCGGTGACGGCAAGCGCATCGTCGCTGGCAGCCGCAAGGGCATAAGCGACAGCCCAGTCGGTCGGCGCCGCCTCGGCGGTCTCGCTGCGGAACAGCTTGCGCGCCGCCCAAAGCGTGGCGGCGGCAAGGATGCCGGCGGCGACGAAGCCGACGGCGACGGCGCGTTCGTTGAGCGTGAGCAGCACCACCGCCGCGGCGATGAACCCCGCCGCCACCGCCGCCGCGAGCGGCAGCCAGGTGCGGTGTGCGGGCGCCAGGGTGTGGGAGGGCAGCGTCGCCATGCGCCACCGTTGTTCGGTCATGACGTCGCGGTCAAGCAGCCAATTCCCTCTCCCATCGGGAGAGGGAGGGAGCGCCGAAGGCGCGGAAGGGTGAGGGTGTCCTTATATTCGCCGCGGATCGCCCTCACCCTTCCCACTCGGCTTCGCCTCGCGGGCCCCTTCCCGCTCCCAAAGGGAGCGGGAGATTAAGCTTTCACCAGATCCGCACGCGCTTTTCGGGCGTCAGGAACAGCTTGGTCGTGGGGTCCGGATTGTAAGCGCCGTACCAGGGATCGAGGTTGCGCACGACCCAGGCACGCTGTTGCGACGGCGAGTGCGGATCGGTGAGCAGGCGCTGGCGCAGGTTCGCCTCGCGATAGTTGCGCCGCCAGACCTGCGCCCAGCCGAGATAGAAGCGCTGATCGCCGTTGGTGCCGTCGATCACGGGCGCCTCGGCACCGTTCAGCGACTTCTTGTACGCGTCATAGGCGACGGTGAGGCCGGCCAGGTCGGCGGTGTTCTCGCCAAGCGTCAGCGCGCCCTTCACGTGCATGCCCGGGAGCGGCTCATACTGGTCGTACTCGGCGACCAGCGCGTCGGTCCGCTCCTTGAACGCCTTGACGTCGGCGGGTGTCCACCAGTCGGTCAGGCGGCCGTGCATGTCGTACTTGGCACCCTGATCGTCGAAATGGTGGCTGAGCTCGTGCCCGATCACCGCGCCGATGCCGCCATAGTTGACCGCCGGATCGGCGTTCGGATCGAAGAAGGGCGGCTGCAGGATCGCGGCGGGGAAGACGATCTCGACCATGCCCGGATTGGCATAGGCGTTCACCGTCATCGGCGTCATGCCCCATTCCCAGCGCCGGATCGGCTGGCCGAGCTTGGAGACATTGTCGTCATACTGCCAGTTGTTGGCGCGGACATTGTTGCCGAACGCATCGCCTGAAACGATCGTCAGCGCCGAATAATCCTGCCAACGATCGGGATAGCCGATCTTGGGGGTGAAGGCGGCGAGCTTGGCATGCGCCTTGACCTTGGTCTCGGGCGCCATCCAATCGAGCTTGTCGATGCGCGCGTCCATCGCGGCGATGATGTTCTTGACCAGCTGGTCCGCCGCCGCCTTGGTCTCGGGCGGGAAGTATTTCGCGACATAGAGCTGCGACAGGTCGTCGGTCAGCGCGCCGGTGGTGAAGTCCGTCGCGCGCTTCCAGCGGACTTCCTGCTCGGGCGTGCCCGACAGGGTGGTGCCGTAAAAGGCGAACTGCTCCTTGTCGAAGGCGCTGGGCAGCACGTCGGCGAAATTATCGAGCGTGCGGACCAGCATCTGGTCCTTGAGGACGTCGAGCGGCGCCGCGCCGATCAGCTTGGCGATGCCGGTGAAAGCGCTCGGCTGGGCGATGATGACGGTATCGACATTCATCTTGCCGGCGGCGAGCATCGCCTTGAAATCGAAGCCGGGGGCGAGCTTCTGCAGCTGCGCGACGGTCATCTTGTTATAGGTCTTGTTGGCGTCGCGGCTCTCGATCCGCGTCCACTGGACCTCGGCGATCTTGGTCTCGAAATCGACGATCGCCTTGGCGCGCGCGGCGGCATTGGGCTCGCCGGCATTGGTCAGCTGCGCGGCGAGATGCTTCTCATAGGCCGCCTTGGTCTCGACGAACTTGGCGTCCTTCGAGAGATAATAGTCGCGGTCCGGCATGCCCAGGCCGGCCTGGCCCATATTGACGGCATAGACGTCCGGATTCTTGTCGTCCTGGCCGATATAGACCGAGAACGGCCCCCCGACGCCGTTGCGGCGTGCGACCGACACCAGGGCGGCATAATCGGCCTTCGACTTGAGGCCCTTGATCTGGCCGATCCAGGCCTGGGCCGGGGCGAGGCCCTTGGCGTCGATCGCCGCCGTGTCGAGATAAGTGGAGTAGGCGACGCCGATCTTCGAATTGGGATCGCCCTTCACGCCTTCGAGGATCTCGCGCGTCTGCGCCTGGGCATTGTCGGCGAGGACGTTGAACGAGCCATAGTTCGACTTGTCCGAGGGGATCGGCGTGTTCTTCGCCCAGGTGCCGTTGGCGTAATTGTAGAAATCGTCACCCGGCTTGACGCTGGCGTCCATGCCGGCGGTGTCGAAGCCATAGGTGCCGTACACCGGCTTGGGCTTCTCGGGCGCGGGGACGGCATCGACGACGGGATCGGCCTGGACCGGCCCGGCATCGGCGGCGACGCCGCCCTGATTGGCGCAACCGGCGAGCAGGACAGGCGCGGCGAGGAAAGTGGTGGCAAGGAGCGACAGGCGCATCGAAGGTCCTCGGAAAGAGTGGATGGCGCTGTCTTAGAACCTTCATATGCGCCGTCAATTGGCGCGGGCGGGCTCAGCCTCGAGCGGTGCGCAGCGCCTGGCGCCGTTTCCACTTGCGGGCGATCCACAGCCGCCAGGCGAGGCCGGTCCCGAAATAGCCGATCACGGCAAACGCCGCCGTGATCGTCACCAGCCCGGTGAGCGTCGCCGGCCCAGCCTGGCGGAACAGCCAGTCGCCCCAGCCCTGCTCGACCGCGTCGGTGGCCGCGCGCGCCGAGCCGATCATCCAGCTGCCCAGCCAATAGGCCGCGACCCAGAGCGGCGGCGTCGTGAAGGGATTGGTGACGAAGGTCGTTGCCGCGGCGGCGGGGATGTTGGCGCGCAGCGGCAGCGCGAGGATCGCCGAGGCTGGGATCTGCCCCATCGGCACCAGGATGCCGGTGACCATGCCGAGCGCCACGCCGCGCGGCACCGATCGCCGGGTGAACCGCCAAAGTGCCGAATGCATCACCCGATCGGCGAAGGGCCGCAGCCAGCGATTGCCCTGCACCGCCTCTCGGCTCGGCGTCGCCTTGTCGAGCCAACGACGGAAGCTCGACGGGCCGGGGCGCGGCGCGGTGTCGCCGGGCTCAGCCACGATCGCGCAGCAGCCGGGATTGCTCGCGCTTCCAGTCGCGTTCCTTGATCGTCTCGCGCTTGTCGTGCGTCTTCTTGCCCTTGGCCAGCGCCAGCTCGACCTTGGCGCGCCCGCGCCCGTTGAAATAAATCGACAGCGGCACGAGGGTCATGCCTTCGCGGGCGACCGCGCCATGGAGCTTGTTGATCTCGCGCTCATGGAGCAGCAATTTGCGCGGGCGCTTCGGCTCATGGTTGAAGCGGTTGCCATGGCTGAATTCGGGGATGTTCGAATTGACTAGCCACACCCCGCCGTCATTCACTTCGGCATAGGCTTCGCTGATCGAGCCCTCTCCGAAGCGCAGCGACTTCACTTCGGTGCCCGTGAGTGCGATGCCCGCCTCATAGGTCTGCTCGATGAAATAATCGAACCGCGCGCGCCGGTTCTCGGCGACGGTCTTCACTTTCTCGGGGGCAGGACGCGGACGGGCCATAAGGCGCGGGATGTAGGCGGGGATTGCCGCAAATGCCAGCGGCGCGTGCAATCGGCCGGCGCGCGCATCGCGGCGGAGCGATTTACACCTCCCCTCCTCTGTTCCATAGCTGTTCCCCATGTCCGCCGTGCTCAACATCCAGCGATCGATCCTCGGCCAACCCTGGCATTGGCGGGGACTCGCCGCCGATTCGCGCAGCGGCCTGGTGCCCGACGACCTGGTGACGCAGCTCCTCCTCGCCCGCGGCGTGCCGCGCGAGGCGCTCGACATCCACAAGGCGCCGAGCATCCGTGCCTTCATGCCCGATCCGTCCATCTTCCGCGACATGGACAAGGCGGCGGACCGGCTTGCCGATGCTGTGCAGGCGCGCGAGCAGGTCGCGATCTTCGGCGATTACGACGTCGATGGCGCCACGTCGGCGGCGCTGCTGATCCTGCTGCTGCGCGACCTGGGGCTCGAGGCGCGGCCCTATATCCCCGATCGGCTGATGGAGGGCTATGGCCCCTCGGGCGAGGCGCTGGTGCGGCTCAAGGCCGAGGGGGCGAGCCTGATCGTTACGGTCGATTGCGGCGCCCAGGCCTTCGAGGCGCTGGCGATGGCGCGCGCCGCCGATGCCGAGGTGATCATCGTCGATCATCACAAATGCGCTTCCGAGCTGCCGGTGGCGCATGCCCTGGTCAATCCCAACCGGCTCGACGAGGACGAGGGCGCGGCGCACGGGCACCTCGCCGCGGTGGGCGTCGCCTGGCTGCTCGCGGCGGCGCTGGTGCGGACGTTGCGCGCCCGGGGCTTCTTCACCGGCCGGGCCGAGCCGCGGCTGCTCGACCTGCTCGATATCGTCGCGCTCGGCACCGTCGCCGACGTCGCCCAGCTGAAGGGGCTCAACCGCGCCTTCGTCGCGCAGGGGCTCAAGGTGATGGCGCAGCGGCGCAATATCGGGCTCAACGCGCTGATCGAAGCGGCGCGACTGACCCGGGCGCCGAGCTGCACCGATCTCGGCTTCGCACTAGGGCCGCGGATCAATGCAGGCGGGCGCGTCGGGCGTTCGGATCTCGGCGTGCGGCTGCTCACCACGCGCGATCCCGAAGAAGCGCGCGCGATCGCCGACGAGCTCAACCAGCTCAACGAGGAACGCCGCGCGATCGAGGCGGGCGTGCAGGCCGATGCCGAGGGGCTTTGCCTCGCCCAGGGCAACCGGATGGTGGCGTTGATTGCCGGGCGCGGCTGGCATCCGGGCGTGATCGGCATCGTCGCGGGGCGGATCAAGGAGAAGCTGGGCCGGCCGGCGATCGTGATCGCGCTCGACGAGGCTGGGATCGGTAAGGGTTCGGGACGGTCGATCCCCGGCGTCGACCTTGGCGCGGCCGTGCTGGCGGCGAAGGATGCCGGGCTGCTCGCGGCCGGCGGCGGCCATGCCATGGCCTGCGGCGTGACGATTGCCGAGGGCCAGCTCGAAGCCTTTGCCGATTTCCTCGAGGAGCGGCTAGCGGGCCGCGTTGCCGAGGCGATGGGCGCACGGGCACTGTTGCTCGATGCGGTGGTCGCCCCCGGCGGGGTGTGCCCGGACCTCGTGAACGCGATGGAGGCCGGCGGCCCCTATGGCATGGGCTGGCCGGCGCCGCGCGTCGCGGCGGGACCGGTACGGGTGGTGAAGGCGGACGTGGTCGGATCGGGCGGCCATGTGCGGCTGATCGTCGCGGGCGAGGACGGGCGCAGCCTCAAGGCCGTCGCCTTCCGCCAGGCCGAGACCGAGCTCGGCCAGGCGCTGCTCTCGGCCCCCTCGCACCGCAAGCTCTGGCTCGCCGGCCGCGCCCGGATCGACGACTGGGGCAGCCGCCCCGCGGCCGAGCTTCATGTGGAAGACGCCGCCTGGGCCGATTGACCGGCTTGACCCGCCGCCGATCCTTGCCTAACGAGCCGCACCACGCTTCGGCATGGCCCCTTCGTCTAGCGGTTAGGACGCGGCCCTTTCACGGCTGAAACACGGGTTCGATTCCCGTAGGGGTCACCAAGTCTTTTCAAAGACTTAGGCGACGTTGCTACCAACGTTTCTAGCGATTTCTCTAAAATTTCTCTCAAATAGCTTCCGGGACGCCGGAGGATTGCGTCGGATTCGGCAAACAAGGCCGGGATTGCGCGAATCCGCTCCACTCCGAGGCGACGGCATAACGAACGCCGCGCCGCCCGCATCCGTGTTGCCAAGATAGCGGGGCCGCGGGTTGGGACCGCCCCTGAGCCCCGTGTTTTGACGTTTGTTCGCGCTAGTGTGCGACCGCAGAACAATGTCGGGAGGAATCATGTCGATCGAACTCTATGTGCCGTTCCTCGCAAGGGAGCTGGGAACCACTCTCGAGCGCGTGCGCCCCGAATATGCTGACGCGAAAGAAGTGCAGGCACTGCTTTGGCCCGTAGCTTCCTTTTTTCACACGGTCGCGGGTATCGCCGAATATCGTCGAGAGGCGGAAGCTGAGGCCGACACAGTGCTTGAAGCGCTGGAGGCGAATCCGACGACCTGGATCGATTTCAGTTCGGACGCGGCGCGAGTGCTTTACGACCGCACCACCTACGCGCTCACCATACTCGAAGCCAATGGTCAGGCCGGCGAACACGTCCTCTCTCCACCGGGTTCGCTCGATGAGGATCTTCGCCGAGTGGCGGCTGCGCTGCTGTGGCTACATCGAGCGGAACTGCCGGAAGAGTGGTTGAACGCTTCGCACGGATAGTCAGATGGGCAGCGCCAGCTGGTCCGTATCCACGCTAGGCTGATCCTGATGCAATCGATCGACGATCGCGCGTGCCAGCTCCTCAGCGGCTTCCTCGCGCAATCGGTCATTCGGCATGGTGATGCCGACGCGCGCCCAACCTGGCGCATCGAGGATGGCGGAGGAAATGGCGGCGCGCGAGGCTTCGGGGGCGAATCGTTCCATGCCGCAGGAATGGCACAAAACAAGAACATGTGAAATGAGGGTCTCGCTCTGGACCCTCCCGGGATGCGATGAGTTGAGGCCGCTACTCGGACAGCAAATCCCGATCTACAATCCGCCTACGTACCGTTTCCCGCAGACTGGCGACGATGATCAGCGTGCTCCGGCGGTCCTTTGCGATCTGGATTTCACCGCAAGCGATCAGCTCGTAGATCCTCGATCGGCTTAGCCCGGTCATGGCGACGGCGGTGGGGATACGAACGCTGATCGGCTCGATCGAACCACTGGCGGTGCATTCCTCGTCCAGCTTGGGAGCGCCCATGGCAGTCACTTTCCACCAGACCGGGCTTTCGCAAAGGCCCGGTCGCTGTCGAGGAAGGAGGTCAACATGGATGGGATCAGGTCGGCGACCGCCTCTTCCTGACCATAGGCCTCCTTGTAGAGCGCTCCGTATCGCGTGAGATCGGCGAAGAGCTGCGGGGTCACCTGGATGCTGATCTTCACCGGGGTGCGGTCGGGAAGCCGCGGAAGACGTAGGTCGGCCATCGCCATTACTCCATCCAAGGTTTGAGGATCAGGTCGTGATGCACCAGCAGCCGGACGGGTGCGCCGGGGCGAATGGTGATCGTCGGTTGAACTTGCAGATTCCGCGAGGTGAGCTGATCGCCAGCGCGCGAGACGCTTTGCTGGGTCGACTGCCTGACGGCCTGGATGAGATCGCTCTCGCCGGTGAACTGCAATTCCGACCCAACGCCCAGCAGGGTCGAGAGCACGACGCCCTTTAGGAGCGTCCAGGTATGGAAATCGACCTTGTCGGCCAGCCCGGCATAGCCCGAGGGATCGGTGGCCGGCGCATTGTCCAGGCGGATGGAGCTACCATCGGGGAAGATGATGCGCTGCCATACGACGAGTGCCCGCCGTTGGCCGAACGCGACGACGCTGTCGTATGCGCCAATGAGCCGGGCACCCTGCGGGATCAGCAGGATATCGCCGGTCGCGCTGTCGAAGACGCGTTCGGTCACCTGCGCGGTCACTAGACCCGGCAGGTCCGATCTCAGGCCGGTGATCAGGCTCGCCGAGATCACGCTTCCCGCGGACAAGGTGAACGGCGATGGGCGCGGCGTTACCGCATGTGGATTGACGTCGCCCGCCTTATCGGTGGTGCTAACAAAATCGGCTTTGCGCGCCTGACCGTTGGGGTCGCGTTCGGTATCCACCGCGACCTTGGCGGCCGGATCGCCCGATACCATCGAGCCCGGCGTCGGACCTGCTGGCATCGCTCCGCCCTGCACCTGCTGGCCAGCGGTCTGGAACAGCAATCCGGATTCACGCGCCGCCTTGAGTTCCGCGGCGCCGCGTTGGCGGGCGTCGGCGGCTGCCTGCTGCGCTGTCGATACCGGCGGAACCGGCGGCATCCCCTCGCCGGCAAGCTGGCGCTGACGATCGAGGATGGGCTTGCCCAGGTCGCCCGGCAGCGGCGGCCCCAGCTTCGGCACCGAACCGTAGCTCGCTGGAAGCGCGCCCAGCGTGTCGGTCGGCGCCTTGGCCGCGAGGTTCTTGTCCTCGCCGTCCGCGGCGAGATGTAGCGCCCGAGGCTCGAGCGCGAACCAGGCCGTGCCGACGACACCGGCCGCAGCGACCGCGGCGAGCGATACGATCACGCCGCGCTTGAAGCGGATCGCGCGTCCGGGCCGGGCACGCAGCACCAGGGTTTCGGGATCCACCTTCGGCGGCGCCAGGGAAGCGGCGCCGTCTTGCGCCTCGGGGTTTTCCGCGGTCACGACGCCTTCCCCTTCGCCCGACCGCGGCGCCCGGCTTGGTCGATGCGGGTAATCCGGACGATCTCCTGGCGCTTGGCGCCGAGGCGGAGCTCGGCAACGTCGAAGATCCTGTCGACCACATAATAGCGTCCGCGCAGGCGGTAGTTGACCAGCTGCGCCTCGCCCTTCGCGCCGACGAGGAACAGCGGCGGCGCTTCGCCGACCGCCAGGCTGGCGGGAAACTCAATATAGGTCTGCCTGCCATCGTCGAACGCGCGCAGAGGCCGCCATCGCGGCGTATCGCCGGAGATGGTGTAGTTGAAATGGAGCTGGTCGACGTCGAGGCCAGCCGCCACCGGGGCAGCGGCAGCTGCAGCTTCTTCGGATCGCTTGATCGCCAGCAATGCGTCCTGCGGATAGGTCCAGCTCAGCGCCGACATGCCGACGCTCCGCACGCTGGCGAGCGCGACATGATAGGTGCGTCGATCGGTGGTGATGACGGGATCGACCAGGATGTCGGCGATGTTTTGAACGTCGCGCACCTCGTCGGCGCCGCGGCGAACCTCGAGCAGCGGATTATAGCGCGCCGAGCGCGCGTCGGTCGGGTTGAACAACAGGCAGTGCGAGAAGCGCGCCCGCCAACCGGCAGTCAGCGTCCAGTTCTCGCCCTTTATGTCGTGGACCACCGTCGAGCCGGTCCACGAGAGCAAGGTCGGCACGACCAGGCCGACGCCCTTGCCAGACCGGGTGGGAGCGAACGCCATGACATGCTCGGGGCCGTCGTGCCGCAGATACTGGCCGCCGAGCCGACCGAGCAGCACGCCGCGGTCGCGGTGCAGCCCTGCCCGCTCGATCTCAACGGGCCTTGCCCAGCGTGCAGAGCCATAGGTGGTGACGTTACTGCGCTGGCGGGCGCGCCATAGCGACCCGGCGATCGCCGCGCCGCAGCCGAGAAAGCCCGACGCACCGGCGAGCATCCCCGCCTTGTCGAAGACGTGCGGCGCATAGGCGTCGTAATGATACCACCAGGAGAATAGCGCCCAGGGCCGATAGACGGGTACCTGCCCGACGATCAGCCAGGGGCGGCCAAGCTCGGGCTGATAGGCCAGCATCGCCGCCGCCCATTGCGTCGCGCTCCACAGTCCCGCGATCACGATCGCGAAGACGATGAGGATCTGTCCGATCAGCAGTTTGGTGGGGGTCACGAGCTGGCTCCCGCCGGGCCAATTCCCGACGGGCAATGACTCTTCCACCCGAGCCTGAAATCACATGGTGCCCAGCGGTGCTGTGCGGCTGGTTATGGCGGATAGCGCAGGCAGCGTAGTTCGGTTAATTGCAGAACAGGCCGCTGCGCCAGAAGATCAAAGCTTCAGCCATTCACATCGGAGGAACCACCGATAGCTATTTTTGCTCGGCGACGGCTTCAATCGATGCTCACCGACTTGTCGCCGCTGATCGATCGGGAGAAGGCACAAGACCTTCTTCGTCGCATCGAGAGCAAGCGGATCGACCAAGCGCTGCCCGCCGAAATGGAGCTGGCGCTCGTATGGGCCTTGACCAACATCGGCACGACCGAGGTTGAGCCGTACTGGTTCGGAGCAACGTCGCTTCCGGATGCCTTTTCAGAGCAACTCATCCCCGGCCACGAAACCGTTGTGGAAATCGCGGCGATCTCGGACGCCGCGCTGCCGGGTGACGAGGGAATGCGGAACGCGTCTCGCAAAATCTCCCACGAAGCGAACAAGATCCGTCGCGGCACGGCACGCCGCCTGTCATACTTCTTCCACGAAGACTCCAAATGGGTGGGCCGGGAGTCGCTGCGGTGGATCAAAGTTCCGCGGGATTTGCTGGTCTCGGACTATATCCGGAACGCGCTTCGATGGTGGCTGGAGGGGCAGGACCGCAAGGACGGCGACGCGATCCGGCTACAGGAGGGGGAACTGGATGTCGTGATCACCTGGCACGATCAGCCGCAGTCTCGCTACAACTTCCGATCATCCATGCCGCCGGAAATCCGGAGCCTGCGCGACAACTATGTCCACGGCGTACTGCGGGCGAAAGCCCGACAGCTCAAAAGCCCGCTATTCCAGGGCCTGCGTTGCGTGATCCTCGGCGATGTTGGCAGTACCGCTCTGCGCCGACTGGAATCGCGCGACTACACCAATCGCGTCGTCAGCGGATCACAGATCATATCTGATTTCCTCTCGATGCCCGCGGCGGGGCTGGACGTCGTTGCCGTAGTCACGCCCATCAGGGAGCGTAGGCGGCTGGATTCGCTGGAAGAGACCATCGAATGGAAGCTGGCCATATTCTCTCGACCAGGTCTGGAGATCGATATCAGCGGCTTCGAGGCGCTTGTCGCGCAGCTCCCGCATCCCCGTCGCGAAGGATATCAAGCACGTCAGCTACATGAGCAGGGCGTATTCTCACCGCTTAGTAGAGGAAGGCATCTGCCGATGACCATAAGTTGGCGAAAGGGCGAGAGGACGCAGATAAAAATCTCCGCTCGGGCGTTTCTGGATACGCTGGCGGGCAGAGAAACGCCCGAGCGGCTCATGAAGAAGCTGAGCGTCAACGGGACGAACAACATCTTCAAACTTCACTTGGATCGAGGAGAAACCATCTCCGCGATCAGGATCGAAGAGAAAGGCCCTGACGACGACGATGATTGGATCGTCGTCGAGTTCCAGGATGATGCGTCGGCTCGACCGCTGCAAAATCCGTTGGAGGCCCAACCGGAAAGCTAACCCAGGCGGACTCGAAGTTGTAATGCGTTTGCATTACATTGCGTTTGATCCGCAGGAGTCTCACGCCCATGGCCGCTAACGCCCTCATCCAAACCCGCGTCGATCCCGACGTGAAGGACCGCGCAACCGCCGTGCTCGATGCGATGGGTCTCACCGTCTCCGACGCTGTGCGTATCCTGCTCACGCGCACTGCACACGAAGGCAGGCTGCCCTTCGAGCTCGTCGCCGACCGCCAAGCCTATGACGCCTGGTTTCGTGCTAAGGTCCGCGAGGCGCTGACAGACGACCGCCCTGACATCTCCAGCGAAGATGTTGAAGCCGAGTTCGCCCAGCGGCGGGCTGCCGCGTTGCGCAAGGCGGGCGATGCGTGAAGCTCGTCTGGTCTCAGCGCGCCCTGGAAGATCGGCGCGCAATCTTCGACTATATCGAGGCTGACGATCCCCTCGCCGCAGTGCTGGTCGACGATCGAATCCGCGCCGCCACCTGGCGCCTAGTCGAGTTTCCCGAGAGCGGTCGGCCCGGGCGCGTGGAGGGAACGCGCGAGCTGGTCATCGCGAGGACGTCCTATATCGCTCCCTACGAGATCGGCGATGACGTCGTCCGAGTTCTACGCGTCATTCACGGCGCCCGCATGTGGCCGGACGCCTTCGACTGATTGGAACGCGAAAGGCCGCCCCTCTCGGGACGGCCTTTCCATCGTCATCCGAACGCGGACAGCTCAGCCGAGCCGGACCCCCGCAGTGGAGGTCATACTCAGAGATTCTGCCTCGAGCGGCATGTGACAATGAGACATCTGACCCCCTCCTTTCCGTTGTTGAACGATAGAAAGAATGTCGGGCCGAGGCGGCGCGGTTTCAAGTCAGGCCGTTGATCCTGATGACGTTTACAGCCCCGCTGCGGCTCGCAGCCCCTCCAACCGCTCGCGCGAGACCTGCTCGACGATGTCGCGCAGCGCCCGCACGCACGCCAGGATCGCGTTCAGCTCCTCAACCGTAATCTCGTAGGCGCTGGAATAGCGAGCCTCGACATAGGCGCGCTTGAGCAGCTGGAAGCGCCGGCGATCGAGGCGGGTATCGCGCGGCCAGGCCTCGATCAGCCGTGCCTCGTTGTCCTCGGCGAGCGAGCGCAGGAATTTGATGTTGTGCGAACGCGGGAAATAGAGCGTTCGCACCAACAGGAAGCAGATGTAGGCACGTTCCACGGCTTGATGCAGGGTGAAAGCAGCGTCTTTGAGCTCCTCCTCTCCAATGTAGAAGTTTGCCCCTTTTATCGAGCTATCGATCTTCTTCAGCCACTCAGCAAAATAGGCATTTGCCATTTCGTAGGCGTCTGTTGGCGTTAGCGGCATCGGCGTCGCCAGCGGATGGCAGGGCAGTTCGTAGAGGACGATCCCGTCCCGTGCGATATCGACCCAGAAATACTCGCCACGCTTGAGCGACTGGTTCACCTCGTCGAGCGAATGGACGATGATGTTGACCGGCCGCGCAATCGCCGCGTCGCGCAGGATGCGATCCTCCGCGACGTACCAGTAGTGGGCGATGTCGGTCAGGTCGTCGTGGTTGACGACCACCAGCAGGTCGAAGTCGGATTGATAGCCGTTCTCGGGTTCGTCGACCCAATCCTGCCGCGCATAGGATCCGAACAGGATGATCTTCAGGATCTTACCATTCTTGCGGCTCGGCGTCGTCGCCTTGGCGATCGCCTCGGCAAACTCCTCCATCAATACGCCCTGCACGCGCTCCAGCTCACCGCGTTGCACCTCAGGCAGATGATCCAGATCGTTCTTCATCAACGGAATCTTCGGCGAGCACGAACGGAATGGCAAGCGCCGGTTGGCACGCAGCTCCCGAGAGAGATAGAAAGATCGCGTTCGGCGGCGTCGGATGGCCCTCACGGGCGTGCGTCTCAAGCGCAATTCTCAACTTCCGGGGCCGCCGGACACCACGCCAATATCGCGACCAAGTTCTTGCGGACCCATTATTGGCCGTAGGCGGTTTCGACTTTCGGCGTCGTGACACGAAAGCAGACTAGATCGGTTCGATCTGATCTGCTGGACTGACCGTGATTTAGCGGCGATTATGCCCCGCAATAGGGGATATTATGGCCGACGACACCGGCGCACCGCGCGACATTCATCTGCTGACGACCGATGCCTTGCTCGCCGACCTGATCGGCGGGCGTGCCGTGGCGCTCGGCGGCGGCGAGCAACTGGAGCTGACATCCGATGATGCACGCGCGGTACTTGACTGGTACCGCCGCAACCGCGGCAAGTGGGCCGGCAACCTGTCGGCCGCCGACACGGATGCGATCATCGACGTGATCGGCACGCCGCCGCCGACGATCGAGCCGGCGCCCCAGAACGGCGGCGCGCGGGCCAACAAAATGCTTCGGCTAGTCAGAGTCGAGGCTCACCGCTTTGCCGGGCTTCACGCCTACGGCCGGCCCGGCGCACCACCTGCATCCTTTGTGTTCGAGCCCGGCAAGCCGGTCATGCTGTTGGAAGGCGTGAACGGCTCGGGCAAGACCTCGATCGTCAATGCGATCATCTGGTGCCTCACCGGACACCTGATTCGGTCCCAGCGCCCGCCCGAAGAGGGGCCGCTGGATTTTACGTGCGAGATCACACGTGACGACGGCACGACCAGCACTCATCCGATGTCGGCGATCACCCCATTGCCGCCGAAGTCTGCCGAGCTGCCGCCCAACGGCGAGGCGATCCCGGCCGACAGCTGGGTGGAGCTGACGTTCGCTGACGCGGACGGCGCGATATTGCCGCCGCTACGCCGTAGCCAGACCCGGTCGGCGCGCGGCAAGCTCAACGAGGCAGCGCCCGACCTCGACGCGGTAGGCATCGATCCCATCGCCTGGCGGATCGCGACGACGATGCCGGCTTTGCTGCCATTCCTCTCGGTCGGCTCGGCGTCACAACTCGGCGAAGCGGTGGCGCGGCTGACGGGACTCGCCGACTTAGTGGATCTCGCCCGCCATGCCGAGAAGATGTCGGCACGGATCACCAAGACCGCGACGCCCGAGATCGAGAAGCAGCGGATCGATATCGCCGGACGCTACCAGCAAGCGGCTGACGACCTCGCAGCCATCATCGTCGAGACGCCGTCCATCGCATTCGAGGGCGACGTGCCCGCCGTGGAGGAGGAAAAGGCCGCAGAACGTATCGCCGAACTTGGTGCCCATTTTGCCGGCCTGAAGGCCACAGCGTTGAGCGAGGCGCGGGACGTGCTTGGCGATAGTTTCGATCCCGAGAACAAGCAGGCTCGCGACGACCTGGAAGCGAGCATCGTCCCCGCGATCGAACGGTTGCGGACGGTGGGCGAGCTGCCCTCGATTGCTCGTCTTTCCGCTCTGAAGGTGGATGGCGCCGAGATCGCCGACGTCGTCGCGCTGTTGACGCAGGTTGAAGCGGAAGCCGCTACGCTAGCGCAGCTAACCACCAATCCCGACCGCGCGCGTCGCGCGCAGCTCTACGCCAAAGTGTCGGCGTGGATGCACGATCATTCGCACGCCTATGACGGCACCTGTCCGGTCTGCGTCGGCCAACTTCATGGCGCGTGCGATCCGGTCACTGGCGAACCCGTAGCCGATCATCTGGCGGAGGCAGCGCGTGACCGCGAGGTGATCGCCCGGACGATCGCCGATTGGGCCGCGCATTGGGTTGGCCATCTGCTGCAGGCACTGCCGCCAGCCATCGCGAAGGAAGCGCGCGGCGACCTGCCCGCCGACCCCGCCGCGCTGCTCCGAAGCGGGCTCGTTGACGAACTGTTCGCAAGCAATCCGTTCCAGGGCGCGATGGCCGCACTTCGGCCCGACGCCGAGAAGCTGATCGACGAACGGCTCGCCGCACTTCCCACATTCACCGAGCCCCCCGCACGTCCGTTGCCTGCCGCCTTGGCGACCGCGGTCGTTGGCCTTCAGCAGATGGTCGAGCGCATTGACCGCACGCTGGCATTCGCGGAGTGGCGCGAAGCTGCTGGCGAGGCGCTCAAAGCATTTCTGCAAGCGGTCCGGCGCGGTGACGATGGCGACGCCGATGCGCCGCGTGCGATTGGGCGGCGGCTGACTTCCCTGCAGCGAATAGTCGAGGGTGTCGCTCCACTCAACTCTGCGATCGAACAGATTCGACGCCTGGAAAAAGCGCGCGTGGGTCACGTCGAGAAGAAGGAGCGGATCGCGGCCTGTGGGCGTGCCGCCAGTGCGCTCGATGTACTCGTTCCCCTCGGTGGGCTGGCGCAAAAGCAGGTCGATACACTGCGCAACAAGCTACACAATCGTTCCGAACACTGGCGCCGAGCGATCTATCGCAACGCCACGACCTTCGCGCCCGACCTGACGGGCACCGATATGAATGCGCGTGGCGTGCTTGATCTCAAGGTCGGCCGTGACGGCGTGACCGCGCCAGCACAGCATATCGCCAATGCCTCTGCGCTGCGCGGAGCCTTGTTCGGCTTCTTCCTCGCCTTCCGCGAGCATGTGCTCGCGACCCGCGGCGGGCTGGCACTGCTCGTGCTCGACGATCCGCAGGAACTGCTTGACCACGACAACCGTCAGCGGCTTGCGCATGGACTCGCTGCGGTCGCCGCGGCGGGTGCGCAGCTGTTCGTCACAACCCATGATCGCCGGTTCGCGCGGTCGCTCGTCGCCGAGAACCGCGCCGACGACCGCGTCCAGCATCTGTCGGTCCATGCGGTGAACTTCGTTCACCCGACGCTGAGCCTGTCCCCGACCATCGAGGAAGTCGATCGGCGGCGGCAGGCATTCGTCGCCAATCCCGATTCCTCGATCGACGCGCAGAACTACGCCTCCGACCTGCGCGTGTTCATTGAGGCACGCCTAGGTGACCTGTTTGACGATCTGGCTGAGCCGGCGCACGCCACCTCGACCCAAGCGCTGACGCTGTTCCCGCTACTCGACAGGCTGCGAGCACTGATCACCGCCGGCAGCGGCGAGTTGTTCAATAACCCCGTCCTAAAGCGTTTCGTCGACGATGCGGCTCTTGCCGATGGCGCGGCCCCGCGTCGTATTCTGAACAAGGCGCATCATCAGGACAGGGATTCAATCACCTACATGGATGTGAAGGATGTAGAGCCGGCATTTGTCCGCCTGCGCACCGGCGTCGAGAAGGTTCACGAGCAGTTCCGTCTCCACCGATGGCGCGAGGCGCTCGCGCCGACCGACACCACCTACACCAACGTCGTGCCGCTGCCGGTCATGACCCGACCGAGCTTCTCGGTGCCTATCTGCCCGGACATCGCCGCATTTGCTGGCACGATGCCAGCGGGCGGTTCGCAAGATACCGCCAACGCGCAACTCGACGACGACTGGTTCGAGGGCAAGGCGCTTTTCTACGTCCGCGGCGAAACGCTGGGCTTTGCGATCCCTTCCGGCGCGATTGCCATCGTCGAGGCCGAACCCTATCCCGGTCGCGATCGCAACCTCGTGATCGCCCGGCACCAGGGCAACGTGCTAGCGCGTCGGCTGGTCAAAGCGCCCGGCTCGCTCGGCATCTCGCTCGCGGCACAAACGCCCGACCCACGAACTCCGCGACCGACGATGACCTATGACGAGAGCAAGGTACGCCTGTATCGCATCGTCGGCGCGATCTTCACCGACATGCCTCCGCCGCCTGCCGGCGGTGGCGAGGCGACGCCCGTCGATGTCGCGCCTGAGTTGACGCGAATCGAGGTCGCCTATCGTGTCCGTGAGGACAGCGCGATCCCGCTGGCACTACCCGGCCAGATCATCCTCGGCGGTGCGGAACTGAGCCCCAGCGACCTCGACGCCTGGGAAGGCAAGCTCGTCGCGGTAACGCTCGACGACGGAACTAGTATCTTCAAGCGCGTCGGCGCCCGCCTCAGCGGCGACTTCGCTCACCTTCGCCAGTTCGAGACGATCGGCGGTTTGGGTTCATCAATGGTGATCGCGACCGAGGCGATTGACGGAGGAGCGAGCACGCCAGTGATGGCGTCGGCGCGCCGGGTGTTAGGCGTGCTCTACGAATGAAAGCTGCGAACATGCCTGGCGAGCAGAGGCGTAACCGAACAGCCTCGATGATTTGTTATGATCGAGCGCCGCACAGTGGGGATGACTGCTTTATGGCATCTCAGTCAATCACTGGCCCCTGTCGCCCCCTTCCGAACGACCAGTTGACACCGTCGCCGCGCATGATCCCCGACACCGGCTGGCCAAGCTGCCGCTCCAGCACCGGCCGCCACGGCACGAGCGTAAACTCGCGCGACTTCTCGATCAGCGCGAACCGCCCGCTGACCAGATCGACGGGCCGCCGCAAGACGCCCTCGATCCGTGTACCGGATGTTGGTTCGGCAAAGGACAGCCCCAACTCCTCGGAAAGCTGCCCGGCAACCCTCAGAAGCTCGCGCCGCTGCAAGGTCGCCAGCAAGTCCTGGCGATAAGTCGTCCCACTCCCCGCCGCTTCCGCCAGCCCCTGCGCGATCAGCCATTGCCGGCGGCGATCCTGCGCGTCGCGAACCTCGGCACCGAACCCCGCTTCGCGCAGCGCTAGCGGCTCAGTTGCGAGCAGGCCTCGATCGAGCCAGCCCGCGGCATCCGCCTCGACCAGCCGGGACAGCGGCTGCGCAGACAGGATCTCCACCGCCACAGGCCCGTCCCGCAACAGCCGCGCCTCATGCGCCGCGGCGCGCTCAAGATGATCGTTCGCGATGATCCATTGTCCGGAAGGCTCGCGGGTCACATTTCGGCTCAGCCGCCGCATCGCCTCAAGCCGCCGGACATGGGTCTCGGCGAAGGCCTGGGTCGCGCTCGGATCGTGACGAAGATGTGCGTCCACATCGTAGCGCCCGCCATTGGCCGCAGCGACTGCCACGATGGTGCGGTCCGCCTCGCGCACCACCGCGCGCAGTGGATCGATCCGCACTACCGCACCCTCGGGCACGATATCGAGCCCGGCGCCTTTACCGATTGACACGTAATGGCTGCGCCCATCGATGCCATCAACGACCAGATAATGATGATCGGCATGTTCGTCGGCGAGGCCGCGCCCGACGAGGCGACCGACCAGCGGCCGGGCATCGGGCGATGACGGATCATAGATCGCCTGGTCGGCCCCTGCCCGATCCAGGCCACGGCGCGCGAATTCGCGCTGCATGGTGCGGACGATATCGCCGCGCTCGCCCAGGCGCCGAAGCGTGTCGTCGAACCCTGGCGCGAGGCGCCAGCTCGTGCCACCGATCGGCTCGGCGAGGCCGAGCCGTCGCAGCTTGGCCAGCCGGCCGGCGCGGAGCGCCTGATCGAAGGCATTGCCCCGCGCGGCGGACACGATCCCGGCCTGCGCGTCGCGCAGCAGCGACCGGTCGAGCGACGTCAGCCGCTCCTGCTCGACTTCGGCGCGCAGGCCGGCCTCGATCTCTCGCGTCGAGCGCGGCCCGAGATCGAGATCGACGAGCTCGCACGCCCGCTCACGAATGCCGGTCGTCAGATAGTCCCGTGCGATGACCAGATCGGCACCGAATTGATCCTTGCCGCGCACGATGACATGCGTGTGCGGCTGACCGGTGTTGAAGTGGTCGACCGCGACCCAGTCGAGCCCGGTACCGAGATCTTCCTCGACGCGCGCCATCAGACGGCGCGTGAGCGATTTGAGATCCTCGTATTCCGCACCGTCCTCGGCCGAGACGATGAAGCGGAATTGGTGGCGATCTCCGTCCCAGCGCTCGCGGAAAGCCGTGCCGTCGACCGCATCGTCGTCGCGCCCGTAGAGCTGGCCGGGCTGACCGTCGCGCATCGTGCCGTCACGCTGGAGATAGCGCAGGTGCGCGACTGCGGCGCTGGCCCCCTTTCCGGCAAGCTTGACGATGCTCGCCTTGATGATGACGCGACGTGCGCCATAGGCTGCGCGACCGCCGCGCCGGGCAAGCACGCGCCCGACCCCGGCACCACGGCCGATCCTGGCACCCGAGAAGCCGGCGCGCTTCATCCCGAACGGCGCCGCCCCGCCCCGCGCGAGATTGGCCGCCGCGAGCACGCGCCCGAGATATTTCCGCAAGCCCTTGCCGCCGGTGCTGCGCATGCGGCCGAGCCGCGGTTCGAACTCGTTTTCGTCGGCCATGAGAGCCATTCCGCCATGCGTTTCAACCCAGCATGACGCGCCTCTGCACAGCTGAAAACCGGTGCCACCGGAGCCCGCGGAAATCCGCCGATTCCGACGGGCATGGCACTGGTGCTCGCCGGACAGTGCCAGGGAATCCCCTGAAAAACGATGTGCAGACAAACACTTGCGGCACCACCGGTGCCGCAGCTTTATCTTGCCTTACGCTGCCCTCTCCTCCTGGCTGCCCTCCGCGCCTCTTTGCGCCTTTCAACCTCTCCCGCCGAGGACAGAAAAAGCCGGGACGCGATGCCTGTCCGACACCGCATCCCGGCTGCAATTCCGCTCCGATCAATGCAGCGTCGCAAACGCCTTCCGCGCCGCCTGTGCCTTCGCGAAGCTGCGCCGCCCGACCATCCCGTGCGCGCTGCCATCGCCATCGACGATGCACACCGCGACGATCCAGCGCCCGTCCAACCGGCCGATCATCGCCACGCGGTCGAGCTCGAAATCTTCGTCGCCGGCTGCCTCATAGGCGCCCAGCCAACGCTCCTCGACCCGCGCATCCCAGGTGAAATCGCACTCCTCGGCCGCAATGAACCGTTCCGCCAGCCCCTCCGCCGCGCCGCGCCCGAACTCCAGCTCGAGCCCCGCCAAGAGCGCCGCCATTACGCGGTCCGATGCCACCGAAATCGGCTGAAACATGGTCATGAGAACCTCCTGTCGCTTGACGTCTTCCACATCGAAGACAGCCTCTCGACGGCGGTTGCCGGCGTGCCTGTCAGGGCTGCCGGAGCGCAGCGCAGGCACCGCGAAGCGGCGGCGGAGGAACCGATTTTGTTGCGCTGAAACGAACAAGCGCGCGTGCGCAGCACGCTCATTCTCGCGGCAAAATTGGAGGGGCCGCCGGCCTTGCACAGGCGCGCCGGCAGCCGCCATGCTGGGACGATCCGAGACGAGCCCCCCTCTAGAATTGGCCGATCATCGCCAGTGTCGTCCGAAAGCTGCTGAGCAACGTGGGGAGCGAGGCACCGCCGGCTGCGTAGATTCCGTCATAGCGACCGACGTGATAGTGGCTGCCCAACTGCTTCGCGCCGCCTTGGAAACTGCCCGCTCGCGCAATGCCGAAGGTGCCCTTGGCGAAGAAGGCGACATATTTCGAGCTCTTGCGGCCCCAATATTGATAGGTGTTCGCCTCGTAGATGCGACACGACCAGCCCGAATAGGGCTGGGTCACGAGCACGAGATCGAACATACGCGCTAGGGCCTGTCGGGTCTCGTCCAGGGTGCCGACCGAGGTCTTGTCCTTGCACTCGATCGCCACGATGGGCAGCCCGTGCGGATGCCCGCCGCCGCTATTGCGAAGTGCCTCGCCGATTAATGCCGGGACCATCGAGATGTCGCATTCGTGCTTGGCGTTGCTCCGGCCGCGCCATTGCAGCGAACCGTGCAATTCCAGCCGGCGCTCGGGATAGTCGCGATGCTCGAACAGCACAAAACCGGAAGCAATCGGGCTGCTGGCCGGGATCGGCGATCGCTGCGCGGGCAGCTTGAATGCCGCACCGGTCGGAAGAAGACTGCCATCGCCCTGACGCAGGCTGACCCGCCATGAAGGCATCAAGGTCGCGGTCTCGGCAAGCTTCATCAGCAGCCACGCCTCCAGCGCCTTGCCTGCGCCGCCGGGCACCGCCGCGGTGCCATGTGCGGCGCGGAAGGCACGCAGGATATTGCGAAGATCGATGGCCAGAGCAGGAGGAAGCGCCATTCAAACCTCCAGCGTTCGCGGTGTGTCGAGGATCCGCCCGAGAACCTCATCCAGCTTGTCGGCGATGCTCGCATCGCCTGGCCGGGCTTCGGTTATGATCCTTTCATCGGGCGCTCCGTCCGCTTCGACGAAGGCGATGCGGCGTCCCTCCCGGTCCGTCAGCGCGGCAGCGATATTCTCTGCTTCCGCAAGCGCGCGAGCAGGTGCCACCAGCCGAAGCCGCATGATATCGACCGCCGCGCGAAGCTGCTCCCCATCCGGAATCGGCTCGCGCGCGACCGGCTCGGCATCACCGTCATTTTCGTCGCCATCAACCTCGGGATATGCCTTGTGGTCAGGCGCGCCATCGCGTTCACGACCCAGGCTGATCTCGCTCAGCAACTCGCCAGCGAGCCAACCGAACTCCTCCTCATCGAGAATCCGGATGAGCTCCATCACGTCCGCATTGATTGCCATGACTCTCCCCCAACCTCGTAGGATGGCAGCGACGGGCTCGCTTGGCGAGGGTGGGCGAGCTCCTTTTACCTCCGTTTCAGTCCTTTCGGACGGCGAAGAGCAGGGTTGAAGGTGCTGGCGGCAGTTCTGCCGTAGAAGCCCTGGAGCTCGCGCTCAGCAGGACGAACAGGGTGGAACGCAGACGCTCTGCGCCGGCGGTGCGCATCGACGGCCGATCCCCAGTGAGCGTCGCCATATAGCGAATCGTCTCACCCGGCAGCCGCTGGCGTCCGGCCAGATAAGCGGCATATCGCCCAGGTCCGGCATTGTAGGCGGCGAACATGCCCGGATAGCCGAACCGGTCGTACATGCGGCGCAGATAGGCGGTGCCGGCGAGGATATTGTCGCGCGGATCGAACGGATCGCTGCCGAGCCCGAGCGCAATCCGCATCTCGGCCCAGGTGCCGGGCATCAGCTGCATCAGTCCCATCGCACCGGCCCGGCTGACGATCGGCCGCCCGTCGAGCATGGTCTTGCCGCCGCTTTCGGCCTGCATCACCCGCTCGATCCAGGCGATCGGCACACCGAGCCGCTGGGAGGCCTCGGCCACGAACGGGCGCCAGTCGGCGACGGTCTGCCCAGCCGCCGGGCGCGCCAGCACCAGCGACAGGGCGAGCGCGAGCGGCTTCAACGCACCCATAGCGCCGTCGCCTTGCCGATCACGTCCGCAGCCTCGGTCGGGCCGAAATAGCGCCCGTCGAACGAGTCCGGCGTATCCGCCATCAGCAGGAACAGCGCGCCGTCGCGCAGGGTCCGGCAGCCGGCCCACCAGGGCAGCGGCCGTCCAAGCCGATCGCTGGCGCGTCGCGTTGCGAGCGCCCGACCGTTGACGGTGATCCTGGATCCAATGGCGCAGACCAGGTCGCCCGACACGCCGGCCACGCGCTTCACCAGCGGCACGTTCGCCGGAATATAACGCCGGCTCGCCGCCAGCGCGCGCACCCTCAAGGGCGTCCGCGCGATCACCATATCGCCGCGAGCCACGGCGCGGCCGGGCGCGACACGATAGAGGCCGATCGGCGCGCTGGCGCTGGCATTCCAGAGCAATCGCGGCAGCGGCGGCGCGACGATGGTCGCGGCGAGGCACATGCATCCGAGCGTCACCAGGACAGCGCAGTGCTGCAATCGGCGACGGCGGCGCTTGGCAGCGCGAAGCGTTTCGCCCCAGGCGAACAGCGGAAGATCGCGGCGCTCAACCATGATCGCCGCCCTTGCGCCGGGCGTTCGACCAGGCCTCGATATCGTCGATATGGTAATACCAGGCGCGACCATGCAGGCGGCAGACCGGCCCACGCCCCTCGGCGCGCATGCCCTTCAGGGTGCTGGGCGCGAGCCCGAGATGGAAGGCGGTCTGCTTGGCGGTGAGGAAGGGGCAGGTCTCACGCGCCTGTTGGGCGCGCGCGGCAGTGTCGTCGGGGTCGGCCATGGCACGGGTCCGTTGTATGGCGGCCGCCGGATCGCGCCGCCCGGACACCCAACTGAACCTCGAAAGCCCCGCCCGGCAGGGTCGAAATCGGGCATGTGCGTTTTCGACCCCCGTGCCGGCGAGGTGATCCGCGCCCGGTCAGGGCGCGGATCGGACCAGCTCAGTCGGCCGGGTTCCAGATGATGGCGAAGGCGTCGTCATCGTCCTGGCCGGCGGCACGGCCGAGATTGGCGTAGAGCCGGCGCGGCCCGAACTCGGGGGCGGCGAGGCTCAGCGAGACATAGTCGTTGCCGGACATCTCGCCGCGGCGGTTCCAGCCGGCGCCGAGTTCGACGCCGCCCGCCATGACGACATAGTCGGGCTGGGTATCCTTGGTCTTGCGGCTGTTCGGCACGATGGTGATGCCGGTGCGGATCGAGAGGGTCCGAAGCTCGCCCTTGAAGCCGTTTCCTTCGCGGGTGACATAACCGATGGCGGACATTGCAGGTCTCCTTGAGATGCTCGCCCGAACCGTTCCGGGCGATGGGCGGACCTCAGGGACGGCCAGCCGGACACCCGAACCGGCAGGCCGAAGCGCCAGCGGAGGACCGGAGCCCAAGGCTTATTTGGAGCGCAGCGGCCGCGAGGAGCCCGCGCCAGCGGGCGGGGAAATAAGTCGGCGGGCGATGGTTTCGGGAGGCTGGCGACCGTTCCAGGTCATGCGCCCAAGGAGCCGAGAACGGTGCGGAATATGCCTGATGGAGACCGGGTCCAGCCTAGAACGAACCTCCGCGAGAGGCCGCAGGCGCTGTCGGATCCCGATCCACGGCCCCCGTCGAGACCGCACTGCCAGACCCTCACCCTGCCGGCAAGTCGGGCCGCGGCGCGGCACGTGGGTCCCCACGGAGCGCGGCCAGATGCGCAACGGCTTGTGGGTAATCCGCCCAACCACCACTTCCGCAGGCCAGGTTCGCACCGTGCGGGCTATGGCATGATCGGTTGCGACGTGATCGGCAAAGGAAGAACACGGGATGGCAGGCACAAGCTGGGCGGATATCCAGGAAGCGCGACGCGCAGTTCTCGCGGCGATGCCACGCGACAAGTTCCTGAAGACGATCCTCCAAGGCGTGATGCGCACTGCGCGGGACAAGCAAAATCCGATCCGGGGCAACCTCGTGGCGAGCGGGCTGCGCGAACTGGTGACCCATGTGCTTCACACGCTTGCGCCCGACGACGAGGTACGGCGGTGCGTATGGTTCGAGCAAGCGAAGGACACCAGAACGGTCACGCGCGCGCAGCGGGCGCGCTACATCGTCCAGGCCGGCCTCCCCGATGCGTTCGTCAAGGAGAAGCTGAAGCTCGACGCCGCCGCGCTGGCCAAGCCCCTGCTCGAGGCGATGGACGGACTGCACAAGGCGACGCATGTCCGCGCCGACACGGTTGTGCATAAAGGTTCGGAAGTGCGCGACATGCTTTATGACGTGCTTGTCGAGATCCCCGCGCTTCTCGACGATACCGAGGATGCTCGCGAGCGGATCAACGATGCGGTTGCGGGCGCGCTACACAACGCGGTGTTCGAGAGCATGATCCTCGATACGATCCAGGAGCTAGACGAGCTTTCGACGCACACCAGGGTCGATCATCATTGGATCGAGACGATCGAGATCAAGCGGCTCGACGCCGAGCATATCGATTTCGTTGTTACGGGTGAGGTCGAGGTCGAGCTCCAATATGGCTCCGATTCCGATGTCGCGAACGATATCGGCATGCGCTCGAGTGACAGCTATCCGTATCGCGCCAAGGTCAGCGGCGAAGCCGGCAAACCGCTCGACATCGACCCCAACGCTATCCGCCTGAAGGTCGATACCAGCAGCTTCTACGAATAGTCGTCCGCGCATCCCGGATGGAGCGAAAGGCCAGCGCGCACAGCACTCAGCGGCCGCGCAATTCGGCGCAAACCCCGTCGAAGAGATCGAAATAGCGGCGCTCCAGCTCGCCCTCGCTCAATGCGAACAGGGCCGCGGTCAGGGGCAGGTCGAGGGCCGCCGCTGCCCGCGCGCCATCGGCGCGATAGCCGGGATCGAGATCATGCGCCGTGGCAAGATCGCCGGCGTTGCGCATGCTGTAGTCCGCGATCCAGAAGCAATGGATCAGGCGCTCGCGCGGCGTCAGCGCCTCGAGCCCATGCGCGCGCTTCTTCTCGATGATGTCGTGCCCGGCATCGATCAACCAGGTCTGGCTGTCGATCTTCGCCCCCGATTCCCCATTGTCCATCACCCCGCTCTAGCGGAGATGCCGTGCGCTCGCACCATCCGCGAAAACCCGCGCGTCCGCGCCCGAGCCCCTCAGGGCGAGGGCGCGGACGCGCGGCCGGATTTCGGCGGTTTACAAGAGGTTGCCCACCTCGCCGGAAACGCGCGGGGGGCTCCCCCGCGCGTCCCCTTCCCGGCTCAGGCGGCGAGCGGTTCGGGCGCTGCTGCACCATCATTCGCCGGTGCCGCACCCCCGCCCCGGACGGGCTCGGGCGACAGCGCCGCCCCTTCCGGCGCGGTCGGATCGGGATCGCGATCCGGCTCGGCGCTAGCGTCCAGATCGGCCCGGGCAGCGCCGACCTTGGCGTTGGCGCGGACCGTGCCGACTCCGCCGCGCCCGGTATAGCCGGCGGGCGGGAAGGCCATCCAGCGGGGCACCCAGTGCTCGACCTTGGCCCGTCCGCCGACGCCGTCGAGATGGTCGGTGACGATCCGCTTCAAGGTCTTGCCCTTCTCCCTGGCATTGGCGGCGGCGATCCGCTCCCCCGCGACCTCGGCGACCATCGCGCCCAGCACTTCCTTGTCGCGCAGCAGGTCGAAAAAGGCGGCATCCGCTTGCCACCAGTCAGCCATGTCGAGGCCGAGGGTCAGGCCCACGGCCTCGACCGCCGCGTCGCCCGCCGCAAGCGTCTCGCCCATCGCGACGGTGATAACATCGCCCAGGGCGGCCTCGGGCAGGTCGAGCAGCCGCAGGAAGATGCCGACCACCCGGCGGTCGTCGGCGCTGCTGCCGGTCACCGTCTCGCGCTCGGGGTCCATGCCGAGCAGCGCCAGCACCGCGCGGCGGCGCTCGTCGAACACGGCTTCGCCCCGGCAGGTCTCGACGCTTTCCTGCGTGGCCGCGTCGCGGCAGACCAAGGGCTGGCGACGCACGCTCCAGAGCGACGATCCGGCGACGAGGTGCGCGACCATCAGCCGCAATGCGATGCCGGGATGGCCGGTCAGCGCGGCGCGGACAGCGGCGAAACGGTGCAGGTCGAGATAGGTCTGCTGGGCCGAGGTCAGCTCGGGCCGCTTGGGTTTTTCGGCCGGGACGGCATCGGCTTTCGGCACCCGCGCCGCCTCGCGCCGCGTGACATAGCCTTCGAGGAAACAGACCTCGCCGGTCGCGCGAACGTCGATATAGACGCGCCCGCCCTTGCGCTTGGACCGCTTCTCATATTCCCAGCTGGCGAAATGCTCGGCCTTGGGCACGATCACGACCTCGCCCCAGCCTTCGGCGAGATAGGCCTCGCGCCGGGCAGCGATCGCGGCCTCCTGCGCGGTCCAGAACGCCGCCGCGTCAGCGAAACAACGGTCTTCGCCGAACAGGTCTGCGATGGTGACGAGCCCGCTCGCCTCGACATCGAACAAAGCGAGGCTCGCCGGGATCGTCTGGCCACCGAGCAGCCATGCCTTTAGCTGCGCACCGGTGGGCGCGCGCTGCTCGGGATCGTCGAGAAGCGCCAGCCAATCGCGCTGCTGGCGCTTGCTCGCCATGGTGAGATGGCGGATCGTCGCGCGGTCGATCCTGTCGTCGGCATAGAGGGTACGGATGCGCGGCAGCAAATTGCCGAGCGCGAGGATGCGCTTCACCGCAAGGTCGGGCAGGCCGAAGGTCGCGGCGATGTCGTCGGGGCTGCGGCCCTCCTTCACCAGCCGGGTGAAGGTCGCCCACTGGGTCACCTCGTCCGGATCGAGGCGCGCGACATTCTCGATCAGCGAGAGTTCGATGGCGTCGGCATCGTCGCCGCTGTCGAGGATCGCGCAGGGCAGCATCTCGTCCTGCGGCTCGCCCACGCCGCCCTCGGCCCGGCGCTCGGCGGCGACGATGCCCGCCGCCGTGAAGCGCCGCGCGCCCGCGACGATCTCATAGCGATCGGGGGCACAATTGGGACGCACCACCAGCGGCACGATGACGCCGCGCTTGCGGATCGTCGGCAGGATGTCGGCGACATCGGGCGGGCGCTTGCCGTGGCGCATATTGGTCTTGCTCACGACCAGCTTGTCGAGCGGGATGAAATCGAGTCTCATGGGTCTGCTCCTTCAAGAGCGCCGGTCCCGTCGCTCCTTCCACGATGGACGGGACCGGCTGGGTGCGGCGGAACGCGCCGCGCGTCAGCCGTCCAGCGGGTCGCCGGGCGGAAGCGGATCGGGGTCGGGCGCGCCTTGCGCCCCGTCCTGATGGGGCGATGACTGCGAGGACCGGGCAGCCGCCTCGATGGCGCGGACGACTGCCTGCGCCGCGAGGATCGAGCCGGTGCCGCGCGCGGCCTCCGCCCAGACCGAGAGCGGCGCAGTGGAGGAAAAGCCGATGTCGCGCTCGATGCCCAGCCCGAACGGGAGACGTAGCGCAGTAATGTCGGACAGGCTGAAATAGCCGAGTTCGGGACAGCCGAAGCCGAGGTCTGCGAGCCCGAACAGGGTGTCGCCATCGACATCGAGTTCGGTGGCGAGCCATGTCGCAGGCCCCATGGGATTGAAGAATTTGACGACGGGCACAGGATCGTGCGCGCCCTCGCCTCCCTCTCCCGCGCGCGCGGCGTGTGTGGCGGCATTGGCCTGCAAGGCCGTGCGCAAAGCGGAGGTCAGCAGCTTCATGGCCGCAGCCCCGCCCCAGCGGTGCCGGTGATGATCGAATACATGGGTCAGCCTCCTGCCCGCCCGAAAAGCCCCATGGCCTCCCCCGGAAGCGGGGGTGGGCGGCAAGAGCGACCGGAGAGGCCCGCCTCGAGCGGACCAGGCATCCCGAAGGGACCGTAACGTCAGTGGAGGAGCCGGGCGTCAGCCCGGCTTGCCGGGGACGCGGGCGGGCCTAGCAGGGCGCGCCGCCCACTCCCGCGCCACCGGGAGAGGCCACAGAAAACGCCGCCGCGCGAGCGGCGTCCGCTTCACCGTCGGCGGCCCGCCGCCGACCAACCATGGACGGGCTCCCGCGCGGCGCAGACGGATGAGCGGCGCAGGGTCGCGCTTCGCGCCCAAAGGCGGCACTTGTCGCCGGGCGCGAAACCGGGCGCGCCGTCCGGCTGCAGAGCGCGAGCGCCCGCGGGGCCGCGATCAGGCGCCGCACCCTGTCCGGGCTAGCGCAGCGGCCCGGCAGAGTGCGTCCCTGCCCCGCTCCACTTCCGACCAGGACGCAGCACATTCTTATCGGGAAGTTTCTTGACTTCCGAGCAGCCGCGCCGCCAGAAACCCCGGCCAGAACCTTCCGACGGATCAAAGATGACACTCGACATTCGCGGAAGCCTCAAGAACACCAAGATCAGCGCGAACCGCTATGTCGTTCTTGAAGAGCTCATCTCGAATTCGATCGATTCCTTCCTGATCCGGCAGCATCAGGACCCATCGGCGCGCAGCCTCGACGTCCGAGTAGTCGCGGAGATACTGACCACTGGTCTCCTCGGTGACGTGCAGGATCTCTCCATTTCATGCACCGATAACGGATGCGGCTTGGGAGATGAGCAGATCGAGGCCTTTCTCACGAAGGATACTTCCTACAAAGACGACCTGTCGATAGCCGGGATTGGCAAGTGCAAGGGTGCGGGGCGCATTCAGTTCTTCCATCACTTCGAACGGGTCGGAATTCGCAGCACCTACCGGAGCGACGGCAAGATACTGACGCGCACGCTTCCTCTCGTCGCGGCGCGCAAGAAGATCGACATGACGGACTTCGCGGTCAGCGAGGGCAAGGCGAAGGACATCGGCACCACAATCACGTTGGATAGTCTCAAGCCTGGCATCCGGGAGCGCTTTTATCGTACCGAGACGCTCGGCGAGATTTTCTCAGCCGCCAACATGCGGCGCTACATGTTGATCGCCTTTTTGCAACGGCTGGTCAGTCTGAAGACCGAACTGGGGCAGTTCAACATCTCCTTCGAGACCAGGCACGCGCAGGGCCGGATCGAAACGCTGAGCCTGACCGCAGCCGACCTTCCGCCGGTCACGGAGGTGAGGCCGGCTCAGGTCGAGGAACGGGATCCGCAATCGGGCAGCCCGCTTGGTAAATATGCCAGTTTCACTCTTTCCCATTACAAGCTCGATTCGAGCGTCTTCGACTTGCCCCGCAACGCGATTTCCTTCTGTGCAAAGGCGTCGCCCGTGCAGGACATCACCCGTCGTTACCTGCGCACCGTCACCGAACAGAACCGCCCGCTAGACGGTTTTCATCACATCGTGCTGATCGAAGGCGAGCTACTCGACCGCCGCGTGAACGAACAGCGTGACGGATTTGAAGGAATCCCAGACGAGCTCCCGACGGGCGACATGTTCGCTGAAGAGACGGTGTCCTATGCCAGCATCTACGATCAGATTGACCCGATCATCGAAGAGATGGTGTCCCCGTCCGGCTGGAGTCGCGACCAGGTCATCGCCGATGTCACGGAGAAGTTCGGGGTGAACCCGGGTATGCTCGCTGATACCGACACGCGAGTGGTCTATGGCGATAGCGCCAAGACGGTCGCGGAACGCGTGCTGCGGAAGTACCAGGAACGCATTATTGCCGACACTGCGGAGATCTTCGACCTCAGGGAAGAGATCGAGAAGGCAGAGCCACACACGGCGGACTTCCGGCAAAAAATCCACGAGCTTTCCTGGAAATACACCTCGTCGCTTAAGACGTTCGATATGGCGAACCTCTCACAGCTGGTGGTGCGCAGGGCAGCCATTGTCGAAATCCTTGCGCTAGCATGCAAGCGCCAGCTCGCGGTACAAGCGGTGGCGGAAGGCGTCCGTCGCCAGGACGAGCGCATCATCCATAGCATCTTCTTCCCTATGAAGAGGGACAGCCTTGAGACCTCCGATCACGATATCTGGCTTTTGAGCGAAGAGTATCAATATTACGACTATATCGCCTCGGATAAGCCGCTCGCGCAGATCGAGTGGGCCGACGGCGAAAAGCTTTTCGAGCCAGGCATTGATGACGAGTTGGCGGCGACGCTGCGCCGCCGGGCCGAAGAGAATGGTGCGATGCGCCCGGATATCGCGATCTTCGACAAGGAAGGGTCGGCGATCATCATCGAGTTCAAGGCACCGGGCGTCAGCCTCGACGACCATATCGGTGACCTGTCCGAATATGCGCATCTGCTGGCCGCAAGGTCGAATGGTCGGTTGAAAAAGTTCTACGGCTATCTGATCGGCGACACCGTCGCCCCGCTACGCATGGCCGGGTGGACGCGTTTTGCCGCTGGCCAAGGCTATTTCCGATCGACGCCGCTTCAGGATCCGGAGACCGGCCGGAACCTCGGCGAGCTTTACGCCGAGACGCTCTTCTTCGACGACATCGTCAAGCGGGCCACCAAGCGCATTGGTGTCTATCGCGACAAGCTCCAAATAGACCTGTCGAAGAAGTAGCGCGATGGTGCCGGCCTTTGACGGGCTCGCGGAAGGGCTCGGATCGGGCGCGCCGCCGAGCGGCACAGGCGCGAAAGTTGACGTTGACGCGGGTCGACCTTCGCCACTCCGACGGGTCAACTCGCGTAGCGTGCGGATCTCACGTCATCATCATGGTCGATGGCGCGCGCGGGTCCAACATCTCTTGCTCAAGCGAATGCGCACCTTCCGATCCCAGGAAGCGTGCCAAGCCAGCAAACGCCGAATCGCCCGGGATATTCTCGAGGCCTTTCATGGGCGACACGGCCTGCCCGTGGGAAATCGCCAATGCCTCGTTCATCAGGTGCGGCACGACCGGCCAGGGCAGCGACTGCTCTAGAAACCTCCCTATCCGCACGCCGCCTGCATCGATGTCACCCCAATGATGCAGACGGCGTGTGTCGGCCAGATCCAACAGGCGGCGCAGCGCGCGGATAACAGCCTGAGCGGGGAAGCCACCACAATAGACGACCAGGTCTCCCTCGCCCCGGCACTCGCGGACATGCCGATGGAAGCTCTCCAGATTCTCGATGGTCAGGACGGAGCGTACCTGGCCCTCCAAAGCCAGATCCGTCGCCGCTTCGGGCGGCAATCCGAGATAGGCCAGCCCGCTGGCGCTCAAGCCGTTGATCGCAACCGGTCCCGCGAGCAGGAGCGGCTGCGGGAACTTGGCGAGACCCAGCTCCTCCAGCGCCTGATCACGTTCCAGCGCGGGATCGAGGCGACCGCTGAGCCTGAGATACGCTAGCAATTTCGCGAGATTGCGCTCAAGCGCTTTGCTGTCGCCGAGCAACCGCGCCGAGCGCGTGCGTAGCGGTAGCGGGCCGGTCTCCAGCGGTGCGAACGCGGCATCAGCCGCCCGGACCAGAGCGATCGCTTCCTCGACCGCGGCCGGCGCCAACCCGAGATAGTTGCGGCCATCGGCCCAGGCGTCACAGATTGCTGTGAGTAGCGTGCACCCGACGTCGGTTACGGGTTGGCAGGCTACGAGCCTTCGCACCGCTGCGTCCTGCTGCTCGACAGCCGGCGTGCGGCCAAGATGCCGGTAGAGCCGATCTGCATCGACGAGGATGACACGCGCAATCAGGTGCGGCGCATCCCGATCCCACTCGAGCGTGACGGCACCTGTGTCGCGGGCAGCTGCCAACCCGGCAATCAAATGATCGCGTTCGCTGCTTCCGGCGAAGGCGAGACTGGGCCGGGCGGTGATCCGTCGTGTCCGCTCCACCCGGCGCTCGTGCCGGTCGAGCAGTTCCTGCAGCAATCGGCCCGGGTCGGTCTCGCGCTTCATTCCGCCGCAGCTTGGGAGATCGGCCGGAACGCCTCGACGCCGCGATGGACAGGATTGGCATCGATCAGGGCCTGGCGTGCCTCGAGCCCGGGATAGGTGACGGTGACCACCGGCTCCTGGGTATCGGGCCGTCGATTGACCGAAACGATGGTGTCCACGGTTTCGAGGAACATGCCGCGCACCTTGTCGGGCGCGGCCACCACCACCTGGAGATGAAGATCGGAGAAGAAGGACAGCAGCGCCTGAGTGTTGGGCGCATCCAGATTGTTGAAGGCCTCGTCGAATACGACCAGCCCCAGCCCTTCGGGGTCGCCATGGCTGGTCTTGGGGTAATAAGCAGCCGCCATAGCGGCGCCCACCGCGACATAATATGGCGCCTGTTTCTGGCCGCCCGAGCCCGTGACGGAACGCTTGCTGAGGGTTGTCACCTGGCCGCGGTCATTGGTCATCTCAAGGTCGAAATCGAAGAACTTGCGATAGTCCTGAAGGTCCTTGACCAGTTCCTCGTCCGACAGTCGCCGCATCAGCTCGCGAAAGCCTTCCTTGATCCTCGGATCGAGCGTGTCGTCGTCGAGCATGGCAAGACCTAGCTGCGGCTCCCGGGCGATGGCGTCGGCAAGGGTGTGGACCGGCTTCATCGTCGGATTGACATGGTAGCGGAACGCGTAGGTCTGGCCGGTGAAATGCCGCCCATCCAGATTGCGGTTGAGGCGATCGATCTGTGCCTTCGCCTTCTGAAACTTGTCCGAGAGCCGGTTGATCAGCCCTTCGGTCAGATCCTTCTCCATCTGGATGCGCGCGTCGGTGAAGGCTTCGCGATACTGACGCAGTTCATCCTGCTCCAGTTGACGCTCCTTCAGCTGGCACCATCTCAGAATAGCAACGTCGCTATCGTCGGGGATCGGCGAGGCACCGACATGTTGCCCAACAAACTGGACGAACAGCGTCCGCCCACGCTTGGCGCTGTCGTCGGCGAGGCGCGGCAGCGTCTCAGCATCACGCCGATTGCGCGCGACCAGGTCCGCAAGCTGGGCAGCAGGATCCGTGCCTTCCGGCACCATCTCGGCGGCGATAGCCACGCGCGTCCGGGCGCGCTCGATAACGTCCTCGATCCCGACCAGCTCGATCAGGGTCCGGATCGGATCGGCGGCTTCACAGGCTTCGGCGACGTGCTCGTCGCCTGCGCGCGCATCGCGATCCTTGAGATTGACCCCGACGTCGACTTGCAGCTTGGTGTCTGACGCCTGCAATTGCTTGATCCGGGGCTGGATCTCCTCTGCGATCTCTGCCTGATAGCCCTTGATGTCGCCTTCGAGGGCGCGGATTTCCTCGCGCGTCTGTCGCGTCTCGGGTGTCTCAATCTGCTCGCGCGCCTGCGCATTGCCGCGCAGCGCCGCCTCGGCATCGGCGATCTGGCCGAGCGCCATGGCCAGTGCGTCGGCCGGCTCGTCCTCGGCTGCCGCGATCGCGGCCAGGGCCGTGCCGAGCGCCTCGCGCTGCGTTAGCAGCGCGCGATATTCATCGGACAACTGGACGAGGTCTGCTTTTGCACGTTCGAGCGCCGACCGCTGTGCGGTCTTGCCGAAGATCGGCTGGATGTCGCGATAGACGCGCAGTCCCATCCCGGCGGTCGTCTTGCCGCGCTTGGTGACCGCCTGCTCCATGCGGCGGAGATCATCGTCGGTCTCCGCGCGTTCGAACCTTCCGACCTGGCGTTCGATGTACGCGCGGGCATCCTGGTCCGTGGTCACCAGAATAGCCGCGATCGAGTTGGCCGAGGTGCTGCCGCGCCATCCGCGCGTCTTGCGCGTATCGACCAGCCGGCAAATATCGAATTTGCCGCGATCAAGATTGCGACTGCGATAGAGCAGCTCGAAGGCATCGTCGACGCGGTCGGGCGGCACGAGCAACGCTTCGCGATTTGGGCCGAGCAGCATCTCCAAAGCCATCGCCCAGGCGGGCTCGGAGACATCGACAATATCGGGCAACGGTGTGGGCTTGATGCCCTCGGCCTGGAGCAGGCGAATGAACTCTCGGACTGGCGGCGACAGGATCGCCCCTTCCGCGGCATTGGCGATCGCCTGCTCCAGCTCGTCCATGCGCTCCTTCATCGCCGACAACTGGCTTCGCACGGCCTCTTCCTGTTGGAGAAAGCTCTGCCGGGCACTCGCCAGAGGCAGGATACGTCGTTCAAGCGCCACAAGCTCGGTATCGATCGCCGCGAGCGTTTCGACGGTACGGCCGCGTGCTTGCGCGGTCAGCTCCTGGGCGGCACGAAGCGCGTCGCCAAGATGAAGCGGCACGCGATCGGGAATCCGGGCGAGCTCCCCTAGCCGGAGCAGCTGCGTGAGGCGGCGCTGGGCGGCAAGGCGTCCCAGCCGCTGCTTTTCGAGTTCGGCGGTGCGCTCGGCATCGAGCGAACGCAGCTGGGTCGAAGCGGGAGACTCGGCAAGCAGAGATTTGAGACGGAGGATGTCTTCCTCGCACTGGCGGACCGACTGCTCATGGCGGCGCTTGGCCTCGCCTTCGCGCTCGACCTCGCGCGCGATCTCGTCGCGTTGGCCATGGAGACGCTCGATCACCAGGTCGAGACGGCGGCGCTCGGCATGGGCGATCTCGAAGCTGAGCACATTATGGCGCACGAGATGCTGCGCCCAGACCTGCATGCGCCGCCGGGCCTCGGCGATCTCCTCGAGCTGCTGCTCGCGTTTCTTCACTTCATTCTCGAGGAAGCGATAGCGTTCGATCGACCCCTTGAGCGCCTCGACGTCGATATGGTCCTCTTCGAGGATGTGCTTGCGCACAAAGCGGGTGGGATCGTCGATCGGCTCGAAGGCAATCGATTCCTTGAAGTTGCGCAACACCTGCTTGGAGTCGGGTGCAGCGCTGCGCGGGCGCATCGCCAGCAAATAGTCGTCGACATAGCCGATGGCGCTGCCGGCATGATTGCGAAGGCCTGGGCAGAGTTCCTTCAGTTTCTCGATCAGCCGGCTCGCGACGGGCACCACGCGCCTGCCACCCTCGCGTGTCTCGATAAGGAGATCGAGATGAAGCGCGAGACCGGGCGCCACGAAACGTGCGCGCAAGTCGTGGAGCCGTTCGCTGGCGTGGGCGCTGAAGATCAGCCCGATCGTGACCGGCGTGCCTGACAGCCGATCCCGGAACACCAGCGCGATCAGCGAATCCGCAGCACTGCGGGCGGGTCCTTCCGTCGAGATATGGCTGTCGAAGCCCAGGCAATAATCGCGGATTGTCCGCTCGTTACGCCCGCCAGTGGACTTGTTGAGGTCGTACCAGGTCGAGCTGGCCCCGGTGACAATCACCTGCAACGCATCGATAATCGTACTCTTGCCCGCCCCGGTTGGCCCGAGCACAGCGACACTCCCGCGCACCTCGACGTCCTGGCTGGCCAGCCTGCCCCAATTGTGAAGAACGATCCGCTCCAGCTCATGCATCGCCGTCGTCCTCGATCACCGCGTCAACATCCTCTTGCGCTGCCTCTGCGGCGATGTCCTCACTGCCGAGATTGGCGCGATAGTCGGCGACATGGCCGAGCATCGAATCCGCGCCGACAATGACGACTGCGGCCTCCGTGTCGGCTTCGGCTGCTTCGAAAGCCTGCCGCTCGAGCCACTGAATGACGGCTTCGACATAGACATCCGGTACCAGCGACGTGATGCCCGGCATGATCGACAGCTGGAGGATCTGCTCTTCGGGATCGTTCTCGCCGATGCGGACCAGGCCCTTACGCTGGAAGAATTTCAGAATCTCGTGCAGCCGCTTGACGGCAGGCGGCTCCTCGCCTGCGCTGCGGAGCCGGTCGTGGAGATCATCGGTGTTGGAATCGACCCGCCCCCGTTCGTCGAGCGAGCTGATATTCTCGGCGTAGAGCAGCCGCAGGATCAGGAGGACGACGGTCTCATCCTTCTTCAGCCGCGCCATGTTGACGCCATAGACGACGCTCTGGGTCTCGAGCACGAGCATGTTCGCGACCGTGTGATGAACGAGCTTGTAGCCGAAAGCAGCGACGATCGGCTGCACCTGCGCGAGATGGCGGGCAATGATCCGATAGGCCGGCGGATAGGGCCAATCCTCATAGAGGCATTGGTGGAACAGCAGCGCCTGGAGCGCCGATTGCAGATCCTCTTCCTCGACCTTGCCGCCGTCGAGGATCGCGGCGACCTCACGCAGCTCAGCCATTGGCGATCTCCAGCTTGCGCCGGATCACGAAGTTGCGTCGCTCGATCCAATCATTGGCGACCGTTCCCTCCCCCTCTTGGTAGTCGTAGCGGTTGTTGAGCGGTGCGAGGCCGGCCTCGTGCAAGCGCTCGAAGGCCAGGAAATCGTCAAGATCGGCGACCGGAAATTCGGCACCTGACAATTCGCTACGTTCGCCAAGCGCACCCTCAACATAGGCGGCGAGACGCTCCGGCGAGACGCTGACGCGCAACTGGAAGAGGTCTACGGCACGCAAATAGAGGGCAAGCGCCGGATCGGGCGGCCGGACTTCGACCTCCCGTTCGGCGGGTTCCCGCCTACGTCGCGGCGGCAGGTATATCTGGTGTGGCGCCAGCGGCAGCGTTTCGAGCTGGAGGCGCACGCGCGCCTCGACGGGTGCCTCGTCGCCGATCCCCGACTTGCCGAGCATCTCAAGCGCGACCAGGATACGCTCGGTGCTGATCGTCGCCATGCGGTCGCTGAACCGCACGACATTCGTCATGCGCCGCTCTATCCGATAAGTCGTAGTCTCGATATCGCGGACATGGTCGTCGATCGCGGAGAAGACCCGGATCACGTCACGCAGGTCGCCGATGATGTCGCCGTGCGCATTCGCGGGCTTGCGGGCGATGCCGCCTTTTACCCAGCCCTGGGCGATGGCATCGAGCGTGCCGTCATCGGCCAGCAGGCTTTCCCCGATTGCGATGATCTCGCCGCGAAAACGATAAGGGCTCTCGCGCGAGTGAAGATTGCGATAGTCCTGGGCGACGCTGGCTTCGATGAAATCGCGCACGAAGCGGCGAACCAGGGCGGCCGCAGTCGGCTCCTTCATGATGAGATCTTCGACACGGCGCATCGTGCCAGCCACGGTCCGCAGGTGATTCATGAAGCCCCGCGCGGCGAGCGCGGCCTCGCGGACGTTGAGCGCTTTGACCGTCGGTTCGCTCGCGACAGACTGGAGGAGCGTCAGGACGTTGAGCACTGCACCGCCATAAGAGCGCACGCGCCCGCTCTGGATGTCGAGCAGGGTGTGGAGCAGCAGCCGAGCCGATGGATCGAAGTCCACGACCTTCCGGTAACGATCCTTATATTCGATCAGCCAGCCCGTATCCCTTAGCCGGTGATAGGCGGCGACATGACTCTGGCCGCTTTCGGCGCCATCGCCGGCCAACGCATCGATGGCAGCGAGGCGGCCAGTCCGATCGATAAATTCCGAAATGGATGAAAATAGCCGCTTGCGCGTGACGATCTCACCCGCGACGCCGAACGGGTCTTCGGCAAGATGGGTCAGAAGATCCGCGAAGAAATACCGTGCCGACCCGCTGAATAGGCGAAACAGGTTCGCGGGCACGGTTCCAAATAGCGGCCTTTCCGCAAATTCTGCCACACGTTCCCCCCGGGCGGTGAACCCGTCTCTTTCCGACTTAAGTGTTCGATCTTATTTTCTGATAATGCAAGCGCGAGGCGAAGCGCACGCGCCTTTCCGCCAGCCGATCGTCACCGCCAGGCCGAGACCCGCGGCGCGGGGCTCGGTGGCCGGCCCCGCCGGCCATAGAGCGGCGGTCGCCCGGCACCGCCGGGCGAGGCGCAAACCGACCTGCTCAATCCCGCCGCCGCATCAGCACCCGGTAGCCGCCGCCGGCGAGCCGCCGCGCATCGGCGGCGAGACGCCGCACCCGCGACCGAATCGAATCCGCGCGCCGATCTCCCCCTCCCTGGCCCGAAGCGTCGCCGAACAGCACCCGGGCGATCTCGCGCTGGCTCGCGCCGGCCAGCAAGGCATCATGGACGCGCAGCGCAAGGATCCAGCGCTCGACGCGCCGGTCGGGCGGATAAAGCGCGCGGGAGAAGCGCCCCTTGCGGCAGAGATCGAGCAGGCGCCGCAGCGGCAGGATCCGGGCTTCGGCGGACGCCACGCCCTTCAGCCGGTATTCGAGCAACACCGGCTCACCCCCGCTCAGGCTGCCCTGCTCGATGTCGAGCCGGATATGGTGCCAGCCGTCCGACAGCACGGCATGCTCGCCGTGCCGGTCGCGGACCACCGTCAGCCAGGGCGCGAGCAAGGCCGGATCGATCGCGTCGGGATCCCCGCGCCCGATCGGGCTGGCGACGACGCGCAGCGTCCCGGGATCGAAATCGGCATGCCAGATGATCCGCGCGTCCGGGGCCTCGACCTCCGGCCGCTCGGCGAAAGTGAATCCCCCATTGGACGGGGTCGTCGCCCGACCCGGGAAGCGGCGCGCCGGTGCCGCGCGTCGCCGTGCTGGCGCGGGCATGCCAGGCGATATAGCCGGGATCGCGGCGCAGCCACTCCCACATCAGGCCGGCACGGTCGAGCCCGCGCAGCCGTGCATAGTCGCGCGCATCGCGCCAGTCGCCTGCCATGCGATCAGCCCCGCCGGGTCATGTCGAGGAACAGTGCAACCAGAGCGGCGCCCAATCACTCCGAAATGGAGGATTAAGCCCCGCCAGACGATGCGGAATATATTGACAATATAAACTTGACTCCTTTGCCCTCCAAGTCACTGTTGCCGCGATGATTTGTGTGCGTATTGCCTGACGGCGGGGTGAGAAGCCGCCGTCCGGCCCGAGAATGCGGGAAAGGTCGATCCGGGGGTCGACGGCAGCTTGAGATGCCGCCCGGGGTCGAGTGGGTGCCCGATGGGCATGCACGCAATGGGGCCATTCGTCCGGGCGGTCGAGGCAGCGACGAGCGCGGACGAGCTGGCGACGGCGATGGTCGAGATCTGCGCGATACTGGGGTTCGAGTATTTCGCGCTGACCCATCATGTCGACATGCCGAGCCCGACCGGCACCGACATCCGCCTCCACAATTATCCTGCACAATGGGCGGACTATTATGACGCGCAGGCCCTCGGCGTGTCGGACCCGGTGCACCGGGCAAGCCATGTCACGAGCCTCGGCTTCCCCTGGTCGCGGCTGCACGACATGATCACGCTGACGCCGCGTGACCGGCACGTACTCGCGCTGGGCGCACAGCAGGGCATCGGCGACGGCTTCACCGTGCCGGCGAACATCCCCGGCGAGACGCTCGGCTCCTGTTCCTTCGCCAATACCGCCGGCCGGCCCTTGCCCGAGGCGATGCTGCCGCTCGCGCAATGGGCCGGGCTGTTCGCCTTCGAGGGGGCACGCCGGCTGTGGTCGACGCGCAGGATCGATACGAAGGCGAAAGCGCCGGTGCTGACCGACCGCCAGCGCGACTGCCTCCTGTGGGCCGCGCGCGGCAAGGGCGACTGGGAGATCAGCCGCATTCTCGGACTCAGCGAGGAAACCGTGGCGCGCCATATCAAGCAGGCGTGCGAGCGGTACGGCGTGAACAAACGGACATTGGCGGCGATCCGGGCGCTGTTCGACGGAACGCTCACCTTCACCGACATCTTCAAGCGCTGACTATACCCCTTTTCCGGCATATCGCGACGGCGGCGCAATCGCGACCCTTGGTCTCCCAAACGACCAAGGAGCCAAGACCATGTTGCATGCGATGGGAGCCGGAGCCGCCCCGGTGCCGGACAAGGTGCTGCAGGGGATGTTCGCCGCGCGCAAGCAGGTGTTCGTCGACCTGCTGAAATGGGACGTGCCGGTGCTGGCCGGCGCCTATGAGGTCGACCAGTTCGACGACCCGCACGCGCACTATCTGGTGCTCGCCGACCGTGAGGGCGGCCATCTCGGCTCGGCGCGGCTGCTGCCGACGACGCGGCCGCATATCCTGGACAGCTTCTATCCCGAGCTGTGCGAGGGAGCGCCGCCGAGCGGTCCCGACATCTTCGAGGTGACGCGCTTCTGCCTCGACCGCAGCCTCACCGCCCGCGAGCGCCGCGGCGTGCGCGACACGCTGGTCACGGCACTCGCCGACCATGCGCTCGCCAACGGCATCCGCCGCTACAGCGCGATCGCCGAGATGGGCTGGCTGCAGCAGATCCTCGCATTCGGCTGGTGCTGCCGCCCGCTCGGCCTGCCGGTGACGATCGAGGGCAAGATGCTCGGCGCGCTCGCCATCGAGATCGAGCCCGACACGCCGCGCAAGCTCGCCGCGACGGGCATCACGCCCCTACCCCACCTGCTGGACGGCGCCAGCCGCGCGGCGGCCTGACCCGGGAGGAGCACTGTTATGAACCCGAACCCGATGCTCGCCGCCGCGATCGACCAGACGCGCGGGCGGCTCACCCGTGACGGCTGGTGCATCCTGCGCGCCGCCCTCCCCGCCGAGACGATCGCCGCGCTCGATGCGGACCTCGCGCCCGTCTTCGCGGAGACGCCCTTCTGCGAGGGCAGCTTCTATGGCGAGACCACCAAGCGGTTCGGCCGCCTGCTGGCGCGTTCGCAGCACATGGCGGCGCTGGTCCAGCACGCGGTCGTGCAGGGCGTGGCCGAGGCGGTGCTCGCGCCCTGGTGCGACTGCATCCAGCTCAACGTCGCCCAGGCGATCGCCATCCACCCCGGCGCGCCGGCGCAGATGCCGCACCGCGACCAGGATATGTGGCGGGCGCCGGCAGGTGAGGTCGAATATCTCGTGAACGTGATCTGGCCGCTGACGCCGTTCCGTGCCGAGAATGGCGCGACCCTGCTGTGGCAGGGCAGCCATGGCGCCGCCGCGCTCGACCCGCCGCCATCCTCGGCAGGAATCGCCGCCGAGATGGATCCCGGCGACGCGCTGCTCTTCCTCGGCTCGACGCTGCACGGCGCCGGCGCAAACCGCACCGCCGGGGTCCGCCGCGGCCTCGTGGCCGGCTATTCGCTGGGCTGGCTCAAACCCTATGAGAACCAGATGCTGGCCTATCCGCCCGCGGTCGCGCGGCGCTTCGCGCCCGAACTCGCCGCCCTGGTTGGCTATCGCCAGCACCGGCCCAATCTCGGCAATTATGAAGGCCAGTGCCCCTCCGTCCTGCTCACCGGCCAGCCGGACATGCCGCGCGCGGCGATCGATGCGCTGCGGGCGGATCAAGCCATGGCAGTCGATAGCCATCGGGCGGCGCAGGGACTGATCGCATGAACGCGGGTCCCACTTCCGAACGGGTGCTGGACGCGCTGCGCCGCGCGGTCCTCGAGCATCAATTCCGCCCAGGCGATCGCCTTGATCCCACGCAACTGGCGGGAATGCTCTCCAGCAGCGTAACGCCGGTGCGCGAGGCCCTGTACGTCCTCGCCGGCGAAGGGTTGGTCGAGACACGAACCAGCGACGGCTTCCATCTGCCCCAACTCGACGAGCCGGCGCTGCGTGACCGCTATCGATGGAACCTGCAACTTGCCCGGCTGGCCCTTGCTAGCCACGAGCCCGTCCATGGCATCGTTCCCGTTTCGGCGGAGGACGATCTCGCCGGCCTCAGCGCAACGCTCATGGCGCGCATCGGGCGGCTCTCGGGAAATATCGAACTCCAGCGCGCCATGGCCTCGCTCAATGCCAGGCTACATGCGGCACGGATGGTCGAATCCGAGATCTTAGCCGACGTGCGCGAGGAACTGGCGCAAATCGGCGGCGCGCTGGCGTCCGATGACAGGCCGCTGCTCCGCAATTTGGTCACGGCCTATTGCAATCGCCGCGAGCGCGCCGCCGCCGCCATCCTGCGCGCGCTCTATCGCAGCCCGACCGAGGGCTGAGATGCAACAATCGCGTTATAGGCGCCGTATAAAATTCGGATAGCGCATCGCGGGACCTACCTTCCTGGCCGCCACAAACTCGTGGCGCATCAGGAGAATGATCATGGAACGCGATTTCGAATCCCGTGACGATGTGATCGATCTCGGCGCAGCCAGCGTCGAGACCAAGGGCATCGGCGCCGTCTTCCACGACGAGGACGTGCTGCAGACCCTGCCCGGCCTCGCCGCCGAGTGAACGCGACGGCGCGCGGCCGGTAGGGTTGCGCGCCGTTCGTTGCACCTGGCGTCCCCTGCCCTGCAACAATCGCGTTATAGGCTCGGTATAAAATTCGGATAGCGCGCCGCCCGACCTACGCTTCTGGTTGCCACAAATTCGTGGTGCATCAGGAGACTGACCATGGAACGCGACTTCGAACCTCGCGACGAGGTGATCGATCTCGGCGCAGCCAGCGTCGAGACCAAGGGCATCGGCGCCATCTTCCACGACGAGGACGTGCTGCAGGCCATGCCTGGCCTCGCTGCCGAGTGAGCGCAACGGCGCGCGGCCATACGGGCCGCGCGCCGTATGCAAGCTAGCGAGGGCCAATATGGGATATAGGCTTCGAGACGGCGTTAGCTTCTGCGAAACCAGTGGCCGTCTGCTCTTCCTGGACGTCCGGCGGGACCGCTATTTCTGCCTGACTGGCCCGACCGAAGACGCGTTCCGGCGGCTCGTGCGTCGGCAAGCAAAGCATGGCGATGCAGCGCACCTCGCGGGGTGCATATCGGACGGGCTGTTGCTGCCGGCAGGAGACGGCATGATTCCCGAACCCTGCGTCCTCGCGATGCCGGAGAGCAGCGCACTCGATGCGCCCGGCCACCGGCATCCCGCGTCGGGGATATTCGGTGCGGTTGTCCGCCTCGCCAGCTCGGAGCTCGCGCTGCGTGTCTTCAGGCTGCACGGCGTGCTGCGCGGCGTGGCGCGCCACAAGGCCCGCACGCCTGGTGCCGTCACCGTGACACCGGCGATGCTGGCGGCGCCGGCCCAGATATTCCATGCGGCCGCTTTGCTCGCGAGCCCGCTCGACCGCTGCCTGCCGCGCGGTATCGCCACCACGCATCGCTATCTTTCGCTCGGGATCGCGGTGGACCTCGTGCTTGGCGTCAAGCTCCAGCCTTTCGCCGCGCATTGCTGGGTGCAGTGCGGCCCGGTCCTGCTGAACGACCGCATCGACACGGTCCGCACCTTCACCCCGATCCTGGTACTATGACGCCGGCGCGCTTCGCCGGCGTGATTGCACCGCGCTCCGATCGGCGCGCCGAGTTGGTCGAGCGGCTGTCGCATGCGGCTTTGCCCTCGGGCGCGCTCGGCCGGACGCTCGACAACGATCTGCTCGTCTTGCTGTCGCACTCGCCCACGCCGCCGCTGCTCGCGCGGGAAGAGGGAGCGATCATCGGTCCGCTCTTCTCCCGCGGTCAGGCAAGCGCACGAACCCAGCTCGCGCCCTCGGCGCAGGCGATGATCGCGGCATCGGCCGGCGGCCATCTGCTCGATGCCTGGTGGGGCCATTATGTCGCGGTCCTGGCCGGCGGTGCCGGCCGCCGCGTCACGATCGTCCGGGCACCGATGGGCGCCCTTCCCGTCTACTGGCTCGAGACTTCCGACGGCGTGGTGTTCGGGTCGGATCTCGCGCTGCTGCGCGACGCAGGCTTCTTCACGCCGGCGATCGACCGCACCGCGCTCGCCCGGTTCCTCGTCGCCAACAATGTACGGACGCGCGAAACCTGCCTTCAGGGCCTGTACGAGGTCCAGGGCGGCGACCGGCTCCTGGTCGAGGACGGCCGCATAACCATCGAGGCGGGCTGGTCACCCTGGGACTGGGCAGCGCGTGACCGCGCGCTGCTCGATGCTCGCGAGGCGGCCGCACGGGTCCGCGACGCGGTGCTCCACAGCGTCGCCGCGATGCGCAGCCCCCATGAACGGGTCGTGCTCAAATTGTCGGGCGGGCTGGACTCGTCGATCGTCGCCGCCGCGCTGAAAGCTGCAGGGCGGCCCTTTACCTGCCTGACATTGGTCACCGCCAACCCGTCGGGCGACGAACGCGCCTTCGCGACAGCCACCGCCAAAGCCGTCGGTGAAAGCCTAGTTGAGCGGATGCGCGACCAGGCGCTGGTCGAGCTCACGCGGTCCGAAGCGGGAAACCTCCCGCGACCGACCATGCGTGCCTTCATGCAGGCTTCGCGGGCGCTCGCAGCCTCGGTCGCGCGCGAGACCGGCGCCACGGCTATCCTCGATGGCAGCGGCGGCGACGGCGTCTTCTGCTCGCTTCAATCGGTCCGGCCGGTGCTCGACTGCTTGCGCGCGCCCGAAGGCCGACCCGAACTGAAGCGGGTCGTGCGCACCCTGGCCGAGGTCAGTCAGGCCGGTATCCCCCAGATCGCATGGCGAACGCTGCAGGCGCTGTGGCGGCCGGCATCCTACCCGGTCCTGCGCGACGATCGCTTCCTGTCGCGTGTCGCCCTCGACCTTTCGGACGAAGCCGGCGCGCATCCCTGGCTGGTCTGTCCTGCGGATGCGCTTCCGGCCAAGGCCGCGCATGTCGCCATGATCGTCACAGCCCAGAGCGTCGCGGAGGCTGCCGATCCGCTCGATCCGCTGCCTACCTTGTCACCGCTGATGGCCCAGCCGGTCATTGAAACCTGTCTCCGGGTGCCGAGTTGGCTCTGGCTCGACCAGGGCCGCAACCGGGCGGCCGCACGGCATGGCTTCGCCGACCGGCTTCCACCGGAAATAGCGTGGCGGCGCTCCAAGGGCACCCCGGACAGTTTCCTGATCGATCTGTTCGAGACCCACCGCGCCACGATCCGCGCACTGTTGCTGGAAGGCGTGCTCGCGAGTCTGGACCTGCTGGACACCGCGGCACTGGCGCCAGTGGTCGACGACCGCCGGCCGGTCACCGGCTATGATTTCGTCCGGGTCATGCGCCTGGTGGATATCGAGGTATGGGCGCGTGCGATGCAGGCGCGCGAACGATGATGCTGAACACGGCGCCTATCCGGTCGCACGCACCCTCACCCCGATCCCGGCGATTCGCTTTTCACCGGTTGGCTGCCGATCGACCGGGCCGATCGTGCGCCGCACGCATTGCCTGCCAACGCGCAAATTGCGCCTGCTTGGCGGGGTCCGGATCGACCTCGCCCCGCAGCCAGAAGGCGAACCAGTCGACAGCGCGCGTGTAGACCGCCAACCGATGCACCGGCTGCCACTTGCCGTGAAACTCGTCCGGAAAGACGCGCATCTCGACCGGCTTGCCTGCCTCGCGCAGCGCCTGGACCGACTCCAGCGCGAACAGATATTCGGAATCGGCAAGCTGCAGCAGCAGGGGCGTGTCGATGCGCGTCGCATTCTGCGCCAGCGACATCGAAGCCCAGAAGCCAGGGTCGGGCCTTATCGTCGCCGGATAGCCCAGCCTGGCATTGGCATCGGCAAGCGCGATCCCGCCATAGGTCATCGCCGTCCTGCCCTCGACACAGCAGGTGCTGATTGCCGCAGCCGCAAAGCGGTGCGAGTTGATCAGGGCGAAGCGGGTCAGGGTCGCGCCATCGCTGAGCCCTGTCAGCCCGATACGTGCGGGGTCGACCGTGCCCGTGGCGATCGCAGCGTCGATGCCGGTCATCAACGACGAGAACAGGCTGCGATGCTCCGCCCAATCCTTCTGGTTCGCCGCGATCATCGCCTCGTTCGAACTTAGGTCCGGGTACAAGGACGCAATCGCGGTCGGCCGCTCAAGGCTCAGGACCGCGAAGCCGTGTGCGGCAAGAAGATAGATCGGATACTCGTCATTGGTGCCGCCGCGCAAAAAGCCCCGACTGTGATATTGCACGACGACCAGCGGCAGCTTGGCACCTGGCCGATGGCCGGGCGGCAAGACGAGGTCGCCCCAGGCCTCGAGACCGCGATCGTTGCGCCATTCGAGCCGCGTGACCGTGCCGAGATCGAGATCCCGGAATTCGGGATTGGGATCGAAGAGCAGGCGGTTCCGGCCCGTCGCCGGGTCGAACAGGATCAGCCGCCGCGGCGTCCGCGCATTCTCGTACAGGCACACCCACTCCGCCTGCGCGGGAACGCAGCCCTGGATCGTATCGTCGGTTGTCAGGATCCGGCGCGGCGGGACATGCCCAGGGCGCCAAGCATAGAAGCTGGTGCGCGCGTTGTTCCAGCCGTCGCGGCGCTGGAAGACGAGGCTGGACCCGGCGCCATCCCAGAATAGCAGCGAGAGCCGGCCGCTACAGGCCTCGCCGGCACAAGCGACACTGCGTCCCGCAGGATCGTGCAGAATGAGCCGCCTGGGACTGAACGGCGACGGTGCCGTCGATTCGAGCGTGGCGGTCCAACCCGCGCGCGACCGCGCGACGGTGCCGCTCCAGGCCGCTTCCATCCGGTCGAAGGCTTCGCGCTGCGCTGGCGTTGCCGCGCTTGCGGTACCCGCCACCGGGTCAAGCGCATGGATTTCCCGCGGCGCATCTGCGGGCCGGACCTGCGGGCGGGCACCGACATTGGGGAGAATCCTGGCATCGTAAAGCCAGCCCGAGCGGCCTTCGGCCTCGATGGCGGCATCCACTGCGGCCCGGGCCGGCCGAGTCGCGAAGAGAAGCGCCCCGGGCTCCGGCCATAGCAGCGCCTCGACATCGGTGGTGCCCGCGATGTCCCGCGCGGCGCCCTCCCCGTCTGCGCGAACCAGTGAGATGCCGGTGCGGCCGTCGATACGCTTGAGATAGGCGATCCATTGTCCGTCCGGCGACCAGACGGGCGTCACCGTAGCCGGCGGTCCGATCCGCGTGAACAGGCCGCGGACCGCGATTTCGGTCATCAGATAGGCGCCGCCGCGATCGACGATCCGGATGCCGCTCTTCCCGTCGAGCGACTGCACCACCAATGCCCGGCAATATCCGTTGGTGGCCGGATCAGCCCGGGTGAGGACGAATGCAACCGAGCGGCCGTCGGGCGAGACGGCGAGCGGCCCGGGCATATCGGGATTGGCCGAATCCGGGCCACCGACATCGCGAAGCCGAACGAGATCGATCGCGGTGATCGACCGCAACGCGGCCGCGCCGGTCCGTGACGCTGGCAGCAGATCGTCACAGGCCGCCTGCGCGGCGCTGCCAAAGGACAGCGCCGCGAGGGTGGCCAGCGCGGAGACACCGGCGCGCGATCGCGCCGGCCTGTTCGCCAGCCGCGCTCTCACCACGTCTTGCGCACCGTGAAGCTGACAAAGCGGCCAACCGGCGAATAATTGGTCGAATCATAGGGTGTATCGCTGAACTGGGTCGTCGCGATCCGGGTCGGCTGGTCGTTGAACAGGTTGAGCATCGCCACCGACAGCTCGATATTGCCGAGCAGCCCGAGCCCGCCTGTACGGTAATGGGCCGCGACATCGATCGTCTTCATCGAACCGACCCGGAACAGGTTCGCCGCCCGCGGGTCGTCGACACCGCCGATATAGTTCAGGCTGGTGGTGAGGTTGAACGGCCCATGGTCCCAGCTGATGCCGGCCCGGGCCCGGACATGCGGCGGGCTGAAGATCTGGCCCGCCAGCGGGACCACCGGCTGGGTGCTGCTGATCTGCTGATTGCTTTCGAGATAGCTCGCATTGACCGTGGTCGCGAGGCTGTCCGCGGCGCCGAGGCGGGTGCGGTAGCGGAACAGAACATCCATGCCGCGAATCGACTGGCGGCCGGCATTGATGCTGCTGTCGTCGATCAGGACCGCCACCTTGGCCGGGTCGTAAGGCGCCCCGGCGGCATTGACGAAGCTCAATGCACCCCCGACGATGTCGGCCAGCAACGCTGCTGCCGGGTTCATCGTCGCACGGTCGCGATAGGCGGGATTGCTGAGCGACTGGGCGATGAAGGCGATCGGGGTCACCACGCGATCGCGATAGGCAATGTCGAAATAGCTCAACTCGAGTTCGGCACCGGCGAGGCCGCGCGGATGGATCGCAAGCGTGGCCGACCAGGTCCGCGCCCGTTCGGGCTTCAGCGTCGGATTGCCGCCCTGGACGAACAGCGCCGTCGCACCCGCGGCATAGCCGGTGCCACCGAGCGCCGACGGGGCGATCAGCACGAGCGAGCGCGGCTGGTATTTTTCGAGCAGCGTCGGCGCGCGGAAGGATCGTCCCCAGCTGCCCTTGATCTCGAAATCGGGCGTGGGCGCATAGACGATGCCGATCTTCGGTGTCGCGATGTCGCCGATCCCTGGGTAATTCTCGTAGCGAAGCGCGGCGCTGAGCTTTAGCCGATAGGCCAGCGGCATCGCCATGCCCGGCGACATCAGCGGCAGGCTCAGCTCGCCATAGCCATAATAGCTGTCCTGGGTCCGATCGATGTTCTGGGCATTGCCCGGACCGTTGTCCCGGATGAAGGTGTTGCTCCGGTAGCCGCCGCCGACGGCGAGCCGTACCGCTCCGGCGGGCAGCGAGAAGAGCGGTCCGTCGGCGCCGATCTCGCCGGTCGCGGCGCTGTTGCAATAGCAGATCTCGGGCGGCGCGGTGGGCACGCCCTTCGCCCAGGTCGTGACCGTGAAGCGGGTATGATCGCGGCCATAGGAGCCGGTCGCGACCGCGCGCCATGCGCCGGCATCCAGACGCAATGTCGGCGCGATTGCCAGCGATTCCGTCGTATAGTCATTGACGATGCCGCTGAGCTTGACGTCACCGGCGGCATTGTTCGCGACGGACTTGATGCTCCACCGCCGGTTGTAGAGCGCGTCCAGCTCAAGGGTCAGCCCGTCCAGGAGTTGCTGGTGACCGCTCAGCACCGCGCTGTGGTTCCGGATCGGCGGGAAAAGCGTAAGGGCCGGGCTTTTGGCCTCGGCATAGCTTCGGTCGCGGCCGTAGATCGCCGTGGTCCGTGCAAATTCGTAACTTGCGATCAGGCCACCCGAGGCCCAGCGCTGGCCGGCCGAAACACCGTAGCGCTGCTCGAAATTGCCGCCATCGGTCGACGTGCCGAGGCGCGCGCTCATGTCGATGGCATCGCTGTCGCGGCGCAGGATGACATTGGCGACACCGGCGACGGCGTCCGAGCCGTACAGCGCCGACGCACCATCCGGGACGATCTCGATCCGTTCGACCGCCGCGAGCGGGATCGCCGAGACATCGATGCTTTGCCGAGACGAGCTGTACGACAGCCGATGGCCGTTCAGCAGCGTCAGCGTCGCGTCGCTGCCGATGCCGCGCAGATTGATGGACGAGCCCCCGCCGACATTGACGCCGCTCGTCGACGGCACGTTCGCGCCGACCCCGGGATTCTGTCCGCCTCCAAAGTTCTGGGGAATGCTTCGCACGACGTCCCCTAGAGCGGCCTGGCCGGCGTTGCGCATCTCCTCTTGTGTGACACTGAGAACCGGCGATGCCACCCGCGCGCCGCGGATCCGGCTGCCGGTGACGGTGATCGCCTCCCCGCCATCGATCGGCGCCGCGAGCGCCTGCGGCGCGGCCGGCACGATGACGAACGCCGCACCCGAATGCTGCACCTGCAAGCCCGACCCGGCCAGCAGCCGATCCAGCGCTTCCTCGACGGAGAATACGCCCTTCAGCGCCGGCGCCTGGCGATCCTCGACGAGATCGCTCGGCGCGACGATGCTCTGTCCCGTCGCCGTCGCAATCGCCTGGATCGAGCGCGCGAGCGGCTGGGCGGGAAGGTCATAGCCTCGCCGCCCGGCTTCCTGCGCGCAAGCGACGGTCGCGCTCGTCGCGACCAGCGCCGTGCCGCCCAGAAACAGTGCCAATAATTCTGTCGCCCCCCGCATGTGTCTTTCTCCCCATCCTGGCATCCTTGCTTGTGCCATTCGGTGCGGAGACGACGCGGGCAGGAATCACCCTATGATTTTTTTGCGCGCGCCTATTGCAGCACGATCGACGCATCGGGCTGGGGGTGAAGCTCGAGCTGGAACATCGTGGCGGCGGATTTGGCGAACCCTGCCGGATCGCCTGCGGCAAAGGCACCGGTGACGCGCAAGTCGCCGATCCGCGCGGAGCCAAGCACCAGCTTGGTATCGTTGCGGCGGTTGAAGCGCGCGATGGCCTCGCGCAAGGGGGTGGCGTCGAACGAGAGCATGGCGTCGGGCCAGGACGTGTCGGCGGGGTCGGCCGCGACGGGCGGCGACGGCGCCTTGCCATGGCCATAGACCAGCGCCTGGCCCGGCATGAGCATCCGGCTTGCGGCACCCTTTGCGACCGTGGGGTCGGCGCGCACCTCGACCGACCCGCGCAGCAGGACGACGCGCACAAGCGTCGGCTGGAGCTCGACGTCGAAGATCGTCCCATGGGCGACGACCGCGCCCCCGTCCGCACGGACCAGGAATGGCCGCGCGGGATCGTGCGCAACCTCGAAGCGCGCGCGGCCCTTGAGAAGCTCTATCCGGCGCTCGGAGGCGCTATAAGCCACGCGGACGGCGCTGTTCCGGTCGAGCGTCACCCGCGACCCGTCTGCGAGGGCAATCGCGCGGACCGCATCGGCCTTGCCGGCATAGGCGACCGGCGCCGCTGCCGGGTCCGATCGCATGCCGCCGTGCAGCCACAGGCCGCCGCCGACGATCAGCACCACGAGGGCGGCGACCGCCGCGGCGCGCACCATCGGTTGCCGGTACCAGACGCTGGCTCGGGAAAGGTCGCGTCCCCGCCCGAGACGGGTGTTGGCAAGGAATCTGGACTGGTCCCATTGGCGCGCGAGCCGGTCATAGGTCTCGCCGTTCAGGGCATCGGCACGCCATGCCTCGAACGCAGCCAGCTCCGTTTCGCTCGCGCCGGCGCGCAGCCGCGCGAACCAGTCGGCAGCCTCCTGCCGCGCGCGTGCGGTGGCGCCTTCCTCCCCTGCCGATCCAGTCATCGCAGGGACGGATGGCCGTCGATATAGGCGATGGCACGGCTCATATGCTTTTCGACCGCCTTGATCCCGAGCCCGGTGCGGGCCGCGATCTCGGCATAGCTATAGCCGTCGATACGATGCGCCAAGAAGATCTCCCGTGTCCGCGGCTTGAGGCGCAGCAATACCGCCTCGAGCCGCGCGAGCATATCACGCGCTTCGAGCGCAGCGACCTGATCCGGTGCCATAATGGCGACGTCGTCGACGGGAACGTGCAAATGCACCGCGTGGCGGGTGGCGGCCTTGGCTTCGTCTTTCAGGAGATTGACCGCAGTGCGGTGCAGATAAGCGCCCGGGCTTTCGAGGCCGTCGACGACATCGCGGTCGAGCGCGGCAAGGCGCGCGAATGCCTGCTGGGTCAGGTCCTCGGCGGCGTCGCTGGAAGTGCGGCGCAGGAGAAAGCGCAGCAGCCGCGGCCGGTGCTCGCGGAACAGCGTCTCGAGCCGGCCAGTGACCGCCGGCACGACGCGGTCCTCGGGCGGCAGCGGATCGCCTTCGCCGATGGCGCCAGGCAGTTCATGTGCCAGCCTCATGCTCTCGAGCATGGTGCCTCCGTCCGCCGACGGGACCGGACTGGAAGTGGAAACCTCGCCATCGTGCCGCTCCGCTCTGTCGAGGCGGAGCCGGCCGAAGCCGGGTGTTGAGAACATGCTTAAGACACGCGCCGACGCTTTTAGCCGCAAGCGGCCTGGACATGAGCGGCGGCCACCCGGCGAAGCGCCGTGCGAGACCATGGTTTCTCAAGCGAGGTTCTCACGCCTCGGCGCCGCCGTGCCGACGACGCGGCCACGAGGATAAGGCCGTCCCATAATTTGGCAACTCGCCCGGCGCGCAGCATGGCGCGAGGCGCGCCAGCGCGGGCGAAGCCGGGTGTTGAGAGCATGCTTGAGACACGCGCCTTCGCTTTTAGCCGCACGCGGCCTGGACATATGCGAAGGCCACCCGGCCGTCTCGTCCGCCAGGGGATCGGGCGCAGTCGCGCAGCATATCCGCCTATCCCTCGTCGTCGTGCAGACGATGCTCGACGCGGATCTCCGTAATGTCGGCCGGACGGTCCGTGCGCAACACCGCACCGAAGGACGCGCTGGCGGTTCCGCGCGACGGCAGGCCACCCCAACGCGTATCGGTCACGACCGGCGGACGTCCATCCGCGAACCGGCCCTCGACATGGAGATGGCCGCCAATCATGCCGACATATAAGGGGGCACGCCGTACCCGCCCGCTAACTTCGACACCCGCGCGCGCCGCATGCGCCTTCACCCAGAAGATCTGCAGCCGGTCGCTGCCTGCCCGGGAGACCGGCACCGCGAGCCCCGGCCCCGCGGCACAGCCGCCGAGCCCCAGCACCGACAAGGCGAGCGCAGCGCTCGCAATCGATTTGAACCACATTGTTCGTTCCTCCCAACTGGTCCCGGATGCGGCGGCGGGGTGCAATCCCGAGGGGTTACCGCCGCGCAAGGCGCTCATGTGTCGCCTTCCGAGGCCGGGCCCCAGGTTTCGGATTGCTGGTCTTCCCGTTCCGCCAGCGTCTGCGCCGACTTCGCACCGGGCCTCGCAAATCGCTTCCACGGACGCAGCGCCGACGGCAGCGTAAGCCGTAGTTCCGCGGCGCGACCGCGAATGGCGTCCTGGGTCCGGTTCAAGGCCCTGGCGATGCGGGCCGGCGGCTCGCGTGCCGCGATCAGACGGCGCAGCTCGGCATCGTCCTCGTCCGACCAGCGCCGCCCGCGCCCTCCCGCGTCGATGGGAACGCGCCCGCTCATCGCCCTCGCCGTTTCGGCTGCGGGGACTTGCGCGGCGGGACCTTGTCAGCCGGCAATCCCTGGCCCGTCCGGCCCTTCGCAAGATGGGCGGCGAGCGCATGACTGGTGCGCGTCACCATGTCGGATGCCTTGCGCGTCAGGCGGCTGTGCAACAGCGCCGGCAGCGCGCCGCGATATTCGAGCCGGTGGGTCAGCAGCGTTCCCGCGCCCTGCGGTTCGAGCGTCCAGGATTCGATCGTCAGGAACACCCGCTTGACGCCGCTGCGCCATTCGAAGCAGCGCTCGGCATCGAGCCGGGTGATCGTGGCGGGTGCGCGCAGGACGCGATCGGGCGCGAGCGAGGACGAATAGGTATAGGCGATCTCGCCCAACCGCGGCTCGCCCTTCAGCCGGACAAAGGGGTGCCAGGCGGCATAACTGGCGAAATCCATGAGCAGCCGCCAGGCCAGGGCCGGCGGCACGCCGAGCGAGGTTTCCGTCTCGGCTTCCGCCATCACTCCCGCTCCCGATAGGCGAGCAGGCGCAGCGCGTTGAACACGACCAGCAAGGTCGATCCTTCGTGCGCGGCGACCGCGGGGCCGATGCCGAGGCCGAGGATCGTCGCCGGCACGAGGAGCGCCACCACGCCCAGGCTGACGAACAGGTTCTGGCGGATGATCCGCCGCGTCGCCCGGCTGAGGCCGACCGCGAAGGGCAGATGCGCAAGATCGTCGGCCATCAGCGCGACATCGGCGGTCTCGAGCGCGACGTCGGAGCCGGCTGCGCCCATCGCGATGCCGACCGTCGCATTGGCCATGGCCGGCGCGTCGTTGACCCCGTCGCCGACCATCGCGACCTTGCCCTGGTCGCGCAGCTTGCGGATCGCCCCGACCTTGTCGTCGGGCATGAGGTCGCCCCAGGCCTCGTCGATGCCGACCTCGGCGGCGATCGCTTCGGCGACCTTCTGGTTGTCGCCCGAGATCATGATCATCCGGGTCATGCCGAGCGCGCGCAGCCGGTCGAGCGCCTTGGACGCCGCCGCGCGCGGCGTGTCCATCAAGCCGATCGCGCCGATGTCGCGGTCGCCCCGGCGCACCACCATCGTCGTGCGGCCCTCGGCGCGCAGCGTCTCGATCGCCTTGGTCATGGCGTCCGACAAGGGCGCGATGCCGTCGGTACCGAACATCTCCGCCTTGCCGATCGCGACCAACTCGCCATCGACCTGCGCGGTGACGCCCCGGCCGGTCAGGCTCGCCAGGGCGCTCGCCTCGGGCAGCTTGCGCTCGGCGAGCCGGTCGGCGCCGTCGCGGGCGATCGCGCGGGCGAGCGGATGATCGCTCAGTTTCTCGACCGCGACCGCGATCGCGAGCAGATCCTCTTCCGAGACACCCTCGGCCGGCACGACATCGGTGATGCGCGGACGTCCCTCGGTCAGCGTGCCGGTCTTGTCGAAGGCGATGGCGGTGAGCGACCCGAGATTTTCGAGCGGTCCGCCACCCTTGACCAGCACGCCGCCGCGGGCAGCGCGCGCTACCCCGGACAGCACCGCGCTCGGTGTGGCGATCGCCAGCGCGCAGGGACTGGCCGCGACCAGCACCGCCATGGCGCGGTAGAAGCTGTCGCGGAACGGCTCGTCGACCACGACCCAGGCGAACAGCAGCAGCACGGTCAGCCCGAGCACCGCCGGCACGAAGATGCGCTCGAACCGGTCGGTGAAGCGCTGGGTGGGCGACTTCTGCGTCTCGGCCTCGCTGACCAGCTTGACCACCTTGGCAAGCGTGGTCTCGGTCGATTTGCGCGTGACCTCGATCTCGATCAGGCCGCTGCCGTTGATCGTGCCGGCATAGACGCGATAGGCGGCCTCGAGCGTATCGGGATTGGCGCGCGCCTCGGCATTGTCCATCACCGCGCGCTTGTCGACCGGCATGCTTTCGCCGGTGACAGGCGCCTGGTTGACGCTGGTCGTACCCTTCAGAATGAAGCCGTCGGCGGGGATGCGCTCGTCGGGCTTCACGGTGACGTTGTCGCCGACCACCAGCTCTTCGACCGGCAGCTCCTTCAGCTCCCGGTCGCGCAAGACCAGCGCGGTCTCGGGGGCCAGCTCGGCCAAGGCCTCGATCGCCCGCTTGGCGCGGCCCATCGCATAATGTTCGAGCGCATGGCCCAGGCTGAACAGGAAGAGGAGCAGCGCGCCCTCGGCCCAGGCGCCGAGCGCCGCGGCACCTGCCGCTGCGACCAGCATGAGCGTGTCGATCTCGAAGCGGCGCTGCTTCAGATTGTCGATCGCCTCGCGCAGCGTGAAGAAGCCGCCGCAGAAATAGGCGCCCAGGAACAAAGCGAGCGGAAGCCATGCCGGCGCCGCGACCAGCTTCTCGATGGCGAAGCCGATGCCGAGCAGCGCACCGCAGGCGAGCGCGAAGATCAGCTCGGTATTGGCGCCGAAGATCCCGCCATGCGCATGGTCATGGTCATGCTCGCCCGCTGCATGGTCATGGCCTTTTCCGTCGCCATGGTCGTGCGGCTCGCCCTCGCGGTGGACATGGCCCGGTGCCCCTTCCGCCTTCGTTCTCGCCGTGCGGCGCTGGACACCGAGCCGGCCGAGCGCCTTTTCGAGCGTTTCGGCAGAGGTTTCGCCACGATTGAACTCGATCCGGATCAGCCCGGCGGAACTGGCCTCGGCCTCAAGGACGCCGGCCTCGCGCTGCAACTGCTCGGTGACGGTGCGCGCCCGGCGCTCATGGCCGATGCCGTCGACCTCCCAGAGGATGTGGCCGAACCGCTCGGTGATGCGCGCGCCTGCGCCGCGGACCAGCTCGTTGATGCGCGCCAGCGAAAAGCTGTCCGGGTCGTAATGAACGCAGAGCTGCGCTTCATGGCCATTTTCCGGCGGCACGAGATGCGCCTCGGCGATGCCGTCGCGCCCTTCCAGCGTGGCGATCAGGCGGACGACGCACGCATCGGCGGCATCGGGCACTTCGGGCAGGACCACCGGGATATCGAGGCGAAGCTTGGCGCGCATCAGCACAGTTCCCTTGCAAGAATATGGGCGGCCTCCAGCCGCGTGCGGGACGGGAAATAGGCAGTCATCCGAGCGACTCCTCGATCAGGAGCAGCACCAGGAATCCGACGAAGAACATTGCCGAGATGAGCGGCGTGTCGGGCTTCGCATGCGCCTCGACGAGCAGCTCCTCGGTGACCAGATAGAGCAAGGCCATGAGGCCGAAGCTCAGAAAGCCGGCGATCACCGCCGGCGGCAGCGCCGCGACGGGGATGGCCGCCAGCGCGCCGAGCGGAAGCATCAGCGCGAGCCCGGCGACGATCGCCAGCACCCGCAGTTTGGAGCGCATGCCTTCGGCGAGCTCGGTCGTGACCGACAGACCGAGGAAAAGCACTTCGAGGGTGAGCGCGATGGTGAGCAGCATCCCGGCCTTGGCGCCGGCGATGAACGCAAGCCCGAGCACCAGCCCGTCGACCAGGATGTCGAGGCCGACCGCCGCCAGCAGGGCGAGCTTTCCGGCGAAGCGTTCCTCGATCTGCTTGAGGCCGAGCATGACCGCGACGCCGAAGCCGCCACCAAGCAACGTTGCCGCAGGCGATGCCTGATGCAGCACCTGGGGCAGGATCTCGGTGGCGGCGGCCGCGAACACAACGCCGGCGGCGAGGTGCTGCATCGCGCTGACAACCGCCTCGCCCGGCCGCCGGAGCAAGGCGACGAGCGATCCCAGCAGGACCGCCGCCACTGGCACCAGCGTATAGGCGAGCGCGGACATCAGGCCGCCTTCCCCTGGGCGAAGTTGCCGCCGAGGATCTCGACCGGTTCGAGCGTGATCAGCCCGAGTTCGGGGACATCCTGCAGCGAGGCCGCGAAGGCACGCAGCGCGCTTTCGCCATCGACGATCTCGATCACGACCGCGCGTTCGCTTTCGAGAATGTGGCGGCGGTGGACATGCGCCGAGCGGCCGAAGCCGATCAGCGCCTCGAGCACGGTCGCGCCGGCCAGCCCCGCGTCACGCGCGCGGCTGGCGACCACTTCGAGGACCTTGCGGTCCCCGAAATAGGCGGCTTCATCGGTGTAGATGCGAAGCAATTTGACGTCGGACATGGTCGTCCCTCCTCACGCTTCAGACTGCGGAGCGGCGTCGCCGTCCTCGTCCCGTTCTTCCCCGGTCCCGGGCTTGCGCCCCTCCGTCACGCCAAGAACAACTCTGGCGATGGCCGGGAGCACCAGCAGGGTGAGGATGGTCGCGGCGATCAGGCCGCCGATGACGGTGGTGGCGAGCGGCTTCTGGACCTCGGCGCCGGTGCCATGGGCCAGTGCCATCGGCACGAAGCCGATCGCCGGGACGAAGCCAGTCATGACGACCGCCCGCATCTTCTCGGCCATGCCCTCGCGGATCGCCTCGGTCAGGGCGAGCCCCGCCTCGAGCCGTTCGCGGATCGCCGTCATCACGACCAGACCGTTGAGCACCGCAACGCCGGCCAGGCAGATAAAGCCCACCGCGGCCGAGACCGAGAAGGCGATGCCCGTCAGCGCCAGGGTGAATACGCCGCCGGCGAGCCCGAGCGGTACCGCGAGGAACACCGCCGCCGCCCGGCCCAGTCCGCCGAGTGCCAGGTAGAGCAGCCCGAAGATGATCGCGAAGCAGATCGGGACCACGATCGACAGGCGCTGCGAGGCCGCCTGGAGGTTCTGGAACTGGCCGCCCCATTCCAGATAATAGCCGGACGGCAGCTTGACCTGCCCGACCTTGGCCATCGCCTCGTCGACGAACGAGCCGGCGTCGCGGTCGCGCAGATTCATCTGGATCACCACGCGGCGCTTGCCGTTCTCGCGGGTGATCTGGTTGAGGCCATCGGTGAAGCGGATCTGCGCCACCTGGCTGAGCGGGATCGACCGCCGCGCCTGCCCTTCCTGCTGCGGGAGCAGCACCGGTAGCGCCATCACCTCGTCGAGATTGGCGCGCGTCGTCTCGGGCACGCGCACCGCGACCTCGTAGCGGCGATCGCCCTCGAAGAGCAGGCCGGACTCGCGTCCGCCCATCGCCGCGGAGACGGTGTCCGCGACTTCCTTCACCGTCAGCCCGTAGCGCGCGATCGCGGCACGATCGAAGCGGACGTCGAGGGTCGGCGCGCCGCCCGTCTGGTCCGCCTTGACGCTCGCAGCGCCGCGAATGCCCTGGAGCACCCGGACGATCTCGTTCGCCGAGGCCGACATCTTGTCGAGATCGTCGCCATAGAGCTTGATCGCGACGTCGCCCCGCACGCCCGCGATCAGCTCGTTGAAGCGCAGCTGTATCGGCTGGCTGACCTCGAACAGATTGCCGAGCTGGCCGCCCGCAGCCTTTTCGATGCGGGCGAGCACCTGTTCCTTGGTGGTGACGCCTGCCGGCCATTGGTCCTGGGGCTTGAGGATGACGAAGGCGTCCGAGACGTTGGGCGGCATCGGGTCGGTCGCGACCTCCGCCGTGCCGGTCTTGGAAAACATCAGCTCGACCTCGGGGAGCTTGCGCACCGCGTCCTCGACCTTGCGCTGCATGGCGAGCGACTGGTCGAGGCTGACCGAGGGCACGCGCGTCGAGGCGAGTGCCACATTCTTCTCGTCGAGCTGAGGAATGAACTCCGATCCCAGCAGCCCGAAGGCCGGAACGGCCGCGAGAAAGAACGCGATTCCGCCGACGATGAACGGCCAGGGCCGCGCGATCGCCTTGTCGAGCAGCGGCAAATAGCGCTCCTTCGACTTGCGGATCAGCCAGACCTCCTTTTCGGCGACGCGCCCGCGGATGAGCAAAGCGACGAGCGCCGGGACCAGCGTGATCGCGAGGATGAACGCCGCGACCAGCGCCAGCATGATGGTGATGGCCATTGGCGAGAAGGTCTTGCCCTCCACCCCGGTGAACATCAGCAGCGGGGCGAAGGCGAACAGGATGATCGCCTGGCCGAACACGGTCGGCCGGATCATCTCCTGACTGGCCCGCATCGTCTCCTCGAGCCGCTCGCGCAGGTTGAGCAGCCTGCCCTCGTGCTCCTGGCGATGCGCGAGGCGCGCCAGGCAATTCTCGATGATGATCACCGCGCCGTCGACGATCAGGCCGAAGTCGAGCGCGCCGAGGCTCATCAGGTTCCCCGGCACCCGGAACGCGTTCATCCCCATCGCCATCATCAGGAAGGAGAAAGGGATAACGAGCACCGCGATGATCGCCGCGCGCCAGTTGCCGAGCAGCAGGAACAGCGCTCCGGCCACAAGGATCGCGCCCTCGGTGAGGTTGCGCTCGACGGTCGAGACGGTCGCGTTGACCAGCTTGGCGCGGTCGAGCACTACCTGGACCTTGATGCCGGGCGGCAGCGTCTTGGCGACCTGGTCGAGCTTGTCGCCGACCGCCCTGGCGACGATGCGGCTGTTCTCGCCGATCAGCATCAGCGCGGTGCCGACCACCGCCTCGTCGCCGTTCATGCTGGCGGCGCCGGTGCGCAGATCGCCGCCGACCTTGACGGTGGCGATCTGGCCGACGGTGATCGGCACGCCGCCGCGGGTTGCGGCGACGGCGTTGCGGATCTCCTCGACCGAGCGGATGCGGGCATCGGCACGGACGAGATAGGCTTCGCCGGCGCGGTTGAAGAAATTGGCGCCGACCGCGAGATTGGCATTCTCCAGCGCCTCGCCGAGTTCGCTGTACGAGATGCCGTAATTGGAGAGCTTCACCGGGTCGGGCTCGACCACGAAGGTCTTGGCATAGCCGCCGATCGAGTCGACGCCGGCAACGCCCGAGACGGTGCGCAACTGGGGTCGGATGATCCAGTCCTGTACCGTGCGCAGATAGGCGGCCTTGGCGACCTCGTCGGTGAGCTTCTCGCCCTCGGGCGTCAGGTAGCTGCCGTCCGACTGCCAGCCCGGCTGGCCGTCGGCGGTCTTCGCGCCCTTGCCGTCCGGATTGGCATAGCCGACCGTGTACATGACGACCTCGCCGAGCCCGGTGGTGACCGGACCGATCTGCGGCTGGACGCCCTGGGGCAGGTTTTCCTGCGCCTGCGTCAGCCGCTCGCCGACCTGCTGGCGGGCGAAATAGAGATCGGTCGAATCCGAGAAGATCGCGGTGACCTGGCTGAAGCCGTTGCGTGACAGGGAACGCGTGGTCTCCAACCCGGGAATGCCGGCGAGCGCCGTCTCGATCGGATAGGTGACCAGCTTCTCCATCTCGACCGGGGAGAGCCCGCGGTCGATGGTGTTGATCTGAACCTGCTTGTTGGTGATGTCGGGCACCGCGTCGATCGGCAGCTTGGTCAGCTGCCAGGCGCCGAGGCCCGCGACGGCCAGAAAGATGAAGAGGACCGCCCACCGTGCGCGCACGGAGAGCGCCATAAGACTTGCGATCATCGCTTATTCCTCCTCACCGGCGCCCTTGCCGAGCTCGGCCTTGAGCAGGAATGCGTTGCGCGTGGCGACGGTCTGGCCGGCCTGGAGGCCGGACAGGATCTCGACCCGGCCGGCGCTGCGCTGGCCGAGCCGTACGGTGACCGCGCGGAAGCCCTGCGGCGTGCGCACGAACACGACGTCGCGGCCTTCCAGCGACTGGACCGCGTCCTCGGGGACCACGATCGCCTTGCTCATCGTGCCGTGCGCGGGGAGCAGCCGCACGCGCACCGCGAGACCGGGCTGAAGCCCTGCCGGCACGTCGAGCACCGCGGTGGCCGAACGCGTCTCGCCGCTGAGCGTCGGGGTGACGGCGCGGACGCTGGCTTCCACCGTGCGCCCGTCGGGCAGCTCGACTACGCCCTTGTCGCCGGGCGAGACGCGCTGCGCGTCGGCCGGCGCGATCGCCGCCTCGATCTGGATCTTGCTCGGATCGGCGACACGGTACAGCTCGGTTTCGGGCTGGACGAAGGCGCCGAGCGACACCGCTTCGGCAGTGACGCGTCCCGATATCGGACTGGAGACGATCACGCCGCGGCCATCGCGGGTGACCTTGGCGGCGCCGGCCGCGACCTGCGCGCGCCGGGCTTCCGCCGCGGCGGTTGCAGCCTCTGCCTGGGCCGTCTCGAGCTCGACGCGCGCCGAGACGCGCTCCTTGTAGAGATACTGCTCGCGCGCCAGCGCCTTCTGCGCCTGGACGACCTTGGCGTTCGCCACCGAGCGATCCGCGGCGATCTGCGCCGCATCGCGGCTCTCGACGATCGCGAGCGTCTCGCCGGCGCGCACCGGGTCCCCCAGCCGCTTGAACACGCGGCTGACCGCGCCGGCGGCACGCGCCGTCACGATCGCCTCGCCCGAGGGCGCATGCGCCACGGTCGCCTGCGACACGATCTCGGCACCCAGGCCGCCGGGCTGCACCGTCTCGGTTGCGATCCCCGCCTGGCGAATGGCGTCTTCCGTCATCGCGACGCTATCGGTCGGCGCTTCAGCGGATTCTTCCTTCTTCGGCGCTTCGGCGCCGATCAGCGCCGTCGGCGCCGACGACCATTGCGAGATGCCATAGCCTCCGAGTCCGGCGATCAGCGCAATGCCGGCCGCGCCACCGAGGAGGCGGATATTGTTGTTCGTCATCGATTGTCTCCGGTGGAAGCGGGCGCCGGCGCGGTCAGGCGCTCCAGTCGGGCCTCGGCATCATGATACGCGGCAAGCGCATCGACCGCGGCGTTGCGGGTCTCGGCGAGCGTGCGTTCGGCATCGAGCAGGACGAGTTGGTCGAACTTGCCCTGGCCATAGCCGAGCCGCGCGATGCGGGCGGCTTCGGTGGCCGCCGCCAGCGCCGGCCCGGAGGCGTGGACGCTGGCTGCAGCATTGTCGCGGTCGCGCCGGGCGATCGCGATATCCTGCTCGGCGTCGAGCCTGGCTGCCCGCTGCCTTGCCTCGGCCTGGTTGCGCTCGGCATTGGCCTGGCTGATCGCGGCGCGGCCGTTGTTGAAGAACGGCAGCGGCACCGACACGCCAAGTACCGCTGCGGTATCGCCCGTCGCCGACAGGCGCCGCGCGCCCGCGCTCAGCGTCAGGTCGGGCACCCGCTGGCTGCGCGCCAGCCGGACATTGGCGTCGGCGATCCGGAGATCGGCCCGTGCCGCCGCATAGGCGAGCGTGCCGTCCGCGGTCGGCCGGGCGTCCGGCCCATAGCTGCGCACCCGGTCGAACCAGCCCTGGTCGAGTGCGCCCGTCACGGGCTGGCCGAGCAGCAACCCGAGATTGTCGCGCGCGACCCGGTAGGCGCGCTCGGCGCGTTCCAGCCCGGCCTGCGCGTTGATCTGGGCGACCGAGGTGCGCTGCTCGTCGATCGGCGAGCTCTCCCCGACCATCACCCGGTCCTTCGCGACCCGCAGCGCCTCGTTGGCGATGCGCAGCTGGTCGCGCGCGATGGTCAGCCGCCGGTCGGCGGCGACCGCCTCGATATAGGCCTGGGTGACGCGCAGCCGGATATCGGCCCGCGTGATCGCCGCGTCCAGCTCGGCGCGCCCGATCCGCGCCTCGGCGACGCCGACCCGCGCGCCGCGCTTGCCGCCCAGCTCGAGCGGCATCGAGAAGCTGACCGTGGTCTCGGCCTGGTCGAACCCGCGATAGGGTCCGCTGCCGACGACATTTTCGGCCTCCGCAGACACCGACGGGTTGGGCCGAAGCCCCGCTACCGTCCGGCCCGCTTCGGCCGCGCGGATGCCTTGGGTTGCGGCCTCCGCCTGGGGAGAGGAGACGCCCGCCTGCGCGAGCGCCGTATCCAGGGTGAGGACATCACCCGCCTCTACAGACGGCGACGTCTGCGCCTGCGCCACACCGGCACAGGACGCCGCGGCGAGCAACGCCGCGACAAATCGATGCATCTATGAAACTCCTGACAAACCAGACGAGTCCCGCGCAGCTCAGGGCCGGCGGGCGTATGGCAGTCAGGCTTGCGGAGGGCGGAGAGCCGGGTCGGTGGTCGCGCCGTGCAGCTCAACCAGCTGGGCGAGGCCAAGCGGGCGGTCAATCGAAACAGGGGCAAAGGTGGGCGCGCTCTCGAACGGGGCGGCGACCTGATGTCCCTGGCAGCCCGCGTGATGGTGCGGATAGCCCTTGTCGCCGTCCGCCGGTACTTCGTCGCGGTCGCCCTCGACATGCCCGGTCACCGCGCTGGTCTCGACATCGATGCAACCGACCGGCTCCATCGCGTGCGCAAACGACCCCCAGCCGAGCGATACGACAACCGCCAGGCAAGTCAGGAAGGTGAGGATGCGCGCCATCGGGACCGGCTCTTATCAGCTATTCCCGCGCAAGGTTAGCGCTGATTGCTCCACGCTGCCGGTAGCGCGCAACTCGGTGAGCGCCTGCCGCACGATCTGCACACCGCCGCCGATCCCCAGCGCCGCCATCACGCCGGCGACGATTAGGTCCGGCCAGGCGGTGCCGGTACCGAACACACCGGCGGCTGCAAGCACCACTGCGACGTTGCCGATCGCATCGTTGCGCGAGCAGATCCATACCGAGCGCATGTTCGCGTCGCCGCTGCGGAACCGGTAGAGCATCAGGGCGACACCGCCATTGGCGACAAGCGCCACCACCCCGACCACACCCATCATTTCGGCCTTGGGCATGGTGCCATGCCATGCCGCCCAGAGCGTCGCGGCCAGGACATAGAGTCCGAGCAGGCCAAGCGTGACGCCCTTGAGCAGCGCGGCGCGCGCGCGCCAGGCGAGCACCATGCCGGCGACGCCGAGGCTGATCGCGTAATTGGCCGAATCGCCGAGGAAATCGAGCGCATCGGCCTGAAGTGCCTTCGAGCCGCCGGCGATGCCCGCGGCCATCTCGGCGGCGAACATCACGGCGTTGACGCCGAGCGCGATCCACAGCGCGCGGCGCCAGCGCGGATCGACCGCAGGCTTCTTGTCGTCGCAGGCGCAGCTCGAACAGGCCACAGGTTCCTCCTCGCAAACTCCGAGTCGACACGCCATATGCACCCTGTAGCAACTACAGGGTCAAGCGATGACGGGACTGACGATCGGACAGCTTGCGAAGGCCACGGCCACCCAGGTCGAGACGATCCGCTATTATGAGAAGATCGGCCTGCTGGCGGCACCACCACGGACGGCGGGCAATTATCGCAGCTATGGGCAGCGCGAGCTCGCCCGGCTGTCGTTCATCCGGCGCGCCCGCGATCTGGGCTTCCCCCTCGACCAGGTCCGCGCCCTGCTCGCGCTTTCGGACGATCGTTGTCAGGACTGTGCGACGGTCGATACCATTGCCACCGAGCATCTGCGCGAGGTCGATCGCAAGATCGCCGACCTGACCGCGCTGCGCCGCGAGCTGAGCGCGTTGGTCGCCTCATGCAAGGGCGGCGCGATCGCCGAATGCCGCATTCTAGAAGCGCTTGCGCCGGCCACCTGAACCCAGGCGACCGGCGCTCGCATCTTCATTGCTTTGTGATCGCAGTCACTTCGCCCCCATTGCCCTCGAGTTTCAGGTCGAACGCGACCTTGTCACCCACCTTCACGCTGTCGAGCAGCGCCGGGGCGGCCTTGAACGCCATCGTCATCGCCGGCCAGTTGGCCTCGGCGATCGGACCATGCTCGAGCGTGACCGTGCCTGCGGCCTTGTCGATCGCCTTGACCGTACCGGTGGCATGAGCGGTCTTCGTCATCGGCATCGCCATATTGCCCATGTCGCCGGACATGTTGTCCATGCCGGCCATGCCGCCAGCGGTTTCGGCCGATGCGATATTGGCGGGAGCGGTCGCGTTGGTCGCCGCCTTCTCGCCACAGGCGGCGAGCAGCACGGCGAGGCCGAGCGCGGGGATCAGGTAGAGAGGCTTCATCATAGTCTCCTTTCAGGTTGAACGGTCGAGCGAGGGGATTGTGCTGCCTGCCGCTGCCGCATCAGCAGCCAGGCGGCGGGGATGACGAACATCGAAAGCAGCGGCGCGGTGAGCATGCCGCCGATCATCGGCGCGGCGATGCGGCGCATCACCTCCGAGCCGGCGCCGCTGCCGACCAGGATCGGCAGCAGACCGGCGATGATCACCGCGACCGTCATCGCCTTGGGGCGCACGCGGTGCAGCGCCCCCTCGCGGACCGCTGCCTGGACCGCCTCCGCATCCGGATCGGGACTGCGCTCCGCCAGCGCGTGGCGCAGATAGATCAGCATCACCACGCCGAACTCGGCGGCAACGCCGGCGAGCGCGATGAACCCCACCCCGGTCGCGACCGACTGGTGGTAGCCGAGCAGGTAGAGCATCCAGAACCCGCCGGTCAGCGCAAACGGGAGCGTGCCCATGATCAGCGCCGCCTCGCCCACCCGCCGGAAGATCAGGAACAGAAGCAGGAAGATGATCGCGAGCGTTGCCGGCACGACCAGCTTCAGCCGGTTGAGCGCGCGCTGGAGATACTCGAACTGCCCCGAATAGGCGATCGACACCCCCGGCGAGAGCTTCACCTGCCGCGCCACCGCCCGTTGCAGGTCGGACACAACCGAGGCGAGGTCGCGCCCGCGGACATCGACATAGACCCAGGTCGAGGGCCGCCCATTCTCGGTCTTGAGCATCGGCGGCCCATCGGCGATCGCGATCCTGGCGACCGTACCAAGTGTGATCTGCTGGCCCGACGGCGTCAGCACCGGCAGGTCGCGCAGGGCGTCAGGGGTATCCCGCAGCTCGCGCGGGTAGCGGACGCTTATCGGATAGCGCGCCAGCCCCTCGACGGTCTGGCCGATCGTCTCGCCGCCGACCGCGCCCGAGACGATCGCCTGGACGTCGGCGATGTTGAGCCCGTAGCGCGCGGCCGCGGCGCGATCGATGTCGATATCGAGATAGCGCCCACCGGTCAGCCGCTCGGCGAGCGCCGAGCTGACGCCGGGCACGGTCTTCGCCACGCCTTCCACGTCGCGCGCAATACGGTCGATCTCGGCAAGATCGCTGCCCGACACCTTGACCCCGATCGGGCTCTTGATGCCGGTCGCGAGCATGTCGATGCGGTTGCGGATCGGGGGCACCCAGATATTGGCGAGCCCCGGCACCTTCACCGCGTGGTCGAGCTCCTCGACAAGCTTCTCCGGCGTCATGCCCGGCCGCCACTGGTCGCGCGGCTTGAAGCGGATCGTGGTCTCGAACATCTCGAGCGGCGCGGGATCGGTCGCGCTCTCGGCACGTCCGGCCTTGCCGAACACGCTCTGCACCTCGGGTACGGCCTTGATCATCCGGTCGGTCTGCTGAAGCAGTTCGGAGGCCTTGGCCGCAGAAAGGCCGGGCAACGCCGAGGGCATATAGAGCAGATCGCCCTCGTCCATCGCCGGCAGGAACTCGCCGCCCAGCCGCGCCGCCGGCCAGGCCGTCGTCGCGAACACCAGGGCGGCGATCACCAGCACCGTCCTTGGCCGCTTAAGCGTCCAGTCGATCGCGGGCCGATAGGCGGCGGTCAGCAAGCGGTTGACCGGGTTGGCCTGCTCCGACGGAATGCGTCCGCGGATCAGCCAGCCCATCAACACCGGCACCAGCGTCACCGACAGGATCGCTGCGGCCGCCATCGTCCAGGTCTTGGTGAAGGCGAGCGGCGCGAACAGGCGTCCTTCCTGCGCCTGCAGGGTGAACACCGGCACGAAGGACAGGGTGATGATCAGCAGGCTGAAGAACAAGGCCGGGCCGACCTCGATCGCCGCCTGGGCGATGACGCGCCAGCGCTCGGCACCCTTCAGCTTCTCGCCCGGATGCGCCTCTTCCCAACGCTCGATGTGCTTGTGCGCGTTCTCGATCATCACGATCGCCGCATCGACCATCGCGCCGATCGCGATGGCGATGCCGCCCAGCGACATGATGTTGGCGTTGACCCCCTGGAGCCGCATCACCACGAACGCGGCGAGCACGCCGAGCGGCAGCGTCACGATCGCGACCAGCGCCGAGCGGACGTGCCAGAGGAACAGCGCGCAGACGAGCGCGACGACGACAAATTCCTCGATCAGCTTGTGGGTGAGATTGTCGATCGACGCGTCGATCAACTGCGAGCGGTCATAGGTCGGGACGATCGCGACGCCGGCGGGCAGGCTCTTCTTCAACTCCGCGAGCTTGCTCCGGACCGCCTCGATCGTGGTGCGCGCATCGGCGCCCGAGCGCAGGATCACGACGCCGCCGGCAACCTCGCCATCGCCGTCCAGTTCGGCGATGCCGCGGCGCATCTCGGGACCGACCTGGACAGTGGCGACATCGCCCAGGGTCACCGGTACGCCGCCAGCGCCGGTCTTGAGCGGGATCGCGCGGAAGTCGTCGAGCGACTTCAGATAGCCCGAGGCGCGGACCATATATTCGGCCTCGGCCAGCTCGACGACCGCCCCGCCCGCCTCCTGGTTGGCGCGCTGGATCGCTTCGACCGCCTGGCCATGGGTGACGCCGTAGCCGGCGAGCTTCACCGGATCGAGCACGACCTGATATTGCCGGACCATGCCGCCGATGCTCGCCACCTCGGCGACACCGGGCAGGCTCTTGAGCTCGTAGCGCAGGAACCAGTCCTGAAGGCTTCGCAATTGCGACAGGTCGTGACCGCCGGTGCGGTCGACCAGCGCATATTCATAAACCCAGCCGACCCCGGTCGCGTCCGGCCCGATCGCGCTGCGCGCCGTCTCGGGCAGTCGGCCCTGCACCTGGTTGAGATATTCGAGGACCCGGCTGCGCGCCCAATAGAGATCGGTGCCGTCGGCGAAGATCACATAGACGAAGCTGTCGCCGAAGAAGCTGTAGCCCCTAACCGTCCTCGCGCCGGGGACCGAGAGCATGGTGGTCGCCAGCGGATAGGTGACCTGGTTCTCCACGATCTGGGGTGCCTGTCCGGGGAAGCTGGTGCGGATGATCACCTGCGTGTCCGAGAGATCGGGCAGCGCGTCGATCGGCGTCGCGCGCACCGCCCACAGCCCGGCGGCGACCAGCGCCAGCGCGCCGAGCATGACGAACAGCTTGTTCGCGACCGACCATTGAATGAGGCGCGCGATCATTGGCCGGTCTCACGCGTCATGCGCCGCAGCGTCGGCCCCTCGGGCGGCTGGTCGAAGCCGAACCGCACCCGGTCGCCGGCCTTGAACCCGCGTGCGAGTACCGGATTGCCGAGCCGGAAGGTCATGGTCATCGCCGGCCATTTGAGTGCCGGCACCGGGCCATGGTCGAGCGTCACGCCCTGCGCGTCGATCTTCGCGATTCGCCCGACCGCCTCATACAAGGCGGATTGCGCGGCTGGCGGGGTCGCGCCGACGATCGGACGTGCCGGCACGCCCGAAAGGCTCGCCTCGGAATCGAGCAGGAACTGGCCAGAGGCCACGACCTTCTCGCCCTCGGCGAGGCCGGCGAGGATCTCGGTCCTGCCACCGGCTTCGCCGCCGGCCTGTACTTCGGCGGGCTGGTAGCGCCCACCGGCAAGCGCCAGCATGACGAGCGTGCGCCTGCCCGTGCGGATCACCGCTTCGGACGGCACGAGCAAGGCCGCCCGGCCGCTCCCGCCGAAATCTACGCTGGCGAACATGCCCGGACGCAGGCGTCCGCCCCGGTTGGGCAGTTCGATGCGGACGGTCAGCGTCCGGCTCTCGGCCTGGACGTCGGGCAGGATCGCGGCGACGCGTCCGGTGAAGCGCTCGCCCGGATAAGCAGAGAGCGTCGCCGTCGCGCCCTGGCCCGGGCGGAGCCGCCCGGCCATCGCCTCGGGCACCGCGGCATTGAGCCAGACCGTGCCGAGCCCGTTCACCTCGGCGAGCGTCTGCCCGGCGGCGACGGTCATGCCCTGCCGCACGCCGAGCGTCTTGATTGTGCCGCCGGTCGGCGTCGAAACTGTAATCACGTTGTGCGGACGGCCGCTGCGCTCGACCGCGGCGATCGTGCCCGGCGGCATGCCGAGCAGCGCGAGCCGCTGGCGCGCCGCATTTGCCAGCGCGGCATTGCCGGTTCGGCGCACCGCGAGATATTCCGCCTGGGCGCCTGCCCATTCGGGAACGAGCAGGTCGGCGAGCGGTGCGCCCGCGCCGATCACGTCGCCCGGCGCGCGCGCATAGACGCGGTTCACGAAGCCCGCCGCGCGTGACTGCACGATCGCCACGTCGCGCTGGTTGAAGTCGATCGTCCCGGTCGCGGTGAGCCCGCTCACCAGTGCGCCGCGCTCGGCCGTGGCCACGCGTAGCCCGAGACTCTGCACGCGCGCCGGATCGATCGCCACGCCCGCCATGCCCTCGGCTCCGCCCGCATATTTGGGCACGAGCTGCATATCCATGAAGGGCGACTTGCCGGGTTTGTCGAAATGCTGGCTCGGCACCATCGGATCGTACCAGTAGAGAATCTTGCGGCCCTCCTGGCCGGCTTGCTGCTGCGGCGGCTCGCTCCGGGTGAGCCGGGCGATGCCGTAGCCGCTGCCGCCCGCGACGAGCGCGAGGGCGGCGGCCGCGAGCCCGAGCCGGGCGCGGCGGGATAGCTGGATGGTCATTGGTCTCCCCCGTAGGTCAGCACCAGACGCGCGGCGTCGCGTGCGACGGTGGCTTCGCGATCGAGCGTCTGGAGCGCGGCGTCGGCGAACATGGTCTGCGCCTGGATCAGGTCGAGCAGGGTCGCGCGGCCGGCGGAATAGCTCACCGTCTCGAGATCGACCCTTTGGCGCGCGAGCGGCAGGAGCGTGTCCTGGGCGCGCATCCATTGCTCATGGTGCATGAGGTGATCGGCAAGGCCCGCCTCCAGGTCGGCGGCCAGGGCGCGTCGCAAGTCCTCGCGGTGCGCCAGTGCCGCGCCTTCGCCGGCGACCGCGGCGTCGATCCTGGGATCCTGGCGCCTCTTGGCGAACAGCGGCAGGCTCATCGTCGCGCCGAGCGAGACCATGTCGCCATAACTGCTGCCGCGTTTCTGATAGGCGAGTTCGAACCCCCAATCGGGCCGCTTCTCGGCGCGGGCTACGCCGACCTCGGCCTCGGCCGCGTTTACCCGCGCGATCGCGGCCGCGAGATCCGGGTGCCGTTCCAGCGCAACCCGCAGCCGGTCGGGATCGATGGCGAACTCGGGGACCGGCCCTTCGATCTCCGGTCGCGGATCCCCCGTCCAGCGCGAGAGGGTCGCGCGTGCCCGGGCCACTTCCGCCGCGACTTCGCTGCGCCGGTCCTCCAGCACCGCGACCGCCTGGCGGATATCGAGCGTCTGCGCGGGCCGCGCCGAGCCCGATACGACGCTCGATGCCGCCGACGACACATATTGGGCGAGCTCGGCGAGCGCCTTGTCGACCGCGGCGAGCCGGCGTTCGGCATAAGCGAGATCAATCCAGGCAAGCGCCGTGGCCACGCGAACGCGGCGCGCCTCGGCCTCGGCATCCGCCTCGGCGACGCCGATATCGGCCTGGGCCCGGCCGGTGCGCGCGCGACGCTTGGCACCGTTGGGCACGTCCTGGCTGATACCGATCCGCGCCATTGTCATCTCGTCGCGGTCGAGGCTGAAGGCAAGCGGCCCCGATATCGGATAATTGTCGAGCCCGACGCCGAGCCGGGGATCGGGCAGTTGCCCGGCGGACGTGGCGGAGGAGCGCCGCGCCTCGACATCGAGCGCGCGCGCCCTGAGCGACGGTGCCTGCGCCTGTGCGCGGCTGAGCGCCTCGCTGAAGGTCAGCGGGTCCGCCAGCGCCATGCCGGGCAGCGCCGCGAGCAGCGGCGCGAGAATAAGAAATCGCATGGAATCGGTTCCTGATCGGCTGGGATCAGGCTGGCCGCGACGGTCGAACGGACGCTATGGGTGCCGACGGAGCGCAAACCCCGTCGGCACCCGGCAGGGCCGTTATCGCAAAGTCTTGCCAGCCATATTGCGGCCTAACCGGCGCGATGCGCCGGGGGCATCATGCCCTGCATGTTCTGCATGCAGTCTGCCGCCGCGATTTTCATGGCGTCGCAGCGGCAGTCGGCTGCCTGCGCGTCCGCCACCCAGACGCGCTTCTGCACCGGGCCGGTCGCGCGCGGACCGAATTGCGGCACCTGCCGCCACTCGTAGTGGCCGCTACCGCTGTGCCGCGCGCCGTCTTGCGCAAGCGCAGGCACGGGCAGGAGGAACGCCGCGCCGAGCGCGGCGACGAGAACATGAACCTTCATTGTGATATTCCTTGACCAGATCATCGAAGAGAGCCGCCAGGGAGCAGCGCGAGAACACGCATGCCCGTAGCGGCTCGACGAATCAGGCCAGGATGGAAGGCGGATGCAGGTCGGGTGGCCGGTCGTCTCCGGCCAGGACTCGGGTGACGGTCCAGTATTGGGTCTTCGAAGAGGTGGGAGGCGCGGCGAGCGCAGGACCGGAGACGCCGGTCAGCATTGGCAGCACGCAGCCCATCGCGGCGATGCAGTCGAGCGTCATGCCCTTGCACGGCCCGGGCATCGGCTGCGGTTTCCGCGCTTCCTTCGCCATCATCGCCATGCAGTCGGCGTCCATCGGCATCGTTGCCATCGCCGTCGCGGCGGCGGGCGCGGACATGCGCGGGGCACCGGCATAGGCGCCCTCCAGCCCGAACAGGCCGATCAGGGCTCCCAGGAGCAGAAAGAGCTGCAGCGCGCGCTTCACGGTGCCACGATCCTAGACGCGATGGGCTTTACGAACAATGCCGACGTCGGGCGTTTGCTCATTTGCGCGCGAGGATCGCTTTCATCTGGTCGATCTCCTCTGCCTGCGACTGCTTGATCCGCTCGCAGAGCGCGATGATCTCGGGATCGCCAAGCTTGGCTTCGCGGCACATCAGGATTGCACCCGAATGGTGCGGGATCATCGAGCGGAGGAACTGGACGTCGCCGATCGTGGTCTGCGTGCGGATCAGCGCGAAGCTGCCGACGAAGACAAGCGCGGCGCCCACCAGCAGCGCCATATTGGCGGCTTTGGACGGAAACATGTGCCGCATCGCGAGGATCATCAGCACCACCATCGGCGCGACCATCATCAGCGTCATGTAGAGCATGTTGAGGTTGTTGTAGAAGCTCCCCAGGCCGTCGATCATCACGAACATCACCAGGTACATGGCGATGGCGCTGATGATGGTCTGCAGCGCGAGGCTGGCATAGGCGTTCTTCATCATCGTTTTCCTCCTTGCCCCTTTCGACAATGATCGGGGCGCCGAAGCGCTCCGGCCGGTCGATGCCCGTCAGAACCAGAGCCGCACGCCGGCGACGAAACTCGTGCCGGTGGGTTTCTCCCCATCCGCGCGCGCGAAATCGGCGGTGCGGCCGGTCTTCGCCTCATAGGCAACGCCGACATAGGGCGCGAACCGGCGCGAGATCTCGTAGCGCAGCCTGAGACCCAGCTCCGCATCGGTCAGCCCGGCACCGATGCGGTTCTCGGGGACGTCCTGCGCCGCGAGGTTGAGTTCGACGCGCGGCTGCAGGATCAGCCGCTGGGTGATCCGCTGGTCGTAATAGCCTTCGACCCGGCCGAGCAGGTCGCCCTTGGTCGAAAGGAACAGCGCGCCCCCGACTTCGAACATATAGGGCGCGAGCCCCTCCAACCCGATTGTCGCGTAGGTGCGGTTCGGCCCGCGTCCGAAATCCTGGCGGATGCCGGCCTGGAGGTTGAAATAGGGATCGATCGCGCGGCTGTAGAGCAACTGGGCCTCCGCCTTCTCGAGCGGTTCGCCGAACGCGCCCTCGCCCTCGGACTTGAGCCAGAGGCGGTTGATGTCGCCGCCGACGAACGCCTCGCCGTCCCAGTGATAGCCGTCGCGGCCCGCGCGCGCGCGATATTCGGCGAGGTTGAACATCACCTGATAGAAGGTCTGCCCGCCCTGCTCGCGCATCATGCGCTCGCGCGCACGCGCCATCTCGTCCTTCGGGAACTGGCGGTCGGCATAATGGTCCATCGGCGGCGAGGGCGCCGGGGCATCGCCCGCGGGCAATGCGGTCCCGGTCATCGCCATCCCGCCATGCGCCCCGGCGGGTGCGGCGCCGTGCTGGCTATGGTCCTGCATGTCCATGCCGGGCATCGCCTCGCCGGGCTTGGCCTGGTTCGCGGCAGGCGGCGTCTGGCCCATCGCGTCATGGCCTGAATGATCCATGCCCTGCATGTCGTCGCCCGGCGCCTCGGCGGGCTTCGGCGCTGCCTTGGCAGCGGGCTTCGGGGTCGGCTTCCGGGGAGCGGGCTTTCTGGGTGCGGGCTTCTTCGGCGCCGGCTTGCTGGCGGGTGCGGGCTGCTGCATCCCCGGCATGTTCATGCCCTGGTGTTGCGAATGATCCTGCGCGAGCACCGGCTGCGCGAACGCGATCGCGGTGGACGCCATGAGGGCGACGACGGGCCGGTTCATGCCGCCTCTCCCTTCGGCCGCACGCTGACGATCCGCATCATCCCCGCCTCCATGTGGTAGAGCAGGTGGCAGTGGAACGCCCAGTCGCCGACCGCGTCGGCGGTGAAATCCCAGGTTACCTTGCCGCCCGGCTGGACGATCACGGTGTGCTTGCGCGGGCCGTGGTCGCCGTGCCCGGTGACCAGCTCGAAGAAATGGCCGTGAATGTGGATCGGGTGGCTCATCATCGTGTCGTTGACGAGGTTCACCCGCACCCGCTCGCCTTCGATGAACGGGATCGGTTCGTGCTTGTCCGACATCTTCTCGCCGTCGAACGACCACATGAACCGCTCCATGTTGCCGGTCAGGTGAATGTCGATGCTGCGCGACGGCGCGCGCACGTCCGGGTTGCGGTTGAGCGCCATCAGGTCCTTGTAGACGAGTACCTTGTGCCCGACGTCCTCGAGCCCCTGGCCGGGCTCGCCGGTGCGGTCCATCGGCATCGGCGAGATCGTCTGCACGCCCGGGCCGCGCTTGATCTGCGGCGCGTTCGAGAAGTCGCGCATCTTCATCGAGCCCATGTCCATGCCGCCATGGTCCATGCCCTGCATCGCGCCGTGATCCATTCCGGGCATCGCGCCGTGGTCCATGCCGGGCATTGCGCCGTGATCCATGCCACCCATCGGCGCTGCGGCGCCGGTCGCGAGCCTCGCCGACGCGTTCTGCTCCGCGGTGGGATCGAGCCCGCGGGCGCCGCCGGACATATCCATGCCTTCCATGCCGGGCATGCTCGACATGTCCATGCCCATGTCCTTCATCGTCGCGAGGGGGCGTTTCCTGAGCGGCGGCACTTCGCCGGCCATGCCGGCGCGCGGCGCAAGCGTGGCGCGCGCCATTCCCGACCGGTCGGTCGCCTCGGCGACGATCGTGTACGCCTTGTCCTCCGTCGGGGTGACGATGGCGTCATAGGTCTCGGCGACCCCGATCTGGAATTCCTCGACCTCGACCGGATGCACGTTCTGGCCATCGGCCTGGACGATCGAGAGCGTAAGCCCCGGCACGCGCACGTTGAAGCTGGTCATCGCCGAGGCGTTGATGACGCGCAGCCGGACGCGCTCGCCGGGCTTGAATAGACCGGTCCAGTTGTCGCGCGGACCATGGCCGTTGACGATATAGGTGTAGGTCGAGCCGGTGACGTCGGAGATGTCGGTCGGGTCCATCCGCATGCGGCCCCAGTCGAGCCGGTCCCTCGACTTCTGGTCCTTGCCCGAGAGCAGGCCCGCAAGCGTCTGGCGCTGGAAGTTGAAATGTCCGGGATCGACCTTCATCCGGCGGAAGATCTCCTGCGGCGAAAGCGGGCTGTGGTCGGCGAGCACGAGCACATGCTCGCGGTCGTACTGGACCGGGTCGGCGCCGGCGGGATCGATGACGATCGGGCCGTAATGGCCGAGCTGCTCCTGAAGCCCCGAATGGCTGTGATACCAATAGGTGCCGTTCTGCCGGATCGGGAACTCGTAGAGGAAGCTCGATCGCGGCTTGATGCCCGGAAAGGAAACGCCGGGCACGCCGTCGAACTGTGCAGGCACCAGCAGCCCGTGCCAGTGGATCGAGCTGTCCTCGTCGAGGTCGTTGACGACGTTCAGGCGCACCGTCTGCCCCTCGCGCAGGCGAAGCAGCGGCGCGGGCACGGTGCCGTTGACCCCGATCGCCCGCATCTTGCGTCCGTCGATGGTCATGGTCTGCCGCGCGATCCGGAGCGTGATGTCCTCACCCGTCAGCGTCGGAAGCGGACGCACGATCCCCGCCGAGTTGGTCTGCGCCCAGGCGGGCATCCATGCGGCAAGGGCAAGGCCGCCTCCGGCAAGGGCGGCGCCCCGCAGCAGCTGGCGGCGGTCGATGGTGTCGGTCATGCTGTTCCCTGGATCCCGTCTTCAATCCGGACGTCTGAAAGGGCCTACGCATCACACGCGAGCGCCCCTCGGATTCGATGCAAACAAAAATGGGGTTTGACACCGTGTCAGGGTCAAGGGGTGCAGGTTCAGCCTGTGCCGAGCCGCTCTGCCAGCTTGAGGCGTGCCCGGCGGATGCGGGTCTCCACCGCCTTCTCGCTGATCGCCAGGATCGCCGCAGTCTCCGCCTGGCTCAGATCCTGGAGCGTGTGCAGGACGAGCGGCTCGCGAAGTGCCGCAGGCAGATCGGCGATCGCGCGCGCGACGCGCGCCATTTCCTCGCGGTCGGCGACCTCGTCGTCCGGCAGCACGCGATCCTCCGCGACCTGGCTGCTGGCATCGTCGAGCGGGAGCGCGAAGGCAAACAGACGCCTGACCGCACGCCGGCGCCGCCAGTCGCGACATTTGTTGAGCGCGATGGTCGCAAGCCAGCGCCGCATGGGGCGGTCCGGGTCGTAGCGGACGAGCGCGCGATGTGCAGACACGAAGGTTTCCTGGACGAGGTCGAGCGCTTCGTCGGGATTCCCGATATTGCCGGCAATGATACGATAGATCGGCTCGCGGTGGCGGCGCATGATCTCGGCAAAGGCAGCGTCGCGTCCGGCAATGCTGAGCGCTGCGAGCTCGCCGTCGGTCAGGCTGGCGGGATCAAGGCTCACCGCGCGTCGACGGTCAACGCCTTCACCACCGCCTGGTCGAATTTTCGCGTCTGGTCGGGCCGGAGAATCTGCCGCATCGCGAAGATATGGGCGAGCGTCTCCTTCTGGAGCTCGCCCATTGCCGCGTGCGATGCATCGACCGCCGCGGATACCTGGGGGCCGTTGCCATGCTCGGCCTGGATGGCGCCGGCCAGCCGCGCGTTGGCGGCGCGCAACTCGAGCTCGAGCTGGCGGCGCCGTATCGCGAATTGCTGCTCGAGCGCCTCCAGCCGCGCTTCCTGGCCGGCATCGAGTTGCAGCTGATGGTGCAGGACTTCGTGCAATTCGGCGCCTTGCGCCGGCGGAGGCGCGATCAGAACGCGGCCCACCAGCACGCCGGCGATCCCCGCCAGAAAGGCGATGACCGCGATGCCGATCGCCCAGCGCGTCGGCTTCACCGGCTTGCCGTCAGCAAGGTGGACGGTGCGAGCGGGCTCGACGGCCCGAACGGCGACAAGGTGCCCTGGGCTGCTGTTGCCGGCACCGAACCGCCAGCCGCGACGCCGAGAATCAGCGCGCCGGCCGCGGCGATTGCGCCGATCCCGATTCCCTGGCGCGTGGAGTTCGTCGCCTGATGGCGGAGCCTGCCAAGCACTGCGCCTTCGATCGAATCGAGACCGGGGTGCAGCGGTGCGGCCGAGAGGCGCCGCAGGGCCGCGTCCAAATCCTGTTCCATAACCATGCTCCGCTCACCCCTTTGTCGCTCTTACGCAGGCAATCGCGCAATCCCTCAAAGAATCTGGCCGCCATGCGGATCGGAAAAAATTTCGCCGCGTTGACGAGGGTTGCGGTTGGGATCCGCGTATTCCCCGATGCCGGCACGTTGCCGGCTTTCGGAGAACCTATATGCGTTTCGCACCGATCGTCGCCGCCGCGCTGCTCGTCGCCCCGGTTGCGGCTTATGCCCATCCCAAGCTCGTTTCCGCTACGCCGGCACCGAACAGCGTCGCCGCACCGACCGCGCAGCTCAAGCTGGTCTTCTCGGAATCGCTGGTCGCCCAATTCTCGGGCGCCGATCTGGTCATGACCGAAATACCGGGCATGAAGATGAACGCGGCGATGAAGATGCCGGCCAGGGCCGCGCTCGCAGCGGACGGCAAGACGCTGGTCGTCACGCTGCCCAAGGCGCTGCCGACCGGCAGCTACAGGCTCAGCTATCATGTCGTGTCGACCGATACGCACCGCGTCGAGGGCAATTTCAGCTTCAAGGTCAAGTAATGACCGACATGGGCGGCATCGCGATCAGGCTCGGGCTCTATCTCGACCTGATGGCGCTGTTCGGGCTCGCCGCGTTCGCACTCTATGCGCTGCGCGGCACGGAGCGGCGCTTCGATGGCGCGATCGCGCTCGATCCCTGGCTGTGGGGCAGTGCCGCGCTGGGCGTGGTGCTATCGCTTGTCGGCCTGGTGACGCTTGCCGCCGGCATGGCGGGCGTCCCGCTCGCCTCGGTCGATCTCGCCTCCATCCAGATGATCCTGGGAGATACAAGCATCGGCACCGCCTGGCTGGCCCGGATAGCAGCGCTCGCCGTTGCACTCGTGGCGCTATTCGCGCTGCGGCGGCGGGCGGCGCTTGCCTTGACGCTCGTCGCCGCAGCCGGGGCGACGGCGCTGGCGAGCCTGGCCTGGGCCGGGCACGGCGCGATGGACGAAGGCGCGCTCGGCTGGCTCCACCTCGTCGCCGACATCGTCCATCTCTGGGCCGCCGGCATCTGGGTGGGCGCACTGGTCGCGCTGATGCTGCTCCTGTTCCGCCGGCGCGAAGCGGCGCATCCCGACCATCTCCTCCTGTCGCACCGCGTACTCGCCGGTTTCTCGCTGGTCGGTACGATCGCGGTGGGCGCGATCATCGTCTCCGGTCTGGTCAATAGCTGGCTGCTGGTCGGTCCTGCCAACGTCCTCAAGCTGCCGGAGAGCCGCTACGGCCAGTTGCTGATCGCCAAGCTCGTCCTGTTCGGCGCGATGGCGGCGCTGGCTGCGGGCAACCGGTTCCGGCTGGTTCCGGCCTTCGAGCGTTCGCTCGCGGCGGCCGACCATAGGGGCGCGCTCCGCGCGCTCCGGCGCAGCCTGACGATCGAAACCGGCTGCGCGATCGCCGTGCTGGCACTGGTTGCCTGGCTGGGCACGCTAGAGCCGCCTGCGTCCACGATGGGATTGCCCGGCTGAATATGGGGTCTTGACCCTGACATGATGTCAGACCCTATCTGCGGTGGCGTTGGAGGAATCGACGCATGAATCACGACCACCACGCCCATCACGATCACGCCAGGACCTGCTGCGCCGGCCATGGCGCCTCCGCGGCGGACGCCGCGGCGCAGGTCAAGGATCCGGTCTGCGGCATGACCGTCGACCCCGCCACGACCCCGCATCATGCATGGCATGACGGCGCGGAATTCCATTTCTGCAGCGCCGGCTGCCGGACCAAATTCCTGGCCGACCCCGAGCGCTACCTTGGCGACACGCCGCGCCCCGAGCCCGGGGCCACACCCGGCGCGATCTGGACCTGCCCGATGCACCCGCAGATCCGGCGCGAAGGCCCTGGCACCTGCCCGATCTGCGGCATGGCGCTCGAGCCCGAGGCGCCGACGCTCGACGACAGGCCCAACCCCGAACTCGTCGACTTCACGCGCCGGCTTTGGGTCTCGGCGATCTTGAGCGTGCCGCTGCTCGCGGTGTCGATGGGCGCGGAAATGCTCGGACTGCATCTGGTCAGCCCGATGGCCTCGCCCTGGGTCCAGCTCGCGCTGACCGCGCCGATCGTGCTGTGGGGCGGCCTCCCCTTCTTCGAGCGCGGCTGGGCGTCGCTCAAGTCGCGCCACTACAACATGTTCACGCTGATCGCGCTCGGCGTCGGCGCGGCGTTCCTCTACAGCCTGGTCGCGACGGTCGCGCCGCAGCTCTTCCCGCCAAGCTTCCGCCAGCACGGCATGATGGTGCCGGTCTATTACGAGGCCGCGGGTGTGGTGGTGACGCTGGTCCTGCTCGGGCAGGTGCTCGAATTGCGCGCTCGCGCCGCCACCGGACGCGCCATCCGCGCGCTGATGGATCTGGCGCCCAGGCTCGCGCGCCGGATCGGCGCGGACGGTAGCGAGTCCGAAGTGACGCTCGCCGATATCGTCGCCGGCGACCGGTTGCGCGTGCGCCCGGGCGAAGCCGTGCCGGTCGACGGGACCGTGCTCGAGGGCCGCTCGTCGGTCGATGAGTCGATGCTGACCGGCGAGCCCGCGCCTGTCCTCAAGGAAGCCGGGGCGCAGCTCACTGGCGGCACGGTCAACGGCACCGGTAGTCTGGTCATGGAGGCGCGCGCGGTCGGCTCGGACACGGTGCTTGCGCGCATCGTCAAGATGGTCGCCGAGGCGCAGCGCAGCCGCGCCCCGATCCAGGCGGTCGCCGACCGCATCTCGGGCTGGTTCGTGCCGCTGGTCGTGCTGATCGCGATTCTGGCCTTCGTCGTCTGGAACCTCGTCGGTCCGGAGCCCGCCTTCGGTCACGCGCTGCTCAACGCAATCGCCGTGCTGATCATCGCCTGTCCCTGCGCGCTCGGCCTCGCCACCCCGATGTCGGTGATGGTCGGCACGGGACGCGGCGCCCATGCCGGGGTGCTGATCAAGAACGCCGAGGCGCTCCAGGCGCTCGAAAAGGTCGACACGCTGGTGATCGACAAGACCGGTACGCTGACCGAGGGCCGGCCGAAGCTGGTCGCGGTCGAGCCCGTCGCAGACACGGCCGAGGACGCGCTGCTCGCGGCGGCGGCCGCGGTGGAAAGCCGCTCGGAGCATCCGCTCGCCCATGCCATCGTCGAGGCGGCCGAGGCGCGCGGGTTGACGCTTGAGGCCGTCGAGGGATTCGACTCGCAGACCGGCCTCGGCATCAGCGGGCGCGTCGGCGGGCGCACGGTCGTGGTTGGCAACGCCGCCCAGATGCGCCGGGTCGGCGCCGATCCCGTGCCGCTCGAGGCTGCCGCCGAACGGCATCGCAGCAGCGGCGCAGGCGTGATGCTGGTCGCGATCGACGGCAAGGTCGCCGGGCTGCTCGCGGTCGCCGACCCGATCAAGGAATCGGCGCGGGGCGCGATCGCGGCGCTTCATGCCGAAGGGCTGCGCATCGTCATGCTGACCGGCGACAGCCGCGGCACCGCCGAGGCGATCGCCCGCACGATCGGCGGCATCGACGAGGTGCGTGCCGACCTTCGCCCCGAGGACAAGGCGCGGATCGTCGGCGAGCTCAAGGCCAAGGGCGCGCGCGTCGCCATGGCCGGCGACGGCATCAACGACGCCCCCGCGCTCGCCGCCGCCGATGTCGGCGTGGCGATGGGGACCGGCACCGACGTCGCGATCGAAAGTGCGGGCATGACGCTGACCAAGGGGGATCTCTCGGCGATGGTGCGCGCGCGCCGGCTCGCCCATGCGACGATGGCGAACATCCGCCAGAACCTGTTCTTCTCGTTCCTGTTCAACGGCATCGGCGTGCCGGTAGCAGCCGGCGTGCTCTATCCGGTGGCAGGCATCCTGATGTCGCCGATGTTTGCCGGCGCCGCGATGGCGCTGTCGAGTTTCACGGTCGTCCTCAATGCGCTGCGGCTCAACACGGTGAAGCTGTGAATATCGGGCAAGCCTCCAAGGCGAGCGGCGTCTCGCAGCGGATGATCCGGCATTATGAGAAGCTCGACCTGATCCCGGCGCCGCCGCGCCGGGACAGCGGCTATCGCGACTATTCGGAAGCCGATCTCCACCGGTTGCGCTTCATCGCCAATGCGCGCGATCTGGGGTTCCCGATCGAGGAAATCCGCGTGCTGCTCGACCTGTGGAACGACCGCAGCCGGGCGAGCGCCGAGGTCAAGGCGCTGGCAACGGCCCGCGCCGAGGAATTGCAGCGCAAGGCCGCTGCGCTGGAGGCGATGCGGCGCACGCTGGTCGATCTGGCCGAGCGCTGCCATGGCGACGCGCGCCCGGACTGCCCGATCATCGAGGAACTGGCCCGCGATAGCTAGAGCGCACGCCGCTCAGGCCGCGATCGGCAGCAGCGGCACGACGGCGCGTGCCACGAGCTCGTCCAGGCCTTCGGTGATCCAGCGCGAATAATGCCGCTCGATCATCGCGACCGAGGTGTCGTGGAGGGCGGCGACCAGCCGGATCGGCAGTCCCGCGCGAAGCCCCCGCACGATCGAGCTATGCCTTAGCGCATAGGGGATGATCGCGGCCGGCAGCCCGGCATCGGCGACCGCGCGCTTCCACATCCGGGTCATTTCGGAAGGCGCGCTCCAGGGCGCGCGGTCGACGCGCTCCCATTCCATCGGGCCGGTCTGGCGGTGGCGCCAATGTTCGAGCAGCGGCGCGGAGAGCGCCCTGCCCTCTGTCACCGGCCGCAGCGCGGCGAGCGTGTCGGCGCCCACCTGCACCCGGATATATTGGAGCTGGCGCTTGCGGCCCTTGAACGACTGCGGGATCATCAGCCGCGAATGCTCGGCCTGGACGTCGCCGACGCTCATGCGGGCGAGCTGCGAGAAGCGCGCGCCGGTGGCGGCAAGCAGCACGACCAGCCGCCCGAAATCCTCCTCGAGCGCGATCGATGCCGCGATGATGCGGCGGACCTGGTCGTCGCTGAGGATCTGGTTGTCGCGCGCGGTGGTGATCAGCACTTCGGGGGTGTCGATTTTGAGGCCGTATTTGATCGTGGTCGGCAAGTCGGCCGGCAGCACTTTCCGATGCTCGACGAAGGCCGCGTTGAGCGCGGCCTTCAAATCGTTGACGATGCGCTGGATGCTGGACGGCTTCTTGCGGGCGAGGCGCAGCTGCCAGGCGCGCAGGTCGCTTTCGCTCAGCGCCGCCATCGTCACCGACGACAGCTTCAGGTCTTCGAGCACGAAGCTGGTGAGCTTGTAATGGGCGTCGGAATTGAGGGTGCGCCCGGCCTGGCTGGAGCGGCGCGCATCGCGCATCGCGACATAGGCGCTGACCACGTCGCCGACGGTCATTTCGGGATCGCTGGTGGCCGCGGGTCCGTTGAGCTGGATCTCGATCCAGTGCAGGGCCGCATCGAAGGCCTGTTTGTAGCTTAGGATGTCGCGGCCATTGGCCTCGCGCACGTCGTCGGCCTCGCCGAGCGTTCCGGTCACATAGGCCAGCGTTTCGGGGTCGTGGTACCGGGCGATCCAGGCGCCTTTCAACTTGCCGCGATAATAGCCGAGGAACTGGCCCTGCGAGAGCTGGCGCCAATAGGGCCGTTTGCGGGGCAAGAGCCGCGCACGGGCGGTGCGGTCCTGTATCCGGGCTTCGACGGCGGAACGAGCCATGAGACAAGCGGGCCTCGATTTTTTCTCTCTTATCCTAGCCGGATTTGCCCGGATCGGCAAGGATGCAATTTCCCTAAGTTACTGTAATCATTAGCGTCCGAGGACGTCCGAACACGTTTTGTTCTACGGCTTTCACGGCTGAAACACGGGTTCGATTCCCGTAGGGGTCACCAAGTGCCTTCATGGCATGCCAGAACCTGCCCCATATGCCTGCTTTCTGCGGTTTTTTGGTCGTGCAAGCGTCCCGGTCGGATCGGCAGAACACCATTTAGGCCGGCAAATTGATGGTATTTCTGATGGCACTTCGCCGGTCGCTGGGATGCGAGATACACCGGGACGTTATCGGTGGTTGCGATCAAAGCGGCTGAGAATCGGAGCAAGGCGTCAGACTGAGCGATCGGGCCGGGCCCTACTATGCTCGTGACCAGCTTACCGCTTGCCCGCAGCGCCCCGTTCGATGAGGTCGGCGTGTTGCAGGCGAGACAGCGCGAACCGCTTCCAATAAGGATGGCGGACCAACGCCTGGCACAGTGCCGCCCAGAAATCCGCCTCCCCGCCAAGTCGCCGGTCCGTACGCGCCCGGTCCCTCGGCCAGCTGCGATCCAGCAGCGCTCTTGCCTGGTCTGCATGCCCTGACATGATCAGTTCGAGCATTGCGGTTACGGTCACGGGCGTGCCAAGGCGAGCTTCCGGCGGATAGAGACGTGGTGCCGGGGAGTTCGCCTCCGCCCATGCATCCAACTCTTCGCTCACGGCGAGCTCGCGGTATGCCATTTCGCTCTCGGAGAATGTCGGTTTCGTCAATCCGGCGAAATCGACCGCAAAATCTTGCTTTTCCCAACGCATCGGCAAGGGAAACAATATCGCTCCTGCATGCGAAGCGCCGTTGAAGAATTCGATGTCGAACGGCAATGTAAAATGCAAAGGCCCCGGCCCTGGCCGAACGGCGGCGGCATCGACGCGTTCTCCGTTGATCTTGCGGAACGAGAGCTTCGGCGAGAACCGGACGGCAAAGAGATCGGCGTCGCCGCCGGAACCGCCAAAGTCACCAAGAACGAGAACCGCTGGCTCCTTCCGCCCACCCTTTGCCGTCCAAAGCAATTTGGCGACGATATAGCCGCTGCCAAGCTGGACTTCTCCGTCGCGCGTCTTCGCAACCAAGGCACGACAGGAGTCGTCGTGATCGCCGCCCGGCACGCAGCTCGTGACCTTGATTTCTCCGGTCGCACCGCGCCAGAGCAGTCTGTCAGGTTGAGCTTGGGCCAACGCGTTTGGCGGACAGACTACCAGCCCGCACGACGCCATAATTGCGTTCAAACGCATCAAGCTTTCTCCGAGACTCGAAATTCGCGCGGCCAGCACACGACGAGGTTAGCCGCTTTCGAGAAGCCGGCAACCGCCAGCCTTAAGGGCCGAGACCTCGACGCGCCTCTTCCTTCTCGGCGCGAACACGCACGAGGGGCCTTGGCTCCGGCGACAAAGTCGTCGTCTGCCATTTCGTCGATCCAGGCTATCGCTGGAAGATCAGGCTCGGCATCGCGCGCGATCGACCGCGCTATCGGCAGTCTCGCGTATCGCGCGTGCCGGATCGGCGAGCTGCGCGAGTTCCGGCGCTTCCACCCGGATATGCACCTGGCTGCCGGTCCATTGCCGGCGCCACCAATCGCTTCCCGAACGGACATCGATGCCGGGCAATATCCGCTTCGCTTCACGAAGCAGCTCGTCGGGCAGCAGCAGGTCGCCGTTCTCGGCGAGGGCATGCGACAAATCCTTGGCAAGCTCTACATTGGGAACTTCCGACATCGCCTGGCTGCGACGCTCAAGGCCCGCGATCACCTCCTGCCTGGCCACCGTCCATTCCTCATCCGTGAAACCGGCCGTGGCGAGCGTGCACGTCATCTTGCGCAAGCCGGCCACCGCCGGCTTCCACTGATCGCCCGAAAAATTGTCCCAGAGCGTGATCTGCCGGAAGCCCTGATCCCCATTATCGACGAAAATGCCTGTCTTGCCCGGCGCGGACCCAGGTTGGGCCGCGGCGAGACGGCGCTCGATCACGCGCGTGACGACCATGTCCATGATCTCAGACCGCGCCTGGCCCTCGCGCGTGGATGGCGGGGGCGTGGGCATGGCGACGGTCACGATCGCCGTGCGCCGACCCTGCGGGCGCGCTAAGAAGCTCACGTCGCGGATCCGATCCCGATCGATCTTATGAGCTGGAGGCTTGGGGGATACCGGCCGCGCGCTCTTCCAATCGCCGAAGTGCTTCTCGACGAGCCTCGCCGCGTCGGCCGGATCGACGTCGCCCACTATGACGATCATCATCGCTTCCGGGCGATAGAGGCGGCGGTACAATCCGCGGATCGTCTCCACGCTCGCGATCGGCACGTCGTCGGAATTCTGCCCGTCGATCATGTCGTTCGGCGAACCTGGCGCCACAGCCGCGATATAGGCCGCATAGATTGCGTTGCCGGGCTTCTTGTCCGCCATCTCCCGGACGACTTCCGCCCGGGCCGCATCCACGGCATCGGTCCGGAAGGTCAGATCCGAGCTCGCTTCGCGAAACAAGCCGAGCAGGGTGTCGAGATCGGCCGGCGAGGTCGTCTTGGTCGAGAGATAATAGTTGGTCTCCCGCCACGACGTGGAGCCTGCGGAGGGTGCAGGATAGGTCAGGGGCAGGCCGACATGGACGAAATGGCGGAACTCTTCCGGGGATTTGGTCGTGGGGCTCAAAAACACGATATGCTCGACCAGGTGCGCCAGCCCCCGCTCGCCAGGGCGTCGCTCGGCGATGAAACCTCCCTCGTTGCGCATAAGCAATCCAAGGCCCGGCTCGCGACCTCGTCGCGGCAAGATTGCGAACCTCAGCCCGTTTTTGAGCCGGCCCGTCACAACCCGGTGGGAGTCGGCGGAGGTCGAACGCGCGGGCGTTGCCGGGACCGGCGCCTCAGCCGTGACCTCCCGATCGCGAGCAAAAACCTCCGGCGCAAGCGCAAGGAACGGCAGCGCTATCAGATGCCACCAACGCCCGTTGCTTTTCGCCAACCCGCGACTCTCCCGCTCGCTCCGCCGGCATAGTGACAACGTCTGACGAACGCGCGCTTTAATGGCCGGCCTTTGCGGCGGGAAGGTGGCCCGCCCCCGGGTCTCTCCCGGCATTAAAGCGAAAGGCCCTCCCCGCTCACACGGGAAGGGCCTTCATTGCCGTCAGCTGGAGCCTGGGCTCAGCCGGCCTTTTCCTTCTTGGCATAGACGCGCACCGGATCCTTGGTCCCGGCAACCACGTCCTTGTCGACCACCACTTCGTCGACGCCGTCCATCGAGGGCAGGTCGAACATGGTATCGAGCAAGATGCCTTCGAGGATCGAGCGCAGGCCGCGCGCGCCGGTCTTGCGTTCGATCGCCTTCTTCGAGACCGAGACGAGCGCGTCGTCGTTGAAGCCGAGCTTCACGCCCTCCATGTCGAACAGCTTCTGATACTGCTTCACCAGGGCGTTCTTCGGCTCGGTGAGGATCTTGATCAGCGCGTCGACGTCGAGGTCCTCGAGCGTCGCGATCACCGGCAGTCGGCCGACGAATTCGGGGATCAGGCCGAACTTGAGCAGATCCTCGGGCTCGACCTGCTTGAGCATCTCGCCGGTGCGGCGCTCGTCGGGTGCTGCGACATGCGCGCCGAACCCGATCGACTTGCCCTGCAGGCGGTCGCCGATGATCTTCTCCAGGCCCGAAAAGGCGCCGCCGCAGATGAACAGGATGTTGGTCGTGTCCACCTGCAGGAATTCCTGCTGCGGGTGCTTGCGGCCGCCCTGCGGCGGAACGCTCGCGGTGGTGCCTTCCATCAGCTTGAGCAGCGCCTGCTGCACGCCTTCGCCCGATACGTCGCGGGTGATCGACGGGTTCTCGGCCTTGCGGCTGATCTTGTCGATTTCGTCGATGTACACGATGCCGCGCTGCGCCCGCTCGACATTATAGTCCGAGGCCTGGAGCAGCTTGAGGATGATGTTCTCCACGTCCTCGCCGACATAGCCGGCTTCGGTGAGCGTGGTGGCATCGGCCATAGTGAAGGGCACGTCGAGGATTCGCGCCAGCGTCTGCGCGAGCAGCGTCTTACCGCAGCCGGTAGGGCCGACGAGCAGGATGTTCGACTTGGCGAGCTCCACATCCGCGCCCTTGGCACCGTGGTTCAGCCGCTTGTAGTGATTGTGCACCGCCACCGAGAGCACGCGCTTCGCCTGCTTCTGGCCGATCACATAATCATCGAGCACGTCGCAGATTTCCTGCGGCGTGGGCACACCGCCATCCTTCTTCGAGACGAGTGCCGACTTGGTCTCTTCCCGGATGATGTCGTTGCACAGCTCGACACACTCGTCGCAGATGAACACGGTCGGGCCTGCGATGAGCTTGCGCACTTCGTGCTGCGACTTGCCGCAGAACGAGCAATAGAGCGTGCTCTTCGAGTCACCGCCGCTGAGCTTGGTCATTCAAATCCATCCTTCGTGCGTCGCGCGCACGTTACGCCACCCGCCATCCTACACGCGGGCGATTATCCGGCAATCCGGAATCTGGCTTTTATGCCGGACTCCTTAAGCAGCCGCTGATGCGTCCTCGCTCGGCGTGGGACGCTTTTCGTACACTTCGTCGACCAGGCCGAACTCCTTGGCCTCATTGGCCTCGAGGAACGTGTCGCGGTCCATCGCCCGCTCGATCCGCTCGAGCGACTGGCCGGTGTACTTCACATAGAGGTCGTTCATCCGTTGGCGAATACGGAGAATCTCCTTAGCCTGGATCTCGATGTCGCTCGCCATGCCCTGGGCCCCGCCCGACGGCTGGTGGATCATGATCCGCGCATTGGTCAGCGCCACGCGCAGACCCGGCTCACCGGCTGCGAGCAGGAAGCTGCCCATCGACGCCGCCTGGCCGATGCACACGGTGCCGACACGCGGGCGGATATACTGCATCGTGTCGTGGATCGCCATGCCGGCAGTCACCACGCCGCCCGGCGAATTGATGTACATCCAGATGTCCTTCTTCGGGTTCTCGGACTCGAGGAAGAGCAGCTGGGCAGTGATCAGCGAGGCCATATGGTCCTCGACCGGGCCGGTCACGAAGACGATGCGCTCGCGCAGCAGGCGCGAATAGATGTCGAAGCTGCGCTCGCCGCGGCTCGACTGTTCGATGACGATCGGGACGAGGCCGTCGGTGACGGGATCGCCAAAGACAGTACCGGGGGTCATCTGACCGGAAAGCGGATGCATGGGTTTTGAATCTCGATGTGTCTGTTTTGCCCAGCGCCCAACATCGGCGCTCCCGCCCGGGAGTTCAAGCCTCGCTGATGGTTGCCAGCGCGGCGGCGGGGCGACAGGGTAGCGGCGATGGGGGAGACCGGCCAGCCAAAACGCGATTCGCTGCGTACGCTGACGCTGGCGCTGGTGATCGCGGGAGTGGCGTTGCGGCTCTGGTGGGTGGCGCTGTCCCACACCGGCACCCGGCTGCTCCATCTCGGCGAGGCGAGTGAGGCGGCACTGGCGCTCGCCCGCACCGGCACGATCGCCGACGCCTTCTTCGCGGGCCAGGGGCCGACCGCGCATCTGATGCCGACGATGCTCGTACTTTCCGCGAGCGTGCTACGCACGTTCGGCCCGCCATCGCCGGCGGCCGCCCTCGTCCTGACCGCCTGGGCGCTGACGCAGGTCTTCGCCGGCTATTGGCTCGCCCGCCGGCTGTTCGCAACGATCGGGGCTGGGCCGGGCGTGCTTGCCGGAGGGCTGGCGGTCCTCTGCCTGGTCCCTGCCTTCGTCGCGCAGGAATGCGCCGATTTCCGCTTCTGGGAGGCGGGGCTCGCCTCGGCCATGGCGCTGCTCAACCTTTGGCTCATCGCCACGCTCAGCCAACGGCCGGTGCCCAACGTCCAGCCCCTTCTGGTCGCGGCCACCCTCGCCGCCGCGACCTTCTTCGTCAGCCCGACCACTGGCGTCGCCGTCTATGCCTGTTGGGGCGCGTTTACGCTGCGACTGCCGCGCCCGCTCGCGCTCCGCTTCGCCGCCGCCGGAGCCGCCGCGCTCGCGCTGTGCCTCGCCCCCTGGATGCTCCGCAACACCCAGCAACTCGGGCACCCCATCCTCCTGCGCAGCAATTTCGGTCTCGAAATCGCGCTCGCCAACCATCCGGCGGCCGTGAGCGGCGTTGACGCTCTCGCGGTGCAGAAGGCACGGATGCGCGGGATCCACCCCTTTGCGAGCCGCGAGGCGGAGGCTCGTCTGCGCGCCGCAGGCGGCGAAGTCGCCTACGCGCAGGCGCTCGGCCGGGTGACTTGGCACTGGGCCGCCGCGCACCCGCTCGACTTCGCCCGCCTGACCCTGCGCCACTACCGGCAATTCTATCTGCCCGATCGCTGGCAAGGCGCCCTCACCAACTGGCCGGTCTGGGAAATGCCTCGCATCGACGCCATCCGCACCATCGCACTGCTCGGCTTGGCCGGCCTGGCGCTGGGCCTGGCGCGCCGCCGGCGCTTCTATCCAATGCTGGCGCTTTACATGACCGTGGCAGGTCTGCCCTATGCGCTCGTCCAGCCGATCCCGCGCTACGCCTATGGGCTCTGGCCACTCTACGCCTTTCTCGCGGCGCAATTGCTCGCCGACTTGGCCACCCTCTTGCGACGGCGCAGCGCCACACCCATAACCCGTTCATGAGCGGAACGGTTCTCGTCACCGGCGGCTCGGGCTTCGTTGCCGGCCATGTCATCCTCCAGCTGCTCGCAGCCGGATATCAGGTGCGCACCACCGTCCGGAACCGCCACCGCGAGACCTGGGTGCGCGCAACACTCTCCGCCAATGGCGGCGATTGCAGCCGCGTTTCCTTCTTCTGCGCCGATCTCGAAAGCGACGAGGGCTGGGCCGAAGCGGTGGCCGGCTGCGACTATGTCCAGCACGTCGCCTCGCCCTTCCCGCCGCGCCAGCCCGAGGACGAGCAGGAGCTGATCCGCCCGGCACGCGAAGGCACGTTGCGCGTGCTGCGCGCCGCGCGCGATGCGGGGGTCAAGCGGACCGTCGTCACCTCCAGCTTCGCCGCGGTCGGCTATGGCCATGGCCAGCGCGAGACGCCCTATACCGAGGAAGATTGGACGGATCCCGACGGCCCCGCGGTCCAGCCCTATATGAAGTCCAAGACGCTCGCCGAGCGCGCCGCCTGGGACTTCATCGAGCGCGAAGGCGGCGGGATGGAGCTGGCCGTGGTCAATCCGGTCGGCATCTTCGGCCCGGCGCTCAACGACGATCTCTCCACCTCGATCTTCCTCGTCCGCGCGATGATGGAGGGCAAGATGCCCGGCCTGCCCGATCTCTGGTTCGGCGTGGTGGACGTGCGCGACGTGGCGAGCCTGCTCATCCGCGCGATGACCGATCCCGCCGCGGCCGGCCAGCGCTTCCTCGCCGTCGCCGGCGATTCGATCTCGGCGCCGCAAATGGGCGCGATCCTGCGCGCGCGGCTCGGCAAGGCGGCGCATCGCGTGCCCCGCCGGGCGCTGCCGAGCTGGCTGATCCGGCTGATGGCACCGTTCAATCCGATGGCGCGCGAGGCGGCACCGCGGCTCGGCATCCATGCCAATGCCAGCAACGCCAAGGCGCGCGAACGGCTCGGCTGGATGCCGCGATCGAACGAGGAAGCGATCGTCGCCAGCGCCGAAAGCCTGATCCGCCTCGGCCTGGTGAAGGCTTAGCTCAGCGCAGCGGCCCCGGCTGGGCCAGATAGGCGAGCCGGCGCATTTCGCGCCGCCCGCGAACCACCGTATCCAGGATCAGCCCGGTGAAGAAATTGAGCGCGGCGAGCAGCATGAGCCCCGTCGCGAGGATCGCCGTGGGAAAGCGCGGTACCAGGCCTGTCTCGAACCAGGTCAGCGCCAGCGGTATGCTCAGCCCGATCGCCGCTGCCGCCAGGATCGCCGCGATCCAGCCGAAGAACAGCATCGGCCGCTCGATCCGATACAGCACCGCAATCGTCTTCAGGATCCGCCAGCCGTCGCGATAGGTCGAGAGCTTCGATTCGGAGCCTTCCGGCCGCGCGAAATAGCGGGTCTCGGCCTCCCCCACCGGCATCTTGAGTTCGAGCGCATGGACGCTGATCTCGGTCTCGATCTCAAACCCGGCCGAAAGCACCGGGAAGCTCTTCACGAAGCGCCGCGAGAAGGCGCGATAGCCCGAGAAGATGTCGGTGAAGCTGCGCCCGAACAGCCGGGCGAGGATGCCGGTCATCACGCGGTTGCCGAGCACATGCCCGCGGCGATAGGCCTCGGCCGCCTCGTGCACGCGGGTGCCGACGATCATGTCGAGCCCCTCGGCCGCCACCCGGGCGACCATCGCCGGCGCCGCGGCCGGATCATAGGTCGCATCGCCATCGGCCATCAGATAGATGTCTGCATCCACGTCGGCGAACATCCGCCGCACGACATTGCCCTTGCCCTGCATCCGCTCGCTGCGAACCACCGCGCCCGCCGCGCGCGCGACTTCGATCGTGCGGTCGCGGCTGTTGTTGTCGTAGACGTAGATCGTGGCGCCCGGCAGCGCGGCGCGGAAGCCCGCGACCGTCTGCGCGATCGCGGCTTCCTCGTTGTAGCAGGGCAGAAGCACTGCGATGCGCGGTTCGGCTCCGGCCATGATCGTCCCCTACCCCCGTTCGGGCCGGGCCTGTCGAAGCCCCGCTCTTCCTCGAACCGACGTTAGAGAGAAAAGCGGCCCTTCGACAAGCTCAGAGCGAACGGTATCGGATCAGCCTTCGGCCTTCTTCTTGGCCGGCGCCTTCTTGGCGGGCTTGGCCGGAGCCGCTTCCGCACCCTCGGCTGCCTCGGCCTTCTTCGCCGACGCCTTCTTGGTCGCCGCCTTCTTCACCGGCTCAGCCTCGACCAGCTCGTCACCGGGCGCAGCAGGCTCGATATCGGCCTTCTCGACCTTCTTGGCCTTGGCGGCAGGCTTCTTCTCGGCCTTCACCTCGCCCTCGGGCTTGTCCTTCGCCGCCGCCTTCTTGGCGCGCGGCTTGTGGTTGTCATGGTCGTGGGTGTGGGTGCCGGTGTCGAAGCCCTCGTCGCTCTCGATCGCGGCTTCCAGCTCTTCGCGCGTCACTTCGCGGTCGCTGATCTCGGCCTTGTCGAACAGGAAGTCGACCACCTTGTCCTCGAACAGCGGCGCGCGCAGCTGGGCGGCCGCCATCGGCTCCTGGCGGACATATTGGTAGAAGCGCTCGCGATCCTGCGGATTGTACTGCATCGCCGCCTGGGTGATCAGCTGGTTCATTTCCTGCTGGCTCACCTCGACGCCATTGGCGGTGCCGATCTCCGACAGGAGCAGACCCAGCCGCACGCGGCGCTCGGCGATCTTCAGATAATCGTCGCGCTCCTTCTCGAGCTCGGCCTTGGCCGCCTCGGGATCCTCTTCATGCTCGGCCTCGTGCTGGAGCTGGTGCCAGATCTGGTCGAACTCGGCGTCCACCATCGAAGGCGGCACCGGGAAATCATGGCCGGCGGCGAGCTGGTCGAGCAGCTTGCGCTTCATATAGGTGCGGGTGAGGCCGTTGAGCTGCTGTTCGACCTGGCCCTTGAGCAGGCCCTTGAGCTGCTCGAGGTCCTGCAGGCCCAGCGCCTTGGCGAAATCGTCGTCGATCTTGGTCTCACCGGCAGTCTTCACCGAAGTGATCTTGAGCGCGAACTGGGCGGGCTTGCCGGCCAGTTCCTTGGCGCCGTAATCCTCCGGGAAAGTGACCTCGATCGTCTTCTCGTCGCCAGCCTTCACGCCGACGAGCTGATCCTCGAAGCCCGGGATCAGCCGACCGGTGCCGATTTCCACCGACATGCCCTCGCCGGTGCCGCCCTCGAAGGCGACGCCGTCGACGGTGCCGACGAAGTCCATCGTCACCTGATCGCCCTCAGCCGCCTTGTGCTTGGCGGGGGCGTCTTCCCAACTCTTCTGGTTGCTGGCGAGCTGCTTCAGCTGCGCATCGACTTCCGAGTCATCGGCAGGAACCGTCAGGCGCTCGAGCTTGAGCCCATCGATCGCCGGGGTCGGCACGTCGGGCAGCACTTCAAGTTCGACCTTCACCTCGGCGTCGTTGCCGGGGGCATAGTCGCCCTCCAGGCTCACCGACGGCGCCACAGCGGGACGCAGCTTGTTTTCGGCAATCAGCTGCTGGACGCTTTCCTGGATCGTGTTGTTCAGTGCGTCCTGCGCCAGCGCCTCGCCATGCATCTTGCGGATCAGGTTGGCGGGCACCTTGCCGGGGCGGAAGCCGGGCATGCGAATCTGCGGCGCGACCCGCTTCACTTCGGCATCGACCTTCGAATCGATGTCCTTCGCCGTGATCTTCAGCGTGTAGGCGCGCTTCAGGCCCTCGTTCAACGTCTCGACAGTCTGCATTTCGTCCAGGCTTCCACCATGAAAAGGAATGGGCGGCGTCCGGTGACGCGGGTCACGAGCGGCGATGCTGGTGCGGGCGAAGGGACTCGAACCCCCACACCTTTCGATACCAGAACCTAAATCTGGCGCGTCTACCAGTTCCGCCACGCCCGCAGGGCACCGCCGGTCGGCGGGCTCTATAGCAGTCGAGGGCCTCGGGGCAAGGGCGGAGGCAACTTCATTACGGTGCCGGACGTTGATGAGCGCAAAAGGAGACCAGCCTTGCCCGTCGAACCGCCCATCCAGCCGACCATACCGCCGGCCGAACAGCCCCCGCTTCAGCCTGGCCAGCCAGCCAGCCCGCCGCCCGAACTCGATCCCCCGGTGCCCGATATCGACGTCCCTGCGCCGGAGCCCGCCGCGCCGGCAGTGCCTGCTCCCGCCCAACCGACCGCCAGCGCCTGACGAGTCAGGGGACCGCCGAATGCTTGAACTTCATCTCGCCAAGATGCGCCTCCACGACCGCATCGAGGCGGCGGAGGAGCAGGCGCTTCGCGATTCGGTCGGCCAGCCGGTGGACTGCCCTGCCGGCACCGTCCTCGTGCGCCGTGGCGAGCCGCTCAGCCATTCGATCCTGCTGCTGGACGGCATGCTCGCGCGCTACAAGGATCTCAGCAACGGCCAGCGCCAGATCACCCATGTCCATGTCGCCGGCGATTTCGCCGACATCCACGGCTACATCCTCGGCCATCTCGACGAGAATGTCGTGGCCCTCACCGCCGCGAGGATCGTGCGCGTGCCGCACGCAAAGCTCGACTCGATCACCGAGCGCTTCCCGCACCTGCTACGGATTTTCTGGTTTGCGACCGAGCGCGACGCCAGCATCCATCGCGAATGGATCGTGTCCCTCGGTCGCCGCAGCGCGATCCAGCGCCTCGCCCACCTGTTTTGCGAGTTGCACCTGCGCCTTCAAGCCGTCGGACTTGCCTCCGGCGACAGTTTTCGCCTGCCGATCACGCAAGCCGATCTCGCCGAATGCCTGGGCCTCACAGGGGTGCACGTGAACCGGGTGTTGCGCGAATTGCGCGAGCGCAAGCTGGCCGATTTCCGCAGCGGCACGGCAACGCTTCTCGACCGGACCGGATTGGCCCAGCTGGCCGAATTCGATCCGCTCTATCTGTATCTCGAAAAGCGCGCCGATTGAGCCGCCGGCCCGCTAATCTCGAACACGACGCGCGGTGAGGATCTTCACGGGTGCGGCAGGAACTTCGCCCTTGAACGAGCCGCGGATCGTCGCGGTGGGCGAATTCGGCGCGTCGAAGATCTTGAGCACCACGTCCCTGCCCTCGACCACGTGCGCGAACGCCGCGAAGCCGAGATTGTCGCCGGGCTTGGTCGGATCGGCATCCATCGAAGGCTGATCGCCGAGCATGATTGTGAACTCGCCTTGCGCGGTGCCAGGCGCGCGGCGCGGCGTCGAGAGCGTGAAATCGAGATGCTTGATGCCGGTGAGCGTCGTCGACTCATGCTTGATCGGCGGCAACACCTTGGCGGGGTTGTTGCTCACGCCGAACTGCACGAAGCCGAAATGGTCCGCGACCTTGGCAACGCGATAGAAGCTCGCCCCGTCGAGCCTTTTCATGTCGACGTAGCGCAGGAAATTGTTACCGCTGATCGGCGCGTGGACGGTATCGACCTCCACCACGATCGTGCCGGCGCTCGTCGTCAGGGCGACGCGGGGCAACGGCACCGCAGCGGGCACGGTCTGCGCCGCCGCAGGAAGGGCGACCAAGGCGAGCAGGCAGGCGAGCAGCGTCCGGATCATCACTCTTCCTCCTCAGAAGCCGACAGTATCAGCCCGCCAGGGCCTTTTTCAGCAGCTCGTTGACCACCTGCGGATTGGCCTTGCCCTGCATCGCCTTCATCGTCTGGCCGACGAAGAAGCCGAACAGCGCTTCCTTGCCGCCGCGATACTGCTCCAGCTGCCCGAGGTTCTTGGCCAGCACTTCAGCGATCACTGCCTCGATCGCGCCGGTGTCGCTGGTCTGCTTGAGCCCACGCTCCTCGACGATTCGGCCGGGCGCCTCGCCGGTTTCGAGCATGATCTCGAACACCTGCTTGCCCAGCGTGCCCGAAATCGTGCCGTCGGCAACGAGCGCGAGCAACTCGGCGCCCTGTTCGGGGCTCACCGGGCTCGAATCGAGGTCCCTGCCCAGCCGATTGAGCGCGCCGTACAGATCCGAAAGCAGCCAGTTGGCGGCCGCCCGAGCGACTTCGTTCTCGCCCTTCTTCTGAACTCGCGCGCTTTCGGCGAGCAACGCCTCGAACCAGCGCGCCGTGTCGGCATCGGCGGTCAGCGTCGCGGCGTTGTAGGCGCTCAGCCCCAGCTCTGTCTCATAGCGCCGGCGCTTGGCGTCGGGCAGCTCGGGCAGGCTCGCGCGGCATTCCTCGAGGAACGCGTCGTCGAGTTCGAGCGGCAGCAGGTCGGGATCGGGGAAGTAGCGATAATCATGCGCGTCTTCCTTCGATCGCATCGAGCGCGTCTCGCCCTTGTCGGGATCGAACAGCCGCGTCTCCTGGACGATCCGCCCGCCGCTCTCGAGCACTTCGACCTGGCGACGCGCCTCGACCTCAACGGTCTGCATGACGAACCGGACCGAATTGACGTTCTTGGTCTCGGTGCGCGTGCCGAACTCGGCGCCCGGCTTGCGCACGCTGACGTTCACGTCGGCGCGCATCGAGCCCTGGTCCATATTGCCGTCGCAGCTGCCGACATAGCGAAGGATCGCCCGCAGCTTCGAAAGATAGGCCCCCGCCTCGGCCGGCGAGCGCATGTCCGGCCGGCTGACGATCTCCATCAGCGCCACGCCCGAGCGATTGAGATCGACATAGGAGCGGCTCGGATGCTGGTCGTGCATCAGCTTGCCGGCATCCTGCTCGACATGGATGCGCTCGATGCCGATCGTCTTCACTTCGGCATCGGGATCCTTGTCGTCCAGGCTGATCTCGATCCGCCCCTCGCCCACCAGCGGGTGATAGAGCTGGCTGATCTGATAGCCCTGGGGCAGATCGGCGTAGAAGTAGTTCTTGCGGTCGAAGCGCGACCATTTGTTGATCACCGCGCCGATCGCCATACCGGTGCGCACCGCCTGGCGGATGCACTCCCTGTTCGGCACCGGCAGCATCCCCGGCATCGCCGCGTCGACCAGGCTCACCTGGCTGTTCGGCTCCGCCCCGAACGCCGTCGCCGCGCCCGAGAAGAGCTTGGCCTTGGACGTGACCTGGGCATGGACCTCGAGGCCGATCACGACCTCCCATTCGCCGGTTTCGCCCTGGATGCGGTAGGTGGATTCAGTCATTTCTCACACCGTCATCCCGGCGAAAGCCGGGATCTTTCTCGATTGTAGTCCCACTTGGCCCGAGATCCCCGCTTTCGCGGGGATGACGGAAAAGCTCACCACCATTGCTCCGGCCGCGCCGCAAAGCCCGCCCGCTGCTCGAGCGCCAGGCTCGCGTCGAGCACGCCCTGCTCGTCGAGCGGCTTGCCGATGATCTGGAGGCCCAGCGGCAGCCCCGCCGCGTCGAGGCCGGCGGGCACGCTCATCGCCGGAAGCCCGGCAAGGCTGGCGGGCACGGTGAACACGTCGTTCAAATACATTGCCAGCGGATCGCTCTTCTCGCCCAAGCCGAAGGCGGCGCTCGGCGCGGTCGGGGTCAGCAGCAGGTCGCACTGCGCCCAGGCATTGTCGAAATCGCGTGCGATCAGGCTACGCACCTTCTGCGCCTTGGTGAAATAGGCGTCGTAATAACCGGCCGACAGCACATAGGTGCCGATCAGGATGCGCCGCTTGACCTCTTCGCCGAAGCCGGCCGAACGCGTCGCGGCATACATGTCCTGCAGGTTCTGGCCCTCGGCGAGTTCTCGCAGGCCGTAGCGCACGCCGTCATAGCGCGCGAGGTTCGACGACGCCTCGGCCGGGGCGATGATGTAATAGGTCGGCAGCGCATAGCGGGTGTGCGGCAGGCTCACCTCGACGATTTCGGCGCCGGCGTCCTTCAGCCAGTCGATCCCTTGCTGCCACAGCGCCTCGATCTCGGCAGGCGTGCCGTCGATGCGATATTCCTTGGGGATGCCCACGCGCTTGCCGCGCAGATCGGCCGACAGCGCGGCTTCCCAGTTCGGCACCGGCAGATCGAGCGAGGTCGAATCCTTGGGATCGAAGCCGGCCATGTTCTGCAGCAGGATCGCGCAATCCTTGACGTCGCGCGCCATCGGCCCGGCCTGGTCGAGGCTGGAGGCGAAGGCGACGATGCCCCAGCGCGAGCAGCGGCCATAGGTCGGCTTGATGCCGCTGATGCCGGTGAAGGCGGCGGGCTGGCGGATCGAGCCGCCGGTATCGGTGCCGGTCGCGCCCGGGCACAGCCGCGCCGCGACTGCCGCCGAGCTGCCGCCCGAGGAACCGCCCGGGGTCAGCGCCGCATTGCCGCCGTCCTGGCGCCGCCAGGGCGAGACGACATTGCCGAAATGGCTCGTCTCGTTGGACGAGCCCATCGCGAACTGGTCCATGTTGAGCTTGCCGAGCATCCCCGCCCCGGCTTCCCACAGCCGGTGCGACACGGTCGACTCATAGACGGGAGCGAAGCCTTCGAGGATGTGGCTCGCGGCTGTGGTCTGCACGCCCTTGGTGGCGAACAGGTCCTTCATCCCGATCGGCACGCCGGCGAGCGGCTTGAGCGCCTCGCCCTTGGCACGGGCCGAATCCGCCGCATCGGCCGCGGCGAGGGCATGATCGGGCGTCTCGACGATGAAGGCGTTGAGCGGCTTGGCCGCGGCGACGCGGGCGACGAACGCCTCGGCAACCTCGCGCGCCTTGAACGCGCCCTCACGCACGCCGTCGCGCAGCGCCGCGATGCCCAGATCGGTGAGCGCGCTCATTCGACCACCTTGGGCACGGTGAAGAAACCATGCTCGCCCTGCGGCGCATTGGCGAGAACGCCCTCGCGCTGGTCGCCCTCGGTCACCACGTCCTCGCGCAGGCGCAGCGTATTGGGGATCACGGCCGTCATCGGCTCGACGTCGCCGGTATCGACTTCGCCGAGCTGTTCGATCCAGCCGAGTATGTTGTTGAGTTCGGGCACGAGCCGTTCGGCCGCGGCATCGTCGATCGCGATGCGCGCCAGGCTGGCCACCTTCTTCACGGTTGCAGTGTCTACGGACATGGCATGGCGCCTATCAGCCGAGCCGCGCCCCTTCAAGCGCTCCCGGCGCACGCAACGCGGTTGCAACCTTCACAATCGTCGGCCAACGGAACGCGATTGCCGGCATAGCGGTTATGCTGCATTGCACAATGGAGAAGGGCTTGGCCCGTAAATTCCTCTATCTGTTCGCAGGATTGATCGTGCTCGCCACCGCAGCCACCTTTGCCTATCGCCTGTGGGGCGTCCAGCTGCTGCGCCAAGCCATGGTGCCCAGCGGCGATGTCGTGCAGCTCCCGCCGCCCGGCGACTATCGTCGCGCCGAGCTGTGGATCGCGCGGCCCGACAAGCCCGGCAATCCGGCGCTGTGGACGCCGGAAGGCTTCGCTCCCGCCCAGAACCCGCCGGCCGCCGTCTTCTTCATCCATCCGACCTCGTTCCTCGACCGCAGCCGTTGGAACGCGCCGCTCGACGACGCCCAGGCCAATGCCCGTGCCGAGCTGTTCCTGCGCGGCCAGGCGAGCGCGTTCAACGGCGTGGGCGCGGTCTGGGCGCCGCGCTATCGCCAGGCGACCTTCGGCGCCTTCCTCACCTCCAAGGCCCAGGCGGCGAAGGCGCTCGACTTCGCCTATCGCGACGTGCTCGCCGCTTTCGATCAGTTCGTCCGCGAGGCAGGCGACCGGCCGATCATTCTCGCCGGCCACAGCCAGGGTGCGCTCCATCTCAGCCGCCTGCTCGTCGATCGCATCGCCGGCAAGCCGATCGCCAAGCGGATCGTCGCGGCCTATGTCGTCGGCTGGCCGGTCTCGGTGACGGCAGACCTGCCCAAGATGGGCCTGCCCGCCTGCAAGGGGCCCGACCAGGCCGGCTGCATCCTCTCCTGGCAGAGCTTCGGCGAGCCGGCAGATCCCTCGCTGATCGTCGACACGTTCGATGCGACCAAGGGCTTCACCGGCCAGCCCCGCGCCGGCACCCCGATCCTGTGCACCAATCCGATTACCGGCAAGCCCGGCGATTCGGCTCCGGCCGAAGCCAATCTCGGCACCCTGATGCCCAGCGCCGACATGACCAGCGCCGTGCTCCGTAAGGGAACCGTCCCCGCCCGCTGCGATGGCCGCGGCTTCCTGATGCTCGGCAACAACCCGCCCGATCTTGGGCCCTATGTGCTGCCCGGCAACAATTATCACGTATTCGATTACAGCCTGTTCTGGGCCAACGTCCGCGCCGATGCCGAGTGGCGGTTCAAGGCCTATCGCTGAAGATGGCGCCCTCACCCCGTCACCCCCGCCCAGTGGCGGGGGGCCCCCGGGGGGCCCCCTATGCAACC
>JAEXFD010000027.1 GCA_023400405.1 Pseudomonadota bacterium
GAGTTTCGCGGCCGAAGCCGTCTTGAGGCCGGGCGCCTCGCGCTCGGTCGGCGCCGGTGCGGCGGCCCGCGGCGCTACCGCGGGGGCGAGCGCGATCGCAACGGTCGTCTCGACCTGCGCCGGAGGCGCTGTGGGGTCGGGCGCGGTGGCCTGGGGTGCCGGAACCGGCGACTCCTTTTCCACGCGCGCGCGGATCGGGCGGGCCTCGCGCCGTGCCGGGGTGTCGGGCTTGCTATCGACGGCAGGCGGAACGATCGCTGCTTGCTGGTCTTCGACGGGCCCGGGCGCGACTGCGGCGCCCGGCTGCGTCGCCGGTTGGACGCGCTGGGGCTTGCCCGGCTTCGCGACCGGCCTCGGGTCTTCGGGCGCCGCGGAGGGTTCGGGTTCCGGCAACGCTTCGCCCTTGGCTGCCACGGGTGCCGGAGAAGCCGACGCTCCAGTGTCGAGCGGAAGCTCTGCCGGGACGGCCGCGTCCGCAGTCAAGGCGCGCGCGGCTGGTGCCGGCGGCGTCACCGATGCGGTGCCGAGCAACTGGTCGAGCGACGCAGGTGGACCCGCAGTCGCCGGCTTCGCATCTCCCGGCGACGGTGCCGCGGTTCCGGCGAGCAGCGATGCCTTGTCGACGATCGCTGGCGCCCCTGCGGGCTGGCCGAGGCCCTGCGGCACACCGGTCATGCCGAGCAGCTCGGCAAAGCCGGTGGCGGCGGCGCTGCCCGCGGCGAAGGGCGCGGCGGCGAGCGGAAATCCGAACGGGGAAGTGACTTGCATCCAGGCGCCTCTTGCGCGGGCCCAGGGCCCATCGGTTCATTATAGGAAGGAAATCACCCGATCGTGCCGAGCGCGCGGATGCGGGCGCGGGGATGGATCTCGTTCTGCGAGAGCACCACCGTCGCCGGGCGGACCCGCTCGATGATCGAGCGCACGAACGGCCGGATCGAGGGGCTGGTGAGCAGGCAGGGGATCTCGCCATCCTGCGCCAGCCGATCATAGGTCTCGCGCACCGCAAGGATGAAGCGCTGGAGCGAGGAGGGCGCCATGGCGAGCTGACGCTCGTCGCCGGCGCCGAGGATGCTTTCGGCGAACGCCTGATCCCAATCGGCCGACAGCGTGACCACCGGGATCGCCTCGCCGCGGACCTGCTGCGCGCTGATCTGGCGGGCGAGCCGGCCGCGGACATGTTCGGTCATCTGGGTGAGGTTGGCGGTCAGCGGCGCCGCCTCGGCGATCCCTTCGAGGATCGTCGGCACGTCGCGGATCGAAATGCCTTCCGAAAGCAGGTTCTGGAGGATGCGCTGCACGCTCGAGATCGACACCTTGGAGGGCACGATGTCCGCCACCAGCTTCTCGGTGTCGCGGTGCACTTCCGTGAGCAGCTTCTGCGTCTCGGTATAGGAGAGCAGATCGGCGATATTCTCCTTCACCAGCTCGGTCAGGTGCGTGGTGATGATCGTGCCGCAATCGACCACGGTGAGGCCGCGGAAGCCGGCCTCGTCGCGCAGCTCGCGATCGATCCACAGCGCGGGCAGGCCGAACACCGGCTCCGTCGTCGCCTCGCCGGGCAGACCGGCCGGGCCGCCGCCCGGATTGATCAGCAGCAGCTTGTCGAGCTTGATCTCGCCGCGCGCCGCTTCGGTCTCCTTGATCGTGATGACATATTCGTTGGGCTTCAGCCCCATATTGTCGATGATCCGCACCGAGGGCAGCACGAAGCCGAATTCGGTCGCCATCTGGCGGCGCAGCGCACGGACCTGATCGTCGAGCCGCGGCTCGCGGGTCGCGTCGTTGATCATCGGCAGCAGGGCATAGCCGATCTCGATCCGCACCGCGTCGATCGCCAGCGTCTGGGAAATCGGCTGTTCCTGCACCGCCGCCTGGGCTTCCTCCTGCGCGGCGACGGCCTTTTCCAGCGCAGCCTTTTCCGCTGCGCGTTTCGACATCTTCCAGGCGATCCAGCCCGACAGCGCCGAGAAGGCGGCGAACGGGATGAAGGGCAGGCCGGGCATCAGCGCCAGCGCACCCATCAGGAACGAGACCATCCCGAACGCCTTGGGATAGCGACCGAGCTGATCGCCCAGCGCCGCGCCGGTCTTGCCTGTGACGCCACCCTTGGAGACGAGCAGGCCCGCCGCGATCGAAATGATCAGCGCCGGAATCTGGCTGACCAGCCCGTCGCCGGCGGTGAGAATGGTATAGGTGTGGAAGGCCTCGCTCAGCGGCACGCCGTGCGAGACGACGCCGATGGTGAGGCCGACGACGATGTTGACCGCGGTGATCAGCAGCCCGGCGACGGCATCGCCCTTCACGAATTTCGAGGCGCCGTCCATCGCGCCGTAAAATCCGCTTTCGGCCTCCACTTCGGCGCGCCGCGCCTTGGCCTGCGCCTCGTCGATCATGCCGGCGGAAAGATCGGCGTCGATCGCCATCTGCTTGCCGGGCATCGAATCGAGGCTGAACCGTGCGGCGACTTCGGCGATACGGCCGGCGCCCTTGGTGATCACCACGAAGTTGATGACGATCAGGATGATGAAGATGGTGAGGCCGATGATCACCTCGCCGCCCATCAGGAACTCGCCGAACGCGCCGATCACCCCGCCGGCGGCGTCATGACCCTCATGGCCATGCGTGAGGATCAGCCGGGTCGAGGCGAGGTTGAGGCCGAGGCGCAGCATCGTCGCGATCAGCAGGATCGTCGGGAAGGCGCTGAGTTCGAGGGGCTTTTCGATGAACAGCGCGGTCATCAGGATCATCACCGAAACGGTGATGGATAGCGCCAGGCCGAGGTCGAGCATCCAGGCCGGCATCGGCAGGATCAGCATCGCGATGATCGCGACCACGCCGCCCGCAAGCGCCATGTCGCGGTTCGCGCCGATGCGCTGGAGGAAATTGGCGATGACGGGCGGCATCAGGCGCGGGTCCACAGTGCCTTGGCGGCCGGACCGGGGGCCTGGCCGAGCCTGAAACGCGGGCGCGAATCACCGGGGTTCGCAGCGGGCGGCGACGGAACGCGCAGGCGATCCAGCGCGTAGAGCGGAGCGGGGGTCATGCCGCGGGCGGGACGGCGATGCCGCCTTCGATGAAGGCGCGCAGCTTGTTGCGCATCGTTCGCACCGAGATGCCGAGGATGTTCGAAGCCGAGGTGCGGTTGCCGTGGCAGCGCTCGAGCGTCTGGAGGATCAGCTCGCGCTCGACTTCCTCGACCGTGCGGCCGACCAGCCCCTCCACTTCGAAGCGGGCGGGATCGGGCTCGACCAGATCGAGCAGCGGCGCGCCGTCCGCCCGGGTCAGGTCCTGCGGGGCGATCTCCTCGCCTTGGGCGAGGAGCGCCGCGCGGTGGATGCAGTCTTCGAGCTCGCGGATATTGCCGGGCCAGGGATAGGCGCGCAGCAGGGCGAGGGCGTCGGGCGAAAGTGCGCGCGGGACGATGCCGTCCGTCTCGGCGAAGCGCTCGGCGAAATGGCCGGCGAGCGTCGCGATGTCGTCGCCGCGCTCGCGCAGCGGCGGCACTTCGATGCGGACGAGGCCGAGCCGGACGAGCAGGTCCTCGCGAAAGGCGCCCGCGGCGACCGCGAGTTCGAGGTCGAGGCTGGTCGAGGCGATCAGCCGCGCGTGGAAGGCCACCGTCTCCGTGCCGCCGATACGGGTGAAGCGCTGCTCGATGATCGCGGCGAGGAGGCGGGCCTGGGTGGCGGGCGGCAGGGCGCCGACTTCGCGCAGGAAGATGCTCCCCGCGCCGGCGCTCTCCAGCCGCCCGATGCGGCGCGCGGCGGCGCCGGCAAAGGCGCCGGCCTCATGGCCGAACAGCTCGGAATCGAGCACGTCGCCCGGCACGCCGGCACATTCCACGGTGACCATTCGCGCGTCGCGACCAGAGGACTCGTGGATCACCCGCGCCATCATTTCCTTGCCGCTGCCCTTTTCGCCGGTGACGAGCACGGGCGCACCGCTCGGCGCGACGGCGGCGGCGAGCGCGAGCGCGCGTTCGAGCGCGGGGTGGCCGCCGATCCGCATCGTCGCCTTGCGCTCGACCACCGACGCGATCGCCGCGGCGATCAGCTCGCGCTGGGGGGGCAGGGGGACATAGTCGCGCGCGCCAGCGCGGATCGCCGCCACTGCGCGCTCGGCCGGCGCATCGATCCCGCAGGCGAGCACCGGCACCGAGAAGCGTTCGGCCCGCAAATCGCGCAGGAAGCCGGCGACATCGGCCCAGACGTCGATCATCGCGAGATCCGCGCTGTGGCGGCGCATCGCGTCAAGTGCCTCGGCGGGGCCGTCGGCCATCGTCACTTCGGCGCCCGCATCGCGCGCGAGCTCGGCGGCACGCCGGAACTCGCTGCCCGGCGCGCCGATCAGCAGCATGTGGATCGGACCGGCCATCAATGTTCGGTCCGCACGATTTCGGTGAGCGTCACGCCCAGCGCATTGTCGATCAGCACGACCTCGCCGCGAGCGATCAGGCGATCGTTGACGAAGATATCGACCGGCTCGCCGACGCGCCGGTCGAGCTCGACCACCGTGCCGGAAGCGAGGTGGAGCAGGTCGCCGATCGGCATCCTGGCGCGGCCGAGCACGGCCTGGACCTTCACCGGCACGTCATGCACGGCTTCGAGCCCTTCCGAGGCGCCATGGGGCAGCTCGCCGCCGGCCAGCGTCTCGAAATCCTCGAACACCGGCGCCGGCTGTTCGGGCACGGGGTCGCTGGGGATGATGTCTTGCGGGTCGATCGTCATGGCTTCGTTCCTATGCATTCATCCACTGGCGGATCACCGAGGCGGCCTCGGGCGGGCTCTGCGAGATCGCATCGCCGATGCGCTTGAGCGCGGACAGTTTGATGCGGCCGTCGACCTGGGCGAGCGCGATCTCGTGATCGAGTTGCGGCACGTCCGAACCGGCACGCGCCTCGAGCGCCTGGATCGCCTCCGGATCGCCGTCGGCGGCACGTTCGGTGAGTGCGATCATCTCGGGCGAATGGGCGTCGAGCGGAATCGGCCCGGCCACCGCCGCTTCCGGATCGTGGCGCGGCTTGAGCATCCGCAGCGCCACCAGCCCGACCACGCCGATCACGACGAGCTGGAGCAGGCTCCAGATCCGATCGAGCGGCAGCGCGGAAAGGAAGCTGCTGCTCTTGTCGGCCAGGGCGGGGTCGGGGCTGAACTTCATGCTCTCGACGACCACGCTGTCGCCGCGCTGAGTGTCGGCGCCGACGGCATTCTCGACCAGGCGCTGGAGCCGCTGGATCTGGTCGGCCGGCAGGCCCTTGTCGCCGCCATCGACCATCACTGCGACCGACAGCCGCGTGACCTTGCCCGGCGCGCGCAGCGTCACCGTCTTGGTCGAGCTGTTCTCGTAGCTGGTGTCCTCGCTGGTCTGGTTGCTGGCCGATTGGCGCGAGGCGCCGGCCCCCGGTGCGCCCTGGGGCTGGTTGCCGGGCAGCTGGTTGCCGACCGAGGCCGTCTGGGGCGAGGCATCGGCTTCCTTGTTCTGGTCGCCGGTCTCCACGCTCACCTGGCGCGAGATCACCTGCTTGTCGGGATCGAAGACGGTCGCTTCCTCGCGCGTCTGGTCGCGATCGATCTGGGCGGAGACTTCGGCGCGGACCTTGCCCTGGCCGACGATCGGCTCGAGCAGCGATTCGATCTCGTCGCGCAGCTTGCCCTCGACCGCGTGCTGGCGTTCGTCGGCATCCCCGGCCCCGGCGGTGCTGGGATCGCCGGCGCGGGCGAGCAACGCCCCGGTCTGATCGACCACCGACACCGAGTCCGGGGAAAGTTCGGGCACCGAGGATGAGACGAGATAGCGGATCGCCGAGATCGTCTCGGACGAGATCCGCCCCTTGGTCTTCACGGTCACCGCCGCGGTCGCCTTGCGGGTCTCGCTGTCGAACATCGCGCGTTCGGGCATGACGATATGGACTCGCGCGGAGCTGATGTCCTGGATGGTCTGGATCGACTTGGCGAGCTCGCCTTCGATCGCGCGCGTCTCGTTGAGCTTGGCGCGGCTGGCCGAGACGCCGAACGGCTGTTCCTGGTCGAGCACGTCATAGCCGATCTTGCCCGAGAGCTTCTCGCCGGCGAGGCTCATCCGCAGCTCGGCGAGCTTGTCCTGTGGCGCCATGATCGACGTACCGTCGGCCGAGAGCTGGTACTCGACGTTCTGCGCCTTGAGCTTTTCGGTGATCGCCGCCGCCGCGGAGGGATCGAGATCGGTGAACAGGAAGCCCATCGTCGATGTCGAGCCGCGGGTCGCGACGAAGGCGAGCGCGGCGAACAGTGCCAGCGCGACTCCGCCCATCAGCATCAGCCGCTTCGGCCCCAATTGGCCGAACAGGTTCTTGATCGCTTCCAAGCTCGCCCCGTCAGTTGGACCGGGCGGCGACGCCGCCCCTTTCCTTCATTATAGGAGCAGGAGAGGCGGCAGCTTCTGCCGGGGGGAATTTTTTGCCTAGTGGAGGTGTTCGGCCGCGGCGTGCGGCGCCGGAGCCACCGCGTCGGTCGGGCCGATCGCCGGCGCGGGCGACGGCAGCAGCATCTCCAGCTCGGCAACGATGGCGCGACGGCGCGCCGCCGCGTCGAGCGCAAGGCCGCCTTCCTCCCATCCGATCTGGGCGTCGCCGACCGCCAATTCGGGATCGGCGACCACGACGAGGTTAAGCTTGCGCCGGTCGCGCGACTGGCGTTCGGCGATTCGCGCCTCGACGGCATCGACCAGTTCGGGATGCACGCGGACCTGCAACTCGGTTCCCCGCGCGACTTGGGCGAGCACGCGTCCGATTGCCGCGTCGATCGTATCCGCCGGCGCGATAGTGATCGCGCGACCGGCGATCATGTCAGCCGCGGCGAGGGCAACCTCGGTCGCCTCGCCACTGAGGCGATCGGAGATTTCAGTGAACTGCGCATCGATCACTTCGACGCCCGCATGCAGCGCGTCCACTGCGCTGAGCAGCGCGACCTCGCGCTCGGCCCGCGCCTGGGACAGCCCGGCCTCGAAGCCCTGCGCGCGGGCGAGCGCCAGCTGAGCGCCATGCTCGGCCTTGAGCGCGTCGAGTTCGGCGCGCAGCGTCGAGACCTCCAAGGCAAGGTCGGGCCCCATCGCCGAGACCTTGGTCGCGGGCGCCGTGAAGATCCGGTCGAAGCCGAAGCGCTGGGCGGAATGCGCGGTCATCGTCAGATAATCATCGCATCGTCGCTCTTCGGATCGACGAGCATGATTTCGCCGCGATCGGCGAGTTCCTTGGCCAGCCGCACCAGTGCCGTCTGCGCCTCTTCGCAATCGCGCGCGCGCACCGGGCCCATGCCGGCCATGTCCTCGCGCAGCAGCTTGGCGGCGCGCTCGGTCATCGCGCCGAAGAACATGCTCTTGAGCTGCTCCGGCGCGCCCTTGAGCGCCAGCGCCATCTGGCGCTTGTCGGCGCCGCGGACGATCGCGGCGATTGCAGTGGGCAGCAGATTGGCGAGGTCCTCGAAGGTGAACATCAGCGCGCGGATCCGTTCCGCGCTTTCCGGCGCGCGCGCGTCGAGCGCGGTCAGCATCGCTTCTTCGGTCGAGCGATCGAGCGAATTGAACAGCTCGGCCATCGCCTCATGCGGATCGCGCTTCTGCGAGCGCGACAAATTGGTCATGAACTCGCTCTTCAGCGTCGCCTCGACCTGGTTGATCACGTCCTTCTGCACCGTCTCCATGCGCAGCATGCGCATGATCACATCGACCGAGAATTCGCGCGGCAGCTCGGAGAGTACGCGCGCGGCATGGTCGGGCCGCAGCTTGGAAAGGATCACCGCGACCGTCTGCGGATATTCGTGCTTGAGCGCGCCGGCGAGCAGGGTCTCGCTGACGTTGGAGAGCTTGTCCCACATCGTGCGGCCCGACGGCCCACGAATGTCTTCCATGATCTCCTTCACCTTGTCGTTCGGCAGGATGCCGGCGAGCAGGCGTTCGGTCGTCTCGTAGCTGCCGTGCAGCGTCGCCATCGAGGCGACTTCGCCGGTGAACTGGACGAGAAGGTGCTCGACCACCGGCGCCGGCACGCGGCCGAGCCCGGCGATGGTCGAGGACAATTCCTTCACTTCGTCCGCCGAAAGCTGGGCCCAGATCGGTGCGCCATGTTCCTTGCCCAGCGCCAGCATCAGCGCGGCGGCGCGCTGGGCGCCGCTGAACTTCTTGAGTTCGGGCGGTTCGGCGATCGGCGCCATCAGGCTCATTCGGTTCCCTCGCGAAAAATGCACGCCCGCATGAGGGCGAGTGCCGCTTTCCTCCTATTATAGGTCGAGGAGGCGAAGCGCGGACGCGATGACGGTCAATTTGTCGGGCAGCATGATCGGCTTGAGCCTGCTTACGGGCTCGAACACGCTTGCCGCCGGCACGGGCACGATCGCGTTCGAGAGCAAGGCGGTGCGGACGGCCAAGGCGCAGTTCACCACCGCCCCCACCACGCCGCCCTGGAAACAGGACAATCCGCTGCCGGTGAACGCCAGCCAGGTCGCGGCGATCAACGCACTCCGCTCGATCGTGGACGGTGCGGGAAGCGCGAGCACCGCGCTGCCCGACGATATCCAGACCAGCTTCACGACCTACAAGGCGCTCGATCGGCTGCGCGTGCTCGCCGAGAGCGCAACGAGCACCACCAGCTCGGCAGCGCAGCGCGCGGCGCTTCAGAAGACCTTCCTCAAGGGGCTCGGCGATCTCGGCACCTATCTCGCCACCGCGCCGACCGACAAGGTCAACCTGGCCTTCGGTAAGCCGAGTTCGACGGCGACATCGACCCAGCTCGACGCGACCAACGCCTATGAGACCGACGGCAAGGGGCTGGTCAAGCTGCGTTCCGATGCGATCCTGGGCCTTACCGGGCAGGAAAAGTTTGCACTCACGCTCGACCGGCCGGGCCTGACCGAGCATTTCACCGTCGATCTGTCGCAGGGCCAGCAGCCGCCGACGATCGATTCGGTGGCGGCGCAGCTCAACGCCGCGATCGCCACCACCCTGGTCTACAAGCCTGACGGCACGCCACAGCTCGATACCAAGGGCGATCCCGTGACGCGCTGGCTCGCGCGTTTCGTGCCGCAATATTCAGGGGGAAAATGGGGCTTCAAGCTGGAGACCCCGGACGGCCTCGAGCATGTCACGCTCGGTCAGGTCGATGCCAAGGATTCGCTCGTCGTGGCGACCGGCCAGACCGCGCTCGACGCGCCGACTGCAACCAAGGTCTTCCGCCTCGACGATCCGGCTGCGGCAATGGACAAGACCGAGACCATGGGCACGATCCAGGCGCTCGATCGCTATGCGACGCGGCAGAACGAGCTCGCCCGGCGCACCACCAACGTCACCACCACGACCACCGACTATGACGGCAAGGTCACCAAGGTCACGACCCAGACCAGCAACGTCTACGCCCCGACCGACGCCGCCGCGGTGGCGACCGACGGCCAGGGCTACAGTTACGTCGTGGGCACCACCAAGGGCGACCTCGGCGCCAATCTGTCCGACGGCGATCCGAACCTGTTCCTCACCAAGATGGACGGCGCGGGCAATGTCGTCTGGCAGCGCAGCCTTGGCGCCTCCGGCGCGTCGAGCGGTGCCGCGCTGTCGATCGGCACGGACGGCAGCGTCGTCGTCGCCGGCACGGTGACCGGCAGCTTCGCCGGCGCGAGCACCGATGGCGACATGGTCGTCGCCAAATATGCCGCCAATGGTGACGCGCAATTCTCGACGGTGGTGCGGTCGCCGGGGATCGATACGGCCAAGGCGGTGGCGATCGGCAATGACGGATCGGTATTCGTCGGCGGCCGAGTCTCCGGCGACAACGGCGACGGCTTCGTCGCGCGGATCGATGCGAGCGGCAAGCTGGCCGAGCGGCGGACGATCGCCGGCACCGGAAGCGAGAGCGTCAATGCGCTGGCGATCGCCGCCGACGGCAATCTGCTTGCGCTCGTCTCGCGTGACGGCACCGCCGAGCTGCGCAAGCTCGATGCCGGCGCGCTTTCGAACGACATGGCCAGCCTGTCGCTCGGGGCCGCCGATGCGCGCGTGCTCGCGGTGGCGGACGATGGCAGCATCGCGATCGGCGGGGCGACCAACGCGGCGCTCAACGGAACCCAGGTCAACGCGACCAGCGGCGATCGCGACGGGTTCGTCGCCCGCGTCGATGCCGGGCTGGGCGGCGCGAGCGTGACCTATCTCGGCTCCTCGGCCGACGACCAGGTCGACAGCCTCGCCTTCATGGGCAGCGACCTCTATGCTGGCGGGCGCACCACCGGCGATCTCGGCGCCACCCGGCGCGGCCCGACCGACGGCTTCGTCGCGCGGATCGACGCGGGGAGCGGCACGATCGAGAGCGTCAAACAATTCGGCCAGGCGCTGCTGCGCACCGAGCCGGTTCGCGTCGCCGCCGACCAGGGCGGCGCCAATGCGGTGTCGGCGCTCGGCTTCGGCCGCGGCACGATCAATCCGGCGATTTCGGACAAGGTGGCCACCCAGACCACGCTCCACGCCGGCGATTACTTCTCGATCAAGGCCGATGACGGCGCCGTGCGCCGCGTGACGATCGAGGCGAACGACACGCTGAAGACGCTCGCCACGCGCATCCAGGGGATGATCGGCGCCTCCAAGGGGACGGTGACCGCGACGGCGGTCGATGGCAACCAATCGCTGCGGATCACGATGAAGTCGGGCCATGCGCTCGAACTGCTGGCGGGGGGCGACGGTGTCGATGCGCTCGCCAAGCTCGGCCTGTCGCCGCAGCGCATCTCCAGCCCCGCGCCGGTGTCGAGCAGTGCGCCGAAGGTCCGCCCGGGCGGAAGCTATGGCTTGGATCTCAGCGACGCGCTCGATCTTTCGACGGCGGATAATGCCAAGGTCGCGCTCGGCAAGATCAAGGACGCGCTGTCGATGACTCAGACCGCCTATCGTTCGCTCTATTGGGACGATGCCAAGGCAAAGCTGGTCGACGGCACCAGCAGGAACGCCGCCACCGGCACGCAATCGACCGCCCGCGAACAGGCGCAGCTCGCCAATTACCAGGCCGCGCTCAAGCGGCTCAATTCCTCGACGTCGCTGATCGGATTCTGACCATGGCCGATATGCCCCCGATCCTCTCCGCCATCCAGGCGCGGATGCAGAACCTCTCCCAGCGCCAGCAGGTGATCGCGCAGAACATCGCGAACAGCGAGACGCCGGGCTACAAGGCGCGCACCGTCGAGGAGCCGAGCTTTTCGGGTCTTCTCGAAGGCAGCGGCATGATCTCGGTGGCCAAGCCGCAGGTGCAGCTCACCGCGGGGATGAAGGGGCTCGGCGCGATCCAGCCGGCCGGCAGCGGCATCGTGCTCGACAAGGACGTGAGCGAGACCAAGCCCGACGGCAACAACGTCACGCTCGAAGACCAGCTGCTCCGGATGGGCCAGGTCCAGGCGGACTTCACCGCGATGACCAACATCTACCGCAAGCAGCTCGCCATGCTGAAGATCGCCGCGGGCAAGAACGGCTAAGGCGCCCACACCTTCCTGCTCCCGGCGAAGGCCGGGGCCCAGCTTCCGCAGCGTCAAAGCGATGGTCCGCCCTCGAAGCCGGTGGCAACTGGGCCCCGGCCTGCGCCGGGGAACTGGATCAGTGCAACCGCCTGCTTCTCAGAGCCGCGCGTTGATCGAGATCGGCGCCGGCGCGTCCATGCCGGAGAGCCCGCCGCACGCGCCATAGGTGGAGCTGCGGCTGCCGGTGACGCGCTGCGCCTCCGCGGCGATTGCGGCCATCATGTCCACCGAAAGCTCGATCTGGCGGGCCAGGATCTGCGCGTTGACGCGCGAGGCGTCGCGCAAGCAGCGGCTCGCCTCGGCAAGCCGCTCGCGCGCCTCCGGATCGAGCTCCGCAGCCCAATCCTCGGGCGCCTCACGCTTCAATCGGGCGAAGGCGGCTTCGATTTGGCCCGCGAGCCGCAGCTTGGCCGCAGCGATCTCGGGAAGCTCGGGAAGATAGGGATTGAGGGCGAGCTTCTCGCTCTCCTCCTCCATTAGCGCGGTGAGCGAGAGCATCGCATCGAGAAGCGGTTCGGTCATTTCATGGCCTGCTGGAGCTTGAGGATCTGATCGAGCACGGCGGGGGCGAGGCCGATGCCGCCGCGCCGCGCCATCTCGGTGCCGAGCTTTTCGGCCAGGATCCCGCGGAACATCTCTTCGCCATGCCCGCCGGAGAACTCTCCGTCCTGCTGAGCACCGTCGAGCATCAGCTGGGTCATCTGGCCCAGGAACACCGATTCGAAGGTCCGCGCGGTCTCGATGCTCCTGGGATCGGCCTTGGGCAGCGGCTTGGCCGGCGGCGTCGCGGCGGGGGTGGGAAGGGGACCGATGTCGGACATCACTGGACCTCGATATCGGCCTGGAGCGCGCCGGCGCTCTTCACGGCCTGGAGGATGGTGATCAGGTCGCGCGGCGAGACGCCGAGCGTGTTGAGCCCGCTCACCAGCGTATTGAGACTCGCGCCGTTCACCATCGCCAGGCTGGCGCCGTTGCCGTCATTGACCTGGACGCTGCTGCGCGGGACCACGGTGGTCTGGCCGTTCGACAGCGGCGCGGGCTGCGAGACCTGCGGCGCTTCGGAGACCGTGATGGTCAGCCCGCCCTGGGCGATCGCAACCGGCGTGATCTTGACGTCGTTGTTCATGACGACGGTGCCCGAGGCTTCGTTGATGACGACGCGCGCCGGCTGATCGACCTTGATTTCCAGCTCGCCGATCCGCGTCACCAGGTCGATGACGTTGCCGACGAAGTTGCTGCCCGGCGTGAGCTGCACCGTGCCCGGATCGAGCACCTGGGCGCTGCCGGGGAAGCGGCCGTTGATCGCGCCGGCGATGCGGTCCGCCGTGGCGAAGTCGGGGTTCTTGAGTGCGAGCTTGAGGCTGCTCGCCGAAAGCAGCGAATAGGGCACTTCGCGCTCGACGATCGCGCCGCCGGCGATCCGTGCGGAGGTCGTCACGCCGCGGCTGACGCTGGCGGCGGCGCCCTGGCCCTTGAAGCCGGAGACGGCGACATTGCCCTGCGCGACGGCATAGATTTCACCGTCGAGCGCGCGCAGCGACGAGGCAATCAGCGTCCCGCCCTGCAGGCTGGTCGCATCGCCCAGCGCCGCCACCTGCACGTCGATCCGCGAGCCCGATCGGGCGAAAGGCGGCATCGTCGCGGTGATCGACACGGCCGCGACGTTCTGCGTCTTCATCTGGGTGCCGCGGATATTGACTCCCATCCGCTCGAGCATCGCCTGCATCGATTCCTCGGTGAAGGGGATGTTGCGCACGCGGTCGCCCGTCCCGGCGAGGCCGACGACCAGGCCATAGCCGACCAGCTGGTTCTCGCGGACGTTCTCTACGTCGACGACGTCCTTGATCCGCGTCTGCGCAAAGGCGGGCGCGGCGAGGCCGATCAGGCCCAGCGAGAACAGGATGGCGATGAAGCGGCGCATTAACCCCCCGGAAAGTAGAAAAACCGCGCTTTTTCTCTTATAGGATAGGAGAGGACCGCAGCGGCCTTAAAGGATGCGAATTCGTGCGGATCGAAAGCCTATCGCCGATATTGGCGCGCAGCCTGATGGCGGCGCTGCCCAAGGTCGCGTCCGGCTTCCCGCCCGATCTCGCGGACCCGCCGCTGCCCGCCCGCACTTCGGTCCCGCCGCATCTCGCCAACGGCGCGCAGCCGCCCATGCCGTCGGTCGCAATGCTCGTCACGCTGGCGGCGAGCGACCCCGGGATCGAGCGGCGCCGCAAGCAGGCGGTCGAGGCCGAGCGCGGGGTCGACCTGCTCGATCGGCTGCACAAGGAACTGCTTTCCGGCACGCCGCGCCCCGAGCGGCTGCAGGAAATCGCGCAATGGTCGCAAAATTTCGAGGTTCCCTCCGAGCCGACGCTCGCTGCAATCCTGTCCGACATCGACCTGCGCGTGCGAGTCGAACTCGCCAAGCTCGATATCGAGGCCTGACCCGGCCGAACCTTCCGTTACGGTTTGGCGGGGTTTTCGATGCCGGCTTCGAACGCGCTTGCATACCCGTTTTTGGGAACCTAGGCACGCCATGCTGGTTTCGCGTTCGAAACGCGTGGCAGCGGCCGAAACCGGACCCTCCGAGCCCGGAACCGGCAAGCCTAGGAGAGTAATGTATGTTGGCTTTGCTTATGGGGCTCGCAGTCGCAGCGGCCCCGGCTCCCCAGTCCGCCGATGCCGTAGTCGGCCGCTGGCTCACTCCCATCCATAACGGCATCGTCGAGATCCAGCGCTGCGGCGCGTCGATCTGCGGCCGGATCGTCACTTCCGACAAGCTGCGCGCCAATCCCAACATGGCCGACGGCAACAACAGCAATGCTGCGTTGCGCAACCGCCGGCTGGTAGGCCTGCAGATCCTCAACGGCTTCAAGCAGAGCGGCGCCGGCTGGTATGGCGGCAAGATCTACAATGCCGAGGACGGCAAGACCTACAGCGCCGAAGTCACCATGACCGGCCCTGACAAGCTCAATCTGCGCGGCTGCGTGTTCAAGCCGTTCTGCCGCACCCAGACCTGGACGCGCGTGCGCTAAGGCGCCGCCGTCCCCCAAGTTTTTAGTAACCGCGTACAAGGAACCCCCCAAATGTCCCCGATCAAGCTTTCGCTTGCCGCCGGCAGCGCGCTGTTGACGCTCGCCGGTTTCGCCGGCACCGCCAATGCTCAGGCCTTCTATCTCCAGGAACAGTCGGCCCGCGGCGCCGGACGCGCCTTTTCGGGCGAAGCGGCCGATACAGGCGCGGATTCGCTGTGGTGGAACCCGGCCTCGATCGCGGGCATGGACCAGGCCGAAGTCTCGATCCACGCCGCCGCCATCCTGCCGCGCGGCGACGTTTCCGATCGTGGCACGGTGATCGCGCGCCCGGGCCAGCCCGCCGCGCCGGTCGGCGGCGATGCGGTGACGCACAATCCGATCAACAATGGCGTGCTGCCCTCGGGCGCGATCGCGATTCCGATCACCGATCGCATGGCGTTCGGCCTCGCCGTCACATCGCCGTTCAGCTTCACCACCGATTACCCTGCGTCGAGCTGGGCGCGTTACAGCGCCGACAAGACCCGGCTGCGCACGATCGACATCCAGCCGAGCGTCGCCGTGGCGCTGACCCCGTGGCTGCGCGCCGGCATCGGCCTCAACGTCGAATATACGGATGCGAGCCTCAGCAACGCGCTGCCCAACGTGCTCGCGGCGCTGCCCGACGGCCGCCAGCAACTGAAGGGCGATGGCTGGGATGTGGGCTGGACCGCGGGTGCGCAGGTCCATGGCGGGCCGGTCACGCTCGGCCTCGCCTACAAGTCGCCGATCAAGCATGACCTCAAGGGCGATCTCACGGTCAGCGGGCTGGTCGGGCCGCTGGCGACGTCGAACCTCCAGCTCTCCAACATCCACGCGACCTTCTTCACGCCTTCCCAGGCGATCGGCAGCATCCGCTTTGCGGCGACGAACCGGCTGACGCTCAACGCCCAGGTCGTCCGCTATGGCTGGGACCGCTTCGACGCGATCCGCCTCGGCGTGCCGGTGAACGCTGCGATCCCGGAAAACTATCGGACGAGCTGGAGCTATGCCGGCGGCATCGACTATGCGATCTCGCCGGCGGTGACGGTGCGTGCCGGCGTGCAGCGGGCGCTGACACCGACCCAGGACACGCAGCGTGACGCCCGCGTGCCCGATTCCGATCGCTGGAACTTCGGCCTCGGCGGATCGATGGCGGTCACCCGCAACCTGACGATCGACGCCGCAGCGAACTATGTGACGTTCGCCGATGCGCCGATCGATCGCGTCACGGCTGCCTATGCCGGGACCCCGGCGCAGACTCCGATCGTCACCAACGGCGATCTGACCAACGCGCACGCCACCGTGCTCTCACTCGGTGCGCGCCTGAAGTTCTGATGAAGCCTGGTTGCGAAGGAGCGGTTTAGCGCCGCTTCTTCGCGATCTTCAGCACATAGCTGATCACTTCCGCCACCGCGGCATAATGCTCGACCGGAATCGGCCGGTCGATCTCGGCGCTGGCATAGAGCGCCCGGGCGAGCGGCCGGTTCTCGACCAGCGGAATGCCGTGCTCGCCGGCGATCTCGCGGATCTTGAGCGCCAGCGCGTCCACTCCCTTCGCCACCACCACCGGCGCGGCCATCGCGCCGTGGTCATATTGCAGCGCCACCGCATAGTGCGTCGGGTTGGTGATCACCACGCTGGCCTTGGGGACGTTCGACATCATCCGGCTGCGCGCGCGCTGCATCTGGATCGCGCGGATCTTGCCCTTGATCTTGGGGTCGCCCTCGCTCTGCTTGTGCTCGTCCTTGATCTCCTGGAGGCTCATCCGCATCCGCTTGAGGAACGCGCGGCGCTGCCAGACCAGGTCGAACAGCGCGAGCGCGCCGGTCAGCATCGCGATCGGGCGCAGCATCGCGCGGACGATGCCGAACGCCGTCGCGCCGACATCGGGCAGGTCGGCGCCGATCATCTTGTCGATCCCGGCCGCGTGCGGCCAGGCGATCGAGGCCGCGATGCCGAAGACCAGGCTCAGCTTGGCGAGCGCCTTGCCGAACTCGACCAGCGACTGCTTGCCGAACATCCGCTTGGCGCCGCTCACCGGATTGAGCTTGGACCATTTGGGCTTCACGCGCGCCCAGGAGATCATCGGCCGGCCCTGGAGCAGCCCGCCGAGCAAGGCGATGGCGCACATCGCCCCGAGCACCGGCAGCAGCGCCGAGGCGACTGCGCCTATCAGGCCGCTCGCGAAGCTTTGCGCGCTTCCCGGCTCCATCCGGAAATCCTCGGCGCCGCCCCATAGCCGGACGAACAGTCCGCCCATGCGCTGGATCGTATAGATGCCGAGCCCCCCGGTGACGACGAGCATCGCCACGAACATCGCCGCATGGCGGATCTCGGGCGCCATCGGCACGTCGCCCCGCTTTCGCGCGTCCTCGAGCTTCTTGTCTGTTGGGTCGTGAGTCTTGTCCTCGTCGTCGCCGCCGCCCGACATCACCAGCCTCCCTGCATCGCGTCGCCCATCGCCCGGGCGAACACGGTGAGCATCGTGCCGAGCGTGGCGGCAGCGATGCTGAGGCCGAGCAGCAGGTTCAGCGGCTGGGCGATGAAGAACACCTGGATCGCCGGGGCGACGCGCGCGGCCAGCGCCAGCGCCACGTTGAAGACGATGCCATAGATCATCAGCGGTGCCGCGAGACTGACCCCGAGGGTCATCGACCGGCTGATCGCCTCGATCGCGAGCCGGCCGAAATCGGCCATCGGCGGCAGCCCGCCGATCGGGAAATTCTGGTAGCTGTGGACGATCGCGCCGAGCCAGAGATGGTGGACCTGCATCCCCATGCAGACCAGCGCCGCGGCGATGCCGACGAATTTGGAGAGCAAGGGTGCCTGGCCGCTCTGCGCCGGATCGAAGATCACTGCGGACGAGAGGCCGGTCTGAAGCGAGATCAGCGATCCCGCCATCGATACGGCGAAGAACAGGATCTTCACGATCATTCCCATCGCCAGCCCGGTGACCAGCTCGCAGAACAGCGCGGCGGGAAGCAGTGCGCCGGCCTCGATCGCGGCGCGGGCCGGCGCGCCGACGATGCCGTACAGCGCGGCCGACATGGCGAAGGCGATCATGAGCCGGATGCGGCCGGGGATCGCGTCCTCGCCGAACACCGGCAGCAGCATCAGCACCGTGCCGACCCGCGCGAAGACCAGGAAGAAGGCGGAGACCTGGAGCGCCAGGTCGGGCGGCACGATCATCCGCCGGAGACGATCAGGTCGCTGATCTTGCCCATGAAATCGCCCAATGCCTGGCCGATCGTCGGCAGCATCAACAGGAGGACGAAACCCATGGCGAGCAGCTTGGGCACGAAGGTGAGGGTGGTCTCCTGGAGCTGCGTCAGCGCCTGGAACAGGCCGATCACCGTGCCGACGATCAGCGACGTGATCAGCAGCGGCCCCGCCACCGTGAGCACGAGCATCAGCGCGCTCTGCGCGAGCGCCATCACTTGGGCCGGCGCCATGGCTCAGATCTGCATGCGCATGATGTCGGTATAGGCGTTGACCACGCGGTCGCGCACCGCGACCATCGTGTCGAGCGCCGTCTCGGCTGCGCCGATCGCCGTCACCACGTCGATCAGGTCGCCCTTGCCGGCGACTTGCATCGCCGATGCCTTTTCGGCGGCGCGCATCTGATCGGCCGTGCCGGTAACCAGGCTTTCGACCATGCCGCCGAAGCCGCCGGCGGAAGCGGGGGCGCTCGCGCCGCCCGGCTTGGCGCCGCCGATGCCGGAGACGCGGCCATAGGCGGAGAGGGCGTCCAGGGCTCCGATGGACATGGCTGTTCCCCTTATTTCAGCAGGTCGATGGTGCGCATCGTCAGGCTCTTGGCGGCCTCGATGGCATTGAGATTGGCTTCGTAGCTGCGCTGCGCCGCCTTCATGTCGGCGCTTTCGATCAGGCCGTTGACGTTGGGCTTGAGGACATAGCCGTCCTTGTCCGCCGCCGGGTGGCCGGGCTGATAGACGCGGACGAAATCGCTCTTGTCGGTCTCGATCGACCGCAGCTTGACGCCGGTGCCGCCGGTGGCGCGGTCGACCTCGGCCGCGAAGCTGGCGATCCGGCGGCGATAGGGCGTGCCGCCGGCGGTGCTCGCCACCGAATCCTGGTTGGCCAGGTTTTCGGCGATCACCCGCATCCGCAGCGATTGCGCGCGCAGCCCCGACGAGGAGATGCCGAGCGACGTCTTGAGATCCATGTGCGTCCCTTCCGAAGCCCCGAGGGGCGTCTTCCCCATTCTAGGCAAAAATTGCCGCACCGACCGGCTGGGGCGGAAAAAATGTTCCTATAAATTTGGGGAAAGGAGCGCCGAATGCAGGTTCTAGAAGGCATCATGATCGATCTGTCGATCGTGCTCGGCTCGGCCAATGTGCCCATCCGCCAGATCCTCCAGATGAGCCGTGGCGCGATGATCGCGCTCGAATGCGGGCAGGACGATCCGACGCTGGTCTATGTGAACGACGAACTCGTCGCCAAGGGCCGCATCCTGGTCGATGGCGAAGTCATGTCGCTCGAAGTCACCGAGCTGGTGAAGAAGCAGCGCCACTGATGGACATTCTGGCGATGCTGCGCAGCCTCGGCGCACTCGGGCTGGTGCTCGGGATGCTCGCGGGCGCGCTGTGGGTGGTGCGGCGCTACGACGTACGGCTCCCGGGCCGCGTTTCCGCGACCCGGCGCAAGCGCGTCGAATTGGTCGAGCGGCTGGCGATTGATGCCAAGCGTTCGATTGCGCTGATCCGCCGCGACGAGTGCGAGCACCTGATCCTGCTCGGCCCAGAAGGCCATGCCACGATCGAAACCGGGATCGCCGCGCCGCCGGCGCCTCCCGCGGACCGCGACGTGCCGCAAACCGCCCCATCGGCCGCCGGGCAGCCCTTCGGTCAGCTCGTCGAGTTCCCGCGTCCGGCGCCGCGCAAGCGCACCCGCGAGCCGCGCGACACCGCGCGCTGGAATCGCGCGGCGGTGCGCGAGGCGCTCAATGCGTAAGATCCTCGCCGCATCGGCGGCGCTGATGCTGTTCGTGCCGGTCGTGGCGCATGCCGCAGCCGCACAGGCACCGGGCACGACGATCACGCTCGGCGGCGACGGGCCGCTGTCGGCACGGGCGATCCAGCTCGTGCTCATGCTCACCGTGCTCAGCCTCGCGCCGGGCCTGCTGATGACGGTGACCAGCTTCACGCGGATGGTCGTCGCGCTCTCGCTGCTGCGCACCGGCATCGGCGCGCCGGGCGTGCCGCCCAATCCGGTGGTGATCAGCCTGGCCCTGTTCCTGTCGATGTTCGTGATGGCGCCGACGTTCGAGAAGGCGTGGCACGACGGCGTCGATCCCTATACGAAAGGCAAGATCAGCGAGACGGTCGCGTTCGAGCGCACCTCCGCGCCGTTCCGCACCTTCATGCTCGGCCAGGTCCGCGACAGCGACTTGAAGCTCTTCGCCGATCTCAGCGGCAAGCATGTCGCGACGCGCGCCGATACGCCGCTCGCCACGCTGGCGCCGGCCTTCATGATCTCCGAGCTGCGCCGCGCCTTCGAAATCGGCTTCCTGCTGTTGCTGCCCTTCCTGGTGATCGACCTGGCGGTGTCCGCCGTCCTGATGGCGATGGGCATGATGATGCTGCCGCCGCCGACGATCGCGCTGCCGATGAAGATCATCTTCTTCGTGCTGGTCGATGGCTGGGCGCTGGTCGCCGGGTCGCTGGTCAAGAGCTTCGCGGTCGGCTGACCAGGGAGGGTTTAGCGAAACGAAAAAGGGGCCCAGCCAAGTTCGGCTGGGCCCCTTTCTTTCGGGCTTGCTTGCGGCCTCAGTGCAGCGAGCCGCGATGCTCCAGCCAGGCGGCGAGCTCGCGATAGGAGATCGTGTCGTGGAAGAAGAGGCCGGCCTTGTCTTCGCGGCTCCAGCGCGTCGTGCAGCGGCGCGGAGGCAGGCCCGGGATCGCCAGGATGACCTCGGCATTGGTGCGCGGCGGGTGCGCCATGCGGACGCAGGCGCCGCTCTGCGACACGTCTTCGACCGTGACGTCGATCATGCGGCCGAAGCTGTTGAGCTGGGCGGGGCATTCGATCGCGAAGCGCGGCGAGCGCGGGCGCACCATCGCCCCGTTGCCGACGCGCATGTCGCTGAGCACGCGCTCGACGTCGATCGGCGCGTCGAACTGGACGCCGGCCCGCTCGCCTTCGCGCCACACGGCCTTGCCGACGAAGCGCTCTCCGCCACGCGGCTCGACCGACACCGGCACGCCAGGTGCGATCGGCGCCAGCGTCTCGATCATCATTCCGCCCTCCGAGAAGTTCCGGATCCGGCAGAGATGATCGTGGGCCGTGCCGCAGGAGAGACGCGCGACGAGCAGCGTCGTCACCGTGCGCTCCGGCCGATCCGCCCAGATTCGCTCGATGTCCAAACTGCCGTGTAAGATCGCCTGCATCTGTCCCTCCATGCCGGTCGGGGAAAATTCCCCATCTTCATTATAGGAGGGCGCGCTGCCGAGAGGCGCGCGCTAGGTATTGTCCCGTGAGCCGATCAGGCCGGCGTCGCCTGCGTAATCGCGACCTTGCGCACGACGCCGGGGCCGAACGCTTCGGCGGCGGCGGCCTCGACCACCTTGCGGAAGCCATCCAGGTTCGGCAGCTGGCCGTCCGGCCCCGCCGCAAGCGGCGTGCGGAAGGTGCGCATGTTGATCGCATGAAGCAGCAGCGGCAACCGCGCCGTGACCGAGGCGGATTGCTCCTCGGACACTTCGAGCTGGAGCTGAAACTGGGTGTAGCCGGCCAGCCGCCCGTCGGGGAACACGAGCGGCGCGAGCACCTTCTCGACCGCGACGAACGAGGGGGTCGGCTTCGCCGCATCGGCGGAGCTGCTGCCGCCGCCGGCCGGGCGCGGGCCCATCAGCATCATCGCGCCCAGTGCCGCACCACCGCCAAGGCCGAGCCCGGCAAGCAGGATCACGAGCAGGAACAGCAGCTTCTTCATCACGCTTCCTTCAAAACTTGAAGCTGCTGTCGGTGGGCAGCGACGATGCCTGCGCCTTGAGCACGATTGTGATCCGCCGGTTTTCGGCGCGGTCGGGCTGGTCGGGATAGACCGGCCGCGTTCCGCCCATCGCAATCACTTCGGCGAAGCGATCCGGCGAAAGGCCCATGCCGATCAGCGCCGAGCGGGCGGCGAGGGCCCGCGTGCCGGAGAGCTGCCAATTGGCGTCGCTCTGGCCGCCGCTGCCGTCGGTATGGCCCTCGATCGCGATCTGCGAGCCCGAGGCGGCGAGCTTGTCGGCCACCTTGGCGAGCAGCCCGCGCGCATAGGGATTGAGCTCGGCGGTGCCCGATCGGAACATCGATTGCTTGTCGGTGTCCATCAGCGTGATGCGCAGGCCGTTCGCGTCCGACTGCACATCGACATTCTTCTTGCCCTGGGAATCGCGCGGCATGGAATCGAGCGCGACCTGGAGTTCGGTCGCGACGACGCGCAGCGAGGCGTCCGGGATATTGGCCGATCCCCCGCGCGCGCTGCCCACGGTTGCGGCATCGCTGGTCGGCGTGCCGTTTGCCTTGGTCGTCTGGGTCGCTGCCTTGCGCGCGGCTCCGCCGGCCCCCGCGGCGGTGCCCTGAACCGGCGTGGAGGGGGCATTGTCCGCGACGCTGGGCGAGAAATACTGGGCGAGGCCCTTCAGCCGCGCCTTGTCGGGGTTGGAGATCAGCCAGAGCAGCATGAAGAAGGCCATCATTGCCGTCACGAAATCGGCATAGGCGACCTTCCAGGCGCCACCATGATGCCCGCCTGCGACCTTCTTGACCTTCTTGATGATGATCGGCCGATCGTTCCCCCCGCCGGCCACGTCAATGCGCCCCTAGTGCCGCCCGAAGTCGTTCCTGCACCGCACCGAGACGGACATGGCTGATCGCGCTCAGCGAATCCTCGCCGCCGGCGATCCGCTCGAGCAGATTCACGCACTCATCGGCATGCTGGATCAGGTAGTCGAAAGACTGGAGTGATTCGAGGTAGTTGGTCGCGAAATGCTCGTCGCAGACCAGCACTTCGGCCAGCTTTTCCAGCATCTCGCGCATTTCGGTGATCTCGCGTGCGATCACCGTGTGGAGCACGCCCGAAAAGGGGTCGAATCCGGGCACCGGGCCGGGCGTTCCGGTCTGGCCGGGAAGGGGCAGGTACGACATCAGAACAGCTCCAGTTCGCCGTCGGCGGGAGGGGCCGCGGGCTTGGGGGCGGGTTTGTGCTCGACGCGCTCGACGCGTTCGGCCGCGGCGCGATCCTCGACATGGGTGCACCGGCTGCGCCCGTCATGCGGCAGGAACTCCACCTTGCGGGCGGCCCGTCCGCCGAGGTCGCAATGGCCGATGGCAATGCCTTCGTCCTGCATGAAGCGGCGGGCGAACTCGGCATTGGAAGAGCCGATCGAGCCCAGGCCAGCGACGATGTTGGCGCCGCCGTAGAGATGGGCCTGGAGCCGGCTTCGCTGCGCGCCCTTCTTCATCATGCCGTTGATCAGCAGCTCCATGGCATGGACGCCGTAGCGCGACATCTCCGATGCGGCGACGCGGTGGTCCGAGCCCGGTTCGCCGAGCAGGAAGTGGTTCATACCGCCGACCTTCGCCGCGGGATCGTAGAGGCAGACCGCGACGCAGCTGCCGAGAAGGGTCGAGATCATGACGTGGGGTTCGGACACCACCGCATTTTCACCCTGGACGATGGATATCCGCCGCATCACGTCAACTCGCCGAAGACACGCTCGATCTTCTCCTTCAGCGCCGCCGGCGCGAAGGGCTTCACGACGTAATTGTTGACCCCGAGCGCTGCCGCCTTCTGGACCACTTCGCGGTCCGAGGAGCCGGTCAGCATGATGAACACCGTCTTGCCGATCACGGGATCGGCGCGGACGGCTTCCAGGAACTGGAGCCCGTCCATCTCGGGCATGTTGTAGTCGGAGATGATCAGGTGGACACGATCGGCCTTGACCGCCGAAAGCGCCTCGGGCGCGCTCGGCTTGTCGCGAACGTCCTTGAACCCCAGGTCCTGCAGCGCGCGACGGATCATCGCCCGCATGCTGGTCTGGTCGTCCACCACCATCACCTTGATCTGCGCTGCGGCAGGCATCAGACGCTCCCCACTTTTTCGCGGCACGCCTTGAGGATCGCCTCGGGCATGGCCGACAGACCAACTTCCTTTTCCACCGCACCCAATTCCTTGGCTGCGCGCGGCATTCCCCAGACGACGCAGGTTTCGCGCGTCTGGCCGAGCGTGCGGGCGCCGGCCCGCCGCATCGCCAAGAGTCCTTCGGCGCCGTCCTGGCCCATGCCGGTCAGGATCGCGCCGACCGCCGAGGGGCCGATGGCCGCCACCGATCGGAACAGCATGTCCACCGAAGGACGGTGGCCGGTGACGAGATCGCCTTGGTAGAGCTTGATGCGGCCCTGGACCCCGCCAGTGAGGACCATGTGCCGTTCCCCCCCAGGAGCAATATAGACGGTTCCAGGCTCGACCTGCATTCCGTCGACGGCTTCGACGACTTTCACCCGGCAGTCGCCGTCGAGGCGGTGCGCAAAGCTGTTGGTGAAGGCCGCCGGCATGTGCTGGACGATCAGCACCGGCGGGCAATCGGCCGGGAGCGTCGGCAGGAGCGAGAACAGCGCCTCGACGCCGCCCGTGGACGAGCCGATCGCGATCAGCTTGCCGCTGGTGCCGCCGCCCGTGCTGGGCTGCTGGGGCAGGCGCTGGGGACCCGCACGGGCAACCGATCGCGCCGCGGACTTCACCTTCTCGCAGAGCGTCCCTGCGTCGCGCTCGATGTCCTCCGGGGTTCCCGACGGCTTGGTGACGTAATCGACCGCGCCGAGCCGCAAGGCCTCGATCGTCACCGCCGCGCCGCGCGCGGTGAGCGTCGAGCACATGACGACCGGCATCGGCCTCAGGCGCATGATGCGTTCGAGGAACGAGAGGCCGTCCATGCCCGGCATCTCGACATCGAGCGTGATGACGTCGGGGTTGAGCTGCTTGATCATTTCCCGCGCCGCAAACGGCTCGGGTGCCATGCCGACCACTTCGATCTCGGGATCGGCGGACAGCATTCGATTCAGGGTTGCGCGAATCGAGGCGCTGTCGTCGACGATCAGGGTACGGACGCGGGTCATCGCTGCGCCTCCGGCTTTTGATAGATGGTGTGGCCGCAAGAGTGCATCTCGTTGGCGGCCGGCCCGATCAGGCGTTCGGAATGGCCGATATAGAGGTGCCCACCCGGTGCGAGCTGATCGACGAAGCGCCTCTCCAGCTCTTCCTTCGCGGGATCGCCGAAATAGATCATCACGTTGCGGCAGAAGATTACGTCGAACTGCGCCCGCAACGGCCATTCGGCAAACAGGTTGAGCACGCGGGCGGTCACCAGCTGTCGCGCTTCCTCGGCCATCACGAACCCGCCGGGTGCAGGACGCATCCAGGTGTTGCGATAGGCTTCGGGGATGCCGCCGACGCCGTTTTCGGCGTAGAATCCGCGCTGGACGGATTCGACGACGTGCGGCGCGATGTCGGTTGCGAGCAGGCGGACATCGGCTTTGCGCAGCCAGGTTGCGGACGTGCGGTCCGGGCCCAGCAGGCACATCGCGATCGTGTACACTTCCTCGCCCGACGAGCAGCCCGCCGACCAGATCCGCACCGGCCCCTGCTTGCGCTGGAGCACCGGCATCACCTGCTTGCGGAAGTGATCGAAATGATGCGGCTCGCGGAAGAAATGCGTGTGGTTGGTGGTGAGCGCCACCACCATCGTGTGCCGTTCTTCCGGATCGTTCTGGACCAGCGCGACATAGTCGCTGAACCGGTTCAGCCCGTGCTCGCGCAGCCGCCGCCCGAGGCGTGACTGGACGAGAGTCGTCTTCGCCTCGCTCAGCTGGATGCGCGCATCCTCGTGCATGATCGCGGCGATGGCGGCGAAGTCACGCGGCGTGAGCTCCGCATTGTGATGCGCCGCTAGGCCTGTCGTGCCGCCGGCCAGCGCCGCGGCGCTGCCGGCGCCGCTCATGCCGCCAGGTCCAGGTGGCGCGTGAGGCTGAGCGAGTCGAGGTCGAGGAGCAGCACCATGGTGCCGCGCTCGTCGCGCGTGCCGTCGCGCTGCCGCATCGCGATGCGGACCAGGCCGGCGATGACGCTTTCCTCGATCGTCTCGATTTCGGGCGCGGGCTGGATGTCGCCGGCGCCGATCGCGACGATGTCGTTGACTTCATCGACCAGGAAGCCCGCCTGGCGCCCGGCAATGTTGACCACGAGGATGCACGAGCGCGGGTGGATCGTGCTCGCTTCCCAGCCCAGCCTCTCGGCCAGGCCGACCACGGGCACGACATTGCCGCGCAGATTGGTCACGCCCTTGATGAAGCCGGGCACGTTGGGAAGCGGGGTGGGATCCTCCCACTCGCGGATTTCGATCAGCGCGCGCATGTCGATCCCGAAGGTCTGCGAACCCAGCGAGAAGGTGACGATCTTGCGGTCGGTTGCGGTGTCGGTGTCGGTGGTGGTCATGCTGCCATTCCTTTCGGTGCGTAGCGGGTGGTGGAGGCGGCCAGCGCCTCGATGTCGAGGATCAGCGCGATCGAGCCGTCACCCAGGATGGTGGCGCCGCCCAGTCCGCGGATCGGGTGCAGGTTCTGGTCGAGGCTCTTGATCACGACCTCGCGGCGATCGTCGATCGTATCGACGACGAGCCCGACCTTGCCCGAGGCTTCGCTCTCGACGATCACCACGAGCGAGTCTTCCACCGCGCGATCGTCGTTGAGGCCGAAGATCTCGGTCGCGCGCTTCACCGGCACATATTCGCCGCGCATGTCGATCACTTCGCTGTGCGGCGCCGTGCGCTTGACCTGGCCCGGTTCCGGCTGGACGGTTTCGAGGACGTGGGTCAGCGGCAGCACGAAGCGCTGGCCGGCGAGGCGCACGATCATCCCGTCGAGGATCGCCAGCGTCAGCGGCAGGATCATCGTGAAGGTCGTGCCCTCGCCCGGCACCGAGTGAATCTCCACCCGGCCGCCCAGCGCCTCGACGTTCGAGCGCACCACGTCCATGCCGACGCCGCGGCCGGAGATGTTCGAGATCGTCTCGGCGGTCGAGAAGCCCGGTGCGCAGATGAGCTGGTCGATTTCCTCGTTGCTGAGCTGGGCATCGGCGGAAATGATGCCCTTCTCGATGGCCTTGGCCTTGACCCGCTCGCGGTTGATGCCGCGGCCATCGTCCTGGACGCGCACGAAGATCCGCGCGCCGCGTTGCTCGGCGGAAAGCTTGATCGTTCCCGCAGGCGGCTTTCCGGCGGCAATGCGCTCCTCGGGGCCTTCCAGGCCATGGTCCGCGGCGTTGCGGATCATGTGAGTCAGCGGATCGCCGATCTTCTCGATGACGCCCTTGTCGACTTCGGTCGTCTCGCCATAGGTCTCGAGATTGATCGTCTTGCCGGTCTCGACCGACAGGTCGCGCAGCATCCGCGGCACGCGGCTGAACGCCTGCCGGATCGGCTGGGCGCGAAGCGACATGACATTGTCCTGGATCTGCCGGGTCAGCCGGGCGAGCTCGGGCAGCTCCACGCGCTGGCGATCGGCCGGCGAGAGCCGGTCGGCCAGGATCGAATTGCGGATCACCAGCTCGCCGACGAGGTTGAGCAGCAGGTCGAGCTTGCCCAGGTCGACGCGGATCGTCTGTCCAGCATCGCTCGAAGCCTTGGCCGGTGCCGATGCCGCCGCGGCCATTTCGGCGGGAGAGGCCGAGGCAGCGGCGATGGCCGCAACCACCTTCTCCATGTTGGCGGCGAGATCGTCGACGGCGGCGGTCACCGGCGTGAACGGAATCTCGTCCTCCTCGTCCTTCTCCTCGATCGCCGCGGCCGGAGCATTGTCGGCTTCGCGGCCGACCTCGATCAGCGAATCCGGCGCGACGAAATCGAAGCAGTCGCTGATGTCGCTCTGAGCGACTTCAGCCGGGAGGCGGAGCGTCCAGGTGACATAGGCGTCCTCTGGATCGAGCTCGCGCAGCGGCGGCAATGCCGAGACGTCCACCGCGACGATCTCGCCCCCGAGCGCTTCGAGCTCGCGGATGGTGAGCAGCGGCTCGCCGGCATTGGCGAGGGCGCCGCGCGACGGCCGGAAGACCACGCGCCAGGCCGGCTCCGCCGGCGCTGCGGCCGGCGCCTCGAAATCGTCGAGCGACACCCCGACGGGGACGAAGCCGAACTCGTCCGCTTCATCCGCTGCGGCCGCCGGTGCCGGCTCGGGTGTCTCCGCCTCCACCGGAGCAACGGCGGAGGCAGAGTTCGCCACGAGCGCGCCGTCATCGGCGCCCTTGTTGGTCAGCACCGCTTCGAGCGCATCGAGCGCCGCCTGGTCGGCCGGTCGCGGGGCGAGCCCCTTCGCGGCGGCGACGTGGTCCGACAAGATGTCGAACGAGCTCAGCATCACCTTGATGACGCCGGGCGTGGGCGGGATCTTGCCGCCGCGCACTTCGTCGAGCACATTCTCGAACTTGTGGGCGAAGGCGGTGAGGTCGGTATGGCCGAACGCCCCGGCGCCGCCCTTGATCGAGTGGACGGCGCGGAACACGCCGGCGATCACTTCAGACGAAGTGTCGCCCGCCTGCATCGCCGACAGGCCCTCCTCGGCCGTGACCAGCCCCTCGGCGCATTCTTCGAAGAAGATCGCCTGGATTTCGTCGAACTCGTCGCTCACGGGCACACGCGGCGGATCGCCGCCCCCAGCTTGGTGGCTTCGAACGGCTTGGTGATCCAGCCGGTCGCGCCGGCTTCACGGGCGCGGGCCTTCTTCTCGTCCGAGAATTCGGTCGACAGCACCAGGATCGGCGTGCCCTTGAACTCGCCCACGCCACGCACCGCCTCGATCAGCTCGAAGCCGTCCATCTTGGGCATGTTGATGTCGGTGATCAGCAGGTCGGGCTTGACCTCGTGCATCCGCTCGAGCCCGTGCTGGCCGTCATTGGCGCTTTCGATGCGAAAGCCCTGGGCGGTCAGCGACGTCTTGAGCAGCATGCGCATGCTGGCCGAGTCATCGACGGTAAGGATCAACTTGCTCACTGGACGTCTCCGGTTTCGAGTCCGATCGCGGTGCCGAGGCGGCAAGCGTTCACGCGATCGACAAAGGCTTGGCTGGGGTTGAGGAAGGAAAGGTCGAGGCCGGCGCTCACCGCCTCGCTGCGTGCGGCGACGAGCACCTGGAGCACCGCTTGGCCGACGCTCTCGACCTGCGACGCGTCGATTTCGATCGCGTCGTCCTGGTCCATTGCGGCGATCAGGCGCGCGCGCAGGCCGTCGGCCGTCACGGTCGTGCCATGGGCGGGCAGGCGAAGGCCGGTGTCTTCGGCCTCAGGCAGTGGCAGGGGTGAGTCCATTCTTCGCCTCATCGAGTGCAGTTTCGAGTTGCTGGAAGGTCGGCGCATAGGCCGACGGCGTCATGCGGCGCGCGATCTCGATCGCGACCTGGACAGGCTGGTGCTGGGCGTAGGCGACGATCGCGGTCTTCACGATGCCGAAGGGCTGGCCATCGGATTCGATCGTCTCGAGCAGCTTGGCGGCGAGCGGGCCCACCACGCAATAGCTGAGCAGCACGCCCATGAAGGTTCCGACCAGCGCGCCGCCGATCATCGCGCCCAGGATCTCGGTCGGCTGGTCGATCGAGCCCATCGTCTTGATCACGCCCAGCACCGCGGCGACGATGCCGATCGCGGGAAGGCCGTCGGCCATGATCTGCAGCGCGTGCTGCGGGCCGGCCTCTTCGTGATGGTGCTTCTCGATATCGGCTTCCATCGCCGCTTCGATCTGATGCGGATCCTCGAAATTCACCGTCATCATCCGCAGATAGTCGCAGATGAACTCGACCAGGTGATGGTCCTTGAGGATGCGCGGATAGGGCTTGAAGAGGTCGCTTTCCTCGGGCTGGTCGAGATGCGGCTCGAGCGCGGTGGCGCCGCCCTTCTTGAAGGTGCTGAGGATGGAGAAGAGCAGCGTCAGCAGGTCCTTATAGTCCGCGGCCTTCCAGCGCGGGCCTTTGAACGCCCGGACGATGCCGCCGAACGCCTTCTTCACCGTCGGCATCGAATTGCCGACGATGAACGCGCCGATCGCAGCGCCGACGATCGCCATCAGCTCGTGCGGGGCAGCCTCGGCGATGATCTCGAACTTGCCGCCCGACATCACGAAGCTGCCGAACACGCATCCGAGAATGATGATGAAACCTACGCCGTTCAGCATGTCAGCAGCCGTTCATGTCCCTGGTCGTTTCCAGAATTATAGGATGGAAACAGGCGGTGAGATCGCGGTGTCCGGATTTCTCAGGCCGCCTGGCGGTCCTGCCATTCGATGACCGCGAGATAATTGCGCAGCCGATTGCGCTCGAGCGCGGCGATCAGCGGATTGTCGTGATAGGGGTGGACGAGCTGGGCGACGTCCGCCGCCCAGGGGGCGCTCGCATCGAACAGGATGCCGAGCCCGAACACGGCTGGAATATGGGCCCAGGCGAGCGGCCGATCCTCGCTACGGGCGCCGGCGAGGAAATCCTCGATCGCGGTCAGTACGCCGTTGCGCGGACCGCCCTCGTGCAGCGCCCAGGCGAAATTGCCGCCGCCGCGAAAGCCGCGGCCCGGATGGGCCTCGGGATCGTCGAGCATCACGCCGACGTCGTAGCTATAGGGGTGGCGCCACTCCTCCGGGATCTGCTGCGGCGCGTAGTAGAAGTCGCGCCGGGCGCAGGGCCAGCTCACGTCGTGCAGAATCGCGAGCAGTGGCTTGTCGTCGCGGCGCGCCAACGCGTCGGCGATCTGCAGCTCGCGCAGCACGGTATAATAGTTGTGATCGCCGTCGATCACCCAGGCATCGATATCGGCGAGGCGGGGCATCGCCTCGATGCTGGTGGCGGGCACGTGCTCGATCGACGGGCACTGCGTTGCCCAGTCGAGGAACTCGGGCTGGGGCGCGGGATCGATGCTGGTCAGCTTGCCGTCCATGGCTTGGGCATAGGCAGCCAGCTGCTGGGACATCCCCCCGAATTCCGCGCCGATCTCCGCCAGCTGACGAGCCTGAGCGGCGTGGAGGCAGCCGAGGATGATGTCCGAAAATTCGGACATGGAATGGATGAGCAGCGTCATGCGGAGACTCCCGGGGCATGGGCAAGCGCGGCGTGCGGCATGTTCGGTTGCACCTGGCGCGCCGCGAGCGGCCGAAAGACGAGGGCCAGCATCATCGGCCGGTCGTCGCGACGCGGCGGCGGCGGCACCATCATGAAGGCGAACTCGTTCTTGCACTGGAACAAGTGCGGAGCGACTTGCTCCATATCCTCGAGCGACGGGCGGGCCTCGATTTCATCTTCCCCGGGGCGCTGCTTGTCGCTGAGGAAGCGTTCGACCGGCATGAAGCAGGCGCTGTCCACCTGCAGCCAGTCGTAGAGCTGGCCGAACTGCACGCCGACCGAGAAGCGGCAGTCGCCGACCGGGATCGGCGCCAGATAATAGCCGTCATGGGTCGGCGTCGCCGTCACGGTGCCGGTCGAGACCTGGTTGCCGTCGGCAATGATCAGCGGCAGCGAAATCGACTGGTCGACGAAATCGGCATATTTGAGCGGCAGGCCGAAACGACGATGGGCCAACAGGCTGAGCTTGAGCGACAAGCCCTCGCCATGCAGCTCGGCGGGAAGGTACATCCGTTCGGAGCCCTTCATGTAGAAGAGGCCGCGCTGGCGCAGGCCGCGCTTGGCGATCGCGGGATCGAACAGCGATACGGTTTCGTCGACGCCCAGATTGACGTCATGCTCGAACTGCGAAAGCGTCTCGAGCTCTTGCGCGAGCGGCACGAACATCAGCCGTCCGAGCACGCCCGCTGTGGCGCGGCGCCACATCTGGAGGGCGTCGGGTTCGAAGCGGCGGATCACGTCGCGGTTCGCAGCGGCGGCGAAACGCAGGCACCCTTTCTGGACGCGCTCGCGCACGTCCGACTGGCGCGACTTGATGCTGTTGCCGCGACGGATCGGCGTGCCGTCGGCCGCATAGTCGATCACCGAGCCCTGGGCCGCGGTGCACAGCTGCTCGATGACCGCGACGTTGCCGCACAGCGCCTCGAGCGTCGCCGCGTCATAATGGTCGTGGCCGAGAAAGCCCTTCTTGTCATAGCCGGTGCGGAGCTGCTCGCGCAGCAGCAGGTAGCGCCCGGCGACCTCGACGCCGAGCGCACGGCGCAGCACCGGCTCGATCTCGTTCTGGACCGAGCCGTTATAGCCGAGATCGACCAGCATCAGCGTGTCGCCGGGCTTGGGATCGACCGTCGCGCGCAGGTGCGCGATCATGCGATCGGCGAAGCCGTGCGACGCCTTGAGGATGCGCCGCATCCGCTGCGGCGTGCGGATCGCGCGCAGGAAGGCGGCGGGGCGGCCATGCTCCTTCATCAGCATCGCCACTTCCGCCTTGGGCAGCAGCAATTGCTGCGCGACCGCCCGCAGATCGCCGCCCATCTCGTTCTGGAGATAGCGTTCGACGGCGGCCTCGTCGGTGAAGGCGGCGGCGGTCGCAGTGAAACGGCTGATCTCGACGGCGTGGCCATGCCCGCCATGCACCTCATGGACGCGCAGCGGCAGGTGGCCATCGCGCATCAGGAACAGCGCGTGGACTGCGCCGCCATGCCGGGCACGCAGCGCTTCGGCCTCCTTGGTGAGCCAGCGATCGAAACCGTGCAGGGCCGGACCCAGCGTGGTGAAGCCGAGGCGTTCGGCCGGATCGGTGATCTGCGGCTCTTCCGCGGCAAGCGTGGCGCGGTGAGGCTGGTGGGTGAGGGCGACGCCGTCCTCGGTCGGATGCAGCATCGCGCTGACTGCGGATTCGAGCCGCAGACGCTGCTCGGTCGCTTCAGAGAACTGGTCGAGGTGCAGCGTGTGCACCCCGAACGGCGCGACGCCTTCGACGTCGGCGTGGCGATTGTCGCCGATGTGGAGGATCGTTTCGGCCGGGACGCGCAGCGCCTTCAGCACATGACGATAAAGGCCTTCCCCCTTCGAATAGCCATAGGCGGACGAACAGAAGATCCGCCCGATCAACCCCGCCACCTCGTCGCCCGCCGCCGCCGCGATCAGGCCGCGAAGCTGGTGCTCGTCGAGATAGGTATCGCTGACGATGATCGTCTCGATCCCGCGGCGCTTCGCCTCGCGCATCAGCGCAACGGTGGGGGCGAAGGCGAAGCAGTGGCGGGCCTCGGCGGCGAGCTCGTCGCGCACCGCCGCCGCGCGCACCTCCTTCGAGGCATTGGGCAGCAGCTCGCCATAGATCGCGTCGATATGCACTTCGTTGCGCAGCTTGCGCATCGCGGCGCCGGCGCGGGCGCGCTGCTCGGCCCATTGGCGCTGGGCGATCGTCGTCTCCGGCAGCACGCCGAACAGGTCGCGCGGCGCATGGGTGTCGCGCCAGAGCAGCGTATCGAAGCAGTCGAGCGAGAGCAGCGCAATGCCGTCGCGCCCATCGAGCGCGCGCGGCAGATCGTGCGGAAGGATCGTGTCGGCCAAAGCTATTCCCCGGATGCGCGCGCCATTTCGGGGCGTGCACGAATCTTATAGGAAGGCTGCGGCTCGCGCGGTGAAATCGTCCTAGAATGGGGAGGTCAAGCAAATGGAGCCTGCATGAGCCTCAATGCCTATCAAGCGGCCCGCTCTCGGGCCGAGACCCCGCGCGCCGCCGAACTGCGGCTGCTCGGGGAAATCACCGGCGAAATGATGCTGGCCGAAACCTCCGGCCTGAAGGGCGCGATGCTGATGCCGTCGCTCCATCGCAATCGCCAGATGTGGTCGGCCTTCTCTTCCGATTGCGGGGCGGCCGGCAACGGCCTGCCGATCGCGCTGCGTGCGCAGATCATCTCGCTCGCGCTCTGGGTGGACCGCTTCACCAGCGACGTGATCGCCGGGCGCGAGAAGATCCGCGACCTGATCGAACTCAACCGGACCATCATGGAGGGCCTGGGCGCCAGCGAGCGCGCCGCGGCCTGACCCCACCATTCCCAAACGCTGAAGGGGCGTCCCGGCGAGAGCCGGGGCGCCCTTTTCGTTGGGTGCGAGTGCGTCGCGGTCCGCTTGAGAGGCACGGGCACCCGCTTGTTCCCCTGACCGAAGGGCACGCCGTCTGGCCCGCCTCGCGATGTCTTCCCCCGGCAAGGGTGCGATGGCGCGTCTATGACGCAAACGAAAAGGGGCGCCGCGGCCTGGCCGCGACGCCCCATTCCATCGCTCGGCCCGCTTAGAAGGCGGTCCAGTCTTCTCCGCCGCCGCTGCCGCCGGCCATGGCCGTCACCGGCAGGGCCTGGACCGGCGAGACATAGCCGTTGCCGGCCTTAGCCTTCGCCTTGGCGGGACGCGCGGCGGGTGCGGCCGCGCGGGTCGCCGCGGGGGCGGTGGTGCCACCGACGCGGAACTTGCCAGCCTGTTCGGCGAGCGAGGTGATCTCGGCGCTGAGATTGCGCGCCGCTGCCGAGGTCTCTTCGACCATCGCCGCGTTCTGCTGCGTGCTCTGGTCCATCGTGGTCACGGCGCCGCTGATCTGGGTGATCGCAGTCGCCTGGGCCTCGTTGTCCTCGGCCATGGTGCGCAACAGGCCATGGACCTCGCCCACGTCGCCGGCGATCGCCGAGAGCGCGCTATCGACCTTCTGCACCATGTCCACCGCCGCGACGATGTCGGTCTGGGTGGCGGTGAGCTGGTCGCGGGCGCGGCCGGCCTCCTCCTCGGCGCGCATCGCCAAGGCCGAGACGAGATCGGCGACCACGGCGAAGCCGCGGCCCGCCTCACCGGCACGACCGGCTTCGACCGCGGCGTTCATCGCGAGCACGCGCGTCTGGAAGGCGATCTTGTCGAGGCCCTCGATGACGCTGTCGATGCCCTTGGCGCTGTCCGAGACACGCGTCATCGCGCGGACGGCTTCGTCGGTGATCTCGCGACCGCCCGAGACCGTGGCGATGGCGCCATCGGCGCGGGTCACCGTGCGGCCCGCGGCGGCGGCCGTGGTCTTCAGGCGGCCGTCCATCTGGGCGACGGCGGCAGCGGTTTCCTCCAGGCTCGCGGCATTGGCTTCGGTACGACGCGCGAGGTCTTCCGAGGCCTGGGCGATCTCGCCCGAGCCGGTGCGGATGGTCGAGGTCGATTCCATCACCGATCCGATCAGGCTGCGCAGGCTGCCCACGGCTTCGTTGTAGTTCGACTTGAGCATCGCATAGGCGCCCGGGAAATCGCGATTGATCTCCGCAGTGAGATCGCCCTGGGCAAGCTCGCCCAGGCTCTCGGCCAGAGTCTCGACGACCATCTTCTGCTCGGCATCGGCGGCGGCCTTTGCGGCGGCGGCAGCTTCCTCGGCGCGCGCCGTATCGCGGAAGACCAGCACGGTCTTGGCCATCGCGCCGAGTTCGTCGCCGCGATCGGTGCCCGGCACGTCGAGCTTGTTGTTGCCGTCGGCAAGCGTCTGCATCATGTCCTGCAGTGCGGCGAGGGGGCGAGTGACGCCATAGATCGATACGACGAAGCTCACGCCGATCGCACCGCCGATCACCACCACGCTGATGATCAGCATCATCCAGGCGGTGTTGCCCGCCGTCGCGCTGAGCTCCGTGGACAGCTTGTCCGATTGGGCGACGAGGCCGTCGATCATCTTGGCGGTGTCCTTTCCGAAGGACTGGACCATCGGATCGGCCTGTTCGAGCAGGCGCTTGGCCTCTTCGTTGCGGTTGGCTTGACCGAAGCGAATGGCGGGCACGGCCACCGCGTGGATCTGGTCGAAGCGCTGTCGCACCCCCTGCAGCTCGCCCTTCAGCTCGGGCTGCAGTTGGGTCGCCTTGTCGAGATATTCCACGCCGGCCTTGTAACTCGCCGCTTCGGCTTCGTCGGCCCCCTGAGCCTGTTCGCTCGCACCGTCGTAGGAGAGTGCACGATATCCTGCGTAGACCATTTCTGTCGCGCGACGGTTGGCGCGGGCGAGCAGAGTCGTCGTCGGCAGCTTTTCCGCGACCAGTCCCGAATAGCTGCTGTTCACCCCGGTCAGGGTGCGCGAGCCGTAGAAGGCGATGCCGAGCGTCAGCACGCCGAGCATCAGCACCAGGGCGATGATCTTGGTCGATATCTTGAATTTGCTTAACAATTCCATCGAATTACCCTTTCCGTGATTGCCACGGGCCCCCGGCCCGACATCAGAAAGCCGCCCATTCCCCTGCATCGGCGGCGGCGTTCGCCAGCGCGGCGACCTTCAGCGCCTTGACTGGGGAAGCTCGATTGGAACTCGGTCGTGCCGGCGGAGCCTTGCGGGCGACCGCGGACCCGCCGCGTCCGGTGTTGAAGGTGGAGGCCTGCTCGGCGAGGCCGCCGACTTCGTTCGAAAGGTTGCGCGCGGCGGCCGAGGTCTGTTCGACCATCGCGGCGTTTTGCTGCGTGGCGCGGTCCATGTCGCCGATCGCGCCGCTGATCTGGGTGATCGCGGCCGCCTGGACCTGATTGTCCTCGGCCATGGTGCGCAACAGGCCATGGACCTCGCCGACATCGCCGGCGATCGCCGACAGCGCGCCATCGACCTTCTGGACCATCTCGACGGCGGCGACCACGTCGCTTTGCGTCGTGGTGAGCTGGTCGCGGGCGCGGCCGGCTTCTTCCTCGGCGCGCATCGCCAGGGCCGAGACGAGATCGGCGACCACGGCGAAGCCGCGCCCCGCCTCGCCGGCCCGGCCGGCCTCGACCGCCGCGTTCATCGCGAGCACCCGCGTCTGGAAGGCGATCTTGTCGAGTCCTTCGATCACGCTGTCGATGCCCTTGGCGCTGTCGCTCACCCGCGTCATCGCGCGCACCGCCTCGTCGGCGATCTCGCGCCCGCCCGAAACCGTGGCGATGGCGCCGTCGGCGCGCGCGACGGTGCGCGTCGCGGCATCGGCGGTGGTCTTGAGCCGGCCGTCCATCTGGGTCACCGCCGCGGCGGTTTCCTCCAGGCTGGCGGCATTGGCTTCGGTGCGGCGCGCCAGGTCTTCGGAGGCCTGAGCGATCTCGCCCGCGCCGGTGCGGATCGCGACGGTGGTTTCGGTGACCGAGCCGATCAGCTGGCGCAGGCTGGCGAGCGCATCGTTATAGTTCGACTTCAGCTCGGCATAATGCGTCGGGAATTCGACGTCGATCGACGTGGTGAGATCGCCTTGCTGCAGTGCCGAAAGGCTTTGGCGCAAGCTGGAGGTGACGATCCGCTGCTCGGCCGCGCTGCGCGCGTCGGCTTCTGCCCGGGCGACCGCCGCGACGCGGAACTGCTCGACCGCATCGGCGATCTGGCCCAGCTCGTCTTCGCGGCCGCGATGCGGGACGTTGGTCGATCCGCCCTCGGCCAGCGTCGTGGTGGCGCGGGCGAGCTCGCCCATCGGCGCGGCAACCGTGCGGTTGATCACCAGCCAGACGCCGCCGAGTCCGGCGAGCGAGAGCAGCGAGAACAGGATCGAGAGCGCGAGTGCCAGGCTGGAACTCGCCATGCCGCGAACGTTGGCGGCGGCGGACTGATCGCGAACCAGGCCGAGCAGCTTTTCGGTCTGCTCGATCGCGTCGTGCGAACGGTCCTTGCCCTCGCCCTTGATCAGCTTGAGTGCGCCGGCGGTATCGCCCGCGTCGCGCAGCTTGAACGTGCGATCGTTGACGTCGTTGAGCGCCGCCGCGATCGATTTGAGCTGGGCGACCTCAGGCAGCAACGACGGGCTGGCGACGGCCTCGAACTCGCCGACATCGGTGAGCAGCTGCTTGGTGGCCTTGGCCTCGCGCTCACGCAGCTTGGCGGCGTCGTCGGGCTTTACGGCGTTGTAGTAGCTGTAGACGATGATGCGCAGTTCCTTGGTGTCGCTGATCACGTCGGCCAGGTTCGACATGCTGGCGACACCGCGCTCGACATGCTCGACGGCGATCGCACTGAGCGTTCGATTGGAAACGAAGCCGTTGAGGGCGAGCGCGCCCGTCAATAGCGCGAGAAAGGAAAAGGCGATCGCCATCTTTTTTGCGAGGCGCCAGTCATCAACGAAAGCGAGCATCAATCCACCCATTTGATCAGCGCAGAGGCACCGGTTGGCCTGCTCTTCGGAGGCAGGATCACACGCATTATAGAGAGGCCGAGCGGGTCTCGGTTCGCAGGAGCTGCTTTTCCGCGTGAGGAGACTTGGGATTGGCGACAGGTGCACTTGGGACTAGTACCTAACCCGCTCGACTTGATTGCATCCTATAATTGCAGTGATCATCCTTAACGGAGCACCGCCTTGCCCTTCCGATCCGATCGCGCCCGAACGGCGCTTGCCGTCGCCTTGCCGCTCGCCGCACTCGCGACGCTTCCTGCCGCCGCGCAGACCCAGCCGCCCAAGACCGCGAAGCCGGACAGCAAGATCAAGCTGACGCTCGACGCCTCGGCCCGCCTGCGGTTCGAAGAGCTTTCGGGGCAGTTCCGACCCGGGCTGCCGGCGGACGACACCTTCCTGTCGATGCGCACGATCGTCGCCGCCAAGCTCGGCCTTGGCCCGGTGACGATCGCTGGCGAACTGGTGGATTCGCGGGGCTATATCGAGAGCGGGCGGTCCTCGGTGCGCACCTCGGAGATCAACGACCTCGAGCCCGCCCAAGCCTATGTCAGCGTCGATACGGGCCGTTTCGGTTCGATCACTGCCGGCAAGTTCTCGATGGACATCGGCGGGCAGCGGCTCGTGGCGCGCACCGACTTTCCGAACGGCGTGCAATCCTATCTCGGCGTGATGACCGATTGGCGCGACAAGGCCAAGAACCGGCTGACGCTGTTCTGGACGCGCCCCTTCGCCGCGCTGCCCGAAGCGCCGCAGGACATTTACGACAACAAGGTCGAACTCGACCGTGCGGCCACCAATACGGTGTTCTTCGGCGGGAGCGGCACGCTGGCGCAGGCGTTCGGCAAGACGGGCGTCGAGCTCTTTGCCTATCGGCTTGCAGAACAGGACCGCACCACGCATCCGACGCGCAACCGCCATCTCGTCACGTTCGGCACGCGCATCCGCCGCGCGCCGGCCAAGGCGAGCCTGGACTATGAATTCGAAGGCGCACTGCAGCGCGGCACCGCGCGGGCGACCGCCGCGGCGAGCGACCGGCGCGACCTCGACGTGCATGCCGGCTTCGCGCATGCCGAATTCGGCTACAGTTTCCCCAAGGGCTGGAAACCGCGCATTTCGGCAATGTTCGATTATGCGAGCGGCGACAGTGCGGACCCCAACACCTATAACCGCTTTGACACGCTGTTTGGATCGCGCCGCGCCGATTTCGGCCCGCTCTCGTTGTTCGGGCCGGTGAGCCGCGCCAATCTGGTCTCGCCGGGGATGCGCATCGAAGCCAAGGCGTCGCCGCGCTTCGATGTGATGGCGGCGGTGCGCGGGCTATGGCTCGCCGACAAGACCGACAGCTTCGGCGTGACCGGCGTTCGCGATCGCAACGGCCGGGCGGGAGACTTTGCCGGCGTTCAGGCCGAGCTGCGCGCGCGGCGCTGGCTCAAGCCCAGCAAGATCAAGCTCGAGGCCGGCGCCGCCTATCTCGGCCGCGGGCGTTTCCTGCGCGACGCGCCGAACGCCGCGCATAACGGCGACACCGTCTACGGCTATACCGACCTCACGATCAGCTTCTGATCGGGTCCCCCGGGGCGGCCTCAGCTCGGCGGGAACAGGCGAGGTCGATCGCCGACATGAGGAACTCCGCCTCATATGGCTTCTCGATGAAATCGAGCGCGCCGGCCTTCATCGCCTGCACGGCCAGCCCGACATTGCCCTGACCGGTGAGGATGATCGCCACGAAGCGGGGATCGGCCTTCACGCCGTTCAGCACGTCGAGGCCCGTCGAGCCCGGCATGTGGAAATCGAGCAGCAGCACGCCCGGATCGAGATCGGACAAGGTCTCCAGAAACGCATCCCCTGACCTGAAGCCGCGAATGACCAGGTCGGACCGCACCGAAAGCAGGCTGTGGAGCGACGCGCGAACGGCGTCGTCGTCGTCGACAATGTAAACGGTTCTCGTCATCTACTCTTCACCCTGTTCAGAAGTAGGTAGCGTAAAACGAAAAGCGGCACCGCCCCCGGGCCGGTTTTCGGCAGTCAACGTCCCTCCATGGGCTTCGATGATACGCTTGCTGATGGAAAGGCCAATCCCCATTCCACCGCCTTCGCGCTTCGTCGTGGTGAAACGCGAGAAGAGTTGTCTCAAGATGGGCTCGGGAATGCCGGGGCCACTATCGGCGACGCTGATTTCGACGAACTCGTTATTGCACTTGCGAGAAGCGATCTCGATCCGGCGTTCGCCATCGGGCATGCCGCGCAGGACTTCGGCCGAATTGCGCAGCAGGTTCACCACGACTTGCTGCACCTGCACGCGGTCTGCGAAGACCGTCGGCGCCTCGGGATCGAGATGGATGTCGAGCGCGATCTGGAATTGGGCGGTGCCGACGAGCACCAGCTCGATCGCGTCCATGATCGTCGATTCGATCGGCGTTCGGCTCATCATCACCTCGCCTCGCGCGGTGAAGCTGCGCAGCCGGCGGATGATCTCGCCCGCGCGCAACGTCTGCTCGCCGGCCATTCGCAGGTTCTCGATCACGCGATCCGGTCCTTCGCCGCGCTCGATCAGCATCCGGGCCGCGGCAAGGAAATTGGTGCTCGCGCTCAGCGGCTGGTTGAGCTCGTGCGCGATATCGGCGGCAAGCTCGCTCATCGCGGTCTGCCGGGCGACATGGGCGAGTTCGGCGTTCAGTTCGGCCACGCGCTCGTCATTGGCCAGGCGTTCGGTCAGGTCGCGCGCGAAGATCGTGATCAGTGTCACGCCGTCGGCCCGCGCCAGCCCCGCCCGGATTTCGAGCGGAACCCGATTGCCCGAGACGGTGCGTCCGGTCGCGGGGATGACCTGCTGGAAGCGCGCGTCCTTCCCCGCTGCGACCAGCCGGGCGAGCGGCAGGTTGCGGGCGAGTTCGTCCTTCGGAAAGAGCAGCGCCAGCGGCTCGCCGACGATATTGCTCGCGGCATAGCCCCATAGCTCTTCGGCAGCGGCGCCGAACGTCCGGATGAGGCCGGCGTCGTCCGCGATGAGCATCGGCTCCGGCGCGGTCTCGATGATCGAACGCAATTGTGCTTCGCGGCGCCGCAGCGCGCTTTCGCGGCGATCGCGTCCGGTCACGTCGATCGCGGCACCGATCGTGCGCGCCACTTCGCCGCCATCGTCGTACAGGATGCGCGACGAGCCTTCGATCGTTCGCGCATCGCCCCCGGCCAGGCGCAATCGGTAGCGGAAGGCGAAGCGATCGGAATGGATCGCGGCGGTGGCGGCGATGGTCTGGAGCACCTGATCGACGTCTTCGGGTTCGACCTGTGCGCGCCAGGATTCGAAATCGGTGATCGTCCCTGTGGGCAGGCCGATCAGCGCCTCGGCACCCGGGCTCCAGCTGATCTTTCCGCTCGCGACGTCCCATTCGAACACCGCAACCTCGTGAGTAGCCGTCGCAATGGCCAGGCGCGTCTCGCTTTCGTGGAGCCGGGTGAGATCCTCGGCGCGCTGCGAGACGTCGGTAATGTCGCGCACGATCACCGGCGGCCGACCCGGGCTTTCGACCCGATGGAGTCGTTCGAGCACGCTGACATCGCGTCCATCTCGCGTGACTTCGACCAACTGCTGGCTGCCGTCGGTGCTCGGCTCCGGAAGCGTGCCGGTGAAGCTTTGGCAGCGCGAACGGAGCAGCATGTATTTGTTCTGGCCGAGCGCCTCGACCTTGCTCCAGCCATAGAGCCGTTCGCAGCCGATCGACCAATGGGTGATCGAGCCGTCCTCGTCGGTCAGCACGATATTGGCGTTGTCGATCGCGCTGGTGAGTTCGAGCAACGCCGACTGCTCCCGCGCGACCCGCGTGCCGGACCAGAACAGCACCGCGACGATGATGAGCATGTTGGTCGCGGCCACGACCGTTTCCGCCATGATCGGAGGCAGCAGATCGTCCCTGTTGATGAAAAGCTCGAACAGCGAGGTCGCGACCGGCGAGGCGATGATCACGAAGATCCACACCGAAAGCAGGCGCCAGCGGCCGCGCTCGATGGCAAGCGCGCGGATCCAGCTCGAGGAAAGGTTGTGGAGCAGGAAGGCACCGAACAGCAGCGCGCTCGCGACCGCCGACGGAACCGAGACGGCAAGGACGCTGACCGCCGGCTCCGTGAGGCCGACGAACAGCATCAGCATCGCCCCGGCCGTGAAGGCGATCATCGAGAAGACTGCCATCATCGCGCCGACTTCGTGCGAATAGCGGGTTCGCCAGCTGGCGAAGAGTGCCATCAGCCCGAGCATCACGAAGAGCATCACGGTGTTGAAGCCGGGCCTGCCGGGATGCGGGCTGGGATAGCGCGTGACGCGTTCGCCGAACATCGCGAGGTCGATGTTGACTGCCGGCTCGAACGCATATTCGAACGCGGCGATCGTCATCACGACGAAGGGAACGATCCAGAGAATGGCTGCCACGCGGCGATCGCCGCGCAGGTGCATCAGCAGCCCGGCCGAGAAAAAGAGATAGGCGACTGCCGTGAGTGGCCAGGTCGGATATTTGATCAGGCCGAAGCCGAAAAGCGCTGGAATATCCAGCGTCCAGCCGATCAATACTGCCGCGCTGCAAAGCCCCGCCGCCGCGGCGAGAAGTGCCGCGACGTCATTCGGTCTACGGTCATTTCGATCCGCGGCCGTCTTTTGGCGTGCCATCAGCCCCAACTCATCGCCTCACCAACGCGAACCTGTTTTTTTATCAACGGTTACGTAGTGCCGCCATACGGTATCCTACGCAAGCGACGTCGTTTTTTAGTTCGCGTCGCGTGCGCTAACGCCTTGCCAAATCCGGCTTCACCCGCGATCACCATGCCAAATCGCAAGCAGGGGGAGTCGCGCTTGATCCGGAAGTTGATGGTGCTCGCGGCAGTGGCGGGGCTCAGCGCCTGCGCCGCGGACGGAGCCAAGACGCAGAGCGCAAGCGACACGCCCGCCGCCACCGGCCCGGGCAAGGGCAAGGGCTATAGCCACGATCCCTTCCCCTCGACCTATCGCCCCTATCCTGGAGTCCCGACGCTGGTGACCAACGTCACCATCCTCGATGGCGAAGGCGGGCGCATCGACAATGGTTCGGTACTGTTCCGCGACGGCAAGATCGCCGCCGTCGGCCAGAACCTTACGCCCGAGGCGGGGACCCAGGTGATCGACGGGCAGGGCAAGTATCTCACCCCCGGCGTGATCGACATCCACAGCCATATGGGCGACTATCCGGTGCCCGGCGTGCAGGCCAATTCCGACGGCAACGAGATGACCGGCCCGATCACGGCGGACGTCTGGGCCGAGCACAGCGTCTGGCCGCAGGACCCCGCGTTCGGCCGCGCGCTGGTCAATGGCGGCGTCACCACGCTGCAGATCCTGCCCGGATCGGCGAACCTGATGGGCGGGCGCTCCGTCGTCATCAAGAACGTCTATTCGCGCACCGTGCAGGGCATGAAGTTCCCCGGCGCGCCCTATGGCCTGAAGATGGCGTGCGGCGAGAATCCCAAGCGCGTCTATGGAAGCAAGGGCCGCGAGCCTTCGACCCGGATGGGCAATATCGCCGTCGATCGCGCGACCTGGGCGCGCGCGGTTGAGTATAAGCGCCGCTGGGACCGTTATGAGGAAAAGGGCGGCGAGGCGCCGTCGCGCGACATCGCGATGGACACGCTGCGCGGCGTGCTCGACGGCGAGATCCTGGTGCAGAACCATTGCTACCGCGCCGACGAAATGGCCATCGTCATGGATATGGCCAAGGAGTTCGGCTACCACGTTTCCGCCTTCCACCATGCCGTGGAAGCGTACAAGATCGCCGACCTCCTCAAGCAGAATGACACCTGCGCGGCCGTCTGGGCCGATTGGTACGGCTTCAAGATGGAAGCCTATGACGCGGTGCCCGAGAACCTGGCGCTGCTCGAAAAGGCGGGCGCGTGCGGGATGATCCATTCGGACGACGACAACGGCACCCAACGGCTCAATCAGGAAGTCGCCAAGGCGCGAGCCTCGGGCATCAAGGCGGGGATCGACATATCCGAGGCGACCGCCTGGAAATGGCTGGCGATCAATCCGGCCAAGGCGTTGGGCATCGCCGACAAGACCGGCAGCCTCAAGCCCGGCAAGATGGCCGATATCGTGCTCTGGAACGGCAATCCGTTCAGTGTCTACACCCGCCCGCAGATGGTGTGGGTCGATGGCGCGCTGCTCTACGACGCGAAGGACCCGAAGCGCCGGCCCGTATCCGATTTCGAGCTCGGCCAGCCGGGCGAGGGGGACGTGAAGTGATGACGAAGAAGCTCCTCCTCGCCGCCGCCGCGGCGATCGCCTTCGCCGCGCCCGCCATGGCGCAGAGCGTGGCGATCACCAATGCCAAGCTCGTCATCGGCGATGGCGGCCAGCCGATCGAGGGCGGCACCGTGATCGTGCGCGACGGGCGCGTGGTCGCGGCAGGCGCGGGCGTCGCCGTGCCGGCGGGGGTCCGCGTGGTCGATGCCGGCGGCCAATGGGTCTCGCCGGGCATCTTCGCCGGCTTCACCCGCATGGGCATCGTCGAAGTCGATGGCGTCGACGAAACCAACGACAGCGGCGCCAGCAATGCGCCGTTCCACGCGGCGATCGACGTCGCGCCGGCGGTGAACCCCAAGTCGAGCCCGATCGCGATCAACCGCGCGGAAGGGATCACCCGCGCGGTGGTGGCGCCGGACAATCGCGGATCGATCTTCGCCGGCCAGGGCGCGATCATCGACCTGGGCAGCGACATGGACGCGGTGAGCAAGCCGCGCGCCTTCCAGTTCATGGAATGGGGCGAAAGCGGCGCGCGCGCCGCGGGCGGCAGCCGACCCGCCGCCTATGCCCTGCTCAAGAACGCGCTGTTCGAAGTGCGCGCCTATGGGCGAAACCCGGGCGGCTTCCTCGATCGCGGCAAGGACGCGTTCCTCACCCGCGCCGATGCCGAGGCGCTGGTGCCGGTGGTCGAGGGGCGGATGCCGCTGCTCGTCCATGCCGAGCGCGCATCGGACATTCTCGTCCTGCTCAACCTCAAGCGTGAGATGCCTGCGCTCAAGCTGGTGCTGGTCGGCGCGAGCGAGGGCTGGACGGTGGCGCGCGAGATCGCCGCGGCCGGCGTGCCGGTGATCGCCAATGCGCTGACCGACCTGCCCGAGAATTTCGAGCAGCTTGCCGCCACTCAGTCGAATATCGGCCGGATGACTGCGGCGGGCGTGCTGGTGGGCATCGGCACGCTCAACCAGGACGAAGCCCGCCAGGCGCGCTGGGAGAAGCAGTTCGCCGGCAATTTGGTGGCGCTGACCCGCGTGCCGGGGGCGACCGGGCTCGATTGGGGCGCGGCCTTCGCGGCGATCACCTCCAAGCCGGCCGAGGCGCTGGGGATGGGCGGCGAGTTCGGCTCGCTCAAGCCCGGCCGGCATGGCGACGTCGTGATCTGGGACGGCGATCCGCTCGAACTCGGGACGCGCGCCGTTTCGGTGTTCATCGACGGCGTAGAGCAGCCGCTCGACAGCCGCTGGACCAAACTGCGCCAGCGCTATCTGACGCCGCAGGAGGGGGCGCTGCCCAAGGCTTACGAGCGCTGAGGGCGTTCGCTCAGGCCGTTGGGCGGGAACGGTCCACGGCGCAATGCGGTAGGAACCTTATGGCACGAACCTGCATTGGGGTGCAGGTTCGGCAAAATGGGAGGTGAAGATGCGCATGCGGATGATCGTGCCGGTCGCGGCATTGCTCGCCCTGGCGGCTTGCGGCTCGAACTCGGACAGCGACGCGGGATCGGGCGCGGTGGTGAATGCCGCACCGCTCAATGCCGATGAGAGCGGCAACGCGGCCGATCAGACCAATTACAGCGCCGCCGTGCTCACCCAGAACGACACCCAGCGCAATGCGACCTTCATCCGCGCGCTGCAGGACGCCTCGCTGCCCTGCGACCATGTCGATAGCTCGACCCGGATCGCCGACCAGGACGGCGTGCCGACCTGGCGAGCGACCTGCAAGGGCGGAACGAATTACATCATCGGAATTCCCAAGAACGGCGTGGCGAAGATCCTGAGCCGCACCGATCGCTGATCCGCCATCAGCGCCTGAAAACGAAGAAGGGAGGCTCCCCGCGGAGCCTCCCTTCCTGCATTCTGAGCCTCGGTGAGGCGATCAGAGGCCGACGACGCCGCCGTCATTCTTGGTGATCACGACCACCGCCGAGCGCGGACGCACCGTCGCTGCGGCCGTGCCGCCCTGGCTGTCCGGCCAGTGGCTGGTCGGCGCGGCCGGGCTGGTTGCGCCTTCGCCCGGGTGCTGGATGCCGACGAACAGCGTGCGGCCGTCCGGCGTCGAATCGATGCCGGTGATCTCACACTCGACGGGGCCGACCAGGAAGCGCTTGAGGTTCGCGCCCGGCGCGGCGCCGACCCGGGTGGCCTGGGTCGCGGTGTTGCCGTTCTTGTCCTTGTTGGTGATCGTGCGCGCGCCGCCATCGCCGACACTGCCCGGCTGGGCGCAGAGCAGCATGCAGTTGGTGACGTCGGTATAGGCGCCGTCATCGGTCTCGACCCACAGGATCGGCTTGACCTGGCCGCCGGCGTGGCTGGCGCGGGCGAAGGCGAGGCCGTCCGGGCTCGAAAAGTCATTGTCTGCGGTCAGGCCCGAGACGTTGATGTTCGCCGCATCGAGGTCCGAGCCGGCACCGAAGGCGTAGATGTCCCAGGTGAAGCTGGTCGATTCCGTGCTCGCAGCTTCCTTGAGGCGGATGATGTGGCCGTTCGGATTGCCGTCCTGCACCGTCTGCGCCGCGCCATAGGGATCGACATAGTGGCGCGGATTGGCGGCATCGGTGCCGTTGAGCGGACGGTTCGCGGCATTGTTGTTGGTCAGGGTGAGATAGACTTCGCCGGTCACCGGGTTGACCGCCGTCCATTCCGGGCGGTCCATCGGCGTGGCGCCGACCGCGTCCGCGGCGAGGCGGGCATTGACCAAAACGTCGGCCTGGTTCGCAAAGGCATAGGCCGCGTTGTTGGCGTCGACGCCGTTCTGGCCATAGACCAGCGGCAGCCAGGTGCCGGTGCCGTCCGCGGCGAACTTGGCGACATAGAGCGTGCCGCTGTCGAGATACTTGTCGCCGGTCGCCAGGCGATCGGTCGCATCGGCATCGGTGGCGACCCAGGCGGTCGCCGAGACGAACTTGTAGAGATATTCGCGGCGCGAATCGTCGCCCATGTACCAGGCCGGCTTCTTGCCGGCGACGAACGCACCGGGCCAGCAGCCTTCATGGCCGAGCCGGCCGAGCGCAGTGCGCTTGCGCGGCGTGGACGTGGGCGAATAGGGATCGATCTCGACCACCCAGCCGAACTGGTTGGGCTCGTTGCGGAAATCGTCGGTCGCGGTGGCGCCGGTCGCGCGCGCATCCCAGCGGCGGAACAGCGTGTTGGCGGAATCCGAGGCGACCACGGTCGACCAGCCGTAATTGCCGGTGCCGCTGGTCACGCCATAACGGCTGAGCGCGGTAAGCTCCTTGGCGCTGCGGGCGGCATTGTCGCCCGAGCGGCGGAAATAGCCGGCCCAATTCTCTTCGCAGGTGAGCGCGGTGCCCCAGGGATTGGCGCCGTTCGCGCAATTGTTGATCGTGCCGCGGCCCTTGGTGCCGTCCGTCGAATAGGCGGTCTTGAGCAGGTCCGAGCCCTTGGCCGGCCCGTTGAACTGCGTCGGCGTGGAGGGCGTGATCCGGCGGTTGAGCGCCGAATCCTGCTTCACGCCCCAGGCGCGGTTCGCGCCTTCGCCGGCTTCGGTGACCGAGACGCCGTGGCATTCGATCTCCTTGAGCGCCTCGGCTTCGGGTCGGACGCCGCCGACCGAAGTCGCGCCGGCGACGTGGAGATATTGCTGGTTGATGTTCTCATGGTTCTGCACGATCAGCCCACGGGTGGAGCTGGTCGCGTCGCGCGTGGTGCCGGTCGCCGCGAGGCCGAACCAGTAGAGCGCGTCGCCATGATCGCCGATGCGCTGGGCGAAATTCGTGTCGGTGCCGTCATTCTTGTAGGCGGCGACGTTCGCGGCGATCGGATCGCCGGTGCGGTTGATCACCTGCACGCTATAGCCGGCCGGGACGGTGACGACGTCGAGCTTGTTCTTCGCCACCGCGGCGAAACCGAGCGTGGCCGGGGTCACGGTGACGGTGACCTTGGCGGTCGAGGCGGGGCCGGTGCCGTTGGCGGCGGCGAGCTGGAAGCTCAGATCGGTCGCCGTGCTCACTGCGGGGGCGAGGAAGGTCGCAGTCAGGCCATTGGCACCATTGAGCGTCACGGTCGGGCCTGCCGTCTGCGTCCAGGAATAGGCCTGGGCCGTGCCGGTGCCGGTGAGCGTCACCATTTTGCCGGCGCTCGCAGTCCCGGCCTGGCCAGCGCTGATCGTCGGGCCGGCATCGACGGTGCTGCCGTTGCTGCTGTCGCACGCGGCGAGGACGGAAGAACCCAGCGTGGCCGCGACGATCGCGGAAGCGCCGCCGCGCAGCGCCTGGCGGCGCGAGTAGCGATCGGCCGCGAGGGTTTCGAGCGAAGGCGCGTTGCTGCGGTTTGTGTCGACGTCGCCGTCGGTATAGCCGAAGTCGTTGACGAGATTGGTCATCTGAGGAACCCCCAAGCAACCGAGTCACCCGCGACCCGGCTCAGGCCCGGTCTGTGAAAGCTGCGCATGACTCGGTCATGCGATTGCGGTTGCGAAACGATGACCGATCCTTTTCGATTGCGTGACGGCTTGGCGCGGGGGTGGCGTAGCGCGTAAGCGGGCGGCATGGACGAAGCCCCGCCCGAGCCCGCGCCGCCGGCCAGCCTGTCGCAGCAGGTCGCGCACGGGCTGCGCGGGGCCGACTGGCGCGGCGGATGGCTGCTGCCGCTGACCCTGGCCGTGTGGATCGCGCTCGGCCCCTTGCTGACCATTGCCGGCGCGAAGCTGCTCGCGGTGCGGGAGCGCCGCGAAGCAAGTCGGATCGAGGCGGGACTCGCGCCGCGCTTCGAGCTCGAGCGCGCGGCGGGCGAGGCCCGGACGACGCTCGCGGCTGCCACCGCCAGGCCGGCCCTTGGCGCGACGCTCGAGGCGTTGGCGACGGCCCTCCCATCGGACGCCAGCCTCATGCGTGTCGAGCGGATGCCATCGGGCTTGATCGAGTTCGACGTGGCGACGAGCGACCCCGACGCCCTGCGGACCGCGATGCGCCGGGCGCCGGGCCTGGCCCGCTTCCGCAACACGAGCCAGCGGCGGACCGACGCGGCGATGATCGTGTCGCTGCGCGAGGAGGGCCAATGAGCCTGTCGCGCTGGCCGATCGGCATCGCGGGCGGCTTGCTGCTCGCGCTCGTCCTGGCCCCGGCGACGGGGACGGCGCTCGGTCAGCTTGCCGAGGCGCGGCGCGATCATGCCCGGCTGGCCGCGCTTGCCGCCGCGCCGGCCGCGCCATTGCCGGTAACGGCAGCGGGCCTGGCGATAGAAGCCCCCGATCCGAGGGCGGCACGCGCCGCGATGGAGGTGCGGCTCCAGACGCTCGCCAAGGCGGGCGGCGTGCTGGTCGAGGAGACCCGGCCCGTGGCGGTTCCCGCCGGGCTGGTCGGGTTGCGCCTGCGGGTATCGGGCGCCGAAAAGGCCGTGATCGCGCTCGGCGACGCATTCGAGCGGGCTCGACCGGCGATGCGCCTGCGGAACTGGCGAGTCGAGCCGATGCCGGGCGGCGGCGTGCGGCTCACCGGCGAGGCAGTGGCGGCATGGCAATGAAGCCGCGGGCGGAAGCCATCGCGCTCGCGGCGGCCGGGCTTGCCGCGATCGCCATGCCCGCCGTGCTGTTGATGCCGGGAAAGGCCACCGCCCCGCGCGACGCAACCCATCTGCCGCCGCCGGTGGTTGCCCCCGTCGAGCCGCCGCTCGCCCGCGTCTATGAGCGCAGCCTGTTCGCTGCCGCCGCGGCCGAGCCGGCGCCAGCCGATGCCCCGCAGCTGGTCGGCATCGTCGGCCGGCTGGGGCAGGATGCCGTCGCGATGGTGCGCACCGCCGATGGCGCGACGCGGACGCTCAGGATCGGCGAGAGCGTGGATGGCTGGGCGCTGGCGAGCCTCGCGATCGACGCGGCCTTTTTCACCCGCGGCGCCGAGCGCGTGCGGGTGCCGCTGCCGATCGAGCCCGCTCAGTAGATGCCGTCGATCTCCACCGTCAGGCGCGGCACGGGCGGTGCGAGCAGCAGGCTGTTGCGCTTGCTGTTCTCCAGCTCGGCGGCGCGCAGCCGGGCATAGCGGTCCTTGGCCGCGGCGGCGGCATCGGCGCCGTCGCGCAGGATCGTCGGCTTGAGGAAGATGAACAGCGTGCGCTTCTGGTGCTGTTCCTTGCGGCTCTTGAACAATTCGCCGACGATCGGGATGTCGCCGAGGATCGGCACCTGCTGGCGCGCATCGGTATAGTCGTCGGCGGTGAGGCCGCCGAGCACGATGGTCTGGCCGTTGTCGGCCAGCACCGTGGTGGTGATCGCGCGGCGATTGGTGACGAGGTCGGAGGCGGCGGCGGTCTGCGCCGCGGCGATCGACGAGGCTTCCTGGTTGACCTGAAGCCGGATCGTGTCGCCGGCATTGACGCGCGGCAGGACGCGCAGCGTGATGCCGACATCCTTGCGCTCGATCGTGGTGTAGGGATTGACGCTGGTCGAGTTGGTGAGGATCGAGCCGGTGACGAACGGCACGTTCTGGCCCGACACGAACTCGCCCGCGACATTGTCGAGCACAGTGATCTGCGGGGTCGAGAGCAGGTTGGCGCGGGTCGAGGCGCCGAGCGCCTGGACCAGGATCGAGAAATCGTCGCCGATGCCGATATTGGCGGTGAGCCCGTTGCCGAGCAGCTTGCCCGCCGGCACGCCCAGCGCCGTCAGGATGCCCCCCAGCGAAGGGCCGGCCTGATCGAACGAGGTGCCCGCGCCCTTGACCTGGTTGAGCACCGCGCCGCTGGTGCCGATCTGCACGCCGAGCTGTTCGGCCTCGTCGCCGGTGATCTCGGCGATGGCCGCTTCGATCAGCACCTGGGGACGGCGCACGTCGAGATCGGTGATCAGCGGCTCGATCGAGGTGATCGCGGCGGGCGTGCCGCGGACGACCACGGCGTTGAGCTCGGGGGCGGGCTGTACCGTCAGCTCCGGCGTCGCGAAGCCCTTGGGCGTCGGCGTCTGGACGCTCTGCATCGTCGTGCCGGTGGTGGTGGCGCTCTGCATCGCGCTGCCGATGCCGCCGCTGGTCGAGGCCGCGCTGTTGGGCAAAGCGGAGAGATTCTGGTTGCCCTGGCTCAGCCGGGCAAAGGGATTCGAGCTGGTGTTGCCCAGGCTGGTGGCGATCGGGTTGTCGGCGCCTTCGCCCTGGCCGAGCACGCCGCGCAGCACGTCGGTGACCGTCTCGGCATCGGCATAGTTCAGGCGGAACATCCGCGTGATCGGCGTCGCGCCGCCGGGCTGGTCGAGCGAGATCAGCATCTTGCGCGCCTCGGCGACCGAGGCGGGGGTGCCGCGCACGATCACGGTGTTGCTGCGGCCATCGGCGGCGACGCGGGTGCCTTCGCCGAGCACCGCCTGGAGCGACTGGGCGACGTCGGTCGCGTTGCCGTTGCGCAGCGAGAGAGCGATGAAAGTCGCGCCGCTGCCGCCGTCGAGCTGGCGGGCGATCGCCTCGACCCGGCGGACATTGTCGGCATAATCGGTGATCACGACGGCATTGGGCGTGCTGAGCGGCTCGACGCTGCCGAAGGTCGCGACCAGCGGCCGCACGACGCGGGCGACGTCGGCCGCGGGCACGTTCTGGAGCCGCACCATCCGCGTCACCAGTTCCTGGCCCGAGGCGCCGCGGCTCGGGATGCCGCCGTCGCGCACCGCATTGGCGGCCGGCACGACTCGCCAGGCCCGGCCCGAGCGCACCGCCGAGAAGCCGTTGGCGCGCAGCACCGATTGGAACAGCTCCCAGACGCCCGCCGGCGACAGCGGCGTCGCCGAGGTGACGGTCACCACGCCTTTCACCGCGGGATCGAGGATCAGCGTGCGGCCGGTGATCCGCGAGATCTGATCGGCGACGTCGGCGATCTCCACGCCGCGCATGTTGATGACCACGTCGCCGGTGCCGGCGTCCTGCGCCGCCGGCGCGGTCTGGGCGACCGCCACCGAATCGAGCGAGATCCCGGCAAGCGCTAGGGCGGCGAGGGAAGTGCTGATCTTCACGGCAGGGTACTTTCTAGCGGAGCGGCACGGTCAGCGTCAGTCGCTTTCCGTCGCGCAGGATCTGGATCTGGGCGGAGCCGCTCGCCTGGGCGGCGGCGAACGCGCCTTGGGCGGCGGTGGTATCGGAGAGCGGTGTGCCGTTGACCGACTGGATCACGTCGCCGGCGACCATGCCGGGCGGGCCATTGTCGCCGATGCGATAGCCGCCGCTCACCGGGGTGGCGTCGAAGCGCTGGAGGATGCCGGAGACGCTGGCGACCGGCGCAGCAGGCGCGGCTGCGGCGACGGGTGCGCCGCCGGCGCTGGTCGTCGCGGCCGGGGCGGGGCCCTGCGCCGCCGCGGCCTGGCGCTGGGCGGGGGTGAGGCTGGGATCGGGGAAGGCGAGATACTCGTTGCGGCCGCCGTTGCCGAGGATCACCCGGTCGCGCAGGATCGACTGGATCGTCGCGCCGTTGACATTGTCGCCGACATGGAAGGGCTGGGCCGGCTGGCCGCTCACCGCGATGAACGCGGTCGAGAGCGAGGCGGGAATGGCGGCGATCACGCCCTTGAGCTCGAGCGGCAGGCCGGTCGCCTGGCCGGCTTCGTCGACCGAGGGCTTGCCGAAGGGGGCGAGCGCCACTGCGGGCGCGATGTCCGGCGCAACGGCGGGGCCGGTGCGGCCCGAGGGCACGGTAATCGCGCCGGTGCCGGCATGGCCGGCGATCCGCCAGGTGAGGCCGGCAAGCGCGATCGCCACCGAGACCACCATGGCGCCGGTGAGCAGGTCGAGGCCGATGCGCGCCTGGCGCGGGGTGAGCGAGAGAACCGCCATTACGACTTACGGTCGTCCACGAAGCCGTCGAGCGTTGCAAGCGCGCTCTTGTCGGTGCCTTCGAATATCTGGATGCGGACGCGGCCGATCTCGGGATCGTCGGTGCGGCGGCGATCGACGGCGACGCGCCATTGCCGGCCGAGCATCTCGACCTGATCGCTGCCCTTCGCGCCGGCCTGGAGCTCGGCCAGGCGGTTCTCGGCGACCCACATCGCAGTGGCGCGGCGTTCGAGGCCGCGGGTCGAATCGATATGCGATTCGACCGTGCGCATCAGGCCCACGGTTGCGATGGCAAGCACGGCGAGGGCGACCAGGGCTTCGATCAGCGAGAAGCCGGCCTCCTCCTCAGGGACGGCACGCGGCCTCATGCACCGGCGACCTGGAAGGCGCGGACGGTCAGGCCGTCATAGGTCACGCGCCAGCGCTGGCGGCCATTCTCGATCAGCGCCTGCATCGGCCGGCCCGCGCCATCGACGCCCAGGATCACCGGGGGCCGCGCGTCGAGCGTCATCGTCATGCCGCCGGGGAGCTGGTGGAAAGCCAGCGCCTCGTCGGTGAGCGCCGCCGTCTTCCCGTCGGCACCGACTGCGGCGAAGCCATAGCCGTGCTTGTTGACGGTGAAAGCGATCATGCGGTCGCCGAGCATCGCATCGTCGGCCGCGGCCTGGAGGCGGGTGGCGAGGCGATGGGCCTCGGCTTCGGCCGAAGGCGCGCGGGTGACGGCACCCATGCCGAGCGTCACTGCGCCGGCCATCACCGCGACGATCGTCAGCACGATCAGGATCTCGAGCAGCGTGAAGCCGCCCTCATCGGGACGGCGCGCCCTGCGTGTCGCCCCCCGCATCGCGATCAGCCCTTGCCCTCGATGTCTGCATCCACGCCTTCGCCGCCCGGCTTGCCGTCGCGGCCGAGCGAGCGGATCGTGAAGGTCGCGCCGTCGGACTTATAATCATAGGGCTTGCCCCAGCCATCGAGCGCCGGCGTGGAGAGATAGCCGCCCTGCGGCCAGCTGGTCGGCACGGGCGGCGTGGTCGGCTTTTCGACCAGCGCCTTCAGCCCCTGGTCGGTGGTGGGATAGGCGCCATTGTCGAGCCGATAGAGCTTGAGCGCGCCGGCGATCGCGGTGACGTTGCTCTTGGTCGTCGTCGCCCTGGCCTCGTCCGGGCGGCCCATCACGTTGACGGCGACCAGGCCCGCCAGCACGGCGATGATCACCAGCACGATCATGATCTCGAGCAGGGTGAAGCCTTGTTCGCCCGGCGCCACGGCATGGCGCTTGCGGTTGATCGCCCCAGGTGCGATGTCACTAAACTGTTTCAAAACTATGCGCATCCCAACCCCATGCGTCCTGCCCATGAAGCAAATGTGACAACCGGAGTGACCGCAATGGGTTCACCGGACCTTGACGAGCCGCGCGCCGCGGGCATCTGGACGCTGGCGGGCGACCGGCTGATCATAGCTGCGCCCGGCGGACCCGCAACCATTCTCGTGCCCGGCGAGGCCGTTCGGCTGCTCGCGGTCGACCTGCCGTTGCCGAGCCGCGCCAAGCGACTTGCCGCGCTGCCCTTCGCGATCGAGGATCTGATCGCCGATCCGATCGATTCGCTGCATCTCGCGCTGGGGGCGGAGATCGCGCCCGGCCGCTATCTGGCCGGCGTGGTCCGGCACGAGGCGATGGCCGGCTGGGTGGCGCTCGCCGAGGAAGCGGGGCTGGGCGCGGCAGCGATCGTGCCAGACGTGCTGGCGCTGCCGCGGCCCGAGCAGGGCTGGGCGGTCGATCAGCGCGGCGCGCGCGCGCTGGTGCGGGCGAGCGACGGGACCGGCTTTGCGATCGCGGCGGCGCTGTTGCGGCCGGCCTGGGAGGCGGCGGGGCGCCCGCCGGTGACGAGCTTGGGCGAGGCGCTGCCTGACGACATGGCGGTGACGAGCGGGCGCGAGGTGGCGCCGGCCGATCCGGCGGCGACGCTAGACCTGCGGCAGGGCGCCTATGCGGCGCGGCGCGTGGCGCTGCCCAATCTCTGGCGGCGCTTCGCGATGATCATGGCGGTGGGTGCTGCCGCCCATGCGACCATTGCCATCGCCGACACGGTGATGCTGCGCTCGATCGCCGACCGGCGCGAGGCCGAGGCGCGCGCCGCCGCGGCGCTGGCGGGGCCGGGCGTGCCGATCGGCGAGGATCTGGTGACCAGCGTCACCGGGCTGCTGCCGAGCGGGCCGGGCGCGCCGCCGCCGGCCTTTCTCCAGCTGCTGTCGCGCGTTTCCGGCGCGCTGGGGCCGCTTTCGGGCGGCATGAGCGTGCGGGCGATGAACTTTGCGGGCAATGTGCTGACGATCGATCTCGATGGCGGGGATGCAGGGCTCCCTGGGCGGATCGAGGCGGCACTGCGCGGCGCCGGCGTGGCAGGACGCGTGACGCGCTCGCCCGATGGCGCGATCCGGGTTACGGCGAACGCCGCATGAGACTGATTCTCGCCAAGATGCCTGCGCTCGACGCTGCGCTGATCCGGTTCGACGGCTGGTGGGGCGGGCTTTCGCGGCGCGAGCGCTGGATGGTCGGCGGGCTCGCCGCGCTGCTCGGCGCCGTCTTCCTCGTCTATGGCCTGATCAAGCCGATCCAGTCGGCACGGGCCTCGGCGCTCGCCGATATCCGCACCTATGAGACGCTGACCGCCCGCATTCGCGCGGCAGGGACGCTGAGCCCGGCCGCGGCGCCGCGGCGGCAGGGCCCGGCGGCAAGCGTGGTCACCGGCGCGGCGAACAGCTTCGGCCTCGCCGCGACGACCCAGCCGATCACGGGCGGGGTACGCGCGACGATCGCCGACGGCAGCTACGACAATGTCATGGCCTGGCTCGCCGATCTTTCGGCATCGAGCACGCTGGCGGTGCGCCGCGTCTCGATCACCCGCGGCAGCCAGCCGGGCCGGGTGGCGGCGAGCGTGGACTTCGCCGAATGAGCGAGACGCTGATCCTCGCCGAGACCGATGCGCCGGCGACGCTGCCCTATGGGTTTGCGCGCCGCAACGGCGTGCTGCTGCGCGTCGGCGCGGCGGGGCTCGAATGCGTCCATCGCGCGGGGGCGAGCCTGGACGGGCTGCTCGAAGTGCAGCGGATCGCGCCGGGCGCCGCCTTCATCGCGCTGCCCGATGCCGAGTTCGACGCGGCGCTGAGCGCGGCCTATGGCGGCGCCGGGGCGGCGGCGGACATCGACCTGGGCGACATGGACCTGGCCGCGCTGGCCGACAGCGTCTCGGCGGTGGACGACCTGCTCGACACCCGCGACGACGCGCCGGTGATCCGGCTGATCAACGCGCTGCTGCTCGAAGCGGTGCGTGAGGGCGCTTCGGACGTGCATATCGAGACGCAGGAGAAGCGGCTGGTCGTGCGCTTTCGCATCGACGGCGTGCTGCGCGATCGGGTGGAGCCGCCGCGCGCACTGGCGCCGCTGCTGGTCAGCCGCATCAAGGTGATGGCGAAGTTGGACATCGCCGAGCGGCGCGTGCCGCAGGATGGCCGCGTGACGCTGCGCATCGGCGGGCACGATGTCGATGCCCGCGTCTCGACCATCCCCACCCAGCATGGCGAACGGGTGGTGATGCGCCTGCTCGAAAAGGGATCGCTCAAGCTCGACTTGGCGGGGCTGGGGATGAGCGAGCGCGACCGGGAGGTGTTCGGCCGGCTGCTCGAGCGGCCGCACGGCATCCTGCTCGTCACCGGGCCGACCGGATCGGGCAAGACCACGACATTGTATACGGCGCTGACGCGGCTCAACGACCGCAAGCGCAACGTGATGACGGTCGAGGATCCGATCGAATATGAGCTGGCGGGCATCGCCCAGACCCAGGTCAATCCGCGCACCGACATGACCTTCGCGCGGGGGCTGCGGGCGATCCTGCGCCAGGACCCGGACGTGATCATGGTCGGCGAGATCCGCGATCAGGAGACCGCGCAGGTGGCGGTGCGGTCCGCGATGACCGGCCATTTCGTGCTCTCCACCCTGCATACCAACAGCGCGGTCGGATCGGTGACGCGGCTGATCGACATGGGCGTCGAGCGCTATCTGCTCGCGCCGATGGTGGTCGGGCTGTGCGCGCAGCGGCTGGTGCGCAAGCTGTGCCCGAGCTGCCGGCGCCAGGACGAGGCGAGCGAGGCCGATTCGCTGCTGCTCGGTGGCGCGATCAAGCCGGGCAAGAAGCTGTGGCGCGCGGTCGGCTGCGAGGAATGCCATGGCGAAGGCTATCGCGGCCGCGCCGGGCTGTACGAAGTCGTCGCGGTGGACGAGCGTTTCCAGCAGATGATCCATGACGGCGCCTCCGAGGCCGAGATCGAGGCGCACGCGCGACGCGAGAATCCGAGCCTGCTCGACGACGGCGTCGCCAAGGTGCATGCGGGCGTGACCACGGTCGAGGAAGTCGCGCGCGTGGTGAGGGACGAAGGGTGAGCGGGGTCCGAAAATTCCTCCCCGAGCTTGCCTCGGGGAGGGGGACCATTCGCGTTAGCGAATGGTGGAGGGGTGCGGCGGGTCACCGCCGCTTGTCGCGGCGGCCCCTCCACCACCGCCTTCGGCGGCGGTCCCCCTCCCCGAGACAAGCTCGGGGAGGAATCTGATGCCGGCCTATTCTTACCGCGCCGCCGATCGGAGTGGCGCCGCGAAGAAGGGGGTGATCGAGGCCTCCAGCCCCGCGGCGGCGCGGGCCTTGCTACGCGAGCAGGCGCTGCTGCCGCTCGCGGTGGAGCCGGCGGCGGAGCGACGAACGGGGCTGGCGAGCCTTCGCCTGCCGGGGTTCGGCGGCGGGCTTTCGGCCAAGACGCTCGCCACGGTCACGCGCCAGATCGCGACGCTGGTCGGCTCCGACATCGCGATCGAGGAGTCGCTGCGGCTGGTCGCGGCGCAGTCCGAACAGGCGGCGGTGAGTTCGCTGCTGCTCGGGGTGCGAGCGGCGATCCTCGACGGGCGCAGCTTCGCCGCGGCGCTGGCCCAGCATCCCAAGGCCTTTCCCGAATTCTACCGCGCCTCGGTCGCGGCGGGCGAGGCTTCGGGCAAGCTGCCCCAGGTGCTCGAACATCTCGCCGAATTCGTCGAGAGCCGACAGTCGAACGGCCAGAAGCTCCAGCTCGCCTTGCTCTATCCGGCGCTGCTCGCGCTGGTTTCGTGTGGGATGATGGTGCTGCTGCTCGTCTATGTCGTGCCAGACATCGTCCGCGTCTTCGTTTCCCGCGGGGCGGACCTGCCGCTGCTCACCCGGATGCTGATCGCGCTGAGCTGGTTCCTCCAGAAATTCGGGCTGTACCTGATCCTGGCGCTGGCGGTGGCGACGCTGTTCTTCGTCCGCTGGGCGCGGGTACCGGCCAACCGGCTGCGGATCGACCGATTCTTCAGCGAGCATCGCCCGTTCCGCCGCTTCAGCCGCCAACTGAGCGCGGCGCGCTTCGCCGGCAGCCTGGCGACGCTGGTGGGCAGCGCGGTGCCGCTGGTCGAGGCGTTGCACGCGGCGGCGGCGGTGACGCCGAACCGCTGGGTGCGCGACAAGGCGCTGGGCGTGGCGGCGCGGGTGCGCGAAGGGATTAGCCTGCGCGCGGCGATGACCGAGGCTCAGGTCTTTCCCACGATGCTGGTCGCGATCGTCGCCTCGGGCGAGAGTTCGGGGCGGCTGGCCCCGGCACTCAGCCGCGCCTCGACCGAGCTGGAGCGCGAACTCGACGCGCTGGTCTCCGCCCTGGTCGCATTGGTCGAGCCGCTGGTGCTGCTGGTGATGGGCGGGCTGGTGTTGATGATGGTGCTGGCGATCCTGCTGCCGATCATCAATCTGAACAACCTGGTCGGGGTCTGACGACCCCGTCGTCATCCTGGCGAAAGCCAGGATCTCAGGCCGCGAGCGAACGGATCGTGACGCGAGATCCCGGCTTTCGCCGGGATGACGCTTCGCGTCACATCTGCCCCTGGATGCTCGCGCCGCCCGGCAGGCCGACAAAGGGCAGGATCGCGGCACCTTCGGGGGTCGTGCTGGTCGCGAGGGTGCCGTCTTCGCCGAGCGTGGCGGTGAGCAGCGTCTTCATCCGCTGGGCAAAGGGGGCGACTCGGATCGTGGTGCGCGCGCCGATATGCTCGGCGGTGATCAGCAGCGCCGGCACCGCGACCGGCGCCCCGCCCGACTTGGCGCGGCAGCTGCCGGGATCGGTGGTGACCTTGCCCGACACCATGCGCTCGCCGCCACCCATCGCGATGCGATCGAGCCCGACCTGCGTCGCGAAATTGCAAGTGAAGGGCAGGTTGGGCTGAAGCGCGTCAAGCAGCCCGGCACCCGCCGATCCGCTGACATGATCGAGCACCCGCCGCCCGCCGAGATGGGCGATCATCTGGCCGCCGAGATCGGTATCGGGCCCGTTCGCCTTCCAGTCCGCCGCGAAGGCGAGGCTGGCGAGCGAGCGCAGCGGCGCCATGTGCCATTCGAACTTGGCCCCGCCGGCGATGCCCACCTCGCCGTTCCACACCGTGCCGGCGACACCGGTGCGCCAGGGATGGTTCTTGAAGATCACGCTTGCCGGCATCGTGACGAGCAGCGCGAGCAGATACGCCCCTATGCCGATCAGGGCGAAGAGGATAATAGGACGCCGTGCCCCGTTCCCGATTTCCCGAGAGTATAATGGATCGACGGTCCCTGCTGAAGTCGCTGCAATCAGGCGTCGTCGCATCGGCGGCATCCTTGGCGTTCCCTTCGCTGGTGCTGGCAGCCGAGAAGAAGGACAAGCGCCCGATCGCCCTGCTGCTGCCGCTCACGGGGCCGCGAGCGCAGCTTGGCAATAGCATGCGCCAGGCGGCCTTGCTCGCGGAAAACGGCCAATATGTGCAGAGCTTCGACACCGGCGGCACCGCCGAAGGCGCCGCGGCGGCGGCGGGCAAGGCGCTCAAGGTACGGCCGGCGCTGATCCTCGGGCCGCTCACCGCCGCCGAAGTGCCGGCGGTTTCGAGCACGATCGCCGGACGCGTGCCGATCATCGCGTTCAGCAACGACTCGGTGCTGCGGGCGCCGGGCACCTGGATCTTCGGGATCACGGCGGGGCAGGTGACCACGGCGATCCTGCGCTACGCCCGGACGCGCGGAATCAAGTCGGTGGCGGTGATCGATGACGGCTCGCCCTGGAGCGCTGCCGCGGCGCTGGCGGCGGGCAAGAGCGAAGGCGAGATCGGCATCACCGTCCGTGTGCTGGAGGTGAAGCCCGGCCAGCCGCTCCCCGCTCCCGGCGAGGCGCCCGATGGCGTGCTGCTGCCCGGCAGCGGCGAAGCGGTGCTCGGCGCGGCGCGGGCGCTCAAGGATAGCGGCGTACAACTGCTCGGCACGTTCCAGGCGCTCGACAACCGGCCCCAGGCGCTGGCCGCGCTCGAGGGCGCCTGGCTGGCGAGCCCCGATCCGGGCGCCTTCGGCACCTTCGCCAGCGCCTTCGCGGCGCGCAACGGCGGCGCTCCGGGCGCGATCTCCGCGCTGGCCTATGACGCGGCGGGGATCGCCGATGCGCTGCGGGCCGACAATCGACTGAACGGCGAAGGGTTGCTGGACGCCAAGGGGTTCCACGGCGTGACGGGACCGGTGCGCTTCCGCACCGACGGATCGGTGGCGCGCGACTTCGCGATCGTGGTCGCCGGGCCCACCGGCTACGAGACCGTGGCGACGAGTTCGGGATCGTGAAACCCCGCGCCGAAGCCGGCTCGGCCGGCTTCACCCTGATCGAGCTGATGATCTCGCTCGGGCTGTTCGCGCTGATCGCGGTCGCCGGCCTGGCGCTGGTCGATGGGATCATCAAGGTCCAGGGGCGCACCTCGGCGCGGCTCGACCGGCTCGCCGACCTCCAGCGCGCGATGTTCGTGATCACCAGCGATCTCGACCAGATCGCCGATGGCGACGTGTCCGGCGGCGGCGAGAAGCTGAGCTTCACCCGCGCCGCGCCGGGCCTGGGTGGCATTGCCGTGCCGCTGCAATATTCGGTCGCCAACGGCAATCTGGTCCGCGCGTCGGGGCCGATGGCGCAGACCGTGATCGGCGGAATCGGCGGGGTGCGCTGGCGCTTCTTCGACGGCAGTTGGGTCGATCGCTGGCCGCTCGATCCCAAGCAGCATGAGCGCTGGCCACGCGCGATCGAGATCCAATTCGAGGCACGCCAGCCCGGCGGCGCGACGGGCACGCTGCGCCGCGTGGTCGCGCTGCCGGCCCGGCCGGAATATCCCAAGCCATGAGCCGGCGGCGCGAGGATGAGGCGGGGATGATCCTCGTCAACGTGCTGATGTTCGTGGCGATCGCCGCGGGGCTGGTGCTGCTGCTGATCGAGCGCGAGGAAGTGGCGCTCGATCGGGGCCTGCGCAGCCGCGAGGCGGCGCGCGCGCTCGCGGTAGCGCGCGGCGGCGAGCTTTCGGCCATCACCGCCCTGCGCCGCGACGCCAAGCTCTCGCCCGACGAGGACAGCCAGGCCGAGCCCTGGACGAAGCTTTCCGAAAAGGCCGCGCCGATCGAGGGCGGCAGCTTCGACCTGGCGATTGCCGACGCTTCGGGGCGCTTCAACCTCAATGCGCTGCGCCTGGGCGAGGCCGGGTCGATCCTGATCTTCCAGGCGATTGCGCAGGAAGTGGGCCTCGAGCCCGAAAAGATGGTGGAGGCGATTTCACTGGTGCGGCTGAAGGGCCCGTTCACCGATATCCGCCCGATCCGCCTTGCGGGACTCGATCCCAAGGTGGAGGCGCGGCTGGAACGGCTGGTGACGGCGCTGCCCGGCACCACCGCGATCAACCTCAATGCCGCCGACGAGGAGATGCTGCGCATCCTGTTCCGCGACCCGCTGGTGGCGCAGCGACTGGCGCAGGTGCGGCAGCGCAACGGCCGGCTGACGCTGAAGGACCTCAGCGACCAGAATGTTTCGCTGCCCTGGGGGACCTCGTTCCGCTCCGACAGCTTCTGGGTGCGCACGCGCGCGACGATCGGCGGGACGAGCCAGCAGATCGCGACCTTGATCCAGCGGCGGCGCCAGCCGGACGGCAGCGTGCTGGTGCTCCCGGTCGAGCGCTGGCGCAGCGCCGCGATCCCGCCGGGGGTGCCTGACCTGCCCTAAAGCAGGATGCGGAACAGCGCGCCGCCTTCGGGCGCGTCGGTGACGTCGATCGAGCCGCCATGCGCGACGACGATCTGGCGGGCGAGGTTGAGGCCGACGCCGGTGCCCGCCGCGCGGGTGGTGAAGAAGGGCAGGAACACGTCCTGGCGCAGTCCCTCCGGAACCCCGGGGCCGTTGTCCTCGACTTCGATGGCGACGCCGCTTCGCTCGCCGCGCAGGCGCAAGGCAAGCTGAGGCGGGCGGGATTGGCCGACCGTGGCCTGGGCGGCGTTGCGCATCAGGTTGATCGCTACCTGGGCGAGCAGGTCCGGATCGGCATCGAGGATCAGGCCGGGCGGATCGATGGCGAGGGTCAGCGGCACGGCGTCGTCCTGTGCCGCGAACAGCCGGGCGAGTTCCTCGGCCCAGGGTGCGGCGGCGAAGCTCTGGCGGCGGATTTCCGGTGTGCGGGCGACGGCGCGATAGGCTTCGATAAAATGGCCAAGGCCCTGGGCGCGGCGCGACAGGGTGGCGACCGCAGAGCGGGCATCCGCGATGCGCGGATCGGCGGCGAGATCGGGATCGGCGAGCAGATCGTCCGCGGTGGCGGCGAGCGAGGTGACCGGCGTCAGCGAATTGAGGATCTCATGGGTGAGCACCCGGACGAGATCGGTCTGCGCTGCCATCTCGACCGTGTCGAGCGTGCCCTGGATCGGCTGGACGGCGATGGCGCGCAACTGGCGGCCGAGGCGGTCGAGCGTCCCGGTGCGGATCAGCACGCGCTGGGTCCGCCCGTCGATCGCGAGCAGCAGCATCTCTTCGGTGGGGCCGCCTTGGGCGAGCCGCTTGGCGAAGGTCGCGCCATAGACGGCATAGTCCTCTGCGCGGGTGCCGGAAGGGTGGCGGAAGAGGCGGCGGCCAGCCTTGTTCGCCGGCTCGACCTGGCCCGCTGCATCGACGGTGAGCAGCGCCACCGGCATGTCGTCGACCAGCGCTTCGAGGAAGCGCAGCTCCGCGGCCGCGGCGGACTGGCGCTCGCGGACCTGGTCCATCGCGTGGTTGAGGGCGTCGGCGAGCTGATCGAAACCGCCGCCGCGAGTGCCGCCGAAGCGCGCGGCGCTGTCGCCGATCCGCACCGCTTCGACGAAGCGGGCAACCGTGCGGTTGGTCTGGCTGACATGGCGCCAGAGGCCCCAGGCCGCGCCGAGCACGAACAGCAGCGCGACGATGCGGGCGGCGCCGAGATTGGGCACGAGGAAGCTCGCCACGGCTGCGGCGAGCATCGGCACGAGCAGCGCGACCCAGGCGATCAGGCCCAGGGTGAAGCGCCGATCAAAGCCCATGCTTCTCCATCCGGCGATAGAGCGCGGCGCGCGACAGACCGAGTTCGGCAGCGGCGAGCGAGATATTGTAGCCGTGCTTCTTCAGTGCTTCCTCGACCAGCCGCCGCTCCGCGCGATCGAGGTTCAAGTCCTCGGCGGCGCGCGGCGCGACCACTGCGGCGGGCGCGATGCGCGGCATCGCGGGCAGGAGGGCGAAATCCTCGGGCTCCAGCGGTCCTTCGCGCGCGAGGATCACCGCCCGCTCCAGCGCATGGCGCAGCGCGCGGACATTGCCCGGCCAATCATGGTCGAGCAGCGCCCTTCGCGCTGCGGCGGAGAGTTCGGGCGCCGCCCGGCCATAGCGCCGGGCATAATGGCCGAGATAATGGTCAATCAGCTCGGGCACGTCCTCGCGCCGGTCGCGCAGCGGCGGCAGGTCGATCTCCACGGTGTTGAGACGGAAGAGCAGATCCTGGCGGAAATGCGCTTCGTCGCGCAGCTTTTCGGGCGGAAGGTTCGTCGCGGCGATGACGCGAATGTTCACCGGCACCGGCTTGTTGGCGCCCACCGGGGTGACCTGGCGCTGTTCGAGTACGGTGAGCAGCTTGGGCTGGAGACGCAGCGGCAGGTTGCCGATCTCGTCGAGGAACAGAGTGCCGCCGTCCGCCGCCTGGATGCGGCCGACCCGATCGCCCCGCGCATCGGTGAAGGCGCCCTTCACATGGCCGAACAGCTCGCTGTCGATCAGGTCTTCGGAGACGGCGCCGAGATCGACGGTGAGCATCACCTTGTCGGCACGCAGCGACTGGCGGTGCAGTTCGCGCGCGACCAGTTCCTTGCCGGTGCCGTTCTCGCCCAGGACGAGGACGTTCGCATCGGTGGGGGCGGCGCGAGAGATCAGCGAATGGACCCGCGCCATCGCCGGCGAATTGCCGAGCAGCGGCGATCCGCTGGCCGGGGCAGGGGCATGCTGGCCGGGCGCCAAGCCCTTGCGCGAGCGGCGCAGGGCCGCGGCGGTGCGCACGGTGGCGAGCAGCTTCTCGTTCGACCACGGCTTGGAGACGAAATCGGTGGCGCCGCGCTTCATCGCGGCGACGGCGACCTGGACGCCGGCATGGGCGGTGATCATCACCACGACCATTTCGGGATCGATCGCGAGCAGTCGATCGAGCCAGGCCAGCCCTTCGGCGGCATCGGTCGCGCCGCGGGCGAAATTGGCATCGAGCAGCACGGCATCGGGCTGGCGCGCCTCGACCAGCGGCAGCGCCTCTTCGGGGCTGCGCGCGGTCGCCACGTCGCGAAACAGGCGGCGCAGCAATAGGCGCGACGCCATCAGGATGTCGTCGTCGTCGTCGATCACGACGCAATAATCGAATTCCGCCCCGCTCATTGTGCGTGCTCCCGTACCCTGACTGTACGGAACCGGACAATCAAATTGCGTGCCAACGCGCCTGATCCCGGATCCCCCTCCAGCAGAATTGGCACGAACCCTGCTGTCTGATCCGTGAACGAACGGGAGACACGGGATGGACGGGCGATGGCGGAGACGGGCGGGCATGGCGGCGGTCGCGCTGTTGTTGCTGGTCGCCGCTCGCGGCGTACCGGCGCTGGACCTGCATGTCGAAACCGGCGCCCGCAGCCATGCGCTGCTTCGAATGGGCTTCGCGACGATCGAGCTGGTGTTCGATTCCGGACAGGCCTGTTCGGAATCGAACGGTTGCGGCGGGGTCCTGAAATGACGTCGCACGCAAATCCGCGCTTGGCACGCCGGTTGCTAGGGTTGGGCCAGGAGTAGGGGCATGGCTGTCTTGCGGATGCAGAAATCAACGGATCGCCCGGTTTCGGGAAGCGGAATGGACGAAGTCGTGGTGGTGCGCCGCCTCTCGACGCGCACAAAGGCGATTGCCGCGGGCGTGGTGGCGATTGCCGCGGCGCTGCTGTTCTGGTGGTTTGCGCCGTCGGGCAAGAGTCAGACGGTCAAGGCCGATCAGATCATCGTCTCGACCGTCACGCGCGGCACGTTCGACGATTTCATCCCGCTGCGGGCGCGGGTGACGCCGCTGCTCACCGTCTATATCGACGCGGTCGAGGGCGGTCGGGTCGAGAAGATGCTGGTCGAGGACGGCGCGACCGTCGCGAAGGGCCAGCCGATCGCCGTGCTCTCGAATGCCGAGCTCCAGCTCTCGACGCTCGCCCGCCAGACCGAAGTCGAGCAGCAGATCAACAACATGCGCAGCCAGGAGCTGGCGCTCGCCCAGACCCGGCTTTCGAACGAGCGCGCCGTGCTCGCCGCCGAGACCGCGTTCGACAAGGCGCGGCGGCAATATGAGCGCGAGAAGCCGCTGGCCGATCGCGGCTTCGTCGCCTCGAAGCAATTCGCCGACACCAGCGCCGATTACGAACTCGCCCGGCGCAATCTGGCGGCGCTCAAGCGCAGCCAGTCGACCGACGAGCGGCTCCAGGGCAGCCAGCTCTCGCAGCAACAGGCGGCGGCGCAATCGATGCAGTCGGGCCTCGCCATCGCCCGCGCCAATCTCGACGCGCTCCAGTTGCGCGCGCCGGTGGCAGGCCAGCTTTCGGGCTTTTCGGTGCAGATCGGCCAGTCCCTCCAGCGCGGCGAGCGCGTGGGGCAGATCGACAGCCCCGGGCGCAACAAGCTGATCGCCGGCGTCGACGAATATTATCTCGGCCGCGTCGCGATCCAGCAACAGGCGATGCTCGATTGGGGCGGCAAGCAATATCGGGCCAAGGTCACGAAAATCTATCCGCAGGTGCAGAACGGCCAATTCCAGGTCGACCTGCAGTTCGTCGGGCCCGAGCCGCAACAGATCCAGCGGGGCCAGACGCTGCAGGCGCGCCTCACGCTGGGCGATCCCACGCCGGCGCTGCTGCTGCCCAACGGGGCCTTTTACAACGATACCGGCGGCGCCTGGGTGTTCGTGGTCGCGCCGGGCGGCGGATCGGCCGTGAAGCGCGCCGTCCGGCTCGGCCGTCGCAACGCCGATTATGTCGAGGTGCTCGAAGGCCTCGACCCCGGCGAGAAGGTGATCACCTCTCCCTATACCGGCTTCACCGACAAGACGCGCCTGGACCTCAACCAATGACGGCTATGAAAGGGAATCCGATGCTGCAGATGCGCGAACTCTCCAAGGTCTATCGCACCGACACGGTGCAGACGACGGCCCTCGACGCGATCGACCTGCATATCGCCGAGGGCGAGTTCGTCGCGATCATGGGCCCTTCGGGCTGCGGCAAATCGACGCTGCTCAACATGATCGGGATGCTCGATAGCCCGTCCTCGGGTTCCTATGTGTTCAACGGGCAGGAAGTCGCGGGGCTATCGGAGAGCAAGCTCGCCGAGGTGCGCAAGGCGAATATCGGCTTCATCTTCCAGAGCTTCAACCTGGTCGACGAGCTGAGCGTACGCGACAATGTCGAGCTGGCGCTGCTCTATCACGACGTGCCGGCGGCCGAGCGGCGCGCGCGGGTCGATGAAGTGATGGACCGGGTGGGCATCGCGCATCGCGCCAAGCACCGGCCGAGCCAGCTTTCGGGCGGGCAGCAGCAGCGCGTCGCGGTGGCACGCGCGCTCGTCGCCAATCCCAAGCTGATCCTCGCCGACGAGCCGACCGGCAACCTCGACACGCATCATGGCGAGGAAGTGATGCGGATGCTCCAGCAGCTCAACAATGAAGGCTCGACGATCGTGATGGTCACGCACTCGCCGGCCCATGCGGACTATGCCGCGCGTGTCGTCTCGATGCTCGACGGCCGCATCCTCCAGGAACGCCGCCGCGCGGCCTGAACCGACCGAAGGGAGACGGCCCATGTGGCGCAATTATCTGAAGGTCGGCCTGCGCGCGCTGGCGAAGAACCGCACCTATGCCTTCATCAACATCTTCGGCCTGGCGATCGGCCTGGCCGCCTGCCTGCTGATCCTGCTCTACGTCCAATATGACCGCAGCTATGACGAGTGGCTGCCGGACAACGATCGGATCTATCAGTTCCAGGTCTCCTATCAGAGCAAGACCAGCTCGGACCATTTCGACAACCAGGGCGCACCCTACGTCACCAAGGCAGCGCTGCTGAAGGATTTCCCCCAGATCGAGCATGCGACCTATCTGGGCGGCGGCGCGACGGTGACCGTGCTCAAGGACGGGCGCGCCTCCACGCCTGACGCGAACCTGGTCGACAGCCCGTTCTTCGACACCGTGCCGCTGCCGCTGGTGGCGGGCGACGCCAAGGCGCTCGCCCAACCCGGCACCATCGCGGTCACCGAGAGCGAGGCGACCAAGCTGTTCGGCACGACGAACGTGATGGGCAAGACACTCACCGTGCTCGTGATGGGGGTGCGTTCCGACTATCGGATCACCGCGGTGATCAAGGATCTCCCGAAGAACTCGCACATGTCGTTTGACATGCTGGTCCGCGCCGACTTCCCCAGCCTCTATGCCCAGGGCCGAAATCCGAAGTTCCTCACCGAATGGGGTTGGACCGGCGGCTGGGTCTATGTGAAGCTGCGGCCGGGCACCGATGTCGCGGCGCTCAATGCCCAGATGGATGCGTGGAAGAAGCGTAACATCCCGGACGAGGTGGCCGATGGCCAGCGCTCCAATCCGGGCGACGAGCGGACCTATCGCCTGGTCAATGTGCGCGACGTCCACCTCGGCAAGGCGCAGGGATCGGCGATGACGCCGGGCAATGACGCCAGCTCGATCGCCACCTTTGCGGTGGTCGCGCTGCTGATCCTCGCCATGGCCTGCATGAATTTCACCAATCTCGCCACTGCGCGCGCGAGCCAGCGTGCCCGCGAAGTGGCGCTTCGCAAGGTGCTCGGCGCGACGCGCGGGCAACTGATCGCCCAGTTCCTCGGCGAATCGCTGCTGCTCGCGGGAATCGCGATGCTGGTCGGGCTGGCGATTGCGGAGCTGGTGCTGCCCTGGTTTGCCAACTTCCTCGATGCCGACCTGAAGCTGCGCTATTTCGGCCATCAGGGCGTGATCGAGCCGGTGCTGCTGCTCGTCCTGGTCGTCGGCGCGGCAGGCGGCGTCTATCCGGCGCTCTATCTCTCGCGCTTCCAGCCGGCGCGGGTGCTCAAGGCGAACAAGTCGGCGGCCGATGCGGAAGGATCGGGCCGGCTGCGCAGCATCCTGGTGGTCAGCCAGTTCGCAGTGTCGATCGGGCTGATGATCTGCACCGCCGTCGTGCTTAGCCAGACGCTTTATGCCCGTTCGATCGATCCGGGCTACAAGCGGGAGGGGCTGATCCAGGTCTATGGCATCGGCGCCGAGGCACTGAACGGCCAGGCCGATGCGATGCTCCAGCAGGTCGAGGCCCTGCCGCAGATCGACGCGGTCGGCCGTACAGGGGTCGGCGTGGTCACGGGCAACACGTCGACCACGTCGGTCAAGGTGGTCGGCAAGTCCGAGCCGGACGATATCGGCATCTATGGCGTCGATGCGGGCTATTTCCCTGCCATGGGCATCCGCACCGTTGCCGGACGGGTGTTCGACAAGAATCGCGTCGCAGACGACATGACCACGCCGGAGCCCGAAGTGCCGGCGGCGGAAATCGCGCAGGCGAAGCGCGGCGGCAACGTCGTGCTGAACGAAGCCGGCGTGCGGCGGCTCGGCTTCGCCAGTCCGCAGGATGCGATCGGCAAGACGATCCGCTTCGGCATCAAGGACGAATATGGCGGCTCGATGATTCTCACCGTGATCGGCGTGGTCGCGGATTCGCGCTTTCGCGGGGCGACCAAGCCGGTCGAGCCGATCCTGTTCTACGTCAATCATCACAACGTCTTCTGGATGGTCGCGCGCTATCATGGCGATCCGGCAACGGCGATGTCGTCGATCGAGAAGGTGTGGCGGCGAGTGGCGCCGGAGGTGCCGTTCGACGGCAAGTTCGCCGACGCGATCCTCGCCCAGACCTATCAGCGGATGGATGCCCGGGCGAAGATGTTCGGGGCGTTCGCGGTCCTGGCGATCGTCATCGGGTGCCTGGGCCTGTTCGGCCTCGCGGCATTCACCGCAGAACGACGGACCAAGGAGATCGGCATCCGCAAGGTGCTCGGCGCGCGGACGCGGGACATCGTGCGGCTGCTGATCTGGCAGTTCACCCGGCCGGTGGTCATCGCCAACCTGATCGCCTGGCCGGCGGCCTGGTGGGTGATGCGCGACTGGCTCAACCAGTTCGACGCGCGGATCACGCTGACGCCGCTGCCCTTCGTCGCGGCTGGGCTGCTCGCCCTCGTCATCGCCGTGCTGACGATCGGCGCGCACGCCTTTCGCGTCGCGCGCACCAATCCGGTCTTCGCTCTGCGCTACGAGTAGGCGCGTCAGCCCAGGGGGAAGCCGGAGCGGGCGAGGGGGAAACCTCTCGCCCGTTTTGTTTGGGTTCCAGGCGGCACTGGCCCGCGCCGAAAGGCGCACACAAAAGCGCGCCTTCAGGCCAACCGACATCCAGAAATCAGCGGGAAGAAAATGGTCGGGGAAAGAGGATTCGAACCTCCGGCCCCTGCGTCCCGAACACAGTGCTCTACCAGGCTGAGCTATTCCCCGACCGGCGCGATCGCGGGCGAGGCCCGAACCGCGAGGGGGCGCCTATACCCAGCCCCAGGGCCGGGCGCAAGCGGCTGAATCAGCTTTTCACCGCGGCGAGCATCGCATCGACCGAAGTGAACTTTTCGCGCGGGCTGCCGGTGCGCGCGGCGGCGACTTCGGCAGTGTCGATCCGCTGCCAATCGCGGAAGGTGACCGCCTCGACGCCGCGCTCCGCCAGCAGCGCGTCGAGCGCCGGGCGGCCAGGCTTGCCGGTGCCGTCGCCGATGTCTGCCGCGATCTTCTCGGCGATGGCGAAGCCGTCCGGCCGGTTGGTGCCGATCGTCCCCGTCGGGCCGCGGCGGGCCCAGCCGACGGCATAAAGGCCGGGCAGCACGCGGCCGTCCTCATTGGCGAAGCGGCCGGCGCGATCGTCATAGGGCACGCCCTCGATCGGCGGGGTCCGGTAGCCGATGCAACTCACCACCAGGCTGGCCGGGATCGCATAGACTTCGCCGGTGCCGACGGCATCGCCGGTAGGATCGAGCCGGGTGCGCTCGACCAGCACGCGCTCGACCTTGCCTTCGCCTTCGATCGCGACCGGCTTGGCGAAGAAATCGAAGACGATGCGGGTCGGCTTATCGGCCGGAAGCGTCGCGAAACGCCGCAGGTGCTGGATCGACTTGCGTTGGCCGGGATCGAGCACGGCATCGTCCGCCTCGGGCGGCAGGTCGGCCGAATCGATCACCGGGGCGGCGCGAGCGAGTTCGGAAAGCTCGCCGAGTTCCTTGGGGGTCATCGCGATCTGGTGCGGGCCGCGGCGGCCGAGCAGGGTGATCGTGTCGATATGCGCGGCGCGGAGCGACTCGAGGGCATGGCCGACGATGTCCGAGCCTGCGAATTCGGCCGCGTCCTTGGCGAGGATGCGCGCGACGTCGAGCGCGACATTGCCGTTGCCGATCACCACCGCCGGCCCGTCGAGCGGCGGGGCGAGCGTGGCGTAATCGGGATGGCCATTATACCATCCGACGAACGCCGCCGAGCCGACGACGCCGGGAAGACCGGCGCCCGGAATGTCGAGCCGGCGGTCGTGCGGGGCACCGGTGGCGAGCACGACGGCGTCGTACAGCCCGCGCAGCTCGTCGATCGACAGGTCCTTGCCGATCGTGATGTTGCCGACGAAGCGGACATTGTCGGTCAGGGCGACGGCCTCGTAGCGGCGCGAGACGCCCTTGATCGACTGGTGATCGGGGGCAACGCCGGTGCGGATCAGTCCGAACGGCACCGGCAGGCGATCGAGGATGTCGACTCGCACTTCGCCGCCGAACAGCTTCTGGCACGCCTCGGCGGTGTAATAGCCCGCTGGGCCCGAACCGATCACTGCGATATGGCGCATGGGCATCTCTCCCGTCGCTTGGGCACCCAGCCTAGCGCCCCGGGCGGGGAGGGCAAGCCTCTCGACCGCGGCCTCGCGCTGCTGCTAGGCGAGGCGGGTGAGCCCGATCGAGATTGCCGCCGCCCTGCTGGTCCTCATCAACGTCGCGCTCGTGGTGCGGCGGAGCATGTGGAACTATCCGTTCGCGCTCGTCGCGGTGTCGCTCTACGCCTGGGTTTTCTTCGGCGAGAAGCTGTACAGCGACGCGCTGCTCCAGCTCTTCTATCTCGCGGTCAATCTCTATGGCTGGTGGAACTGGTCGCGGTCGCGCGCCGAGAGCGGGGAGGTTCAAGTCGAGAGTCTAAGCGCGGGTGCGCGGTTGGGCTGGGCGCTCGGCTGCGGGCTCGCCATCGCCGGCTGGGGCTATTTCATGCACCGCACCACCGACGCCGCCTATCCCTGGTGGGACGGTTCGGTCGCCATGCTGAGCATCGCCGCGCAGATCCTCCAGTCGCAGCGCCGCTGGGAAAGCTGGGTGCTGTGGATCGCGGCGGACCTGCTCGCCATCCCGCTGTTCGGCATCAAGGCGCTGTGGCCGACTGCGATCCTCTACGTGCTGCTGCTGGCACTCTCGGCGCGCGGGCTGGTCGACTGGCTGCGCAAGGCGCGATGAAGCTGCGCACGCTCTGCCTGCACGGGCCGGAGAGTACCGGCAAATCGACGCTCGCGCCCCAGCTCGCTGCGCGGCTGGGCGGTGAAGTAGTGGGCGAATATGGCCGCGAGTTCGCCGAGGCGCGCGGCACGGATTTCACCATGGCGGATCTGGTCGAGATCGCGCAGACGCACGATTCGCGCACCCGCGCGTTGCTGGCTGAGGGGCGCGCGCCGCTGGTGCTCGACACCGATCCGCTGATGACCGCCGTCTGGGCCGACATGCTGTTCGGCCGGCGCGATCCCTGGTTCGATTCGTGGCAAGGCACGGCCGACTTCTATCTGCTGATGGCTATCGACCTGCCCTGGGTGGCGGACGGCACGCGGATGTTCGGCACGGTGGCGGCACGTCGGCGCTTCTTCACGCTCAGCCGTGAGGCGCTTGATCGCCGCGGCGTCCGCTGGGCGCTTGTCCAGGGCGCGGGCGACGCCAGGCTCGAAGCGGCGATGGCCATGCTCCGGCAAGCCGGCTTCATGGTTCCCGGCGCGTAAAGCTTTTGGCCATATCCACGCGCTACACCCGGCGCTGGACCTATGACGATCAGAACCATCTGCCTCCACGGGCCGGAAAGCACCGGCAAATCCACGCTCGGGCCGCTGCTTGCCGAACGTCTTGGCGGTCAGGTCGTCGAGGAATACGGTCGTGAATATGCCGAGGCGCGCGGCATCGACTTCACGATGCAGGACCTGCTCGAGATCGCCAAGATCCACGATGCGGGCACGCGGATGCTGCTTGCGGCGGGAATCGAGCCGCTGGTCCTCGACACCGATCCGCTGATGACGGCGGTGTGGGCGGACATGCTGTTCGGCGAGCGCGATCCCTGGTTCGATCGCTGGCGGGGTACCGCCGATCTCTATCTGCTGTTCGACATCGACTTGCCCTGGGTCGCCGACGGCACGCGCATGTTCGGCACGCCCGACCTACGCCGCCGATTCTTCGAGCTCAGCCGCGCCGAACTGGACCGGCGCGGCGTGCCCTGGGCAATGGTTTCGGGCCGTGGCGAGGCACGTTACGCCAACGCCCTCGAAGCGATCGAGCGCGCGCGCGGCGGCGATGTTGCAGGTGCGAACAAAATCCCGCTTCCTGTCATCTGAACGCCATAATAGGCGCCTAACCGCCCCGCCCGGGGGCAGGCAGTCCTCCAGAACAATGCCCGTCGGTGTCGAGGTCGGAAGGCTTTCGCGGCAATGCCGCGCGCCGCTTCGGTGCCGGACGGGGAACCACAGGGAAGACCAATGAAGATCGCTTCGATCAAGGCCGCGCTGCTGCTCGGCACCGCTTTCGGCTCCGCGCTGCTTTCGGGCACCGCCTTCGCGCAGGACGTTTCGGACACCGACTCCGCCAACGAAATCGTCGTCACCGCGCAGCGCCGCCCCGAGAACCAGCAGGACGTGCCGGTGTCGGTCGCCGTCATCGGCGGGCAGGACGCGCGCGACTATGCCGCGAGCGGCGACGACACGCTGCTGACGCTGTCGGGCAAGGTTCCCGGCCTCTATGCCGAGACGACCACCGGCCGCATCTTCCCGCGCTTCTACATCCGCGGCCTCGGCAATATCGACTTCTATCTCGGCGCCTCGCAGCCGGTATCGATCATCCAGGACGACGTGGTGCTCGAGCATGTCGTGCTCAAGTCGAACCCGGTCTATGACCTCGACCATGTCGAAGTGCTGCGTGGTCCGCAGGGCTCGCTGTTCGGCCGCAATACCACCGCCGGTATCATCAAGTTCGATACCGTCCGCCCGAGCCTCGACGCGGTCAGCGCGCGCGGCACCGCCAGCTATGGCAGCTACAACAGTGTCAACGTCGATTTCGGCGTCGGCGGCCCGCTCGGCAAGAATGTCGCCTACCGCATCTCCGGCCTCTATCAGCACCGCGACGATTACGTCGATAACGCCTATACCGGCACCAGCTTCGACGGTACGCGCGGCGGCAAGGACGTGATGGGCGGCTTCGACGAGCGCGACCTGCGCGTCCAGCTGCTCGCCAAGCCGAGCGCCGGCTGGACCAGCCTCTTCTCGGCGCATGCCCGCGCCTATCACGGCACGTCGACGCTGTTCCTGCGCAATGCGCTGAAAAAGGGCTCGAACGATGTGAGCAACGTCTCGCGGACCACCGTCCGCTATGACGAGGCGGCGAACAACCCGCAGGATTACGACACCTATGGCGGCTCGTGGAACAACAGCTTCGATCTGGGCGGCGGCATCACGCTGACTTCGATCACGGCCTATGAGACGACGTCCGGCTATAGCCGCGGCGATACCGATGGCGGGGCGGCGGCCGATTTCGGCGGCGTCGGCTTCGGCGAATCGATGGGCCGGGTGCGCGATCTCGATCAGTGGACCCAGGAAGTCCGCATCGCCAATGACGGCGCCGGCCGCTTCAAGTGGCAGGTCGGCGGCATGTATTTCGACAGCCGCGACATCACCGAATTCTATCAGCGCCGCTGGTTCCTGACCGCGCCGTTCGATCCGGCTAACCCGAACAGCAATAATCCCAACAACTGGGTGCGGCTGCACGACGTCAACACCAGCTGGGCGCTGTTCGGCCAGGCGAGCTACGAGATCGCGCCGCGCCTGACCCTGACCGCCGGCGCCCGCGTGACCGAGGACACCAAGACCACCGATCTGCTCAAGACGGCCGATAGCGGCACGGGCCAGGTGACCTATGGCGGCCGCCGCCACGTTCGCCTCTCCGACACCCAGCCCAGCTGGGACGTGAGCGCGCTCTACAAGGCGAGCGACGACCTCAGCGTCTATGCCCGCGTCGCGCGTGGTTTCCGCGGCCCGACCATCCAGGGCCGTTCGGCGGTGTTCAATTCGGACTTCACCACCGCGAATTCGGAGACGATCCTGTCCTGGGAAGCGGGCCTCAAGTCGAGCCTGCTCGACAATCGCGTCCGCTTCAACCTGACCGGCTTCTACTACACGGTCGACGACATCCAGCTGAACGGCAATGATTCGAACGGCAACGGCGTGTTGTTCAATGCCGACAAGGCCAAGGCCTATGGCGTGGAAGCCGAGCTCGAGCTGCACCCGGTGCGCAACTTCGCCGTGTCGCTGGGCGCCAGCTACCTGCACAGCGAAATCCAGGACAAGCGCGTCTATGCGCAGGTCTGCGCGCTCAGCGGCGTGGTCGTCTGCACGGTCGAGGATCCGACGATCAAGGTCGGCGCCAACACCTTCGCGCAGATCGATGGCAACCCGCTGCCCAACGCGCCCGAGTACAATCTGAATGCGGCGGCGCGCTACGACATCCCGGTGAGCGACAGCGGCAAGGTCTTCATCTCGACCGACTGGAACCTGCAGGGCTACACCAACTACGTGCTCTACAAGACCAAGGAGTTCTACTCCAACGGCAACTTCGAGGGCGGCCTGAAGATCGGTTACCAGGGGGGCAACGGCACCTGGGAAATCGCCGCCTTCGCGCGCAACATCACCAATGAGAAGAACCTCAAGGGCGTGATCGAGAACTATATGGCCGCGGTGGTCAACGACCCGCGCGTCATCGGCATCTCGCTCACGGGCCGGACCAAGTAAGCCCGGCTTTAGTTGACGATCGATCGGAGCTCGGCGGCGCGCGGCGTCGCCGGGCCCTTTTCGTTTGCGCGCGCCGCGAAGGCGAGCGCGTCCGGCGTGGCGGCGCCGCTGCCGGTATTGTCGAAGATCACCCAGGCTTCGCCTGCGGCGGCTGTCGCCCGCGCTGCCCATTGATCGAGCGCCTCGGGCGGATAGAACGACCAATAGGGCTTGGGGCTGCCATGGAGCCGGAAATAGGCCAAGCCGTCCCAGCCGCCAGGCTCCGCCGCTTCGGGCACCGGCGCGGGATCGGCGGCGACGCGTGCGACGCGGTGGCGGGCGAGCAGGTCATTGGCTTCCGCGCCGAACCAGCCGGCGTTGCGCGGCTCGCAGGCGAGCTGGCCGCCGACGATCGCGCGCAACGCCGCGAAGAAGCGCTCCGCGACCGCCGCATCGAAGGCGAAGCGCGGCGGAAGCTGAACGAGCACCGGCCCGCGTTTCTCGCCCAACCCGTCGACCTGCTCGGCGAACTCGGCCAGCGATCCTTCGCAATCGGCCAGCGCGGCTTCGTGGGTGATTGCCTTGGGCAGCTTCACGGCGAAGCGGAAATCGGGCGGCACGCTCGCCGCCCAGCGCTCATAGGTGGCGCGGCGGTGCGCGCGGTAGAAGCTCGTGTTGATCTCGGTCGCAGGGAAGCGAGCGGCGTAGCGCGCGAGGTTGCTTTCGCCCTCGGGGAAGGAATCGCGGACAGCGTGCGGGAGCGCCCAGGCGGCAGTGCCGTTGCGAAGCGTCATTCGGGCGCAATCCGCGACCGGCGCGGGGGGTTCCGGCGCCGCCTCGCTCCTGCTAACGCCGCGCGATCATGGCGACCGAACTTTCCAAGATCCGCAACTTCTCGATCATCGCGCATATCGACCATGGCAAGTCGACCCTGGCCGACCGGCTGATCCAGCGCACCGGGGGCCTGTCCGACCGCGAGATGTCGGCGCAAGTCCTTGATAACATGGATATCGAGAAGGAGCGGGGGATCACCATCAAGGCGCAGACCGTGCGCCTGGAATGGAAGGGCCACGTCCTCAACCTGATGGACACGCCGGGGCATGTCGACTTTGCCTATGAAGTCAGCCGCAGCCTGGCCGCGTGCGAAGGCGCGCTCCTCGTCGTCGATGCGGCGCAGGGCGTCGAGGCGCAGACGCTCGCCAATGTCTATCAGTCGATCGAGCATGATCATGAGATCATCCCGGTGATCAACAAGATCGACCTGCCCAGCGCCGAGCCGGAAAAGGTCAAGAACGAGATCGAGGAGATCATCGGCATCGACGCGTCGAACGCCGTCCTCGCCAGCGCCAAGTCGGGCATTGGCATCGACGAGATCCTCGACGCCGTGGTCGAGCGCATCCCCGCGCCCAAGGGCGATACCAATGCGCCCTTGAAGGCGATGCTGGTCGATAGTTGGTACGACCCCTATCTCGGCGTCGTCATCCTCGTCCGCGTGATCGACGGCACGATCCGCAAGGGCCAGCAGATCAAGTTCATGGCCGCCGGCACCACCCACCTGATCGACCGCGTCGGCGCCTTCACGCCCAAGATCGAGCAGCTGCCCGACCTCGGCCCCGGCGAGATCGGCTTCATCACCGCGCAGATCAAGGAAGTCGCCCAGGCACGCGTCGGCGACACGCTCACCGACGCCAAGAAGCCCGCCGCCGAGCCGCTGCCGGGCTTCAAGGAAGTCCAGCCGGTCGTCTTCTGCGGCCTGTTCCCGGTCGATGCCAACGACTTCGAGAAGCTGCGCGAAAGCATCTCCAAGCTGCGCCTCAACGACGCCAGCTTCTCGTTCGAGATGGAAACCTCGGCCGCGCTCGGCTTCGGCTTCCGCTGCGGCTTCCTCGGCCTGCTCCACCTGGAGATCATCCAGGAGCGGCTGATGCGCGAATATGATCTCGACCTGATCACCACCGCCCCCTCGGTGGTCTACCAGATCGAGCTGACCCATGGTGGCGGACATATCGAGCTGCACAATCCCGCCGACATGCCCGAGCCGAACAAGATCGAGAGCATCTCAGAGCCGTGGATCCAGGCCGTAATCTATGTCCCCGACGAATATCTCGGCTCGGTGCTCAAGCTGTGCCAGGACCGGCGCGGCATCCAGAAGAACCTGACCTATGTCGGCGGCCGCGCGCAGGCGACCTACGAGCTGCCGCTCAACGAAGTCGTGTTCGATTTCTATGACCGGCTCAAGTCGCTCTCCAAGGGCTATGCCAGCTTCGACTATGAGCAGATCGGCTATCGCGAGGGCGACCTGGTCAAGATGGGTATCCTGGTCAATGAGGAGCCCGTCGACGCGCTCAGCATGATCGTCCACCGCTCGACCGCCGAGGTCCGCGGCCGCGGCATGGTCGAGCGGCTCAAGGAGCTGATCCCGAGGCACTTGTTCAAGATCCCGATCCAGGCAGCAATCGGCGGCAAGGTGATCGCGCGCGAAACGATCAGCGCGATGCGCAAGGACGTGACCGCCAAATGCTATGGCGGCGACGCCACGCGCAAGCGCAAACTGCTGGAAAAGCAGAAGAAGGGCAAGGCGAAGATGCGGGAATATGGCTCGGTCAGCATCCCGCAGGAAGCGTTCATCGCGGCGCTGCGGATGGGCGAGGAATAGGCTCCCGCGGTTCTGCACGGCCGGAAAAAGTCGGGGCGCCGGGCCGGGGGGGCGGCGCGCGCCTGGCGGGTTTTCGCGGTCCGGTGCTGTCCGTCGGACCGCGGCAGCCCGTTAGTTCGCGGCCTTCTTCACGTCGCCCTTGGCCATCGCCGAGACCAGGGCATTGCCGGAGCCGCTGAAATTGGCGGCGGGCAGCGTCGCGGTCTTGTCGCCGACCTTGACGAGCACCTGCTGAACGGCGCCGCGACCGGTGGTGCGGACCTGCTGGACCGTGCCGATCAGCTTGCCGCGCAGATCGCGCACCGGCATGCCGAGCGAAACCGGGAAGCTGCCGCTGCCGCTGCCACTGCCATTGGCCGCGGCCGAACCGGCCAGGGCGAGCGTGCCGTTGCCGAGCGACGCCGCGCCGTTCGCCGCACCGGAGGCGGCGCCGGCCACGTCCGGAGTCGCCGGCAAGGCATTGCGGGCGCGGGAGACGGTGTTGCCGGCCGTGTCCCGGGTGCGCCCGGCAATGGCGCCGGCCCGGTCACGAAGCGTCGAGGCAGTGTCGCGGGTGCGACCGACCGCGTCTCCCGCGGCGCCGCGCACCGCATCGGTGCCGATCAGCTGGGCATCGGCGCTGCCGCTGGCCCGGCCGGAGGTCGAACCGCTGCCGCCGATGGTCCGATCGCCGATGCGGGCGGTGTCGCTCACCGTGCCATCGATCGCGCTGTCGTTCGAGACGCGGGCGTGGCCGCGCCGCGTGTCGACGCTCCGTTCGGTCCGGCTCGATCCCCGGACGCTGCCGAGCGTCTCGTTCGAGCTGGGCAGACGGCGCATCGAGCCGTCGACCGTGCTGCCGAGCGAACCCATGCCTGAGCCGCCCAGGCCGCCGATGCTGCCACCAAGATTGCCGCCCAGGCCGCCGCCACCGCCGAGAAGCTGCGCCGAGGCGGGCGAAGCCGCAAGCGCGAGGGCGAAGAAGGCGCTGGTGCCAAGAAGCTTGATCATTTCCATTCTCCCTAAAAGATGGTTCCGACATCAGGAGAACGGTGGGGAAATCGCGTTTAATCCCGGCGGCCGAAAATTATTTCGGCGGCGTCCGGCAGCTTTCGCACAGCACGCCCCGGCCATAGCGCCGGTCTCCCCGGCGGGCCTGTGCGTCCACGCGACCGAGTGCTGCGGAGAGGGCGGATGCGTCGGGCACCGGATAGGCGCGCGCGATCACGGCGGCCGCGAGCGGCGCCGCGAAGGAGGTGCCGCGCACCGGCATCGGCCGACCGCTCGCCGCCATCGCGATCATGTCGGCGCCCGGAGCGGCATAGTCGAGATGCGCCGCGCGGCCGGCCTCGATCAGCACCCGGCCGCGCGCATCGATGCCGGTCACCGCGATTACGCCGGGATAGGAGGCCGGATAGGCAGGCGGTGCGGCCGCGCCGTTATTGCCGACCGCGGCGACGAGCTGGGTCCCCCGCGCGCGGGCCGCCGCGATCACGCGGGCGAGCAAGGGATTGGCCGGCCCGGCGAGGCTGATCGTGACGACGCTCACCCGGTTCCGCACCATCCAGCCGATCGCCTTGGCGATGGCGGTCGCGTTGCCGCCGGCGGGATCGCTCCCATAGACGTCGGCCGAGGCAATGCGCGCACCGGGCAAGCCGCCGCGGATCGTGCCGGCACCGGCGATCAGCGACGCGACGGCCGTGCCATGGTCGTTGGCCCGCGGCGCGCCGCTCGCGAACCCCGCGGACAAGGCTGCACCGGCGACTCCGCCGTCGATCACGCCGACGAGCGGGCCGGTGCCTGGGGCGATCGGCGCGGGACGCCCTTCGGTTCGGCCGCTTTGGACGTGAAGCGGATCCGAAGTGACGTCGCGCGCGCCGAGCTTGCGGAGCTCGCGGATCGCGCGCGCCAGCGAACGCCCGTCAGGCACGGCGAGGCGGACGAAGCCGATGCCGAGCACGTCCGATCGCTCGATCAAGCGGTAGCCCTTCCCCAAGGCGGCAGTCACCACCCGGTCGTCGGGATCGTCGATCACGATCTCGCCCGCGCGTGCGGGAAAACCTTGCGGATCGATCACGATGCGATCGGGGTGATCGCGGACGAGCTGGTTGAGGGCGGCCCGCCGCATCGCTTCGAGGCGACCTGCAGCATCCGCCGCCATCGCGTCGACGTCCTGCCGCAGGCGATCGATCCCCGGCAGGTCGCCGCGGGGGATCGGCAGCGAAGGAAGCGGCGGTGCCAGCTGCGCGTGCGCCGGCAGGGTCGCGGCAAAGGCGATCGGGCCGAGGAGGATCCAAATGCGACGCATCACGAGCCTTTCTTGCACAATTTCGCGATTGTGAGGATGAAACGGTACGCCCCATCCGTTTCATCCCTATCAAGAGGAATTTGGGCTTGGCGGCATTCGAAGACGATCTGCTGGCGCTGCTGCCGCGATTGCGTCGGTTTGCGCGAGCGCTCGCCCGCAATGCGGCAGATGCCGACGATCTGTGCCAGGTGACGCTCGAAAAGGCCTTGCTGGCGCGCGATCGCTGGCAGCCCGGCACGAGGATGGACAGTTGGATGTACCGGATCATGCGCAACAGCTGGATCGACACCGCCCGCAGCCGGGCTCGCGCCGCGCAAACCTTCGTCGAGGAGGAGGCGGGGCTGGCGATCGGCAACGATGGCGGTATCGCCGCCCGCGCGATGCAGGGCGATATCGACGCGGCGATGCACGCGCTGCCAGACGAGCAGCGCGAGGCCGTGGCGCTCGTGCTGGTCGAGGGTCTGGCTTACAAGGAAGCGGCGGAGATCCTCGATATTCCGATGGGCACGCTGACCTCGCGGCTGGTGCGCGGGCGCCAGTCGCTGATGGCGCGGCTGGGAGAGGCGGCATGACGATCGATCCGGAAATGCTGATGGCCTATGCCGATGGGGAACTTGGCCCGATCGAGGCCAAGCGAGTCGAGCGCGCGATCACGGAAGATCCCGAACTGGCCAAGCAGGTTGCGCAGCACAGGCACCTGCGGGCGGCGATGAACGCGCATTTCGCGCCGATCGCTGAGGAGCCGGTGCCGGATCGGCTCGCAGCGATGCTCCAGAGCCAGGTCGTGCCGCTGCCGCAGCGGGTGACGACCCGGGTGTGGCCCCGATGGGCCGGCGCCATCGCCGCGTCGCTCGTGCTCGGCCTCGCGATCGGCCATGGCTGGCAGGGCGGAGGCGATTTCCGGAGCCAGGACGGCCGGCTCTATGCCGCGGGTCGCCTTGCCTCGGCGCTCGATCGCCAGCTGGCGGCCAATGACGGTGCGGTGCGGACGCCGGTGAGCTTCCGAGAGGCGGGCGGTCGCTATTGCCGCGTCTTCACCTCGGCGAGCGCCGACGGGATCGCTTGCCGGGATCGCCAAGGTTGGGAGCTCGAGCAGACGCGAGCCGGTCGGGCTGCGGTGAAGAGCGCTTATGCCCAGGCCGGCTCTGCCGCGCCCGAACTGATGACGGCAGCGCAGGAGATGATGGCGGGCGAACCGCTCGACGCCGCGGCCGAGAGAAGCGCGCAGGCTGCCGGCTGGCGATGATGTGACGGGCGGGGAGCGCGCGTTCCCCGCCCGATCGCCGGATCAGAAGGCGAACTGCAGGCCGGCACGGTAGAGCGCGCCATAGCGCTCGTTCTCGACGAGCTGGCGCGGATTGCCGACCCAGCGGCGCCAGGGCGAATCGCTGAGGTTGGTCCCCTCGACAAACACCGTCGCCTGCTTGACGATCGCGGCGCTGATCCGCGCGTCCCATTGCTCATGATCGGCGGTGTACTGGTCGAGCGCGGCCGTATTGCCCACCGTATCGAGATAGGCCGAGCGATAGGACCAGGCGACGCGCACCGCGAAGCCTCCCTTTTCGTAATAGAGCTGGGCGCTCGCAACGTCGCGCGACTGGAGATAATTCTCGAACTTGCCGGTGCGGCCGGGCAAGCCCTGCGACTGGCCGCCGGTGCGGGTGTAGTTGGCGTTGATCCCGAGGCCCGAGAGCCAGCCGGGTAAGAAGTCGAACGGCACCTGGGCATTGACTTCGACGCCGTAGATCTCCGCCTTGTCGGCATTGAGGGGGGCGGTGACGGTGACGTTGGTCAGTGCGATGCCGCCGAACGTGCCGGAGACGCCTGCGCGGCCGAACACGGTGATCGGATCGTCGAGATGCTTGTAGAAGCCGGCGACCGAGATCAGCCCATGATTGGGGAGGTAATATTCGAGGCTGAGATCGCCGTTGACCGATTTGAGTGGCTTCAGATCGGGGTTGCCCATCGCGACCGACGGACCCGACGTGTCGACCTGCACATAGGGCGCCAGGTCGTCATAATTGGGCCGGCCGATCGCAGTGGTGACGGCGCCGCGCAGCGTGAACTTGTCGGTCGCGTCGAGGCGCAGGTTCAGGCTCGGAAAGAAATCGGTGTAATCGACCTTGCCGAACACGTTGAAGCCCTGGGTGGCGGTGCTGGTCGAGGTGATCGTCTTGCCCGAGGTATCGTCCTGGGTGTGCTCGACGCGGAGGCCGGGGATGACGGTCAGCTTGCCGAGCACCAGCGTCGCCATCGCGTAGCCGGCATAGATCTTCTCGTTGACGATATAATCGTTGACCAGGCTGTTGCCGACCGAACCCGACGCATCGAGCGTGCGCGCGGCGGGATTGGTGACGGTGTAATAGGTCTGGGCGAGATCATAGTCGATCTGGGGCCCGAACGCGTAGCGGCCGCTGTAAAGCCAGGTGCCGCCGTCATAGCCTGCGCCAGAACTGGCCAGCGTCGTGGCATTCGAGAGGCCGTATTGCTGGAAATCGCGATTGTTGCTCTTGTCGCGCTGGAGATATTTCGCGCCCAGCTTGATGCTGCTCTCGCCGCCGATCGGCACGGTGAGGTCGGCGCGGCCCTGATACAGGTCTTCAACGGCGCGGCGGTGATCGTAATTGACGCGATAGCCCTGGTAGGAAGCGGCGTTGAAGGCCTGGGGGCCGCGGTTGACGATGAACAGGGTATCGGCGAGATCGTAAGTGTTGCCCTTGACCGTTGTCGAGCCGGTTCGGAACGAAAATTCGGAGCGCAGCGGATCTGTCTTCAGCGCGCGGCTATAGCCGGCCGAGACTTCTAGCTTTGCGCCGCCAAGTCCGAACTTGCCGCCGATCTCGCCGTTGAAGGTCTGGTCGTCCTCCTCGCGTCGGCGGAGGAACACGGTGCCGCGTCCGTCGAACGTGCCGGTGGTCGCGGTCTGATTGGTGATCGTCGTGGGGATCTCGATTCGCGTCTGATCGCGCGTCTCGTTGTCCTTGAACACGGAGTAGAGGAAACGGCCATAGAGCTGGAAATCGCTCGAGGGGCGATAGTCGATATTGGCGATGCCGCCATAGCGGGTGCGGACCAGATTATAGGCGCGCAGGCGGAAATCGTCGGGCACGACTTGACCGTTCACCAAACGCCAGTTGCTCGACCCCTGGAGGTTTTCCGAGGCGATCGGCCGGCGCGAATAATTGCCTGACAGGACGATGCCGAAATCGCTGCCGAGACGCGAGCCGACGGTGCCGTCGAGTTCATAGGGTATCTTGTCGTTGAGGTCATAGACGCCCGCGGCGGCGCGCGCGTAAACGAAGCTGCCGGCGCGGTCGAAGGCCGATAGCGTGTTGATGTCGACCTGGCCGGCGATCGCGTTCGCGTCGCGGTCCGCGGTGAGCGCCTTGACCACGGTGACCGAGCCGATCAGCGAGGAAGGAATGTCGTCGAGCTTGACCTGCCGGCCGTCTGGCTCGGGAGCAGGAGCAGTCTGGCCGTTCAAGGTTACGTTGGCGAGGTTGGGATCCGCGCCGCGGATAATGACGTACCGGCCCTCGCCCTGATCGTTGGCGACGCTGACGCCGGGAAGCCGACGTACCGCTTCCGCCACGTTCTGGTCCGGAAGTTTGCCGACGTCGTTCGCGGCGACGCTGTCCTGGATGCTCGCGGCGGCGCGCTTGAGGTCGATCGCCCGGCGTTCGGCGGCGCGCTGGCCCGTCACGAGAATCTCGCCGTTATCCTCCGCGTCGGCGGCCGCCGACACGTCCTGCGCGTGCGCCGGCGCCGTGGCCGAGAGCAGAGCGATCACCGAAAGCGCAGCGGCGGCGCACGCGCGCCCGCGAGAGAGTTTCTTCATGTTGGCGAATCCCTTGTTCAGCGCCGGCCCCCCGGCGGCTCGACCCGGCGCTTAGGCGGGCGTGGTGACTTGTCGGTTGCGGCATCGTGACGGCTGCGTGACGAAGATCCTACCGATCGGTGACGGCGTTGCGCGGGCAGACGCGCGCGCCTAGATGCCCGCCGAATCGACGGGGGGAATCCGATGATATTGGCGTCGCTGCTCCTGCTGGCCCAGGTTGCGGGGCAGCAAGTGCCCACCGCGCAAGTCCAAGCGATCGGCGAGACCGAGGCCGTGGCGAGCGCCAAGGATGCGGCCGACGATCCCGCGATCTGGCGTGATCGCCGCCACCCCGAACGAAGCCTGATCGTCGCGACCGACAAGAAGGCGGGCCTCAACGTCTATGATCTCGACGGTAAGCTGCGCTCGAGCTTTCCGGCGGGCCGGGTCAACAATGTCGATCTGCGCCAAGTAAAGGACACGATCCTGGTCGCCGCGAGCGATCGCAACGATCGTGCCCATGCCAAGCTGGCGCTGTTCCGCCTCGATCCCAAGACCGCCGCGCTGAGCGAAATCGGCCGTTTCGATGCCGGCGCGGGCGAGGCCTATGGCCTGTGCCTCTATGCCCGGCGGCGGAACGGCGGCGCGCTTCACGCCTTTGTCGTGATGAAGGACGGCAGCATCGTGCAGATGCGGATTGCCGATCGCGACGGCGCGCTCACGGCCGGAGTGGTGCGGCGGATGAAGCTTGCTACCCAGTCCGAAGGCTGTGTTGCCGATGATCGCACCGGCACGCTGTTCGTCGCCGAGGAGGATTTCGGCATCTGGCGGTTCGGTGCCGCGCCGGGCGATCCAGTCGAGGGACAGAAGCTGGTCCAGGTCGATCGCCAGCGTCTCTACGACGATGTCGAAGGGCTGGCGATCGCGCGCAAGGGGCGGCGCGGCGGCTGGCTGGTGGCGTCGAGCCAGGGCGATTCGGCCTATGCGGTGTGGCGGCTGCCGGACCTCGCCTATCAGGGCCGCTTCCGCATCGTCGCGGGCCGCTATGGCGCGACCAGCGATACCGACGGGATCGAGATCGACACGCGCAGCTTCGGCAAGGGCCGCGAAGGCGGGCTGATGCTCGCGCAGGACGGCGACAACGCGCCCCACGACCAGAATTTCAAGATCGTCCGCTGGCGCGACATCCGCAAGGCGCTGAAGCTTCGTTGAGCTTGCCCCCGGCGCCAAGCGGGGGCAGGCAGGCGGGATGACGACGTCGTTCGATCGCCGCAGCCTGATCGGCGGCATCCTTGCCGTGCTGGCGGCCGGCCCGGCGCGAGCCACCGCCTCCAGTCCGCCGCTGGTGCTTGCCGCAGCGAGCCTGCAGGAATCGATGAACGCGGCGGCCGATGCCTGGGCGCGGCGCGGCCATGCACGGCCGGTCTGCTCGTTCGCGGCCTCCTCGGCGCTGGCGCGGCAGATCGCGGCAGGCGCGGCGGCCGACCTGTTCGTCTCGGCGGACGAGGACTGGATGGACGATCTCCAGCGCCGCGGGCTGATCGTGCCCGGCACGCGCGCGGACTTTCTCGGCAACCGGCTGGTGGTGATCCGTCCTCGCGGCGCGCGGGGCGACGCGGGCCCACGCGTGCCGCTGGCGCGGCTGCTCGGTGGCGGAGCGCTGGCGCTGGCCGATTCGGACGCAGTGCCGGCGGGGAAATATGCCAGGGCGGCGTTGCAGAAGCTCGGTGCATGGGATGCGGTGGCGGCGCGGGTGGTGCGCGGGGAGAGCGTGCGTGCGGCGCTGGCGTTCGTCGAGCGTGGCGCCGCGCCGTTCGGGATCGTTTACGCGACCGACGCCCGGGCTTCGGCGCGGGTGGAGGTGGTGCGGGTGCTGCCCCAGGCCAGCCACCCGCCGATCCGCTATCCGCTCGCGCGGCTCAAGGCCTCGACCAGCGCCGAAGCCGAGCCGTTCCGGCGCTTCCTGCTGAGTGGCGGGGGACGGACGATCTTCCGCCGCTTCGGATTCGCGGCTTGACCGGCATGAGCATCCGATGCTGACCGCCGAGCAATGGAGCGTCGTGGCGCTGTCGCTCAAGGTCGGCGGGGTGGCGGTGCTCGGCTGCCTGCCGATCGCCTTCGGCCTCGCCTGGCTGCTCGCCCGTGGGCGTTTTCCCGGCAAGCTGCTGCTCGACGGGCTGGTGCACCTGCCGCTGGTCGTGCCGCCGGTGGTGACCGGCTGGCTGCTGCTGCTCGCCTTTGCGCCCAGCGGGCCGATCGGCGGCTGGCTGCAAAGCTGGTTCGGCGTGAGCGTGCTGTTCCGCTGGACGGGTGCCGCGATCGCTTCCGGAGTGATGGCACTGCCGCTGATGGTGCGCGCGATGCGGCTGTCGATCGAGGCGGTCGACCGGCGGTTGGAGGCGGCGGCGGCCACGCTCGGCGCCTCGCCCTGGCGGGTGTTCCGCAGCGTGACGCTGCCGCTCAGTCTGCCGGGCGTGCTTGCCGGGCTGGTGCTGGGATTCGCGCGCGCGCTCGGCGAGTTCGGCGCGACGATCACCTTCGTCTCCAACGTGCCGGGCGAGACCCAGACCCTGCCGCTCGCCATCTATGCCGCGTTGCAGACCCCGGGCGGGGAGGGGACGGTGCTGGCGCTGGCGGGGGTTTCGGTGCTGCTCTCGCTGGCGTCGCTGCTCGCCTCCGAGCTGATCGCGCGGCGCGCGGGGCGGGGGCTGCATGTCCTTTGACGTCGACGTCGCCAAGCGGATCGGCGAGGCCGAGATCGCCTGCCGGATCGAGCCGGGGGCGGGGCTGACCGTGCTGTTCGGCCCGTCAGGCGCGGGCAAGACGAGCGTGCTCAACATGGTCGCCGGGCTGGTCGAGCCCGATGCTGGGCATGTGCGCGTCGGCGAGGCCTGGCTGTTCGATGCGGCGGCGGGGGTGGACGTGCCGGTGGCCGAGCGGCGCGCGGGCTATGTCTTCCAGGAGCCGCGCCTCTTTCCGCACCTGCGCGTGCGCGCGAACCTGCTCTATGGCTGGCGACCGGGCGGGCTCGATGTCGACGAGACGATCGGGCTGCTCGGCATCGCGCACCTGCTCGACCGCTGGCCGCGCACCCTGTCGGGCGGCGAGGCGCGGCGCGTCGCGATCGCCCGCGCACTGCTCTCCAATCCCGCCTTCCTGCTGCTCGACGAGCCGCTATCCTCGCTCGACCGCGCTCGGCGCGAGGAGATCATGACGCTGATCGAGCGGCTGCGCGACGAGACGCGGCTGCCGATCCTGCTGGTGACGCACGACCGCGATGAGGCCGAGCGGCTGGGGACGCGGATCGTCGCAATGTGAGTTAGGGGCGGGAAGCGACCAACAGCGCCGCCAGCGCGCGGTTGAGCGGGGCGTCGATGCCGTGCTTCTCGCCGAGCCGGACGATGACGAGGTTGCGCGCATCGACTTCGGTGCGGCGGCCGGCGATGAAATCGGCGTGGAGCGAATTGATCGACTCCGGATGCGCGCGCCGGGTCCATTCGACCACCTTCTCGGCCAGCCCGTCCTTGAGATCGGCCCCTTCGGCCCGGCCGACGGCGATGCACTCCCGCACCAGCCCCCGCATCACGTCGGCGGCGCCTTCGTCCTGGACGACCTCTGCCGGGCGGCGGGTGAGCGCGCTGACGATGCCGGTGCAGTTGATCGCGAGCTTGCGCCAGGCGGCCGTGAGGAAATCGGGCGTGGTCTGCGCATCGATCGGCGTATCGGCGAATAGCGCCACCAGCGCCTCGCCGGTCTCGCCTTCGGGCACATGGATCGTGCCGTTGCGGCGCTGGAGGATGCGGCCGGGACCGCGCCGCTCCGCCGGCAGGTCGATGATCACCGGAACGGTGCGCGGGCGCGGCACGCTGGGGAAGCGATCATAATGTTCGACGCCGTTCTGGACCACGGCGAGCCGCGTCGCCGGACCCATCAGGCCGGGCAACCAGGCGGCGGCGCCCGCGCCGTCATAGGTCTTGGTGGCGGTCAACACCCAATCGACCGGCTCGGCCCGGGCAGGATCGGTGAGCACGCGCGGGGTGGCGCGGATCGTCCCTTCGGGCGTCTCGACTTCGAGGTCGTCGAGCGGCGAGCGGACGCAGAGGATCACCTCGTGCGTTTGCGCCAGCCAGGCGGCGAGGGTGCCGCCGATCGCGCCGGCGCCGATCACCGCGATGCGCATCACAGGCCGCCCAGATAGTCGAGCTTGACCAGCGGCACGCCGCGATGGCGCAGGATCGCATAGGTGGTGGTGACGTGGAAATAGAAGTTGGGAAGCACGAATGCGGTCACATAGGGCAGCCCCCTGAACTGGTAGCTGCGGCTCGGCGTCTTCACTTCGATCTCGGCATCCTCGCGGCCGTCGATGCTCTCGCGCGGGATCGAATTGAGGAACTCGACCGTCGCCTGGATGCGCGCCTGGAGCTCGTCGAAGCTGGCCTCGGTATCGGGCATCGCCGGTGGCTCGATCCCGGCGAGGCGGGCGCCGGCGAACTTGGCGGCGTCGCTGGCACGCTGCACTTGGGCAGTGAGCGGCGCCATGTCCTCGAACAGCCGCGCCTCGAGCAGCGTATCGTGGAGCAGGCCCCGGGTATCGGCCCAGTCGCGGCCCTTGTCGAGAAAGGCCGCCATCGCCGCGAAGCCGCGGACCAGGGGCGGCACGCTCAGATCATAGAGTTCGATCGCCATGGCGCGCAGATAAGCCGCGCGCGAGCCGTTGGAAAGGCCCGGGGTCAGTGCATCGTCGCGCCATGTGCGGTGCGGCGCGGCGTGTGGCGACCCTGGGTTGCGATCGTGAACGCGGCGCTGCTCTGGGCGAGCGCCTCGACTTCGTTGGTGAGGTTGCGGGCCGCGGCCGAGGTTTCCTCCACCATCGCGGCATTCTGCTGGGTGCCGCGGTCCATTTCGCCGATCGCAGCGCTCACCTGAGTGATCGCCGAGGATTGGGCATTGTTGTCCTCGGCCATGGTGCCGATCAGGGCGTGGACCTGGCCCACGTCCGCGGAGATGTCGGACAGCGCGCCATCGACCTTCTGCACGGCCTCGACTGCGGCGGCGACATCGGTTTGGGTCGCGGTGAGCTGGTCTCGGGCCAGGCCGGCCTCTTCCTCGGCGCGCATCGCGAGCGCCGAGACGAGATCGGCCACCACCGCGAAGCCACGCCCCGCCTCGCCGGCGCGGCCGGCCTCGACCGCCGCGTTCATCGCGAGCACGCGCGTCTGGAAGGCGATCTTGTCGAGGCCCTCGATCACGCCATCGATCCCCTTGGCGCTGTCGGCCACGCGAGTCATCGCGCCGACCGCCTCGTCGGCCAGGGTGCGGCCGGTGCCGACCACGGCGATCGCCGTGTCCGCGCGCGACAGCGTCTCGTTCGCCGACAGCGCGATCGAGCGCAGTCGATGGTCGATCGCGTTGATCGCGGCATTGGTCTGTTCGAGGGTCGCGGCATTGCGTTCGGTGCGGCGGGCAAGGTCTTCCGAGGCATGCGCGATTTCATCGGCGCCGGTGCGGATATTGTCGGTGCCGGCGATGACGCTGCCGATCAGCGTGCGCAGCGCGGCGGCGGCCTCGTTGAAGCTGCGCTTGAGACCCGCGAACGGCCCGTCCAGATCGGCGTCGATGCTCGCAGTGAGGTCGCCTCGGGCCATCGCATCGAGGCTTGCGCCGATCGTATCGACGATCAGCCGAGTCTGTGCGGCCTTCTCGCCCTCGGCGCGAACGAGCTTCGATCGAAAGGCGTCGAGCGCCTTGCCGATATCGCCGAGTTCGTCCGGACGATCGGCATGCGGCACCGGCGCCGTCAGGTCGCCCGCATCGAGCAAGCGCATCGCCTCGGCGAGATCGAGCAGCGGCCCGACCACCAGGCGTCGCGCCGCGCGGGTGAGGAGGAGCGCGGCGCCGATCCCCGCCGCCAGCGCGAGTGCCAGGATCACCATTGCGATGGTGCCGAAGGTCGCGGCCGCGTTGCCGACCCGCGATGCATGCGCCTCGATCGCGTCCGATGCGGCCGCCATCGAGCGTTCGAGCGCGCGGAACTGGACCATGAAGCCTGGCATGCCCGCGCGTGCCGCCGAAAGATCGTGACTTGCGAGAGTGACGATCTGGCCGGCAGCGGCAGCATAGGCGTCCATCGGCGCCTTGAGCTGGCGAGTCGCCGCGACCACCGATGCCTCGCCCGAAAACGCCGCATCCTCGTCGATCGTTCGCGAGAGGGTGGCGACATGTTCCTTCAGGTCCGCTGCCGCCTCGCGCCCGGTGTCGCCGCCGGCGAGCGCCGCGAGCACGTCGGCGCGCACCGCGTCGTGCATCATGTCCGCTTCCATATGGTTGCGCAGCAGGCTTCCGGCCTCTCCCTGCTCGGCAAGCGCGCGGTTCTGTTCGAACGAGACGCCAAGCGCCGTGACGCCGGACAATGCCGTGATGCCGACCAGCACGAATGCGGCCTGCCGAGTAGCTTGGTTGAGCGAGGTGATCTTCACGCGGGAGTCTCCCAGGCGCCGCGAGTACGGGCGGCTTTCCAGACTCGCTAATTATAGGCCGGCGCCGCCGGTTCGGGTCGCGACCCTCTACAATTGAGCCCAAGAGCAATTGCGAAGAGGCCCATATGATGCGCGTCATCCTGGCGGCCGGGCCCGCGGTCCTGGCGCTGCTTTCGTCTCTCCCCGCGGTGGCGCAGGAGGCCGCGCCGCCGCAGCCGCCGCTGACCGTTTCCGGCAGTTATCGCCTCGACCTGGTCGGCGTGGCGGCCGATGGGCGGGCCATGCGCGCCACCGGGCTGGACGACCTGTTCGTCGAGGCGGACGCCGATCTCGATCGGCTCGCCGGCTGGCAGGGCGCGCGGCTGCACGTCGATGTGCTCAACAATCTCGGCGGCCGGCCCAATGACCGCGCGGGCACGCTGCAGGGGATCGACAATATCGAAGTGGCCCATCCCCGCCTGCGCCTGTTCCAGGCCTGGATCGAGCAGTCGCTCGGCAAGGCGACGAGCTTGCGCGCCGGCCTCTACGACCTCAACAGCGAATTCTACAGCAACGATGCTGCGGCGCTGCTGATCCAGCCGGCATTTGGCGTGGGATCGGAGATCGCCGCCACCGGCACCAACGGCCCCTCGATCTTTCCGATCACGGCGCTGGCCCTGCGGATCGAACATCGCGTCGGCGCCGGCGGCTTCGTGCGTGCCGCTGCCATCAACGCGACCGCCGGCGTGATCGGCGACCGGCACGGCTCGGCGTTCGATTTCCACCACGGCGCATTGCTGATCGGCGAAGCAGGCGTGGAGAGGCACGGCGCCAAGATCGCACTGGGCGCCTGGGGCTATACCCAGCGCCAGGACGACATCGCCGCGACCGATGCGGGCGGCGATCCGATCCGGCGTGCTGCCCATGGCGCCTATCTGATCGCACAGACCGCCCTGAACGATCCGGACGGCCGGTTCGCGACCAGCCTGTTCGTGCGTGCCGGGATTTCGGACGGGCACACCACGCCGTTCAAGGGCGGATGGCAGGCGGGCCTGCTCGCGACGCACATATTTCCGGGCCGGCCCGACAGCCAGCTTTCGATCGGCGCCCAGCATGCCGAGATCGCGCGCGGCTATCGGGACGCGCTGCGCAGCGGCGGCACGCAGGCGGCGGACAACGAGCATGCCGTGGAGCTGACCTATTCGGACAAGCCCGCCCGCTTCCTGACCCTCCAGCCCGATTTGCAGCTGGTCTGGAACCGGGGCGGGGACGCGCGGGCGGATCGGGTGACGGTGGCGACGTTGCGAGTGACGCTCGAATACTAGAGAAAAGGGCCCGCATGCTTGCGGATCGGCGCGGCCGGCGCGAAAGGGGCGGCATGGATCTCGACGCGCTGCTGCTCCACTATTTCGGCACCGACATGCCCGAGGACCTGCCCGAAGCCGAACGCGAGCGTGGGCAGGAGCGGCTGCGCATCGATTTCGGCGTCGAGCGCGAGCCGTCGCGCCGCTTCGCGCTGTGGGTGCTGATGGAAGGCCTGGGCATCGCGCCGCTTCCCGCCGATGCCTTCGCGAAGGCGCCGGACCTCAAGGCCGCGGCGGACCGCTATCTCGACGCGGCATGGAAGCTCGATCGCTGAGCCGCCGCGCCGCCTCAACAGTTTCCTGAAAGCTGGAGCGTCAGCGAACGGTGCACCTGCGCCTCGATTCGGCTGGCGGCCGGGATCGCTGCGGTCCGGCCGCTGAACAATCCGCCAAGGAGGATCGGCGTGCCCTGCGGGAGTGGCCTGCTCTCGCTGCAATTGGCTTCCTGCGGCGCGAAGGCCAGCACCGCTGCAGCGAAAGCGACGATCATTGCGTCCCCGTTGGCGCCGGTTCGGCCGAAATGGGCGTGTCGCCCGGCCCGGTGCCGCAACGACGGGCCAAGCGTCGTGGCGCTCGGCACGTCCTGCGCCGAGGCTGCCAAGCAGACGGAAAGTAACGTTGCAATCACCGTGAAGTCTCCACAGATGATCTTTCGCCGGGCGCGGTGCGCAACGCAGGACTCTTGTCGCGCCAGTCCAGTTGCGGCAATCCAGTGCCGCCCGAGGGGAATCGGGCAGTCTTTATGGGGGGAATGATGAAGGTTCGTATTGCGCTCGCCGCCGCGGCGATGCTTGCCGCCGCTCCGTCGATGGTGTCGGCGCAGGACAAGAACGGCAGAGGCGACAGGCATTATGTCGTCGTCAACGAAGATGTCGGCGTGCCCGTGTTCGCCACCGACCTGCCCGATCACCCATACAAGGTACTCGGCGAAGTGAAGGCGGGCGTGCGCAAGGCGACCGTGTTCAGCAAGGGAGCCTCGCAGGGCAAGATCTACCGCGAATTGTGGGAACGCGCGCAGAAGATGGGCGCCGATGCCGTGATCAACGCCCAATATGGCAATTCGCACGTCACCGCGCTGAGCTGGGGCAAGACCAACGCCACCGGCACCGCGATCAAGTTCCTGACAGCCGAGGAAATCGCTGCGGGTGCCGCGGCGAAGTGAGGCCGTGACCCTTGAGTGCCACCGTCTTGTCCGGGGGCGGCTCCAGTGGCTGCCGACCCGGAGAGCCGCTCCGGCGCTCTGCGGCAAGCAAGGCTCGATCCACAAGCGGCGCTTATCCTTTTTGCGACGAATCTGATTCGTGCCGCTGCAAGCGGCAATCTAAATTCTGCGGATGAGCCAATCCGTACCCGTAGACCTCGCCGCCCAGCACCGCGCGGTTCGCGAGCCTTATTGGAAAGCTTCGCTAACTCGGGTGAACGACCATGAGGTGCGGATGAGCGTGATGACTACCGCCTTTGATTGGCACGTCCATCCGACTTCGGACGAGACGTTCCTGGTGCTGGAAGGCGAAGTGGTCCTCTCCTTCGAGGAGGGCGAGGGCGTACTCAGGCCAGGGCAGCTGTTCACCGTGCCGCGCGGGGTCCGCCACAAGACGCGGCCGGGCGGCGAGCGATCGGTCAACCTGACATTCGAGCGGGCGGACGCCGTCACTCTCTTCGACTAGGCACCGCGGATTGGGCCTCGGACAGCTGAAGCTCAAAGAAAAAGCCGCCGCCCGGAGGTCCCGGACGGCGGCTCGTTTCTTCAGCGCTTCGAGCGGCTGAGCGGGCCGATCACTCGGCTTCGTTCAGATACTCGCCGGCATCCGCATCGGTGCCGTGGCCCGAGGGGACCACGCTCGCCAGCGGATCGTCGCCGGTGCCTTCGGCCTCGCGCACCGAGCGGGCGAGCTCAGCCTGGTGCTCTTCGGCGGCCGAGTTCGGCGCCACCAGCGCGTTCTGCAGCGCGCGCTGCTGGACGCGGAGGGCGGCATCGCGGCTGGAGGCGGCCACGCGCAGCCGGTTCATGCCCGCGCCGGTGCCGGCGGGGATGAGGCGGCCGACGATCACGTTCTCCTTGAGGCCGATCAGCGTGTCCTGCTTGCCCTGGACCGCCGCCTCGGTGAGGACGCGGGTGGTCTCCTGGAACGACGCGGCCGAGATGAACGACCGGGTCTGCAGCGACGCCTTGGTGATGCCGAGCAGGATCGGCTTGCCCTGGGCCGGCTGCTGGCCGGGGGCGAGCTTCTCGTTGGTCTCGTCCATCTCCGAGCGATCGACCTGCTCGCCGGGGAGCAGGGTGGTGTCGCCGGCGTCGGTGATCTCGACCTTCTGCAGCATCTGGCGAACGATCACCTCGATGTGCTTGTCGTTGATCTTCACGCCCTGCAGTCGATAGACCTCCTGGATTTCCGCCACGAGATATTCTGCGAGCGGCTCGATGCCGAGCACTTCGAGGATGTCGTGCGGATCGGGCGAGCCGCCGATCAGGTTGTCGCCGCGCTTGACGTAGTCGCCTTCCTGGACGTCGATCACCTTCGACTTCGGCACCAGATACTCGACGACCTCGCTGCCGTCCTCGGGCTGGATGCCGATCTTGCGCTTGGCCTTGTAGTCCTTGCCGAACACGACACGGCCCGAGACCTTGGCGATGATCGCATTCTCCTTGGGTTTGCGCGCCTCGAACAGCTCCGCAACGCGCGGCAGACCGCCGGTGATGTCGCGGGTCTTGGCGGACTCGCGGGCCACACGGGCCAGAACGTCACCGCCCTGAACCGTCGCACCGTCCTCGACCGAGAGCACCGCACCGGGGGCGAGCATGTAGCGTGCCGCCTCGGCCGCGCCTTCGCCGGTGAGGGTCAGGCGCGGACGCAGATCCTCCTTCGACTTGGACGTGGCGCGATATTCGGTGACGACGCGCTGGGCGATGCCGGTCGCTTCGTCGGTCTGCTCGGTGAGCGTCTTGCCTTCGAGCAGGTCCTGGTACTTCACGACGCCGCCGGTTTCCGTGATCACCGGCATGGTGAACGGATCCCATTCGGCCATGCGATCGCCCTTCGAGATGATGTGGCCATCGTCGAACATCACATACGCGCCGTACGGGATGCGATCGACTGCCAGCTCGCGGCCGTCCATGTCGACGATCGCGATTTCGCCCGAACGGCTGAGCACCACGCGGCGGCCGCGCTGGTCCTCGATGATGCGCAGGTCGCGGAACTGCACGGTGCCGTCCGCCGCCGCCTCGAGGTTCGACTGCTCGTTGAGCTGGGCCGCGCCGCCGATGTGGAAGGTCCGCATCGTCAGCTGGGTGCCCGGCTCGCCGATCGACTGCGCCGCGATGACGCCGACGGCTTCGCCGATGTTCACCGGCGTACCGCGGGCGAGGTCGCGCCCGTAGCACTTGCCGCAGACGCCGATCTTGGCTTCGCAGACCAGCGGCGAGCGGATCTTCATGCCCGGGATGTTCAGCGCCTCGATCTTCGCGACCGCCGCCTCGTCGAGCAGCGTGCCCGTCGGGATGACGACTTCGCCGGTCTTGGCATCGACCACGTCTTCCGCGGTCGTGCGACCGAGAATGCGCTCGCCGAGCGACGCGATGGTCGAGCCGCCCTGCACGATCGCCTTCATCTCGAGCGCGCGCTCGGTACCGCAATCATCTTCCATGATGACGCAGTCCTGCGACACGTCGACAAGACGACGGGTGAGGTAGCCCGAGTTTGCGGTCTTCAACGCGGTGTCCGCAAGGCCCTTGCGGGCGCCGTGGGTCGAGTTGAAGTACTCAAGGACGGTCAGGCCTTCCTTGAAGTTCGAGATGATCGGCGTTTCGATGATCTCGCCCGACGGCTTGGCCATCAGGCCGCGCATGCCGGCGAGCTGCTTGATCTGCGCCGCCGAACCACGGGCACCCGAATGCGCCATCATGTAGATGGCGTTGGCGGGCTTTTCGCGGCCGGTTTCCTCGTCCTTCTTCACCGCGCGGATTTCGTCCATCATGGCCGCGGCCACCTGGTCGCCGCAGCGGCTCCAGGCGTCGATGACCTTGTTGTACTTTTCCTGCTGGGTGATCAGGCCGTCCTGATACTGCTGCTCGTAATCCTTCACCAGCGTGCGGGTCTCGTCGACCATCGCCTCCTTGGCGGCCGGGATGATCATGTCGTCCTTGCCGAACGAGATGCCGGCGCGGAAGGCGTGACGGAAGCCGAGCGCCATGATCGCATCGGCGAACAGCACGGTCTCCTTCTGGCCGGTGTGGCGATAGACTTCGTCGATCACGTCGCCCACGTCCTTCTTGGTGAGCAGGCGATTGACGACGTCGAACGGCACCTTGTGCGACTTGGGCAGGCACTCGCCGAGCAGCATGCGGCCCGGGGTGGTCTCGTAGCGCTTGAGGTAGGTGTTGCCCTGCTCGTCGGTCTGCGGAACGCGGCTGACGATCTTGGTGTGCAGGGTCACTGCGCCGGCGAACAGCGCCTGGTGCACTTCGGCCATGTCGCCCAGCAGCATGCCTTCGCCCGGCTCACCCTGCTTCTCCATCGAGAGATAGTAGAGGCCGAGAACCATGTCCTGCGACGGCACGATGATCGGCTTGCCGTTCGCGGGGCTCAGGATGTTGTTGGTCGACATCATCAGGACGCGCGCTTCCAGCTGGGCCTCGAGGCTCAGCGGAACGTGGACGGCCATCTGGTCACCGTCGAAGTCGGCGTTGAACGCCGAGCAGACCAGCGGGTGGAGCTGGATCGCCTTGCCTTCGATCAGCACCGGCTCGAACGCCTGGATGCCCAAACGGTGGAGCGTCGGCGCGCGGTTCAGGAGGACCGGATGCTCGCGGATCACTTCGTCCAGGATGTCCCAGACTTCCTTGCGCTCCTTCTCGACCCACTTCTTCGCCTGCTTCAGGGTCATGGACAGACCCTTGGCGTCGAGACGGGCGTAGATGAACGGCTTGAACAGCTCGAGCGACATCTTCTTCGTCAGGCCGCACTGGTGCAGCTTGAGTTCCGGACCGGTCACGATGACCGAACGGCCCGAATAGTCGACGCGCTTGCCGAGCAGGTTCTGACGGAAGCGGCCCTGCTTGCCCTTGAGCATGTCGGACAGCGACTTGAGCGGACGCTTGTTCGCACCGGTGATGGTGCGGCCGCGGCGGCCGTTGTCGAACAGCGCGTCGACGGCTTCCTGCAGCATGCGCTTTTCGTTGCGGACGATGATGTCCGGCGCGCGCAGCTCCATCAGCCGCTTGAGGCGGTTGTTACGGTTGATCACGCGGCGATACAAATCGTTCAGATCCGAAGTCGCGAAGCGGCCGCCGTCCAGCGGCACCAGCGGGCGCAGCTCGGGCGGGATGACCGGAACGACGTCGAGGATCATCCACTCCGGACGGTTGCCCGATTCCAGGAAGCTCTCGACGACCTTGAGGCGCTTGATGATCTTCTTGGGCTTCAGCTCGGACTTGGTGGTCGCGAGTTCTTCGAGCAGCGCGGTGCGCTCGCCCTCGAGATCGAGATCCATCAGCATGATCTTGACCGCTTCCGCGCCGATACCGGCGGAGAAGGCGTCTTCGCCATATTCATCCTGCGCGTCGAGCAGCTCGTCCTCGGTGAGGAGCTGGAACTTCTCGAGCGGGGTGAGGCCCGGCTCGGTGACGATGTAGCTCTCGAAATAGAGCACGCGCTCGAGCTGCTTGAGCTGCATGTCGAGCAGCAGGCCGATGCGGCTCGGCAGCGACTTCAGGAACCAGATGTGCGCGACCGGGGCGGCCAGCTCGATATGGCCCATGCGCTCGCGGCGGACCTTCGAAACGGTCACTTCCACGCCGCACTTTTCGCAGACGATGCCCTTGTACTTCATGCGCTTGTACTTGCCGCACAGGCATTCGTAGTCCTTGGTCGGGCCAAAGATACGGGCGCAGAACAGGCCGTCACGCTCGGGCTTGAACGTGCGGTAATTGATGGTTTCCGGCTTCTTGATCTCGCCGAACGACCACGAACGGATCTTCTCCGGCGAGGCCAGGGCGATCTTGATCTGGTCGAAGGTCGGGGTGACCGGGACCGGGTTGAAGATGTTCAGGACTTCCTGGTTCATCTTTATTCCTTCTGCGGGAATGCCCCGCGAAAATCATTCAGAGAGGAGAACAGGCGGACCGCCCTCCCCCGCCGAAGCGAGGAAGGGCGCTTGATCCGGTCAGCTGTTTTCCAGCTCCACGTTCAGGCCCAGCGAGCGCATTTCCTTCACCAGCACGTTGAAGGACTCGGGGATGCCGGCCTCGAAGCTGTCGTCGCCGCGGACGATGGCCTCGTAGACCTTGGTCCGGCCGGCCACGTCGTCCGACTTCACCGTCAGCATTTCCTGCAGGGTGTAGGCGGCGCCGTAAGCTTCCAGAGCCCAGACCTCCATTTCCCCGAAGCGCTGACCGCCGAACTGCGCCTTACCGCCCAGCGGCTGCTGGGTGACGAGCGAGTACGGGCCGATCGAGCGGGCGTGGATCTTGTCGTCGACCAGGTGGTGCAGCTTCAGCATGTACACATAGCCGACCGTGACCGGACGCTTGAACTGCTCGCCCGTCTGGCCGTCGAACAGGATCGACTGACCCGAACGATCCAGATCGGCCGATTCCAACAGATCCTCGATGTCCGAGATGCGCGCGCCGTCGAAGACCGGAGTCGCGAACGGAACGCCCTTGGACAGGTTCTGGGCCAGTTCGATCAGCTCTTCGTCGCTCTGCGGCAGCGGGGTGTCGGCGCCGTAGATCTGAGTCAGACGCGACACCAGGGCGTCGCGCATGCCGCCGTCCATCCACTGCTCGAGCAAGCCCTTGATCTGCTTGCCCAGGCCAGCGGCGGCCCAACCCAGGTGGGTCTCGAAGATCTGGCCGATGTTCATGCGCGACGGCACGCCCAGCGGGTTCAGAACGATGTCGACGTGGGTGCCGTCGTCCAGGTGCGGCATGTCCTCGATCGGCAGGATCTTGGAGATGACGCCCTTGTTCCCGTGACGGCCGGCCATCTTGTCGCCCGGCTGAAGCTTGCGCTTCACGGCCACGAAGACCTTGACCATCTTCATGACGCCGGGCGGCATCTCGTCGCCGCGCTGCAGCTTCTCGACCTTGTCTTCGAAGCGGCGGTCGAGGGCCTTACGGGCGTCCTCGAACTGCTTCTTCATGGCCTCCAGCTCGCCCATCGCCTTCTCGTCGTCGAGGGCGACCTGCCACCACAGGCCCTTGGACACTTCAGCCAGCTTCTCTTCGGTGACCTCGCCGCGGCCCATGCCCTTCGGGCCGGACACGGCGGTCTTGCCGAGCAGCAGCGGCTTCACGCGGCCATAGACGTTGCGCTCAAGGATCTTGAGCTCGTCGTCGCGGTCCTTGCCCAGACGCTCGATCTCGGCGCGTTCGATGGCCACGGCGCGCTCGTCCTTGTCGATGCCGTGACGGTTGAACACGCGCACGTCGACGATGGTGCCGGCGACGCCCGGCGGCAGACGCAGCGAGGTGTCGCGCACGTCCGAAGCCTTCTCGCCGAAGATGGCGCGCAGCAGCTTCTCTTCCGGGGTCATCGGGCTTTCGCCCTTCGGCGTCACCTTGCCGACCAGGATATCGCCCGGCTGGACCTCGGCGCCGATGGCCACGATGCCCGCTTCGTCGAGGTTGCGCAGGGCTTCCTCGCCGACGTTCGGGATGTCGCGGGTGATTTCTTCCGGACCCAGCTTGGTGTCACGCGCCATCACTTCGAACTCTTCGAGGTGGATGGAGGTGAAGATGTCGTCGCGCACGATGCGCTCGGAGATCAGGATGGAGTCTTCGAAGTTGTAGCCGTTCCAGGGCATGTAGGCGACCAGGACGTTGCGGCCCAGAGCCAGTTCGCCCAGGTCCGTCGACGGACCGTCGGCGATCACGTCGCCGGTCTTCACTTCATCGCCCACGCGCACGATCGGGCGCTGGTTGATGCAGGTCGACTGGTTGGAACGCTGGAACTTCGACAGGCGATAGATGTCGACGCCCGAACGACCGGCGTCCACGTCGCCCGTGGCGCGAACCACGATGCGGGTGCCGTCGATCTGTTCGACCACGCCGTCACGACGCGCGATCACGACAGCGCCGGAGTCCACGGCCACGACCGCTTCCATGCCGGTACCGACCAGCGGCGCGTCCGACTGCACCAGCGGCACGGCCTGACGTTGCATGTTGGCGCCCATCAGCGCGCGGTTGGCGTCGTCGTTTTCCAGGAAGGGGATCAGGGCGGCGGCGACCGAAACGACCTGTTTCGGCGACACGTCCATCATGTCGACCGTTTCCTTGGTCAGCAGCTGGGAGTCGCCGTTGATACGGCCCGGCACCAGCTCCTCGACGATCTCGCCGTCCTTCAGGTCGATGTTGGCCTGGGCGATGACGTGCTTCGCCTCTTCCATGGCCGAGATGTAGACCACCTCGTCCGTCGCCTTGCCTTCGACCACGCGACGGTACGGGCTTTCGATGAAGCCGTACTTGTTCACGCGGGCGTGGGTGGCCAGGGAGTTGATCAGACCGATGTTCGGGCCTTCCGGCGTTTCGATCGGGCAGATACGGCCGTAGTGCGTCGGGTGAACGTCGCGGACTTCAAAGCCGGCGCGCTCGCGCGTCAGACCGCCCGGGCCAAGCGCCGACAGACGACGCTTGTGGGTGATTTCCGACAGCGGGTTGGTCTGGTCCATGAACTGCGACAGCTGCGACGAGCCGAAGAATTCACGCACAGCCGCGGCGGCCGGCTTGGCGTTGATCAGGTCGTGCGGCATGACCGTGTCGATATCGACCGAGCTCATGCGCTCCTTGATGGCGCGCTCCATGCGCAGCAGACCGACGCGGTACTGGTTTTCCAGCAGCTCGCCCACCGAACGCACCCGGCGGTTGCCCAGGTTGTCGATGTCGTCGATCTCGCCGCGGCCGTCCTTCAGGCCGACCAGGATCTGCAGCACCTTCAGCACGTCGTCCTTTTGCAGGACGCGGATCTCGTCCGAAACCTCGGGGGTTTCCAGACGCATGTTCATCTTCACGCGGCCCACGGCCGACAGGTCGTAGCGCTCGGCGTCGAAGAACAGGGAGTTGAACATGGCCTCGGCCGCTTCCGGCGTCGGCGGCTCGCCCGGGCGCATGACGCGATAGACGTCGAACAGGGCGTCCTCGCGGCCCGTACTCTTGTCCACGCGCAGGGTGTTGCGCATGTAGGCGCCGACCGTGACGTGGTCGATGTCCAGCACGTCGATGGTGGTGAAGCCGTTGGCTTCCAGCAGCTCGATCGCGGCGGCGTCCAGCTCGTCGCCCGCCTCGGCGTAGATTTCGCCGGTCTGGTAGTTGACGGCGTCAGCGGCCAGATACTTGGTCAGCAGGGCGTCAGCCGCCAGCGACAGCGACTTCAGGCCGCCGTCGGCCAGCTTCTTGGCGGCGCGGGCGCTGATCTTCTGACCGGCCGGGGCGACCACTTCGCCGGTGTCGGCGTCGACCAGATCGAACTCCGGCTTCACGCCGCGCCAGCGCTCCGGCTTGTAGGGCGTGACCCAGCCTTCGCCGCGCTTCTCGTACGGAACGGTCTCGTAGAAGGTCTTGAGGATCTCTTCTCCGTCCATGCCCAGGGCATAGAGGAAGGTCGAGGCCGGCAGCTTACGACGGCGGTCGATGCGGACGTAGACGATGTCCTTGGCGTCGAACTCAAAGTCCAGCCACGAGCCGCGGTAAGGAATGACGCGAGCGGCGAACAGCAGCTTGCCCGAGCTGTGCGTCTTGCCCTTGTCGTGGTCGAAGAAGACGCCCGGCGAGCGGTGCATCTGCGAGACGATCACGCGCTCGGTGCCGTTGACGATGAAGGTGCCCTTGTCCGTCATGAGCGGAATGTCGCCCATGTAGACGTCCTGCTCCTTGATGTCCTTGACCGAACGGGCGCCCGTTTCTTCCTCGGTCTCAAAGACGATCAGGCGCAGCTTGACCTTCAGCGGCGCGGCATAGGTCATGTCGCGCTGGATGCATTCCTCGACGTCGTACTTCGGGTCTTCAAACTCGTAGGAGACGTATTCCAGGACGGCGCGCTCGTTGAAGTCCTTGATCGGGAAGACCGACTTGAAGACCGCTTCAATGCCCTCGTCGTTGCGCAGACCGGGGCGCGACTCGCGCTGCAGGAACTGCTCATAGGAAGCGCGCTGAACCTCGATCAGGTTCGGCATCTGCACAGCTTCGGGGATGCGCCCGAAGCTGTAGCGAATGCGCTTCTTGCCGGTAAACGACGTGGCGGCAGCGATCTTACCCAAGGCGAGACCGTCGGTGGACTTGGCCATTCTGTTTTCCCAATCGCGGCCCCTTGCGAGGCCCGCTCTCAATGCAGCAGCCACGGCGCGCCGACCGGCGATCCGTGACCGTAAATGTCTCTCGGCGCCCACCCTCGATCCGCGAGCGGATCAGGACGCCTGGATGTATCCGCCCCCTTGGGGAGGGGCGACGCCTTCGCACCGGTCGGAGGGCGACAAACCGGGCCTCGGCGCTTTCGCGCGGGATTCAGGGAATCTGCGAACGCGCATATATACACCCTTCTTCGGCGAAATAAAGGCCCCTCACGCGAGCAGTCGACAGTTTCAATCAGCGTGATAAGCCTAGCCTTATGAAGCACATCGCCCTGCCCGTTCTCGCCGCCCTGTCGCTTGCCGCCTGCGCCTCGACGCAAGACGCTCGTCTCGCCGAACCGCGCACGCCCGTCGGCCCCGCTACCCAAGAGAACTGGGAGGTCGGCCAGGCCGCCTATTTGATGTGGAACAGCCAGCAGCGCGGCTGGAGCGTCACGCCCTCCGGTCTGCAGTATCGTCGCGTCGGCAAGGCCAACCCCAAGGGCGAGCAGCCGACGGCGACCGACACGGTTAAGGTCCACTATCGCGGCACCTTCATCGATGGGCGCGAGTTCGACAGCTCCTACTCGCGCAACGAACCGACCAGCTTCCCGCTCAACCGCGTCATCAAGGGGTGGACCGAGGGCGTGGCCCTGATGCGCGAAGGCGAGACCTATGAGTTCGTCATCCCCGCCGAGCTGGCTTACGGCCCGCGCTGGATGGGCACGGAGATCCCCGCCAACTCGGCCCTGCGCTTCACGGTCGAGCTGCTTGAGGTGAACCCGGAGCGCTAGTCCAGGTTCATGCCCGGCTTCCAACCGCTCTCGACGAGGAAGGTCTTGGCGTCCGTCATCTGCAATATCTGTCGCAGGGCTTCGCTTTTGTCCGGAGCGTTCCTGTAATAGGCCTTGGCGATCCGGTAGCCGACCCAGTAGCCGAGGTCGCCAGGCTTCTCAGGCGTTGAATTATAGACCCAGGCCGACAGGTCGGTCTTGTCCTGATCAGCGATGAAGGCGGTCTCGATCTCGAGTTCACGTCCACGAGTCTGCGGCGCGAGATAGGCATAGGCCGGCGCGCCGATCATCAGTTCAGTGACGAACTCCGCGACGCCCTCGGCCATCGACACCTCCAGCACCGTGAACTGCTCTTTTTCAGTAAGCTCCGGCGCCTGCTGGGTGTGGACATACTCGTGGATCAGAACGCCCACGAAGCGGTCCTCGATGTCGGGATTGATGAAGTCGGTGGCGCAGAGCGCCTCCAAGCCCACCTGGATTCCGTCCACCGGACTGCCGACCGCGACCGGGCGGCCGCGACCGATCACAAAGGTCGCTGACGGAAACTGCGCCTCGGGATACTGATCGATGAAACGGGCCAGCCCCTCGGCGACCCGCGCACGGACGCGCGGCAGGTGGTCGGCGCAGGCCCGCGCCTCGACATAGATTTCGGGTCGAGCAGCCATGGCGTCCGCCATCCTCGCGCCCGTCACCCTGCGCACCTTCGCCAGGTGCGTCAGGCCGGTGGAGCCGCCATCCAGATAGGCTTGAAGCTGCTCAGCGCTCGGCCGTCCGGCGGTGCTGTCGTAGCGCATAGAAGCGGTCGACGTCGCCGGTCTCGATCACGGGTTCGGGGCTGGCGCGATCCGGCGCCGCCATCTGGGCCGCGAACGTCGGCGACGACGCCGAAAGCGCCAGCACGGCGGCGACGCTCGCCAGAATCCGCTTCCCGTTCATGTGATCTCCATCGCCTTGTGACACCGCTGTCACGCTAGTACGCAATCGGAGCCGGTGAAATCCGCCTCCGCGCAGGCGACCCAAACATGACGGCGAATTCATACGCCCACGTCGGGCTTGACCATAGCCGCAACGCACAGTGATCTGCTGCGTCCTCGCCGCCTTGCCGGAAAGTCCCTCTGATGATGCGTCCCGCCGCCCGCCTGCTTGTCACCGCCTGCGCCTCCGCCTTGCTGTTCAGCGCCGGTTCGGCCCTGGCCCAGGTGGGAACCCCCGCCCTGCCCGTCGCCCTGGCGCCGATCCCGACGGCCAAGGACAAGGCCTATCCCGGCGTCATCAAACTGGACGTCGACGCCACCGACATCGACCGCCGCCTGATCCAGGTGCGCCAGACCATTCCCGTCAGCGGTCCCGGCCCTCTGGTCCTCTTCTATCCGCAGTGGATTCCCGGCAACCACGGCCCGGTCGGCCCCGTCGCCAACGTCGGCGGCCTGACCTTCACCGCCGAGGGGCGGCGGCTGGAGTGGGTGCGCAACACCGTCCAGCCCTGGGCCTATCAGATCGAGGTTCCGGCCGGCGTGACCGAGGTCGAGGCCGCCTTCCAGTGGCTGACGCCCATTGAAGGCAATCAGGGCCGCGTCGTCGTCACGCCCGAGATGCTGAACATCCAGTGGGAAAAGGCCCTGCTTTATCCGGCGGGCTATTATTCGCGTCAGATCACCTTCCGGCCGACGTTGAAGCTGCCTCAGGGCTGGAACTACGGCGTCGCCCTGGACACCGTCAGCTTCGAGAACGGCCTGGCGACCTTCGCCCCCATCACGCTGGAGCATCTGGCTGACAGCCCCGTCTTCGCCGGCGCCCACTATCGCCAGATCGACCTTGATCCGGGCGGCCGTTCGCCGGTGCGCCTGAACGTCGTGGCCGATGACGCCAAGATGCTGGAGGCGACGGACGAGCACGTCCAACTGCACCGCAATCTGGTCCAGCAGGCCGACCGCCTGTTCGGCGCGCGCCACTTCAACCACTACGACTTCCTGCTGGCCGTGACGGACAAGCTGGGCGGCATCGGGCTGGAGCACCACCGCTCGTCCGAGAACAGCGTCGATGTGAAGTATTTCACCGATCGCGAGGCGACCCTGGCCGACCGCGACCTGCTGGGTCACGAATACACCCACAGCTGGAACGGCAAATGGCGCCGCCCGGCCGACCAGCTGACGCCCAATCTGAACGAGCCGCTGCAGAACTCCCTGATGTGGGTCTATGAGGGCCAGACGCAGTACTGGGGCCTGGTCCTGACCGCCCGCGCGGGCCTGATGTCCAAGCAGCAGGCGCTGGACGTCCTGGCCATGAGCGCCGCCAGCTTCCAGCACATCCCCGGCCGCCAGTGGCGCGCCATGCAGGACACCACCAACGACCCCATCATCAGCCAACGCCGCCCCCAACCTTGGAGCAGCTATCAGCGCAGCGAGGACTATTACCGCGAAGGCGCGCTGATCTGGCTGGACGCCGACACCCTGATCCGCGAGCGGACCGGCGGGAAGAAGTCGCTGGACGACTTCGCCAAGGCCTTCTTCGGCGTCGAGGACGGCGACTGGGATCCGGCCCCCTACACCTTCGCCGATGTAACCTCGACGCTGAATGGGGTGCAGACGAACGACTGGGCCGCCTTCCTGCGCGAACGTCTAGACGCGGTCGGCCCCGACTCGCGCGGACCGCTGGACGGCATTGAGCGCGGCGGCTACCGCCTGGTCTTCAAGGAGGAGCCGTCCGGCTACATGGGCGCCCTCTACAAGGAGCTGGGGCGCAACGACTTCACCTATTCGCTCGGCTTCATGATGAACGGTGCGAACAAGATCACCTCCGTCCTGTGGGGCGGCCCGGCCTTCGAACAAGGCCTGACCTCAGGCTGGGAAGTCGTCGCCGTCGGCGGGCGCGCCGCATCGGCCGACGCGCTGAAAGAAGCCGTCACCGCCGCCAAGGGGACGTCCGAACCGATCGAGCTGATCCTCAAGAACGGCGACCGCTTCCGGACGGTGCGCTTCGACTACCACGACGGCCTGCGCTATCCGCATCTTGAACGGATCGAAGGCACGCCCGACCGACTGGGCGACATCCTGTCGCCTCGCCGCCGATAACGCCTCCTGCCAAGCCTAATACCGACCGCTTTCTGAGTTCTGGATACCCGATGACCCGACGCCTGCCCGCCGCCGCCCTCGCCCTGCTGCTGACCTCGGCCGCCTCGACCGCGCTCGCTCAGCAATGGACCGGCCCGCAGGCCCCCGCCGCGCCGACGCCGCAGAACACGCCGCTGGCCCTGCCCCGCGCCCTGCCGCCGATCCCGGCGCCGACGGCCGAGGCCTATCCCGGCGTCATCCGCTATGAGGTCGACGCCACCGACGTCGAGAAGAAGATCGTCCGCGTGCGCCAGACCATCCCGGTCACGCCCGGCCCCCTGGTCCTGCTTTATCCGAAATTCCTGCCGGGCAACCACGCGGCGACCGGGCCGATCCAGTTGGTGTCCGGCGTCACGGTGCAGGGCGGCGGCGCCCGCATCGACTGGCTGCGCGACACCATCGACCCCTACGCCTTCCACATCGAGGTGCCGCAGGGCGTCAGCGAGATCACCGTCGACTTCCAGTGGCTGACCCAGCCGGACAGCTCGACCTGGCGCGTGGTCATGACGCCCGAGATGGTCAATCTGCAGTGGGAGAAGGCCCTGCTCTATCCGGCGGGCTATCGCTCCACCGGCATCACCTTCGCCCCGTCGATCCGCCTGCCGCAGGGCTGGAAATACGGCGTGGCGCTGGACACCCAAAGCTTCGTCGACGGCCTGGCGACGTTTGCGCCGACCGACCTCTACACCCTGATCGACAGCCCCCTGTTCGGCGGCGCCAACTTCCAGCGCATCGCCATCGACCCGCGCCGCGGAAACGGCGAAGGCGCCGTCCACCTGAACATCGTCGCCGATGCGGCCAAGGATCTGGCCCCCACGACCGAGCAGCTCGGCTGGTTCGAGAACCTGGTCACCCAGACCGACCGCCTGTTCGGCGCCCGCCCCTATGACCGCTACGATTTCCTGGTGGCCGCCACGTCGAAGATGGGCGGCATCGGCCTGGAGCATCATCGCTCGTCCGAGAACTCGGTCCCGACCGACTTCTTCACCAACTGGGGCAAGAGCATGGGGGCCGTCGGCCTGCTGCCGCACGAGTTCGTCCACGCCTGGAACGGCAAGCGCCAGCGCCCGGTCGACGAACTGACCGCCAACCACAACATCCCGACCCAGAACACCCTTCTGTGGGTCTATGAGGGTCAGACGGAATACTGGGGCGATGTGCTGACCGCCCGCTCGGGTCTGGCCTCCAAGGAAGACATTCTGGTCACCGTGGCCGAGAACGCCGCCTTCTATGACAACCAGCCGGGCCGCGAGTGGCGCCCGCTGCAGGATGCGAACAACCACAACCTGCTCGGCTATCGCACCTCGAACCCCTATTCGTCGTGGATGCGCGGCACGGGCGACTACTACCGCGAGGCCCTGCTGATCTGGCTGGACGCCGACACGCTGATCCGCGAAGCGACGGGCGGGAAGAAGTCGCTGGACGACTTCGCCAAGGGCTTCTTCGGCGGCGACGACGGCTCCTGGGCGCCGCGCGGCTATACGTTCGACGACGTGGTCGCGGCGCTGAACGCGGTCCATCCGCACGACTGGGCGACCTTCCTGCGCACGCGCCTGGACGCCAGCGGGCCGGACGCCAGGGCCCCGCTGGACGGTCTGGCGCGCGGCGGCTACCGCCTGACCTACACCGACACCCTGACGACCGACGAGAAGCGCATCCAGTCGGGCTGGGCCAACGACTTCCAGTATTCCCTGGGCTTCACCCTGTCCTCGTCGAACAAGCTGACCGGCATTCGCTGGGGCGGCCGCGCCTTCGAGGCCGACATCGGGCCGGGCTGGGAGCTGGTCGCCGTCAACGACATCGCCGCCTCGGCCGAGAAGCTGCGCGACGCCGTCACCGCCGCCAAGGGAACCGACGCCCCGATCCGTCTGCTGCTCAAGAACGGCGACCGCTACCGCACCGTCGATTTCGACTATCACGAGGGCCTGCGCTACCCGCGCCTGGAGCGGATTCCCGGCACGCCGGATCGGTTGGGCGACATCCTCAGCCCGCGCCGTCGCTAAGGATCTAAAGGCGCGCCGAGCAGATCACGGCTTGGCGCGACCGGCCGGGGCGGTTTAACCTGTCAGGGACGGGCGCCGCTTCGGACCGCCCACATGAGAACTCGGCCCATGCCGGAGACCCCTGGCGCGCCCGGACGGCGCGACACGCGGTCCCTGCCTCGGAGGCCCCGCAACAGCGGTGCTTTCGATCGAGACGCGCCCCTCTACGGCGCGCTCGACCTGGGGACCAATAATTGCCGCCTGCTGATCGCGCGCCCAGCGCGTGACGGCTTTCGCGTGGTGGATTCTTTCAGCCGCATCGTACGCCTTGGCGAGAGCCTGTCGCGCACCGGCCGCCTGGACGATCGGGCGATGGACCGGGCCTATGACGCCCTGGCCCTGTGCGCCGAGCGCCTGGTGCGCAAGGGCGTCGATCCCAACCGCCTGACCGCCGTCGCCACCCAGGCCTGCCGCATGGCCGAAAACGGCCCCGCCTTCGTCGAGCGGGTGCGGCGCGGCACCGGCCTGCGGCTTCGGATCATCGATCCCTCCGAGGAAGCCGCCCTGTCGGTTGCGGGCTGCCTGAACCTGTTCGATCCGCGCGCCGAGGCGGTGCTGGTGATCGACGTGGGCGGCGGCTCGACCGAACTGTCCTGGCTGATGAAAGGGCCGCGCGGCTTCGAGACCGCCGCCTGGATGTCGGCGCCGCTGGGCGTGGTCAGCCTGGCCGAACGTCACCCCGAGCCGGATGGCAGCCCGCCCGAATGGTATGAGGCCATGGTCGCCGACTTCGGCGCCGCCATCGCTACGGGCGGTCCAGAAGGCCCGGACTTCCTGACGCGCGTGGGCGCCGGGCGCGGGCATATGGTCGGCACCTCCGGCGCCATCACCAGCCTGGCCGGGATTCATCTGGAGCTGAAACGCTATCAGCGCGATCTGGTCGACGGCCTCTGGATGACGCGCGGCGACTGCGAAAAGGCGGCCGACCGCCTGATCGCCCTCGGTCCCGCCGGGCGCGCGGCCGAGAACTGCATCGGTCCGGACCGCGCCGACCTGGTGTTGGCGGGCGCGGCGATCCTGGAAGCCGTACAGCGCGCCTGGCCGTGCGAACGGGTGCGCGTGGCCGACCGCGGCCTGCGTGAAGGCCTGCTGCTGCAGAAGATGCGCGAAGACCGGCAGCCTAAGCCGCGTCGCCGTCGGCGTCGCAGGGGCGGCGGTGGTGCTGGCGGCGGCCAATAATCGCCCTTCTCCCCTTGTGAGAGAAGGTGGCCCGTTAGGGCCGGATGAGGGGTCTCGCCACGCCTTATGCGGACAATGGGTTGAGCGTCCAGCAACCCCTCATCCGTCAGGCTGACGCCTGCCACCTTCTCCCACAAGGGGAGAAGGACTTTGAAGCGGCTAATCCACCTGGACCGGCAGGTCGATGTCGCAGACCGAGAAGTCGGCGCCCCTCGCCGTCCGCGTGGTTTCGACCAGGGCGCGGAACGGGGCGCTGCTCGTGCTCAGGACGCGCACCGTGGGCCGCTCAGCTTCGGCCAGATCGCCCGCCACACGCACACGCGTCATGCGGTCGGGATCGCTCACGATGCCGTCGGGATTCGGACTGAACTTCAACGCGCGCACGACGTCCAGGCCCGACACCACCCGTCCCCAGACGGTGTAACGCTTGTCCAACGCCGGATAAGGCTGGCGCATCAGGAAGAACTGGCTGTTGGCGCTGTCGGGCGCATCGTCGCGCGCCATGCCCGCGACGCCGGGACAATACAGGCCCCAGGCGTGGACCTTGCCGTCCGCCGTCGTCCTCATCACGGCGTCAGGCTGGGTCTGCACCGGCAGCGACTGGACGAAGCCCATCAGGGCGCCCGCAGGCGCAGCCACGGCGGCGAAGGGCGTCTGTGCGTCACGGCGGAAGGTGAGCTCGGCCTTCAGGTCGGGATGCCAGCTCTGGCCCTCGCCTGTGCCCAGGGGATCACCCGTCTGGGCCATGAAGGCGTCGATGACCCGATGCCAGTTCAACCCGTCATAAAAGCCCGCCTTGGCCAGCAGACGCATGCGCGCGACATGGCCGGGCGCGGCCTCGGGCGTCATCTCCACCAGGATGCGGCCCTTGCTGGTGTCGATGACCAGCAGATTGTCCGGCGCCACCATGCGCCAGTCGCCGGCGGCGATCGCCGGGGCCGCCTCACGAGGCGCAGCGTCGCTGAGCGCCGGCGCCGCGTCCTGGGCCGTCGCCGCGCTCGCCATCAGGGCGGCCATCAGCGCCGCCCCGATCGTCGGAAGTTGGTGCCTCATGTTCCGCGCCCCTCCCCTGGCGTGGATGATCGCCGTCAGCCGCCTTGAACCGGCGGCTGGACGTCGCAGATGCCGAAGGACGCGCCCTTGGCGGCCCGCGCCGCCTCGACGGCGGCGTTGAACGGCGCAGAGCCGGGCACAGCCACGCGGATCGTCGGCCGCTCGGCCTCCGGCATGGACGAGGCCAGACGCGCCCGCGTCATGACGTCGGCGTCGGGACCGACGGCCCCGTCGTTGGCGTCGTTGCCCGCCTTGAGCGCCTTGACCACGTCCAGGCCCTGCACCACCCGGCCGAAGACCGTGTAGGCGCCGTTCAGATTGTCGTTCTGGCCCATCATCAGATAGAATTGGCTGTTGGCGCTGTCAGGCGAGCCGGCGCGCGCCATGCCCGCCACGCCGGGGCAGAACAGCCCCTGGGCCGAGGTCTTGAAGTCCGCCGTGACGAACATCTGGGCGTCGGGCTGCGTCACCACCGGGATGGAGCCCATGATGCCGCGCAGGCCCGGCCCGCTGTTCTCGACCGGGACGAAGCCGCTGTCGCGGCCGCGACGGAAGGTGAACTCGCCCTTCAGGTCCGGAAGTTCGCTGCCGCCCGCGCCGGTGCCCTGAGGGTCGCCGGTCTGGGCCATGAAGTTCGGAATGACGCGGTGGAATTTCAGCCCGTCATAGAAGCCCTGATTGGTCAGGGTGCGGATGCGCTCAACATGGTTCGGCGCCGCGCGCGGCTCCAGCTCCACCAGGATGCGGCCCTTGGCCGTGTCGATCACCCACAGGTTCTCGGGCGCCACAGTGCGCCAATCGCCCGACTGAGCGCCCGACTGGGCCATCGCTCCACCGGCCAGCAGGGCCATGCCCGCCGCCAGCGCCATCACAGACTTGATCTTCAAACCCGACCTCAACCCTTCTTGACCTTGGCCAACACGCTCGCGGCGACCGCCGGGCTGACGAAGCTGTCGATCCGACCGTCCAGCCGGGCGATTTCCTTCACCAGTCGCGAGGCGATGGCCTGATGCCGCGGATCGGCCATCAGGAACACCGTCTCTATGTCGCTGTTGAGGCGCTGATTCATCGCCGTCATCTGGAACTCATACTCGAAATCGGCGACGGCGCGCAGACCGCGTATGATGACGCTGGCGTCCAGTTCCTCGGCGAAATGCATCAGCAGGCTGGAAAACGGCCGCACCTCAATGTCAGCGTTGAAGCGCGCCACCTCGGCCTTGAGCATCTCGACCCGCTCGGCGGTCGAGAACAGCGGGCCCTTGTCGTCGTTCTGAGCGACGCCGATGACCAGCCGGTCCACCAGCTTGACCGCCCGCCCGATGATATCGAGATGACCGTTGGTGACCGGATCGAAGGTGCCCGGATAAAGTCCGATACGCATGGCCGGCGGCCTCCCCATCGTTTGGGCCCGTTTAGCAGGTGCGAAATGAACGGCCTAGATTTTCTGACGCGGCTGTGATCGCCAAAGGGCGTCTATCTGCTGCACCGCATCCGTCGCGCCGGCGAAGACATGGCCGTCGACAGCCGCGATTTCCGCCGCGGGCGTGGCGCTGTTGCACAGGAAGGCGCCGTCAAACCGGGGCAGGTCCGACAGGCGCACGACCTCGGTCCGCTGCGGCGATCCGGCGCGGTCCAGCGCCTCGCGGATCAGGGCCTGCGCCACCCCGTCCAGCATGCGCGCCTCGGGCCAAACCACCGTCTCGCGTTTGATGAAGCCGACATTCCACAGCGAGCCCTCGGAAATCCGGTCCTCGGCGTCGGTGAACAGGGCGTCGTCGAAACCCGCCAGCCGCGCCATGCGCCGCGCCCGCAACAGGCCCATCGTGGCGACGTGCTTCAGATGCGGCGCCTCGCGGGCATAGACCTGGCTCTGCAGGCGGACCCCGTGCGGCAAGGGCGACGGCGGGGCCGAGACGCTGATCATCACCTGCGGCGCACCGATCCAGTGCGGCTGACGCAGGGAAAGCTCATTTGAAAACAGGCTGATGCGCAGCCAGGCCTCATCTCGCCCGGCCAGCGCCGTCCGCATCTGATCGCGCAGGCGATCTTTGGCGACAGCTTCACCGAACAGTTCGACCGCCGCACGGTTGAGGCGGCCCAGGTGCCGATCCAGCCCGCGCACCCCGCCCCCCTCCACGCGGAAAGAGGTCAGGGCGCCGTAGTTGAACAAGGCCTGGCGGCCCAGATCCTCAACCCCCGCAGGTCGGCCGTCGATCCAGAGTTCAGGAACGACGGCCATGCAGGATCAGGCCTCGCCGCCCTCGTCGGTCGACGTCTCGTTGACGTCGCCGTCTTCATCGTCGCCGCCGGAATCGGCCAGACGCTCGACCGAGACGACCTTCTCGTCCTTGCCGGTGCGGAAGATGGTCACGCCCTGGCTGGAGCGGCCGACGATGCGGACCTGGCTGACCGGGGTGCGGATCATCTGGCCGCCGTCCGTGACCAGCATCAGGTCGTCCGACTCCTCGACCGGGAAGGCGGCGGCCAGGCGCGTGCCGGCGCGACCGCCCAGGCCGTGCGCCGTCAGCCCCTGCCCGCCGCGACCCGTGCGGCGATACTCATAGGCCGAGGACCGCTTGCCGAAACCGGTTTCCGTGACCGTCAGGATGAACTGCTCGGCCGCGCCCAAGGCGGCGATACGCTCGGGCGAGATCGGGGCGTCGCCGGCCTCTTCGTCATCGGCCTCGACCGTGACGACATCCTCTTCCGCGTCCGCGCCAGCCAGCGCCTTACGCATGGCGTTGGCGTGTTTGACATAGGCGGCGCGCTCTTCCGGCGTCGCGTCCACACGGCCCAGGATGGCCATGGAGATGACCGTGTCGCCGTCCTGCAGGCGGATGCCCCGCACGCCGGTGGAGTCGCGGCCCTTGAACACGCGCACGTCGTCGGCCTTGAAGCGGATGGCCCGGCCCAGGGCGGTCGTCAGCAGCACGTCGTCCTCGGCCGTGCACAGGCCGACGCCGACCATGCCGTCGCCGTCTTCCAGTTTCATGGCGATCTTGCCCGCGCGGTTCACCGTAGCGAAGTCGCTGAGCTTGTTGCGTCGCACGTCGCCCGACTGGGTGGCGAACATGATGTCGTAGTCGCCCCAGGTCGTTTCGTCTTCCGGCAGGGGCAGCACGTTCATGATGCTGTCGCCCGGCTCGATCGGCAGCAGGTTGACGAAGGCCTTGCCGCGCGACTGCGGATTGCCCAGCGGCAGGCGCCAGGTCTTCAGCTTGTAGGCCTTGCCGTTGGTGGCGAAGAACAGGACCGGCGTGTGGGTCGAGGCGCTGAAGACGCTGGTGACGACGTCCTCATCCTTCATCGCCATGCCGCTGCGGCCCTTGCCGCCGCGATGCTGGGTCCGATAGGCGTTCAGCGCCACGCGCTTGACGTAGCCCGAGTGGGTCACGGTCACGACCATGTCCTCACGCGGGATCAGGTCTTCGTCCTCCATCTCGGCGTCGCCTTCGCCGATGAGGGTGCGGCGATCGACGCCGAACTGATCCTTCACCAGCAGCAGGTCTTCGCGGATGATGGCCAGGACGTTCTTGCGATCCGACAGGATGGTCAGGTGGCCCTGGATGGTGTCGGCCAGGGCGCGCGCCTCGCCGAAGATGTCGTCGCGGCCCAGGCCCGTCAGACGCGACAGCGTCAGGGCCAGGATGGCGCGGGCCTGTTCGTCGGTCAGGCGGATCTTGTCGCCTTCGACCAGGACGGTGCGCGGGTCCGCGATCAGCTCGACCAGGGCCATCATGTCCCCGACCGGCCAGGCCTTGGCCTGCAGCCGCTCGCGCGCCTCGGCCGGGTCGGCCGAGCTGCGGATGATGTGGATCACCTCGTCGATATTGGCGACGGCGACGGCCAGACCGACCAGGACGTGGCCGCGATCGCGGGCCTTGGCCAGTTCGAACTTGACCCGGCGGACCACCACTTCCTCACGGAAGTCGAGGAAGAGCTCCAGCAGCTTGCGCAGCCCCATCTGCTCGGGACGGCCGTGGTTCAGCGCCAGCATGTTGACGCCGAATGAGGATTGCAGCGCCGTATAGCGATACAGCTGGTTCAGGATCACATCGCCCGAAGCGTCGCGCTTCAGCTCGATGACGATGCGCATGCCCAGACGGTCGGACTCGTCGCGAACGTCGGCGATGCCTTCCAGACGCTTCTCGCGCACCATTTCGGCGATGCGCTCGATCAGGGTCTGCTTGTTCACCTGGAACGGCAGTTCGGTGATGATGATGGCGTCGCGGTCCTTGCGGATCTCTTCGATCGACGCCTTGCCGCGCACGATGACCGAGCCGCGCCCGTCGCGCAGGGCGTTGCGCGGGGCCGTGCGGCCCATGATCTCGCCGCCCGTGGGGAAGTCCGGTCCCGGCACGATATCCAGCAGGGCGTCGTCCGACACGTCCGGGTCGTCCAGCAGGGCGACCGCGGCGTCGATCACTTCGCGCAGGTTGTGCGGCGGGATGTTGGTCGCCATGCCGACGGCGATGCCGCCTGCGCCGTTGACCAGCAGGTTCGGAATCCGCGCCGGCAGGACGACAGGCTCCAGCTCTTTCTCGTCGTAGTTCGGCTGGAAATCGACCGTGTCCTTGTCGATGTCGGTCAGCAGGGCCACGGCGGCCGGGGCCATCTTGGCCTCGGTGTAACGCATGGAGGCCGGCATATCGCCGTCGACCGAGCCGAAGTTGCCCTGGCCGTCGACCAGCATAAGGCCCATGGAGAAGTCCTGGGCCATGCGGACCAGGGCCATGTAGACCGAGGCGTCGCCGTGCGGGTGGAACCGGCCCAGCACGTCGCCGACCACGCGGGCGCACTTCGAATAGGCGCGCTCCGGCGTCATGTTCAGATCATGCATCGAATAGAGGATGCGACGATGCACCGGCTTCAGACCGTCGCGCGCGTCCGGCAGGGCCCGGCTGACGATCACGCTCATGGCGTAGTCGAGATAGGAGCGTTTCAGCTCATCCTCGATGGTGATGGTCGAAATATCGCCCGGCGCCATGGGGGCGGCGTTTTGGTAGCTGTCGTCGGTCAAGGAAATCAGGCTTTAGATGGCCGGAATCGGAACGTGATCCGCTATTCAGGTTTCTATCATCAGGGGGCCGTGGTGGCAAAGAAACGCCGCTGAAATCCCCGCGTGTAAAAGGACAGGAAATTCATGCGCTTGACACCAACCGCCTTCATCGCGCCCGGCGTTCTGGCGATCGCCCTCGCCGCAGGCGCCGCGTCGGCTCAACAACATGCGGGCCATGCAGGCCATACGCCGGATCAGCACGCCGCCCACATGGCCATGATGCGCGCTACGCCGGGTCAAACCTCTCAGGTCGCCATCATCAACGGCCAGGGCGCCGACATCGGCAAGGCCACCCTGACGCAGGGCTCGACCGGCCTGCTGATCAAGGTCGAGGCCACGGGCCTGACGCCCGGCTGGCACGGCATCCACATCCACGCCACGGGCCAGTGCGAGGCGCCCTTCACCTCGGCCGGCGCTCACATCAACCACGGCGATCCCAAGAAGCCCCACGGCCTGCTGAACGCCGAGGGCCCCGATGACGGCGACCTGCCCAACGTCTTCGCCGACGCCGCCGGTGCCGTGAACGCCGAGGTCTTCACCAGCCACGCCCGCCTGTCGCAGAACGGCCCCGGCCAGTGGCTGCTGGACGCCGACGGCTCGGCCCTGGTGATCCACGCCAACGCCGACGACCATTCCAGCCAGCCGATCGGCGGCGCGGGCGACCGCGTGGCCTGCGCGGTCATCAAGGCGCAATAAGTCGCCTAAACCTTGGCGGGAGCGCCGGCGCGCAGTCCGCGCTCCCCCAGGGCCACCGTGACCACCCCCGCCAGGGCGATCGCCACGCCGGTCAGGATCTGCGGTGTCAGCACGTCGCCCATGAACAGGCCGCCGATCAGGATCGACACCAGGGGCGAGCCCAGCAGATAGGGCGTCACCCGCCCGGCCTCGCGCCTCTGCACCAGCCAGAACATCAGACTGGTCGCGAACACGGACGAAATCACCCCCGCCCAGATCAGGGTGCCCCACACCAGCGGCGTCGCCGCCTTGGCCGCCTCCCACTGCCCCGTCTCGAACAGGGCCGAACCCAGCGTCAGAGCCGGCAAGGCCATCAGCGCCAGCAGTCCCTGCATCTTCAGCGGCGGGATAGAGGTCGTGCCGCGCGCGATCACCGTCGTCAGCGCCCAGGCCGAGGCGCCCAGCGCCCCGACCAGAATAGCCTTCCAGTCCTGCAAGGCGTGGGGGTCCAGCGTCATCCAGGCCACGCCCATGAAGGCGATCACCAGGCCGACCGTCGCCATCCGCGAAATCCGCTCGCCCAGCAACAGGAAGGCGAACAGGGACGTCAGCGGAATCCACAGCTGGGTCGCCACCGTCACCGGGCTGACGTCATGAGCCAGCCAGAAGGCCAGGTAGATCAGACCGTAGTGGATCGGCCCGCCCACCACGGCGATGATGAGCAGGCTCTTCCAGTTCGGAAACGGCGGCCGCACGAACCAGACCAGGCAGGCGGCGGCGATGGCGAAGCGCAGCGCCCCCGTCATCAGCGGCGGCAGCACCTCGGTGGCGACCTTGGCGGCGGCGTTGTTCACCCCCCAGATGACCAGAACGGCCACGATGGCGGCGATCTCGAGCGGCGTCAGCGCGTGCGGGGAGGAGGAGGAACTGGACACGCCCCCATGCTTGCCACAGGGCGCGACGATTGGCCTCTCACGAAGCATGACCGCAGGTTACCCTGCACAACCGCCCGTCCTGTCGGCTATAGAGGCCGCCATGAAGACCCCTGCCCTGCTGTCCGCCCTCGCCGTCCTGACCGCCTGCATCGCCGCCGCGCCCGCAACCGCCGAGCCGTCTCTCGTCGTCTCGCCCCAGCCTCTGCCGATCGACGACGCTCGGCCGCGCGTCTTCCTGGGCGGCAGCATCGACATGGGCGGCGCGCCGGACTGGCAGGCGGCGCTGACACAGGCCCTGGGCGACATGGACGTCACCGTGCTGAACCCCCGCCGCCCCGACTGGAACCCCGCCTGGCGCCCCGAGGCGGATGAGCCCGAGTTCCGCCGCCAGGTCGAGTGGGAGCTGGCCGCCCTGGAAAGCGCCGACGTCATCGTCATGTATTTCGCGCCGGGCACGCAAAGCCCGATCAGCCTGCTGGAAATGGGCCTGCATGCGCGCGGCGGAAAGCTGATCGTGCTGGCCCCCGAAGGCTTCTGGCGCAAGGGCAACGTCGACATCACCGCCCGCGCCTATGGCGTGCGTCAGGTGCAGACCATGGACGAACTGACCGCCGCCGTCCGCCAGGCCCTGACCGAAGCCGCCGAGAAGGGCCGCTTCGCGCGCTAGAAGACCGGCTTGGCCACCATCAGCCAATAGATGCCGATTACGCCTGCAAAGGCGGGCCACCCCAGGATGAACCAGCCCCGGAACAGGTGGTGATAGGTCTGCGGCAGGGCCTCCCCTGCCTCCGCCGCCGTCTGGGCCAGACGCGCCATCCTCATCTGCATCCACACCACCGGCAGCCAGCAGGCCCCGATCAACACATAGAGGGCGTAGGCCGCTAGCAGCCACGGCTCGGTCAGAGCGTATCCCTGCAGGTGAATCAGGCCCAGCCCGCTGAGCGGCTGGACCACCACGGCGCTGGCGGTGAAGACGAAATCGGCCAGCACCACGATCTTGCCGACCGCCGCGATGGTCGCGACGTTGCGGCTCATGTGGGCGCGCAGCATGAAGAAGGCGATGCCCGCCCCCGTGCCGAACAGCACCGCCCCCGACAGGATGTGGATGATCTTCAGGATCAGATACAGCATCACCGCCTCGCGTCCGTCGCCGCCACGAACAGGCACAGGGCCATCATCGGCAGCACCTTGAGCCACGGCCCCAGCGGGTCGATCCAGTAGTGCGGCAGGCTGAGCGTCCCGGCGATCAGATAGCCGACCGTGGCCAGACACATCAGGATCGCCACGCGCGCCGTCCACGGCCGCACGAACAGCGCCAGCCCCAGCACCACGTCCAGCAACGCCCCCCACCAGGCGATCGGCCCGGCCCAACGGCCGAAGCCCCCTTCATGAAGGACGGCGATCGCCCCGCTCCAGCCCGGCCCGAAGCTGATCAGGCCGGTGATCAGCCAGAACAGGCCCAGCGTCAGGATGGAGACCGGCCGCACGAACCACAGCCGTGCGTGCCACACATCCTGAACCGAGGCCGGCGTTTCGGTCAGGAAACGGCGGAAACCCCGCGCCCGGACGCCCAGACGCTCAGCCCAGCCGCTGTCGACGCCGGACACGTCGTGATCCATCTGGCGTATGGCCGTGCTGCGGATCGGCGAGGACCAGCCCAGCCGCCCCAACAGGTCGCCGATCATCAGCGCCGGCGCGGCCAGGGCGCGCGGAATCCGCACGACCGGCGCGGGCGAAAGGCCCAGCCACCCGCGATAAAGCCGCACCGTCTCGATCATGCTGACCGCTTCCGGCCCCGGCATGTCGAACGTCTCATGCACCGGCGCGCCGGGCTTCAACGCCGCCACGACCGCTTCGCCCAGATCGGCCAGGGCGATGGGACGGAAAACCTGATCGCCGCCGACCACCGGGCTGAACAGGGGAAAGGCCGCCAGCGCCCGGATCAGGCCGGTCCCGCCGAACGCCGCCCGGTCCACCACCAGCGACGGGCGCAGGATCAACCAGTCCAGATCGGCGGCGCGGACCAACCGCTCCGTCTCGGCCTTGGTGCGGGCATAGGCCGTGCCCGCCGCATCATCGGCGCCCACGGCGGAAATATGGATCAGGCGACGCACGCCCGCCTGCTCGCAAGCCTGGATGAGGGCGCGCGGACCCTCGACATGGGCCAGCGCCGTGCTGTCGCCCGCCCCGTCCTGCAACACCCCGACGCAGTTCACCACGGCGTCGACGCCGTCCAGCAGCGGCGCCCAGGCTTCAGACGTGGTCAGATCGGCGAAGTCGGCCCTAATCCAGTCGAAGGCAGGCGCGCGCCGCGCGGCTTCAGCGGGCCGTCGCGCCCCGGCTCGCACTGTCCAGCCCGCGACCGACAGGGCCGCCGCCAGATGCGAGCCGATGAAGCCGTTGGCCCCCAGAACCAGAACACGCCCTCTCATAATGACCTACCCCAGCACTCGACCCGACATGTCCACGCCTTCGGGCGGCATGGCGCACCAGGCCTGGCCGGGAAAGCGCCGCCGATGCCGGGCGACCCAGCCATAGACCGCGTCTCGCACCGGCCGGGGAATCAAGCGCCCCGCCGTCGCCAGTCGATAGGGAAACGGCAGGGACGCCGCCAGATGCAGCACCCCGTTCGAGCGGCCGATGGCGCGCCCCTCCTCGATCACCAGCATGGTCGAGGGGTCATCCGGCGACAGGCCATAGTGCCGCAGCAAGGCCCGCCCCAGCTCCGACTGCGTCGGAGCGAGGCGAAACCGTGGCCCGTGCTTCAATAGGGTCCGCGCGGAATGGGAGCACAGGGCGCAGTCGCCGTCGAACAGGACCAGCGGCCGGTCGTCCGGAAAGGACGGCACCGCCGGATCGTCGCCATAGCTGTAGGCCCCCAGCCCCACGCCGCGCCCTTTCGCGTCGGGCTTAGAACGGAATGTCGTCGTTTAGGTCGTAGCTTTCCTTCGGACCCGAGGGCTTGTTGGCGCCGCCCGTCGAGAAGCCCGAGGAATAGTCGTCGTCGCGACCGCCGCCGCCGTAGCCGCCGCGATCACCGCCGCCGCCCTGGCTGTCGCCGCGGCCGCCCAGCATGGTCAGCTGGCCGTTGAAGCGCTGGATAACGATCTCGGTCGAGTATTTCTCGACGCCCTGCTGATCGGTCCATTTGCGGGTCTGCAGCGAGCCTTCGACGTAAACGGTCGAGCCCTTCTTCAGATAGTTCTCGGCCACCTTGACGATGTTGTCGTTGAAGATGACGACCGAGTGCCACTCGGTCTTTTCCTTGCGCTCGCCCGTGGCCTTGTCGCGCCAGGTTTCCGAGGTGGCGATACGCAGATTGGCGACGCGATCGCCGTTGTTCAGCGAGCGGATTTCCGGGTCGCGACCCAGGTTGCCGACCAGAATGACCTTGTTGACGCTGCCCGCCATGACCGATGTCCTTTTATTCGTCTTGTCGTCCGCTCCTTAACCGAAACGGACGAGATGTTCTAGTTTTGTTCACCCCATTCAGGGTGGGTTAGTTGGGCGCCACCGCCACGGGGCGCCCGTCGATCCGGCGCTGGATGGCCCCCGGAATGGCCAGACGGCCGTCGCCGGTCCGCGCCAGGGCGAAGAACCGCGCGCCGTCCAGGCTCTTGCTGAATTTGACGCCCGTGCGGTCGATGAAGATGAACTGGCCCTGATAGGCGCCGACCATCTCATTGTTGCTGCCGCCCAGGCTCAGGAATTTCAGGCGCATCTCTTCCAGTCGCGCGGCGCAGAACTCGATCTGCGGCTGATCGCGCGCCACCACGTTGAAGCGGGGCGCGTCGCTGGCCAGTTCGCCGACGTGATAGCAGACGCCCTTGTCGGTCGGCGCCTTGAGCTGAGGCGCGCCGCAGGCCGCCAGGGCGGCCGAGCCGAGCACGACGGCCAATCCAGAGGTCAGAACACGCACCTTCGTCACAGCTCCGGGAACTGACAGTTGCGGTCCTGCTGGGCCAGGGTGCGGAAGCGGTTGTTGTCGCTGGACTGCTCGACGCGGCGCGGCACCAGACGCAGGGTGGTGTCGCCCCAGCGGCCGTACTGAGCGTCGCCCGGTCGCACGCAGGTTCCGGCGTAGAGGGCCTGAACGCAGGCGCCCAGGCTCATATTGCCCGACACCTGCCGCCATTCAGAGCCCGTGTGGCGCAGACAGGCCGTGCCCGATGCGGCGGCCGCAGGGCGTGCGGCGTCGGCGGCGCTGGGCTGCCCCACAGGCGCGGCGTCGGCCATCGTCACGACGGGCGCTTCAGGCGGGGGCGCGAAGGAGGCGGTCGGCGCCGCGACCAGGGAGCCGGTCGAATCCAGGCCGACATCCAGGGCGCTGGTGGCCACGCCGTTCTTCTGGGCGCAATCGGCCAGGGTGGCCAGGCCGACGAACTGTCCGTTGACGAAGCAACGCAGTTCGCGCGTCGGCTCCAGGGTCGGGGCTTCGGCGACATCGATGGTCAGTCCGCCCTTGGACGCCGGCGGCGCCTCGACAGGTCCGTCGCGCCCGCCGCTGAACACCAGGGCGGCCGCCACCGCGCCGACGACGGCCAGGCCGGCGCCGACGATCAGGACCGTGCGATTGTCTTTGGAAAGGGCCATGCAGCTCTCAACGCTAACGAAGGCCCCACTAACCCCGTCCGCCCCACGGCCGTCAACCGAAAGCGCCGTTCACCCCGGCTTAGCCTGTGAGTCGCGCCAATGCAGCCTGATAGTTGGCCAGTTGAGCCTGCAGATAGGCTGGCGCCTGCCCCGTGACCGGCGGCTTGGACGCTTCGGGCGACAGGGCGCGATAGGCGTCGCGCATGGCCTTGATCGCCAGTTGCACCTGATCCTTGGACTTGGCGATGGCCTCGGCGCCGGACAGGTTGAGCAACGGCGACAGGTTGACCCCGAAGGTCTTCTTCTTGTCGTCCGCCGACTTGCCGATGAAGCCGGGCGTCAGGCCCAGCCCCGCCAGGGCGTCGCGCCCCCCTTCGCCGGGGATCAGCACGGCGCCGGCCCGCCCGTCGGCGCTGGTGATCGACAGACGCTGGACGCCGCCGCTGGTCACGCGCGTGTCGCCGTCCATGCCCGTCAGATAGTCCCGGTCCGTCTTGATCGTGACCTTGAGATGGCGGCCCGAGGCCAGTTCGATCTTGCGCGCCAGGGACTGTAGCGTGTCCTTCGCCTCGATGGTCACGGCCGTCTGCCGCCCGGTCGCGGGATTCTGCACATAGAAACGGTCGCCGACGCGCACGGCCGTGGCGTCCACCAGGGCTTTGGAATCGCTCTGATCGATCTCGCCCTGCGGCAGGCCCAGCCGGTCCAGAACGCTGGCGCCGCCGGACGAAACCGTCAGGGCCAGCGGCTTGGCCTGTCCTTCGGCCGCCGTCCAGTTCTGGCTCCATTCCACCTGGCCGGTCTGAGCGTCCAGCCGCGCCAGATAGCCGCGCGTGGGGTCGTCCTTCTTGGCGCCGACAGGGCGGTCCGAAACGCCCGTGAGCCAGACCTTGCCGTCGTGCACCTTGACGTCGGCGGCCGTGTCGTCGCCCTCCCCGCCGTAATAGGTCAGCCGATCGGCGCCCGAGGCGGTCAGGTCCGTGGACAAGCTGGCGACGAAGGCGTCCTGCCCGCCCGCGTGGGCGTTGGCGACCTGACCCGCGTTCAGGGCGCCGTTGCCGGTCGCCCCCGACACGATCAGCCGCCCGTTCGCCACCGCCAGACCGGCGATCTCGCCGCCCGAGGACGCGCCCAGGCTCCGCACGCTCAGCAACTCAGGCGCCCCCGTCGGACCGACGCGGAAGTGACGCAGCACGAAGGCGCCGTTCTCGACCCCCGCCGTATAGAGATTGTCGCCGTCGACGGTCATGGCCTGAACGTTGTCGTCTCCCGCCGTGCCGAACTGGGCCGCGCCCGTCGCGGTCGCCTTGATCGGCGCCAGGCTATGGATTTGGCTTTCGCTGAAGGCCTGGACGTAGCCGTCCCAGCCGCCCACGGCCAGCGCGCCCGGCATGGCCGACTTGGCCCGTCCCGCCACATAGACCCGGCCGTCCGCGCCGAAGGAGACGGCCGTGGCCTCATCCTCGGCCCTGGCGCCGCGCCTCTGGGTCCACTGCTCGCGGCCGTCGGCGTCGAAAACGGTGACGAAGCTGTCCGCCGTCGTGGCCGAAGCTCCGGCCTCGCCAGGAACCAAGGCGCCGACCACTGAGCCGGCCACCGCCACCCGTCCGTCCGCGTCCACGGCGATGGCGTAGCCGCTGGCCTTGGAGGCCGCGCCCAACGCCCGGCTGACCACCACATTGCCCGCCGAATCTAGCTTCATCAGGACGACGTCGGCCTGGCCCTTGATCGGCTGCGTGGAAGAGCCGGCGCTGACGTCGGCCACGATCCACATCGAGCCGTCCGGCCCCGCAGCGCTGGCGCGCACCGTCTCTACGCCGTCCGGCAGGTTGGAGACGCCGCTGCGGCCCTCGACCCAGAAGCTCTCGCCGCCCGCGCCTGCGACCGGATTGCCGTCCGGGTCGAACTTCAGCACTTCGTGACCGCCCTTGGTCCCGACGCCCTGCACCACCTGGATCGAATCCCGCGCCTCTGCGGGAACGAAGCTGATCGTCTCCGCCGAGGTTCCGCTGACCGTCAGTCCCCAGCGCGTCGGCCCGGCGGGCAAGGTGATGGTCTTATCGCCGACCTTCACGGTCCGCGGCTCGGCCTCGATCATCTGGCGGTGAATGCGGGTCTGCACGCCCGCCGCCTCCAGCTTGCCGTTGATGTGCTCCAGCACCGCATCCATCGTGCGCGGCGTCGACCCCATCTCGGCCAAGTCGATGGCGACCGTCTGACTGCCCGCGATCGTCTTCGCCGTCACGCCGAAACGCACATCGCCCTGGAAGGCGGCGACCTCGTCGGTCAGGGCGCCGTCATGAATCGGGCCGGTCAGATATTTGGAGCTGTCGCGGGCCACGGCCGCCGTCGACTGGCTCTGCGAAGCCGAAACGCCCTGAACGATCCGCACGCCGTCGAACTGGGCCGAGGCCAGAAAGTCCGTCACTTCCGCCATGCCCGAGGTGAAGCGCCGAGACAACTGATCGGACTCCAGTCGTCCCACGTTGCGCTCGCCCGCCCGCGTGGTCAGGGCCTCCAGCATCGTCAGCCCCTGATACAGGGCGAATATCTTGCGATAGTCGCTCGAAGAGGCGCCCTTGACGTCGAGCACCGCGTTTTCTTCGTTGACGAGCTTGCGTCCGCTCAGCGCCGAGCGCAGCAGCTCCGATTGGCTCGGCTTCTCCTTGGCGTCCAGGCTCCAGGGCGCCGTCGGCTGGGTCTTGGGCTTGGCCGCAGGCGCGGCCGAAGGCAGGCCGCCGAGACCCGCTCCGGCGCCGAAAAGACCCAGCAGATAACTGTTGTTGATGGCCGCCAAGCAAACCTCCGCCCGTCAGCATCGCCCGCCACGGTAACGAACTGTTTAACAGTCGCCAGGAACCGCGCGCCGAACACCGCCGTTTTTCGCCTCGCCACAGCCGAGGTGAGACTGCCCATGTCACGCGTGCGCTGGATATTGATGAGGCTGATGAGCCTCTACGGCCTGATCCCTCGACCGACCCGCCGTCGGCCGCCCCCCTTGTCGCTAGGACACGGCGCGCAGCGACGGCTGGGCTAGGCCGCGATCAGCCCTTGAACAGCGACAGGATGATCTGCGGCGCCTGATTGGCGATCGACAGCGCCTGAGCGCCCAGTTGCTGCTGAACCTGCAGGGCCTGCAGTCGCGCGCTTTCGCGCGCCATGTCCGCATCGACCAGGTTGCCGACGCCGATTTCCAGCGAGTCCATCAGCTTGGTGACGAACTGGGTGTGCTTCTCGATCTGCTTGGATTGAGCGCCCAGCTCGGCGAGCTTGGCGTTGGCGTCGGTCAAGGCCGCCTCGATGGCCGTCAGGCCAGCGGTTGCATTGGTTTCGGTCGTCAGGTCCAGCCCGGTCAACGAGAGCCCGGCCAGAGTCAGATTCTGACGATTCATCGAAATCGTTTCAGAGGCGTCGGCGTTGGCGAGGAAATCCAGCGCCGTGGTCGAGCTGCCGTCGAGAATGTTCTCGCCGTCAAAAGAAGCGTTGGCCGCAAACGATCCCAGCGATGTCAGCAGAGCCTGAAACTCATCGTCATAGGCCTTGCGCGTCGCCGCCGACGCCGAAGGATCGGCCGCGGCGGTCGCCTTCTGGCGCAACTCGACCAGGATATCGGAAATCTGCTGCCCTGCGGCCAGGGCGACGTCCGCCAAGGAGGTGGCGCGGTTGAGGCTGGTCTTGACCGATTCGAGCGCACTCATGTCGGCGCGCTGGTTCTGGGCGATGGCCCAGGTCGCGGCGTTGTCCTTGGCGCCCTGCACCTTCAGGCCCGTGTTCACCCGGCTCTGAGTCGCCGCCAGCTTGGAGTTGGTGGCGTTCAGGTTCTGAAGCGCGACAAGCGCCGACGCATTGGTGATTACGCTGTTGCTCATGGCTTTCTCGCCTCAGATCCGATTCTGGCGAGCATTAATGACGCTGATTCCTGAGCGTATGGTTAACGCCGTCGCAACGCCTGTTAACGCCGCCCGGCCATGCCGAGGGGCGTTTCATTGCTTGGGACGCGCGGATCAGGCTTCGGTCTTGATGATCTTCCCGACGTCGTAGGCTGGGCTCTGGCGCAGTTTCAGCACTTCCTCGCGGGGAAACTGGCGGATCACCTCTCCCGTCACGCGATCCAGAGTCTTGTAGACATAGCCCGTCGACTCGCGCTCGATCGTCAACCGGTAGCGGCCGGCGTCATCGGCTGCGCTCTGCGACGCCTGAACAGCGGGTTTCGTCTCGAGCACGGCGCCCTGCGGCTCGCGGTCCAGATAGGTTACGCTGGAAACTCCTGCGACATTGTCAGCCATATCCCTCTGCGCGGACCTGCCGCGCCTCCCGTCTCAACGACGCGAGAAAGGGGCGAACCCAGCGGCCCGCCCCTTCCCTAACCGCGTCGGATTAGCGGAACAGACCCAGCAGGATCGAGCTGGACTGGTTCGCGATCGACAGCGCCTGCACGCCCAGCTGCTGCTTGGTCTGCAGAGCCGTCAGGCGAGCGCTTTCCTTGGCCAGGTCGGCGTCGACCAGGTTGCCGATGCCGACTTCAAGCGAGTCCTGCATCTTGCTGACGAAGGTCAGCTGGCGATCCATCGACTTGGACTTGGTACCCAGGTCGCCGAGCACGGCGGTGAAGGCCGTGATGGCGCCCTCGACCGCAGCGGCCGTGGCGGTGGTCGCGTCAGCCGTGCCGGTGGCCGTCGCTACAGTAGTGGCGGCTCCACCGGCGGCTTTCAGCGTGAAAGTAGCGCCCGCTCCGGTACCCGTACGAACCTCCACCGCGTCGGTATTGGCGCTAAACAGGTTCACGCCGTCGAAGCTCGCGCCGCCCAGAGCCTTGGTGATTTCATTGCCCAGGGCGTTGAAGTCAGCCAGATAAGCCGTTTGAGCCGCGCCGGTCGACGAAGCGATGGCGACCGCCAGACCCTTCTGTTCTTCCAGAGCCTTCGTGACGATCTCGCCCGCGGCCAGAGCCACGTCGACGATCGACTGACCGCGCTGGATCGACTGCTTCACCGAGTCCAGAGCGCCCATTTCAGCGCGCTGCGACGTGGCGATGGCGAAGATCGCGCCGTTGTCCTTGGCCGTGGAGACCTTCAGGCCGGTGTTGACGCGGTTTTGCGTGACGTTGAGGTCGCGGTTCGTCGCGTTCAGGTTTTGCAGGGCGATGAGCGCGCCCGCATTGGTGTTGATGCTGTTAGCCATTTTGGCTGTCCTTTGTCTTCAGACGATGGCCGACGCCGTTTTGGCGTCGGTGAGCATTCTGCTCGGTAGCGAGAGGTGGTCAGGCGGCGGCTTCAACCGCCGCCTTCAGCGTTAGCGGAACAGGCCCAGCAGGATCGAGCTGGACTGGTTCGCGATCGACAGCGCCTGCACGCCCAGCTGCTGCTTGGTCTGCAGAGCCGTCAGGCGAGCGCTTTCCTTGGCCAGGTCGGCGTCAACCAGGTTGCCGATGCCGACTTCAAGCGAGTCCTGCATCTTGCTGACGAAGGTCAGTTGGCGCTCCATCGACTTCGACTGGGTGCCCAGCTTGCCGAGTTCGGCGGTGAAGCCGCTGATGGCGGTGTCGACGGCCGTGATCGCGGCTTGCGCGGCCGTGGCGTCGGCCGGAGCCGTCAGCGTAGCCGTGGTGGCGACGGTGATCGCCGCGCCCGTGCCGATGTTCTGGGTCGCGCCCGAGGTGCTGGTCAGAACCGACTGCTGCGTGGTGTTGGAGAACAGGTTCACGCCGTCGAAGGTCGCGCCGGCCAGGGCCTTGGTGATTTCACCGCCCAGGGCGTTGTAGTCGGCCAGGTAGGCCGTTTGAGCCGCGCCGGTCGAAGAGGCGATGGCGACCGCCAGGCTCTTTTGTTCTTCCAGGGCCTTGGTGATGGTCTCGCCGGCGGCCAGGGCCACGTCGACGATCGATTGACCGCGCTGGATGGACTGCTTCACCGAGTCCAGAGCGCCCATTTCAGCGCGCTGTGCGGTGGCGATGGCGAAGATGGCGCCGTTGTCCTTGGCCGTAGAGACCTTCAGACCCGTGTTCACGCGGTTTTGCGCGACGTTCAGGTCACGATTCGTCGCGTTCAGATTCTGCAGGGCGATGAGAGCGCCAGCATTGGTGTTGATGCTGTTAGCCATTTTGGCTGTCCTTTGTCTTCGACGATGTCCGACGCCGTTTTGGCTGCCGGGAGCTTTCTGCTCGCAGGCTATGACCGCAAGGAGCGGGCCAGGCGGCGCCAGACCCATCTCGAACGCACAGCCTTGATTTTTCAGCGTTAGATTTTGGAAACCATGCCGCCGAACCCGGCAATATTTGCCCATTCACCCGGCAGCTCGGCGCTTTTTGCCTAGTTGCCCGGCAATATCCGCCCAGCTTCCTTTCGCCCCTGCGTCCAGGCGTCGATCAAATCGCGTTCGGCCTTCAGCGTCTCCACAGCCAGGCGCCTGGCGGCGTCGCACGCCGCCACCTGCGCGCCGCGCCGCACATAGGCCGCCTCCAGATCCGCCGCCGTCGGACGCTCGGGCAGCATGGCCAGTTCACAGGGCCGCGTCGCCGCCTCAGCCAGGATCAGCCGAGGCGGCGCAACCGGCGAAGACGGGCGCGAGGCGGCACAGTTCGCGGTCATGCTCGCGCAGACGCCGAGCGCGATCAGGGTCCAGGGGCGTATCAGCATCATCAGCGGTCCTCGCTCGGGTTTCAGCCGCGACGGTCGCCTGCGTCACGGCCTGGGCGTTGCGGTGAAAGGCGTCGAGATCCTCGAGCTGGCGAGCGCGTGCGGCGGCCTCCAGACTTCGGGCGGACGCCTCGGTCTGCGCCCGATCGAGGCGTTGCTGGGCCGCCTCCAGCCGACGCGCCTGGAGGTGCAGCGGATCCCAGCGCAAGCCCAACCCCCGCCCGACGATCAGCAACAACACGCCCACCGCCAGCATCGTCGCCCACCAGCCGAGCGGCGTCAGAACCCGCAGGAAACGGCCCATCATGGATAGGCCCTCCGATCCAGTTCGAAATGCGGCCCGTCGCGCAGGCGCGGCCAGTCTCCGCCCCAGATCAGCGGCGCGCTCGCAGCCGCAGCCGCTTCCTTGAACGCCCCGGCGATGCGCGGATACAGCGGCCAGTCCCAGCGCACCCCGCCGTCGACCCAGGCCGCCACGTCGACCGCATGGCCGGTCAGGTGCCGCGAGTTCAACGTCCGGCTGGCCCCGGCTCGCACCAGTTCCGCCTGGCGCGCGGGCGTCCGCAGCCCCTCCGTGACCATGAAGTCCACCGGCGTCAGCAGGATGGCCGCCTCGACCACGGCAACCAGATCGGGATGAACGCCCTTCAACCGCTCGCGCGAGCGTTGCGACAGACGAAAGCTCATGGCTTCCCGCCCGCGCGCAGTCGCGCCAGATTGACGATCTGCTGGGCGCTGGGCGCCACCAGATACAGCAGCAACATCAGGGCGATCAGCCCCATCAGCCCCTCGGCGATGCGCGGCAGGTCCGTCGCCGCCGCCCGCGTCACCGCCAGCCGCAACAGCAGCCACAGCGCCAGGCTGGCGGCATAGACATAGAGGCGCCGCCACAGCCAGCGGCCCTCGGCCAGCTCCTGCGGACGCGCGGCCGGTTTGTCGTGATGCTCAGACGTCATTGCCCGTCCTCCGGGTCATCGGGCGCGGCCGAGCTTCGCCAGTCGCCGCCCAGGTGGTCGAAACAGTCGTCGGCCGAGAGGCGATCGGGCGCGGCCCAGGCCTCCTCGTCCAACAGCGGCTCCAGTTCGCCGAGCGACAGGGCGTCCTCGGCGTCGATGATGCGATGCAGGCGTCGGATCATGGCGCTCACCCCACCGCCGTCAGCCAGACCACGCCGGCCGCGCCTGCGCCGCCTGCGCCCGCCGCCGTCACGCC
>JAEXFD010000018.1 GCA_023400405.1 Pseudomonadota bacterium
CCCCCACCCGGCCACCCCAACGGCAGTATCTTATGGGTGGCCGGGTGGGGGAGCGGGCCGGTGCCGCACCTGTTTCAACTTGTCTGAAGCAGGCTCCCATCGTTCAGCGCGTTGATCCCGGCATGGACGCGCGCCTCCGCCTCGGGGCGGGGAAGCCCCGGCGGAATTGGCTCGCCGAAGCGAAACACGATGGCTCCCGCGCGCTTGGCGCCGTGCTTGGGCCAGACATGGCCGCTGCGCACCGCGATCGGCACCACCGGCAGGTTCAGCATTCGGTAGAGCCCGGCAAAGCCCGATCGCAGCTTGGGCTGCTCGCCGGTCTTCACCCGGGTGCCTTCGGGGAAGATCAGCACGGACCGGCCCTGGGCGAGCGCGGCCTGGCTGTCCTTCATCATCGCGCGCAGCGCCGCGGCATTGGCGGTGCGGTTGACCGCGATCACGCCGTAGCGCCGCGCCGCCCAGCCCCAGAGCGGGATGCGGGCGAGCTCCTGCTTCATCACCGTCGCCGGCGAACCGAGCAGGCGGCTGAGCTCCAGCGCTTCGAACAGCGATTCGTGCTTGGCGGCAAACAGGGCCGGACCCTGGGGGATCCTGCCCTCGATGCGCACCCGGATGCCGAGGAACCATCGCGCCGACCAGCGCATCAGCCCGACCCAGGCCATGGCATAGGTCCGCAGCGCTTCGCCGCCCAGCAGCGCGACGAGCGGCACCAGCAGCACCATCGGCACGGTCAGGCCGTAGAAGAACAGCGAAAAGGCCATCGTGCGGAGCCAGGCCATCAGTTGCTGCCGACCAGCAGCGCCAAGCGGCGCACCAGATATTTGTGATATTCGCGGACCAGCATCGCCATCCCCGGCTGACTCGGCACCGGATCGCCGAGCAGCTCCACATCGCCGAGCGCGTGCGACAATTCGAGCCGGGCGCGCGGCATGTGCCAGTCCGACGTGACCAGCCGCACCGATCGATAGCCGTGCCGCTCGACCCATTGCGCCGTCTCCTCGGCGTTCGATCGGGTGTCCACCGCCTGCCATCCGAGATCGATGCAGCAGGCCATCAGCGTGCGGTCAATCTTGTATTCGGCGGCGAACTCGCCGGGGCGGACGTCGGGATCGACGCCGCTCACCAGCAGCCGCTTGGCCTCGCCCGCGCGCAATGCCGCCAACCCACGGTCGATGCGGCCGGGCCCGCCGGTGAGCACGACGATCGCATCGGTCTTGCGCCCCTCGAGCGGACGGCCGAGCGAGAGCATGAACAGCGCGAAGCCGATCGCCCAGAGCGTCACCATCAAGGCGAGCAGGCGCAGGATCACAGCCGGCGACCCAGCGCGCGCAGGACCGAAACCCGCGCCGCGACGGTGGCGAGCAGGGCAAAGCTGAGCGGGAGGAGCAGCAGCAGGAACCAGTCGCGCTCGGCGAGGGCGGCGCCGCTCAACATCTCCGATCCGACACGATCCATCCGCGTCTGGAGAAACCAGACCAGTGCCATCGCCGCGCCGGCGCCGATCAGCCCGCCCATCAGCGTGTCGAAGGCGATTCGGCGCTGGAACAGCCGGGCGATCTGGATGTCGGTGGAGCCGAGCATGTGGAGCACATCGATCGTGTCGCGATGCGTGTCCAGCCCTGCGCGCGCGGCGAGCAGCACCACGGCGGCGGTTGCGGAGGCGATCAGCAGCACCAGGCCGAGCGCGAGCCAGCTCATCGTCCGCATGAAGCCGCGCACCGGGGAAAGCCATTGGGCATGGCGATCGACGCGGACGCCGGGGGCAATCGCCCGCGCGGCGCGCTCGACGGCATCGACATTCTTGCCCTGCATCTCGACGTCGATCATCACCGGCATCGGCAGCTCGGGATCGAGGCCGGCATCGCCGAGCCAGGGCCTGAGCAGTTCGGCAAGATGGGCGCGATCGGCTTCCTTCGCGCGGGTGACTCCCGGAAGCGCCGAAACGGCGCGGACGATCGCGGCGGCCTGCGCGTCGCGCTGCGCCGGATTGGGCTCGACGAGCTGCAGCGTCAGCCGGCCGGCAAGCGCACGGTCGAGCTGCGCCGTGGCGGCGAACATGCCCAGGCCGAGGGCACCGGCGAGCACGGTCAGGAACAGCATGATCGCCATGATCCAGGTCATCGCGCGGGTGCGGCGGCTCTCGTCGAGCAGCCGGCGATCGGCGGCGCCGGGAGCGAGCCGCAGCCTCATGCGCCGCGTGCCGGCGGGTTGCGCAGGGCGCCGGTGGGATCGCTGAGCCGCCCCTTTTCGAGCCGCATCATATGCGCGTTGGGGATGCGGCTGAGCAGATGGAAGTCGTGCGTGGCGACGACCACGGTGGTGCCGAGCCGATTGAGGCTGTCGAACAGGTGCAGCAGCCGCTCGGCCATGTCCGGATCGACATTGCCCGTGGGCTCGTCGGCGACCAGCAGCTCGGGGCGCCCGATGACGGCACGGGCGATCGCGATGCGCTGCTGCTCGCCGCCGGAGAGCGTCGGCGGCTTGGCCTGCCCGCGATCGGCGAGCCCGACCCAGGCGAGCATCTCGCGCACCGGCGCCTCAATATCCTCCTCGGACACGCCGGCGACGCGCAGCGGCAGCGCGATATTGTCATGGGCGGAAAGGTGCTGGACGAGGCGGAAGTCCTGGAACACGACCCCGATCCGGCGGCGGAAGCCCGGGAGCCGAGTGCGCGGCAGGGCACCGGCATCCTCGCCGAACAGCCGAACTACTCCGCGGCTGGGACGGCTGGCGAGATAGAGCAGCTTGAGCAGCGACGTCTTGCCGGCGCCCGAGGGCCCGGTCAGGAAATAAAAGGCGCCGGTGTCGAGCGAGAAGCTGATGTCCGAGAGCGTCTCCGGCCCCGAACCGTAGCGCAGCCCGACATTCTCGAATTGCACGATGCTGGCCATCAGGCTCCCGGACTTGCCCCTGACGCGCCATCGCACAGCCGGGTATCGCGCTCAAGCGCGCGCCGCGGATTCGTCCACGGGAGAAGCGGGCGCGACTCTTGCTGCTACGAATCGATGCGGCTAGAATCATGACAATCGGGCGACAGGGCGCTCGGTGCCGGTGAGACGCGTACGATGATCCTCGAATGCAGCCAGTGCCAAACCCGCTACCTGGTGCCGGACAGTGCGATCGGCCCGGACGGGCGGACGGTCCGCTGCGCGAGCTGCAAGCACAGCTGGTTCCAGGCGCCGGCCGTGCTCGACCTCTCGACGCGTGCCCCCGCGGCGGCGCCGCCGGTCGCGGCCGATCCCAAGCGCGACGCTGCGCCGCCGGCCCCGCCGCGCGTCTTCGAAGATCCCTTGGCGAGCGTCGCGGCCGGGCCCGACTATGATCCGTTCGCACCGCAGCCGCCGTTCAAGCCGCGCCGCAATCCCGCGCGGCGCTGGACCGCGGCAGCCGTGGTGGCCGGGCTCTCGATGCTGCTCGGCACCGGGGCGATCCTCTATTCGGGCGCGCCGGGGCTCGCCGCGCAGCTCGGCCTGGGCATCGGGCGCGAGATCGATACGCCGCTGCGCATTGCCGACAAGAATGTCGAGCTGCGCACGATGCCCAACGGGAGCGAGCTGTTCGTCGTCTCGGGCAAGGTCGTGAATCCGACGAGTGCCAAGCAGCATGTTCCGGACCTGCGAGTCGAATTGCTCGATCAGAACAACAAGCTGGTCTATTCCTGGCGCGTGACGCCGCAGACCCGCGAGCTTTCGCCGAAGCAGGCGGTCGAGTTCAATTCGGCCAATGTCGACGTGCCGCCCAATGCGCACGTCGTCCAGCTGAGCTTCGCCAGCGAGATCGGCGGCTGAGCGCGGCCGCGAGCGCTCCCGAGAATCCCGGTCGCGACGGCTTGCAATGTCCGAAACGCATTGCTAGGGGCCGCTGCCTTACCAGCCGCCGGATTGAGCCGGCGGAGTTTCACGTGCGGTCGTGGCGGAACTGGTAGACGCGCAACGTTGAGGTCGTTGTGGCCGAAAGGCCGTGGAAGTTCGAGTCTTCTCGACCGCACCATGAAACCAGGGGCACCCGGCCAGCGGCCGCGGTGCCTTAATTTTTTCGGGCAACGGCACAATTTTGCGACAACTGGGGCCTAGCCAGCGCGCATTCAGGCGCCGGCGCCCAGCCGTGGCGCGGGATCTTCAGGAAGGGCCGAAGTGAATCGTTCGCGACTGAAATGGAGCTGTGCCGTTGCGGCGCTGGTCGGCGGTACGCTGAACGCCCCGGCCTGGGCACAGACCCAGCCGGCTCCTGCCCCCGCGCCGACGCCGGCACCGGGCCAGAATCGTGCTCCGCCGCCGCAGCATGCTGAAGCAGCGCCCGCCGACGGGAGCGACGGCTCGGACGAGATCGTCGTCACCGGCGTCGTGCGCGGCGCGGTGCAAACCGACGTCAAGCCAGAGGTCCAGCTCAGCCCGGCGGACATCCAGGCCTATGGCGCCTCGAACGTCAACGACCTCGTCTCGGCATTGTCGGCGCAGCTCGGCACCGGGCAGGGGCGGGGCGGCGAGGCGCCGGTGATCCTGCTCAGCGGCCGGCGCTCGAGCATGAACGAGATCGGCTCGCTGCCGCCCGAGGCGATCGAGCGCGTGGACGTGTTTCCCGAGGAAGTCGCGCTGCAATATGGCTACAGCGCGTCGCAGAAGGTGATCAACTTCGTGCTGCGCCCGCGCTTCCAGTCGCTGGCGGTCGAACTCGAGGGCCGGACGCCGACCGCAGGCGGCAACTTCACCCAACAGGGCGATGCCGAGCTGGTGAAGCTCAACCGCCAGGGCCGGATCGAGCTCAACGTCGACTACGATCACAATTCGAGCATCCTGGAGAGCGAGCGCGGGGTCACCCGCGCCGGCTCTTCGCTGTTCGACACGCGGGGCAACATCGTCGGCATCGGGGGCGGCGAAATCGATCCGGCGCTGAGCGCACTGGCCGGCACCCCGGTGAACGTCGCCGGCGTGCCCGGGGCGGCGGCAGCGGGTCCGCTGGGCCTCGGCGCCTTCGCGGCGAATCCGAACACGCCCAATACGACCGATCTCACGCCCTATCGCACGCTGGTCGGCCCGCAGACCGACCTGACGATCAAAGGCGTCTACAACCGCGCGCTCTCGTCCAAGGTCTCGGCGACCGCGAACGTGCAGCTGAACGTCAACCAGAGCGAATCGCTGCTCGGCCTGCCGGGCGTCAGCCTGCGCCTGCCCGCGGGCAGCCCGTTCTCGCCGTTCACCCAGGACGTGACGCTGCTGCGCTATCTCGACAGCCAGTCGCCGCTGTCGCGCTCGACCCATGGGCAGACGATGCATGGCGAGCTCACCGTCAACGGCGACGAAGCGCCCTGGTCGAAAGCGTGGCGCTGGTCGTTCAACGGCAGCTATGATCGCGCGACCAGCCAGACGGTTACCGATACCGGCATCGATGCGACCGCGATCCAGGCGCGGCTCGACGCGCGCGATCCCGGCCTCAATCCCTTCGCCACGATCCCGCTGGGCCTGATCGGCTTCCGGCCGGCCGATGTCGCCAACACGACGACGAGCACCGGCGTGATCGACATGCTCACCAACGGGCCGCTGTTCGCACTTCCGGCCGGCAAGGCGAACCTCAGCCTGCGCGTGCGCGGCAACACCCAGGACCTTTCGAGCGATTCCTTCCTGCGTGGCACGCCGCGCAGCTCGGACATCTCGCGCGACAGCGCCAGTTTCCGCGGCAACATCAACCTGCCGATCGCCAGCCGGCGCTATGCGGTGCTCGACGCGATCGGCGACCTTTCGGTCAACGCCAATCTCGAAGTCGAGCAGCTCTCCGATTTCGGACGCCTCGTCGCCACCGGCTATGGCTTCAACTGGTCGCCGATCACGCAGATCCAGGCGCGCGTGAATTGGACCAGCGACAGCAACGCGCCGACGCCCCAGCAGCTTGGCAACCCGGTGCTCAGCACGCCCAATGTGCGCGTATTCGACTATGTCCGCGGCGAAAGCGTCGACATCACCTCGATCACCGGCGGCAATCCGCAGCTGCGGGCGGACAGCCGCCACGTGTTCAACGTGGGGCTCAACATCCGCCCGTTCGAGAAGACCAATCTCGGCCTCTTCGCCAACTATACCAGCCAGCGCTATCGCAACACGACCGAGAGCTTTCCCGGTGCCACCGCCGATATCGAGGCGGCCTTTCCCGATCGCTTCGTCCGCGATGCCGATGGGCAATTGCTCAGCATCGACTATCGCCCGGTGAATTATGCCCGGCACGATCGCCAGCAGCTGCGCTGGGGGTTCAGCCTGCAGCTCCCGATCCCCTCTCCCCAGGCCAAGCGGCTGCAGGAGCGGCGCGATGCCTTCCGCAAGGCGCGCGAGGAATCGCAGCGCACCGGCCAGCCGCTGCCGCCCGAATTCACGGCCCAGCTCGCCCAGTTCCGGCGTCTCGGCCAGCAGGGCAGCCTGTTCGGCTCGCCGACGCCGCAGCAGCGTCCGTCCGGGCAGGACGGGCCGCGGCCGGACGGGCAGGGCGGACCCCCGCGCGACGGCGCTGGCC
>JAEXFD010000030.1 GCA_023400405.1 Pseudomonadota bacterium
CCCCCCGGTTTTTTTTTTGGGGGGGGGGGGGGGGGGGGGGGGGCCGGGCACCGCGAAATGCGCTATGGCGCATTTCCAACAGGCTCTCAGCGGCCCTGCATGTCGCGATGCTGGGAGGGGATGCGGACGACGAGGCCGTCGAGATCGGGGGTGAGGACGATCTGGCAGGCCAGCCGGCTGGTGCGCGAGGCGCCGATCGCGAGGTCGAGCATGTCTTCCTCCTCCTCGCTCGCGCGGGGCAGGCGTGCAAAATGCTCGGGATCGACGATGACGTGGCAGGTCGAGCAGGCCATCTGGCCCTCGCACGTCCCCTCGAGCGGCTGCCCGTCATTCTGTGCGACGCCGAGCAGGATGGCGCCCTCGGCGGCCTCGACCTCGTGACTTTCGATCCCGTTGGCGCTGACGAAGCGGACGCGGATCATGCCGCCACCTTCTGGGCTCGGGCGGCGGCGTCGATGCGATCGAGGGCAGTGAGCAGTTCGTCCTCCGTGGTGGTGCGGCCGAAGCCGATGCGGATGCTCGAACGCGCCTCGGCATCCGACAGGCCCAGCGCGCGCAGCACATGGCTGGGCCGCCCCGAACCGCTGGCACAGGCCGAGCCGGCGGAAAAGGCGATGTCGCGCAGCTCCGACATCAGCCGGGCGACGTCGAGGCCGGCGCGGCGCAGGTTGAGATTGCCGGGGTAGCGATGGGTGGTCGACCCGTTGACGATCCAGTCCGGGCCGAGGCGATCGCGCGCGGCTTCGAACAATTGCGCGACATGGGCGTGATCGGCGCCGAACCGCTGCTTGGCGAGCCGCGCGGCGGCGCCGAAGCCGGCGCAGAGCGCCGGGCTGAGCGTCCCCGATCGGCCTGCCGCCTCCTGCCCGCCACCGTGGAGCAGCGGCACGAGCGTCAAGCCGTCGCGGACCCAGAGGGCGCCGATGCCCTTGGGTCCGTGGATCTTGTGGGCGGAGATCGCGATCAGGTCGCAGCTTTCGGGGATGAGTACCCGGCCATAGCCCTGGACCGCGTCGCACAGGAACAGCGCACCCGCTTCATGGGCGATCTGCGCGAGCGCCTCGATCGGCTGGATCACGCCGATCTCGTTGTTGACGAGCATCGCGGCGACGAGGCCGGTGCCGGGGCGGATCGCGGCGCGGGCGGCGTCGAGATCGACCAGTCCGTCTGGCCCGACCGGCAGCACGGTGACCTCGCGGCCGGCGCGGCGCTCGGCCTCGACCGTGTCGAGGACGGCGGCATGTTCGGTGGCGAGGGTGACGATCGGGCCGCTCAACCCCTTGATCGCCCAGTTGAGCGCCTCGGTGGCGCCGCTGGTGAAGCTGACGGTGCCGCCTGGCGGCATCAGCGCGGCGACATCGGCCCGCGCGACCTCGACCGCGGCGCGGGCGGCGCGGCCCGCAGCGTGGGCGGAATGCGGATTGGCGTGCTGGCTTTCGAGCCAGGGCAGCATCGCGGCCAGCGCCTCGGGGGCGAGCGGCGTCGTCGCCTGATAATCGAGATAGATCATGCCGCGCGCGCCCGCGCTTCCTCGGCGATGCGGCGCCATAGCGCGACGAAGGCGTCGACGTCCGCCTCGCTCGTGCCCCGGCCGAAGCTGACCCGCACCACCTCCCGCAGATCGGGCTCGCGCCAGCCCATTGCGGTGAGCACATGGCTCGGCCGCATGCTCCCCGACGAGCAGGCGCTTCCCGCCGAAACGGCGATTCCGGCGAGATCGAAGCGGATCAGCTGGGCGGCGGCGGAGACGCCCGGCATACGGTAGGCACCGATCAACGGGCTGCGCGGCGCGGCGGCGCCGACGATCTCGCCGCCGCTTTCGAGCAGGACTGCCTCGAGCCGCTGCCGCAGCGCAGCCATGCGCCGCAGGTCTTCGGGAATCGCGACCGCAGCGGCATAGCCGAGCGCTCCGGGCAGGTTCTCGGTCCCGGCGCGATAGCCCTTTTCCTGCCCGCCCATTGGCAGCAGCAGCCCGAAATCGCGCACCAGCAGCGCGCCGATGCCCGGCGGCCCGCCGCGCTTGTGCGCCGAGACGGCGACGAGATCGGCATGGCGCAGCACCGCGTCGTCGGCGCGGGCGGGCATCTGCGCCGCATCGACGAGCAGGATGCCGCCCGCGGCGCGGACGATTCCCGCGATCTCGGCGATCGGCTGGCGCACCCCGGTCTCGCTGTTCGCCCATTGGATGCCGACCAGCGCGCGCGGGCCCGCGGCGAGCGCGGTGCGCAGTGCTTCGAGGTCGAGCGTTCCATCCGGACACACCGGCAGCATCGGCGCGCCCTCGGCATGGCGCAGCACCGAATCATGCTCGACCGCGCTGATCAGCCGCCGTTCCGCCATCGAGCGGCCGAGCGCGAGCGCCAGCGATTCGCTCGCGCCGCTGGTGAAGACCAGTTCGTGCGCCCAGCCATAGGCAGCGGCGACGTCGGCGCGCGCCTTTTCGAGCGCGGCGCGCGCGGCACGGCCATCGGCATGGGGAGAGCTGGGATTGGCCCAATGCCGCATCCCCTGCTCGACCGCGGCCATCGCCTCGGGCAGCATCGGCGTGGTCGCGGCATGATCGAGATAGATGCGGTCGGCCAAGAAACTCGTTCCAATTGCGCAAAGGCGCGCGCTGCCTATATAGCGCGCAACTCCCCGCGCTCCACTGCGCGACGCAATTCAAGCAGGTCTGCCTTGCCCGAAGTCATCTTTCCCGGCCCCGAAGGGCGTCTCGAAGGCCGTTTCGCCCCCGCGCCCAAGCCGCGCGCGCCGGTCGCGATGATCCTCCATCCGCATCCCAATGCGGGCGGTACGATGAACAACCGCATCGTCCAGGAAGTCTACAAGACCTTCCAGCGGCGGGGCTTCGCCACGCTGCGCTTCAATTTCCGCGGCGTCGGCAAGAGCCAGGGCGTGTTCGACAACGGCATCGGCGAGCTTTCGGACGCCGCCTCGGCGCTCGATTGGGTGCAGAGCTTCCACCCCGAGGCGAGCAGCACCTGGGTCGCCGGCTTCGGCTTCGGCGCCTGGATCGGCATGCAGCTGCTGATGCGCCGGCCGGAAATCCGCGGCTTCATCTCGATCGCGCCGCCGGCCAACATGTTCGACTTCACTTTCCTCGCGCCCTGCCCCAGCTCGGGCATCATCATCCAGGGCGAGCAGGACGAAGTGGTGACGCCGGGCGCGGTGCAGAAGCTGGTCGACAAGCTGCGCACCCAGAAGCACATCACCATCCACCACGACACGATTCCGAGCGCGAACCATTTCTTCGAGAATGAAATGGACGACCTGATGAAGAGCGTGGACCGCTATCTGGACATGCGGCTGGACCCGAACTCGCCGATCCGCTGAGTTCAGCGCCGCAGCGTCGCGCCGATCCAATCGTCGACGACCTGCGTCGCGGGATAATCCGGATCCCCCAGCGAGCGGTTGATCTGCATGTGGCCGCGCAGGCCGCGCCCCTCGAAGCCGTGCAGGTCCACCCGGGTTCCTGCACGCCTCAATGCCGCGGCCAGCGCCTTGGACTGGCGCTCGCCATCGTCGCGCTGGACGTGGAGCACCAGGAACGCAGGCGCATTGGGCGCGGCCGCTTGCCAGGTCGGCGAGAGCGTGCGCTGCCGCGCGGAATCGCTGCCGAACGCCTGTTCATAAGTGCGCTGCATGATCCGGGGACCTTCCGCGAGCTGGGCGGGAACGTCATAGGCGGCGCCATCGAGCAGGACCACGCCAGACAGACGATCGAGTCCCAACCCGGCCTTGCGCAGATAGCGCGGATCGGTCCCGACCAGGGCGGACAAATGCGCCCCGGCGCTATGGCCCATCAGCACGACCTTGCCCGGATCGATACCGAGCTCGGCTGCATGGGCAACCAGCCAGGCAACCGCATCGGCGACGTCCTGCGCCGAATCCTCGACACGAGCGGCGGGGACCAGCCGATAGTCGATCGTCGCGAAGGCATAGCCGCGCCCGGTAAAATTGCGCGATCTTCTCGCTGCCGGTGGCATTGTCCATATCGCCGCGCTTCCAGCCGCCGCCATGGACGAAGACGATCAAGGGAGTAGGCCCCCGTGTGCCCTGGGCGGGATGGAAGGCCAACTTCTGGAGGCGATCCGTGCCATAGGCGACTTCGCGTACCGGAGTCTGCGCGAGCACGGGCACGGCCGCGAACAACAGCGGGAACGACAGGAGCAATCCGCGCATCGGCACCTCGTTACTGCTTCGGCGTGAAGGTAGGGCGCGCGGGCCCGAGCGTCCAACGCCATCGTGTAACCGATTGTATCGGAGTCAGATCGCCAGGATCAGCAGGTTGCCGAGGATCACCAGCGCGCAGACCAGCATCAATATGCCCTTGGTCCGGTCGCGCCGTAGGATGCGAATGCCGCCCACGACCAGCGCGAACATCGCGATCACGGCGATGCTGAGCCAGAGCGGTTCGAGCGCGGGATTGGGCATCAGCGCAAGGCGAGCCAGATCACCAGCGCGACCGCACCGATCACGCTCGCGAACAGCGCGATCATCTTGATGTCGCCGCGATAGACGATGCGCAGCAGGCCCCAGAGGAAATAGCCCAGGCCCCGCGTGCCGACGCTGAGCAGGTTGGCGAGAAAGCCCCCGAAGCGATTGGCCAAGGGCTCAGTCCTTCGAATCGAGCGTGCGGGCATAGGCATCGGGGTCGGCATTGCCGCCCGAAAGGATCACGAGCAAGCCCGGCGTCACGTCGATCTTGCCAGCGAGCACCGCGGCGAGCCCCACTGCCCCACCCGGCTCGACCACCAGCTTGAGCCGGTTCGCGGCCCAGCGCTGGGCGGTGCGCACTTCCTCCTCGCTCACCGCCAGCCCGGTGGCGCCGCGCCGCGCGAGCAGATCGAAGGTGAGCGGCGAAACTTCGAGCGTCTGCAGCGCGTCGCACGCCGTGGGCGGCGGATTGGCGCCGACCGGCTCGATCCAGCCCGCCTCGAGGCTGCGGCGCATATCGTCCCAGCCTTCGGGCTCGACCACCGTGATCTCCGCCTCGGGCAGCGCCAGCGCAATCCCCGCCGCGAGCCCGCCGCCGCCGCAGGGCACCAGCACGCGCGAAGGATCGGGCAGCCGGCCCTCGACCATCTGCGTCATCGCCTCGATCCCGGCGCTGCCCTGCCCCTCGATGATCCACGGATCGGCGAAACTCGGCACGAGCGTGGCACCGCGGGCATGGGCGAGATGGGCCGCGATCTTCTCGCGATTCTCGCTCATCCGATCGTAGGAGACCACTTCCGCCCCCATGGCCAGCGTCGCATCGCGCTTCACCCTGGGAGCGTCCGACGGCATCACGATCACCGCCGGGATGCCAAGCCGCTTCGCCGCCCAGGCGACTCCCTGGGCGTGATTGCCCGACGAGAAGGCGACGACGCCCTTTTCGCGCGCCGCGGCATCGAGCGCGGTCAGCCGATGCCAGGCGCCGCGGATCTTGAACGCGCCCACGGGTTGGAGATTCTCGGCCTTGAAGCAGACGGGGACGCCGTGGATTTCCGCTTGCAGCAGAGGGGTTTGCGGCAGGATCGCCGCGATCTTGGCGGCGGCATCGCGCACCCCGGCGCGTGTCGGCTGTCGCACAATGGTCACGCTTCACCCCCGCCGTAAAATTCCTGAATCCGAATCACTTTACACCCGGACCCAAGGTCCTTATGTGCCGCCTTCCGCTGCCCCATGGGACTTCCAACCGCAAGGCAGCTTTTGTCAACGATCGCCGCAAGGCACTTGGAGGTCCCTTGAATTGCACAAGCACCATAGCGCGCTGGGGCTAGCGAATCCCCGTTTCGACAACGCCCGCGTTGCCGACATCGCCAAGCTGAAGCCGGTCCAGCCGGTCACGCTCGTTCGCCCGCACGCCGCGGCGCGGGCTGCCCGATTCTTCGTCGAGAAGTTTCCGGGCCGGTCGATGTATGCCGTGAAGGCCAATCCCAGCCCCGAGCTGCTGACGATCCTGTTCGACAGTGGCGTCACGCATTTCGACGTGGCCTCGATCGCCGAAGTGCGTCTCGTCGCCGAGACGCTGCCGGGCGCGACCCTGTGCTTCATGCACCCGGTCAAGGCCGAGGAAGCGATCGCCGAGGCCTATTTCGAGCATGGCGTGCGCGTGTTCAGCCTCGATTCGATCGAGGAGTTGGACAAGATCGTCCGCGCGACGAAGGGTGCCGCGGACCTGACGCTGTGCGTGCGCCTGCGCGTCTCGTCGGATCATTCGAAGCTCAGCCTCGCCTCCAAGTTCGGCGCCGCGCCCGGCGAGACCAAAGCGCTGCTGATCGCCGCCCGCCAGGCCGCGGATGCGCTGGGCATCTGCTTCCATGTCGGCAGCCAGGCGATGAGCCCGGAAGCCTATGGCAACGCCATGGAGCGCGTACGCATCGCGATCGTCGAAGCGGGCGTGACGGTGGACGTCGTCGATGTCGGCGGCGGCTTTCCGTCGAGCTATCCGGGCATGGAGCCGCCGCCGCTCGAGCGCTATTTCGCGACGATCCACCGCGCCTTCGAGAGCCTGCCGGTATCCTATTCGGCGGAGCTGTGGGCCGAGCCGGGCCGTGCGCTGTGCGCCGAATACAGCTCGCTGATCGTGCGCGTCGAGAAGCGCCGCGGCGACGAGCTGTACATCAACGACGGCGCCTATGGTGCGCTGTTCGATGCGGCGCATATCGGCTGGCGCTTCCCGGTCCGCCTGTTGCGCGAGCCCGATTCGAATGCGCGGGACATGGAATTCAGCTTCTATGGCCCGACCTGCGACGATCTCGACCATATGGCCGGCCCGTTCCTGCTGCCCGCGGACATGCAGGCCGGCGACTATATCGAGATCGGCATGCTCGGCGCCTATGGCGCGGCGATGCGCACCGGCTTCAACGGCTTCGGCGCGACCGAGACGGTGATCGTCGAGGACGAGCCGATGGCTTCGCTCTATACCGCGGTCGAAACGCCGGCGGTGGCGAGCAACGTCGTCAAGCTGTAACGCATTTAGAGAAATAGCCGTCATGCCAGCGAAAGCTGGCATCTGGCGCCGCGAACGTTGCGCTTGCGGCGCGAGACCCCGGCTTTCGCCGGGGTGACGGCAGTTTTATGGGTTTCCGCGTCCCCTTGAATGACGGCGGTTCATGCGAAGAAGTTTGGGAGTTCCCATGACCGACACCCTCACCAAGACCGCGGCGGCCAACGCCCCGATCAACGACACCCGCAAGGCGGAACTGCTGTCGAAGCAGGTCAAGCATATCGACATCACGTCGTTCGACGCGCGTCCCATCGTCGATGCGATGGCCGACATGAGCTTCACCAGCCGCGACCTCGGTCGCGCGACCAACATCTACAACCAGATGCTGGCCGACAAGGACTGCACGATCTTCCTGGTGATCGCCGGATCGACCTCGGCCGGCGGCTGCATGGATCTCTATGCCGAGCTGGTGCGCAACAACATGGTCGACGGCATCGTCGCCACCGGCGCCACCATCGTCGACATGGATTTCTTCGAGGGCCTGGGCCACAAGCACTATCAGGCGCTGGAGATCCCCGACGACGACACGCTGCGCTCGCTCTATATCGACCGCATCTACGACACCTATATCGACGAGGAAGCGCTCCAGAACGTCGACCACACGATCTTCGAGATCGCGGAATCGCTGGAGCCCGGCGCCTACAGCTCGCGCGCCTTCATCCGCGAGATGGGCAAGTACCTCGTCGAGCATGGCAAGAAGGACAACAGCCTCGTCAAGCTCGCCTATGAGCATGACGTGCCGATCTTCTGCCCGGCGTTCGTCGACAGCTCGGCCGGCTTCGGCCTGGTCAAGCACCAGGTCGATGCCGCCAAGGCCGGCAAGCCCTATGTGATGATCGACGCGGTCGCGGACTTCCGCGAGCTCACCCAGATCAAGATCGAGGCGGGCACCACCGGCCTGCTGATGATCGGCGGCGGCGTGCCGAAGAACTTCATCCAGGACACGGTCGTCTGCGCCGAAATCCTGGGCCATGACGATGTCGCCGTGCACAAATATGCGGTGCAGATCACCGTGGCCGACGTGCGCGACGGCGCCTGCTCGTCCTCGACGCTGCAGGAAGCCGCCAGCTGGGGCAAGGTCAACACCGGGATCGAGCAGATGGTGTTCGCCGAAGCCGGATCGGTGATGCCGCTGCTGGCCAGCGACGCCTATCACCGCGGGCATTGGAAGGACCGCGCCAAGCGCGGCTGGGCGAAGCTGTTCGCCTGATCACCTTCTGAACCCCCATCGAACGGCGGCCGGGCTCGCGTCTGGCCGCCGCTTTGCTTTGCGACGGATCGCGCCTCTGCAGGGACCGGCGCCTTCGCTTGGCAACGTTCTGGAAACACCGGCAAAATATCGCCCTCTCGCGGGGGAGTATGAAATGCCGCGCCTGACCGAAGCCACCGCAGCCAAGCGCCGCGCGCACATCCTGCAGGCGGCGATGCGGCGCATTTACGATCAGGGCCTGCTTGCCACCTCGGTCGACGACGTCTGCGCCGAGGCAGCAATCAGCAAGGGCGCCTTCTACAGCCATTTCCCGAGCAAGGAGGCGTTGATCTACGCCGTGACCGACATGCTGTCGGACGAGCTCGGCCCGCTCGATTCGACCAGCCTGGAGCGCTTCGCCACGTCGATCTTTGAACGCCAGATCGAACCGGCGATGCAGCCGACCAATGCGCGGTTCGGCATCGAGATGATGGCCGCCAGCATCGCCGATGACGGCCTGCGCGAACGACTGATCGCCAATCTCGAGCGCTTCCGGGCCAGCGCGGAACGGGCGATGATCGAAATGGAGGCGACAGGGATCGCCCGTACGGGCTGCGATCCGGCGGGAAGCGCCCTGACGCTTCAGGCCAATCTGCTGGGGATCCTCTGCCGCAACTCGGTCTGGACGGTGCAGGACGGCGCGGCAGTGCGGCGATCGATGCACCGGCTCGTCAATGCCCTGCTTGCGCCCACTGCCGAGGTCGAGCGCGTCGAAGCGTTAAGCGAACAGGCGGGTTAGGCTCCGCTCGAGCATCAGCAACTGCCATAGAGTGCGGCCATGATCGGCGCGGCCGGCCTTGTGATCGACGGCCAGGGCCTCGATCGCGGCGAGATCGAACCAGCCGGTCTCCGCCAGCAGCCGCGATCGGCCGAGCGCGGCGGCTTCGTCGGCCAGTGCCTTGCGGAACCAGACGCTGATCGGCGTGACGAAGCCCATTTTGGGGCGATAGAGCACGTCCTTGGGCAGCCAGGGCTCCAATGCCTTCTTCATCAGCCATTTGCCCTGCCCCGCCCTAATCCGCAGCGAAGGCGGCAGTGTCGCCATGAACTGGACGAGGCGATAGTCGAGCAGCGGCTCGCGCGCCTCGAGACTCACTGCCATGCTGGTGCGATCGACCTTGGTGAGGATGTCGCCGGGCAGCCAGTGCTGGATGTCGGCATATTGGGCGCGATCCAGCGCGTCGCGCGCCGGAGCGCGGCGCATCGCGTCGGTATAGCGCTGCTCGGCCCGGTGCCCGGCCAGCGCGCCGCGCATCGCCTCGCTGTAGAGCCGGTGGCGCAGCTCGGGTGCGGTGACGCCGACGGCCTTGGGATAGGCATATTCGCCATTCTCGGCGAGCGCGAGCAGCGTCGTCTTGGCCCGAAAGGGCCGCGGCGCCCAATCGGCCTTGGGATAGAAGCGGCCGAGCGTGCCGAACAGCCGGGTGCGCAACCCCTCGGGCAGCAGCGCACGGGCGCGTTCCTCGGCAGCGAAGAAGCGATAGCGGCGATAGCCGGCCAGCGCCTCGTCCGCCCCGTCGCCCGAAAGCGCGACGGTGACGCTCTCGCGCGCCAGCTCGCACACGCGATAAGTGGGCAGCGCCGAGGCATCGGCAAAGGGCTCGTCGAAGGCGGCGACCAGCGTATCGATCAGCGCGAAATCGTCAGCCGCGACCTTGCGCTCTTGGTGCCGGGTGGCGAAGCGCTGGGCGATCTGCTCGGCATAGGCAGTCTCGTCATGATCGGCCTCGTCGAAGCCGATCGTGCAGGTCTTCACGGCGCTGCGGCTCGCCTCGGCCATCAGCGCGACCACCGCGCTGCTATCGACCCCGCCGGAGAGGAAGGCGCCGAGCGGGACATCGGCGATCATGCGCGAGCGGACCGCGGCGCGCATCAGGTCGATCAGCTCGGCTTCGAGATCGCGGGTGCGCCCGGTCGCGCGGTTCGAGAAGTCGATGTCCCACCAGCGCACCGGCTCGGGCACGGGCTTGCCGCGTTCGAGCAGGAGGAAATGGCCGGCAGGGAGCTTCTTCACGCCCGCCAGGATCGAGGCATCGTCGGGGACGTAGCCGAGGCCGAGATAGTCCTCGACCGCGCGGAAATCGGGCGTGCGGCGGAACAGCGGGTGGGCAAGCAGCCCCTTGAGCTCCGAGGCGAAGGCGACGGCGCCGTCCGACAGCTCGGCATAATGGAGCGGCTTCACCCCGAAGCGATCGCGCGCGAGGAACAGGCTCTTGGCCTTGGCGTCATAGAGCGCGAAGGCGAACATGCCGTTCAGCCGATCGAGCATCCGCGGCCCCCAGGCGCGCCAGCCATGGAGCAGCACTTCCGTGTCGCTGTCGGTGAGGAAGCGCGCGCCCTTGGCCTCCAGTTCGGCACGGACTTCGCCGAAATTATAGATCTCGCCGTTGAACACCACGATCGCCGACTGGTCGGGCAGGGCCATCGGCTGGACGCCGCCTTCGAGATCGATGATCGCCAGGCGGCGATGGCCGAGCGCGACGCCGGGGGCAGACCACACCCCGGCCCCGTCGGGCCCGCGATGCGCGATCGCGTCGGTCATCAGCACGACGCGCGCGGGATCGACCGGCTTGGCCAGCGCGGGATAGTAAAGGCCGGCGATGCCGCACATTTGTCGGGCGTTCCCCCAAAACTTGCTCGGCCCGCCTTTGCCTTTCGCTCGACCGCGGCACAAGGCCGGGTTCGGCGCGCGAGGTCAGCGCCGGCCGGAAACGCGGTCGGCGACATCCTCGATCGGCCCAACCGCATCGAGGAAGGCGCGGATCGTGGCGTCGGCGTGATTGTCGGCTCCCTGTTCGGCCGAGACCAGCACCGCGACCGCCGCCTGGCGCCCGCCGAGCAGCTTGGCGCGCAGCGTCTCCAGCTTCACCCGCTTGTCGCTGCCGGTGAGCACGTCGCCGATCCGGTACCAAGTGATCACTTCGCGCTCGACATGGCCGGGGCCGGTCATCCGCATCGCCGCGCCGCGCCGCACGGGACCGAGATCCTCGATCCGCACCCATTTGTCGTTCTCGCGGATCGCGCCGATGCCGAAGCCGACCAGCTCGGCGCCTTCGCGTTGATTGGCATAGGCGGCGATCGCGAGGTCGACGGTGTGGCCCTGCGCGTCAGCATAGCGCCCCTGAAGCTGGCGATCGGCGCCGGGGTAATGCGGCTGCCACGGCACGCCCACCGGCGCGACCTGATGCCAGCCCGGCACGGCAGGCAAGGCGGGCGCCGGCGGCAACGCGTCGGCGCGCGCGGCATTGTAGTTGCCCCAGGCGAGGAACAGGCTCGCGACCAGGAGCACGAGCAGGCTGCCCACCGCCGGATCGACGCGGCGACGCGGCGGGGCTTGCAGGCGCGCGGGATCGAACCAGGGCGCGTCGGGATCGCGATCGAAGCCCTTCCAGCCGATCGCAAGGACCGCGGCCATCACCAGTCCGAAGAAGAGCCAGCCATAGACGATATGGTCGAAGCCCGTCGCCGCCTCCACCGAGGTCCACCAGGCGGCATAGATCGTCCCGAAGGCGCGCAGGCCGTTCGCCAGCACCGGCACGATCAGCGCGGCGACCATGAAGGCCGCGCGCCGTCGCCACGAGACATAGCAGACATTGGCGACGAGCACGCCGAACGCGATCATCGCGATCAGGAACTTGGCGCCCGAACAGGCCTCGGCGACTTCGAAATAGCCGTTCGACGTGGTGATCAGCACGCCATCGACGCTCGCCGGCACGCCGAACAAGTGCAGCAGCGGCATCACCATGGCGATGGTGATCCCCTGCAGCGGCTCCTCGAGGAAATCGCCGAACGGCACGAGGAAGCCCATGTAGCAGAGCGGAAACAGCAGCGCGCGCGCGACATTGGGGCCGAGCACGGTGACGACCGCCCCCTGTAGCATCAGCACCAGCCCGGCATGGCGGAACAGCGCGACGCTCGCGGCATCGCCGAGCATCCAGCCGAGGCCCCCCGCAGCCACGAGCGCGATTCCAGGCCACCAGCCCTGCGGCGGCACCCGGACGAGTTCGCGGCGCCGCTGCCAGACCAGCCAGCCGATCACCGGCGCGATGAACAGGCAATGGCCGAAGGTGGTGTTGGTCCAATAGATGCGCGCGAGATCGGCGGTGTCGCGGTAGAAGAGCACGAGCAGCGCGGTCCACACGCCGAGCAGAAGCGATGCATGCCATTGCCAGCGCGCGTCGAAGGCGGGCGCGGCCGGTACCGCGGCACGGGCAGCCGCGGCCGTCATGCCGCCTGCATCGCCGGGCTGGAAGACCTGGGCGATGCGCCGAGCAGATTGTCGAGCGGCGCCAGCCGGGCATCCCAGCCATAGCGCGCGATCACCTGCCCACGCGCCGCGCGTCCCAGCTCCTCGGCCTCGGCTCGATTGGCGAGCAGCCGGTCTACCTGATCGGCGATCTCCGCTGCATTGGCCCCGACGCGGATCGTCCCGCGATGATCGATGCCGGTCGCGGCGGCTTCGGAAGCCATAACGGGCCGCGCCATCGCCATGCCTTCGAGCACCTTGTTCTGGATGCCGCGCGCGAGCTTGAGCGGCGCGACGACCACGGCCGCCGCCGCGAGCCAGCCGCGCATGTCCGCGACTTCGCCGACGATCCGCACGCCGGGCCGCTTGCCGAGGGCAATAACGGCCTCGGTCGGGCTGCGGCCCACGACGAGCAATTCGGCCTCGGGACGATGCTCGCGGACGCGCGGAAGGATTTCCTCGGCAAACCAGGTCACGCCTTCGATATTGGGGCGATAGTCCATCTGGCCGGTGAACAGCAGCGCGGCCGGGCCCATCTCGACCGGAGCGAAAGCCGCGGCAGGGTCGAAATGGCCGGTGTCGATGCCGTTCTCGACCACTTCGACGCGGTCGGCGCCGGTGCGGGCGCGGAACAGCTCGGCCTCGGCGGCGCTGACGAACAGGCTGGCGTCCGCGCGCGCGGCGACCGCGCGCTCATGGGCGAGCAGCAGCCGTGCCTCGCGGGCGAGCATCCACGCCATCGGCCCGCGCGCGCCGTCGGCATAGGCTGCGAACTTGGCCGAATCCATATCGACGAAATCCATGATCACGCGCTGGCGTGCATCGTCGGGCAGATATTGCGCCATCTGGCTCGAGAAGACGTAGATCGTCTCGATCGGATGCCGGGCCAGCATCCCCTGCACCGCCCTGCGCATCCCGCCATCGTCGAACGCCGCGAGCGATACCGGCCGGCGCGAGACCAGCGCTTCGATCGCGGCGCGTGCCTGGCCTTTGCCACGCCAGACGATCGCCCGCTCGCCGATTTCGCCGAGCAGGCCCTGGTCGCCGGCGAGGTCCGCCGGATTGTCGGCAAAGGCCGCGAGATGGACGCGGTGGTTTTGCGCCAGGTGCTTGAGAATATGAAAGCTGCGGATCTTGTCGCCGCGATCGGGCGGATAGGGCGCGCGGTGGGCGAGAAACAAGATGTCGCCCATCAGCCCAGGCCTTTGGCGATCACCGGGCCGATGCGATTGGCGACGAACAGCGGCAGCCGCTTCCACAGCGCGATCTTGAGCCGGTATTTGGGATTGAGCGGGCTCGCATCGCGGGCCTGCGCGCCCTCTGCGACGCGATCGTAATAGACCAGCGGCTCGCCCTTGAAGCCCCAATTCTTCTTGAACGCGGCCGGGCCCGAACCGACCTTCGAGCGCCCGAAATCGAAGCGCCGGCAGCCGCGGGTGCGGGCGTGGCGCATCAGCTCGAAATACATCCGGTCGTTGGCCCGCAAGGCGCGCGCCGCGAAGGTGCCGCCGCCCCAATAGGGATAGACCGTGCCCTTCCAATAGAGGCTGAGCACGCTCGCCACCGGCGCGCCGGCGTGGTGCACCGTCAGGATGTCCGCCGACTGCCCGAATTCGCGCAGCACTTCGGCGAACAGCCGCCGCGGGAAAACCGGCGTGCCGAGATTGCGCACCGACTCGGCATAGACTGCGTAATGCGCCTTCAGGTCCTCGGGGCCGCCGCCGAAACGGATGTCGAGCGCGGTATCGAGCGCCTTGCGTATCTCGGCCCGCTGCTTGCGCGGGATGGCGAGCAGCTGCGCGTCGTCGTCAGAGGCGAGATCGGCGACGAAGCCGAGATAATGGCTGTCATCCACCTGCCATTCCGGTCCCGGCCGCGCGCCGCCGCGCACTTCCATCGAAGTGCAGCCGAGGTCCTGTGCGATCCGCCAGGATTCGGCGGCGAGCAGCCCGACGATCCGCGCATCGTCGGCAAGGATGCCGCCATCGACGCCGAAGCCGGCGGAGACGAGCACCTTGCCGAACAGCGCCGAGCGCACTTCGGTGAGCGGCATCACGCCGACGACATCGCCCCGCGCGCCCTCGGCGACGAGATAATGGCTGCGCTGGCCGCATCCGCGGGCCACCGCCACGCTCCACGCCGGCAAGTGGAACGGCGAACCCCGGTCATGATCGTGGACATAGGCGCCGATCCGCGCGCGCTCGATCACGTCCTCGAGATCGGCGACGCGCAAGCTCACGGGACGGCTGAGCATCGGCGCGTTCACGCGAGCTTCTCCGCCTCGCGCGCCGCGATTGCGTCCATCCGGCCCCAGTCATGCGCGGCAATCAATTTGCGAAGCTTGCCCGCCATCGCGCCGAGCCGGCTGTAATGGCGCAGCTTCGACTTGAGCGGAGCGTCGCGAACCCGCGGCTGGCCCGGATCGATCTCCCAGGGATGGAAGAAGAACACCGCCGGCTGCGCCGCCGCATTCGCCGCACGCACCGCCCGGCGCGTCACGCCCCCGGGCAACAGGCGAAAAAAGCCCCCGCCGGTGGTGACTTCACGCCCGGCAAAACGGGCAAGCGTGATCGGAATTTCGACCAGTGCCGCATCGGCGACCGGGCGAAACGTCGTGCGCGGCGCATCGGGCCAGCCATAATGATCGTGGCGGATCGGTGCGACGCTGGAGGAATAGGCATAGCCTTGCTCGGCGAGGATCTCATGCGCCCAGGGCGTGCGGTGATCGATCGAGAAGCTCGGCGCGCGATAGCCGGTGACCTCGACGCCCGCGGCATTTTCGATCGTCCCGCGCGATCGCTCGAGGTCGGCGCGAAACTGCGCGGGCGTCATCGCGAAGACGCGCTGGTGCTCCCAGCCGTGGCTGGCGATTTCGTGACCGGCCTCGGCAATGCGGCGCAAGAGCGCCGGATAGCGTTCGGCCACCCAGCCCAGCGTGAAGAAGGTCGCCTTGACGCCGCTCTCGGCGAACAGCGCCAGCACGCGATCGGTATTGGCCTCGACGCGGTGCTCGACCACGTCCCAATGCTCGCGCCGGATCGTGCGTTCGAACGCACCGACCTGGAACCAGTCCTCGACGTCCACCGAAAGGGCGTTGGTCACCACCGGCTTCAGGCCGCGTTGCCGCGCACCGCCGAGAGGTCCGGACGCCCCCTGCCCTCGCCCTGCTCGACCCAGTCGACAAGGAGGGTCAGCACGCGGCGCAGCGCCTCGTCCTGCTCGCGCACCTGGTGCTCGAGCTCGGCGATGCGGCGGTGGAGCGCCATGTCCGGCTCGGGCGCAACGGCGGCGGGAGCCGGACGCAATGGCATCGGCTCGGGCGGACTGGACGGCGTCGGCGTGCCCATCGAAAGCGGCGCGACCGCTGGCGCTTCGACCGGCTCGGCGGGTTCGGCAGAGGGGGGCGCCGCCGCGGCAAGCTCGGGCGCAAATTCGGCAGCGAACTCGGTGTCGGCCAGCGGCGCAGGATCGAGCGCCGGCCCGGGCTCTGCAGCCTGGGTCTCCGGCTCGGCTTCGGGCGCAGCGACCGGCTCCGGCTTCGGCGCCGGGGAAGCCGGCACCGGTGCCGGCGCGGCTCCGGGCATGTCCTGGTCGAGATCGGCGATCACGGTGAGGATCTCGTCGGCCCCGAACGTATCGATCTGCTCGACCGACCCGAACAGCAGCACCCGAGTCGCGAGCTGGTTGACGCGCCGCGGCGATCCGCCCGACCAGCGATGCATCGCCAGGATCGCGTCATTGGTGAAGCGCGGCCGGCCGCGCCAGCCGACTCGGCTCAACCGGTGGATCAGATAGGGCTCGATCTCTTCGGGCCCCATCGGTTCGAGATGATGCATCGCGATCACGCGCTGGCGCAACTGCTCGAGCTTGCGATCGGCGAGCGCGACCCGGAATTCGGGCTGGCCGAGCAGGAATATCTGCAGCAGCGGATAGCCGCCCGCCTGGAAATTGGAGAGCATGCGCAGCTCCTCCAGGCTCTCGATCGGCAGCGCCTGCGCCTCGTCGATCACCAGCAGCGTCCGCCGTCCGGTGCAGGCGACGTCATGCAGACCGCGCTCGATCGCCTCGAGCAGTTCGGCCTTGGGCAGATGGGCGGGATCGACGCCCAGCCCGCGACAGACCAGCCGAAGCAGGTCCTCGGGCTTCACCTGGGTGGAGACGATCTTGATGACGTTCAGCCGCTCGCGATCGATCTGGCCGAGCAGGTGCCCCATCAGCGTGGTCTTGCCCACGCCGGGATCGCCAGTGATCACCACGAAGCCCTCGCCCTGGCTCAGGCCATAGCCGAGATAGGCCATCGCCTTGCGGTGCGTGGCGGTATCGAACCAGAAATGCGGATCGGGGGTCAGCTGGAAGGGCCGGCCGCTCAGTCCATAATGATCGTCGTACATGTCTGTGCCTTGACCCTTAGAACCCGTAGCGCAGGCCGAGCAGCGCCTGGGCACTGGCCTCGCTCGCGCCCTCGCGCTCGAACCCGAAAATCCCCGCCGAAAGCGTCGCGCCGAGATGCCCGAAGCGATGCGTATAGGCGGTATTCGCGCCCCAGCCGTAAATCCCGTCATTGCCCGGAATGCTGGTGTCGTAATAGCTCGCCAGCAGGCTGCCTTGAAGCGATCCGTTCGGCCCGACATCGGTCGAGGCGAAGAGCTGGGCATAGACGCTGGTGTCGCTGGTGCCGTTCGAATTGAAGCCGGTGCCGTTGGACGGCGCAAGGAAGTCGCGCCGGGCATAGCCGCCGCCGATTCCGATCCGCGTGCCGCCGCGGCCCATCACTGCCACGCCGGTCACCCCGCGCGAGCGGAAGGCGGACGTGGTCGCAGAGGCGAAGACATTGCCGAGGCAGCCGCCCGCCGCAGCACCCGTGGTGCCGTAGATGCAGCCCGAGAACTGGTTGCCGAACGGATCGGTGGTGGTGGCGAAGGCCGCCGGCATCCGCGTCAACTGGCCGTTGAGCTGCTGGCCGAAGGTCTCGACGCTGTCGTACACGCCGATCTGCACGCCGCTGCCCGGCCCGATCTGGTAGCTCAGCGAGCCGGTATAGCTGGTCGATCCATAGCGCTTGCCGACCCGTGCCTCGAGATAGGTGCGCCGGCTCGGCCGCCAGATCACGCCGGCATCCCAGAAGGTGCCGTCGAGGTCATAGGCAATGCGGCGCGGGCTGGCGGGATCGGTGACGAAGCGGCCCGCGCCGTCGACCACCGGCCGGCCGGCGCCGTCGAGCAGCGCGTCGCGCTGGCTGACCTGGATCTGCTCATAGCCAATGCCGGCAGTGAGCGCGACCGTCGGGCCGACGGGCAGCACGACGTCGCCGCGGCCATATTTGCCCTCGAAGCGCTGATCGAGCTGGCCCGCATCCTCGCGCGTGTACGAACCGCTGACGGTGACGCCGACCGGCAGCACCGTACCCGATTTCACGCCGACGCTGGCCGTCGCGACATGGACCGTCGAATCGTCGTAATAGTCGAGCCTGGGCTGGTTCGCGCCGACGCCGGTCTGCCCCGGCGCCTCGACCTTGGTATAGCCGAAGCGATAGGCGGCGTTGGCGAAGATCGGCCCCAGATGCGTCGCGAGGTTCGGGCCGACATAGGCCGAGAAGACCTGGCTCGAATTGCTGAAATCACCGACCGCGCTGGTCTGCACGTCGCCCCGAATGTCCGAACGCGTGCGCGTCGCGATCGCGCCGCCTTCGAGGGTCAGGCCGGGTGCCACCGTCGCCTTGGCGATCGCCAGCCCGCTATGGGTGTGATCGTTGTTGAGCTTGTTCTGATAGTCGAACCGCTGCTCGTAGCGATAGCTGACCTGCACCTCGACGCGTCGGGTGTGCGTCGTCGCGTCGATCCCGGCGGCGAGCGTCGAATAGGTGAGCACGTCGCCGCCGTTGAGATCGGCCGCGACCACCTGGGTCGCCTCGATATAGGGCTCGACGCGGGTGCGCTGCGCCTGCGCGGGGACGGCCACCACGGTCGCGGCGCCGGCCAAGATGATCAGCCGCTTCACCGGCCTTCCTCCCCATATTCGTAATAGCTGCCGAAGCGGCGCCCGCCCGGCCGGAACGACACCGAATTGAGCACGAGCTGGATGTGCTCGCAGGCGTCGAGCGTGTTGACCGCCGAGCGCAGGTCGCTCTCGCTGGTCGAATCGGCACGGACGACCAGCATCACCTGGCCGACATGCAGCGCCAGCACCGACGCCGGCGACGCGGCCAGCGCGGGCGGCGAATCGAAGATCACGATGCGGCGCGGATTGGCCGCGGCGAGCCCGTCGAGCAGCGCGCGCGCTCGCTCGCTCGCCAGCAGCTCGGTGTCGCTGATCGATCGGGCGCCGGCCGGCAGCACCGAAAGCTGCGGCACGTCGGTGTCGATGATGCAATCCTCGACGCTCTCGACGGCGCCGGAGAGCACGTCGATCAAGCCGGGGCCCGACGGCAGGCCGAGGCGCCGCAACACGTCGGGCTTCGGGAAATCGGCATCGACCAGCAGCACCTCGACGTCCTTTTCGGTCGCCATCGAGAGCGCGAGGTTGATCGCGCAGAAGGTCTTGCCCTCGTTGGGCTGGGCCGAGCAGACGAGGATCATCCGCGCCCGGTCGGCCGCCTCGGCCGTGCCCTTGGCGGCGACGGCGTGCGCAGTGAGCAGCAACTGCCGCTTCACCATGCGGAATTCCTCGGCGAGGGCCGTGATCGCTCCACCCGGCACGAGCATCCCGCCCGATTCCAACGCCGCACGATCGATCGGCGCGAACCGGCGGCCGTTCGATCCGATCGGGACGTGCGGAACGGGATCCATCGGCACTTCGGTGCCGCGGCGAAGGCCGGGCATCGGCTCGTCAAGCGCTTCGGGCTCGGGAGCGCGTACCGGCTCGGCCGGCGACTCCGGCAGGCGCTCCGTCGGCACGTCGATCACGGGGGCGATCGCCGGCTCGGCCGGGGGCTGCGGCACGAGCGGGGGTTGCGCCGCGGCGGCCGGCAGGTCGATCGGCGGCGGCGCGTAATGGAACTGGGACGCCGCCCGTTCGAGCAGCGTGCCCTTGTAGCGGCGCGGAGTCTGGTCGTTCATCTCAGGCTCCCAGGCCCCGCTGGAGGAATTCGACGCCGAGCAGCCCGACATAGGCGAGCCCCAGCGCGCCGACGCCGCCTGCGAACAAGGTCAGCTTCCTGCGGCGCATCGCGATCTGCGCCTCGGTCAGCACTTCGCCGATCGAGCCGATCACCGGCATGCCGCTCGACTTTTCGAGCTTCGCGGCCGTCGGGAAGGTCGTGGTCAGCTTGCCGAGCGCGAACGCCGCAGCGACGCCGGCGCCGAGCGCGGCGACGAGCACCGCCGTCAGCAGCAGCGGCCGATTGGGCGAAGTCGGCCCGTTGGGCAGCGTCGGCGGATCGACGACGTTGAACTTGGCGGTGTCGGCGATGGTCTGGGCCTGGCTCGAGATCTTCATCTGCTCGCGATCGGCCAGCAGCTTGTCATACTGATCCTTGAGCACCTGATACTGGCGCTCGATCTCGCCCTGTTCGGCGACGACACCCGGCTGCCCCGCCATCTTCGACTGGAGCAGGTTGAGATCGCCCTCGATCTGCGCCTTGCGCTGGACCAGGGCGGCGACCGTCGCCTGCTTGTCGGCCTGCATCGCACGCAGGCTCATATACATCGGATTCGATCCGGCTCCGCCGCCGGCGCTGGTCACCGGCTCGCGGGCCGCGGCGGCCTGGGCCGCGCCGAGCTGGCTCTTGAGCGCGATCACGTCGGGATGGCTGTCGGTATAGCCCTTGCCCCGGGCATCGGCGAGTTGGCCCTGGATCGCCGCCAGCCGCGCGCGCGCCGGCCCCGCCACGGCGCCGCCGGCCCCGGGCACGCTCGCCGGCGTGCTCGACATCTGGGCATTGACGACGTTGAGGCTTGATTGCGCCGCGGCAAGATCGCCCTGGATCTGCGCGAGCTGGGTGCGCGCCGCCGAGACGCGATCGTCGAGCGAGCCGGTCCCGGGCAGCGATCCCAGATAGCGCGCCTGGAAATCGGCGCGCTTCGACTCGGCCTCCTGGAGTTGCTTCTGCCGCGTGGCGAGCTGCTGATCGAGGAACTGGAGCGACTGGCTGGTCTGGTCGCGATTGTCGGAGAGATTGTCCTCGACGAAGATGTCGATCAGCTTCTGCGCGACCTGGCGGGCGAGCTTGCCGCTGGGGCCGCTCACGGTGATCTCGAACAGATTGTCCTGCTGCGCGGTGAGCTTGATCGCCTTTTGCAGCCCGGCGATCCGGTCCGCGACGTCGCGATCGGTCGAGACGGTGCGGGCGAGATCGGTGCTGCGCACGACCTTTTCGAGGTTGACGGCCGACGTGAGCGTCTGGCGGACCCGGTCGATGTCGCGCTGCTGGGCGAGCTGGGTGGCGCCATCCTGGCTCGGCAGGATCTGGCGAAGCTGGACGAAGATGCGCGCGCGCGATTCGTAATTGTTCGGCATCTGCGACACGACCAGCCAGCCGGCCAGCGCCACGCCCCAGGCCACCGCCAGCGCCACCCAGCGCCGCATCCAGATCGCGTGCAATATGCCGCGAAGCTCGTCGTAGAGGCTCCCCACGCGCGCCGGCCCCTTAGAACATGCTCGTGGGAATGATGATCACGTCGCCGGGCTCGAGCTTGACGTTGGCGGAGATGTCACCGTTCTTGAGCAGGTCGCCCAGCCGTACCTTGTACTCGCGCTGCTTGCCGGTCTGGCGATCGTAGCGGACCAGGCGCGCGCGGTTGCCCGCGGCGAATTCGCTGAGCCCGCCGACCGCGATCATCGCGTCGAGCACGGTCATGTTGGCGCGATAGGGGATCGAGGCCGGCTTCTCGGTCGCGCCGACGACGCGGACCTGCTGGCTGTAGGTGCCCGAGAAATTCTCGACGATGACGGAGACGATCGGATCCTTGATATATTCGCTGAGCGCAAATTTCAGGTCGTCGGCGAGCATTGCCGGGGTCTTGCCGACCGCCGGCATGTCGCTGATCAGCGGCGTGGTGATCCGCCCGTCGGGCCGCACCTGGACCTTGGCCGAAAGCTCGGGATTGCGCCAGACGAACACCGAGAGCTGGTCCATCGGGCCGATGATATATTCCTCGCTCGGCGTCTCGCGCCCGGCGATCGCGCCCGCGGGCGGCAGCTCGGGTCGTCCTCCGCCGCCGGAGCAGCCTGACACCAGCGTCGCCATGACGCCAATTCCCAGAACCGATTTGCCAAGCCCATGAAAACGCATGCTCGAACTCCCTCCCCGGCGAACGAAGTCCGCACCGACGTCTCGGCTGCGGTCCGCACGGGATCAGGGTGAGCTATGGGCACGAGAGGTAAACATCGGGTTAGGCGTCGGAAATTCGATCCCGCCGGCGAACGCGGTCCCGGCGCGGGACGATCAGATCAGAAGCTCGACCACCTGCGGATGCCCAAGAAATGCGGCGGGGCTCGCCGTCGCACCATAGGCGCCGGAGGCGAAGATCGCGATCGTGTCGCCTATTTCGGCCCGGGGCAGCGCGACGCGGTCGGCGAGGCGGTCGAGCGGTGTACAGAGCGGGCCGACGATCGTGACCACTTCCTCGGGCGGCTCCTGCATCCGCGCGGCGACCGCCACCGGATAGTTGCGCTTGACCACCGTGCCGAAATTGCCGGTCGCGGCGAGATGCTGGTGAAGGCCGCCATCGACGACGAGGAAGGTCTCGCCCTGGCTCTCCTTGCGATCGACCACGCGGACCAGATAGACGCCTGCCTCGCCTACCAGATAGCGGCCGAGCTCGATCGCCCAGCGCGTGCCGGCGCGGGCGAGCGGCGAGGCCTCGAGCGTCGCCGCCAGCGCCGTGCCGATCGCTTCGATGTCGATCGGCGCGTCTCCCGGGAAGTAGGGAATGCCGAAGCCGCCACCGAGGTTGACCAGCGGCGGTGCTACGCCCGCCTCCTCCGCGATCCGCCCGGCGAGCGCGACGGTCGCAGCCTGCGTCTCGATGATCGCGCCGCTGTCGAGCGACTGAGAGCCGGCGAAGATGTGCAGCCCGGCCCAGTCCCCGCCGCCTTCGATCACCGCACGGACCAGCGATGGCGCGCGGGCTGCGTCGATTCCGAAGGGCGAGGCGCGGCCGCCCATGCGCATGCCCGATCCGCGCAGCTCGAAATCCGGATTAACCCGCACCGCCGCGCGCGGGGCGATGCCGAGCGACTGCCCCGCCCGCGCCGCGCGATGCCACTCGCCTTCGGATTCGAGGTTTATCGTCACGCCAGCCTGGATGGCGGCGGCCAGCTCCGCATCGGTCTTGCCGGGACCGGCGAAGCTGATCCCCTCCGCAGGCATGACGGCAAGCGCCCGCGCCATCTCGCCTGCCGAGGCGACGTCGAGCCCATCGACCAGCGGCGCGATGGCGGCGAGCAGCGGCGGAAAGGGATTGGCCTTGATCGCATAATGCAGCGCCGGGCTCGCCGGCATCGCCGCGCGCAGCCGGGCGATGCGCGCCTCGACGACGGCGAAATCATAGACATAGGCCGGGGTCGTCACCCCCGCCCACGGCAGCGCCTCGCGCGCGGCGAATTCGGGCGGGATCGGCCCGGTCGGCTTGGGCTGGAGCGGCGTCATGGTTGCCCTTCCCTATCCTGCGCCGCGGCGCGCGCCAATTCCGCCTTGAGCGCGGCGCGATCGAGCTTGCCGTTCGGATTGCGCGGCAGATCGGCCCGCCAGACATAGCGCGCCGGCTGCATGAAGCCGGGCAGTTCGCGCAGCAGCCGCGCCCGCAGCGCCGCCTCGCCGCTGCCGTCGCCGCGTGCCACCACCACGATCGCCTGGCCCAGCCGTGGATCGGGCACGCCGAACGCCGCCGCCTCCGCCGCCTCGCCGCCGGCCAGCACCGCTTCCTCGATCTCGGTCGGGCTGATGCGATTGCCCGAGGATTTGATCATCTCGTCGTCGCGCCCGACGAAATAGAGCAGCCCCTCCGCATCGCGACGCACCGTGTCCCCCGACCAGACCGCCATTCCGCCGCTCCGGGCGAAGGCGGGGGCGGGGCGGAAGCGCTGCGCCGTCCGCTCGGCATCGCGCCAATAGCCCTGGGCGACAAGGGGCCCGGCATGGACAAGTTCGCCCTGCTGCGCTTCCGCGCCATCGGGCCCGACGACGCAGATTTCGGCAAAGGGGATCGCGCGCCCGATCGAATCGGGGTGCGCATCGACCAGCGCCGGATCCAGATAGGTCGAACGGAACGCCTCGGTCAGGCCGTACATCGGATAGAGATCGGCGGCAGGAAAGCGAGCGCGGAGTGCTCTCACCATCGGCACGGTGAGCGCGCCGCCCGAATTGGTCAGCCGCCGGAGCCGCGCGGCGGTCGCCTCCGGCCATTCGGCTTCGAGCAGCTGGACCCAGAGCGGGGGGACCCCGGCGAGTGTGGTGATTTCGAAGCGATCGACGGCCTTGATGACGTCGCGCGCAGTCAGATAGTCGAGCGGCACCACGCTGGCGCCGGCAGCCCAGGTCGAGAGCAGCTGGTTCTGGCCATAATCGAAGCTGAGCGGCAGCACCGCGAGCACGCGATCTTCAGAATCGATGTGAAGATAATGCGCCACGCTGATGGCCCCGAGCCACAAATTGGCGTGGCTGAGCATCACGCCCTTGGGCCGGCCGGTCGAGCCCGAGGTGTACAGGATCGCCGCGAGGTCGCCCGGATCGGCTTGTGACGGGCCGAGAATGCCCTCTGCAACGAGACCGTCCTCGCCGATCGCTGCGCACTCATCCGGAAGATCGCCGGGCTCAAGCGTGGCCAACCGCGCGGGCTGGCTGACCAACAGCCGTGCGCCGCTGTCCGCCAGGATATAGGCGAGCTGGGCGCGCTTGAGCAGCGGGTTGACGGGCACATGAACGAGTCCCGCCCGCGCCGCGGCGAGCGGCATCAGGCAGGCGGTACGCGTCTTGGGAAGCCAGGTCGCGACGCGGTCCCCGGGCGCCAGGCCTTGGCTCGCCAGCGCAAAGGCCATCCGGCCGACCGCATCGTCGAGCTCGGCATAGGTCAGGCTGCCCGCCTTGTGGGTCAGCGCCACGGCATCCGGCGCGCCACGCCGGGCGAGCGCGTCGAGCGGTTGCGGCACGGGGTCGAGCGCGATCACGCCCTACCCATAGTCTTGGCAGCGCCCGCGCCAACCCTTACGGGAGCGAAAAACGCCAGGGGACGAAGATTGCGTCGCGAAGGGTTGATCGAGGTCGAGAATGCCGTGCGCGGCGTGCTGCAGGACGTGCTGGGGCTGAGCCCCGAGCGCGCCGCCGATTTCCGCGAGGATACGCCGCTGTTCGGCGCCCTGCCCGAACTCGATTCTTTGGCCGTGGCCGGCGTGCTCACCGAGCTGGAAGACCGGCTCGGCATCCTGATCGAGGACGACGAAGTGGACGGAGAGATGCTCGAAAGCTTCGGTGCGCTGACCCGCTTCGCCGCCGACAAGGCGCTCGGATGATCGAGCGCTACGACTGGGCGGGCGGCACCGAGGCGATGCTTCGCTTCGGTCCGGCCCGGGGCCCGGTCGTGGTGGCGGCGCTGCCGCTGTTCGAGGAGGCCAACCGCACCCGCAGCTTCACGGTGGGGCTGCTGCGTCATCTCGCATCGCTCGGCATCGGCAGCGTGCTGCCGGACCTTCCCGGCCAGGGCGAGAGCCTGGTGCCGACCGAGGCGATGCGGCTCGGAAACCTCCGTTCCGCCTTTGCCGCGGCGGCGCGGGCAGCGGGCAGTCCGGCCTTTTCCTTCGCGATCCGCAGCGGCGCGCTGATCGACGGCGCCGCCGCCCTCGCCGGGCGCTGGCATTTCGCGCCGCAGAGCGGGCCGGAGCTGCTCCGCGAGCTGGGCCGGATCGAGGCCGCCGGCGACGGGCAGAGCCATGGCGGCAACCGGCTGTCGCATGACTTCCTGGCCGAACTCGACAATGCGGTGCCGCACGACGCCCATGTCGTCCGGCTCGACGGCGATCCGCGCGACGCGGTGGCGCGGCTGCCGGGATCGCCGCTCTGGCGCCGCAGCGAGCCCGGCGACGATCCCGCGCTCGCCGTCATCATGGCCGAGGGCATCGCCGCCTGGATTCGAATTTGCGGCGTCTGATTTCCTTCGATTGCGCTGGCGAGACGCTGGTCGGAACGCTCGACGAAGCGCCCGGAGCGACCGGGCTGCTGATCGTCTCGGGCGGCAACGAGATCCGAGCCGGGGCGCATCGCGGCATGGCGCTTCTCGCCGCGCGGCTGGCCGAAGCGGGACATCCCGTCTTTCGCTTCGATCGCCGGGGCATCGGCGATTCGACCGGGAGCAACGGCGGGTTCGAGAGCAGCGCCACCGACATCGCCGCTGCCGCTCAGGCGTTTCGCGACGCCGGGGTGCGGCGACTGGTCGGCTTCGGCAATTGTGACGCGGCGACGGCGCTGGCCTTCTTCCACGAGGCGGCGGGGATCGACGAACTGGTGCTCGCCAATCCCTGGACGGTCGAGGCGAGCGATGCCTTGCCCCCGGCGGCGGCGATCCGGGCGCACTATGCCGCCCGGCTGCGCGATCCGCGGGAGTGGCTGCGGCTACTGCGTGGCGGTGTGAATATCGGCAAGCTGCTCAAGGGCTTGCGCAAGGTTTCGCAAACGCCGTCGCAAACCGCCACCTCCCTCTCTAACCGGCTCGCCGAGGCGCTTGCCGCGACGAAGGTCCCGGTGACGGTCCTGCTCGCCCGCTGCGACAATAGCGCCATCGCCTTTGCCGACGCCCTGAAGAACCCCACCTTCGACGCCGCCCGCGGGCGGATCACGATCGAGACGATCGTCAGCACCAGCCACAGCTTTGCCGGCGCGGCGGACAAGGACTGGCTGTTCGACCGCCTGCTCGCCCGTCTCGGCTGAACGCCAACCCCGTCACCCCAGCTCAAGCTGGGGGGCGTCCAGGGGCCGGGTGAAACGGAGCAGCGCTGCTGCCGGAGATGCCAGCTTGCGCTGGCAAGATGATTTAGGGAGCTTTCGCTGAAGCCCCTTACTCCGCTGCCTGCGCAACCTGCTCGAAATCGGCCTCGGCCAGGAAGCGCTCGGCGTCGAGGGCCGCCATGCAGCCGGTGCCCGCGGCGGTCACGGCCTGGCGGTAATGCTTGTCCATCACGTCGCCACAGGCGAACACGCCGGGCACGCTGGTCTTGGTCGTGCCCTTCTCGACTTCGATATAGCCGTCGGCGTCGAGATCAAGATGGCCGCGGAACAGCTCGGTCGCCGGGTGGTGGCCGATCGCGACGAAGCCGCCATCGACTTCGATCTGCGAGAGCTCGCCGGTCTCCATGTCCTTGAGCTCGATACCGACCAAGCCCACGGTCCCGCCGCCGTCGATGAAACGCTCGACCTTCTTGTTCCACAGCACGTTGATCCGCTCGTTGGCGAACAGGCGCTGCTGGAGAATCTTTTCGGCGCGGAACGAATCGCGGCGGTGGATCACGGTGACGTCATGGCTGTGATTGGTCAGGTAGAGCGCCTCCTCGACCGCGGTGTTGCCGCCGCCGATCACCGCGACCTTCTTGCCGCGATAGAAGAAGCCGTCGCAGGTCGCGCAGGCGGAGACACCCTTGCCCTTGAGCAGCTCTTCCGAATCGAGCCCGAGCCACTTGGCCTGGGCACCGGTGGCGATCACCAGCACGTCGCCGAGATAGACGGTGCCGCCATCGCCGACCATGCGGAACGGGCGCTGGGCGAGATCAACCTCGACGATCGTATCCCACATCATCTGGGCGCCGACATGCTCGGCCTGGGCCTGCATCTCCTGCATCAGCCAGGGACCCTGGATCACGTCGCGGAAGCCGGGATAATTCTCGACATCGGTGGTGGTGGTGAGCTGGCCGCCCGGCTGGATGCCCTGCACCACGATCGGCGCGAGCCCGGCGCGCGCGCCATAGATGGCGGCGGTGAGCCCGGCGGGCCCCGAACCGAGGATCAGCATGCGAGTGGAATGCGTGGCAGTCATCATGGCTTCCGATCTGGGGATATCGCCCATCTAGGGGGTCGGCTCCGTTTCAGGCAACATGGGTAGTGGCGCGGCGGCCGCAATGGCTGTGGACAACAGCAAAGCTTCCGCCGAGCCAAGCCGCATTTCGCCTCAGCCCGCGAATTCGATCGCGCCGATCGCGATCAGGTCACCCTCGCGCTGCGCGCCCGCATCGACTCGCACGAAGAGCACGCCCAGGCTTTCGAGATCGAGCCCCTGCGCCTCGCGCCGGATCACCTCGCCGGCGGGCAAGGCGATGCGGATGCGGCCGTCCTCGCTCGCGTGCATCGCCGCGGCGACCTGGAACGGCCCCAGCGAGCCGAGCCGGCATTCGGGCCGGGCCCGCCCTTCCCCGTCCAGATCGAGATAGAGATCGTAGAAATAGCCGCCCTCGGCGCCCGCCTCGGTGAGCGAGACGGTGTCGAGCAGGATCGTCACGTCGTCGGGCACGTCGGCAACCTCGCGCGCGCGGCGGAGCGGCAGGGTGACATAGCGCCCCTCCTGGCCCAGCCAGAAGCCGCGATAGGGGATCGGCGCGGGGGCCGCCGCGGCGGGAGGCGGCGCCATCGCCATCGGCGGCGGCGGTTCTGGCGCGGGAACCGGGCGCGAAGGCCGCGCGGGTCGCGGCGCGGCACCGGCCAGGGCAGGCGGCCGCGGCGGGTGGGGGAAGCGCAGATCGCCGTAGCGATAGCCGAGCCCCTCCCCGCTCGCGGCCACGCTACGCGGGAGCGCCTTGCCCTCGGCATAGTCGAACCCGCCCTGCCAATAGGCGTCGCCTGGAACCGGCATCGTCCGCCCCTGCCCTGCCGCGGCCCATGCCGTCCACAGCCGATCGACATTGGCGTGATGGACCCAGAACAGCAGGTCGTGCGGCGACAGCATCGTCGCCATCCGCCCGCCGACCAGATTGTGGACGTTGTTGTGGAACGCCTCGACCTGGCTTTCGAAGCAATTGACCGCGCCGCGCCGGAAATCGGTAACCTCAGGATCGAACGCGCCATAGGCCAGCGCCTTGCCGACATCGCTGCCGCGGCGCGATTCCCACAGCGGATTGGTCGCCGCACTGCCGGCGGTGAACTCTTCGGGGAGGCGCGGATCGGCGAAATAATCCCAATAGGGCACCCGCAGCGTCGCCGAGCCGGTCATCGCGCGCAGCTGCGTCTCGAACAAATGGAGATAGCCCCGGTGCCAGGCGAGGAAATAATCCTGGCCATGCGGGCAATGGTGCATGTGGATCTGCGGCCAGAAGCTCCAGCTCGCCGGGCTGGTCGCGTCCGGGTTCGCCTTCATCCGCCGCACCGCCTCGACCAGGCGGGGATAGTCCGGAGTCTTGCGGAAGCTCGCCCAGGGCAGCCGCTCCTGCGCCGGTGCGGGCAATGCGATCGCCGGACCGGCACCGAGCAGCGAGAGCGCGCCCAGCACCGTCCGGCGCGTCAGCCCGCCGCGATCTTCCCGAGTCGCGTCGCGAAGATCACGAACATCGCGCATCTCCAGCATGAATTTCCGCCCCCTCGCCCCGTTTCCGGCTCGCCTGGCCAGCCGCGCCTCCGGCGAGTGGAGCAGAGGAAATCCTACATTGGAAGCCCTTGGCGCAAACTACGGGCGGCCCAAGGCGACCCGCTGCTCAGCCGAGCAATCGATGGGCCGCCTCGATCGCCGCGACCGGCGGCGCCGGCGTCGGTTCACGCTTCACCGTGATGGTGAAACTGGGCAGCGTGAGCGCTACCGTCGCGCTGCTTCCCGCAAGCCGGAGCGTCAGCTTCCCGTCGATCGTGCATTGCGCGCTCGACCCTTGACGAAGATCTCCAAAGATCGCGTTCGGCACGTCGATTTTCAGGGCGAGGTCGTAGACATCGTTGGCCGTCGAAAGCACAACCGAGCCGCTGCCGAGAAGAACCGACTGCGCCTGCGCTGCACCGCAGGTCATCGTGACGTCCGGGCTCCCGTTCACCACGCCGCTCGCGCGCTGCGCGCCCTCCTGCTTGAGCGGGTAGGTAAGCGTGAACTGGCTGCGGCCATCCGGCGCCGATACGGCAGGGAGCACGATCGACGATTGGCCCTGGGCGGGCCGGAAGGTCATATTGGCCCGACGGTCCGGCAACGTCACCGGCGAGCGAAGCGGCAATTCCATGACCGTATCGCTGCCGCCGGACACGGCCGGGACGCGAGTTTCCAGCGTGAACGGGATTTCGACCTGATCCGACGGTGTCGAAGCCGGAGTGACCGCAAGCTTGAAGCGACAGCGTTGCTGCTCTGCGACCACGACAGGCGCAACGTCGAGGAGCGCAACGGTTGCCTGGCGTCCGGTTGGCGTGACCGATTTCTGCTTCCAGAAATTGCCGTCGCAATAGGCGCTGGGAACGTCGAGCAAGTCGATCGCGTAATCGAAGGCATTCGCGCTCGAGACTTCGGTTGGATTATCCGTCGCCGGGACGAACTGACGGAAGGCGGGCGCGTTGGCCGCGATCCCGGCTGCGGACATCAGCGGAACGAAACTATCGCGCCAGATCGCGACTGCGAAGCGCGCGTCGTCCGCCGTCGTCTTGGTCGAGATGCTTCCTTCCGCGCCGGCTTCGGCATTGACGAAGAACAGGGCGGTTTTGAGGTCGCCGTTCCCCTTGAGGATCGACTCCTGGGTGAGCCCGCGCAGGCGCATCGTGGCAATGCCTTCCACCTCGCCCCTCAGGCCGAGATTGCCACTGGCGCCGTTCGGCACTTGATTGGGATGCGCCCGATACCATTGCCATACCGCAAGATGGATCGCGAAGGGCGAGACCCCTTTCGGACGCGCCGTCACGCTTGACGGCGACAGAACTGACACAACGGGAGACAGGATGCGACCGCCATAGGCGAAGAGCGTCAGGGACGAGTCGTTCTTGGTGCTCCCCTCCAACGCGGCCTGGATGCCCGCTACCCCGATATCGGCATCGACCTTGGCGTTGGCGGAAAGCATGGTCACGCAATTATGCTGCCGACGCGCGGGATCGTACCGCTCCGCGAGGATCGGCGCCAAGGTGACGGGCCAGGTCGCCCCGATCTCGCCGGCAAGCGGCGCTGTCGTTCCGCCATTGTTGAGATAGACGGTGGTGAACAGCGTATCCACCGATTGCCCGTCATAGGACGTGACGACCTTGTCGCCGTTGGACGCCATGACGCCCCAATCGAGCACATTCCTGGGGATGACGGTCTTGTTCGGCTTTGCCTTGAATCCCTCGAAACAGCTCCTGCCGACTTCGAGGAAGCGCGCGTTCATCCAGTCCTTGAGCTTGACCGAAACAGACGCCGGATCAGCAGCCACGGCGCCGCTTGCCGGCCGGCGATGCTCGGCCGCCTGCGCCCCGCAGGATAGCGCCGTCGCGATCACAAGACTCAAGCGGGCGAGATTCTTCATCGGATGTCCCCCTGGCGAGAATGGAACAGGGAGGCGTTGCACCCGATGATTGATTGTCGCGGGCCCCCGCCCAGTTCATCGCGCAAACTGCTCGCGCTAGTCAACGGGGGTGAGGTGGTAGCGGAGGAGGGACTTGAACCCCCGACACGCGGATTATGATTCCGCTGCTCTAACCAACTGAGCTACTCCGCCCCAGAACGGGCTCGCCGAAGCGAAGCGGCCACATAGGTCCGGCTCGGCGGGCGGTCAAGCGAACATGTGGCGCGAATGTGCTTCCCACGGGCCGCCGCGATACCACCAGCTCGCGAGCCCCGCGATCTCGACCTCGCGGGGCACGAAATCGCGCGAGAGCGCGGCGAGCACGGCCTTGGCGAGCACGGGGCGGACCTTGTTCTGGATCGTCACGTGCGGGCGCCAGCGGCCGGCGTCCTGCGCGGTGAGCAGGCCGGCAAATGCATCGACCAGCTCGGCGCGGATGCGCGTGAGGTCGGGCGAGTCGATGCGATAGGCGACGCCGCCGCCGAGCGTCATCAGCCCGGTGACGCGGGCGCGCGGGGCGCGGAGGCCGCGGACCTGCTGGGCGAGGCGGTGTTTCAGTTCCTTCGCCGAGGAAGGCGGGAGCTGGTGAAACAACGTGAGATGCGCATCGACGACGTTGCGTTCCGGCGGATAGTGCTCGCGGCGCAGGGCGTTGAACCAGGCCTGGTCCTGGCGGCCGATCAGCGCGGTGACGATCAGGGGGGCGGGTTTGGAAGCGTCAGCCATCTTGCTCCCCGGCGCCGGCCGGGGCCCCGCTTCGGCGCATCTTCGAGGATATCCCGCCTTTGCGATTTCGTGGCAACTGGGCCCCGGCCTGCGCCGGGGAACCGAAAGGGGAAGCCGGCGCGACCCTGCTCAGATCTCGACCTGGCTGCCGAGTTCGACGACGCGGTTGGTCGGCAGGCGGAAGAACTCCATCGCGCTTTCGGCGTTGCGCAACATCCAGGCGAACAGCTTTTCGCGCCAGATCATCATCCCCGGCCGCGACGAGGCGAGCAGCGTCTGGCGGGCGAGGAAGAAGCTGGTCTCCATCATCTTGAACTCGGCGCCGCAATTCGAAACCTGCTTGAGCGCGGCGGGCACGTCCGCCTCCTGCATGAACCCGAAATAGAGGATCATGCGGTGGAAGCCGCGGCCGAGATCGTCGATGATGAAGCGCTTCTCGTCCGGGACATAGGGCACGTCGGCGATCTTGACGGTGAGCAGGATCACGCGCTCGTGCAGCACCTTGTTGTGCTTGAGGTTGTGGAGCAGCGCGTGCGGCACGCCGTCGGGCGTCGAGGTCATGAACACCGCGGTGCCGGGCACGCGCGTCGCGCTGGTCGCCGCGGACTGGATGAAGATCTTGATCGGCATCGCGCTCTCGCGCAGCCGCTCGATCATCAGCTTGCGCCCCTTCGACCAGGTGGTGAGCAGCGTGAACACCAGGAAGCCGACCATCAGCGGGAACCAGCCGCCATCGGGCACCTTGGTGAGGTTCGCGGCGAAATAGGCGAGATCGACCGTGAAGAAGAGCGCGAGCAAGGGAATCGCGAAGATCTTCTTCCACTTCCACAGCGAGAACAGCACCACGGCGAGCAGGCAATTGTCGATCAGCATCGCGCCGGTGACCGCGATGCCATAGGCCGCGGTGAGGTTCGACGAGGTGCGGAACGAGAGCACCAGCAGGATCACCATGATCATCAGCGCCCAGTTGATGAGCGGGATGTAGATCTGGCCGGCGGTGGCGGCGCTGGTATGCTCGATCTTGAGGCGCGGCACGAAGCCAAGCTGGATCGCCTGCTGAGTGACCGAGAAAGCGCCCGAAATCACTGCCTGCGACGCGATCACCGCCGCCATGGTGGCGAGGATGACGAGCGGGAATTGCAGCGCCTCGGGGGCGAGCATGTAGAACGGGCTTTCGAGCGCGGGATAGCCCTCGCGCATCAGCAGCGCGCCCTGCCCCATATAGTTGAGGATCAGCGCGGGCAGCACGAACCACAGCCAGGAGACGCGGATCGGCTTGCGGCCGAAATGGCCCATGTCCGCATAGAGCGCCTCGGCGCCGGTGACGGCGAGGACGACCGAGCCGAGCGCGAGGAAGGCACGCGTTGGGTTCACCGCGAAGAATTCGAAGGCGTGGTGCGGCGACAGCGCCCAGAGGATGCTCGGCGTCTGCACGAGGCTGAGCGTGCCCAGCGTGGCGATGACCAGGAAATAGAGCATCATCACCGGGCCGAAGAATGCCCCGACCCGCGTGGTGCCGGTACGCTGGATCGAGAAGAGCATCACCAGGATGACCACCGCGATCGGCAGCACCAGCCGGCTGAAGCCCGGGGCGGCGACTGCCAGGCCCTCGACCGCCGAAAGTACCGAGACCGCCGGCGTGATCATCGAATCGCCATAAAAGAGCGCGGTGGCGAACACGCCGAGCAGCACGATTCCCTGGGTCCAGCGCTTGGGATTGCCGCTGCTGCGCGAGATCAGCGCGAGCAGCGCCAGGCTGCCGCCCTCGCCCTTGTTGTCCGCGCGCATGATGATGGTGACGTATTTGAGCGTCACCACCGCCATCATCGACCAGAACATTAGGCTGATCACGCCCATGATGTGGAGCGTGTCGAGCGTCAGCTTGTGGTGGCCGGCAAAGGTCTCGCGAAAGGCGTAGAGCGGGCTGGTGCCGATATCGCCGAAGACGATGCCGATCGCGCCGAGCGCGAGCTTCCACGTCGCGGCATGGCCATGGCCATGCGCGTCATGCGCATCATACAGTGCCGGAGCCGGCTGGGCGGCCCCTTGCGGAGTGACGTTCACGGTCGCGGATGTCGCGGCTTGGAGGAAACGGACCTGGTCATGCGACCTGCGTTCTCGATCTTCAAAGTGCGCGGGCCGTTAGCACGCGCAGCATTGGGTAGCAATGTTATGTCGTTACGCCTGGCTGGACGCGCAAGGGGGTCGGGATGTTCCCTTAGGTGGGGGGGCCTCGCGCCTACCCAACAGAAGCCGTCACCCCGGACTTGTTCCGGGGCCCACCGGGAGGCGAGGGATGGGCAAGAGGCTCTCGTTCAGCCAGTGGGGCTGGGTGGACCCCGGAACAGGTCCGGGGTGACGAGGTATGCGAGGGGACGGCGGCTTTTACCTGGTTCGCCGAAGGGGCGCCTAGCTGCGGGTCGCGAACAGGGCGTCGGCCTCGCTGCGAGTGGGGACCGAGCGGAGGACGAAGCTGGAGTTGATCGTCACCACCCCGGGCAGGCGGCCGAGATGCTCGCGGTGGAGGCGTTCGTAATCGTCGAGGTCGCGCGCCAGGATCTTGAGGCGATAGTCCTGCCCGCCCGAGACGAGCGCGCACTCGACCACCCCGTCGATCCGCGCGACCGCCGCTTCGAAGCGGGCGAGATCCTCCTCGACCTGGGTGCCGAGGGTGATGTCGACGAGCGCCGTGATGCGAAAGCCGAGCCGGCGGTGGCCGAGTCGCGCGCCGTAGCCGGTGAGGTGTCCCGAGGCTTCGAGCCCCTGGATGCGGCGGGTACAGGCGGATTGCGACAGGCCGACCTCCCCGGCGATCGCGCTGACGGGCGCGCGCGCGTCGGCGGCGAGCGCCTTGAGGATTGCTGCGTCGATTCTGTCCATCGCGCATGAATATGCGCCTTTCGGGCCCGATCCGCCAGAACCATGCGACAAGACCCCCGCCGCACGCGCAACTTTGCACGGATTCGCGGGGTCGAGTTGAGTTAGCATCGCCGCGCCATTTTTGCGGAGAGCTTCCATGCGCGTCGGCGTTCCGAAGGAAATCAAGAATCACGAATATCGCGTCGGTCTGACCCCAGCTTCGGTCGCCGAGTTGGTCCATGCCGGGCACGAAGTGCTGGTCGAGACCCAGGCCGGCATGGGCATCGATTTCGACGACGCCGCCTATACCGCGGTCGGCGCCAAGATCGCGCCCGATGCCAAGACCGTGTTCGCCAATTCGGACATGATCGTGAAGGTCAAGGAGCCGCAGCGGCAAGAGATCGCGATGCTCGAGCCGCGCCATTTGCTGTTCACTTATCTCCACCTCGCCGCCGACAAGCCGCAGGCCGAGGGGCTGATGAAGTCGGGCGCGACCTGCATCGCCTATGAGACGGTGACCTCGAACTCGGGCGCCCTGCCCCTGCTCAAGCCGATGAGCGAAGTCGCGGGCCGCATGTCGATCCAGGTCGCCTCGCACTATCTCGAAAAGGAACAGGGCGGCCGCGGCGAGCTGCTCGGCGGCGTGCCGGGTGTGGCGCCGTGCAAGGTCGCGATCCTGGGCGGCGGCGTCTCCGGCATCAACGCCGCGCAGATGGCGACCGGCCAGCGCGCCGACGTGACGATCTACGACATCAGCAACGAGCGGCTGGCCGAGCTCGACATGCATTTCGGCAGCCAGATCAAGACCGCCTATGCCAGCAAGGCGGCGATCGCCGAGGCGGTGAAGACTTCCCAGGTGGTGATCGGCGCGGTGCTGGTGCCGGGCGCGGCGGCGCCGAAGCTCGTCACCCGCGACATGCTCAAGACGATGATGCGCGGCTCGGTGCTGGTCGACATCGCGATCGACCAGGGCGGCTGCTTCGAGACCAGCCGGGCGACCACGCATGACGATCCGGTGTTCGAGGTGGACGGCGTGATCCATTATTGCGTGGCGAACATGCCAGGCGCGGTGGCACGCACTTCGGCCTTCGCGCTCAACAATGCGACGCTGCCCTTCGTGCTCAAGCTCGCCAATCTGGGCGCGGAAGGCGCGATGAAGGCGGACCGGCACCTCGCCAACGGCCTCAACGTCTACAAGGGCAAGATCGCGTTCAAGGCAGTCGCCGACGATCTCGACCTGCCGTACGAGGCCTGGGCGGGCTGAGGGCCAGATCCTCCCCTGGAGCCTGCGGCTCCGGGGGAGGGGGACCATGCGCAGCATGGTGGAGGGGGGTCCACGGCAGCGGTGGTAGACCCCTCCAGCACCGCCTTCGGCGGCGGTCCCCCTCCACCGGACGCGCAGCGTCCCGGGGGAGGAATTGACTCGAGCGACCTCAGCAATGCCGTTCCCCGGCGAAGGCCGGGGTCCAGTATCGGGCCGGTTCTTGAGGTTCCGGCGCTTCTTCGGATGTGCGGCAGCTGGGCCCCGGCCTTCGGCGGGGAGCAGTGATGGCCTCTATTTCGCGGGAGGCGCCTGCATGCCTTGCATCCGGGCTACGAGCACTTCGAGGGCGATCAGGCGCAGCACCATATCGCGGCGATAGCTTGCCTTTTCGGGGGTGAACGCCACTGCCTTTTCCCACCAGGGCAGCGCCTCGGCATATTTGCCGCCGCGGATCAGGGCGAGGCCGTAGAAGAAGGCCGGCCCGGGATGCTTGGGCGCGATCGCGAAGGCGCGGTCGAAGGCATATTGCGCGGACGGAGAGATTTGATTGCCGTCATGCTCGGCGAGCGCGGTGCCGAAACCGGTCCACAGCGCCGGTTCGCCCGGCTCCTTGCGCACCGCCCCCTGCCACACCGCCAGCGCGAGATCGGGCTTGCCCGCGCGGATCATCCCGTCGGCGAGATTGGCATAGCTCCAGGCATAAGTGCCGTATTTGCCGAACATCGCATCGCGCAGGTCGACCAGCCCTTGGTCGAGCTTGGGACGCTCGGCTTCGGGCGAGACCGGATGGCCCGGGAGGCGCGGACTGCCCTGCCAGGCATAGCCGGCCGCGGCGATCATCAGCGCGGCGGCGGGAATGCTCCACAGCTTCCACGGATAGCGCAGCAGCGCGAGCAGCAGCCCGGCCGCCACGGCGATTCCGGCGAGCATCGCCCACCCCATCAGCGCGCCCTCCTGCGGAACAGCCGCCGCGCGAGCAGCAGCCCGACGACGAGCAGCAGCGCCGGCGCGATCCACAGCGGCGCGGTGACCCAGCTCAGCGGCGGATCATAGGTGACGTAATCGCCGTAGCGCTGGATGAGATAGGCGCGGATCGTCTCCGCCTTTTCCCCTTTGGCGATCCGCTCGCGCACCAGCGCGCGCATGTCGCCGGCCATCTCGGCATCCGAATCGGCGATCGACTGGCCCTGGCAGACCAGGCAGCGCAGCGTCTCCATCAGCGCCTTGGCGCGCTCCTCCTGCCCCGGATCGGCGAGCTGGGTATAGGCGAGCGGGGCCGGCGGGCGGTTCGAGTCGGCATGGACCGGCGTAGCGAGGGTCATCGCCGCCAAAATCCCCATCGTCACCCCGGCCTTGTGCCGGGGTCGACGCCCGCGCCGGGCGATGGACGAGTGAGGGCGCCGCATCGCCCGTCGCACGGTGGCTGCCGGAACAAGTCCGGCATGACGGAAGAGGGTGCCGCGGCTCACTTCGCCGCCTCCAGCTTGCGCAGGATCCCGGGTACGTCGTCCTCGCGGATGTCGCCGATATGTTGGTCGACGATCACCCCGTGCGAATCGACGATGAAGGTCTCGGGCACGCCCGACGAGCCGAGCGCGATCTGCGAGACGCTTTCCTGGTCGTCGCCGATCCGCGCATAGGGATCGCCGTTCTGCGCGAGGAAGGTGCGCATCGCCTCGGGCGTGTCGCGGATCGCGATGCCGTCGATCTCCACGCCGGCCGCCTTGAGCTTCATTAGCTGCCGCGCTTCGGCAATGCAGGGAATGCACCAGCTCGCGAAGAGATTGAGCAGCCGCGGCTTGCCCTGGCCGAAATCGGCGGTGGCGATGCCGGGCTTGCCAGGGACGAGCGGCTTCAGCGCCAGCGCGGGCAGCGGCTTGCCGACCATCGCCGAATGGACGAGGCGGTCGGAGGGCTTGAACAGCCCCGCCGCGACGAGCGCGAACACGCCGGCGAAGAGCAGCAGCGGCAGCCAGATCAGCAGGCGCTTCATTCGCCCTCCTCCACGCGCACGCGGCGGCGCAGGCGCACCCGGCCGAGCAATGCGAGCAGCCCGCCCAGCGCGACCATCCCGCCGCCGGCCCAGATCAGCGTGACGAACGGCTTCCACCACAGCCGCAGCTGCCAGCGCCCCTGCCCGTCCCCGGCGCCGAGCACGGTGTAGAGCTGGCCGTCCCAGGTCGTGGTGATCGCGGCTTCGTTGGTGTTGGTCGGCGGATTGGCGAAGAAGCGCTGCTGCGGGAACAGGGTGAACGGCGCCCCGCCACCGCGCGAAACCTCGAGCCGCGCCTCCATCGCCGACCAGTTCGGCCCGATCGTCGGGCGGATTTCGGCAAGCTTGACGCGATAGGGGCCAACCTCGACCTGCTGGCCCACCGGCAGCGCTGCGAGCCGCTCGACCTTGAAGGCGCTGTCGCTCGCCATGCCGCCGATGCTCACCGCGATGCCGAGATGCGCGATGACCATGCCCCAGATGTGGAGCGGGGTGCGGCGCAGCTTGCGGCCGACCAGCGGCAGCACGCTCGCGATGGCGAGGCCCGCGGCGAAGGCGATGCCGAGCAGCTCGACGACATGCCGGCCACCGCTCAGCGCGAGGGCGGCGACCAGCACCAGTCCCGCCGCCGCACCCGGCCAGGCGAGCTTGCCGAGCAGCGCGCGCCACTGGTCGCGGCGCCATTTGAGCAGTGGGCCAGCCGCGGTCGCGACGACCAGCGCCAGCGCCACGGGCACGCAGGCCTTGTTGAAGAAGGGCGCGCCGATCGAGAGCTGCACACCCATCGCCTGGGCGAGCAGCGGATAGAGCGTACCGATGAAGACGACGCCGAGGATCACCGAGAGCAGCAGATTGTTGAGCACCAGCGCGCCTTCGCGGCTGACCAGCTCGAAGGTCGAGCCCTGCTTCACCGTGCCCACCCGCGCGCCGAACAAAGCGAGCGCTCCGCCGATATAGATGCCGAGCAGCGCGAGGATGAAGGTGCCGCGGGTCGGATCGACGGCAAAGGCATGGACGCTGATCAGCACGCCCGAACGGACCAGGAAGGTGCCGATCATCGACATCGAGAAGGCGACGACCGCGAGCATCAGCGTCCAGGCACGCAGCCCGTCGCGCGCGGCGAGGACGTTGACCGAGTGGAGCAGCGCGGTCGCGGCGAGCCAGGGCATCAGCGAGGCGTTCTCGACCGGATCCCAGAACCACCAGCCGCCCCAGCCGAGCTCATAATAGGCCCAATAGCTGCCCGCGGTGATGCCGAGGGTGAGGAAGATCCAGGCGGCGAGCACCCAGGGCCGCATCGCCCGCGCGAAGGACGGGCCGACGTCGCGCATGAGCAGCGCGCCGACCGCGAAGCTGAACGCCACCGACAAGCCGACATAGCCGAGATAGAGCGTCGGCGGATGGAAGGCGAGGCCGGGGTCCTGGAGCAGCGGATTGAGGCCGTGCCCGTCGATCGGCGCCGGATCGAGCCGGACGAACGGGTTCGAGGCGAAGGCGAGGAAGGCATAGAAGCCGAGCGCGATCACCGCCTGGGCGCCGAGCGTGGCGGCCAGCGTGCCGGCCGCCAGCCGCCGCTCGAACAGCGCCACCGCCGCGCCGGCCACCGCGAGCACAGTGACCCAGAGCAGCATCGAGCCCTCGTGGTTCCCCCAGGCGCCGGCGATCTTGTAGATCAGCGGCTTCATCGAATGGCTGTTCTCGGCGACGAGCAGCACCGACATGTCGCTGCGCACGAACAGCCAGATCAACGCGCCGAACGCGGCGAGCACCAGTACGCCCTGCGCCATCGCGACGCTGCGCAGGCCGCGCATCATCATCGCGCCGCCGGGGTTCGCCGCCGCCTTGGCGGCACCCCAGGCAAGCAGCACCTGCATCAGGGCAAGGGCTGCGGCGAGCCACAGCGCGGCGAGACCGGCTTCGGCGATCATTGCTCGAGCGACTTGGTGACGTGCTGGTTGCCCGCCGCCTGGGGCGGCATGTAGCGCTCGTCATGCTTGGCGAGGATATTGTCGGCGACGAAGCTGCCATCGGGCTGGAACTTGCCTTCGGCGACCACGCCCGAGCCTTCCTTGAACAGGTCCGGCGTCACGCCGCGGAATGCGACCGGCACCTTCTTCGCCGTCGTGTCCCGCACGGTGAAGCGGATCGAGACGCCGTCGGCGCCGCGCCGGAGCGAGCCCTGCTCGACCATCCCGCCGAGCCGGACGTTGCGGCCGAGCGGCAGCGGCTTTCCGATCAGGTCGCCGGGGGCATAGAAGAACGCCGCCTGGTCCTTGAGCGCGGACAGCGCGAGCGCCGAGGCGCCGCCCACCGCGCCGAGCGCGAGCAGGCCGAGGACGAGGCGCTGATGCTTGGCCTTCATCGATCGCGCCGCAAGGCTTCGGCCTGCGCCTCGGCGCGGCGCATCGCGATCCAGCTCGCCAGCGCCACCGCGCCGCCGCCGAGCAGCGTCACGCCATAGGCCGCGGCCACGAAAAGCCAATGGTTCATGCCGCCGCCATCCGCTTCAAGCGCGCCTCGACCTTCTGCGCCGCGAGCATCGCGCGCATCCGCATCAGCACGACGCCGGCGAAGAACAGGGTGAAGCCCGGCAGGGTGAAGAACAGCGGCCAGAGCATCGACTGGTCGATCGTCGAGCTGGTGAGGCCGATGCTCTGCCCCTGGTGCAGCGTGTTCCACCACACCACCGAATAGCGGATGATCGGCAGCAGCACCGTGCCGGCGACGCCGAACAGCGCGGGCACCCGCCCATCGCCGCCGCGATCGGCATCGGCGCGGGCGAGCGCGACATAGGCGATATAGACGAAGAACAGCAGCAACATGCTGGTCAGCCGCCCGTCCCATTCCCACCAGGTGCCCCAGGTCGGCCGGCCCCAGATCGCGCCGGTGACGAGGCACAAAGCGGCGAACAAAGCGCCCACCGGTGCGATCGCGCGCGCCGCGACATGCGCCAGCGGATGGCGCCAGACGAGATAGGCGAGGCTCGACAGTGCCAGACCCGTCCAGCCGCCCATGCCGAGCCAGGCGGTGGGAACATGGATGTAGAGGATGCGCACGCTCTCCTTCTGGAGATAGTCGGGCGGCGTCTGCGTAAGCCCCGCCCAGCAGCCGATCGCCGTCAGCGCGACGCCGAGCCACAGCAGGATCGGCGTCAGCGGCCGCGCAAGCTTGAGGAAGCGCGCGGGATTGGCAAGGGCATGCAAGGCAGGCACGAGCGCGACTTAGCGGGGTTCGCCGGCGGAATCTACGTCCGGGATTTCCTCAATGGACCGCGGCGAGATGGCCAAGCTTGTCGGGGTTGCGGGTGACGTAGATGCCGGCGATCCGGCCATCCTCGCCGATCTCCAGCGCCGTCGTCTGGAGGATGCCGCCGGGCTCGATCGTCACGAATCCCGGCAGGCCGTTGATCAGGCCATAGCGGACGATCCGCGACATCTCCCTGGCGAAGAAGCGGGCGAGCGAGCCGTGGAGCTTGAGCATGTCTTCGACGCCATGGATCGGCCGCAGCCCGGCACGGACCTTGCCCCCGCCGTCCGACCAGAGCGAGACGTCGGCCGCGAGCAGGCCGCGCAGCGCGCCCATGTCGCCGCTGCGCGAGGCGGCGAAGAAGGCGGCGGCGATCTCCAGCCCCTTGTCCCGGGGCAGCGCATAGCGCGGCCGCGCGGCGCGGACATGGGTGCGCGCCCGGCTGGCGAGCTGGCGGCACGCGGCGGAATCGCGCTGGATCGTCTCGGCAATCTCCTCGAAGCCGAGGCCGAACACGTCGTGGAGCAGGAAGGCGGCGCGCTCAAGCGGAGAGAGGCGTTCGAGCGCCATCATCAGCGGCAGCGTGACGTCGTCGACCTCATCCTCTTCCTCGACGATCGGCTCGGGCAGCCAGGGGCCGACATAGGTCTCGCGCCGCGCGCGGGCGGATTTGAGCTGATCGAGGCAGAGCCGCGTGACCACCCGGCGCAGGAACGCCTCGGGCTCGCGCACCGCGGCGCGATCGGTGGCGAGCCAGCGCAGGAACGCGTCCTGCACCACGTCCTCCGCGTCCGCGACCGAGCCGAGCATGCGATAGGCGATGCGCGCCAGCCGCGGACGCAGCGGATCGAAGCTCGCCGCTGCGTCCGCGCCGCTCATGCCGCGGCGACCTTGGGCGCGGTCTCGTAGAACAGCTCGAAACCGACCGCGATCCGGTTCCAGCCATTGATCACGTTGACCATCAAGGTGAGCTCCACTTGCTCGGCCGGGCTGAATTCGAAGGCGAATTCCTGATAGAGGTCTTCGGGCGCCCGTGCGCTGGATACCAGCGTCATCGCTTCCGTCCAGGCCAGCGCGGCGCGCTCACGCGGCGTGTAGCACGGCGCCTCGCGCCAGGCGCTGAGCAGGTAGATGCGCTGCTCGCTCTCACCGGCCTTGCGCGCATCGGCGGTGTGCATGTTGAGGCAGTTCGCGCAGCCGTTGATCTGCGAGGCGCGGATCTTGACCAGCTCGAGCAGCGCTGGCTCGATCGACGGGGCGACCTTCAGCGAAGCGTCGAGCCATGCCTTCATCGGAGCGGGCGCGGCAGCAAAGGGGTCGAGGCGTTGGGTCATCGGTCGTCTCCATTTGAGTGACGACGGCATGACGAGGCAGGGGGTGCCGGATGTGACATCCGGGCGCAAATTTTTTCGCGAACGCGTCCCCCTCCCCCGTTCGCCCTGAGCTTGTCGAAGGGCGGCCCTGTTCCTCTCCCTCGGGTGAAGAGAAGGACTGCCCTTCGACAAGCTCAGGGCGAACGGAGGACGTGTTGGAACGCGTGTCGCGGGATCAGCCCCGCCCGATCAGCCTCTGCGCGATGCGATCGGCGACTTCGCTTTCGGGATCGCCGGTGCGGGCGCTCTCGTCCCACACTTCGATCAATCGCTCGGGGATCTTGTCGACCCGCGCCTGGACCTCGGCCATGTTGCCCTGGCCGAGATATTCGAGCCCGACATTGATGATCCCGCCCGCGTTGATCACGTAATCGGGGGCGTAGAGGATGCCGCGATCGTGCAGGCGGTGCCCGTCCTGCCGCGTCGCGAGCTGGTTGTTGGCGCCGCCGGCGACCACCTTGGCCTTGAGCTGGGGGATCGACTGTTCGGTGAGGATCGCGCCGAGCGCATTGGGGCTGAACAGATCGGCGTCGAGCGCGAGGATCTCGCTCGCGTCCACCGCCTCGGCGCCGAGCTCGGCGGCCAGTGCCTGGGCGCGTTTCGCATCGACGTCGGCGAGGGTCAGCTTCGCGCCGTCCGCGGCGAGCAGCCGGGCAACGCCGCCGCCGACCGAGCCGACGCCCTGGATCGCGACGCGAACCCCGGCCATGGTCTCCGCGCCCAGGCCCCGCTTCGCCGCAGCCTTGACGCCCAGATAGACGCCGCGCGCGGTCACCGGGCCCGGATCGCCGCCCGCGCCGCCTTCGGCGACCGGCAGGCCGGAGACGTGGCGGGTCTGGGTGGCGACCACCTTCATCCGCGCTTCGGACATGCCGACATCCTCGGCCGTCACATATTTGCCGCCGAGCGATTCGACCGCACGGCCGAACGCCTCGAGCTGGGCGGTGCTGACGGTCGCGCCGGGTTCGGCCGCGAGGATGACGCCCTTGCCGCCGCCGAGCGGCAGGTTGGCCATCGCATTCTTGTAGCTCATGCCGCGCGAGAGGCGCAGCGCGTCGGTGATCGCCGCGCGGGTATCGGCATAATGCCAGAAGCGCACGCCGCCGGCTGCCGGCCCAAGCGCCGTCGAATGGACGGCGATGATCGCGCTCAGCCCCGATTCGCGGTCGCTGAACAGGTGGACGCCCTCATGGTCGTCGAAATCGGGGAAGCCCCAGTCGGTGATCACGCGCTACTTCCTGCGGAGGTGCCGCACGTCATCGGTGCGCGCGCGGTCACGAGGGAAATGGGGCGGATGACGGGACTTGAACCCGCGACCCTCGGTACCACAAACCGATGCTCTAACCAACTGAGCTACAACCGCCGTGAAGGTTGCGCGCTTAGCGAGCGTCGCGAGGAAGCGCAAGATCGTTGCGCAGGCCCGCGCACGAATTCGGGCGATCGGCGCTCATCCTCGCGAAATCCGCACGGCTTCGTCGGGCGTGGTGACGCCTTCGCGCACCAGCGCCCGCGCGGCCGAACCGAGATTGGGCGCGCGCAGGAAGGCATGGCGTGCGAGGATCGATTCGTCGCCGCCGTCATTGATCAGCCGGCGGATGGCGCCGTCCGCGACGATCGCTTCGAACACCCCGGTCCGGCCGGCATGGCCGGTGCCCTCGCACGCCTCGCAACCGGCCGGCACATAGACGATCGCCCCCGAATCGAATCCGAGCAACGCCGAGACCGATCCGGTTGCCTGTTCGGGCCGCCGGCAAGCGCATAGCCGCCGGACGAGGCGCTGGGCCGTGACTGCCGATAGCGCCGAAGCCAACCGGAACGGTTCGATCCGCCATTCCCGCATCCGCCGGATCGCTCCGACGGCGTCGCGCGCATCGATCGTCGCCAGCACCAGCTGACCGCCCTCGACTGCGCCGATCGCGGCTTCGGCGGCTTCGCGATCCTGCAGCATGTCGATGGCGATGAGGTCCGGGTCCTGACCGAGTGCGACGGCGATGGCGGCGGCCTGCCCTCGCGCGGCGCTGACTGCCGTCGTCGTCCCGACGGGAGGCATTCCGATCGCCACGACATGGCGGCCCCCCTCCCCGCCCTGGCGCATCAATGCCGTGAGCGTGGCGGTGCGCCCCGACCCGGCCGTGCCGGCGACCAGGACCAGGCCGGCACGGCGCAGCGCGGGCAAGAGGCTCGTCGCCAGCCCGGCGCACATCCCCAGGCCTTCGAGCGCGCCGTCACGATGCTCGCCGCCTTCGAGGGGGACGACGATCCTTTCGCCGCCCGGCAGTGGGAGCAAGCGAGCGCCGGCAAGCGCCCGCAGTTGCTCGGAAAGCGTCGCATCCGCTGCCATCGCGCGAGGGGGCGAAAGCTGGCCGGCGATGCGCAGCCGCACCCGCATGCCGGCGGCGTCGCGTTCGAAATGGAGGTGCGAGGCCCGACGGCGCCGCGCCTCGGCGAGCAGCGCCCCGGCGACTTCGCCGCTCGACTCCCGCGCGAGCGCTTCGGCTAGGGGGGCCAGCATTTGCGCTTCGAGGTCCATCGCCGGCTCCTGTCGCCTGTTCGGCGCCGCTATGCCGAGAATGTGACGCCTTGCTTGCACTTTGATGACACGCCGCCCGGCGCTGGCATCGGCTCGCTGCTTTTGGCAAAAGCCCGCCATGGACCATGCCGCACACGCCAAGGCCGCGCCGCCCAATCTCGGCTCGGGCCTCCCGTCCGAACCGGTCATCGAGCAGATCATGCGCTGGCCCGGAGTGCAGCGCGTGCCGAGTCCCAAGGTAGCGATGTTCGTCGTGAAGGACTTTCTCGAGCCCGAGCTTTGCACGCTGTTGAGGATCAAGATCGACGCCGAGCGACGGCCCTCGACCATCGCCGACGACAATGGCGACTATGCCTTCCGCACCAGCGAGACCTGTGACCTCTCGCCGACCGATCCGCTGGCAATGGAGCTCAAGCGCCGGATCACCGCGTTCACCGGGCTCGATCCGAGCCATGGCGAGCCGATGCAGGGCCAGCGCTACGAGATCGGCCAGGAATTCAAGGCGCACACCGACTATTTCGAGCCGAGCGGGCGCGACTTCGAGAAATATTGCTCGGTCGCCGGGCAGCGGACCTGGACGGTGATGCTCTACCTCAACGATGTGGAAGCGGGCGGCGCCACGCGGTTCAAGGCGATCGACAAGATCGTCCAGCCCGAAACCGGCAAGCTGCTTGCCTGGAACAATTTGCGGCCCGACGGTTCGGTGAACCCGTCGACGATCCACCATGCGATGAAGGTGCGCGCGGGGACGAAATACGTCATCACGCAGTGGTATCGCGAGAGGCCCTGGGGCTGGTGACCGGGCGCAGGAGCCCGGCCTTTCGGCCGAGCCCTGCAGCCCTGCGTTTCAGAAGGTGGTCGAGAGACCGAGGTTGAAGGTCGTGCCGAGGCGATAGCGGTTGTAGATCACCATGTTCTTCCCGGTCGACTGGGTTTCCTTGTAGCGATTGTTGGTGATGTTCCGCGCTTCGAACTTCACGTCGATCGTGCGACCGAACAAGTCGATCCCCTGCCGCGCGACGAAGTCCAGGTTGAAGCCGGGATATTCGTAGACGTCGGGCTGGCCGGTGCCGGCGATGCCGCGGCTGGTCACGCGCTTGCTGGCATAGGAGAGGATGAAGGTCTGCTGCGAAAGCCGGCTGCGCTGCTCCATGCCGAGCTGGAGATTGGCGAGATGATCCGACTGTCCGGTCAGCGGCGAGCCATCGCGGAAGAAGTCGCTCGCCAGCGTCGAGGACGCGGCATAGACCGCGACCTTGTCCGACGCCTTCACCGACAGCTTGGAATGCGTGTAGGTGTAGTTCGCCGTCGCGACCAGGCTGCGATCGGCGAACATCGGGAACTTCTTCGACAGCTCGACTTCGGCGCCATAGAGATTGGCCTTCGGCGCATTGGCGAAGCTGGTGGTGAAATCGCCCGCGACGAACGTCTCGATCGGATTGTCGAGCCGCTTGTAGAAGCCCGCGATCGATGCGCGCTGATCGGCGCCCATATAATATTCGAGCCGGGCCTCGCCGTTGTAGAGCTGGGTATCCTTGAGCAGCGGATTGCCGCGATACTGGCGATTGGTGTCCGGATCGAAATAGAATTGATAGATCATCTCGCGGAACTGCGGTCGCGCGATCGTTTTCGAAGCGTTGATCCGCAGCTGGAACTGGGGATCGAACTGCCAGGTGAGCGTGGCGGCGGGCAACCAGTAACTGCGATCGATGCCGCTGATCGCGGGACTGGTGCCACCGGTAGCGAACACCCGTGCGGCGTTGACCGTCTCGCGCGCCGTCTCGTAGCGGACGCCGGTGTCGATCGAGATTTCCGGCGTGATCTGATAGGTCACGCGGCCATAGCCCGCATGACTGACCAGCTTGGCGTTGAACGCCGGGTTCGTCTCATTGGTCTCGGTCAGCTGGATACCATAATAATTGATCAGGCCCGGGCTGAGCAGCAGATCGGGGCGCAGCATCGCCACGCCGGTGGGCAATGTGCTCGGCGCCGTGAACAGGAAGTCGCGCCGCGAGCTGAACCGGGCCTGGTCGAGATAGGCATAGCCGACCGACAGGCCGAGGCCGGGTATCGGCCGGTAGCTGAGGTCCGCGCCCGCCGAATACAGGTCCTCGTTGAGCTCCGAATAGCTGACGGTCGCGTCGCCGCCATTGCCGTTGTTCAGCCGGTTGACGAAATAAGCCCCATAGGGATCCGCCGCGACGTTCGTGCGGACATATTCGAAACTGAATTCGTCCGGCGCGTTGCGCTGCGAATTGGCATAGCCACCGCGCAGGTCGAGGCTCCATTCCGGCGCCAGCTTGAGTTCGGCGACGAGCTGGCTGTCAATCAGCTGGCGCTCGTACCAGGCCGTATCCTGCTGCGAGAGATCTGCGGTCGCATTGGTGCCGACACGCTTGCCCAGGCTGATCCGCGTATGCTTGATCGTGTCGCGAACATAGAGGTTGGTCCAGCGCACCTTGCTGTCGCCGAACTCCATGCCGAAGCCGAGCAGTCCGTTCACGACGATCCGGTTGTCGGTCGAGACGCGCTCGTACGAACTTTCCAGCTGCGACAAATCGCCGCTCAACGAATTCTGCTGGATTGTGTCGCGCGTGGTCCAGCGATTGCTGTAGCCCATGGTCGCGATGACGCCGACGGTCATGTCGTTGCCCGTCTCCCACGAATCGCCGCCGGAGATCGCGACCTGCCAATTCGGGCCGATCTTGTCCTGCTTCTGAACCAGGGCATTGTTCGCATTGACGAGTTCGCCGGCGATCGCGGTGCCGTTGACCGTGCCGCTGCTCAGCCGCTGGCCGTTGCCGAAATAGGTCGCCAGGCCCGGCGCATAGTTGCGCGTGCCATCGTCGAAGCCGGTCCAGTCCCGGCCGCCGCCGGCATAGACATAGCCGAAATGGCCGGTCGTCACCGTGTTGGCGCCGAGGCCGCCCGACAGGGTCAGAAAGCCTTCCGCCGGCACCGAATTGGTGGTGAGGTTGATCACGCCGCCGCCGAATTCGCCGGGATAATTGACCGAGTAGCTCTTCTGAACGAGCGACGAAGAGACGACGTTGGTCGGGAAGATGTCGAGCGGCACGACGCGCTTGAGCGGCTCGGGGCTCGGCAGCGGCGATCCGTTGAGCAGCGCCAGCGAATAACGGTCGCCAAGGCCGCGGACATAGACATAGCCGTTGCCGACCACGCTGAGGCCGGTCACGCGACCGAGGGCGCCGGCGATGTTGCCGTCGCCGGTGCGCGCGATGTCCGCGGTCGACAGGACGGAGACGACCTGGGGCGTATCCCGCGTCATGTTGACGTGACGGCCGGTGACGACGATCACGTCGCCGGGAACCGAGACGTCCGGCGCCGGCTCTTCCTGCGCGGCCGGGTCCTGCGGTTCCGGCACCGCGGCGCCCTGGGCGGCGTCCTGAGCGGCGGGCTCCGTGGCGGGGGCGCCGTTCGGCTCGGGCGTGGCCGGCGCCTGCTGGGCACGGGCGACGGACGGCGCGACCAGCGCGGTGGTGAAGAGCAACAGGCTGGCAAGCCCCAACGGCTTCGTCATGGTGGAAACCCCCAAATCAATCCGAAAAAGGCGGGGCGTCGCCTTCAGGCCACGCCCCGCCCATAGTTTGGCCAGGCTGGCCTCAGGTGGTCGGAAGCGAGGTGCAGGCGCGGCCGGCGGTGGTGGTCGCGTCGAAGCCCGCATAGCTCGAGTTGCAGGTCCAGCCCTGGAACCAGGTGTCGCCGGTCTTCACCGCACCGACATAGGTGGTGGTGTCGAAGAAGCTGCTGAACGTCTTCGGATCGGTCGCCGTCACCGCCGTCTCGGTCGCGCCGTTGACGAAGGTGCTGGTGAGCGAGGGCGTGTAGCCGTCATTGTTGTTGTTCGCGCCGGTGCCGAACGCCGTGGCGACCTGGGCCGCGGTGTAGCTGCCGCTGCCGAGATACTTGGTGGCGTTGCACTGCATCACCACCGACCGAGCGACGAGCGATGCGGGCGCCGAGCCGTTGACGCTCGATCCGTTCATGCGCAGGCACTCGTTGTTCGGCGAGATCACGATGCCGTTGATCAGGCTGAGATCGGCATTGCCGCGCAGCAGGATCGAGGCCAGGTCGGCGCCTTCGTTGTTGGCGCTGGTCTGGGTCTGGATCGCGGTGAAGTTGGCGACCTTGGTCACCTGGCGAGGGGCATTGTCTTCCTTGCCGTTGCTATCGACTTCCATCAGCGCATCGCCCTGGCCCGGACGCTGGACCAGCAGGACGTACTGGAAGGCGCCCTGCAGGCCAGTGTCGATGTCGAGGCTGTCGTCGTCGGCGCCAGTGGCGATATAGTGCTTGAAGTTGACGCTGCCGCCAAAGAACTCGGCGCCGTCGTCCGAACTGTTATGGCTCTGGACGAAATCGAGCGTGGTGCCGGTGCCGGTGCCTTCGGTGGTGAGGCCCTGGAGCTCCTTGTCCGCGCCCAGGACGTAGCCCGAGTAACGGATCTGCACGTATTTCAGCGAGCCCGCATTGTAGGTGCTGTCCAGGCCGCCAAAGACCGCCGGATCCGACGAACCTTCAGTGTTGCGCTCACAGGAGACACCCGGCGTGCCGTTGTCGCAATCGGTGATCGGCGCGCGGCCCATCAGCACCACGCCGCCCCAATGGCCCATGGTCGCATCGGTCTCGAGGCCGAGGACGTTATCGCGGCTGGTGAAGATGATCGGCGAGGTCGCGGTGCCGTTGGCGACCAGCTTGTTGCCGCGGTTAACCGCCATCCAGGAGGTTCCGGTACCACCGTAAAGGATCGCGCCGGGCTCGATCGTGAGCGTCACGTTGGTATCGGCGGTCAGATTGCGGCCGTTGCAGCTCGCAGTCACCGTGGCACGCGGCGCGGCGGCCGTCGGCGCGGTGAAGCCGCCGTCGCAACCGACGTCGACGCGGCCGTTGAGGCGATAGAGCACGCCGGCGACCTTCGGGATCGTCGTGCTGGCATTGATCAGCGAGGGCAGCGTGCAGACGCGCCAGGTGCCGGTCGGGCCGGTGATCGTGCCGTCGTCGGTGAGCGCGCCGGCCGACAGGGTCGGGCAGCCGCCGGCCGGCGTGACGAGCGCGGTGGTGGGGGTCGGGGTCGGCGACGGAGTCGGCGCGGGCGGATTGTTGATGATGACGTTGCCGCTGCTGCCAGGCGAGGCGATGTCGTTCGCGCCGTCGCAGGCCGCGAGCGCGAGCGCCGCGCAGCTGGTCATGGTCACGAGGCTAAGGCGTTTGAAGCTGGCCATATTTTCTCCGTTCCGGCGCAGGCCGGGATAGCGCGGGTTCCAAAACTGTGCGGGAACGACTCGGCTTATCCCCCGTCGGCCGCAGCGCCGCGCTAGGCGGCCCGCATGACGCGTCGGTGCGATTTCGGAGAAAGTTCAAAGACTCCGGGATTACAGGATTGTTACGGCGTCGGGCTCAATGCTCTGCAGCGCAGCCCGCGGCGGGCGCCGGCAGCACGGGCGCGGAAGCGCCGGTGCGCCAGGTCCAGGACTGGCTGCCCTCGGCGCGGCGCCGGCACATGACCTGCTCGTGCAGCGCATACATGCCCGGCATGAACCCGGTCTCGCCACGCGGCACGTCCGCAAAGCGCATCACCGCGCCCTCCACGCCGTGCGGGCGCCAGGCGGCGTTGCCGGGCGAGACCGGCTTTCCGTTGCGCGCGAAGCTCGTCCAGTAATCGAGCATCGCCGCGGAGATGCGGTGCTCGGCTGCCGTATCGGGGATCGCCGGCCAGGCGGGCGGCGTGTTGCCGATCGTGCCGAACACGAACGGCACTTCGCTGGCGTGGAAGCCGTTCAGGCCCGCGGCGTCCGAGCTCGGATAGCTGTGGCTGAAATAATAGAGATAGCTCGGCTGCCCGATCGCCGCCTGCTTGCGCACCAGCCGCTCCGAGGGCCAGCCGAACACGGCGTCGCGCGTGCTGTCGAGGCCGTTCTGGGCGAGGTCGGCGCTCGCCGGATAGAGCTTCAGATAATCGTCGGCGAGGTCGCGATAGCGCGTCTTGATCTCCTCGACATAGGCGGCCGGGCTCGCCGGCACCGGCGGCAGCAAGTGTCGCAACGTGCGGATTTCGCCGCTGTTGAAGCCGGCGATCACCGGCACCGGCGCCTGCTCCCCCTTCTCGAACGTATCGACCAGCTGGCGAGTGAGGATCTTGCCGTCTACGGTTCCGTATGAGACGTAGCCGGTCGCCATCGATGCCTCGGCGAGGTGCCGCGCGTCCATCGCCCGAAGCGCGGCGAGATTGGGCGCACCCAGCTTGCCGGCCAGCCATTCGCCGAGTGCCTCGGCCGCGGGCTCCTCGCCGCGCTTGCTGCGCAGCTCGGGCGTGGTGAACAGATAGCCGCTCTCGACGATGCCGCGCTGGAACAAGCCGCGGGCGCGCGGCGAGGCGAGCAGATATTCGACGCTGAGCGCACCGGCGGATTCGCCGAAGATCGTGACGTTGTGCGGATCGCCGCCGAATGCCGCGATATTGTCGCGCACCCATTGCAGCGCGGCAATCTGGTCGAGCAGGCCGTAATTGCCCGAGACGTTGTCGGGCGATTCCTTGCTCAGCTCGGGATGGGCGAGATAGCCGAGCATGCCCAGGCGATAGTTGATCGAGACGAGCACGACGCCGCGCTTGACGAACTCCCGCCCGCTATACATCTCGCCATGGCCGGACCCCCAGATCAGCGTGCCGCCGTGGATCCATACCATCACCGGCGCCTTGCGGGCCTTGGCGGGCGCAGTGACGTCGAGTGTCAGGCAATCTTCGGACATCGCGACCTTGCCGCGATCATAGGGTCCGGCGGCCATCGGCGGCTGGATGCAGGCGACGCCCTGGGTCTGGGCGGTGCGCACGCCGTTCCAGCGGGGCATCGGCGCCGGCGGCCGCCAGCGGCGCTCGCCGAGCGGCGGGACCGCATAGGGGATGGCGCGGAAGACATTGGCGTCGCCTTCGCGCAGCCCCTTAACGGCGCCGGCGGGGGCGTCGACGACGGGAGCCTTGTCCGGAGCGGCGGCGGCACTGGCGGCGATCAGGCCGCACGCGCCGAGCGTGGCGATCATCAGGTGCGAGAAGCGGTTCATCACAGCTTTCCTTCTTGGCGGCGGATGAGGCGCGCGAGGATCAGGAACAGGCCGGCGCCGATCAGGTACATCGGCGCGAGCGCATAATAGGCGGCCTGCAGCGCATGGGCGCCATAATCGGGGCGGAGCCAGTCGCTCATCCGCCCGACATAGGTCGGCCCCAGGCCCAGCCCGATGAAGTTCATCACCAGCAGCAGCAGCGCCCCGGAGATCACCCGGCGCTCGGCCGGCACTTCGCTCTGGACGAAGGTAACCGTCGCCGAGAGGAAGAAGGAATTGAGGAACATGGGCACGAGCAGGAAGGCGAGCGCCAGCGGCCAGCTCGGCGCCCAGGCGAAGCCGAGGAAGAAGGGCAAGGCGAGCACCAGCGACACCGCCGGCACGGTGGCATAGGCCGCCTTGCTGCGGGCGGCGAAGCGATCGACGATCCGGCCCGAGGCATAGATGCCGCCGCCCATGCCGATCGCCACGACCAGCGCGTACCAGATCGCGACGTCGCCCAGCGTCATGCCCTTTTCGCGCATCAGGAAGAGCGTCGTGAAGTTGAGCAGGCCATAGGTGATAAAATTGCCCGCGCCGCTCGCCAGCGAGGCCATCAGCAGCAGCGGGTTGCGGAAGAACTGGGCGATCGTCGCGCCGAAGCCGGCGGGGCTCGCCGCGACCCGCATTGCCTTGGTGGCGCCATCGGACTGGCCGCGGGCAGGCTCGCGCACGATCCAATAGACCGCGAGCGCGGTGACCACGCCGATCGCACCGATCACATAGAAAGGAATGCGCCAGCTGAATGCCGAGGCGAGGGAGGCGCCGAACGCGACGCCCAGCGCCGAGCCGAGCGGCGGACCCAGGTTGAAGATCGCCATCGCCGTCGTCCGCTTCTCGCGCGGGAAGGAATCGGAGATGATCGCATAGGAAGGCGGAACGCCCCCCGCCTCGCCCACCCCGACCATCATCCGCGCGACGACGAGCTGGCCATAGCTGCCGACCATGCCGCAGGCGGCGGTGGCGCCGCTCCATAGCGCACAGGCAGCGGAGAGCACCCTCACCCGGCTGGTGCGATCGGCGAGCCAGCCGATCGGGATCGCGATGAAGCAATAGAAGAGCGCGAAATAGAAGCCGGTGAGCAGCCCGAGCTGGCCGTCGCTGATCTTCAGGCTGTCCTGGATCGGCTTGGCGAGGATCGAGACGAGCTGGCGATCGAGGAAGTTGAGGACATAGACGAAGCACAGCATCGCCAGCGTGACGCGCGCGCCGGCGCTGGGCGGGGGGGCGACCCCTTGGTTTGCCGACTGGCTGTTCACGCTACACCTCTCCAACTCTTTTTCTGGTTCAGACCTTTGCCAGCCAGCCCGGCTTGCCGCGGCCGCCGCCATAGCCCGCGGCGACGCGCTGCTTGAGCAGCGGCGGCGGACGGAAGCGCTCGCCATAGGCGTCCTGCAGGATTTCCTGGACCTGCACGCACAGGCTGGAAGTCACATTATCCATCAGCGCGAACGGGCCGATCGGATGGCCGAGGCCCAGCCGGCAGGCGGTATCGAGATCGGCCGGCGTGGCGACTCCTTCCTCGACCAGCCGCACCGCCTCGATCAGCATCGCGTGCAGCATCCGATTGACCGCGAAGCCGGCGACGTCCTTGACCGTGATCGGCGTCTTTCCGGTGCTCTCGATCAGCGCGCTGGCCCAGGCGACCGTCTCGGGCGCGGTATCGAAGGCGGGGATCACTTCGACGAGCGGCATCCGCGAGACCGGCGAGAAATAATGCGTGCCGAGGAAGTGGGCGCGACGCTCTGGGGGCAGCGCTGCGCTCAGCGTCGAGATCGGCAGGGTCGAGGTGTTCGAGGCGAGGATGCAGCCCGGCGCGCAGATCCGATCGAGCGCGGCGAGCACCTCGCGCTTCACCTCGAGCGATTCGAACACCGCTTCGGTGACCATGTCGCGATCGGCAAAGGCCTCCAGGTCCGGTGCGGGGCGGATGCGGCCGAGCGCTTCGGTCCGCTGGTCCTCGGTGTAGAGCCCGCGCGCGATGCCGCGATCGATCAGCGTGCCGAGCCGGACCAGCGCCGCTTCGATCGCCGCCGCACTGCGATCGTTGAGCAGCACGTCCGATCCGGCGAGCGCGAAGACGAGCGCGATCTCGGCCCCCATCAGGCCAGCGCCGACCACCCCGATCTTCATCTCAGCGGCGACCGGCGACATAGCGCTCGAGCTCCCCATTCTCGTAATCGGCGCGCAGCCGCACCTTGTCGATCTTGCCGGTCGCGGCGAGCGGCATGCGCGGCAGCTCGACCACCTCATCGGGCAGCCACCAATCGGCGACCCGGCCGCGCAGGGCCTCGATCATCGCGCGTGCGCTGCCCGGCTCGCTTTGCCGCATCTCGACCACGAGCACCGGCCGCTCGCCCCATTTGGGATGGGCTTTGCCGATCACCGCGACCTGGCCGACGCGCGGATCGCGGCCGATGATCGCTTCCATCTCCGCGGGATTGATCCATTCGCCGCCGGACTTGATCAAGTCCTTCGAACGGCCGCAGATCGTCAGGTTGCCGTCCGCATCGATCGTCGCGAGATCGCCGGTGTCGAAATAGCCCTCCGCATCGAGCGCGCTCGCCTCTGCCTTGAAATAGCGGTCGATCACCGAATGGCCCTTGACCTTGAGGTGCCCGATCACGCCGCGCTGCTCGGCCAGGGTGGCACCCTCGGCATCGGTGAGCTTGAGGTCGACGCCGATCGGCGGGCGGCCCGAGGAGCGTTCGGCGGCGGGCGGAAATTCGATCGGATCGGCCGTGCCGAGCGGCGACATCTCGGTCATTCCCCAGGTCGTCTGCACGCGCACGCCAAGCCGCTCTTCCATGCGACGGATCAGGGCATCGGGGCATTTCGATCCGCCGATGATCACGCGCTCCAGGCTCGGCACGTCACCGCCGGTCGCGTCGAGATGGTCGAGCAGCGCGATCCACACGGTCTGCACCCCGCCGGCGATGGTGACCTGCTCGCTGTTGATCAGCGCCGCCAGGCTCGCCCCGTCGAGATCGCGCCCCGGCAGCACCAGCCGCGCGCCGACCGCCGGCGCCGAAAAGGGCAGTCCCCAGGCATTGGCGTGGAACATCGGGATGGCGACGAGGATCGTGTCGCGCGCCGAGAGGCAATAGGCGTCCGGCTGGATCGACATCATCGTATGCAGGTAATTGGAGCGGTGCGTGAACACGACGCCCTTGGGCTTGCCAGTGGTGCCCGAGGTGAAGCACAGCCCCGCCGGGCTCGTCTCGTCGAACTGGCCCCATTCGACCGGCCCGCCATGCGCCGCGACGAAGGCATCGATCGCCTCGATCGGCACCGCCAGCCCGCTCGCGGCCGAGGCATCGACGGGCCCGTCGAGCACCAGGACACGCTCGATCGTCGGGCATAGCGGCAGCAATTCGCCCAGCGTGCCGACCAGATTGGCCGCCACCGCCAGCACCCGGTCCTCGGCATCGTTGATCATCGCCGAAAGGTGCGCCGCGGTGAGCCGGGGATTGAGCGTGTGGCACACCAGCCCGGCGTTCATCGTGCCGTGATAGACTTCGAGATGATGCTGAGTGTTCCAGGCAAGCGTCCCGACCCGATCGCCCACTTGCAGCCCGACCGACAGCAGCGCGCCCGACAGGCGATTGCTGCGCGCGCGCAGCTCCGCATAGCCGACGCGTCCGATGACGGCGCCGCGCGCGGCGGTCGCGATCGTGGCGGCGGGGTGCCACTTCGCGGCATGGTCGACGAACTTGTCCAGGGTCAGCGAGAAGTCTTGCATGTTCGAACGCTTACTCGGGTGAGATGCCCCAAGCCGCGGCGGTTGCCCGCCGCCGCGGCCGGTGCCGGTTTTCAGAAGTTCTTGCGCAGGCCGACCGCGACATAGCGGCCGAGATTGTAGCTGCCGCCGATCCCGTCGGTGCCCGGGAAGAAGGGCGGCCGCTGATCGAGCAGGTCGTTCAATTGCAGCGACAGCTCGGTGCCCTTGGCGACGCCGATGTCCGGCAGCTTGACCGAGAAGCGCAGATCGACCGTGGTGTAGGAGCCCGCGCTGTACTGTGCCGTGCCGGTCGGCGTCGCATAGAGGCTGGTGATGCCATGCCGGTAATTGACGAAGCCGACTCCGGTCACCGGGCCGACCTGCGCGCCGAGCGTCGCCCGTGCCGTCGCCTTGGGCACGCCGAGATCGAGCTGGTTCGACGTCGCCGAGGTGGGCGAAAGCCGGGTGTCGTATTTGAGGATATAGTTGCCGGCGAGCCCGGCGAAGACCGAGCCGAAGCCGGTGGTCTTGCGATAGCCGATGTCGAAATCGAGCCCGTTGGTATCGCGCACGCCGAAATTGCCCTGGCGGAAATCGAGCAGGTTGCCGATCGCCGGCAACGCGCCCGCGGCGAAGTTCACCGGCACGGCGATGGCGAGCAGGCTCGAAAGCTGCGACGCGCTGGGATTGCGGAACACGACCGAGGCGAAGGTGGGATCGGTGAAGGCGATGCTGCCGCCCGGCGTGCCGATCACATCGGTATAGTGGATGTTGTAGAAGGTCACGCTCGCCCGGAAGTTCGGCAGGAAACTGGGCGTGAAGTCGGCGCCGACCGACCAGGTCTTGGCCTTTTCGGGCTGGAGGCCGCGATTGCCGCCATAGAGCACCACCGTATCGACCTGCGCGGCGCCGCGCGTGGGATCGCGCAGCACGCTGCCGGCGATCGCGGCGGCGTTGAAATAATAGGCGCCGACGGTCGCGCCGACGTCGCGCAGGCCCGGCGCGCGAAACGAGGTGCCATAGGTGCCGCGGAGCATCACCCCCTGCGCGAGCACCCAGTTGAGCCCGACCTTCGGATTGGTGGTGGCGCCGAAATCGCTGTAATCGTCGTGCCGCACCGATAGCGACAGCGCGAGGTTGCGCATCAGCGGGCCTTCGTTGCCCGGCCCGAAGATCGGTACGAACAGCTCGCCATAGACCGACTTGATGTTGCGATCGAGGCTCTCGGGCACCGGGCTGCCGCCATAGATGCCGCGCTGGCGGAAGGCTTCGCCGCGATATTCGGCGCCCACCGCGATCTTGAGCTGGCCGCCCGGCATGTCGAGCAGCGGCCCATCGATCTTGGCGGCGCCGAGATAGGTGCGCTGGTGGATCACCAGGTCGCCGGCATAATCGAGGATCTTGGCCACCGTCGCCGGCGCGGTGCCGGTGCCGAACGGATCGAGCGCCGTCGCCGGATTGCTCGACGAGGCCGCGGCATCGAGCGCGGCGGGGTTGATCGCGGGGAGATAAGCGTCGTTGCGCGCCCAGTCGGCGGTGCCATAGACGCTGAGCTTCAGGTCGCCGACCAGCTTGGCGTCGATCCCGGCCGAGGAATTGCCGGCGCGCACGCGGAAGCGATTGTCGATATGGTCCGCGCCATAGAGATTGTCGGTGCGGAACTGGACGAACTCGATGTTCGCGCCGCTGCCCGGCGGCGCGCGAAAGAACGGGTTCGTCGAGAAGCCGGGGATATTGTAGAGGATCACTCCGCCCGAGGCGCCGGCGCCGGCCGGCGGCGGCGCCTGCACCGTGTCCTTGCGGTCCGAATAGAGGATCTCGCCCCACAGGGTCACCCGGTCGCTCAGGTCCTGGTGTGCGGTCAGATAGCCGCTGTGCAGCCGCGATTCCGGAACGATGTCGGCCACCGCGCCGGCATCGCACCGGTTGCGCGTGTTCGGGGCGAGGTTGGGCGCGGCATAATAGATCGCATAGGCGGTGGTGTTCACGGCGACATTGGCTGCCGGGCAGACGGTGCTGCGTGAATCGACGCCGCCATAGGGGGTGAAATCGGTGACGCGGAAATCGCGGTCGCCGCCGCGAATGTTGCTGTTCTCGGCATATTGATAGGCGGCGACGATCGATCCGCTGCCCCAATCCTTGCCGAACAGGCCGCTGGCCGTGAAGGTGTGGTAATTATCGGCCATGCCGTAGCGCACCGAAGTCTCGAGCCCCGAGGCACGCTTGCGGGTGATGAAGTTGATCACGCCCGCCACCGCATCCGATCCGTAGATCGCCGAGGCGCCGTCGGCGACGATCTCGATCCGCTCGATCGCCAGGTCGGGGATGAACGGGAAGTCCGGATTGGTCTCCTTGGTGCTCGAGGCGACGAGGCGGTGGCCGTTCATCAGCGGCAGCGTCGCCGTCGCCGGCAGGCTGCGCAGGCCCGGCGCGAACGACCCGGCGCCGCCGCCGCTCGCCTGCGCCGCGGTGTTGAAGCTGTTGAGCTGCGGCACGGTGGCGAGCAGCCCCGCCGTGGTGCTCGCGCCGACCGTCGCGATGTCCTGCCGCGTCACGCTGATCAGGTTCGATCCGGTCGGCGGCACGCCGCGGATGCTCGAGCCGGTGACGACGATTTCATCATTGGCGGCGTCGTCCGCGCTTTGCGACTGCGGCACGGGCGTGTCCGCGGCGACCGGCGCGTCCTGCGTCGCGGCGGGGGTATCCTGCGCCGAGGCCGGCGCGGCGGCGCACAGAGTGACGACGAGTGCGGACGCGCCCGACAGGGCGATCCGCCTGAGATTCCGAGTCCCGATCATGCAATCCTCCCACTCTTTTTTGTTGGGCGGATCGTCGCGCGGCGCCGAGCCGCTGGCGATGACGGGTTTGACGAACAGATTTAGCGCAAGTGACCAGCCGAAGCGGTCACATTGCCGTGCGTTCGCTCAGCAGCATCGAGGCGGCGGCGACGCGCGCATTGTCGGGCTTGTAGCGCGCGCGATATTGCGACGGGGTCATCCCGGCCCATTCGGTGAAGTTGCGGGTGAAGCTGCCCGGCTCGCTGAAGCCGATGCGATAGCCGACTTCGGTGATCGGCAGGTCGGTCACCAGCAGATAGGCGGAGGCGAGCTCGCCGCGCAGCCGCGTGCGGATCTGCTGGAAGCTCTCCCCTTCATGGGCAAGGTCGCGGCGCAGCCGACGCGGGCGGCTGCGCAGCCGCTCGGCGACCATCTCGATCGGGGCGGACCAGTTCCGCGAGCGCTGGAGATCGACCAGCACATGCTCGGTGCGCGACCGCCAGCTGCTGCTCCCGGCCGGCGTATCGAACCAGTCGGGGTTGCCGGCATTATAGGCCTGGAACTCGGGCAGCGTCCCGTGGACCAGCCGAGCCCCCAGATCGGCGCGGCTATAGAAGAGCGCATCGAACGGCGCTTCGTAGCGCACCGGGCAGCCGAACACCGCGAATCGATCGAAGCCATTGGCCTGCACCGGCCGCGCGCCCTGCACCTGGACGCCGCGCAATCGCAGCGGCCGGCCGATCAGCCAGCTGAACAGCTGGAAGATCCAGATGAAGCGGAACCACACGAAAATGTCGCGATCGACGCCCTCGATCGTGTGATAGACGCAGACATGCTTCACGCCCCAGCGATCCTCGATCAGCTGCGGCCCGATGTCCTCGGAAAGCGCCTGGGTGAAGCGGATGCTCACCCGGATCGATTCCCCGAACGTCTCGCAATGGAGATAGGCCAGCGTGCGCTCAAGATCGAGCGCGAGCCGGCATCGCTCGGCCATGAAGCCGATAAAGGCGTCGTCGAGCGTCAGCTGGATCTGGCGGATCAGCCGGAACAGCGCACGCCCGTCGATCGCGGCCGCGGCATCGCCATGGACCGCGGGGTCGATCCGCGCCGCGCGGAGGATCGCCAGCGGATCATGTCCCTTGAGGGCCGCGCCGCGCAGCAGGCGCTCCACGGCGACACCGTCCAGACCCGGCCGCGTCTCGGTCCTGGCGGTGTTTTCGGAGGGAATGTCGGTCATGTCGCCCCTTGGGTTTTTCACGATCCCGCGCCCGGTGCCAGCGCAAAGTGCGGACGCCCCCTCCCCTAAATCGGCAGTTCGATCGTCGACTTGATTTCGGAGAGCGCGACCGTCGACGTGATTTCCTGGATGCCGGGCAGCTTGCTCAGCTTCTCGAAGAAGAAGCGTTCATAGGCGTCGATGTCCTTGGCGACGATGCGCAGCATGAAATCGGTCTGGCCCATCAGCACATAGGCGTCGAGCACTTCGGGGAAGCCGCGGATCGCGGCGCTGAACTCGTCGAGATTGGCGCGGCCATGGGCGTTGAGCCGGACCTGCGCGAAGATGTGCGCGTCGAGCCCGATCTTCCGACGATCGATCAGCGCCACTCGCGCGCGGATCACGCCCTCGCGTTCGAGCCGGTCGACACGCCGCCAACAGGGTGAAGCGGACAGGCCGACCTTGGTGGCAAGCTCCGCGATCGTCTGGTTGCCGTCGCGCTGCAACTCGCGGATGATTTTTTTCTCGAACGGATCAAGATCGGTCATAATCACCCATTTTATCCGAAATGCCGAACGATGTCACCGAAGATCGGCGCAAATCGCGGAAAATGAGGACGGATCATCCTCCCGCCGCATGCGACAAGCCCGCATCCAGATTGGTGAGGAGCGGTGACGGATGTTTTCGGATTTGGGGACCGGCGAGGTGCCGGAGCGGGTTCATGTCGTCGAGGACGAGCGGACCGGGCTGGAATGCGTGATCGCGTTGCATTCGACTGCGCTCGGCCCGGCGGCGGGCGGGTGCCGGCTGTGGCATTATGACGATCGTGCCGCGATGGCGGCCGATGCCTGCCGGCTTGCCGAAGGCATGAGCTACAAGAACGCGCTGGCCGGGCTGCCGCTCGGCGGCGGCAAGGCGGTGATCCGCCGGCCCGAGGGCGCCTTTCCCCGCCGCGCGCTCTTCGAGGCGTTCGGCCGCGCCGTGCGGGGCCTGGGCGGCGACTATGTGACCGCCGAGGATGTCGGCACCAGCGTCGAGGACATGAGCGTCGTCGCCGGCGAGACCCGCTTTGTCGCCGGGCTGCCGCCGCGGCCGGGCGCCGCCGGCGGAGACCCCTCCCCCTGGACCGCGCGCGGCGTGTTCCTGTCGATGCGCCACGCCGTCGAGCGACGGCTGCACCGCGACCTTTCCGAATGCACCGTCGCCATCCAGGGCGTCGGCCATGTCGGGTCGGCGCTCGCGCGGATGCTGCACAAGGCCGGCGCCCGGCTGATCCTGGCCGACGTCGATTCGGCCACCGCCGCTCGGGTGGCCGTGGCGCTCGGCGCCGAACTCGCCTCGGTCGATGCGATTCTTGCGGCCAAGGCCGATGTCTTCGCCCCCTGCGCGCTGGGCGGAGTGCTCAACGGCCGCTCGATCGCGCGCCTGTCAGCCAAGGTCGTCTGCGGTGCGGCGAACAACCAGCTGCGCACTGCCGAGGATGGCGAGCGGCTCGCCGACAAGGGCGTGCTCTACGCGCCGGACTTCGTCGTGAATGCCGGTGGCATCATCAACGTCGCGGCCGAATATCTCGGCTGGTCGCCGGACGACGCGGCGGCACGAGTCGCGGAGACGCCGGCGCGTCTCGGCGAAGTGCTCGACTTCGCCGCCCGGGAGCGCCTGTCGCCGCACCAGGCAGCGGAAGCGCTCGCCCGCCGTCGCATCGCTGCCGCGCCGCGGAGCCGAGTGGCGGCGTGATCGGTGGCGTCGCATCGCTTCCTCGTTCGCGGGCTTGCCTCGCCCGACCTGCCGCTGCGCGTGCTCAACCTGTTCGCGCAGCAGGACCTTGCCTATGATCGCGCGGAGGTGGCGCGCGACGCGGATCGCTATGTAATCCGCGTCGCCGCCTCGGGCCTTGCCGAGCCCCGCGCCGCGATCCTGCTCGAGAAGATGCGGATGCTGGTGCTGGTCGAGAGTGCCGAGCTCAGTAGTTGAGGCTCCAGCCGATCAGCCGGCCCATCCAAGCCACCCAGAGGAAGCCGAGCAGCGCCAGCGCGACGATCACGCTGCGCAGCCGCGCGCCCCAACCCAGCGGCAGGCGGAAGGCGTTCACGGCGTTCCACACCCCGAGCACCGCCGCCGCCACCGGCACGATCGCCGCCACCTGAAGCGTGCGGATCGTGCCGTCGAGCGTGGCGTTATAGCCATCCACCCGGGTGTCGAGGATCGGCGCGAGGACGTTGTACCAGGCGAAGAGATAGACGATGTCGGCCAGTGCGGCGACGCGAGTGAGCGTACGGACCAGCGCCGCCCGGCCGGTGACGACCGGCGCGACCTGGTATTTGCGGCGCAGCCACGCTCCCACCGGCCAGCCGATCACGGTGAGCAGCAGCATGAGCAGCGACAGCCCCGCGACGAGCAGGAACAGGTTCGAATTGCGCGCCGCCGGCACCGCCTGGAGGATGCCCACCGGATTGGCACTGTCGAGGATCGAGCGCCGCCCCGCAACTTCGGTCACCGCCAGCTGCCGCGTGCCGTCCACATCGCGCCACAGGCCGGGCGCGATCTCGCGGAACGTCTTTCCCTCGATCGAGGCGACGCTGATCGTCCCGTCGGGATTGGCGACCACCTGGTCCTGCTGGATCAGGTAGAAGATGCTCATGAAGCCGGTCTCGACCCGGCGCGAGCTCTCGTAGCGCCCGGCCAGCGCCTGGGCGTCGGCCGCCGCGCTGGCGATCGCGGGGGGCGTCACGTTCTTCGGCCCCGGGAAATAGCGGTCCATGAACTCGTCGAAGAACCGCTCGCGCACGCCATAGGCGGAATCGCGCTCGCCCCGGCTGCTCAGGCTGACGAAGATGCCGACATTCTTGGCGGGGATCAGGTTGAGATCGGTGTGGAACACCACCGTGTCGCCGCCATGGCCATAGACGTCGAGGCCGTTGCGCACGCTGTGGAAGAAGCCATGGGCGAGCGAATCGAAGCCTGGCCGCGCAGGAGCCGGGCGGCGGAGCAGCGCCTCGGTCTCGGGCCGCAGGATCTGGGCGTTGCCGAAGCGGCCGTCCTGGAGGTGCGCGATCATGAAGTTCGCCATGTCGGCCGCGGTCGTGCTGACCGATCCGGCCGGCGCGGTGACGACCAGCTCGAACTTCTCGGCCGGCCCGTCGCTCTGGCGATAACCCTTGGCGGCCAGCGGCGCGAGCGCGGGCGGCAGCGGCTGGACGAAGGTGGTGTGCGCCATGCCGAGCGGCGCCAGGATGTGGCGCTGGACATAGGCCTCGAACGGCTCGCCCGAGACGCGCTGGACGATATAGCCCGCCAGCGCCACGCCGTAATTGGAATAGGCCGGCGCTTCACCGGGCGCCGACAGGAACGGGCGCGTATTCTCCTTGAGATAGCGCTCGGTCGTCTTCATCAGCTTGGGATCGCTGGCGAGCAGGTCCTTCAGTCCCTCCTCGAAGCCGCCGCGATGCGTCATCAGGTCGTTCATCGTCACCGGCCGATTGCCCGGCGGCGTGATCTTGAAGTCGAGATAGCGATTGACGTCGGCATTGAGGTCGATCTTGCCCGCCTCGACGAGCTGCATCACCGCGGTCCAGGTGAGCAGCTTCGAGGTCGAGCCGATCCGCATCAGGTTGCGATCGGGGTCCATCTTCGCCTTGGTCGCGACATCGGCATAACCATAGCCGCGCTTGGCGAGAATCTGTCCGTCCTTGACCACCACCACTTGTGCGCCAGCGATCTTGCCGCCCTCGAGCGCGCCGGGGAAATAGCCGTCGAGCCAGGCATTGAGGTCGCTGGCGGTGAGCTCGGGCGCCGCGGGCGCTGCCGGTGCGGCGGCCTGGCCGGTCGAGGCCGGCGCGGGGCCGGTCACGGGCGGCTTGGCGGCCGGCCCCTCCTGGGGCAGCGCGGGCCCGGCGATCAGCAGCGCCGAAAGCAGCGCGGCGAGAGACTTTCTGCCCTTCATCTTGCGGTCTCCACTCCTGGGGTTCTGGCCGGCGGGTTCACCGCGCCGCGCCTTCGGGCGCGAAGGCGAGGTCGCCATAGTCATAGCTGAAATCGGCGATCGGCGAGACGGCCTTGGCGGTGATCCGCGCGACCTTGCCTTCGGCATCGAGCGCGAAGGTCAGGTAGGCCGGCTCGATCGCCGGATCGTCGAAGCGCACCACGAAGGTGTCATATTGATAATGGGTCAGCCGGCCCTTCATCCGCGGCGTGGGCACGAAATCGGCGGTGAGCCCCTGAGCGTCCGCCGTGATCGAGAGCGGGCCGTACCAGGGATCGACATAGCGCCCGGCATAGCGCGCGAGCGGCAGCGACGGGCCGACCTGGGCCGGCGTCGCCCCCTTTTGCGCCACGGCCGCCTCGGCCGCGGCAATGCGCTGACGGCGATAGGCACCGAAGCGCGCCGCCCAGTCGGTGTGCGGCAGGCCGAGATAATGGTCGAGCAGTTCGTACATCAGGCCGAAGCGCGGCTCGGCCTCCTCGCTGTTGATCTCGATCGCGAAGCCGGTCTTGCGCTCCGGGATCAGCACCACGACCGAAGTCGAGCCATAGACGCCGCCGGCATGCCAGATGATCCGGTGCCCGCGATAATCGCGCACTTCCCAGCCGAGCGCATAGGCGTCGAAGCTGGGCTGGGTGCCGGCGATCGGCTCGGGCAGCTCGGCGATCGGCATCGGCGTCACCGGCGCCCACATCTCGCGCGCGCTGGCCTCGGAGTAAACCCGCCCGCCGTCCGGCAGCGCGCCCTGGTTGAGCTGGACCTGCAGCCAGCGCGCCATGTCGTTGGCGCTCGCCGCCAGCAGCCCGGCCGGCGCCGAGGCCTGGGGAAGATGGTCGGCCTCGTCGAGCCGGCGCATCGGGCCGGTGCCGCGCACGGCGCCGCCGAAACGGGCATGCGGATAGGCGCGATTGGCAGTGGCGAAGAGCTGGTCGAACGTGTCGGTCGCGCGGGTCATTCCCGACGGCCGCAGCACGTGATCGCGCAGATAGGCCTCCCAGCTCTGGCCGCTCACCGCCTCGATCAGCGCGCCGGCGACAATGTAGAGGACATTGTCATAGGCATAGCCGCTGCGGAAGCTCGTGGCCGGGCGGATATAGCGCAGCCGCCGGACGATCTCGTCGCGCGAATAGCTGCCGCGCGGAATGTAGAGCAGGTCCCCCGCCCCCATGCCGAGCCCGCTGCGATGGACGAGCAGGTCGCGCACCGTCATCTCGCGCGTCACCCAGGCATCGTACATCTGGAAGCCCGGCAAGTGATCGACCACGCGATCGTCCCAGCCGATCTTGCCGGCATCGACGAGCGTGGCGAGCGCGGCGCTGGTCATCGCCTTGGCCGTCGATCCGATCGTGAAGATCGTATCGGCATTGACCTTTTCCGGCGCGCCGAGCCGGCGCACGCCATAGCCCTTGGCGTGGACGATCTTGCCGTCCTCGACGATCGCCACGGCCATGCCGGGCGTCGCCGTAGCCTTGAGCAGTTCCTCGATGCGGGCGTCGAGGCCGCCTGGCGGATCGGCCAGCGCGGGCGTCGCGGCGACGAGCGCCAGCGGCAGGGCAAGGGCGGACAAACGGATCATAGCGCCTCGGACTGGTTGGCCGTGCGCCCCACGCCCCGCAGGGCGATCGTCAGCAGCAGCGGCAGGACGTAAACGAGGAGCAGCACCCAGGCGAGCGCACGATAGCCCGAAGCGATCAGCGCGACGAGGCCGACCCGCTCGGCGACGAGCATGCAGGGTACGAGCAGCAGCAGCGCCGCAAGCGCGCGCGTGGCGGGGCTGAGCACGATCCGCCCGGCATGGGCGATCCGCTCGTTGATCGCATGGACGGCGCCGGTGCCGCTTTCGAGCAATGCCGCGAAGATCATCAGCTGGAAAGCAAGGTGGAACGCGGGATGGCCGAGGCGGACGAGCATATGGTCCGAAGGCAGCACCGCACTCGCGATCTCGGGCAGGAAGGCGGTCATGCTGACGAAGAAAAGCAGCGCCGGCAGCATCGCCAGCGGCGCGGCGATCATTCCCGCGATAAGGGCATCGCGCCCCGATCGGAAGTGCCGCGTCACCGGCAGCACGATCACTGCGCCGACGATATTGTAGCCGGCATAGGTGAGCCCGCCCATCGCCCAATCGCCCGAAGGCGGCCCCGCCTCGCCGAATGCGGCGGCGATCCGGTCCCCCACACCGGTCAGCGCGAGCACGAGGAACAGCGCATAAGTCGCGTAGAGCAGCACCGAGACCCAGACGAATACCCGCTCGACGCCCGCATTGCCGAAGGCGACGCAGGCGATGATCCCCGCCATCAGTGCGAGCGTGCCGGCGATCGGCGGCAGGCCGAGCGTCGCCGCGCCGATCGCCCCCGCCGCCGCGCCGAACACGGCGAGGATCAGCACGATGAACAGCGCATAGGCGAGTTCGAACGCCACCCAGAAACGGCCGAGCAGCGCGCGGAAGAAGGTGCGATAATCCTGCGCGCCGATCGCATGCGCGAAGCGGAAGGTCGCCGCCGCCACCGCGGCCCAGATCGCCATCGCAAGGAGCATCGCGGCGAGCCCGCCCCACGGCCCCGCCGGCAGGAAGAATTCGGCGATCTCGCGGCCCGTGGCATAGCCGCCGCCGATCACCACCGCCTTGAACGCCAGGCCCGGCAGGACGAACCTGCGGAACCGGTCGAGGGCCGTGGCGCTCAGAATTGGCATGCGGCGAGCAGCCTCTCGAACGCCGCGCCGCCCCGCACCGGATCGGCGACGGGCAGGTTCAGCCGCTCAGCCGTGCGGGCGATTTCCGCCTCGGCCGCGGCATCGTCCATCCCGGCGGTGTTGAGGCTGATCCCTGCGCAGCGGATGGCGGGGTTTGTTAGTCGACCGAGCGCGATCGTCTGCTCGATCACCGCTTCGATCGGCGGCACCATGAAGCCGGGGCTGCCGAGCACCTGGGTGCGGCCGGGCTGGTGACAGACGACGAACAGGTCCGGCTGGCTGCCATGAAGCAGCGCCAGCGACACCGCGGCATAGGCCGGGTGGAAGATCGATCCCTGGCCTTCGATCACGTCGAGATGATCGGGCGCCGCGGCCGGGCTCAGCAGCTCGGCCGCACCCGCCGCGAAATCGGCGACGACGGCGTCGAGCGCGATCCCTTCCCCGGCGATCATGATGCCGGTCTGGCCGCTCGCCCGGAAGGTCGCGTCCAGGCCGCGGGCGCGCAGGCCCTGGGCGATCGCGAGTGCCGTATATTTCTTGCCCAGCGCGCAATCGGTGCCGACCGTGAGCAGCCGCCTTCCGCTCCGCTTTGCGCCAGTCCCGACCGGCAATTTGGGCGGAGGCACGCGCAGGTCGAACAGCCGGGTGCCGCGCCGCGCCGCCGCTGCGCTGAGTTCCGGAATATCGGCGAGCCGCATGTGCATCCCCGCGACGAGATCGAGACCAGCTTCGATCGCCGCCAGCAATTCGGCCATCCAGCTCGGCGGGATCACGCCGCCGGGATTAGCGACGCCGATCACCATCGCGCGTGCGCCCGCCGCCGCTGCTTCGGCGGGGGTCATGCGCGGTAGGCCGGTGGTGACCCGGGCCTCGGGCAGAGCATGTTCGGCCAGGCAGCGATCAGCCGCCCAATCGCGCAATCCGAACGCGGTCTTGGCGAACCCTGCCTCGACCGTGTCGCCGAGGAACAGGAGATAGGGCGAAGGCAACGCATGAACGGGCTCGGGCCGGACCGGCCGGACGAGCGAGGAAAGATCGCTCACGGATCAGAAGCCTGCACCGAGCGTCACGCCGATCGTTCTCGGCCGGATGATGCCCGTGCCGACCGCGCCGAAGGGATAATTGCCCTCGCCGACCACGCTGGTCTTGCCCTCGGCATTGCCCAGATTCTTGACATAGGCCTCGAGCGAGAACTTGCCGAAATCGACGCCCGCGCGCAGGTCGATCACCGCATAGGACGGCACCTTGTAGGTACGTCCGGCGAGCACCGGTTCCGTACTGAACGGCCCCGCCTGCTCGCCGACATAGCGCAGCGATCCGCCGACGAAGGCCGAGGTCTCGTCGCCCATTTTCCATTGATAGTCGCTGTTCACCGACACGGCGTATTTGGGCGTGAAGGGCAGCCGGTCGCCATCGCGTCCGCCGATCAGCGCATCGGTATCCTCTTGCAGCTTGGCATCCGTGTACGCCCCGTTGATCGCCACTTCGAAGCCCTTGGTCGGCCGCATCGTCGCCGTGAACTCCACGCCGTCACTGCGCGCCTTGCCGCCATTGGCGTTGACGCCGAAGTCGTCGATCTGGGCGAAGAGTTGGATGTCCTTCCAGTCGATGTGGAACGCAGCAAGGTCGATGCCGAAGGTGCGGTCGGCAGTCTCGGCCTTGATGCCGACTTCGTAGCTGATCAGCGAGTCCGAACGATAGGTCTTGACGTCGGTCGGCGCATTGGGCGGCACGATGTTCGGTCCGCCGGGACGGAACCCCTTGGCGACACGGGCATAGATCGCGCCGTTCGCCCCGAACTTGAACTTCGGCGCCACCGACCAGGTGAAGACGTTCTCGTCCGAATCCGACGTCAGCGTCGGCGGCGCGAGCAGGCCGGTGCCGCCCTGATCGGCCGTCTGGCTGTTGTGACTGTAGCGCCCGCCAAAGGTCAGGTCGAAGCGGGGGCCGAAGTGGAGCGTGCCATTGGCGAAGCCCGCGACCTCCTCATAGCGCGAATGGGTGGCGCCATCGAAGAGTTGGGGCACGCCGGTGAAGATCGTGAAGCTGTTGCGCTCATAGACATCGAGCCGCTGCGCGATCACGCCCTTTTCCCAATTGTAATAGCCGCCGACCAGCCATTCGAACGTATCGTTCGGCGACGAGGCGAGCCGCACTTCCTGGGTGAAGCGATCGACATCGGTGTGCTGAACCAGCCCGATATCCGCCGCGGGACCGGCGGGCTCGGCATAGAGCCCGAGCGCCTTGCCATAGGAGACGGTGAGGTCGTCGCGCAGCGATTCCTTGAGGCTGCTGTAGCTGGTCGAGGAGGTCAGCGTCGCGAAGCCCAGGTCGAGATCGGCGGTGCCGTTGTACACGCGATAGGCGATGTCGGTATATTCGGGGACGTATTGCGAAGCGGTGCGGCCCCGCAGCGTGCGCAGGGTGACGGGATCGCTCTCGACCACGCTCGCGGCATTGCTGTTGAGGTTCTGAAGTATCGCAGTCAGCCGCAGCGAGAAATTGGTCGTCGGCTTGAACAGCGCCGAGACGCGGCCGCCATAGCTCTTCGAATCGTTGATGTTCTTGGCGACGTCCGATCCCGCCTGGCCGGTGGAATCGATGAAGCCGCCATAGCTGCGGTAAAAGCCCGAGCCGCGCACCGCCAGGCTATCGGAGATCGGCACGTTCAGCATCGCGGAGCCGAGATAGGAGGCCTCGCCACCATCAGTGGTCTCCACGCTGCCGCGCACCCGGCCAGTGAAGCGACCAGTCTCGGGCTCGGCCGAGACGAACTTGATCACCCCGCCCAGCGAACTCGCGCCATAGAGCGTGCCCTGCGGCCCGCGCAGCACTTCGATCCGCGCCATGTCGAACGTATCGATCTCCCCCGCCAGGATCGCGGCATTGACCTGCCCGCTCGACGATCCGAACGGCGTTTCGTCGACATAGGTGGCGACCGTCGCGGCGACGCCGCCGGTGTTGATGCCGCGCAGCACGACCCGGCCCTCGCCGGCATTGCTCTGGGCGATCTGCAGCCCGGGAATGAGCTTGGCATAATCCTGGAAGCTGAACGCCTGTTGCCGCTCGAGCGCCTCGCCGCCGACCACCGAGACCGATTGCGGCACGTCGATCAGCGTCTGGGTGCGCTTCTGGGCGGTGACGACGATGTCATCCTCGCCGCGCACTTCCTGCGGCGCAGCCGAGCTTGGGGCCGTTTGCGCAAAGGCCGAGGTGCTGGCGAGCAGCGAGGCCAGCGGCGCGATCGTCGAACAGGCTAGGCGGAGTGTCGTCATGGCTTTCCTCCCGCGGCGCGAACATGCAAATCCTGCAAGTCGTTAGGCCAATATGAAAACTATTGTCCTGATTGGAAACTTGTCAACCTGAAATCGTCACATTTCGCTCGCCACAGCCATCCGCTGCTCGAGCTTGTCGAGCAGGCGCAGCAACAGGCCCGCCACCAGCGCGAAGACCGCCAGGATCAGGAAGAACAGCCCGTGCCCGGTCCGCCCCCACAAGGTGCCAACGAGCCCCGCCGCGAGGCTGCCGGCAAAGGTCGCGAGGTACCAGGCGGCCACCGTCGTCGCCCCGAGGCCCTTGGGCGCCAGCCGCGCGAACAGGCCCAAGCCGGTTGGCAGGATGTGGAGTTCGCCGAAGGTCAGGATGACGAAGAAGGCGACCAGCCACAGCCAATGCGCCGTGCCGCCGGCCGCGCCTAGCGCCGCCAGCATCAGATAGGCCCCCGCGACGATCCATGAGCCCAGCGCCATCTTGCGCATCGGCCGCTCCGCACCGCCGCGCTCGGCACGCCGCCGCCACGCCACCAGCAGCGGCGGAGTCATCACCATCACCAGCAGCGGATTGAGCGCCTGGAACCAGGTCATCGGGATCGTCACGGCACCGGCGCGGCGATCGACCCCGGCATCGGCCCACAGCGCCACGGTATTGCCAACCTGCTCATAGGCGGCGCGGAACACGGTCACCGACAGTCCGATCGCGACGAGCAGCAGCACCAGCTCGCGGCTGAACCGCCCGCGCGGCCCCGCGATCGGCTCGGGCGCGGGCCGCAATGCCTGGGCAGGCAGATAGCGCTGGCCGTAGAGATAGATGCACAGGCCCGCGACCATGCCGATGCCCGCAGCGCCGAACCCGTAATGCCAGCCATACAGCTCGCCCAGCGTCCCGCAGATCAGCGGCGCGAGGAAGCCGCCGATGTTCACCCCGACATAATAGACGTTGTACGCCCAGCCGACGCGCGGATCGCCGGGCGCGTAGAGGTCGTCGATCTGGCTCGGCAGGCTCGGCAGGAACAGGCCATTGCCCAGCGCGATGGTGATCAACGCGGGGTAGAAGAGCGGCTCGAACGCCATCATGAAATGGCCGAGCGCCATGATCGAGCCGCCCAGGATGATCGCCCGCTTCTTGCCGAGCAGCCGGTCCGCGATCACCCCGCCGACGATCGGGGTGAAATAGGCGCAGGCGGTGTAGGCGCCATAGATGAGCGAGGAGTCTTCCTGCGCAATCATCAGCTGCTTGGTCATGTAATAGACCAGCAGCGCGCGCATGCCGTAATAGGAGAACTGCTCCCACATATTGGTGAGGAACAGGATGGTCAGCCCGCGCGGCTGCCCGAACCAGCTCGGCGCGCGGGCGGGCTCGGTCATGCCGCCACGCGCCTGCCCGCGCCCCATATTTCCGAGCCTGCGTAGAGCGTGCCCTCGGCATAGGTGACGCTCGGCGCGCGATCCTCGGCGAGGAAGGTGGGGCCATCGAGATCCACCAGGTCGGCAAGCTGGCCGAGCACGAAGCCCGGCGCCGTGCCGAGACTGGTCGCGATCATCGTGCCGACCATCACGCCCAGGCCGAGCCGCCGCGCCTCGGCGGCCATCAGCAGCCCCTCGGTGAGCCCGCCGCACTTGTCGAGCTTGATGTTGACCACGTCGAACCGGCCGGGCGCGTCGCCAAGGTCGGCGAGCGACAACAGGCTCTCGTCCCCCGCGATCGGGATCGGCGAGCGGAAACCTTCGAGATCAGCCTCGCGCCCGCGCGCCAGCGGCTGTTCGAGCAGCGACACGCCATGCGGCGCCAGCCCCTCGACCAGCGCCTCGAGATCGCCGCGCGAGAAACCCTGATTGCCATCGACGCCCATCCAGACGTCCGGACGGGCCGCGCGGATCGCCGCCACGCGGGCGAGGTCGAGATCGAGCTCACCGGTCAGCTTGACCTTGATCGACTTGGCCTGGGCATAGCCGCGCGCCACCGCCGCCATTGCCTCGGGCGTGTCGGCGCTCACCGTGAAGGTGGTGACGATCGGCCGCGGCGGCGCATCGAGCCCGGCGAGCTGCCAGACCGGCCGGCCGGTGCGCGAGGCTTCGAGATCCCACAAGGCCGCATCCACCGCGTTGCGGGCCCCGCCCGGCGGCATCGCCGCGCGCAGTTCCTCGCGGGTCGGATCGCGCTCGATCACGTCGCGCGCCGCTTCGATCGCCGCGCGCATATGATCGAGGTCGTCGCCGAGATAATAGGCCCCCGCCCCCTCGCCGCGCCCGCGATGCGCGCCGTCGTCGAGCGTGACGACGAGCACCTCGGCCGTCTCGAACACATAGCCCGAGATGCGGAACGGCTGGGCGAGCCGCAGCGTGTCGGTGGCGACCGACAGCGTCAGGCGCGCCATCAGTAGTTCACCGTCATCGCGAGCAGGCTGTAGGCCCAGGCGGTCCACAGCACGACGATCCCCGCGAGCAGGATCAGCACGCTCCACAGCTTGCGTGCCCAGCCCCGCCCGTCACGCCAGGTCAGCCAGGCGTTCCAGCCGGCGATGCCCACCGCGCCGACGAAGACGATCGCGCCGCTGATCTGGAGCAGCCAAAGCCAGAAGTTGGCGCTCGAGGTGAGGTTGCTGATGTCGCCGAACAACAGCGTGAACGCCAGCATCCAGCCACCGAGCACCAGCAGCACCGCCAGCGCAATGATCCGCGTCGCACGATAGGCCTTGAGGCTGTTGCCCGTCACCTTGAGCGGCGCGGCATAGCGCCGACGCACCAGCCAGCTCGCCGGCCAATAGACGAAGGTGAGCAGCAGCACCGCGAGGCTGGCATAGAGCGCCGGCATCAGCCAACCGGCCGAGCGCCAGCCGGGAACCCGATCATAGACCATGAAGGGCGAGATCAGGTCGAAGCTCCAGCGCACAACCTTGCCATCGACCACCTTGGCGGCGAGCCGATCATGCCCGCCGCGCTCGCGCCAGACGAAGGGCGCGATCTCGTCCCACTGCCGCACTGCGCCGTCCGCGCCGGTGAGCGAGGGGATGACCAGCGCGCCCTTGTCGTCGGTGGTGATCGCGACCTGGCCGATCAGGTTGAGGATGTTGATGAAGTTGGACACCGAGCGGCGGCTGACTTCCCAATGCCCGGTCATCATCCGCGCATGCTCGGCCGCGGTCTTGGCATCGACGCGTCCGTCCTTCGTCGTCGAGGGGAAATAGCGGTCGGCAAAGTCCTGGAACAACTGGCCGCGCACGACATGCGCCGCGCCGTCGCGCCCGGCGCTGTTGAACGAGACGTAGAAGCCCGTCTTTTCCTTCATGAACAGGTGCAGCGAGGTGTGGAAGCTATTGGTGTCGCCGAGGTGCGCGATCACTTCGCGGCCATTGATGTTGGTCTCGAAGAAGCCGAGCTCCATCCGGTTGAGCGGCGGGATCAGCGACATCGGATTGACGCGGTCGAGCGGGCTCTGGTGCATTGTCGCCGCGGTCTGGGGCGAGAGGATTCCGCGGCCATTGTCGAGATGCGCGATCATGAACTTGGCCATGTCGAGCCCCGAGGCGGCGAGCGATCCCGCCGGCGCCGGGCCGACGAACTCGAAGCCCTTGGCCGGCTGAGAGGCGCGGTCGTAACCGGTCGCCATCAGCGGCTGGAGGTTCTTGGGCAGCGGCTGGCGGAAGCTCGCCGTCTGCATGTCGAGCGGGCGGAAGATGCGCTGCTCGACATAATCGTCGAACGGGATGCCGGAGACGCGCTGGACGATGTACCCGGCCAGCGCCGTCGCCCAGTTCGAATAGTCGGGGGTGGTCCCCGCATCGAAGATCCGCGTCGGCGTCCAGGTCTTGAGATAGGCCTCGAGCGACAGGTTGAGCTTGGGATCGTAGAAGATGATGTTCTTGAGTACCTCTTCGAACCCGCCGGTATGCGTCATGATCTGGCGCAGCGTGACCGGCTGCCCCTTTCGCGGCGGAATCTTGAAGTCGATATAGGTGTTGACGTCCTTGTCGAGGTCGAGCTTGCCCGCCTCGACGAGCTGCATCACCGCGGTCCAGGTGACGAGCTTCGAGGTCGAGCCCGGGCGGAACAGCGTGCGCGCAGGATCGACCGGGATGCGCTTGGCGACATCGGCATAGCCATAGCCGCGTGCGGCGATCACCTGCCCGTCCTTGACCACCGTCACCACGGCACCGGCGATGTCGCCATTGTGGAGCGCGTAGGGAAGATAGCCGTCGAGCCACGGCCCGACATCGGCTGCGGTGAGTTCATGCGGGCCGGGCGGCGGTGGTGGCGGCAGCGTGACCGGCGCCGCTTGAGCCGTGGTTGGCGGTGCGGCCGGGCCCGGCGCCGGCCCCTGCGCCCAGGCGATTCCCGCCGCCAGCGCCGCGCCGATCGCGATCAACCGGCCGATTCCCCTCGCTCGCATCCTCGTGCCCATTGCCGCCGTTCCTCTTTTTCGGTACTGTTTGGATGTATCCTGATCAGGACATGTTTATCCTGTTTAGGCGAAGCGTCAACGGCAATGGAAAGGAAAAGGCGTGCCGTCATCTCCCCCGACCCTGGGAGTCCTGCTGCGCGGCCTGCGCGCACGCGAGGGCTGGACGCTCAAGGAAATGAGCGCGAAGTCGGGAATTCCGGTGTCTACGCTCTCCAAGATCGAGCATGACCGCCTCACCCTGACCTACGACAAGCTCCAGTCGCTTGCGCGCCGTCTGGGCCTGCGCATGGCGGACCTGTTCGCGGAGAGCGAGGAGGAGACGGTGCAGCCGGTCACCGCGCGGCGCAGCCTGGGCGATATGGCGAGTTCGGTGCGGGTCGAGACGCCGAACTACGACTATTATTATCTCTGCACCGAGCTGCGCCGGAAGCGGATGATCCCGGTGCTCACCAAGATCCGCGCGCGTTCGCCCGAGCAGTTCGGCGAGCTCGTCCACCATAGCGGCGAAGAGTTTCTCTACGTGCTCAGCGGCCGAGTCGAGGTGCAGACCGAATTCTACGATTCGGTGATCCTGGAGCCTGGCCAGGCGCTCTACATCGATTCGAGCATGGGGCACGCCTATCTCGCCGCCGAAGGCTGCGACGAGGCCGCAGTGCTCGCGGTGATGTCGAGTTCGGAGGAAGAATTGATGGAATCGCTCCTGACGCTCCATGCGGAGCAGCGCGGCACCGCCGATAATGAAAATGAAGCGGCGACGGCCCCCCGCCCCCATCGCGGGCGTGGCCGCTAATGCGCCGCCTCGCTTTCGCGCTTGCCGCCAGCGCTTCGCTGCTCGCCTCCGCCGCCAGCGCGCAGACCCGCGCGGCACCGCAGGATTATGCCGTGCGCGTCGCACGCGTCCTCAAGACCACTCCGCTGATCGACGGTCATAACGACTGGCCCGAGGCGCTGCGCGAACATGCCGGCGAAGCGCGCTGGACGATGGACCTCAATCGGCTGCCGGGCACGCTCGATGGCTACAATACCGATATCGAGCGCCTGCGCCGCGGCCGGGTCGGCGGGCAATTCTGGTCGGTCTGGGTCTCGGCGGACCTGCCGGGCAAGCAGCAGGTGGAGGAGACGCTCGAGCAGATCGACCTCGTCCACTCGCTCGCCGCGCGCTACCCGTCGGTCTTCGCCCTGGCGCGCACCGCCGACGAAGTCCGCCGCGCCCATGCCGCCGGCAAGATCGCCTCGATGATCGGCGTCGAGGGCGGCGGGCAGATCGACGGCAATCTCTCGGTGCTGCGCGCCTATGCCGCGCTCGGCGCCGGCTATCTCACCCTCACCCATTCGCGGACGATCGAATGGGCGGATTCAGCCACCGACAATCCCCAGCATGGCGGCCTTACCGATTTCGGCCGCAAGGTCGTGCTCGAGCTCAACCGGCTCGGCATGCTGGTTGATCTCAGCCACGTCAGCGAAGGCACGATGCGCGACGCCCTCAAGGTCTCGAAGGCGCCGGTGATCTTCTCGCATTCGAGCGCGCGCGCGATCGACGATCATCCGCGCAACGTCTCGGACGAGGTGCTTCGCCTCGTCCGCGCCAATGGCGGCGTGGTGATGGTCAATTACGCCAAGCCCTATGTCTCGGAGGCCTTCCGCCAATGGTCGGCGGCATCGGCGGCGGAGAAGGCACGGCTCAATTCGCCGCCGTTCGACGGCGTCGACATCGGCCAGCCCGAAAAGGCGGCCGCCGACTATGCGACCTGGCTCAAGGCGCATCCCCGACCCCAGGTCACGCTGAGCGACGTCGCCGATCATATCGAGCATATCGCCAAGGTGGCGGGCGTCGATCATGTCGGCATCGGTTCGGACTATGACGGCGTCGGCGACGCGCTGCCGGTGGGGCTGGAGGACGTGTCGAGCTACCCCGCGCTGCTCGCCGAACTGATGCGCAGGGGCTGGAGCGACACCGATATCGCCAAGCTGGCGGGCGGCAATGTGCTGCGGGTGATGGAGGCTGCGGAGAAGGTCAAGGCAAGCCTGGCGCGGTAGTCCAGCGCTTCCTTCAGCCTGCTCCCCGGCGAAGGCCGGGGCCCAGCTTCCACGAAGCTGAGGCGACGGGACGCCATCGAGACCGCTGGCAACTGGGCCCCGGCCTTCGCCGGGGAGCTGGTAACGGTAAATCTCGCGCCTACTCGAACTCCAGGATCGCCGCGTCGACTGCCAGGCTGTCGCCGGGTGCGAAATTCGCCGCCTTCACCATGCCCGCCTTCTCGGCGCGCAGGATGTTCTCCATCTTCATCGCCTCGACCACCGCGAGCGCTTGCCCCGCCTCGACGCGGTCCCCCGGCGCGACATGGAGCTGGGTGAGCAGCCCCGGCATCGGCGCGAGCAGAAACTTGCTCATGTCGGGCGGCACCTTCTCGATCATATGGTGCCGGAACCGCGCGACATGCGGCGGATAGACTTCCACGCGGTGCGTCGCGCCATGCGCCGTCAGCTTCCACGCCGCTCCCTGCCGCGCGACGCCCACCGTGAGCGGCGCATCGTCGATCCGCGCGACGAACAGCGGCTCGCCCGGCCGCCAATGGCCGACCAGGTCGAGCGGCGGCTCGTTCGGATCGAAATTCACCAGTAGGCCGCCTTCATAGCCGTCGACCGTCACTTCGAACATCTCGCCGTCGATCAGGACGGCGCGTTCGGTGGTCAGCGCCGGGGGCGCCATCTGCCCCGAAATCTCCGCGGCGCGCTCGGTGCGCTTGAGGTCCAGCACCACCGCGACTGCCGCCAGTTTGCGCTTGAGCTCGGCGGAAGCCGGCGCGCCATGGAAGCCCTCGGGATATTCCTCGGCGATGAAGCCCGTGGTCAGCGCACCTTCGCGGAAGCGCGGGTGCTGCATCAGCGCACTAAGGAAATCGATATTGTGCCCGATGCCGTCGATCCGGAAGCGATCGAGCGCCGCCACCTGCAGATCCGCCGCTTCCTCGCGCGTCTCGCCCCAGGTGACCAGCTTGGCGATCATCGGATCGTAGAACATCGAGATTTCGCTGCCCTCGGTCACGCCGTCGTCTACGCGGACATAAGGCGCCTTCTTCAGCCCCTCCCCTTTAGGGGAGGGGTTGGGGTGGGGCCTGTCCGCGAGCGACGGTCTCGGTGAGACATCCCCCACCCCCAACCCCTCCCCTGAAGGGGAGGGGCTAAGGTAGCGTACCAGCCGCCCGGTGCTTGGCAGGAAGCCGCGATACGGATCCTCGGCATAGACGCGGTTCTCGATCGCCCAGCCGGTGAGCGTCACATCGTCCTGCGTGAAGGAAAGCGGCTCCCCCGCCGCGACCCGGATCATCTGCTCGACCAGGTCGAGCCCGGTCACTGCCTCGGTCACCGGATGCTCGACCTGGAGCCGGGTGTTCATCTCGAGGAAGTAGAAGCCCTGGCCGGTCTTGTCGGCGCCCGAGACGATCAGCTCGACCGTGCCGGCGCTGTAATAGCCCACCGCCCGCGCCAGCGCGACCGCCTGCTCGCCCATCGCCTTGCGCATCTCGGGGCTGACGAAGGGCGACGGCGCCTCCTCGACCACCTTCTGATGCCGCCGCTGGATCGAGCATTCGCGCTCGCCGAGATAGACGATGTTGCCGTGTTGGTCGCCCAGCACCTGGATCTCGATATGGCGCGGGCTTTCGATGAACTTCTCGATGAACACGCGGTCGTCGCCGAAGCTCGCCAGCCCCTCGCGCTTGGTCGCCTCGAAACCCTCGCGGACATCGGCCTCGCTCCAGGCCAGCCGCATCCCCTTGCCGCCGCCGCCGGCTGATGCCTTCATCATCACCGGATAGCCGATCTCGTCCGAGATGCGCACGGCATGTTCTGTATCCTCGATCACCCCGACGAACCCCGGAACGACATTGACGCCGGCGGCCTTGGCGAGCTTCTTGGATTCGATCTTGTCGCCCATCGCGGCGATCGCGTTCGGCGGCGGCCCGACAAAGGCGATGCCGGCCTCCGCGCAGGCACGCGCGAAGCTCTCGCGCTCGGAGAGGAAACCATAGCCCGGGTGGATGCAATCCGCCCCGGTCTCCTTGGCGGCCAGCAGGATCAGCTCGGCCTTGAGATAGCTCTCTGCCGCCGGCGCCGGCCCGAGCCGAACCGCCTCGTCCGCCATCAGCACGTGCGGCGCGCGCGCATCGGCATCCGAATAGACCGCCACCGTGGCGATGCCCATCTTCTTGGCGGTGCGCATCACGCGGCACGCGATCTCGCCGCGATTGGCGACCAGGATTTTCTTGAACATCAGCGACTCCAAGGTCGGAATAAAATGACGAGGGCGATCTGACATGTGATCGCGGCGACGATCGCGACCGGCAGCGGCCAGCTTAGCGGTTCACAACTGGCATCAGGTCCAAGCCCACAAGGTCCAAGGGCAATCAACAGCGCGGCAAAATAGGCAACTACCCAGAGGAGAACGCTCGTCGCCAGACAAGCGCCCAACCTCCCTGCTCTACTCACTCCGCCGCCTCCAGCTCGACCTTCACCTCCGCCTGCATCGGCTTCACGCCCAGCCGGGCGAACAGCGCCGCGTCCTTGTCGTCGCCAGCATTGCCCGCGGTGAGCAGCTTGTCGCCGGTGAAGATCGAGTTGGCGCCCGCCAGGAAGCAAAGCGCCTGGGTCGCATCGCTCATGCTCTCGCGGCCGGCGCTAAGCCGCACCATGCTCTCGGGCATGGTGATCCGCGCCACCGCCACGGTCCGCACGAATTCGATATCGTCGATCTGGGCGAGCGGCGTGTCTGCCAGCATGTTGCCGAGCACCGTGCCCTTGATCGGCACCAGCGCGTTCACCGGCACGCTGCCCGGATGCACCGGCAGGGTCGCCAGCGCATGAATGAAGCCGACGCGGTCGCCGCGCGTCTCGCCCATGCCGACGATGCCGCCGCAGCACACATTGATCCCCGCCTCGCGGACATGTTCGAGCGTGTCGAGCCGGTCCTCGAAGCTGCGCGTGGTGATCACCTCGGCATAGCGTTCGGGCGACGTGTCGATATTGTGGTTGTAGTAATCGAGCCCGGCATCGGCGAGCATCTGCGCCTGCTTCTCGCTGAGCATGCCCAGCGTCATGCAGGTCTCCATCCCCATCGCACGGACGCCCTGCACCATCTCGACGATGGCGGGCATGTCGCGATCCTTGGGATTGCGCCAGGCGGCGCCCATGCAGAAGCGCGACGAGCCATGGTCCTTGGCCTGCGCCGCCGCCTGGAGCACTTGGCGCACGTCCATCAGCTTGGTCGCTTTGAGCCCCGTCTCGGCCGAAACCGACTGGCTGCAATAGCCGCAATCCTCGGGGCAACCGCCGGTCTTGATGCTCAGCAGCGTGGAGAGCTGGACTTCATTGGCCGCATGGTGTGCGCGGTGGACCTCGGCGGCGCGGAACACCAGCTCGGTGAAGGGCAGATCGAACAGCGCCGCGATCTCCTCGCGGGCCCAATCGGTACGAACCCCGCCCCCCGTTCGTCCTGAGCTTGTCGAAGGACTGTTCTTCTTCGCAGCGCTTGAAGCGAAGGGCTGCCCTTCGACAAGCTCAGGGAGAACGGTGTGAGAGAGGGTCATTCTGCGGCTTCCTCGATCGGGGGCATGTTGTGGCCGAGCAGCCTCAGCACTTCCTCGGCGGCTTTGACAAGGTTGGTGCCCGGCCCGAAGATCGCCTGCACCCCCGCCTCGCGGAGGAACTCGTAGTCCTGCGCCGGGATTACCCCGCCGGCGATCACCTTGATGTCCGCCCGTCCCGCTTCCTGCAATTCACGGATCAACTCGGGGATCAGCGTCTTGTGGCCCGCGGCGAGGCTCGAGGCGCCGACCACATCGACATTGCTGTCGATCGCCAGCGCAGCGGCTTCCTGCGGGGTCTGGAACAGCGGCCCCGGCACCACGTCGAAGCCGAGATCCCCGAACGCCGAGGAAACGAGGTTGGCACCGCGGTCATGTCCATCCTGCCCCATCTTGGCGACGAGCATGCGCGGCTTGCGGCCGAGCCGGCGCCCGGTGGCGGCGACGCCGTCCTTGAGCCGCTCCCACACCAGATCGTCCTGATAGGCGCCGCCATAGATGCCCCGCACCGGGTTGGGCGTAGTGGCATAGCGGCCAAAGCCCGCTTCCATCGCCGCACTGATCTCGCCTAGCGTCGCGCGGGCCCGCGCTGCCTCCACCGCCAGCGCGAGCAGGTTCTCGGTGCCGCGCGCACCTTCCTGCAGGGCGAAGAGAGCCGCCTGGCACGCCGCCTCGTCACGCGCCGCCTTCACCCGCTTGATCCGCGCGATCTGCGCCTCGCGCACCGCGTGGTTGTCGACATCGAGGATGTCGATCGGCTCTTCCTCGGCCTTGCGGTATTTGTTGACGCCGACGATCACCTGCTCGCCCCGGTCGATCCGCGCGGCAGTGGCGGCGGCCGCTTCCTCGATCATCGCCTTGGGCCAGCCCGCGGCGACCGCCTTGGCCATGCCGCCCTCGGCCTCGACCCGCTCGATGATTTCCCAGGCCTTGTCGACCAGCTCCTGGGTCAGCGCCTCGACATAATAGCTGCCGCCGAGCGGATCGACGACCTTGGTCATCCCCGTCTCTTCCTGGATCACGATCTGCGTGTTGCGCGCGATGCGGGCGGAGAAGTCGGTGGGCAGCGCGATCGCCTCGTCGAGGGCGTTGGTATGCAGGCTCTGCGTGCCGCCAAGCATCGCCGCCATCGCCTCGATCGTGGTGCGGATGACGTTGTTGTAGGGGTCCTGCTCGGTGAGCGACACGCCCGAGGTCTGGCAGTGCGTGCGCAGCATCTTGGAGCGCTCGTCCCTGGCGCCGAGCTTCGTCATCACACGGTGCCACAGCACCCGCGCCGCCCGCAATTTCGCGACTTCCATGAAGAAGTTCATACCGATTGCGAAGAAGAAGCTCAGGCGCCCGGCGAACTTGTCGATATCGAGCCCGCTGGCCACACCGTATTTCACATATTCCATGCCGTCGGCGATGGTGAAGGCCAACTCCTGCACCTGCGTCGCCCCGGCCTCCTGCATGTGATAGCCGGAGATCGAAATGCTGTTGAATTTCGGCATCTTAGCGGACGTGTATGCGAAAATATTTGAGATAATCCGCATGCTCGGTTCGGGCGGGTAGATATAGGTGTTGCGGACCATAAACTCCTTGAGGATGTCGTTCTGGATGGTCCCGTCGAGCTGGCTCTGATCGACGCCCTGCTCCTCGCCCGCGACGATGAAGAAGGCGAGGATCGGGATCACCGCACCGTTCATCGTCATGCTGACCGACATCTGGTCGAGCGGGATCCCGTCGAACAGGATCTTCATGTCCTCGACACTGTCGATCGCCACGCCCGCCTTGCCGACATCGCCGGTGACGCGCGGGTGGTCGCTGTCATAGCCGCGATGGGTGGCGAGATCGAAGGCGACGCTCAGCCCCTTCTGCCCCGCCGCGAGGTTGCGGCGATAGAAGGCGTTGGATTCCTCCGCGGTCGAGAAGCCGGCATATTGGCGGATCGTCCAGGGTCGCCCGGCATACATCGAGGCGCGCACGCCGCGGGTGAACGGGGCGAAGCCGGGCAGGCCGGGATCGAGATTGGCGACGTCGTCCGCCGTGTAGAGCGGCTTGACGTCGATCCCCTCGGGCGTCCGCCAGGTCAGGTCCTTGCCCTTGACCTCCTTGTCGGCGAGCGCCTTCCAGTCCTCAATCCCGGCCACGCGGCTTCTCCATGATACTAGCTCACCACCATCGGCACGTTCGCCAGCGACGCGCGGATCGCCGCCACATCGGCTTCGGGGACGAGCGCCGGCTTGCCCATGCCAACCTTGATGCGCAGGACCTGGGTCTCGCCCGCGGCAAGCTCCACCGTCACCGGAACGGCGCTGCGGCGCTGAACCTCGGCGCCGACCTCGTGCCGGCCGGGCGCCAGTGCGAGCGCAGCGAAGCGCGGCGACTTGAGCTGGGTCCGCACGACGCCGTCGATCGAGACATCGACCCCGGCGGCCTTGCCGTAAAAGCCCTCGCGCAACACGATCAGCTGCGCGCTGCCCGGCTCGGCGCCCTGCAATGCCCGCGTGCGGCTTGCTTCGTCGGCGAGCGGCACCTTCCGGTTGCCCGCCAGCCCCAAATAGACGGTGCCGGCCACGACGCCGAAGATCAGGCCGATGAACGCCGGCGAGACCGTCGGCGGCGTCGGCGCGCCCGCCGTAATGGCGCCGAGCAGGAATGCGGTCACGAACGCCACGCCGCCGACGATCGCGACGAAGGTCAGTTGCTTCTTCAAGGTCATGTCAGCTCCCTCCGTTGGACGCGGGGGTTGCTGCCCCGCGCGCCGGGAAAGACGCAGGCGCGCGGTGTTGGTTGCGGAAGCGGATCGATTTGGGCGAGGAGGCTCAATGCCGCTCCCCCTTCGGCGTCTCCATGATCTCGGTGAGCACCCCACCCATGTCCCTGGGATGGACGAAGAAGATCGGCGTGCCGTGGGCGCCGATGCGCGGTTCGCCGAGCAGCTTGGCGCCCTTGGCCTCGAACCAGGCCTTGGCCTCGTGGATGTCGGGCACTTCGTAGCACAAATGGTGCTGCCCGCCCGCCGGATTGCGGGCGAGGAAGCCATGGATCGGCGAGCCCTCCCACAACGGTTCGATCAGCTCGATCTGGCTGTTGGGGGTATCGACGAAGCAGACCTTCACGCCCTGCGCGGGCAAGTCGAAGGGCTCGCGGATCACTTCCGCCCCCATCACGTCGCGATAAAAGGCGATTGACGCTTCGATCGAAGGCGTCGCCACGCCGACATGGTTGAGGCGGCCGAGCTTCATTTCTTCTTGGGCTCCTCGGGCGTCACCACCGGCATCGCATAGGGCAGCCCGCACACGCCATAGACCTTGCGGAACATCGCATCGCCGCCGGGGCCGACAAAATCCTCGCTGATCTCGCGCTCGCCATCGGCGAAGGCGACGCGCACGGTCTTCGCCGGCGCGATCTCGGAGACGATCGGGAAGACCTCGCCCGCCTCGCCATTATAGGCGCCGCGGCCCGGGAAGAGCCAGGAGGTGATCTCCGCCTGCGCCTCGTTGATGGTCAGCGTCACCGTGCGCGGATCGCCGGCGGGCACTTCGGGATTGGGGAAGAACTGGACCGAGATGATCGGCACCTTGGCTGTATCGCAGCGCACGATCAGCCGCGCGCCATGGGCATTGTGCACCACGGCGCTCGCGCTCTTCGGCTTGGCCGGGTCGCTATTCTCGCGGAACGTCCACCCGGTCGCCGCCGGGGCGGGCGCAGGCGCGGTCTGGCCGAACAGGGCAAGGGCAATCGCAAGGCTGGTCATAAGGCTTCCTGCATCCGGACACGCGCCACCACGGCGGCGTCACAGCGGGATGTTGTCGTGCTTCTTCCAGGGGTTCTCAAGCTGCTTGTTGCGCAGCTTGCGAAGTCCCAGCGCGATCCGCCGACGCGTCGAATGCGGCATGATCACTTCGTCGATGAAGCCCTTGCTCGCGGCTACGAAGGGATTGGCGAAGCGCGCCTCATATTCGGCGGTGCGTTCGGCGATCTCCTCGGGCGTCTTGCCGCGGAAGATGATCTCCACCGCGCCCTTTGCGCCCATCACCGCGATCTCCGCGGTCGGCCAGGCATAGTTCAAGTCGCCGCGAAGATGCTTGGAGGCCATCACGTCATAGGCGCCGCCATAGGCCTTGCGGGTGATCACCGTGATCTTGGGCACCGTCGCCTCGGCATAGGCATAGAGCAGCTTGGCGCCGTGCTTGATGATGCCCGAATGCTCCTGGCCGACGCCGGGCAGGAAGCCCGGCACGTCGACGAAGGTCATGATTGGAATGTCGAACGCATCGCAGAAGCGCACGAAGCGCGCGCCCTTCTTCGAGCTGTTGATGTCGAGGCAGCCCGCCAGCACCATCGGCTGGTTCGCCACCACGCCCACCGTGCGGCCCTCGATCCGGCCGAAGCCGATCAGGATGTTGCCGGCATGGCTCGGCTGCAGTTCGAAGAACTCGCCCTCGTCGAGCGTCTTCCGGATCAGCTCGTGCATGTCATAGGGCTGGTTGGCGCTCGGCGGGATCAGCGTGTCGAGGCTGGGCTCGAGGCGATCCCAGGGATCGTCGCTCGGCCGCTCGGGCACGTGCTCGCGGTTCGAGCTCGGCAGGAAGTCCACGAAGTCGCGGGCCGCGAGCAGCGCCTCGATGTCGTTGTCGAAGGCCACGTCCGCGACCCCCGACTTCGTGGTATGCGTCACTGCGCCGCCCAATTCCTCCTGCGTGACGATCTCGTTGGTAACGGTCTTCACTACATCTGGGCCGGTGACGAACATGTACGATGAATCCTTCACCATGAAGATGAAGTCGGTCATCGCGGGAGAATAGACGGCCCCGCCTGCGCAGGGGCCCATGATCAGGCTGAGCTGCGGCACCACGCCGCTCGCCAGCACGTTGCGCTGGAACACCTCGGCATAGCCGCCGAGCGACGCCACGCCCTCCTGGATGCGCGCGCCGCCCGAATCGTTGAGGCCGATCACGGGCGCCCCGACCTTCATCGCCATGTCCATGATCTTGCAGATCTTCTGCGCGTGCCGCTCCGAAAGCGAGCCGCCGAACACGGTGAAATCCTGGCTGAACACGAAGACGAGGCGGCCGTTGACCGTCCCCGATCCGGTGACGACGCCATCACCCGGCACGATCTGCTCGGCCATGCCGAAATCGGTGGCGTTATGCTCGACATACATGTCGAGCTCCTCGAAGCTGCCCGGATCGAGTAGCACGTCGATCCGCTCACGCGCGGTGAGCTTGCCCTTGGCATGCTGCGCGTCGATCCGCTTCTGCCCGCCGCCCAAGCGAGCCGCGGCACGGCGGCGCTCCAGTTCCTCGATCGTCGACGACATGGCTCTCCCTCGAAGCACCGGCTTGTGCACCGGGCCATGACGCGGGTGCAAATGCAATGTTGCAAAGTTGCGTGGAAGAGGTTTGCAGAATATGAGGAGGGCATGCGACTGCGCCTGCCTTCCTTCGCTCCCCTCCCTGCAAGGGAGGGGCTGGGGGTGGGTGCGCGACCCGAAGGGGCGCGCGGTGTCGGTCCCGCGGGAGGCTCGCTGCGCTCGCCACCCACCCCTAACCCCTCCCTTGCAGGGAGGGGAATCGAATGAGCAGCCCCCCTCCCCGCCGCCGCGTCTTCGAAGGCTTTCGCCTGCGCGACCTGCGTCGCCGCTCGGGCATCAGCCAGGCAGCGATGGCGGCGCGGCTCGGCATCTCGGTCTCCTATCTGTCGCAGATCGAGAATAACGACCGTCCGATCACCGACATCGTCCTCGTCGCGCTTGCCCGCGAATTCCCGCTCGAGCCGTTCGGCGACGAAGCGGACAGCGCCATGCTGATCCGCACGATCGACGCCGCCACCGATCCCAGCGTCCCGGCCGAGCGCATCGCCGAGGCCGAAGTGCGCCGCGGAGTCGAGCAGCAGCCGCTGCTGGCCCGCCGCATGGTCGCGCTCCACGATGCCTGGCGCCGCAGCCAGGAGCAGCTGCGCGTTCTCGACGACCGGTTCGACACCGGCTCGCACGAAGCGGCGCCGCTGCCTTGGGAGGAAGTGCGCGACTGGTTCCAGGCCGAGGGCAATTATGTCGATGCGATCGATCGCTCGGCCGAACAACTCGCCGCCGATCTCGACGCCGACCGCCCGACCCGCGGCCTGGAGGATCGCCTGCGCTGGCACGGCGTGCGCGTCATCGCCGCAGAGGGCGACGGCAGCGAATTGAGCCGCTTCGATCCCTTCGAACAGCAACTGGCGGTGAACAGCGCGCTCCCGCCGGAAAGCCGCGCCTTCCTGCTCGCCCACCGGCTGGTGCGCTACGAATTCGAGAACGAGATGCGCCACGTCGTCGCCGGCTCGGGCCTCGCCTCTCCCGCCTCGCGCGAGCTGCTCACCATCGGCCTCGCCAATTATGCCGCCGGCGCGCTGCTCATGCCCTATGGCGCCTTCCGGGCCACCGCCGTCGCCGTCCGACACGACATCGATCGCCTGCGCCAGCGCTTCGGGGTGAGCTTCGAACAGGCCTGCCACCGTCTCTCCACCCTCCAGCGCCCCGGCGCGGCCGGCCTGCCCTTCTTCTTCTGCCGGGTCGACATGGCCGGCAACATCACCAAGCGGCATTCGGCCACCCGGCTGCAATTCGCCGCGCTGGGCGGCGCGTGCCCGCTCTGGGTGGTGCACGAAGCGGTGGCGATCCCCGATCGCATCCTGGTCCAGCTCGCCGAGATGCCCGACGGCACGCGTTACGTCTCGATGGCCAAGGGGCTGGTCAAGCCGTCGGGCAGCTATGCCCGGCCGCCGCGCCGCTATGCCGTCGCGCTGGGCTGCGAGGAAGCGTACGCCGCCGACTTCGTCTATGCCGACGGCCTTCGCCCGGGCGGCGCGGCCACGCCGATCGGTGCGAGCTGCCGCATCTGCCCCCGCACCGATTGCGACCAGCGCGCCTTTCCGCCGGCCGGCTCGGCCATCGCGATCGATCCGGACCGGCGCCGAGTCGTCCCCTACGGCTTCGGCTAACAAATTCCTCCCCCAGCTCGTCTGGGGGAGGGGGACCGCCGCCGAAGGCGGTGGTGGAGGGGGGACTGGGGCGCGTGGAGTATCCAACAGCCCCTCACTCCGCCCCCCCGCCAGTTGCAGCGATGCGGCGACCCGTGGCATATTGAAACCAAAAGACAAGGAGAGGTTCGATGGCCACCGCGCTTCAGACGCCGCAGATGACCGACGCCGAATGGGAGGCACGCCAGCAGCTCGCTGCCTGTTACCGCGTGTTCGATCATCTCGGCTGGTCCGAGATGATCTACAACCACATCACGCTGAAGGTGCCCGGCGAGGAAGCCGCCTTCCTGATCAATCCGTTCGGGCTGCACTTTTCCGAGGTGAAGGCGTCGAACCTCGTCAAGATCGACATCGACGGCAACAAGCTTTCCGACAGCCCCTATGGCGTCAACCGCGCCGGCTTCGTCCAGCATGCGCTGTTCCACCGCCATCTGCCCGACGCGCATTGCATCGCCCACACCCACACCACGGCAGGCATGGCGGTCTCTTCGGTCGAGGGCGGCCTCCGCCCCACCAACTTCTATGCCTGCAACTTCGCCGGCCAGATCGCCTATCACGATTTCGAAGGCGTCACGGTCCGCGAGGAGGAAGGCGAGCGGCTGCTGCGCAATCTCGGCGACAAGCGCGTGATGCTGCTCAGGAACCACGGCATCCTGGTGATGGGGCGCACCGTGCCCGAGGCGTTCGTTAAGCACTGGGCGCTCCAGCGCGCCTGCGAGATTCAGGTCGCCACCGCAAGCATGGGGACGCCGCTGCTCGTCTCGAACGAGGTCGTCGCGGTCCATCAGCGCGACCTGCACATGGCCCAGGTGCCGGGCGGCCCCGGCGCGGCCGACTTCGCCGCGATGGTGCGCCTGGTCGATCGCACCGACCGGAGCTGGCGCGACTGAGCTTCGAAAAGCCTATCCGAAGCGATAGCCCGAAACCGCCCAGCCGAGCACATGATCGGCATAGTCGCGCACCGCGGATCCGTCGCCGCCTGCGCCTAGCGCCACCATCAGCGGCAGCAGATGCTCCTCGCGCGGATGGGCGAAATGGGCATGGGGCAGCGCGTCCCAGGCGGCGACGCGGGCGGCCCGGCGCGCGGGATCGGGATCGGTCACCGCGGCGGTCAATGCGTCGTCCCATTCGTCCGCCGGTGCCGTCGCCCGCGATCCCATCGCACGCAGATTGTGGAAGCTCATGCCGGAGCCGACGATCAGCACGCCTTCGTCGCGCAGCGGGGCCAGTGCCTTGCCCATCGCGATATGCGCGGCGGGGTCCAGGTCCTTGCGCAGCGAGAGCTGGGCCAGCGGGATGTCGGCGCCGGGCACCGCGACCATCATCGGGATGAACACGCCATGGTCCCAGCCGCGGGCGCGCTCCTCGCCAACCGGAAAGCCCGCCCCTTCGAGCAGCGCCTTGGCCCGCGCTGCGACGTCCGGTGCGCCGGGGGCGTCCCAGCGCAGGCGATAGGTATGCTCGGGAAAACCGTAATAGTCGAACAGCAGCGCCGGATGATCGCCGCCATGCACGGTCGGCACCTCCTCCTCCCAATGGCCGGAGACGAGCAGGATCGCCTTGGGTCGCTCGGGCAGTTGCTCGATCAGCCGGGCGAGATAGGCCTGCATCGGCCGCCACATCGGATCGGTCGGGCCGCCCTGCGGGTCCATGAAGAAGCAGGGGCCGCCGCCATGCGGAATGAAGAATGTGGGAAGTGTCATGGCAAGAATGTCGTTCCCGGCGCGCGCGCGCACAATGCCCGTTTCGGAAACGGCAGGTTTCCCGCTACACCGCGGCCATGACTCGCTTCACGGTCAACAACAAGCCGGTCGCCTATAAGCTCGATCCGCGCACCCCGCTGCTCTGGGCACTGCGCGACGCCTCGAACCTCACCGGCACCAAATATGGCTGCGGCACCGGCGATTGCGGCGCCTGCACGGTCGATGTCGACGGCACCGCGCGGCTCGCCTGCCAGGAGACGATCGGCGCGCTCGAAGGCACGTTCGTCACCACGATCGAGGGACTGTCCGCCGATCGCGGCCATCCGGTCCAGCAGGCGCTGATCGCCGCCAATGTCCCCCAATGCGGCTATTGCATCCCGGGCATCGTCATGGCCGCCTCGATCCTGCTGCGGGCCAACCGCAATCCGAGCGAGGATGACATTCAGCAGGCGATCCCCAATATCTGTCGGTGCGGCATCTATCCCCGGCTCACCGACGCGATCCGGGAGGCTGCTCGCATCGCGCGCGGCGACGCGCCGCTCCCCGCCGAAGGGGGCGACGCGCCGAGCGGCGGGGATGCCGAGAATCCCTGAATGCTTTCAATAGGCTGACAGGGGAATTCAGGATGAGGTCAGCCCCCGAGTCGTAGAGAGGCATCATTCTGGAATCCCGACACTGTGTCGGTCCAGCGGAGACGAACTCGATGAAGAAGACCTTGCTTGCGGCGATCGTCGCCGCCACGGCCCTGGTCCCGCCGGCACTGGCGCAGGATCGTGGCCATCGCTGGGGCGGCGGGGATCGCCCTGCACCCGGCGCGGCCCAGCCCGCTCCTGCCGCGCCCCAGGCCGAGCCCCAGCGCGGCGGCAATGGCGGCGGCTGGAACCGCGGCCCTCGCCCCGACGGGAATGGGGGCCAGCGCCCCCAATGGAATGGTGGCCAGCGCCCGCAATGGAACGGCGGGCAACGCCCTCAATGGAACGGCGGCCAGCGCCCGCAATGGAATGGCGGCCAGCAGGCGCCCCAGGCCGCGCCGCCGCAGCCCGGCGGCCAGCGCTGGGACGGCAATCGCGGCCAGTGGAACGGCGCGCCCCGCCCGCCGCGCCCCGATGGGGATCGCGGCCAGTGGAACCGCGGCGACCGCGACGATCGCAACGGCCAGTGGACGCGGGGCCCCCGCCCCGGCGGTCCGCAGGGCGATCGCGACTGGAATCGCGGCGACCGGAACGGCCCGTGGAACGGCGGCGCGCGTCCCGAGCAGTTCCAGGGCGGACGCGACTGGAATCGCGATCGCGGCGGCAATTGGAACCGCGGCAATCCGCGCTGGAACGATCGCGGCTCCAACCGCGGCTGGGACGGCAATCGCGGCCGGTGGAACAATGGCTGGCGCAACGACCATCGCTATGATTGGCGCGGCTATCGCAACCTGAACCGCAATCTCTATCGGATGCCCCGCTACTACGCCCCTTATGGCTGGGGCTATGGCTATCGCCGCTTCTCGATCGGCTTCACCCTGAACTCGATCCTGTTCGCGCCGCAATATTGGATCAACGATCCGTTCTACTATCGCCTGCCCGAAGCCTATGGGCCGTATCGCTGGGTGCGCTATTACAACGACGCGCTGCTCGTCGATGTCGATACGGGCGAAGTCGTCGACGTGATCCACGACATCTTCTGGTAAGCACTGCCCGCACTTGCCAGGGATCGGAGGCCCGGCCGTCACAGGCCGGGCCTTTTGCCTGTGGCAACAGCCTGTTTGGAAATGCGCGGAAGGGCGCATTTCGAGGCGGCGCCGGCCCGCTCCCCCACCCGGCCACCCAACGCCAGTATCATCTGGGTGGCCGGGTGGGGGAGCGGGCCGGTGCCGCAATGCGCCGAGAGGCGCATTTCCGAACAGACTCTAAGCCCCTATTGACCCGATTTCGCGGAGCGACGATTTGAGCGGCGTGAGCAAGAATACAGGTCGAGTGTCGGGGTCTCCCTCGCCGGTGCGTGCCCGGATCGGACGCGATGTCGCCGCGCGGCTGGATGCCGATCCGAACATCAAGCGCGCCAAGGTCGAGACGGCGCAGATCTACACCTATCCCGATTTCCTAAGCGACGAAGATTGCGCCGCGCTGATCGCCCTGATCGACGATGCCGCGCGCCCTTCGACGCTGCTGGCGACGCATGACGACCCCGAGTTCCGCACCAGCAGCTCGACCGACCTCGATCGCTGGTCCGACAAGGTCTGGTCGATCGACGAGCGCGTCGCCAACGTCCTGGGGCTGCCCCCGGCCAATGCCGAGACGATGCAGGGCCAGCGCTATGCACCCGGCCAGCAGTTCAGGGCGCATTGCGACTATTTCCACGAGCACGCCGAATATTGGGCGAAGATGCAGGAATATGGCGGCCAGCGGACCTGGACCGCGATGATCTACCTGAACGATGTCGAGGAAGGCGGCGCCACCTGGTTTCCGCGCGCCGGCATCCGCTTCAAGCCCAAAAAGGGCCTTATGGTCATCTGGAACAACATGGCACCGGACGGCGCGCCCAATTATGACACGCTCCACGAGGGCATGCGCGTTGTCGAGGGGACGAAGTACATCATCACCAAATGGTTCCGCGAGAAGGAATGGGTGAAAGGCCACATCCCCACTTATTATGCCGGCGGGGGGCAGCGGACTTAGGGCTTATGGCAGGCTGCGTGGATTGGACTCATCCGCGCGGCACACTCCCTCCACTCGCCGTCACCCCAGCGCAAGCTGGGGTCTTCCGCAGACGGGCGCCAACGGAGCAGCGCTACTGAGGGAGATGCCAGCTTGCGCTGGCATGACGATGGTGGCCATGGGTTCCCATCCATGGCGCTGACTCGCCGCTCTAGATCAGACCCGCATGCGCCAGCGCCGCATCCACGGCAGCGCGGCTTGCCTCGCTAGCCTCGGTCATCGGCAGGCGCAGCTCGCCGGGGAAGCCGGGGCGCACGCGGCCCAGGGCGTATTTCACCGGGCCCGGCGAGGCATCGGTGAACATCGCGATGTGCAGCGGATAGAGCCGGTCATGAAGCGCCAGCGCGCCTTCCCGGTCGCCGGCCGCCCAGGCCGCCTGGAACTCGGCGCAGAGCCGCGGCGCGACATTGGCGGTGACCGAGATGCAGCCCACCCCGCCCATGGCGTTGAAGGCCAGCGCGGTCTCGTCATTGCCCGAGAGCTGGACGAAGCCGGCACCGCAGCCGGCGCGTTGCTCGGACACGCGCGCCAGGCTGCCCGTCGCGTCCTTGACGCCGATGAACACGTCCGGGAACCCCTTGACGATCCGCGCCATCGTCGCCGGCTGGATGTCGGTCACCGTCCGGCCGGGGACGTTGTAGAGCACGATCGGCAGCTCGGCCGCCCTGGCCACCGCGTCGAAATGGCGGAAGATGCCCTCCTGGCTCGGCCGGTTGTAATAAGGCGGCACCATCAGCACGGCGTCGGCGCCGGCCGCCCTGGCCGCGGCGACGTTCTCGATCGCGACCCGCGTGTCGTTCGATCCCGCCCCGGCGAGTACCGGCACCCGGCCACGGGCTTGATCGACGCAGACCCGGACGACTTCGAAATGCTCGTCCTTCGGCATGGTCGCGGCCTCGCCGGTGGTGCCGCAGGGCACGAGCGCGGCGGAGCCTTCGGCAATCTGCCATTCAACCAGATCGCGATAATCTGCCTCGGCAAAGGCGCCGTCGCGGAACGGCGTGACGAGCGCCGGGATCGAACCGGAGAACATGGTTCCAGAATCTTCCGTATCAGGGGATTTCGGGACTGGCAGATAGGGCGGGGTAGCGTATCATGTCCAGCATGCTGGCGCCGTTGTTCAAGAGTAGTTTGCTGTTCGCTGGAGTCTCGGGGCTCGCCGCCTCGTCCCAGCTGAGCTCGGGTCAACTCCCATGGTATCACGCCGCGATCGCCTCCCCCGGCGATCAGGTGCCGCCATCGCCCGGTCAGTCGGACGAGATCGCCGCCACCTTCGCCGAATGGAAGCGGCTGCAGCAGTCCGACAATTTCGCCTTTTCGGACTATGCCAACTTCCTGCTGCTCCATCCCGGCTGGCCCGGCGAGAAGAGCCGCCGCGCGGCCGCCGAGACCGTGCTGGACAGCGGGACCTGGGCGCCGGCGCTGGTCGTCCGCTTCTTCGAGCGCTTCCCGCCTATCACTGCGGCCGGCCGGCTGCGCTATGCCGAGGCGCTTGCCGCCTCCGGCCGGCGCGCCGATGCCGAGGAGCAGGCGCGCCGGGCCTGGCGCCACGGCGTGCTGCGGCCTCGCGACGAGACGGCACTGATCGGCGCCTTCCTTCCGGCGCTCACCCCCGCCGACCATGACGCGCGGATGGACATGCTGCTCTGGCAAGGCGCGATCAGCACCGCGCAGCGCCAGCTCGCCTATGTTTCGCCCGCCCGGCGCCCGGTGTTCGACGCGCGCATCGCCTATCGCACCAAGGCGCCCGATGCCGATGCGAAGGGCACCGCGGCGCTCGCACTCGGCCGGACCGACCCCGGCTACATCGCCGACCGGGCGATGTGGCTGCGCGATTCGGGCCAGAGCCCGACGATGCGCGCCTATCTCGCCCAGCCGCGCCAGCTCGCTTCTTTCCCCGGCGACGCCGAGAAATGGTACGAAGTCCTGCTCGCCGCAGCGCGCGGTGCCCAGGCCGATGGCCAGAACCTGCTGGCCTGGCAGATCGCCAGCCAGGTCGACGACGCCTTCCCCGCCGGCACCGACATCAGCGACCAGCCGCTCGGCGAGCGCGACGATTATACCAGCCTCACCTGGCTCGCCGGCACGGTCGCGCTCGATCGGCTTGGCCGGGCCAGCGACGCCGTCGGCATGTTCGATCGCTACGCCCATGGCTCCAAGACCCCGACGACTCAGTCCAAGGGCTTCTATTGGGCCGGCCGCGCCGCCGAAGCCGCGGGAGACCAGGCGCGGGCGCAAGGCTATTACGCCAAGGCAGCGGGCTATCCCGACGTCTATTACGGCCAGCTCGCGATGGAGCGGATGGGCCAGCCCCTTCGCGCGCCCGCCGATCTCAGCGGCAAGACTGCCGATCCGGCGGCCCGCGCGGCATTCTACCGCAAGGAGATCGTGCGCGCGGCGCAGTGGCTCGGCAGCACGGGCAACCGAGTCGATCAGGGCCTGTTCGTCCGCAAGATCGCCGAGGATGCCACCAGCGAGAGCGATCACCTGCTCGCCGCCGAGCTCAGCCGCACGATCGGCCGCCCGGACCTGGGCGTGCTGGTCGGCAAAAGCGCGCTGCAGAACGGCCTGTCCGACTATACCGCGGCCGGCTACCCGACGGTGCCGGTCCCCGCGACCCAGCAGGATTATTGGACGATCGTCCATGCGATCGCGCGCCAGGAGAGCCAGTTCGATCGCGCCGCCGTGAGCCATGCCGGCGCGCGCGGGCTGATGCAGCTGATGCCCGGTACCGCCCGCGAGGTTTCGACCCGGCTCGGCCGCAGCTACGATCCGAGCTCGCTGACCACCGACACCGATTACAACATCCAGCTCGGCTCGACCTATTTCCAGCGCATGTACAATCTCTACGGCAGCTATCCGCTCGCCGTGGCGGCGTACAATGCCGGGCCGGGCAATGTGAACAAATGGATCCGCGCCAATGGCGATCCCCGCCTGCCCGGCGGCGACATGGTCCGCTGGATCGAGCAGATCCCGATCTTCGAGACCAAGAACTACGTCCAGCGCGTGATCGAGAACGCCGTGGTCTACGATCTGCTCAACCCGCAGCGCGCGCGCTCGCAGGGCCCGGCGAACCTCAGCTGGTATCTGGGCAAGAACCGGCCCGGCTGAGCCCCCGCATGGATCGCCCGAACTACATCACGCCGGCCGGCTATGCCGCGCTCAAGGCCGAATATGACGCGCTGTTCGCCACCGAGCGGCCGGCGCTGGTCGAGACGATCTCATGGGCCGCCGGCAATGGCGATCGTTCGGAGAATGGCGACTATATCTATGGCCGCAAGCGGCTGCGCGAGATCGACCGGCGGCTCGGCTGGCTGTCGAAGCGGATGAAGGCCGCCAAGGTCGTCGATCCGGCGCGGCAGGAAGAGCGCGGCCGCGTCTTCTTCGGCGCAACCGTCACCGTCGCCGACGAGGACGACCATCACCGCACGCTGACCCTGGTCGGCGACGACGAGGCCGACGCCGCCCAGGGACGCGTCGGTTGGAACGCGCCGCTCGCCCGAGCCTTGCGTGGCGCCGCGATCGGCGACCTGCGCCGCGTCGCCCTGCCCGGCGGCGAGCGCGACTATGAAGTGATTGCGATCACCTACCCCTGAAGCGCGATGAGTGGCGCGTGGGGGCGATTCCCTCGCCTCTTCAAGCTGATAAACTCGCACTTGGTCTGGGAGGAACCGGCCGAGTTATGAGCGTGGGGAATATGACGGCGCAACGTATCTATGTGTCCGGGCGCGTGCAGCGCGTCGGCTATCGCGACTGGGCCGTACGCACGGCGAAGCGGCTGGGCGTGCGCGGCTGGGTCCGCAACTTGCGCGACGGGCGCGTCGAATTGCTGGCGGAGGGCGAGGACGATGCCCTGGGCCAGCTCGCCGAAGCGTGTCGCGACGGGCCGCCGATGGCGCAGGTCGATCATCTCGAGGCGGTCGCGGCTCCGGAAGACAAGAACGCCAAGGGGTTCACCAAGCGCTTCACTGCGTGACGGGCGACGGGCGTGATGCCCTGGCCCCGCCCCTTGGGTTCGCTGCGCGCATGCTGGCGTCGCCCCAGCGAACGCTGGGGCCTCTCGCCGCAAGCCGGACGGTTCGTGAAGGGAGATGCCGGGTTGGCGTGACGGTCCTGCGCCTGCCGCCGTTGCGGCCAAAGGTTGACCCGCAATCCATCCCGTGAAAGGTTTCGCGTCCGCAACGCCGGTCCTTAGCCGGCGCCGTGAAGGAGACGCCCGATGCCGATTCCCGCAAGCTGGTCCGACAAGCTGCTCAGCGTCCTGCGCATCGTCGCCGGACTGAGCTTCCTGCATCACGGCACGTCCAAGTTCTTCGGCATCCCCCCGTTTCCGATGCCGCTCAATCCGCTGCTGACCGCGGCCGGAGTGATCGAGCTGGTCGGCGGGGCGCTGATCCTGCTCGGCCTGTTCACGCGGCCCACGGCCTTCATTGCCTCGGGCATGAGCGCGGTGGGGTATTTCCTCATCCATGCCGGCAAGAGCCCCTTTCCCTCGGTCAACGGGGGCGAGGCGATCATGCTCTATTGCTTCATCTTCCTCTATCTCGCAGCCGCGGGCGGCGGCGCCTGGAGCCTCGACGCGCTGCGTCGCAAGCCCGCCTGAACGATCCGGCTTTCGGAAGGCGCTCCATTCGCCGACGGATCGCCCCGGCGCTTCCGGGGTTATCACGCCGGCCGAACCGTTGCCCTTTCAGGATGCTCTCCATGCCCAAGCGCTTGCTCGTCTTCGCCTCGCTGTTCGCGGCCCATGCCGTCCAGGCGCAGGAGGCGCGGCCGCTCTGCGTCGATCGGCCCGGGCTCGGCACGCCGCCTTGCACGGTCGAACAGGGCCGGGCCACGATCGAGCTGGGCCTCGCCGACTGGACGCTCGATCGCACGCCGGAAAGCCGCACCGACACCTGGGTCGCCGGCGATCTGCTGCTCGGCTATGGCATCACCGCCAACACCGAGGTCCTGGCGGGCTGGACCGCGCTGGGCACGACGCGAGTGCGGGACCGGACCACCGGCCAGGTTACGCGCGGCACGGGCACGGGGGACGTGACCCTGGCCGTCCGCCAGAATTTCAGCAATCCGGATGGCTCGGGCTTTTCGATCGCCGCGATGCCGCATGTCGAGCTGCCGGTCGGCGGCAAGACGATCGGTGCGGGGACCTGGGGAGCGGGGCTGATCGTGCCCGCCACCTACGAGCTCAGCAAGACGGTGAGCATCGCCCTGACGCCCGAGATCGACGCGGCGCCCGACGAAGACCGACGCGGGCGCCATCTCTCCTATGGCAGCGTCATCGGCCTCGACGTCGCGCTGACGTCGAAGCTGGACGGCGAGATCGAGTTCCAGGCGAAGCGCGACCAGGATCCGGGCGGTCACGTCACCCAGACCTTCGCCGCCGCGGCCCTCGCCTGGCAGCCGAACGACGATCTGCAATTCGATATCGGCGCGGTGGCGGGGCTGAACCGCGCCAGCCCCGACATCGAACTCTATCTGGGCATCGCGCGCCGCCTGTGACGGCGCGCGCCCCGGATCAGCGCGTCAGCTTCTTATAGGCCAGTGCGGTCGGCCGGTCGGCCGCATCGCCCAGGCGACGGCGCTTGTCTTCCTCATAGGCCTCGAAGTTTCCTTCGAACCATTCGACATGGCTGTTGCCTTCGAAGGCGAGGATGTGCGTCGCGAGACGATCGAGGAAGAAGCGATCGTGGCTGATCACCACGGCGCAGCCCGCGAAATTCTCGATCGCCTCTTCCAGCGCGCCCAGCGTTTCCACGTCGAGGTCGTTGGTCGGCTCGTCGAGCAGCAGCACGTTGCCGCCGCGCTTCAGCATCTTGGCGATGTTGACGCGGTTGCGTTCGCCGCCGGAAAGCTTGCCGACGTTCTTCTGCTGGTCCTGGCCCTTGAAGTTGAACGCACCGACATAGGCGCGGGTCGATTGGTCGTGGCCGTTGACCTTCATGTAATCGAGCCCGTCCGAGATTTCCTCCCAGACGTTCTTCTTGTCGTCCAGGTGATCGCGGCTCTGGTCGACATAGCCGAGGCGCACGGTCGAACCCATTTCGATTGTGCCCGAATCGGGCTTTTCCTGGCCGGTGATCAGCTTGAACAGCGTCGATTTGCCGGCGCCGTTGGGCCCGATCACGCCGACGATGCCGCCCGCCGGCAACGTGAACGACAGGTTCTCGAACAGCAGCTTGTCGCCATAGGCCTTGGAGACGTTCTCGACCTCGATCACCTTGCCGCCCAGCCGCTCGGGCACTTGGATGACGATCTGGGCCTTGCCGGGCGTGCGGTTCTCCTGCGCGGCGACGAGCTGGTCGAACTTGGCGATACGCGCCTTGGACTTGGTCTGGCGGCCCTTGGCGCCCTGCCGAATCCATTCGAGCTCGTCCTTGATCGCCTTCTGGCGGCCGGATTCCTCGCGATCCTCCTGCTCCAGGCGCTTGGCCTTCTTCTCGAGATAGGTCGAGTAATTGCCCTCGTACGGGAAATACTTGCCGCGATCGATCTCGAGGATCCAGCCGACGACATTGTCGAGGAAATAGCGGTCGTGGGTGATCATCAGCACCGCGCCGGCATATTCCTTGAGGTGGTTTTCCAGCCATTCGACGCTCTCGGCATCGAGATGGTTGGTCGGTTCGTCGAGCAGCAGGATGTCCGGCTTCTGGATGAGGAGCCGGGTGAGCGCGACGCGGCGCTTCTCGCCGCCCGAGAGATTCTCGACCGCCCAGTCGCTCGGCGGGCAGCGCAGCGCCTCCATTGCGATCTCGAGCTGGTTGTCGAGCGTCCAGCCATCGACCGCGTCGATCTTCTCCTGGAGCGTCCCCATTTCTTCCATCAGCGCGTCGAAATCGGTGTCGTCCTTCGGATCGCCCATCTCGGCCGAGATCGCATTGAAGCGATCGACCATGTCGGCGACGCCGCGCGCGCCGTCCTTGACGTTCTCGAGCACGTTCTTGCTCGGATCGAGCTGCGGCTCCTGCTCCAGATAGCCGACGGTGATGTGCTCGCCGGGCCAGGCCTCGCCGGAGAAATCCTTGTCCACGCCTGCCATGATCTTCATCAGCGTCGACTTGCCGGCGCCGTTCGGGCCGACGATGCCGATCTTCGCACCCTGATAGAATTGCAGGTTGATGTTGTTGAGCACCGGCTTGTTGGCGCCGGGGAAGGTCTTGGTCATGTCCTTCATCACGAAGGCGTATTGGGCGGCCACGTGCGGGTCTCCGATCGAATGCTGGATGTGCTGGAAAGTCGGGCGCGATGTAGCGATCGAAGCAGCAAAAGGCAACGCGCGCGCTGCGGAAACAAAAGGGAAACGCGCCGGCGCATTGGCAAATGTTCCGCCGCCGGTTAGCGTCCGCCGCCATGACCAAGCGCCTCCTGCTCGCGGCCGCCGCCGCGCTCGCCCTCCCCTTCCCCGCCTTCGCCCAGGACGTCGCTGCGCTGCGCGACGCCGCGCTGAAGGACGACACGCTGGCCTGGGACATCGTCGAGGGCGTGACGACCGAGGTCGGCCAGCGACTGGCGGCAACCGAGGCCGAGGCGCGGGCCCGCGACTGGGCGGTCAGGAAGCTCACGGCGCTCGGCTTCCAGAACGTTCACGTCGAAACCTACAAGATGCCGCTCTGGCAGCGCGGGATCGAGACGGCCGAAGTGCTCGGCCCCTCGGCGCAGAAGCTGACGATTGCGGCGCTGGGCAATTCGGGCTCGACCGGCGCGAAGCCGATCGAGGCCGAAGTGGCCTATTTCCCGACCATGGCCGATCTTCAGGCGGCGCCGGCGGGCAGCCTCAAGGGCAAGATCGCCTTCATCAGCCATTCGATGACCGCGACGCAGGACGGCTCGCAATATGGTCCGTTCGGCGCCGCGCGGCGCTCGGGGCCGGCTGTCGCGGCGAGCAAGGGCGCGGTCGCCGTGCTGATCCGCTCGATCGGCACCGACTATCACCGCAACCCGCACACCGGCGTCACCAATTGGCCCAAGGACGTGAAGCCGATCGGCGCCGCGGCGCTTTCGCTGCCCGACGCCGAACAGCTTGAGCGGCTGCTCAAGCGCGGGCCGGTCAGGCTGCGCGTCCAGATCACGGCCGGGATCAACGGCGAAGCCGAATCGGGCAATGTCGTGGCGGACCTGCCGGGCACCGATCCCTCGACCGGCATCGTGCTCGTCGGCGGCCATCTCGATAGCTGGGACCAGGCGACCGGCGCGATCGACGACGGCGCCGGAATTGCGATCACTGCGGCGGCCGCCAAGCGCGTCCACGATGCCGGCGCGACGCGGCGGACGATCCGCGTTGTCTGGTTCGGCGCAGAGGAGCCGGGCGGCTTCGGCGGGGAGGCCTATGCCAAGGCCCATGCGAACGAACGCCACGATTTCGCGAGCGAGTCGGACTTCGGCGCGGATCGCGTCTGGCGCTTCCAGACCAACCTGCCCGCGAGCGCCGCGCCGGTGGCCGACCGGCTCGCGGCAGCGCTGGCTCCACTCGGCATCACCAAGGGCCGCGACCCGGCCGGCGGCGGCACCGATGTCAGCCCGATCATTCGCCAGAACCAGGTGCCGAGCGTGACGCTGTCCCAATCCGGGCTGCGCTATTTTGATTATCATCACACGCCCGACGACACACTCGACAAGATCGACCCCGCCCAGCTTCGCCAGAATGTCGCCGCCTGGACGACGACGATTGCGATCATCGCCAACGCGCCGGAGGATTTGGGCGCGGTCAAGCCTGGATTCGCCGAATAGGGAACTTTTGGCGGCCTCAGCGATTGATGGCCGCCGATGGGCGAGATTTGGGCAAAAAAATGGCCTAAATTTTGCGCTGCGGTGAATTTGCGATTGACGCCTGTGCAACGATCGCTATTCCAGCGGTTCGCGAACGGCACGGGCCGGATGCGAAACGTTTTAGTTCCATTGGGAGCAACCGAGATGAAGAAGGTCCTCATTGTTGCTGCTGCCGCCGGCCTGATGTCGCTTGCGGCTTGCGGTGGTGGCACGGAGAACACGGCCGCCGAGAACGCTGCCGACAATCACGAGGCGAATGCCGCGTTCTACGAAGATTCGGCCGACAACGCGAGCAACGCGGCTGTCGAGAATGCGTTCGAGAACGCTGCCGACGTCGAAGAGAATGCCGCCGACGCCGCCCAGGCGAACGCGCACTGATCTCGCGTCGGCCCGGCTAATGGCCGGAGTCGAGAGATAGAAGGGCGCTCCCGCAAGGGGGCGCCCTTTTTCGTTGCGCGGCGCGGCCGGTTGGGATTGGTTGGTCTCCGGCATTGCCGGCACGGATGAGGAAAACCGCTTGAACCCGATCGCGATCGAAGAAGCCGGCGCCCCGTCCCGGCCGCTCCGCTGGTGGCAGCACCTCTATCTCCAGGTGATTGTCGCCATCGTCCTCGGCGGCGCGATCGGCGCGATCTGGCCGTCCGTCGGCGCCTCGCTCGAATGGATCGGGCTGGGTTTCGTCAACCTGGTCAAGATGATCATCGTGCCGGTGATCTTCCTCACCCTCGTCACCGGCATCGCCGGCACGCGCGAGCTCGGCGCGCTGGGACGGGTGGTGACCAAGGCGCTCGCCTATTTCCTGTTCTTCTCGACCCTGGCGCTGATCCTCGGGCTCGTCGTGGCGCATATCGTCCAGCCTGGTGCGGGCATGCACGTCGTGCCGGGCAGCCTTGACGGCGCGAGCGTCGCCAAGGTCCATGGCTTCGAGGAGCAGGCCCACGCCACCACAATCCAGGGCTTCATCCTGGCGATCATCCCCACCACCCTCGCCTCGGCGCTGACCCAGGGCTCGATCCTCCAGGCGCTGTTCCTCGCGATCCTGTTCGGCATCGCGCTCGCCCAGGTCGGCGAGCCCGCCCGGCCGGTGGTCGATTTTCTCGAACGGCTCGGGCTGGTCGTGTTCCGCGTCGTCGCGATCGTGATGCGCGCCGCCCCGATCGGCGCGTTTGGCGCGATGGCGGCGACGATCGGCAAATACGGCCTCGGCTCGCTCGCCAATCTCGGCCTGCTAGTCGGCACCTTCTACCTCACCTCGCTGCTCTTCGTGCTGGTCGTGCTCGGCGCGGTGAGCTGGCTGGCCGGCTTCTCGATCCTGAAGCTGCTGCGCTACATCAAGGCGGAGCTGCTGCTCGTGCTCGGAGCCTCCTCGTCCGAAGCCGCCCTGCCCGCGCTGATCGAGAAGCTCGAACACGCCGGGTGCAGCAAGGAAGTGGTCGGGCTGGTCGTGCCCGCAGGCTATTCCTTCAACCTCGACGGCACCAACATCTACATGACGCTGGCCGCGCTGTTCATCGCCCAGGCGACCGGCGTGCACCTCTCGCTCGGCGAGCAGATCGTCTTGCTCGGCACTGCGATGCTCAGCTCGAAGGGCGCTGCGGGCGTGACCGGCGCCGGCTTCGCGACGCTGGCGGCGACGCTGATGGTCGTGCCCTCGATCCCAGTCGCCGGCATGGCGCTGATCCTCGGCGTCGACCGTTTCATGAGCGAATGCCGCAGCCTCACCAATTTCGTCGGCAATGCGGTGGCGACGATCGTCGTCGCCCGCTGGGAAGGCGCATTGGACCGCGAGAAGCTGGCTGCGGCGCTGAACGGCCGCTAGATTTCGAGCTGGCTGCCCAACTCGACCACCCGATTGGTCGGCAGCTTGAAGAACTCCATCGCGCTTTCGGCATTGCGCACCATCCAGGCGAACAGCTTTTCGCGCCAGATCGCCATGCCCGGCCGCGACGAAGCGATCAGCGTCTGCCGTGCGAGGAAATAGCTGGTGTCCATCGGCTTGAACGGCCCGCCCGCATCCTCAGCCTGGAGCAGCGCGGCGGGGATGTCGATATCGTCCATGAAGCCGTAATGGACGATCATCCGGTAGAAGCCCTGCCCCAGCGCCGAGGCCTCGACGCGCTTTTCGCCCGGCCAGTGCGGCACGCCCTCGATCGCGACGGTGAGCAGCACCACCCGCTCATGCAGCACGCGGTTGTGCTTGAGATTGTGGAGCAGCGCCGGCGGGATTCCGTCGGGCGTCGAGGAAAGGAAAACCGCCGTTCCCGGCACGCGCTCGGCCTGGCCGCCCGCCGATCGGATGAACAGCTCGACCGGCATCGCGCCCTCCGCCAGCCGAGCGCGCACCAGCCGCCGCCCGGTCGACCAGGTCGTCAGCACCGTGAACGCCACCGCGGCGACGAGCAGCGGGAACCAGCCGCCATCGGGAATCTTGGTGACGTTCGAGGCGAAATAGAGCCCGTCCACGAGCAGGAAGCCGCCAGTGACCAGCAGTGCCAGCGGCTTGGGCCATTTCCACACCGACCAGGTCAGCACGCCCAGCATGCAGGCCGTGATGAACATCGTGCCGGTCACCGCGATGCCATAGGCGGCCGCCAGGTTGCTCGAGCTCTTGAAGCCGAGCACGAGCAGGATCACGAGTACCAGCAGCGCCCAGTTGACGATCGGCACATAGATTTGCCCGGCCGCCTTGGCGCTGGTGTGGAGGATGCGGATCCGCGGCAGGAAGCCGAGCTGAACCGCCTGCTGGCTTACCGAAAAGGCACCCGAGATCACCGCCTGGCTGGCGATGATCGTCGCCAGCGTCGCCAGGATCACCAGCGGCAGCCGAGCCCAGTCCGGCGCCATCAGGAAGAACGGATTCTCTACCGAGGCAGGGTGTTTGAGCAGCAGCGCCGACTGGCCGAGATAGTTGAGCAGCAGGCACGGGAAGGCGATGTAGAGCCAGGAGACCATGATCGCCTTGCGCCCGAAATGGCCCATGTCCGCATAGAGCGCCTCGGCGCCCGTGACGGCGAGCACGACGGATCCGAGCGCCAGGAAGGCGAGCTTGGGATCGATCAGGAAAAAATCGAGCGCATAGACGGGATTGAGCGCGCCCAGGATCTCGGGCGCATGGAGGATGCCGATCACGCCGAGCACCGCCAGCACCAGGAAATAGACCAGCATCACCGGCCCGAACAGCTTGCCGACGGTCGCCGTGCCGCGCGACTGGATCGCGAACAGGAAGATCAGGATGGCGATCGAGATCGGCAGCACGAACGGCGCGAAGCCCTCGCCCACGATTTCCAGACCCTCGACGGCCGAAAGCACCGAGATCGCCGGCGTGATGATCGCATCGCCATAGAACAGCGCGGTCGCCACCACGCCCAGCATCGCGATGCCGGCGCTCCACCGCGTCTCGCCCAGCTTGCGCGCGATCAGCGCGAGCAGGGCCAGGCTGCCGCCCTCCCCCTTGTTGTCCGCGCGCAGGATGACGAGGACATATTTGACGGTGACGATCAGCACCATCGTCCAGAAGATCAGCGAGAGCACCCCGAAGATGTGCGCGCGATCGACCGCCAGCGGATGGTGGCCGATGAAGCTTTCCTTGAGCGCATAGAGCGGCGAGGTGCCGATGTCGCCGAACACCACCCCGATCGCGCCGATGGCGAGCGTCGAAAGGCGGTCGTGATGGCCATGCGCGGCCTCGCTGTCTTCCATCGTCGGGCCCCTTAGGCGCGCGCGTGCGATCGTGCCAGAATCTTTATAGCTTCTTTATGCCGCGCCCGAACTTCCCCGTGGAACCTTAACGGCCTCAGCCGCCACATCGCCTCCATTCGCTTGGGCAATGGGAGCCGGGACTATGCGCGCCGTGATGCGCCGTCTGGAGTCGCAGGAACGCTGGTGGGCGGCGGAGATCGGCGTGCGCCTGATCGGCCTGGCTCTGCTCGGCATCGCTGCCGCGAACAGCTGGCTGCTGCGCCGCTTCGTGCTCTCGCTACCCGCGCACGGCGCCACGGCGGGGGAATTCGCCCTCGCCGCCGCGGCCGTCGCGGCCTTCACCCTGGGCTGCGCCTTCACCGCCGAAGGCCCGGGCCTGTTCCGCCTGCTGCCGGTCCCGGCGCGCAACTGGATCCTTTGAGGAGTAATCGACGTGACCGACCTGATCTGGCTGGCGGTGGTGGCGGGGCTGTTCCTGCTCACCCTCGCCTATATCCGCCTCTGCGACGCGGCGTGAGGGCACGCAGATGACGCTCTCGCTCGCACTCGCCGGCCTCACTGCACTGGGGCTCCTCCTCTATCTCGTGGCCGTGCTCGTCCGGCCCGAGCGTTTCTAGAAAGTCGCCGACATGACCGTTCAGGGCTGGGCGCTGATCCTCGTCTTCGTCGCCATCCTCGTCGCACTCGCCAAGCCGATGGGGATGTGGCTGTTCGCCGTCTATGAAGGGCGCCGCACGCCCTTCCACACCGTGCTCGGCCCGATAGAGCGGGGCTTCTATCGCCTCTCCGGCATCGACCCGAACGCTGAGATGGGCTGGCGCCGCTACGCGGTGCACATGCTGCTCTTTCAGCTCGTCGCGCTGGCCTTCACCTATGCGATCCTGCGCTGTCAGGACGTGCTGCCGCTCAATCCGCGCGGCCTTGCCGGCATGAGCCCCGATCTCGCCTTCAACACTGCGGTGAGCTTCACCACCAACACCAATTGGCAGAGCTATTCGGGCGAGAGCCTGTCGATCCTCAGCCAGATGCTCGGGCTGGCGATCCACAATTTCCTGTCCGCCGCGACCGGCATCGCCATCGCCTTCGCACTGTTCCGCGGCTTTGCCCGGCGCGAGAGCGCGGGCGTCGGCAATTTCTGGGCCGATCTCACCCGCGTCACGCTCTACGTACTGCTGCCGATCTGCATCGTCTATGGGCTGTATCTGATCGCCAGCGGGGTGCCGCAGACCTTCGCGACCAGCATCGACGCGACCACGCTCGAGGGCGCCAAACAGACTCTCCTGCTCGGACCGGTCGCCAGCCAGGAGGCCATCAAGATGCTTGGCACCAATGGCGGCGGCATCTTCAACGCCAATTCGGCGCACCCCTTCGAGAACCCCAGCGCGCTGACCAACTTCGTCCAGATGCTGTCGATCTTCCTGATCGGCGTCGGCCTCACCTGGACGTTCGGCAAGGCGGTGGGCAATCCGCGTCAGGGCTGGGCGATCCTCGCCGCGATGCTGATCCTGTTCCTTGCCGGGACGACGGTCGCCTATTGGCAGGAAGCCGCTGGCAACCCGATCCATCACGCGATGGGCCTGGCCGGCGGCAATCTCGAGGGCAAGGAGGTCCGGTTCGGGATCGCCGCCTCGTCCCTCTTCGCCAGCGTGACCACCGCAGCCTCGTGCGGCGCCGTGATCGCGATGCACGACAGCTTCACTGCGCTCGGTGGCCTCATCCCGCTGTTCAACATGCAATTGGGCGAAGTCGTGGTCGGCGGCGTCGGCGCGGGGATCTACGGCTTCCTCCTGTTCGCCATTCTCGCGATCTTCGTCGCCGGGCTGATGGTCGGCCGCACTCCCGAATATGTCGGCAAGAAGATCGAGGCGCGCGAAGTGAAGTTCGCGGTGCTCGCCATCGCCGTGCTGCCGCTCGCCATCCTCGGCTTCACCGCGCTCGCCTCGGTGCTGCCGGCCGGGCTGGCCGGCCCGCTCAACAAGGGGCCGCACGGCTTCAGCGAGATCCTCTACGCCTTCTCCTCGGCAACCGCGAACAACGGCTCGGCCTTTGCCGGGCTCACCGCCGCCACGCCCTTCTATGACGGGCTGCTCGGCGTCGCGATGTGGATCGGTCGCTTCTTCATGATCGTGCCCGCGCTGGCCATCGCCGGCAGCCTGGCCGCCAAGAAATATCACCCCGAGAGCGCGGGCTCCTTCCCGACCACCGGACCGCTCTGGGTCGGGCTGCTCGTCGGCATCGTGGTGATCGTCGGCGGCCTCACCTTCCTGCCCAGCCTCGCCCTTGGCCCCATCGCGGATCATTTCGCGATGACCGCCGGCCAGCTCTTCTGAAGGCAACTCCCATGACTGCATCCTCGATGTTCTCGGCAAAGCTGGTCGTCCCCGCGATCGGCGACGCCTTCAAGAAGCTGAACCCGCGCGAGCTGGTGAAGAACCCCGTGCTCTTCACGACCGCGGCGGTGGCCCTCCTGCTCACCGTGCTGCTCGGCATCGGCGGCGATCGGCTGCCCATTCCGTTCCAGCTCCAGCTGATCGTCTGGCTCTGGCTGACCGTGCTCTTCGGCACCTTCGCCGAGGCGCTGGCCGAAGGACGCGGCCGCGCCCAGGCCGCGTCGCTGCGCGCCACCAAGGCCGAGCTCGTCGCCAAATTGCCGGACGGCAAGACCCTGCCCGCCTCGCAGCTCAAGAAGGGCGACGTCGTGCTGGTCGAAACCGGCGACCTGATCCCCGCCGACGGGGAAGTGATCGAAGGCGTCGCCTCGGTCAACGAAGCCGCGATTACCGGCGAAAGCGCGCCGGTGATCCGCGAAGGCGGTGGCGATCGCAGCGCGGTGACCGCCGGCACCCGCGTCATCTCGGACTGGATCAAGGTGCGCATCACCCAGGAGCCCGGCCAGGGCTTTCTCGATCGCATGATCGCGCTGGTCGAAGGCGCCGAGCGGCAGAAGACGCCGAACGAGATCGCGCTCACCATCCTGCTCGTCGGCCTGACGATCATCTTCCTGATCGCCGTCGCCACCATCCCTGCCTTTGCCAGCTATGCCGGCGGCGCGATTCCGGTGGCGGTGCTGGCGGCGCTGCTGATCACGCTGATCCCCACCACCATCGCCGCGCTGCTCTCGGCGATCGGCATCGCGGGCATGGACCGGCTGGTCCGCTTCAACGTGCTCGCCAAGTCGGGCCGCGCGGTCGAGGCGGCGGGCGACATCGACGTGCTGCTGCTCGACAAGACCGGCACGATCACGATCGGCGATCGCCAGGCGAGCGAGTTCAAGCCGCTGGCGGGCATCTCGACTGCCGAGCTCGCGCGCTCGGCGCTGCTCGCCAGCCTCGCCGACGAGACGCCGGAAGGGCGCTCGGTGGTTACGCTCGCCCGCGAGAAGTTCGCGGTCGATACCCGCGCGCTGCCCGAAGAAAGCGAAGTCATCCCCTTCACGGCACAGACCCGGATTTCGGGCGTGCGCATCGCCGGCAGCCTGATCCAGAAGGGCGCGGTCGATGCCGTGCTGCGCGCCAATCCGGGTCTCGGCGACACCCCGCCCGCGGCCGAGCTGCGCCGCATGACCGACGAGATCGCGCGTTCGGGCCAGACTCCGCTGGCGGTGGCGCAGGACGGTCGCCTGCTCGGCGTGATCGCGCTCAAGGACGTGATCAAGGCCGGCGTGCGCGAACGCTTCGCCGAGCTGCGCCGGATGGGCATCCGCACCGTCATGATCACCGGCGACAATCCGCTCACTGCCGCGGCGATCGCGGCCGAGGCGGGCGTCGACGACTTCCTCGCCGAGGCGACGCCCGAGGACAAGCTCGCCCTGATCCGCAAGGAACAGCAGGGCGGCCGGCTGGTCGCGATGTGCGGCGACGGCACCAACGACGCGCCCGCCCTCGCCCAGGCCGATGTCGGCGTGGCGATGAACACCGGCACCCAGGCGGCGCGCGAAGCGGGCAACATGGTCGATCTCGACAGCGATCCGACCAAGCTCATCGAGATCGTCGGCCTCGGCAAGCAATTGCTGATGACGCGCGGCGCGCTGACCACTTTCTCGGTCGCCAACGACGTCGCCAAATATTTCGCGATCATCCCGGCGATGTTCGTCGCCTTCTATCCCGGGCTCGGCGTGCTCAACGTGATGGGACTCGCCTCGCCCAACAGCGCGATCCTTTCGGCGATCATCTTCAATGCGCTGATCATCCCGCTGCTCGTGCCGCTCGCGCTCAAGGGGGTGCGCTATCGCCCGATCGGCGCCGGACCGCTGCTCGCGCGCAACCTCGCCATCTACGGCGTCGGCGGCCTGATCGCGCCGTTCGTCGGAATCAAGCTGATCGATCTGATCGTGTCGGGAATCGGGCTCGCCTGAGCGCGCGCCGAAAGGAAGAAGACGATGCTCAAGGATTTCACCACCGCCATCCGCCCCGCGATCGTACTGACGATCCTGTTCGCGGCGCTGCTCGGCCTCGCCTATCCCGCCGCGCTGACGGGCATCGGCCAGTTGGCCTTTCCGGCCCAGGCCAATGGCAGCCTGGTGCGCCGCGACGGACAAGTGATCGGATCGGACCTGATCGGCCAGGCCTTTGCCCGCCCTGGCTATTTCCACGGCCGCCCTTCGGCAGCCGGCAAGGACGGCTATGATCCCACCGCCTCGAGCGGATCGAACCTCGGTCCGACCTCGCGCGTGCTCGCCGATCGCCTCAAGGCCGATCTCGCCGCACAGCCCCATGCACCAGCAACGTCGGTCCCCGCCGATCTGGTGACGACCTCCGCCTCGGGGCTCGACCCCCATATCAGCCCCGAGGCGGCTCTTTTCCAGGTCGATCGGGTGGCGGCGGCGCGCGGCATCGCCCCGGCGCGGCTGCGCGCGCTGATCGCGGAACATAGCGAAGGCCGGCTGCTCGGCTTTATCGGCGAACCGCGCGTCAATGTGTTCGCGCTCAACCGGGCGCTCGACAGCCTGGCCTCGCGCGGCGCACAATCGCGCGAGTGACTGCGGCCGAATCCCCTCCCCGTCCCGACCCCGACGCCCTTCTGCGCGCCGCCGCGCAGGAGGGCCGCGGCCGTTTGAAGGTGTTCCTCGGTGCGGCGCCGGGGGTCGGCAAGACCTGGGAGATGCTCAGCGACGGCGCGGCGCGGCGCGAGGCGGGGATCGACGTGGTGATCGGCGTGGTCGAGACCCACGGCCGCGCCGAGACCGCGGCGAAGGTCGAAGGCTTCGAAATCGTGCCGCGCCGGCGCGTCGAGTATCAGGGCCGCGTGATCGAGGAAATGGACCTCGACGCGATCCTCGCGCGTCGGCCGCAGCTCGTCCTGGTCGACGAACTCGCCCATACCAACGCGCCGGGCTGCCGCCACGACAAGCGCTATCAGGATGTCGAGGAATTGCTCGCGGCCGGGATCGACGTCTATTCGACCGTCAACATCCAGCATATCGAAAGCCTCAACGACGTCGTCGCCTCGTTCACCAAGGTGCGCGTGCGCGAGACCCTGCCCGATCGCGTGCTCGAAAGCGCCGAGATCGAGATCGTCGACATCCCGCCAGATGAGTTGATCGACCGACTGAAGGACGGGAAAGTCTATCTTCCCGCCGAGGCAACGCGCGCGCTCGGCCACTTCTTCTCCAAATCCAACCTCTCCGCCCTCCGCGAACTCGCGCTGCGCCGCGCCGCCCAGGCGGTCGATGCGCAGATGCTCGACTATCTGCGCGCGCACGCGCTGGCCGGCAGCTGGGCGGCGAGCGAGCGGCTCGTCGTGGCGGTCAACGAGTTGCCGGGTTCGGCGGAGCTGGTCCGCGCCGCCAAGCGTGTCGCGGACGGGCTGCGCGCGCCCTGGACCGCAGTGCACATAGAGACCCCGCGCAGCGGACGGCTCAACGACGCCGACAATGGCCGGCTCGCGGCGACGCTTCACCTTGCCAGCCAGCTCGGCGGCCAGGTGGCGAGCGTCCCTGCGGAAAACGTCATCGAGGGCCTGAAGCGCTTCACAATCGAGGCCCGTGCAACCCAGTTGATCGTCGGCAAATCGGCCCGATCGCGCTGGTTCGAGCTTCGGCATGGCTCGGTGGTCGACCGGCTGGTGCGCGAGACCCCCGGCATCGCAGTGCACGTCTTGCCGATGACCCAGCCGTCTGCCCGCAATCCCCCCCGCGCGCCGACGTCGCGCGGCGGCTGGGGCAGCCCGCTCGGCTATGCGGCGTCGCTCGGCCTGGTCGTCCTCGTCACGCTGCTCGGCGCGAGCATTTTCGCGGCGGGCAGCATCACCAATGTCGGGCTGCTCTATCTGCTGCCGGTGATGGTCGCGGCGACGCGCTACGGCGTGCGCACCGGCATCGTCACCGGTCTGGTCTCGTCGCTCGCCTACAACTTCTTCTTCATTCCCCCGACTCGCACCTTCACCATCCAGGATCCGCAGAACATCATCACCGTGCTGGTGCTGCTCGGCGTCGCGGTGGTTTCGAGCCAGCTCGCCGCGCGCGTGCGCGACCAGGCCGTGCTCGCGCAGCGCAGCGCTGCCCAGAACAGCGCGCTCGCCGGATTCGCCGGGCTGCTCACCGGCACGAGCACCCACGAAGCCCTGGGTCAGCTGCTCTGCGCCGAAGTCGCCCGGCTGCTCGACGTCAACACGGTGCTGCTCCTGCCCGGCCCGGATGGCCTCGTCGTGCGCGCAGCGCTGCCGCCCGAGGACCGGCTGGAGGCGATCGAGCAGGCGGCGGCGCGCTGGTCCTATGACAACAACCAGCCCGCGGGGCGGGGCTCTGACACGCTGACCGCCTCGGAGTGGCTGTTTCACCCGGTTGGCGCCGGCGGGAAGGTGCTGGCGGTGTTCGGCCTGGCGCGGAGCGACGCCGGCGCGCCGATCCGCTCCGATCAACTGCCGCTGTTGCTGAGCCTGCTTGACCAGGCCGGCCTGGCGTTCGAGCGGATCGGCCTCGAAAGCGAGATGGCCAGCCTTGCCCAGCTCAAGGAACGGGATCGGCTGCGCCAGACCCTGCTCTCCTCGGTCAGCCACGATCTGCGCACGCCGCTGACCACGATCATCGGCATGCTCGGCGAGTTGCAGCCGCAGTCGCAAACCCAGGCTGAGCAGATCGAATCGGCCCGCGCCGAGGCGGAGCGGCTGCGCCGGTTCGTCGCCAACCTGCTCGACATGGCGCGGATCGAAGCCGGCGCGTTGCAGCTCCATACCGAACCGGTCGACCTTTCCGAGGCGGTTTCTGCCGCATTGCACGCGCTGCGCCGGACGCTTGCCCATCATCGCGTCGAGGTCGATGTACCTGCCGACCTGCCACTGGTCTCGCTCGATCCGCAGCTCTTTCACCAGTGCCTGACCAACCTGCTCGAGAACGCCGCCAAATATGCCGATCCCGACGCGCCGATCGCGGTTGTGGCGCGACGCCTCGCCACCGGGCTGGCGATGGAGGTCCTCGATACCGGTCCCGGGCTGCCCGAGAACAGCGAGGCTCGGATCTTCGAAACCTTCACGCGGATCGAAGGCTCGGATCGAAAGGGCGGAACCGGCCTGGGTCTCGCGATCGTCAAGGGCTTTGCCGAAGCGATGGGGCTCCGCGTCACCGCAGAAAATCGACGCGACGCGCGGGGCGCGCGGTTCACGATCCTCTTTCCGCCAGGAAAGCTGGTCGATACGGGAGATGCCGAAGCATGACGCGCACCGCCAAGATCCTCGTCGTCGATGACGAACCGGCGATCCGCCGCCTGCTCGCGACCAGCCTGACGCGCGCCGGCTATCGCATCGTCGAGGCCGAAAACGCCCGCGAGGCGCTAGCGGCTCTGCATATCGACAAGCCCGACGCCGTGCTCCTCGATCTTGGCCTCCCCGATCGCGACGGCCTCGAGTTGGTGCCGCTGCTGCGCGCGGCGGGCACCTCCGTCATCGTCGTCTCGGCCCGCGACGCCACCGATCAGAAGGTTGCCGCGCTCGATCTCGGGGCCGACGATTTCGTCACCAAGCCGTTCGACACCGAAGAGGTGCTGGCGCGGATTCGCACCGCGCTCCGCCACCGGCTCTCCGCCGAAGCGGAGGTACCGACGGTGCGGATCGGCATGGTCGAGATCGACCTTGCCGCCCGGCAGGTGCACCGCGCCGGCGAAGAAGTGCATCTCACGCCGAAGGAATATGGCTTTCTCGCCGAGCTCGCCAAGCATCCCGGCCGCGTGGTCACCCATGCGCAGCTGCTGCATGCCGTCTGGGGAGCGGGACATGAGCGCGACGTCGAATATCTCCGCGTCGCCGCACGGGGGGTGCGCAAGAAGCTCGAGAGCGAAGGCGACGCCCTGATCCGCAACGAACCCGGCGTCGGCTACCGCCTCGCGCGCGATTGAAGGCGGGGATTGGTCGGGGAGACAGGATTCGAACCTGCGACCCTCTGCTCCCAAAGCAGATGCGCTACCAGACTGCGCCACTCCCCGACGATGTGCCCGCGCGCTTAGAGCAAAATGCCGCGGCAGGAAAGCTGGTGGGCCCGGCAGGACTCGAACCCGCAACCAAGCCGTTATGAGCGGCCAGCTCTAACCATTGAGCTACAGGCCCCCCAGCGCCCCGGCCCTAGCGGATGGCCGGGCGGGGCCGCAACCCGCATCCGCAATCTCGCCGAGTGAAGCCGGCCGTACGCCGAGCCGATCGAGCAGCGTGAAGATCGCGTCCCACCAGCGAAAAAAATCCTCGAGGTCCGCCGCGCTCGAGACATAGGGCGTATGACCCGGCACGAGCGATGGCGAATGGAAGGCGAAGTTGAGCAGTCGCGCCCCTTCGCCCACCGCCACGCGCACCGCCTCCTGCGCGTCGGCAAGAGGCATGTCTTCGGGGGTGAGCGCCACGCGCGACAGCAGGCCCAGCCGCGCCGCTGCGCCGACGCCTCGGGGAACGCGCGCCAGCCGGCGATAAAGCCCCGCCCCGCCCCGGCGGGCCAGGCCCGTGAAGATCGTCGTGAGCGGCAATTCGAGGATCGATCCCAGGCGAAACGCATGGCTCGGCACCGCCATGAAATCCGGCCCTCCCTCTGCCGAATAATCATAGGCAGGGCGCATCGAGCTATCGATGCGGTAGCCGAGTTCGGCCAGAAGTGCTGGCGTGTCGGGACCGATGCCATAGCGCCCGGCGCGATGGATGATGGGGGCCGTGCCGAATGCTGCGGTAATCGCACGCGTGAGTTCGGCGAGCTTGGCGCGTTGCAAGTCGAGCGGAAGGTTGCCGACGAAACTGTTGAAGCCGCTGACCTCTTCCTCGAAGGGCGGGTTCACCCACGGATGAAGCTGCGCGCCGATCGCCGAGCGCCCATCCTCGATCGCGCGCCTGAGCACGTCCACGGCCATCGGCGAGCGGACGATCGGGTGATCGATCAGATAAGTGAGCGGCACGCCTGCCGCGGCAAACCAGCGATGCGCCTCGGGCACCGCCGCCATGTGCGACACCGCGCTCGCGGCTGGATCGAGCGGTGCCCCCCAATCGAACTCTTCTTCGGTATCGACGAACACCGCGAATCGCGTTCCGAAATCATCGGGCCACGCGATGCGCTCGCGCGGATCGGGCGCGGGGACGCGATAGCCGCGGCGATCGGGGAGCATGGCTCCCATTTCAGTTCAGATGCGCCTGGCCCACTTGTGCGGTTACGGCGGCCGGCAGCCGCAAAGTCAAGCTTTCCGGCCCGATCACCAGCGATCCGCCGAGCTCGCGAGCGAGGTTGCGCGCCAAACGCAAGGCGAAGCCGGTGCCGAGCAAGGTCGCATCCTCGCGCTCGTCATCGATGCCCAGCACCGAATCGCCTGGATAGTCGGCAAGCGCCCGGGGGCGATCGATCGTGATCGCGATCTTGCCATCGGGCTCGGGTGCCATCCGAACGCCGATCCGCTCCCCCCGAGCGCTCGCCGACACCAGCGTCGCGAGCAATCGCGCCAGCAATCGTTCGACGGCACGGCGATCGCCGATCACCGTCTGGTCATCGACCGGCAGAGACACCACCGATCCGCGCAACTCGGCAAGCGGTGCCAGATCGTCCGCGATGCCCGCCAGTACTTCGCGCAAGGCCACCTGCCCCGGGACGAGCGCAAGCGCCGCACTGTCGATGCGGGCGGCAAGATCGAGGTCGTCGATCGCGCCAAGCAACTCGCGCGCCTGGCCGCGGATCGTCTGCGCGCGGTTTCGATAGGGATCGGAAACCGGGCCGAGCATCTGGCTCTCGATCATTTCGGCGAAGCCGGCGATCGCATTGGTCGGCGTGCGCAATTCGTGGACGAGCTGGCGCAGCGAATCGGCAGGCAGCGCATTGGCTGGCCGAACCGGCTCCGCGCGCTCGTCCGCGCGGGGGCGGCGCGCAGTGCCGCGATAGCCGGTGAAGCGTCCATTGCTCGGATCGAAGGCCGGCAGTGCCGAGATCAGCCAGTCGCCCGCCGCCTCCGAATCGCCGCCGATGCTCAAGCGAGCATTGCCGAACTCGGCGCGGCGCCGGAAGGCCCCGGCGGCGATACCATCGACGCGGGCTGCCCCGGGCGCCCTGGGCAGGCTGGCGCTATCGAGCGACACGCCGATCACCGGCGCACGGCTCACGCCATCGACCCAGCGGATGACGCCGCTCGCATCGGTCTCGAAGCGAAAATCCTCGGCCATCCGGCGCGGCGCGGAGGGCGCCGCCCCCCCTTCCTCGCGGTGACGCCAAAAGGCGTCGATCCGCGCGACCACCTCGGCGATCTCGAACGTGCCGTCCGCCTCTCCGCCCCCGGCGGCCGCCGCCTCGGCTGTGATGGCATTGCCCTCATCCATGAGCGAATCGTGCGCTTCGCCCTCGCCCGGCGCAATCGCGTGGGGCTCGCCGAGTGACGCATCTGTCCCGGATTGGATCGGAGACACGAGCGATTCCCCACCGAGCGAGGCTTGCGTTTCGTCTTCGCCCGGATGGGGGGGAATTTCGATCGGCGAGGCTCCTTCGCCTTCGTGATCGGCGCGAACCGTCGCGTCGGGAAGCCGCGCGAGCAGGGCAGCGAGCGAGGGGAGCGCTGGCCGAGACTCTGGCGCGGCGTCCACGATAGCACCGCTCTCGTCCGGCAAGACGAAGTCGACCGGGCCGAAACTCTCCAGCGCTCGCTTCACCACCGGTCCGAGATCACGGCGATTGCGCAGCACGGCGCGGCCGGCTGGCGCAAGTGCCGGCAGCAAGGCGACCCACTCGGCCGAACTCATCCTTGCGGTGCGCAGGACCGGCAGTGCCACCTGAACCTCATCGCGCGCGAACAGGCGAACAAGCGCGGGCGGCGGGTCGGCGGATTCGAGCGCCCGGGCACTCGCAACGCGGATCGTGAGCGGAACGCGGTCCCGGATCGATTCGAGCACGGCGAGGGCTCGGTTCCCTGGCACGACGCGGCGACGCCCCACCAGGTCGACGAGTTGGCGCCAGGCCGACTGGACGCCATGCGGCGTCTCAAGATCGGATGCCAGAACCGTCTCCAGGGTGTCGTCGAACCGCAAGCCCACCTCACTGACCGCCCACAAGGTGGCGCGTAACGATTCCTTAATCGGCTCGCGGCTCGTCACAAACATGAGATTTCGGCACGTCGCATTGTGGGACAATTGCGTTGCAGTGAAATAATATTATGCGTAACGGGGTTCCACCGAAACGAAACCAAAGGCAAAGGGGCATGAATGCGGTTCGATGACATCGACGTCAGGATCCTGGGATTGCTGCAGGATAATGGCCGGATGACCAATGTCGAGCTGGCGGACCGAGTCGGGTTGACCGCGCCGCCGTGCCTGCGCCGGGTTCGCGCGCTGGAGCAACAGGGCGTGATTACCGGCTATCACGCAGCTCTAGACCCGGCCGCGCTCGGGTACAACCTCACCGTCTTTGCGATGGTGAGCCTCAAGAGCCAGGCTGAAGCCGATCTTCGTGCCTTCGAGCAGATGGTCGCCGAAATCCCCGAAGTGCGCGAATGCCATATGCTGAACGGAGAGATCGACTTCATCCTGAAGATCGTCGCGCCCGACCTGCAAAGCTTTCAGCACATCCTGACGACGCGGCTCACCCCGGCGCCGAATGTCGAGCATGTAAAAACCTCGCTGACGATCCGCACGTCGAAGTCGCTGCCGGGCGTGCCCGTCGCCTGAAACGCGAAAGGGCGACCGATCCGGCCGCCCTTCCCCTTCACCGTTCCGGCGCCGCTCAGGAGAGCGGCGGGAATTCGACCGAGGCGAGCCACAGCATCGCCAGATTGGCATAGGCCGGAGCCGTGACCTGCTGGTAGGCCGCCTTCGCCTCGTCCTTGCGCCCGAGCCGCTGCAACGCGATGCCACGATGCAGGTTGATCTCGCTGGCATCGACACCGCCCTTCGTGAGCGCCTGATCGTACAGCGCGAGCGCGCGGGCATTGTCGCCGGCGGCGAGCAGCGCGTCGGCGTTCTGCGAGGCGGTCTTGCCGTCCTTCGCCGCTTCACCCTGCTTAGCGAGCGCGTCGAGCGAGGGGCTGCTCTTCACGCCGGCCTGCGCCGCCGTGAAGGTGCGATTGACGTCCGCGTCGGTGGCGGGGACCTTGCCGCTCTTGCGGCCTTCCTCGATCACCGAGATCGCCTCCCAGGGCAGGCCGCTCGACTGAGCCGCATAGGCGTAGTCGGCATAATCGCCGCGATCCGCCAAAGACTGGGTCGCGCGCAGCAGGCGGAAGCGATCCATGCGCTCGATCTTCGCCGTGCGATCGGTGCCCTGATTGGTCAGGCCGAAAACCTGGGTCGCCCAGCGCCAGTTCTGCGTCGTCGGATAGGCCTGGATGAAGCGCTGCAGCCAGCGCGCGGTGGCGGCGCGGTCACCGCTCGCGCTGACCTTCGGGATGACGAACTTGTACCAGGCTTCGGGAGACTTGCGGCCCGCCGCCGCATCCGTTGCCATTGCCTTGTCGACTTCGGCCACGGCCTCGGCATTCTTGCCGCTCGCGCCATAGGCGTTGGCGAGCATCACGGGGATGTCCGGATAGGTCGAGCCCAGCTCGCGCGCCTTGGTGAGATACTGGATGGCTTCGGCGTTCTTCTTCGCCGACGCGGCCTGAAGGCCCAGCAGCAGGTTCAGATGCGCGTTGTAGGGTTGCACGGCGTTGGCCGGAGTCTTGGGGTTGCTGACGAGCACCTGAAGTGCGCGCAACTGGCCGGCCTGGTCGTTCTGGCCGAGCGCCTGCTGCAGGCGCATCCAAGCGGCGAAATACTTCTCGTCATCGTTCTTCGCGGCAGCCTCGGCCGCCGTGATGAGCGGGGCGGCGGTGGCCCAGTCCTTCGCCTTGACCGCAGTCTCTGCCGGGCCAGCGGCCTTGCGGAATTCGTCGCTGACCTGAAGGTTGCCGCCCTTGTCGTCCTTCTTCTGGGCGGCGGCGGGGCTGACGCCCAGGGCAGTGCTGCCCAGCGCCAATGCGGCGGCGAGGGCAAGCTTGGAAACTAGGGACATGCAGAACTCTCCTAAACAGAAGGCAGGGCCGTCGCGGCACCTCTAGTGGGCCGCCTCGCGGCGTTCAAGCGGGTCGCACGCCCGATGCCGGGCGCGCGATGAACGGGTTTTGAACGACTTAACCCCGGGGGTCGCTCCAGAGCTCGGTAATTTCGCTCAAAGCAGCGCTTCGATCGCCGGAACGAGCGATTCGGGAGTTGCCTGCGGGCCGAAGCGCTGGACGTGCGTTCCCGACCGATCGACGAGGAACTTGGTGAAGTTCCACTTGATCGCACGAGTGCCGAGCACGCCGGGAGCCGCCGCCTTCAATCGATCGAAGAGGGGCGAGGCGCCGGCGCCATTCACCTCGATCTTGGGAAAGATCGGGAAGTCGACGTCATAGGTGGTCGCACAGAAGGTCGCGATCTCGGCGTCGCTGCCAGGCTCCTGCCCGCCGAACTGGTTGCACGGGAAAGCGAGCACCGAAAAGCCCCGGTCGCGGAATCGACGGTGCAGCGCTTCGAGCCCGTCATATTGCGGCGTGAAGCCGCATTTCGACGCCGTATTGACGATCAGCAGCACCTGGCCCGCATAAACGGAAAGGTCGCCGCCGCCGGGCGCGACCGGCACCTGCGTCACCGGCGTCATAGCAGCAGCCCTTCATGAAGCCGCACCAGCCGGTCCATCCGGGCCGCCAGCCGTTCGTTGTGCGTCGCGATCAGCGCGGCCGACCCTTCGGTGCGGACGAGCCCGAGGAATTCGCCGAGAACCTTGTCCGAGGTCGCCTCGTCGAGATTGCCGGTCGGTTCGTCGGCGAGGATCAGCGCAGGCCGGTTGGCGAGCGCCCGCGCCACGGCCACGCGCTGCTGCTCGCCGCCCGAAAGCTGGCTCGGCCGGTGCGTCAGGCGATGGCCCAGCCCGAGCGCGGTAAGCAGCTGCTGCGCGCGACCATCCGCCTCGGCGCGGGTGGCGCCATGGATGAGCTGGGGCAGCACGACATTCTCGGTCGCATTGAAGTCCGGCAGCAGGTGGTGGAACTGGTAGACGAAGCCGAGATGGTCGCGGCGAACTTCGGCACGTCCGCCGGCCGGAAGCTGCGAGGCTTCCTTGCCCGCGACGCGGATCGATCCTTCGAACCCGCCTTCGAGCAGGCCTACCGCCTGGAGCAGGGTCGACTTGCCCGATCCCGAGGGCCCCAGCAGCGCAACGATCTCGCCCGGCTGGATGGCGAGATCGACGCCGCGCAGGACATGGATCGTCTCACCGCCCTGGCTGAAGCTGCGCTTGAGCCCGCGCGTTTCGAGGACCGGCTCACTCATAGCGCAGCACCTGCACCGGATCGGTGCTCGCCGCCTTCCAGGCCGGATAGAGCGTCGCGAGGAAGCAGAAGACCAGCGCCATCACGCAGATGCCGATCGTCTGGAACGGGTCGGTTTTGGCGGGGAGCTCGGTGAGGAAGCGCATCGAGGGATCCCAGATGTTCTGGCCGGTGACCAGGCCGATGAAGTTCATCACCTGCTGGCGGAAGGTGATGAAGACGAAGCCGAGCAGCCCGCCCGCGATCACCCCCAGCCCGCCGATCGTCGTCCCCACGGTCACGAAGATGCGCATCAGCCCGCCGCGCGTCGCGCCCATCGTTCGCAGCACCGCGATGTCGCGGGTCTTGGCGCGGACCAGCATGATCAGCGAGGAGACGATGTTGAACGCCGCCACCACGAGGATGATCGACAGGATGGTGAAAGAGACCGTGCGATCGACCGAAAGCGCCTCGAACAGCTCCGAATTCATCATCCGCCAGTCGGTCACCTGGCCGACATTGCTCACCTTTTCGGCGAGCGGGCGCAGGATGTCGGCGACACGGTCGGGATCCTTGGTCTCGAGCTCGATCATGGACACTCCGTCGCCAAGGAGCAGCAGGGTTTGCGCATCCTCGATCGGCATCACCGCGAAGACCTTGTCATAATCATAGACGCCGACTTCGAAGATCGCGGCGACCTTGTACTTCACGATGCGCGGCATGGTGCCGAACGGCGTCGAGGCGCCGGCGGGATTGAGAATCGAAATCTCGCTGCCAACGGTCGCACCAAGCGATTCGGCGAGCCGCGAGCCGATCGCCACCTGCTCGCCGCCCGGCACCAGCCGATTGAGCGAGCCGACCACTTCCTTGCCCTTCAGCGTCGGATTGCTGCGGATGTCCTCGATCCGCATGCCGCGCAGCTGAATGAACTCGGCCCGACCATTATAAGTGGCGAACAGCGGCTGCTCGATCAGCGGCGTCGCGCTGGTGATGCCCGGCGTGCGCCGTGCCTCGGCGAGCACCTGCCGCCAGTCGCGCAGTTGGCCGCCATAGCCCTGGATCACCGCATGGCCGTTCAGCCCGGTGATCTTGTCGAACAGCTCGGCGCGGAAGCCGTTCATCACGCTCATCACCACGATCAGCGCGGCGACGCCGAGCATCACCGCGACCAGGCTGAATCCGGCGACAAGCGCAATGAACGCTTCGCTGCGCCCCGGCAGCAGATAGCGCCGCGCGATCATCCGCTCGTAACGTGAAAGCAGCAACATTCGGGTAATGATACTCGGCCAGAAAGGGATGCGTCGCCGAACCCTAGGCCAGGCGCGGGGGAATTCCTACTGCCAACCTTCATGTTGCCGAATCGACACAGGGTGCGACCAATCGGCGCCACGGGGCAGCTAACCCCGTGACAAATCCCCTGCGTCTGCCTAGCAAACCCTTGTCGAAACGCAGGCAAATGGCCGTGGTTCGGGGAGGCCCTCAGCCCCGCTCGTAGGCAAGTACGAGCGTGCGGGCGAGGTCCTGTTAAGGGGGCTGACGAGCATTCGTCACGCAGGCGCTCGGATCGGAAACGGTCCGAGCGTTTGCCGTTTCTGGCCCCTCCCGAACTTGCCCGCGTCGCGAAAGAGGGAGGCGGAGCGGGCGCCCGCCTCCCTCCCCCGACGTCCCCCGGCCATGGCGGGACGCCGAGCGCTTGCGACGATCAGAACGACTTGCTGATCGTCAAACCATAGGTCCTGGGATCGCCGGGCTGGCCGACGATCAGGCCGGTGCTGCCCGATTGGACCGAGAGCAGCTCGAAATAATGCTGGTCGAAGGCATTGCGGACCCAGCCATAGATGTTGAGGTCGTCGCGTCGCCAGCCGGCTCGGAAGTTGTTCAGCGAATAGCCCTCGATCCACGTATAGGCCGAAGGCGACGGGTTGGATGAGAAGCGCGTACGGTAGCTGCCGTCATAGCCGAGGAAGAAATTGCCGTCGCCGAACGGCGCGCGCACTTCGCCACCCCAACTCAGCGACCATTTCGAGATGCCGGGCAGCACTTGGCCCGAAATGTCGCAAAAGGCCGGACTGCGCCCGCCCGGTGTGCCGGCCGGATCGGTGATCCCGCCTGGGGCCGCCGCGGCGCCGCCCGAAAGCTCCGGCGGGCACGGCGCGTTGGTGAACTTGGTGTATTTGGCGTCGGTATATGCGCCATTGAAATAGAGGTTGGCGCGCTCGCTCGGGCGGAATGAGGCATCCCATTCGAAGCCGCGCACCCGCACCTTGCCGGCATTGGCCAGATAGCCGCGGATCACGTTGATCGCATTGTTGTTCACCGTCGCCTGATAATCGGTGATCTCGGTCCAGAAGCCCGCTGCGTTTAAGGTAAGTCGATGATCGAGGAACTGGGTCTTGAGCCCGATCTCGAAGTGGTTTTCCTTTTCGGGCTTCACCGTCTGCGTCGAGAGATCGACGCCGGTATTCGTCGAATTGAGCGGCAGGCCGGAAAGGTTGATGCCGCCCGATTTGAAGCTGCGCGCATAGGTGGCATAGGCGTGCACGTCCGGCGATAGATCGTAGGACAGAGTGAAGTCGCCCGACACGTTCCAGTCGCTGAACCGCGGGCTGTAACGCTGCGGCGCGAGCGTATTGAGCTGATCGGAAGTCGCCGTGCCGTTCGCGAGCAAGGTCGCGACGTTGTCCGCCGTGGCGACGAAATTGTAGCGCGCATTGTGGATGCTCACCACAGACTCATAGAAGCCGGACTTCTTGTCGTAGTTGACGCGCAGCCCGGGCTGGATGTGGAAGCCGGCCGCGGCCTCCCAGTTGAGCTTGCCGAACACTGCGAAGCTGGTGTTCTTGAAGTTGATCGTGTTGGTCGAAGTCAGCCCATTGAGCACCAAGGGATTGCAGGCCGCGGCGGTGGCGGTCGCGCAGCCCGGCGAGCCGAACGGCACATTGCCCGGATTGAGCAGCCAGCGGCTCGCGGCCTGGCCCTGCACCTGAGAACCCTGGGTGTCGATCACCTGGTGGAACAGGAAGGCACCGAGCGTATATTGCAGCTTGCTCGTGCCGTTCGAGCTCAGGCGCAATTCCTGGCTCACCTGCTTCTGTTGCGACGGGTTCTGCGAGACCGTGGTGATCGGGAGGCCTGTAAAGTCCCGGTCGTTCGCCGGTTGCCAATCCCAATAGCGCCAGGCCGAGACCGAGGTCAGCGTCGCCGGACCGAGATCCCAATTGGCGACCAGCGAGACCCCGCCAATCTCCTGGCGCGAATTGATGCGGGCATCGAGATCGGTCTTGCGGTCGAACGGATCGGTGCTCGGCGGCGCATAGCCCAGTGCCGCAGCCAGCGCGGCATATTGGCGGGGCAGCGGCCGCTGGGTCGCGCCCGCGCGGACATAATATTGGACGCAGCACAGCGGGTTCTGGCGATTGAAGTCGCCCGCCAGGGTGAAATCGAGCGTATCGCTCGGCTTCCACAGCAATTGCCCGCGAAAGCCGAAGGTGCGCTGGCGGTGCAGATCCTCGCCGGTGCGAACATTCTCGATCGTGCCGTCGCGGCTGGTCAGTGAGCTCGAAATGCGGATCGCCAGCTGATCGCTGAGCGGCCCCGAGACCGAGGACTTGGCCTGGACGAAGTCGTAATTGCCCAGGCTCAACTCGACCTTGGCTTCGGGCGTGAAGCTGGGCGCTCGTGTGGTGATGTTGACCGCGCCGGCGGTAGTGTTCTTGCCGTAGAGCGTGCCCTGCGGCCCGCGCAGCACTTCGACGCGGTCGACATCGACGAAATCGAAGGTCGAGGCGCCGATGCGGCCGATATAGACCTGGTCGACATAGAAGCCGACGCCCTGCTCGATGCCGTCGTTGGTGAGGCCGAACGGCGCGCCGAGGCCGCGGATATTGATCGCCGAATTGCGCGGGTTGCTCGAATAGAATTGCACCGCGGGCAGGCTCTGCTGCAGGCGGTTGAGATTATAGGCCCCGGTCTCCTCGATCTGGTTGCCGCCGATCACCGACAGCGCGATCGGCACGTCCTGCACCTTCTCTTCCCGCCGCCGGGCAGTGACGACGATCTCGCCGCTGTCCTGGACGTCGCGCGCCTGACCTTCGCGCACCTGGTCGTCCGTGGCGGCGACCGGATCCGGCTTTCGATCGTCCGCACCGCCCAGCGGCGAGGTGCTGGCCAGGAGCAGCAGCGATAGCGAAGCGAGGCTCATTCAAATCCCCTTTGCAGTGTCGCAGCCAATCTCCATCAACTTAGTAGGGTTTAGCGAGCAAGCAGATGTTTAGCGATCCCTAGTTCGCATTGCCGGACGCGCAGCGCCCTCGCCTCGTCGCACTTGAAACCGATCCGGGCGCTTACAATCTCTCGTTCACGCGGTGCCGAATGGGCCGCGGACCGCAGCGTCGCGGAGCACCGGGCGCCAGGCAAATTGTGTCAATTCGCTCAATGGAGGCTTTGATATGCGTCAGTTCGATTTCACCCCCTTCCGCCGCTCGACCATCGGTTTCGACCGGCTGTTCGACCTGCTCGAGGCGAGCGCCCGCCAGCAGGCTTCGGAGAATTATCCGCCCTTCAACCTCGAGCGCGTGGCGGAAGACCGCTATCGCATCACGATCGCCGTCGCCGGCTTCAAGCCCGAGGAGATCGACATCACTGCGCAGCAGAACCTGCTGCTCGTGTCGGGCAAGAAAGCCGGCGAGAACGAGAACAACCAGGGTGCCTATCTGCACCTGGGCATTGCGACTCGCAGCTTCGAGCGCCGATTCGAACTCGCCGATTTCGTGCGGGTCGATGGGGCGAACCTCTCGGACGGCCTGCTCGTGATCGAGCTTGTCCGCGAAGTGCCCGAGGCGATGAAGCCCAAGAAGATCGCCGTGAACACCGGCGCCGCGCCGAGCGCGATCGAGCATCGCGAGGCCAACGCCGCCTAAGGCCAAATGAGCTAGCGGCGCTTTACTCCCTTTGGGCGCCGCAGCGGGGGGCGTCCGGACCTGGTCCGGGCGCCCTTTGCGTGTCAGCGATTCGGCACGCCGATCAGCCAGGGCTTCACGCGGCCAGTTGGGCGAGCGACGCCGTCTAGCCGTTCGGCGCGGAGGATCCTGACGGGCTTGAGGATCATCTGCCCGCGCATCGCATCGCGCCCACCCCCGCTCGGCAGCGCGAGGATACGCTTCACGACGTCCATGCCCGCGATCACATGCCCGAACGCCGCGAAGCCGCGAAAGCTGTCGCGCGCGTCGAGCGAGGGATTGTCGCCGACCATGATCGAGAAATTGCAGTTTGCCCCGTCCGGGTTTGGCCCGTGCGCCATCGAGACGGTGGCGTCGAGATGGCGGATCCCGGTCCGACTTGTCGGCTCGAGCGGCACCGAGGGCAGCATCCGCCGCGCGTCGGTGCCGATCCCGCCCTGGATGAAGCCGCGTTTGGGATCGCCGGTGCGCCGCGCCGCACGATAGAATTCCGTCCCCTCCAGCCGCCCGTCATCGACATAGGCCATGAAGTTGGCGACCGTCTTCGGCGCCCGCTTGGCGTCGAGCGCCAGGACGATGTTCCCCGCCGACGTGACCAGCCGCACGCGGACGAGGCCCGGCTGGGGCTTGCCCTGGGGTGAGGCGGCGGTAGTGGCGAGGAACAGCGCGAAGGCGGCAAACAGGATACGCATGCCGCCTCGCTAGTCGAATGCCCCCGGTGATTGGAAGGCCCTAGGTCGTGGTGATTACCGAATAGTCCATCGCCGTCAGGTCTGCGATCAGGCCGGGGCCGGTGGGTTCCCAGCCGAGCCGGGCACGGGTCTTCGCACTCGACGCCGGCATGTCGGCGCCTGCGAACATCGCCATCCAGCCGAAATAGGGCGCCACTTCTTCCGGGCTCAACGAGCGCACCGGCACGTCCAGCCCGGCACCGACCACTTCGGCGATCTCACGGGCGGTGATCCCCTCCTCGGCCGAAGCATGATAGCGCGCGCCCGCCTCCCCCTTGTCGAGCGCGAGCCAATAGAGCCGCGCAACGTCGAGCACATGCCCGGCCGACCAGCGATTGCTACCATCGCCGACATAGGCCGCGAGGCCCTTCTCGCGCGCGATCCCGACAAACGGCGTGATCAAGCCTTGCTTCACGGTGTCGTGGACCTGCGGCAGCCGCACCACCCGCACGTCGACGCCGGCATCGAGCAATGCCTGGCCAGTCTGTTCGGAAAGGATCCGCGGGTTCGGATGATGCGCGTCGAACACGTCCTCGTCCGCCAGCGTTCCCGGCCCCGCGCTGCCCATCCCGGTGCCCGACGTGATGATGAGCGGCCGACTCGATCCCTTGAGCGCTTTGCCAAGCGCCTCGATCGCGCGGCCGTCCTTCTGGACGTTGGCGAGGAAGTTCGAGAAGTCATGGTCGAACGCCGTGTGGATTACCGCATCGGCCTGCTCGGCACCGGTACTGAGGCTGGCCGGGTCTTCGAGCGTGCCGCGATAGGGTTCGACGCCCTGTTCCTCGAGGCTGCGGGCGCCCGCGTCCGAACGCGTCAGGCCCAGCACCTGATGGCCCGCGCCAAGCAGTTCCGGCACGATCCGCGAGCCGATGAAACCGGTCGCGCCGGTAAGAAACACACGCATGGTTGCACTCCGTTCTTGTAGTCGCCAACGGCTGTGCAGCCCATTCTCTTCCTGTTAAAGTAGTGACCTTATCCTAGTATCATTTCCAACAGGATCGCGATGCCACGCGCCAGCAGCACCGCTCTAGGCCAATTCCTGCGCGACCGGCGCACCCGGCTCGACCCGACGAGCTTCGGCTTCGCGGCAGGCCGCCGGCGCACGCCCGGGCTGCGCCGCGAGGAAGTAGCGCAACGCTCGAACATCAGCCCGACCTGGTACACCTGGCTAGAACAGGGCCGAGGCGGTGCTCCTTCGGCCGATGTTCTCGATCGGATCGCGGCTGGTCTGATGCTCACCGAGCCGGAGCGCGAGCACGTGTACATGCTTGCCTTCGGCCATCCGCCCGAAGCGCGTTATCGGGGGCATGACGGGATCAGCCCGCGCCTCCAGCGCGCGCTCGATGCGATGACCTACCTGCCCGCCATCGTCCGCACCGCCACTTGGGACGTCGTGGCCTGGAACGCGGCGGCAGCGGCGGCGCTGAGCGACTATGGCAAACTGCCACCCGAAGAGCGCAACATCCTGCGCCGGCTCTTTTCCGATTCGCGGATGCGCGCGGCGCAGGAGGACTGGCAGAGCGTCGCACGCTTCGTCGTCGCCGCCTTCCGCGCCGATGTGGCGCGTGCCGGCGCGACCGAGGAGATTCGCGCGCTGGTCGAGGATCTGTCGCGCACCAGCGCCGAATTCGAAGCCTTGTGGAGCAGCAACGATGTCGGAGGCCATGGCGACGGCGTGAAGCGGCTGCGTCACCCCGAAATGGGGCTGATCGAACTCGAATTCTCAACCTTTGCGGTGGAGGGCCGGCCCGAACTCAACTTGATGATCTACAATCCGGTCAGTCCGGAAGTTGCCGCGAAGATCCGCGCTGCCGTCGATGCCCGGGTCGAGGCCGCGCGCGCGGCGAGCACGGCGCTCGCGCCATAGTCGCGATCAGCGATCGTGGATGGGGCAGCCGCAGATCAGCAATGCGGCGATGGCATATCGCTGGTGTTCCGGCACAGAGTTGAAGAACACGAGGGCGGCAGGCTGGTCATGGACGCTGCAGCCCGCATCCGCGTCACAGCAAAAAGCCCGCCGGCCAGCGCGACCGACGGGCTTTTGAAATGGTGGGCGCGGTAGGGATTGAACCTACGACCCCACCCGTGTGAAGGGTGTGCTCTACCACTGAGCTACGCGCCCATTGGCCGTGCGGCCGAAATGGGAAGCGGGCCTTTAGGTCGCGGTGGACGCGCTGTCCAGCCCCTCCCCGATCCTAAAGCCCGGAAATTCGCCGCCGCCGGTGCTTAGTTGACCGAATCCTTCAGGCCCTTGCCCGCCTTGAACTTCGGCTGGTTCGACGCCTTGATCGTCATCGGCTCGCGGGTACGCGGGTTGCGGCCGGTCGAGGCCTTGCGTTTGCTGACGGAGAAGGTGCCGAAGCCGACCAGGCGGACCTCGTCGCCCTTCTTCAGTGCCGCCGTGATCGCGTCGAACACGGCCTCGACCGCCTTGCTCGCATCGCCCTTGCCAAGACCCGAGGTGTCGGCGACCTGTCCGATCAGCTCCTGCTTGTTCATTCGATGAAGTCCCCCTGATGGAATAACGACGCACGGCCGCGAGTCGCGGCGGCAACGGAGCGCGCGAGTCAGCACGCCGTTGCCGCCGCTGTCAAAACCTTTCGCCCTGATTTTATCTCAAGACGGCGAAAACATTTCGGTGTGCGAACGATTTACCATCAGTGATGAACGGCCTCTCCCACGCCCGGCGTTCCGCTCGGCGGCTGGGCCGCGAGCTCGTCGGCCTCGGTCCAGTCGATCGCGGTGAGCGGCTCGGTGAGCGCGAGACGCAGCACCTCGTCGACATGCTTGACCGGCACGATCTCGAGCCCGTCCAGGATGTTCTGCGGGATCTCCGCCAGATCCTTCTGATTCTCCTCGGGGATCAGCACCGTCTTGATGCCCCCCCGCAGTGCGGCGAGCAGCTTCTCCTTGAGCCCGCCGATCGGCAACACCCGGCCGCGCAGCGTCACTTCGCCGGTCATCGCGACGTCCTTGCGGACCGCAACGCCGGTGAGCGTCGAAACGATCGCCGTCACCAGCCCGATGCCGGCCGAAGGGCCGTCCTTCGGCACCGCGCCTTCGGGCAAGTGGACATGGATGTCCTTGCGGTGGAGCAGGCTCGGCTTGATGCCGTAGCCCGGGCTGCGCGCCTTGACGAAGCTGAATGCAGCCTCGACCGACTCCTTCATCACGTCGCCCAGCTTGCCGGTCGTCTTGATCATGCCCTTGCCGGGCACGGTGACGCTCTCGATCGTCAGCAGCTCGCCACCGACTTCGGTCCACGCGAGCCCGGTGACGGCGCCGATCTGATGCTCCTCCTCGCCCAGGCCGTGGCGGTATTTCTGCACCCCGGCATATTCGTGGAGGTTCTCGGGCGTGATGGTCACGCTCTCCGCCTTGCCTTCGAGAATCTGGCGCAGCGCCTTGCGGGCAAGCTTGGCGATCTCGCGCTCGAGCGTGCGGACACCGGCCTCGCGCGTGTACTTCTGGATCAGCGCGCGCAGCCCCTCGGGCGTGAGCGTGAACTCGCCTTCCTTCAGGCCATGCGCCTCGACCTGCTTGGCGATCAGGTGCCGCTCGGCGATCTCGACCTTCTCGTCCTCGGTATAGCCCTCGAGCCGGATGATCTCCATGCGGTCGAGCAGCGGCTGCGGCAGGTTGAGCGAGTTGGCCGTGCACACGAACATCACGTCCGAAAGATCGATGTCGATCTCCAGATAATGGTCGTTGAACTTGCTGTTCTGCTCCGGATCCAGCACTTCGAGCAGCGCCGAGGCGGGATCGCCGCGGAAGTCCTGGCCGAGCTTGTCGATCTCGTCGAGCAGGAACAGCGGGTTCGAGGTGCCGGCCTTTTTCAGGTTCGACACGATCTTGCCCGGCAACGAGCCGATATAGGTCCGGCGGTGGCCGCGGATCTCGGCCTCGTCGCGCACGCCGCCCAGCGACTGGCGGATGAACTCGCGGCCGGTCGCCTTGGCGATGCTCTTGCCCAGCGACGTCTTGCCCACGCCCGGCGGGCCGACGAGGCACAGGATCGGCCCCTTCAGCTTGTTGGTGCGCGCCTGGACCGCGAGATACTCGACGATCCGGTCCTTGACCTTTTCGAGCGCATAATGGTCCTCATCGAGCACGCCCTGCGCCTCGGCAATGTCCTTCTTGAGCTTCGACTTCTTGCCCCAGGGCAGGCCAAGCAGCACGTCGAGATAGTTGCGCACCACCGTGGCCTCGGCCGACATCGGCGCCATGGTCTTGAGCTTCTTCAGCTCGCCCTGCGCCTTGGCGCGCGCTTCCTTGGAGAGCTTGAGCGTGGCGATCTTCTGGGTCAGCTCGGCGATCTCGTCGCCCTCGCCTTCCTCGCCCTCATTGCCCAGCTCGCGCTGGATCGCCTTCAGCTGCTCGTTCAGATAATATTCGCGCTGCGTCTTCTCCATCTGGCGCTTGACGCGGCTGCGGATCTTCTTCTCGACCTGCAGCACGCCCAGCTCGCCCTCCATGAAGGCGAACACCATCTCCAGGCGCTTCTGCGGATCGGTCTCGACGAGCAGCGACTGCTTGTCGGCGACCTTGACGGCGATGTTCGCCGCCACCGCATCGGCGAGGCGCGACGGATCGTCGAGCTCGGCGAGCTGCACCGCGGTCTCGGCGGGGAGCTTGCGATTGAGCTTGGCGTAATTCTCGAACTGCTCGACCACCGAGCGCATCAGGGCCTTGAGGTCGGCGCTGAGATCCTCGGGCTTCAGCTTCTCGAGGCGCTTGCCGAGTTCGTCGCTGGCCACTTCGAGCCGGCCATCGGTCTCTTCCACCGGCGCCACCGTCGCGGTCAGATAGGTGCCGCTCTCATTGACCTTGACCAGCGCGCCGCGCTCCTTGCCGGCAACGAGCACGCGCACCGTGCCGTCGGGCAGTTTGAGCAGCTGGAGCACTTCGGCAGAGACGCCGGTATCGTACAGGTCCTCGCGGCCGGGATCGTCCTCGGCCGGATCGAGCTGGGCGACGAGGAAGATCTCCTTGTCGTCGGCCATTGCCGCTTCCAGCGCCGCCACGGACTTGTCGCGGCCCACGAAGAGCGGCACGATCATGTGCGGGAAGACGACGATGTCGCGAAGCGGCAGAACGGGATAGGATTGCTTCATGGATACTCCTGGACCCGCACCGGGTCCCTTTCCCACATTATATGGGAGCTTGGGCGGCGGCATCAATCGTCGTGCGCGGTTAGGTTGTGGACTGCTGCCCGCTGCCCCCGGCCACGCATTGCCATTCTCGTCGCCTGACGCTCCAATCCGCCTGAAGGAGGCCATCATCCGCACATCCCTGTTCCTCGCCGCCTCGGTCCTGGCGATCGCGACCCCCGCCGCCGCGCAGGGCGTCAAGCAGGGCGAACCGCCGATCACGCCCATGACTCAGGCCTCGGGCGGGCCGATCGATCCGGAGCGCGCGGCGCTGCACCTCAGCCATGTCGACCTCGCAATCGAGGTGTTCCCAGACAAGCAGCGGATCGAAGGCGTCGGCACACTCACGGTCACCAGCGCGATTCCGCAGCGCGTGCTCCCGGTCGATCTCGACAAGAACCTGCCGGTCCGCTCGATCAGCGTCGACGGCAAGCCCCTTCCCGCGTCGGCCTGGAAGAATCCCGAAGGCCGCCTGTTCGTTACCCTGCCCCGCCCGCTCAAGGCCGGCGGCAGTGCAGTGCTGCGGATCGCCTATGGCGGCACGCCGCACGTCGCAGTACGTGCGCCGTGGGACGACGGCATGGTCTGGGCGAAGACGCCGACCGACCGCGAACCGTGGATCGCCAGCACCGCGGAGGGCTATGGCTGCGACCTGTTCTGGCCGTGCCTGGATTTCCCCAAGGGCGAGCCGGACACAGTCGATCTCCACATCACCGTACCCAAGGGCCTGAAGGCGGCGGGCAATGGCCGGCTGATCAAGGTCGATGCGCTGGCCGACGGTCGCTCGACCTGGAACTGGCATGCGCGCAGCCCCAATCCCTATTCCGTGACGCTGCAGGTCGCGCCCTACGAACTGCTCCAGGCCGATTACCAGAGCCGCTTCGGCAACAGCTTCCCGATCCAATATTGGTACCTGCCCGGCCGCGATGCCAAGGCGAAGGGACTGTTCGCGGAGTTCGCCCCCGCCCTCGATTTCTACGAGAGCATGATCGGTCCCTATCCCTGGAGCGACGAGAAGATGGGCGTCGCCGAGACCCCGCATCTCGGCATGGAGCACCAGACGATCAACGCCTATGGCAACAACTACAAGAAGACCCCGTCCGGCTTCGACGAGATCTTCCAGCACGAGCTCGGCCATGAATGGTTCGGCAACCAGATGTCGGCCGCCAATTGGGACGATTACTGGCTGCACGAAGGCTACGCCCAGTACATGCAGCCGCTCTACGGCCGCTGGCGCGAGGGCGAGGCGCGCTACGCGATCATGATGGAGGATTTCCGCCTCTCGATCACCAACCACGCGCCGATCGTCTCTGGCCAGGTCCGCACCGAGGAACAGGTCTATGAGGAGGAGAATGGCGGCCCGGGCCAGGACATCTACGTCAAGGGCGCCTGGGTGCTTCACACGCTGCGCAACCTGATCGGCGACGACAAGTTCTTCGAGGCCACTCGCCGGCTGGTCTATGGCCGACCCGATCCCAAGCCCGGCAATTTCAAGCCACGCTTCGCCACCACGCCCGAATATATCGCGATCGTGAACCAGGTGGCGGGCAAGAACCTCCAATGGTTCTTCAACGTCTATCTCTATCAGGCGGCGCTGCCCGAGCTGATCGAGAGCCGCGAGGGCGATCGCCTGACGCTGCGCTGGAAGACCCCCGGCGACAACCCCTTCCCGCTGCCGGTCGAGGTCTCGGTCGACGGCAAGGTGAGCAAGGTCGCGATGGACGGCAATAGCGGCAGCCTGCGGGTGCCGGCGGGCGCGCATGTGATCGTCGATCCCGACGCGCGGATCCTCAGGCGTTCCGAGGCCGTCGAAGCCTATCAGCGCTATCGCTACAGGATGTGACCATGCATGGCCTGATCTCGATCATCGATCCGCAGCCGACCAGCATCTTTGCCGTCGTCGCCCTATTCGCGAGCCTGGCGATATGGGCGGGTGCGCTTATGCTTGCGAAGCGGCGGCGCGGCCCGGCGGGGAGCGAAGTCACCCAGGCCCGCGACTCCGCCTCGATGGTGGGCGTCGCGGTCCAGGCGCTCGGCTTCGTCGTCGTCGGCTTCGGGCCGCTCAAGATGGTATTGGGCATGCCGGACGCGCCGGAAATCGGCAGACTCATCGCGATGCTGGTGCTGATGGCCGGGGCAATCGGCCTGTTCATGGCGTCATCGCGCGCGATGGGCCGCAACTGGGCGATCGTCGCGCGCACCCGCCACGATCACGAGCTGGTCACCTGGGGTCCCTTCGCGGTCATCCGCAATCCGATCTATGTCGCGCTGTTCGTCTGGATCCTGGTGATGGCGATCGCGCTCGGCCATTGGCGCGGATTGGCGATTGGCGCGCCGCTCTACTGGATCGGCACCTGGATGCGGGTGAAGCGCGAAGAGAGGCTGCTGCGGGCTCAGTTCGGCGCCGCCTATGACGATTATGCTGCGCGCGTGAAGCGCTTCGTTCCTGGGCTGGTGTGAGAGGATCACCGATGATTGCCAAGCTGCTGACCGCCGCCGCGCTGCTGCTTCCCGCCGCCGCCCAGGCCCAGACTGTCCGCGTGGCCGAAGGTCGGCTTCAGGGGACCACGGCCGAAGGGATCGCCTCGTTCAAGGGGATTCCCTTCGCGGCGCCGCCTGTGGGCCCGCTGCGCTGGCGGGCGCCGCAGCCGGCCGCACACTGGACCGGCACGCGCGACGCCAGCGCCTATCGCAACGATTGCATGCAGAAGCCATTCGAAAGCGACGCGGCTCCGCTCGGAACTCCGCCTTCGGAAGATTGCCTCTACGCCAATGTCTGGCGCCCGGCCGGCGGCGCCAAGAAGCTGCCGGTGCTCGTCTGGATCTATGGCGGCGGCTTCGTGAACGGCGGCTCGTCCCCGCCGACCTATACCGGCGCCGAACTCGCCAAGCAGGGCATCCTGATGGTGAGCTTCAATTATCGGCTCGGCCGCTTCGGCACCTTCGCCCATCCGGCGCTGACCGCCGCCAATGCCGATCACGGCCTTCTCGCCGATTACGGCTATATGGACCAGATCGCCGCGCTGCGCTGGATTCGGCGCAATATCGCCGCGTTCGGCGGCGATCCGCGCAACGTCACGATCATCGGCGAGAGCGCCGGCGGCATGTCGGTCCACACGCTCGTCACTTCGCCGATGGCAAAGGGGCTGTTCCAGCGCGCGATCGTGATGTCCGGCGGCGACGGGCGCAACAACGACGCGACGCTCGCTAAGGCAGAGGCCGGGGGCACCGCCTTCGCCGCGGACAAGGGCATCGCGGCGAACGATCCCCAGGCGCTCGCCAAGCTGCGCGCGCTCCCGGCCGAGCAGGTGATCGACAATCTCAACCTCGCCAGCCGCGCGCTGGACGGCAGCCGCACCTATCTCCCGCCGATCGCCGACGGCCGCATCGCGGTCGAGCCGATCGCCGCCTATCGCAGCGGCGCCTTCGTTCATGTACCGATGATGATCGGCGCGACCAGCGACGATATTGCGGGCCCGAAGGGCTTCATGATCGCCGGTGCGCGCGAAATGGCGGCGCTGATAGCGTCGAAGGACGTGCCGGTCCATTATTACCGCTTCGACTATGTCGCCGAATCGCTGCGCACGCCCCAGACCAAGGGCGCCGGCCACGCCAGCGACATCCCCTTCTTCTTCCACACCGAAGCGATCAAATATGGCGCGGACACCACGCCCCGCGACCGCCAGGCTGGCGCGGTCGCCAGCGCCTATATCGTCGCCTTCGCCAAGACCGGCAATCCGAACGGCCCCGGCCGCCCGGCCTGGGGCACGATGGCCAGCGGTACGGGGCCGATGCTGATGCTCGGCATGGACGGCGGCGCGAGCGTGATGGAGGACCCGCTGGCACCGTAGCGCAGAGCCGAGCGCGACGTGGCAGCCGAGTTGCGCCGCACTGATCGTGCCGAGACCGGTCCATCGCGCCGCCGCCACGATGCGAAAGCCGCGGGAGCGCTTCTGATGTCCATCGAAGCATTCGAGGGGCAGCCGAATGTCGTGACTGCGGCTTACGTGGCTGCCCTCGCTCCGAGCTAAGGCGCGGTCTGGGCAAGAATACCCAGACCGGCCCAAGCTGTCCTCAGAATTCGCCCGCGACTCCGACGCGACCGATCGTGTCGCGGCTTCCGGCGTGGCTGAACCCAGCCGTCAGGGCGAACTTCGACTCTGCGCCTAGATCGAGCGCGTGGGCGAAGGACAGGCTGAACGCCACCTTGCCGCGATAGACCGCGGTGTTCGCGGCATAGCTGGTCCGTCCGGGTGCGGAGGGCATCGGCGCCTGGGCGAGCGCACCGGCGGCGGCGATGCCCCGGCGCGCCTCGTCGCGATTGATGCGGGCCAGGTCGAACAATTGCGACTCCCCGGCTTCCAGCGCGCTCACCCGCCCGGGCAGGCTGCTCAAAGCCGTAAGATCGACACTCGACGTGCCCAGATTGCCGGCGGCGTCGGCGGTCACGATCCGGACCGGCCCCGATTGGGCGGCATTGCTGGCCGCGGAACTGATGCCCGCCATCGTGTAGGTCGATCCGCTGGTGCCCAGCGCGACCTGCCCTCCCCGCGTTGCGCTTGCGCCGCCCAGGGCGACGCTGTTCGCGGCGGCGGCGGAGGAGCCGTTCCCGAGGGCGACGGCGCCGTCCCCGTTCGCGACGGTGGCATTGCCGATCGCGACCGCGCCCTGGCCGGTGGCACTGTTGTTGGCGCCGAGCGCGACGGCGCCCTGGCCCGTTGCGACATTCGGGTCTCCAATCGCAACCGCGCCGTTGCCGGAAGCGGTATTGCCCGCGCCGATGGAGACGGCCTTGCCGTTGATTGCCCGCGCGCCGTCACCGATCGCTACCGAAGAAGTCCCGCTCGCCAGCGAGCCGCTGCCCACGGCGATCGATTGCTGGCCCGAAGCGGTCGGCCCGGCGCCGGTCATGTTGGTCCGGAAATAGGCGCCGTTCGCCGAGGCCTGATTGGCCACGCCGAGTGCCGTATCCGCGGTGCTCTGCGCGGCCGCGGCATTGGTGAGGGCAGTGTTGGCCGTCCCCTGTGCCGCATCGGCCGCACTTTGCGCGGTGGCTGCATTGGCCAGGGCTGTGTTGGCGGTTCCCTGCGCCGCATTCGCCGCGGTGAGTGCCTGGGCGGCCGTACCCCCGCCGGACGTCGCCGCCGCCAGCGCATTGTCGGCAGTGGTCTGCGCGGTCGCAGCGTTGGCCAGCGCGGTATTGGCGGTTCCCTGCGCCGCGCTGGCCGCGGCTTGCACGGCCTGAAGCTGCGCGAGGTTGACAGCGTCGGTCGCCTGCGTCCCGGCCGCCACGTTCGTCAGTTGACGTTCCGCGCCGGCGGCCCCGAAGGAAACGCTATTGTCGCGATCTGCGCTCGAATTGCTCCCCAGCGCCACGCTATTTTGCCCGATGGCGATGGCGGTGGCGCCCAGGGCCACGCTTTTGTCCGTGGTCGCGACGGCGCCGGTTCCAAGCGCTGTCGATTGCGTGCCGAGCGCGCCAGCCCCCGTCCCGACAGCGGTGCTATAATCGCCGATTGACTGCGCGCCGAGGCCGAAAGCCGAGGAGGCATTACCGTTTGCCCGCGAGCCGAAGCCGATCGACAGCGCCTGGTTTCCGGCAATGGCATTGTAGCCCATGGCGATCGAGCCATAGGCCGTTCCGCTGGCGGCCCGCCCAAGGATGATGCTGTCGGCCTGGAGCGAGCTGGCGGTTTCTCCGAGGACGATCGAGGATGCGCCTCCCGCGCTCGCCTGAAGGCCCATCGCGATGGCGGAATCCGAAGAGGCCGTCGCGCTGCGGCCGATCGCAATCGATCGCAGGCCGCTCGCCTCGGATTCGACGCCGAGGGCCATGGACTCGGAACCAAGGCTGCTGGCCCCGCCTCCAAAGGCCATCGAGAGAAAGCCGCTGCTGCTCGCCGAGCTTCCGAACGCAAGGGATCCCGGCCCGGCGGCGCTCGTGCCAGCGCCGATCGCGATGGCCAGGTCGGCGCTCGCATCTGAGTCATTGCCGATCGCAATCCCCCGCGACACGGCGTTGCCGTTGGGGTCTTGCACGGATGCTCCGTCCCCAATCGCGACGTTCGATTCGCCATTGGCGCGCGCGTCGCCGCAGACCGTGGCGTTGGTGGAGCCCGGCGCGACAGTGCCGACCGGATTGTTGGCGGCATCGCGGCACTGAACGTTCTGCGCCTGCGCTTCTCCGGTCGCCAGCATCATCGCGATGGCGCCGATGGAAGCGGTCGCCAGGCCTCGCAACGCCACGCTGCGCGTCATTCCGATGGTCTTCATGATCTATTCCCCTCTTCGGTCGTGAGCGACGTCGCGAGAGAGGAATGGCCGGCATCGCCCCGGCGCTCCGGCGCAAGACCGGCACTCTCCCCCACTGTCACAAGGAGAAACGGGATCGTCGCCGCGGATCAGACAGAGGGCATCAACATTTTCCTTTTGGCCAACCGGCGCCTCCCGCGCCAATTCGCGGGACCCAGCGTTGCCTCTCGCTCGATTGCGCCCGCGGATCAGGAAATGTCTGTTCTCGCGAGGCTTTCCCGTTTTCTCCGTTGACCGGCCCGACCCGGCACATAGCGCTTGTGGAGCATCAGCAAGCCGACTTAGCGTAGCGGAGGGGAATTTTGGGGGAGACGGAAATGGCGGATGCGCGCGCGAGCTGGCCGACGGTGCAGAAGCTGTTCGACGAGCTGATCGACCTGCCCGAAAGCGATTGGGAAACGGCGCTCACGAACCGGAACGCCTCGGAGGCGACGATCGCGCGCGTCCGCACCCTGCTGGCGGCAGCGCGCCAGACGGGCCCGCTCGACAGGGGAAAGCCGGTGTTCGCCGGTGCGCCGGCGACGGCGCAAAGCCTGCCCGCAGGCACTCAGATCGGCGACTTCGTCATCGAACGGCCGATCGGCGCCGGCGGCATGGGCGAGGTCTTCGAAGCGGTGCGGCATGGCGCCGGCTTCCAGCAACGCGTCGCGCTCAAGCTGCTGCGCGTCAACGCGACCGAAAACCGCTCCGCCTTCACCCGCGAGCGGCAGTTCCTGGCCGAACTCGAGCATCCAGGCATCGCCCGGCTGATCGACGGCGGCATCGCCGCGGACGGGCGCCCCTATCTGGCAATGGAGTATGTCGACGGGGAGCCCATCGATCGCTGGGTCGCGGCGCGGACGGCCGATCTCGAGACCCGGCTCCGCCTTTTCCTCGAAGTTTGCACCACGCTTGCCTTCGCGCACGCACAGCTGATCGTTCACCGCGACCTGAAGCCGTCCAACATCCTCGTCGACAAGGATGGACGCACGCGGCTGGTCGATTTCGGCATCGCCAAGCTCCTCGACGATGTCGTCCCGGAGAGCGGCGTGCAGACGACGGTCGCGCTGATGACGCCGGACTTCGCCGCGCCCGAGCAGCTGGAGGGCGGCATGATCTCGGTGGGCACCGATATCTATGCGCTGGGCGGCGTGCTCTACCAATTGCTCGCGGGACGCGGCCCTTGGTCGGAAGAAGGCAGCGCGATGCCGGCGACGATCCGCCGGATCCTGGCCGGCGATCCAGCCCTGCCCAGCCGCGCCGTCCGCGCCGATGGGCCCGTTCCGGCGCGTGCGATCCGCGGCGACCTCGACGCGATCGTCCTCAAGGCGATGCGCCGCGACCCGGGCGAGCGCTATGCCAGCGCTTCCGAGCTTGCCGAGGATGTCCGCCGGCACCTGGCGGATGAGCCGGTGCATGCGCGCCCGGGTACTCGGCGCTATCGCTTGGGACGTTTCGTGCGACGCTATCGCTGGGGCCTTGCGGCCGGCGCGGCGATCGTGGCCAGCCTCGTCGCGGGCATGGTCGGCGTGGCGATCCAGGCGCATCGCGCTGCCGTGGAACGCGATGTCGCGCTGGACGAGGCGGAGCGGGCGGACGCGGTCGTGCAGATGATGACCCTGATGACGGCGGACAGCAGCGGCCAGGCCGACATGTCGGTCAAGACGATGCTGGACGGCTCGGCGAAGCGACTACTCTCGACCGCCGATGGCAGCCCGCGCTCCGCGGCGCTGGTGGTGGCGATGGCCGACCTCTATATCAATCGGCAGGATGCCAAGGGCACCTATGATTTTCTAAAGGCCGCGCTCGCCCATGGCATCGGCAGCCAGGACCCGGTGGGTGTCGCCGAGATGAAGATGCGCCTCGCCAATATCGCCGCGACGATGGGGCATGATGGCGAGGCGAAGCTATTGATCGACGAGGCCGAGCGCGTCTTCGCGGGGAAGGACGAGCGCCAGGCGATCGACCGCGTCGAGGCGATCGGAGTGCGGGCGCAGCTGGCGCGCAAGGCGGGCGATTATCCCAAGGCGATCGCGCTGCTGCGCGACAACCTGCCCGAGGCGGAACGCGTCTATGCCGGCCACGAGCGCGAGTTGTTCACGCGCTACAACAACCTGCTGGTCTACCTGATCGAGGCGAACGAGCTCGACCAGTTCGGCGCGCTGATGCCGCGCGTCGATGCCGCGCTCGCGCGCACCGGCCAGCAGGACAGTATCCAGGGGCTCGGCATCCGGTTGACCGAAGCGGCGTGGCGGGTGCGCAAGGGCGAGGTTGCGACGGCCGAGCAGCTATTTCGCGACATCGCCAACAAGCGGCGCCAGCTCTATCCCGGCACCGCCGGCCTCGCGACCGACCTGTTCCAGCTCGCGCGCGTGCTCGTCGCCCAGCGCAAGTTCGCCGAAGCGCGGGCGGCGATGGACGAGGCCCTGCCGATCGCCCGCGCCACGCTGGGGCCGGATGCGATTCCGACGCTACTGCTCGAGATACAGCAAGTCGAAGCCGATGCCGAGGATGGCCAGGTGCCGCGCGCAGCGTCCGAGTTTGCGGCAGTCTCCGCCAAGGTCGCGAAGCTGCCGCTGCCGCCGCTTCCGGTCGCGATGCTGGCCCGTGCCGAGGCGATCCTGCGCCTGAACCAGCATCGCCCCGCCGACGCCGCCGCCGCACTCGATAAAGCCGGGGCGATCATGACCAAGATGGGCCCGGCGGGCGCGGCCTTCGTGAAGGGGCTGGCACCGCTGCGCAAACGGATCGAGCAGGCGCGGGGCTGAGAGCAGCTATTCCGCCAGTTCGGCGTGGATCCAGGCGCGCGCCTGCTGCCACCAGCGGAACGCGGTGCGTTCGCTCACCCCCAGGACTTCGGCGGTCTCGCGTTCGCTGAGCCCGGCGAAGAAACGGCATTCAACGACCTTGGCCAGCCGCGCGTCCACTTCGGCCAGCGCGACGAGCGCGTCGTTGAGCTGCACGAGCTCGGCATCGTCGCTTTCGTTGGCGATCACGTCCAGCGCATGGGTGAAGCTCTCGCGCTCCGCCTTGCGCTTGGCGCTCATCCGGGCGCGGGCAGCATCAATCAGAATGTGGCGCATCGCCGTGACGGCGCTGGCGAGGAAATGATTGTGATCGTTCCAGCCCGAATGCCGTTGCAGCTTGATATAGGCTTCGGAAACCAGCGCGGTCGGCTGGAGCGTCGCGGGTGATCCAGCGCGACGATATTCTCGCTCGGCAATCTCGTGCAATTCGTCATAGAGCAGCTTGGCGAGATGATCGAAGGCCAGCGTGACCGGCTTCAGCTGCTCGTCAGACCCGTTACCCACGTTATCCCCAGTCCCGTCGATAGCGCCTCGGCAATGTGCAGGGTCCAGCTTTCCAGCGCAACTGCAAAGCAAAACGCCGAACTTCCCACCGCCCGTGTCTGATCGCGTCCCGACTTCTCGTTGAGGGAAGCAGGAGCGCGATGGCCGCGCGGACATGGGAGGGCGACGTGAGGCGCACCGGGATGATGATCGGGCTGGCGGCGATGCTGTCGGCATGCGGCGGGGGCAGCGGCGGAAACCTTGCCGGCGGCACCGCGGAAAGCGCGCCGGCAGCGTCCGGGGGCGACGTCCTCAACGCCTGTGCGCACCTCGACAAGGGAGCGATCGAACAGACACTCGGCGGCAAGATCCAGAGCGCCGAGCTGAGCGCGGTCCGCGACGGCAGCCAGGGCAATGGCGATCGCTTCTCGCAATGCGCCTATGATTTCGGCGGATTGAACATCCTGGTCGTCGGCACCGGCCTCTCCTACGGCAATCCCAGCGTCGCAGAGCAGGTCGAGAGCATGCGCGCCGAGATCAAGATGGCCAGCAATGCCCCCACCGAGGACGTGCCGGGACTCGGCAAGGCCGCGCTGTGGAACCCGGGCCTGCACGCGCTCTACCTGTTCCCCGGGGACAGGCGGTACCTTTCCTTCACCCTCAACAAGGTGGGCGAACCCGATCAGAAGGCGGCGGCGATCAAGCTGGCCCGCAAGCTGGGAGGTTGAGCGATGCGCGCCATTCTCCTCTTCGCGGCATTCGGGCTCGTCGCCGCCGCGCCGCAAATGCCGAATGCGCCCTGGGTGCTGCGCGGCGACGGCCTCAGCCGGATCGTGGCGGGCAAGCAGCGGGTGCTGCGCTTCGGCACCCCACGCGCCGCGGCGGTTGCGGAGGCGAGCGCCGTGCTCGGCAAGCCCAGCTCGTCCCAGACCTCGCCCGATTGCGGCCAGGGCACCCCGATGGTGCTGGTCAGCTACAAGGGCGGGCTCACCTTGCAGTTCCTGAAGGGCAAGTTCAGCGGCTGGTCGCTCGATCCACCGTCCGATCCGCGGCTGAAGACGCCGGCCGGCATCGCGATCGGATCGAGCCGCGCCGCCGTGATGAAGGCCTATCCCGATGCCACGATCGACGACGGCTCGCTGGGCGTCATGTTCACCCGCGAAAACGGTCCTTCCGGCTTCCTGAGCAGCCTGAAAGCCAACGCCCGGGTAGTCGGCCTGTTTGCCGGCGAAACCTGCATGATTTCCTGATCTTTCCAGGGGGATTATCGATGACGAACCGTTTCCTTGCCGCAGCAAGCCTGCTCACGCTCGCGCTGGCCGCCTGCTCTTCAAAAACGGCCGACGAGGCGCCGCAAGCGCTGGCCAATGCCATAGCCGCCAACGCGACGGCGCCCGCCGCCGCACCAAGCGCCTCGCCCACGCCCGCGGCTGCCGCGGTGCCCGGCTTCGATCCCGAGACGGCGCCGGTCAGCGACGCCAAGCTGGGCGCCTGGCCCTATTTCGGCATCATGGACGGCTATGAGAAGTTCAAGCCCGACATCATGCCGACGTCCGACGGGGCGAAGTTCCTTGAGGACGTGCCTTATGACCGCTGGGAATTCTTCGACGGGGTCAAGCTCATCCCGGTCGAGGGGCGCACCATCATCAGCGGCGGCAAGGGCAGCAGCGCGTCCTTTTTCCAGGTCCAGAAGACCTATGAGAAGCTGGTCCACGATCTCGGCGGCGTGACGGTCTACGAAGGATCGGGCAAGCCGCTCAAGGACCGCAAGCTGATCTTCCAGGACAAGCGGTTCCGCGCCAACTACGTGTACGAAGAAGACCAGATGGGCGTGTACATGCTGCGCACGCCGAACAGCCAGATCTGGGTCGAGGTCTATCATCCCTGGGAAGACAATTCGAAGAATTACTGGCTGACGATCGTCGAGAAGAAGGCGCTCGAGGTGAAGGTCAAGCTGATCCCGGCGGAGGAGTTGAAACGCGGGCTCGACGCGGCCGGCCACGTCGCCCTCTACCTAAACTTCGACACCGACAAGACCGCACTGCGCCCCGAGGCGCAGCCGGTGATCGCCGAGATCGTGAAGCTGATGCAAGCCGATCCGACGCTCAAGCTGGAAGTGCAGGGGCATACCGACAATGCCGGCACCCCGGCGCACAATGTCACCCTGTCCGAAGGCCGCGCTGCCGCCGTCGTGGCCGCATTGCGCGTCCAGGGCATCGCCGCCGATCGCGTCGTGCCGAGGGGCTTCGGCCAGGAAAAGCCCATCGCGGACAACGGCACCGAAGAAGGCCGCGCCAAGAACCGCCGCGTCGAACTCGTGAAACGCTGAGCCCGTCGGCTCGGACCCTCGATCCCTTTCGCAAAGGAAAACGATCATGCGTGCATCTCTGCTTTGCGCCACCATGCTCACCGCCGTCTCGCTCCAGCCGGCGAACGCGCAGCGGTTTCGCGTGCCGCTCCCCGCCGCCAGCCCCACGCCCACCCCAAGCCCGAGCGCCACGCCGACACCCACGCCGAGCCGGGTGATGCTGCGCCCCCTGCCCGTCCGCCAGACCGCCCCCGCGGCGGCTCCGGCACCGACACCCGCGCCCAGCGAAACGCCGGTGTTCCGGCCCCGCCCGATACGCCAGACCGCCCCGTCGCCGTCACCCACCCCCGCCCCCACCCTGAGCACGCCGTTCGGTCGTACCCCGACGGCGCCGATCGGCACCGGCACACAGCGCCTGCCAACCGTCCAGGTGAAGCCGACCGGAACCATGGCGCTCAACATCATCGATCGCGGCTATGCCGAGGCGGATGCCAACGGCGCCCGCACACTGACGATCGCAGCCTGCGTCGCCGACGAATATGGCAATCCGGGCTCGATCAGCACGATGCGCTACGACATCGACCTGCCGGGGGGCCATCGCACCGGCGAAATGGAACTGTACATCCAGAAGGGCCAGAAGCCCGGGCCCAATAGTCCGACGGGCAAGAAGGCCGAGATCATCGGCAATTGCCGCAAGGCCGCCATCGCATTCAAGCCGTGCGAGGTCGCGCCGAAGGAATATCCGCTTTCGATCATGGCCGAGTTCGCCGACCGGGCGCCGATGTCCGTCAAGGACCAGACGATCCTGGCCGAATATCCGAGCAGCATCACGCTGTCGCCGGCGAGCTTCGAAAGCGGGCTGCCGCAGCAGGTGTCGGGCATGGTCAGCGCGCCGTGCAATGCGGCGGGCGGCGCCACCGTCACGCTCTCGTCCCATAACGGCCCGCCGGTCACGCTCACCACGGCCGCCAACGGCGCGTTTTCGGGCAGCTATGTCTTCACCAAGCCGGGCAAGGCGAGCCTCGACGCATCGGCGATGAGCGACCAGATCCTCAGTTCCGAAACCTCGCTTTCGGTCTCGCCCGCGGCGCCGGCGGTGACGGCGCTGGTCGTCAACCAGCCCAAGCTCGCCAAGCTGTCATCCCCCACCACGTTCGCCGTGCGCGTGCGCCATGCAAAGAGCCAGATCGCCATGGCCGGTGCCAATGTGACGCTCAGCTATGCGGGAACCAGCTGCAAGGCAGTCAGCGCCGGCGACGGCACCGCCACCTGCGCGGTGACGCTGGGCGCCGACAAGGCCAATCTCGTCAACACCTCGCAGGTTCTTTCGGTCGCGGTCGCGGACACCGCATCGGTTGCGGTCGAAGGCCTCGGCAAGACCACGCTTGCCGACAAGCAGGGACTCGTCTCCTTCACCTTTGGCGGACTGATCGCGATGCCGATCATCCAGGGCTCGAAGCCGGCGGGCGTGCTGCTGCAAAGCTTCAATCCGAAATGGAGCGGCACCGGCGCGCATCTCGACAATGGCGCGCTGCTGTATCCGGCCGCCGATTTCTCCAAGTCGCAGCCGTTCAACATCCCGACATTCAACAAAGCCGGCTTCAGCTATTATATCGACGGCGTGCTGGTCCGCACGGGAACGCTGGCGCTCGAAGCGCCCGCGCGCATCCGGATCCCGCTCAGCATCACCAGCAGCCTTCAAGGCCGCGGCCCCCGCATGAAGGGCTTCTGCTTCAGGCTCTATTGCCGGATCGTCGGCTATGACAATTCCACGCCCGACATCAATAACATCGCCCTCAAGGAGGGCTATGCCTCGATCGACCTGTTCGTCGAGAGCGGGCATGTGAAGGCGCGGATGGGCCCTTCGGGCGGTGATCTCGACTTCAGCTGCGGCGGCGTCGGATCGCTGGTCTGCAGCTATGTCCGCGATGCGGCCAATGGCGAAATGCACAAGCAGATGGACAAGATGGTCGGCTCATCGACGATGCTGGGCGCCGCGAGCAGCAACATCGACGCGACGATCCAGAAGAACCTGGCCCTTTGGGGCATCGCCTCGCTGACCGACATCGCCCTGACGCCCGACGGCTCGATCACCGTCACCGGCACGCCGATCCTCAAATAGGGGTCGGAGCGGGGACCGGGTTGGGGAGGTCCGCAGCCGGTGAGATAGCCTGGCCGCGGGCCTGTCCCTTCGATGAGCCCGCGAACGCCGGTACCGAAGTGTCCTTCGAGGGCCGATCCGCCGCCCGGCGACGGCGATCAGCGCTCGACGAACTTCTGTACCCGCTGCCCGGCGATATCCACGACGTAAATGGCATTGTCCGGCCCCGCAGCAACGTCATGCGCGCCCCAGAACTGCCCATCATAATTGCCGAAGCGCCCGACCCGCGCCCTGACCCGGCCCAACCCGTCCACAATGACCAGTCCGGCCCGGTCGGGGCCACTAGCGGGGTGCTCACCGCCGTCCAGGACGGCGACCCGGCCATCCCTGAACACGGCCAGCCCGAATGGGCGCCCGATCGCAGCCGACTTCCACTCCGAGAGATATCGTCCCTCCGCGCTGAACAGCTCGATCCGATCATTCTCCCGATCGGCGACGAGAATCCGGCCGCTGGCATCGACTGCGATCGCATGAGGTATGGTGAACTGGCCGCTGCCCCTGCCTGCCGCTCCCCATTGCCGGCGATATCGGCCTTCGCGATCGAAGACGATCACTCTTGAATTGCCATAACCGTCACTGACCAGGACATCGCCGTCTTGCGAAAAGGCGACGTCGGTCGGTTTATCGAAATGCCGCTCGTCCGATCCGGCCTTTCCCGGTGTCCCAAGCGTCTTGAGAACCCTGCCGAAGCGATCGAGTTCGACGACCTGGTTGAGGCCGACATCCGTCACCCAGACATGGTCTTCCCGATCGATCGAAATTCCATGCGGCATGGCGAACAGGTTGGCGCCAAACTCCCGCAGCAGCCTACCGCTCTTGCCGTCGAAGACGCGGATGGTCGGTTCGTTGATCGGGTCGGTCGGCAAAGGCTCTTTCCAGCCACGCATCCCCCGGTCGAACACGTAAACCTCGTTTCGACTGTCAACGGCCACGCCCGCCAGCATTCCCAGCGTCCTTCCCTCCGGGAGGATCGGCCAGCCGTGCACCACGTGCGGGACGACGTTCGTCTCGGCCGACAGCTGGGGAACGGCGAGCAGCGCCGCGGCAATGATCCCGAAAGCCAACAATCTCATTTGTCGATCCCGATGCGGCGGCGACTGAGCGGTAACCTGCGACAGACAAGGCATGTTCGCAATGGGCCTCAAGGCCGCCCAATCCGCCACCGCGATCGTCGGGATTACCTTCCGGCCGACGAACGCGAGCCCCCCAGGCCGGGGGAGCCCCGTCCGTCTCAAGGCAGCTTGGGCAGGACCTTCTCCGCCACGGCGACCGCGATCTTGCGCATTTCCGCCTTGGGGACGAGCGGGTAGCCAGAGTGATTGGCGGGGTCATGCATCATCGGCGCGAGGACCTCGACATAGGCGTCGCCCTTGCGGACCGCGAGTTCGTTGTTCATCCCCCAAAAGGCCTCGTCACCGAGCTTGGGCAGTTCGGCGCCATTCTTCTTCAGCAGTCCGGCGGTGTCCTTGCCGGCGCCGCCCTTGTCGGCCACCGATTGGCCCATGCCCTGCAGCAGGTTGGCGGCCTGGTGGTTGGCCTGCATCTGCTTGATCCCGCCGCTGGCCAGCACCTGCAGCCGCAGCGCTTCGGTCCGACCCTGGTAATAGCAGGTATTGTCGTCCCGCTTGGTGCCGATCACCGCGTCGGTCGTGATCGCGCTCACTTCCTCGCCTGTCAGCAGGCTGCACGGATCGATATCCTTGGCCGCGCTCTCGGCGACGGCCGGAGCGTCGCCGGCAGCCGCCTGCTCGGCGACCTGCTTCTGGCCACCTCCACACCCGCTCAGAGACAGCGCGGTCGCGACGACGGCCGCGGTGATCTTCAACGACTCCAGCATCTTCTATCCTCCACTGATGGATCCCGTGTTCCCGGCCCGCACGCGAACCGACTGGTCGAGGTCGAGCACCGCTTCGGCCACCGCGAGCACGGCCGCGATGTCGGCATGCAACCTCGCGAGTGCGGCTCGGCTCGCCGCCGGCTGCGCGTAGGAGGGCGGCTCGAACAGGTCGGTGTCGTCGCATTTGGGCAGCGCGATCGTCAGCATCGCGTCCTCTGCAAAGGCGAGCGGAGCACGAAAACCGGTCCGCTCGCCGAGCGCGAGAAAGCGCTGCATGAATGCCGGGGTGAGCAGCGCCCGCGCGGCGATCTGATCGGTCCCGAACACCTGATAGCGCCGCTCGAAATCGGGATCTTCCAGCCGCACCCGCTCGCCTTGCTGGCACAGCAGGTCGCGCAGCGCGCCGAACGCGCCTTCGTCCGCGAGGATGGTGGTGGTGCCGTGCAACGAACGGGGCAAGGTGATCCGGACGAGCAGGCCGTCGAACACCTCGACGCGCGACTTGTCCTGGTCCTTTTCCAGCCGCAGTTCGACGATGCTGACCGGGACGTCCCGGTAATCGCCGATGATCTCGTCCTCGACGCGTGAATGGTCGAACGCGCCGAAAAGCCGGTGGCGACGCAGCGGCTCCAGGTCGATGTCCTGCGCGGCGCGATAGCAAAGCGGGCCGAAACCGGCGGCAAGCCGGGGCAGCACCTCGACCTTGTACATCTGGCGGTAGCGTTCGGCGAGCGCCGCCGCGGCCCAGGCCCAGCCGATACCGGCGCCCATCAGACTGAATGCGCCGAGCGGCAGCAGCCCGGGCGGGTCGTGCCGGAATTGCAGCCAGCACCACAGGCCCACGCCTCCAGCCAATCCGACCGGAAACCGTGTGCGCATCCGCCGCGCGATCTCCGCCGCCATGACCACGCGCGCCGATTCGAGACGGGCGAGCGCTTCGGCCAGCCCAGGGTCGATTGGGCCTTTCTCGTCGTCCCCGTCCTCGCCGCCGCCAAGCTTCGATGCGAGGAAGACGGCGAGCAGCCGGTCGCCGAAGAAGTAGAAGCCGGCCGCCCCGATCAAGGCGTTGGCCCAGTGCCCGGCGAACAATGCGCAGATGAAGATCAGGGCGCTCAGCGTCCCGATCAGCGCCGCATCCACCGTCCGGGCGCTGCCCTTCGCCTCAGAGATAGGCTGCGGCATCGATCGCTCCGCGTTGCTCGGCGGCGGCCTCGAAGAAAGGCGGGATCGAGCCGGCTCCGGCGAGGCCGGCGAGCAGCGTGCCCGGGAAGATCTGGGTCGCATTGCGCAGCTGGGCGACGGCGCTGTTGTAGTAGCGGCGGGAAGCCGCGATGTTGGTTTCGACTTCGAGCAGGCTGCGCTGGGCCTCAAGCATCGGAGCCTGCGATTTGAGATCCGGATAGTTCTCCGCCACGGCGAATAGCCGCTGGAGATCGGCGCCGAGCTTTTCCTCGGCGGCGAACTTCTGCGCGATCGCAGGCGCGCCCGTCGCGCCGATCGCCTGCCGCCCCTGCGCCCGAAGCCGTGTGATCTCCTCGAGCAAGTCCTGCTCATGCGCCATGAAGCGCTTCGCAATCGCGAGCAGATTCGGAATCAGGTCATGCCGCTGGGCAAGCTGAACATCCACCCCACCCAACGCCTCCCCGACCTGGTTTTTGCGCCGGACGATCGATGCGTACCAGGCGTATAGCACCAGCAGCACCGGTACCGCGAGAAGGATGGCAGTTGTCATGACGCGTCTCCCCCCATTCGCCGCGTGCGGGCGAAGGTGTCATCGGGGAGAACGGGAAACGTCGGCGCTTTCGGACACCATATTATCCCTGGCCACAACGCGATTGGATCGCAGCCTCCGCCGCATCGACTGGCGCCGAGGGATTTCGCTGCCCCGCGTTGCAGCCGGAAGGTGCAGCCGCTGCAACTACCCATCTCGACCCTCTTCAGGCTTGGAATCGCGCTCCTCGGTCATGCCAAGGACGACCTTGGCGATGGCCGGGAGCACCAGCAGCGTGAGGATGGTGGCGGCGATCAGGCCGCCGATGACGGTGGTGGCGAGCGGCTTCTGGACCTCGGCACCGGTGCCGTGGGCGAGCGCCATCGGCACGAAGCCGATCGCGGGGACGAAGCCGGTCATGAGGACCGCACGCATCTTCTCGGCCATGCCCTCGCGGATCGCCTCGGCCAGGGCGAGCCCCGCCTCCAGCCGCTCGCGGATCGCCGTCATCACGACGAGACCGTTGAGCACCGCCACGCCGGCCAGGCAGATGAAGCCGACCGCGGCGGAGACCGAGAAGGCGATACCGGTCAGCGCCAAGGTGAACACGCCGCCGGCAAGGCCGAGCGGCACGGCGAGGAACACCGCTGCCGCGCGGCCGAGGCCGCCGAGCGCCATGTAGAGCAGGCCGAAGATGATCGCGAAGCAGATCGGCACCACGATCGACAAGCGCTGCGAGGCCGCCTGGAGGTTCTGGAACTGTCCGTCCCACTCCAGATAATAGCCTGCGGGCAACTTTACCTGCCCTACTTTCGCCATCGCCTCGTCGACGAACGAGCCGGCGTCACGGTCGCGCAGGTTCATCTGGATCACGACGCGGCGCTTGCCGTTCTCGCGGGTGATCTGGTTGAGCCCGTCGGTGAAGCGGATCTGCGCGACCTGGGCGAGCGGGATCGACCGCCGCGCCTGGCCCTCCTGCTGGGGCAGCATGACCGGCAGCGCCATCACATCGTCGAGATTGGCACGCGTCGTCTCCGGGACGCGCACCACGACTTCGTAGCGGCGATCGCCCTCGAAGAGCAGGCCGGACTCGCGTCCGCCCATCGCCGTGGAGACGGTGTCCGCGACTTCCTTCACCGTCAGCCCGTAGCGGGCGATCGCGGCGCGATCGAAGCGGACATCGAGGGTCGGTGCGCCGCCGGTCTGGTCCGCCTTGACGCTCGCCGCGCCCCTTATGCCTTGGAGCACCCGGACGATCTCGTTCGCCGAGGCCGACATCTTGTCGAGATCGTCGCCATAGAGCTTGATCGCGACGTCGCCGCGCACACCCGCGATCAGCTCGTTGAAGCGCAGCTGGATCGGCTGGCTCAGCTCGTAGAGATTGCCGAGCTGGCTGCCTGCGGCCTTTTCGACGCGTGCAAGCACCTGCTCCTTGGTGGTGACGCCGGCCGGCCACTGGTACTGTGGCTTCAGGATGACGAAGGCGTCCGAGACGTTGGGCGGCATCGGGTCAGTGGCGACCTCCGCCGTGCCGGTCTTGGAGAACATGAGTTCGACTTCGGGGAGCTTGCGCACCGCCGCCTCGACCTTTCGCTGCATCGCGAGCGACTGGTCCATGCTGACCGAGGGCACGCGCGTCGAGGCGAGTGCCACATTCTTCTCGTCGAGCTGGGGAATGAACTCCGATCCCAGCAATCCGAAGGCGGGCACCGCGGCGAGGAAGAAGGCGATGCCACCGAGGATGAATGGCCAGGGCCGCGTGATCGCCTTGTCGAGCAGCGGCAGATAGCGCTCCTTCGACTTGCGGATGAGCCAAACCTCCTTCTCGGCAACGCGCCCTCGGATGAGCAAAGCGACGAGCGCCGGGACCAAGGTGATCGCGAGGATGAAGGCCGCGACCAGCGCCAGCATAATGGTGATGGCCATCGGCGAGAAGGTCTTGCCCTCCACCCCGGTGAACATCAGCAGCGGCGCGAAGGCGAGCAGGATGATCGCCTGACCGAACACGGTCGGCCGGATCATCTCTTGGCTCGCCCGCATCGTTTCCTCGAGCCGCTCGGACAGATCGAGCAGCCGGCCCTCATGCGCCTGGCGATGCGCGAGCCGTGCCAGGCAGTTCTCGATGATGATCACCGCGCCATCGACGATCAGGCCGAAGTCGAGCGCGCCGAGACTCATCAGGTTTCCGGGCACCCGGAACGCGTTCATCCCACAAGCCATCATCAAGAAGGAGAAGGGAATGACGAGCACGGCAATGACCGCCGCGCGCCAATTGCCGAGCAGCAAGAACAGGGCGACCGCGACCAGCAGGGCGCCCTCGGTCAGGTTGCGCTCGACGGTCGAGACGGTCGCGTTGACCAGCTTGGCGCGGTCGAGCACCACCTGGACCTTGATGCCGGGCGGCAGGGTCTTGGCGACCTGGTCGAGCTTGTCGCCGACAGACTTGGCGACGAGGCGGCTATTCTCGCCGATCAGCATCAGCGCGGTGCCGACCACCGCCTCCTCACCGTTCATGCTCGCGGCACCGGTGCGCAGGTCACCGCCGACCTTGACCGTGGCGATCTGGCCGACCGTGATCGGCACGCCGCCCCGCGTCGCCGCGATCGCGTTGCGGATCTCCTCGACCGAGCGGATGCGGGCGTCGGCACGGACGAGATAGGCTTCGCCGGCGCGGTTGAAGAAATTGGCGCCGACCGCAAGGTTGGCATTCTCCAGCGCCTCGCCGAGCTCGCTGTACGAGATGCCGTAGTTGGTGAGCTTCACGGGGTCGGGCTCGACCACGAAGGTCTTGGCATAGCCGCCGATCGAATCGACGCCGGCGACGCCCGAGACGGTGCGCAGCTGGGGCCGGATGATCCAGTCCTGCACCGTGCGCAGATAGCCGGCCTTAGCGACCTCGTCGGTGAGCTTCTCGCCCTCGGGCGTCAGGTAGCTGCCGTCCGACTGCCAGCCGGGCTGGCCATCGGCGGTCTTCGCGCCCTTGCCGCCCGGATTGGCATAGCCGACCGTGTACATGACGACTTCGCCGAGGCCCGTGGTGACCGGCCCGATCTGTGGCTGGACGCCCCGGGGCAGGCTCTCCTGCGCCTGCGTCAATCGCTCGCCGACCTGCTGGCGGGCGAAATAGAGATCGGCCGAATCCGAGAAGATCGCCGTCACCTGGCTGAAGCCGTTGCGCGACAACGAACGCGTCGTCTCCAGGCCGGGAATGCCGGCGAGTGCCGTCTCGATCGGATACGTGACCAGCTTCTCCATCTCGACGGGCGAGAGCCCGCGGTCGATGGTGTTGATCTGCACCTGCTTGTTGGTGATGTCGGGGACGGCATCGATCGGCAGCTTGGTGAGCTGCCTGGCGCCGAGGCCGGCAATCGCTAGGAAGACGAAGAGGACCGCCCAGCGTGCGCGCACTGAGAGCGCCATGATCGTTGCGATCATCGCTTACTCCTCCTCGCCCGCGCCCTTGCCGAGTTCGGCCTTGAGCAGGAATGCGTTGCGGGTGGCGATGGTCTCGCCGGCGTTGAGGCCCGACAGGATCTCGACGCGGCCGGCGCTGCGCTGGCCGAGCCGCACGGCGGCCGCGCGGAAGCCTTGCGCCGTTCGCACGAACACGACGTCGCGACCTTCGAGCGACTGGACCGCATCCTCGGGGACGACGATCGCCTTGGTCCGCGTGCCGCGCGCCGGGAGCAGCCGCACGCGCACCGCGAGCCCGGGCTGAAGACCCGCGCGCACGTCCAGCACCGCGGTGGCCGACCGCGTTTCGCCACTGAGCGTCGGCGTGACGGCGCGGACGCGGGCCTCCACCGACCGCCCGTCGGGCAGCTCGACTACGCCCTTGTCGCCGGGCGAGACGCGTTGGGCATCAGCCGGGGTGATCGCCGCCTCGATCTGGATCTTGCTCGCATCCGCGACGCGGTACAGTTCGGTCTCGGGCTGGACAAAGGCGCCGAGCGACACCGCCTCGGCGGTGACGCGGCCCGAGATCGGGCTGGCGACGATCACGCCGCGCCCGTCACGGGTCACATTGGCCGCGCCGGCCGCGACCTGCGCGCGCCGGGCTTCCGCTGCGGCGGTTGCTGCCTCGGCCTGGGCTGCCTCGAGCTCGACGCGCGCCGAGACGCGCTCCTTGTAGAGATATTGCTCGCGCGCCAGTGCCTTCTGCGCCTGGACGACCTTGGCATTCGCCACCGAGCGATCGGCGGCGATCTGCGCCGCGTCGCGGCTCTCGACGATCGCCAGCGTCTCGCCGGCCCGCACCGGATCGCCGAGCCGCTTGAACACCCGCGTCACCGCCCCGGCTCCACGCGCGGTCACGATCGCTTCGCCCGCAGGCGCGTGCGCAACCGTCGCCTGCGACACGATCTCGGCGGCGAGGCCGCCCGCCCGGATCGTTTCGGTCGCGATACCGGCTTCGCGGAGCGCGCCTTCGGTAATCGCCACGCTGTCGGGAATTGCTGCCGGCTCTTCGATCTCCACCGCGGCCTCGCCCGCTGGTTCGGCGGTCATGCGGGCCACCCCATAGCCCCCCAGCCCGGCGAGCAGCACGGCACCGGCCACGCCACCCCAAAGGCGCATGTTTTCGTTCGTCATCGATCGTCTCCGGAAGAAGCGGGCGCCGGCGCGGTCAGGCGCGCCAGTCGGGCCTCGGCGTCATGGTATTCGGCAAGCGCATCGACCGCGGCGTTGCGGGTCTCTGCGAGCGTGCGCTCGGCATCGAGCAGGACGAGCTGGTCGAACTTGCCCTGGCCGTAGCCGAGCCGCGCAATGCGCGCGGCTTCAGTGGCGGCCGCCAGCGCCGGCCCGGAGGCGTGGACGCTGGCTGCCGCATTGTCGCGGTCGCGCCGGGCGTTGGCGATCTCCTGCTCGGCATCGAGCTTGGCCGCCCGCTGCCTGGCCTCGGCCTGGCCGCGCTCAAAACTGGCCTGGCTGATCGAGGCACGCCCATTGTTGAAGAAGGGCAGCGGCACCGATACGCCGAGTACCGCTGCGGTGTCCCCGGTTGCCGACAGCCGTCTTGCACCTGCGCTGAGCGTCAGGTCGGGCACGCGCTGACTGCGCGCCAACCGGACATTGGCATCGGCGATCCGCAGATCCGCACGCGCCGCGGCATAGGCGAGCGTACCGTCCGCGGTCGGGCGGAGCTCGGGCCCATAGGTGCCGACCCGCTCGAACCAGCCCTGGTCCAGGGCGCCGGTCACGGGCTGCCCGAGCAGCAAGGCGAGATTGTCGCGCGCGACCTGGAAGGCGCGCTCGGCGCGCTCCAGCCCGGTCTGCGCATTGATCCGGGCGACCGAGGTGCGCTGCTCGTCGATCGGCGAACTCTCGCCGACCATCACCCGATCCCTGGCGACCCGCAACGCCTCGTCGGCGATGCGCAGCTGGTCGCGCGCGATGGCCAGCCGCCGTTCCGCGGCGATCGCCTCGATATAGGCCTGGGTGACGCGCAGCCGGACATCGGCCCGGGCGATCGCCGCTTCCAGCTCTGCGCGCCCGATCCGCGCCTCGGCGACGCCGATCCGCGCGCCGCGCTTGCCGCCCAGTTCGAGCGGCATCGACAAGCTGACCGTGGTCTCCGCCTGGCCGAACCCACGATAGGGGCCGGTGCCGACGACATTCTCGGACTCGGCGGAAACGGACGGGTTGGGCCGAAGCCCCGCTACCGTCCGGCCCGCCTCCGCCGCGCGGATGCCCGCGGTCGCCGCCTCCACCTGGGGAGAGGAAACGCCCGCCTGCGCGAGCGCCGAATCGAGGGTGAGGACATCCCCCGCCTCTACAGGCGGTGACGTCTGCGCCTGCGCCACACCGGCACAGGACGCCGCGGCGAGCAACGCCGCGACAAATCGATGCATTGATGAAACTCCTGATCAACCAGACGAGTCCCGCGCGGCTCAGGGCCGGCGGGCGCGTGGCAGTCAGGCTTGCGGAGGGCGCAGCACCGGGTCGGCGGTCGCTGCCGGCAGGAAATCGGCAAGCGCCGGAGTCAGCGACGCCTCGCCAGCCACAGGTGCGCGCGGCGCTTCCTCGACCGTCTCGGGCGCGACCTGATGGCCGTGGCAGCCGCCGTGATGATGAGGATAGCCCTTGTCGCCATCGGCGGGAATCTCGTCGCCATCGCCGTCGGCGTGACCCAGATCGACCGCGGTCTGGCTGTCGACGCAGCCCGGCGGAACCTCGGTCGCATGCGCAAGCGACGTCGCGAACAGCGACATCGCAACCACGCAGAGGATCAGCAGGGTCCACAGGGAGCGCATCCCTTGCCGCTTAGCAGCGACCCGGCGAGGTTCCAAGCCGCGTCTCAAGCGGATTCGGGCATCGGCTCGCCGGCCCCGTTCAACCACAGGGCAATCTGCCCCGCCGCAATCGCCAGCGCCTCGTCGGCATCGAGCACACCCGGAGAAAGGCAGAGTTCCAGCCACAGACCATCGACCAGCGCGGTGATGGCGATGGCTGCGCGGCGGCGCGCGGCCGGGGCCAGCCCGCAGGCCGCCAGCAGCGTTTCGAGCCCGTCGCGGTAGCGCGCATATTGCGCATCATGAAGCGCAGCAATTTCGCCGCGCGCGATCACCAGTCCCCAGAAAGCCGTCCAGGTGGCGAGCAAGGCGCGATCGGCGATCGGCGGCGCGAAGCTCGCCGCCACATAGGCCATGAGCCGCGCGCGCGGGTCGCTTCCGGCCGCGTCCATCGCCTGCTGAAGCGCGGCGGCGACCCGTTCGCCGACATGGGCATAGGTCGCCGCGATCAGCGCATCGACCCCGCCGAAGTGATGGGCCACCAGCCCCGGCGAAACCCCGGCCTCGAGGGCAATCGCGCGCACCGAAACCGCGCCCGCCCCTTCCCGCGCCAGCACGCGCGCCGTCGCATCGATCAGCGAAAGGCGCCGGGCGTCCGGTTCGGCGCGCGTGAAGCCGTGCTTGCTCATCGCCCAAGCCTATTATACGATCGTACAACAAGCAACGCATGGAGCCGGCCATGGCGACCTCTGCCTCCCTGACACACGCCGGCCACGACCCCGACGCCGACTGGTCGCTGCCTGGCTGGATCTATGCCGATCCGGAGTTCCTCGAGCTCGAAACCGCGCATATTCTGCGACCTTCCTGGCAGATCCTGTGCCACGAAAGCGACCTCGCGGAGCCGGGCGACTGGCGCACCCTCTCCTATCTAGGCGAGAATGTCGTGGCGGTGCGGGGCCGCGACGGGATGCTGCGGGCATTCCACAATGTGTGCCGCCACCGCGCGATGCGGATCGTCGAGGGCCCCTCCGGCTGCGCGAAGAAGCTCGTCTGCCCCTATCACGCCTGGGCCTATGAGTTGGACGGCCGGCTCTCCGGCGTGCCGATGCGCGGCGATTATCCGGCGCTCGATCCGGAGGCGAGCGGTCTCGTGCCCGTCGATCTTTCGATCTGGCACGGCTTCGTGTTCGTGCGGCTGGAAGACGACGGCGGCCCTTCGGTCGCCGAGATGATGGCGCCTTACGAAGCGGAGATCGCCCCCTATCGCTTCGAGGACATGCGCCGGATCAGCGACGTCCGCATCCGCGACCGCGCGGTCAACTGGAAGAATGTCGGCGACAATTATTCGGACAACCTCCACATCCCGGTCGCGCATGACGGGCTGACGCGCCTGTTCGGCAAATCCTATGCGATCGAGGCTTCGGGCTGGGTGGACAAGATGTCCGGCTCGCTCGCCGATCGCGCCTCGCCGAACCCTTGGGAGGCCTTCTACCAGCGCCACTTGCCGCGCGTCGATCACCTGCCCGAGGGCAACCAGCGGCTCTGGCTCTATTACAAGCTGTGGCCGAACATGGCGTTCGACATCTATGCCGATCAAATCGATTTCATGCAGTGGCTGCCCGTCTCGCCGACCCGTTGCGTGCTGCGCGAAATGGCGTTCGCCCTGCCCGATGACCGCCGCGAGATGAAGCTGGTGCGCTATGCCAATTGGCGGATCAATCGCGTCGTCAATGCCGAGGACACCTGGCTGATCGAGCGGGTGCAGCAGGGCATGGCTTCGCAAAGCTACACGGCCGGGCCGATCGGGGCGAGCGAGGTCTGCCTGCGCAGCTTCGCGGCCAAGATCCGAGCGATCATCCCGGAGGCCCGGCTGCCGCGCGCGCCCGCGCCCGGCTGGTCGCGCCGCCCGCGGGCCGTCTGAACCGATTCTGGAGAGAAACCATGCGGCATTACGACGCAATCGTCATCGGTGGCGGCCATAACGGCCTCGTCTGCGCCTTCTATCTTGCGCGCAAGGGGCTGCGCGTGCGGGTGCTCGAGCGGCGCGATGTGGTCGGCGGTGCGGCCGTGACCGAGGAGTTCCACCCCGGCTTCCGCAACTCGACCGCAAGCTACACGGTCAGCCTGCTTCGGCCCAAGGTGATCGCCGACATGAAGCTGCACGATCGCGGCTTCCGGATCATCGAGCGGACGATCAGCAACTTCTTCCCGTTCGAGAATGACTATCTCAAGCTGGGTGGCGGCACCGCGCGCACCCAGGCCGAATTCGCCCGTTTCTCGCAGCGGGATGCGGACGCCTATCCCGCCTATGACGCCGCGCTGGAGAAGGTCGCCCAGGTGCTGCGCGATCTCGCGCTCAAGACCCCGCCCAATGCCGGCGGCGGATTGCGCGCGCTGCTGCAGGGCGCCGCGCAGAGCTGGCCGCTGTCGAGGCTCGGGATCGAGGCGCAGCGCGACCTGCTCGACGTCTTCACCAAATCGGCGCGCGACTTCCTCGACGGCTGGTACGAGCACGACCACGTCAAGACGGCCTTCGCGTTCGACGCCGTCGTCGGGAATTTTGCGGGCGTCTCGACCCCCGGTTCGGCCTATGTGCTGCTCCACCACGTCTTCGGCGAAGTGAACGGCAAGTTCGGCGCCTGGGGCCATTCGGTCGGCGGCATGGGCGCGATCACCCAGGCGATGGCGCGCGCGTGCGAAGACGCGGGCGTCGAGATCAGCCTCGAGGCGCCGGTGGCGCGCGTCCTGGTGGATGGCGGGAAGGTCGGCGGCGTGCGGCTCGAAAGCGGCGAGGAGATCGCCGCGCCGATCGTCGCCGCCAATGTCGGCCCTGCAATGCTTTACCGGCAGATGCTCGATGCCAGCGACCTGTCCGCCGACTTCAACAGGCGAATGCGCGGCTTCAAGACGGGTTCGGGCACCTTCCGCATGAACGTCGCGCTCAGCGAACTGCCGGACTTCACCGTGCTGCCCGGCAAGGACAAGGCCGAGCACCATACCGCCGGGATCATCATCGCGCCGGGGATGGATTATATGGACCAGGCATTCGACGATGCGAAGGCGCTGGGCTGGTCGCGCAAGCCGATCGTCGAGATGAAGCTGCCGACGACGGTGGATGACAGCCTGGCGCCACCGGGCATGCACATCGCCAGCCTGTTCTGCCAGCAATTCGCGCCGCAGCTCTCCGACGGGCGCAGTTGGGACGACGTGCGCGAGCAGGTCGCCGACCTGATCATCGATACCGTCAACGACCATGCCCCCAATTTCAAGGCGAGCGTGATCGCCCGGCAGATCCATTCGCCGCTCGATCTCGAACGCAAGTTCGGGCTGATCGGCGGCGACATCTTCCACGGCGCGATGGGGCTCGATCAGCTCTGGGCAGCGCGGCCGGTGCTCGGCCATGGCGACTATCGTGGGCCGATCGCGGGGCTCTACATGTGCGGATCGGGCACGCATCCCGGCGGTGGGGTGACCGGCGCGCCGGGGCACAACGCCGCGCACGAGATCCTCAGGGACCGCTCGCTGGTGCGGCGGTTATTGCCGATCTGATCGGGTTGCCCGCACCCAGAGCAAGACCGGCAGGCCGAGCGCGAGCAGGCCCAGGCCCCAGAGATTGGCGTGCAGGCCAAGCCCGTAGATCATCCACAGCACGAAGGCGGCCGAGACGATCGCGGCGAACTGTGCGGCACGATCGCCGCCGAGCAGCTTGAGCGCCGCCAGCGCGCTGACGAAATAGGCGAGCATCCCCGCCGCGAGGCTGATCGTCGCGATCTCGGCGAACAGCGCTCCCGTGGAGCCGGTATAATTGAGTGCCATCACGATCGTCACGAGCAAGCCGGAGACGACATGCGCGCGCGCCGGGGTGCCGCGGCGGCTCTCCTTGCCGAACCAGGCCGGGAACACGCCGCCGCGCGCCATCGCCCAGGGCATCTCGCCTTGCAGCAGCACGAAGCCGTTGAGCGTGCCCAGCGCGCTGATCGCGGCGAAGACGGCAACGACCTGCTGCGCCCCGCTTCCCCAGGAACGCCCGAGAAAGTCGGCGAGCGGCGCAGGCGACGCCGCCGTGACATCGGCCGGCATCATCAGCCCGATCGATCCCGCGACCAGCACATAGACGGCGCCGGTGAGCGCCGTCCCGAGCAGCGTCACGAGCGGCACCGTCCGGGCCGCATCGCGCACCTTGTCGGCGGGAACGGTTGCCGATTCGACCCCGAGAAAGCCCCAGAAAGTGAGCGCCACTGCACCCGCCACCGCCCCGGCGCCGATCGGCACGGGCGGATTGGACGCGATCGCCGTCGCGCCGCCGCGGCCAAGCAGGACGCCCGCCAGCACGACCACGGCGATGAGGGGCGCGAGCTTCAGCACTGTCGTCAGCAGCTGGATCCGCCCGGCCAGCGCGACGCCGCGGACGTTGACGGCGACCGCGGCCCAGATCAGCAGCAAGGCGGTGGCCAAGGCCGGGGCGCCGCTCGCCAGCCGGGGAAAGGGCACGCTCAACGCGCTCACGACTGCGATCGCCACCGCGCCGTTGCCGGCCCAGACGAGGATCCAGTAGCTCCACGCCACCGCAAACCCCATGGTCGGCCCGAACGCGGCGTCCGCAAAGGCATAGGGGCCCCCGGCACAAGGCAGCCGCGCGGCGAGCCGGGCGAACACGAAGGCCAGGGCCATCGCGCCGAGGATCGTCACGCCCCAGCCGATCAGCGCGTTGGCACCGAGCGGCGCCAGCGTGGCGGGCAGCAGGTAAATGCCAGATCCGATCATGTTGCCCACCACCAGCGCCAGCGCCGGCCAGAAGCCGAGGGCGCGTCGCGGCGGAGAGGCAGGGTCGCTCACGCGATCCTTGTCACCGCGCGCGGGCCGCGCGTCCAGCGCGAAAATCGAGCGCTTGATCGCCGCGCCGCCACATGGTCATCTGGCACGGATGTTCGCCACGCGCTTCCCGCCCGACCTGATGGATGCCGCGCTGGCGCTGCACGACAACCGCATCCCGGAAGCCGAGCGCGGCCTCAAGGCCTATCTCAAGCGCGATCCGTTCGATGCCCGCGCGATCCGCATGCTGGCGGAACTGGCCGGCCGGATCGGTCGCCTCAAGGACGCCGAGAACCTGCTGCGCCGCGCCGTCGAGCTCGCTCCGGGATTCACGGCGGCGCGCGCCAATCTCGCGCTGGTCTTGTACCGCCAGAACCGGGCGAGCGATGCGCTCGAGCAACTCGAGCTGCTGATCGCGGCCGAGCCCGACCATCCCGGCCATGCCAATCTGAAGGCGGCGACGCTCGGCCGGCTGGGCGCGTTCGAGGACGCGATCCAGCTCTACGAGCAGGTGCTGGCCGGCGCGCCCGACCAGCCCAAGTTGTGGATGAGCTACGGCCACATGCTCAAGACGGTGGGCCGCCAGGCCGACGGCATTGCGGCATATCGCCGGGCGATCGCGCTGCGGCCGGGACTCGGCGAAACCTGGTGGAGCCTCGCCAATCTCAAGACCGTGCGCTTCGACGATGCCGACATCGCCGCCATGGGGACGGCGCTTGCCGAACACGGCCTCGGCGACGAGGACCGCTTCCACCTCGATTTCGCGCTCGGCAAGGCGTTCGAGGATCGCCGCGATGCCGATCGGGCCTTCGCCCACTATGCCGAGGGCAACGCGCGACGCCGGGCCCAGCTCGCCTATGACGCCGACGAGACCGAGCGCTTCGTCGACGATTGCATCGCGCTGACGACCCCCGATTTATTCGCCGAGCGCGCGGATTGGGGCTCGGCATCTTCCGATCCGATCTTCATTCTCGGCATGCCGCGCGCCGGCTCGACACTGGTCGAACAGATCCTCGCCAGCCACAGCGCGATCGAAGGCACCACCGAACTGCCCGATTTGCCCGCGCTTGCACGCAAGATCCCGGATTATCCGCACGGGCTCGCAGCGCTCACGCCGGAGCGCGCTCGCGAACTGGGCGAGGAATATCTGCGCCGGACCGCGGTGCAGCGGCGCACCGATCGGCCCCGCTTCATCGACAAGCTGCCCAACAACTGGGCGCATGTGGCGCTGATCCGGCTGATCCTGCCGCGCGCGACGATCATCGACGCCCGCCGCGAACCGCGCGCCTGCTGCTTCTCCAATTTCAAGCAGCATTTCGCGCGCGGCCAGGCGTTCAGTTATGCGCTCGCCGACATGGGCCGCTATTATCGGGACTATGTGCGGCTGATGGCCCATTTCGATCGGGTTCAGCCCGGCCGGGTCCATCGCGTGATCCACGAGGCGCTGGTCGCGGATACCGAGGCGGAGGTGCGCCGCCTCCTTGATGCCTGCGGCGTGGCGTTCGAGCCGGCCTGCCTTGCCTTCCACCAGACCGAGCGCCCGGTGCGCACCGCCAGCTCCGAACAGGTCCGCCAGCCCATCTTCGCCGGCGGGGATCGCGCCTGGCGTCCGTTTGCGCCGCATCTTGAGCCGCTGATCGCCGCGCTCGGCAACGTCGTCGAGGCGTATCCGGAAGTGCCGGCGGAATTGTAACGTTGCAGAAACATCACGGTCGGCAAAGATTATCGTCGGGCCTTTACTGGCGCGATTGACGGTTGCTGCGCCGCACCACAGTCTCCTTCGAACATATTGGTGACCGTGGGGGCTGCGATGACTGTGTCCGTTCGCCGTGCCGTGATTTCCGGGCTGCTCGCTTCGACGGCCCTGTCGCTTCCAGCGGTGGCGCAAGCCCAGACCGCCGAGACGGCGCCGGCCGATCTGCCATCCGACAAGGACGAGATCGTCGTCACCGCGCAGAAGCGTGACGAGAACATCCAGTCGGTGCCGATCAGCATCCAGGCGATCGGCACGCGCAAGCTCGATCAGCTCAACATCTCCAATTTCAACGAATATACCCAGTTGCTGCCGTCTGTCGCGTTCCAGACCGCGCAGCCTGGAGTGACGACCGTGTACATGCGCGGCGTCGCCTCCGGCGGAGACGGCAATCACTCGGGTTCGCTGCCCTCGGTCGGCAGCTATCTCGACGAGCAGCCGGTCACGACGATCGGCGGCACGCTCGACGTCCATATCTATGACATTGCCCGCATCGAGAGCCTGGCCGGGCCGCAGGGCACGCTCTACGGGGCCTCGAGCCAGGCCGGCACGATCCGCATCATCACCAACAAGCCGAGCACCGACGGCTTCGAGGGCCGCGTCGATATCGAGGGCAATACCGTCGCGCATGGCGGCCAGGGCGGCAAGATCGAGGGAATGGTCAACGCGCCGCTGTCGAGCATGGCGGCACTTCGGGTGGTCGGCTTCTATCAGCGCGATGCCGGCTATATCGACAATGTCGCGGGCACGCGCAGCTTCCTGCCCTCCCCCGGCGGTATCACCGTCAACAACAACGCGCTGGTCAAGGACGATTTCAACGACACCGAGACCTGGGGCGGCCGCGCGGCGCTCAAGGTCGATCTCGACGACGTCTGGACGGTCACACCGTCCGTGCTCTACCAGGAGATGCGCGGCCACGGCAGCTACGGCTACGACCCCAAGGTCGGCGACCTCGAAGTCCAGCACTTCTATCCCGACTATCGCCGCGACCGCTTCATCCAGGGCGCACTGACCATCGAGGGCAAGCTCGGGAACTGGGACCTGACCTATGCCGGCGCCTATCTCGACCGGCGGACCCACACCGCTTCCGACTATACCGACTATTCCGAAGCCTATGACAATCTCTACGCCTCGGTCGGCGGGCTGGCGGGTTATTTCTACTACCAGGACAATGCCGGGAACACGATCGATCCGCGCCAATGGGTGATCGCTTCCGATCACTTCAAGAAGACCAGCCAGGAACTGCGCGTCGCCTCGCCGGCGAGCGACCGGTTCCGGATCGTCGCGGGCATGTTCTACCAGCGCCAATCGAACCTGATCCACCAGGACTATCAGATCCCCGGTCTCGGCACCGCGGTGTCGGTAAACGGTTCGCCGGGAACGCTGTGGCTGACCCAGCAGCACCGGGTCGACACCGACTATGCGATGTTCGGCGAGGCGAGTTTCGACATTACGCCCAAGCTCACCTTCACCGCGGGCGGCCGCGCCTATATCTACAACAATTCGCTGATCGGCTTCTTCGGCTTCGGGCGCAATCCGGGCATCGATCCCGCGGACGGCCGCCCCTATACTGCGTCGCCGTTCAACGCCGCGGGGAGCTCGCGCACCGGCGTCGCCAGTTGCTTCCTTGCAGACGGCCGGACGCTCCGCGACGCCTATCTCGACGGCAGCCCGACCAATACGCTGTTGCCGGCAATGGTCGCGGGCGGCCCGTGCACCAACCTCGCGACCTATTCGAGCGGCAAGCTGCTGCCGAAAAGGACCGTCGACCAGGGCGTGACCTATCGCTTCAACCTGACGTTCAAGCCGACCGACCACCTGCTCTTCTATGCCGTGGCGTCGAGTGGCTTCCGCCCGGGCGGGATCAATCGCCGCGGCGACGTCGCCCCCTATTCGACCGACACGCTGTACAATTACGAGCTGGGCTGGAAGACGACGCTGCTCGACGGCAAGCTGCGCTTCAACGGCGCGGTCTATCAGCAGAACTGGAAGGCATTCCAATTCTCGTTCCTGGGCCCGAACAGCTTCACGATCATCCAGAACGGTCCCGATGCACGGATCCGCGGCGCCGAGATGGATGCCAATCTCGCGCTGGGCGGACTGAGCCTGACGGTCGCCGGCTCCTATACCGACGCCAAGACACGCGAGGACCTGTGCGCCACCCAGACCTGCAGCGGCACCGGCACCGACGTGCTGGCGCCCAGCGGAACGCGCCTGCCGATCACGCCGAGATTCAAGATCAGCAGCAATGCCCGCTATTCGCTGCCGCTCGGATCGGGACGCGGCTATGTGCAGGGCCTGATCGCGCACCAGAGCTCGGCCTCGTCGGACATCCGCGTCGCCAAGGCCGCCGCGCTAGGGCGCCTGCAACCCTACACCACCGCCAACCTCGCTTTGGGCTACGAGCTTCCGCGCTACACGTTCGAGCTGTTCGCGCAGAACATCTGGGACGAACGCGGCCAGATCTCCCGCTTCCAGGAATGCGGGGCCTGCGACCAGCGCCCCTATATCGTGCCGATCACGCCACGGACGATCGGCATCCGCGCGGGCATGAAGTTCTAGCGCTAAGAGGCGAGCGGCCTTGGCATCGCTGGCCGGCGGCTGCGCCGGCCGGAAACTCCGGCGTTCAGCCGAGGGGAAGGGTCAGCCGGCTGCCAAGCGCTGGACGCCCCCTGCCCCCAGTTCGCAGCCGGAGAGCCGTCGCGCATAGAGCGCCGCGCCCAGGCCGGGCGGATAGCGCGGTTCGACGGCATCGAAGCGCCCGCTGCGTTCGAGCGCCTCGACGAACGCCTCCCGCACCACCGGCTGGCGCGACAGCACGCCGCCCGACCAGGAGATCGCGGCGCGCTCCTCCGGCGGGAAGCCGAGCTGATCGCGCAGGGCGACGGCGAGCTCGAACAGCTCTTCGGCGGCATCGACCAGTATCGCCCGCGCGGCGGCATCACCGGCTTCCGCCGCTTCCGACACCAGGGTCGCCAGCTGCGCGACTTCGCCCCGGGCCATGCCGTTGGCGCCCATCACGCGTTCGCACAATTCGAGGTCGTTGCGCAGCCCCAGCGCCGCGACGAACCGCGCATGGAGCGGTCCCTTGGGCGCGCGCCCGTCGCTCATCCGGGAGAACAGGGTAAGGCCGCGGATCGCGATCCAATGGGCCGAGCCTTCGTCGCCGAACAGCTCTCCCCAGCCGCCGCCTCGGGCGCTCCTGCCCTGCCGCTCGCCATAGCCGATCGATCCGGTGCCGGCGACGATGTTGATCCCGTCGGCGCAGCCGAGCGAGCCGGCCCAGCCGCACACCATGTCGTTGCCGCAGACGAAGCGATCATGGCCAAGCAGGTTGCGGCACGCCGCTTCGAGCAGCGGATCGACGACGCTGTCCTCGCCAAAGGCGGGCAGGCCGAAAAAGGCGAAGTCGATCGTGTCCGGCGTGATCGCCAGCGTGGTGCAGATCGATTCCAGTCCCTGGCCCAGCCGCCGCACCGCCTCTTCGACGCCGAGCTCGACATGATAGGTCGTGCCGGTCAGCGCCTTAGCGAGGACCTGGCCATCGCCATCGATGCAGACGAATTCGGTCTTGGTGCCGCCGCCATCGACGCCGAGGAAATAGCCCGTGCTCATGCCGGGATGGCGTGGATCCGCACGCCCTGCACGACGCGATTGACCGTGCCGCTGGCATTGGGCCGATCCGGCGTGAGGCCGAGCGCCTGCGACACGCGCAGCGCGAGCAGCTGGCACGGCGCGATGAAGGGGAACAGCAGGTCGACATCCTCGGCGCCGGCCATGCCGGCAATCGCGATCTCGGCCCGCGCCTCGGGCTGGGCGGAGAGCAGCAGCATCTCGCCGCAGCGCCCATCGCCGCGCAATTCCTCGACGATGTCGAGATCGTAGAGCCGCGCGAGCGGATCATTGGCGAGGAAGACCACGACCAAGGTCTCACCGTTGACGATCGTCTTCGGCCCATGGCGGAAGCCGAGCGAGCTGTCGAAACAGGTCACCACCGCGCCGTCGCTCAATTCCATCATTTTCAGCGCGGCTTCGCGCGCCAGGCCCTTGAACACGCCGCTGCCGAGATAGACGACGCGCTTGAAATCGCCCCGGGCAAGCCGCGCGGCCACCGGCTCGGCTCGGCTGAGCGCGTCCTGCGTCGCCGAGGCAATCGCCGGCGCGCGCGCGTCGAGCGCATCGATCCCGCCGAGGATCGACAGCGCCGCTAGCATCATCGCAGTGAAGCTCGACGTCATTGCGAAGCCGCGGTCGTGCGTCGCCTCGGGCAGCACGACGACCTGGACGTTCGCCCCGCCACGCTGCGCCAGCGCGCCTTCGGCATTGCAGGTGACGATCAGGTGATGGACCTCGTCCACCCCGGCATCGGCCAGCTCGACCGCGGCGACGCTTTCCGGGCTGCTGCCCGACCGGCCGAAGGAGACGAGCAGGGTCGGCACGTCGCGGCGCAGATGCTGGTGCGGCGCGCTGACGATATCGGTGGTGGCGATCCCCTCGACACAGCGATCGAGCCGCATCGACAGCCAGGGCGCCAGGCATTCGCCGACAAAGGCGGAGGTGCCCGCGCCGGTCAGCACGATGCGTAGCTCGGGCCGGGCGAGAAGCGGCGCGACAAAGGCTTCGATCGCCGCCTGTTCGGCGCGCAGCACCGCCTGGGTGGCGCGAAGCGTCTCGGGCTGCTGCGCGATCTCGCGCTCGGTCCACGGCGCGGCGTCCAGATCCTCGACCGGTACCATAAGCGTCTCAGGCATTGGGATAGCAGGCTCCGTGATAGGCATCGAGCGTGGCGCCGACATGCGCCATGACCAGCTCGGCAGGGTCTAGGGATGCGCGGCCCGCCCGCACTGCGGCATAAGCGAGCGGCAGATATTGGCTGACCAGCGGGAGCGGCGGCACGGCAGCGCGCAGATTGGCGAACAACCGCTCCTGGGCGGCAGCGATCTCGGCGTCCGGCCAATAATAGCGGATGCGATCGGACAGGCTGTATTGGAGCTGGAGGGTCAGCGCCTCGCCTTCGGCATGATAATATTTCTGCCAGTTCTTCGGCTCGGCGCGCATCCGCTCGAGCGTCACCTCGCGCAGCTTCGCCCGGGCATAGGCCGCAACCGTCTCGCGCTCGATCGCGTCGAGCGCCCATAGCGCCTCGCGCAGCGCGAAGGTGACGCCGGGGCCGACCTTGAGGGTCGCGAAATGATCGCGGACCAGCGCGGCGAGCGCGGCGGGCGTCTGGTAATCGGTCGAATGCGCCTCGAAGACGAGATGGTCGACCGGCTCGATCGCGCGGCTGAGCGCAGTGGCGCGTTCGGGTCGGTAATCGACCACCTTGTCATGATCGAACTCGACGCCGGGCTGCACCACCGTGGCGATCACGCGCGTCCAGGCGTCGGCGAGGCCGAGGCTCTGGAACAGGTCGCGATGCATGTCGACCGTCGCCAGCGCCGCCTCGGGCGTCGTCACGGCGAGTTCCTCCAGGTCTTCGGCCGCGCCGCCTGGCACCGGCACTTCGGTCCCGATCACATAGACCGGCGCGTCCGCCGCATCGCCGTCGAATGCCTTTTCCGCCGCCGCGCAGAGCCGCGCCGCACGCTCCGCGATGGTGCGCTCGGGCAGCGGCACCGGATCGTCGGCGCAGCTCATCGAGCAATCGAGATGGATCTTGCGGAAGCCCGCGCGGACATAGTCGGCGACCATCACCTCGGCCTTGTCCATCGCCTCGGCTGCCGACAGCGCTGTCCAGGCGTTGGGGCCGAGATGGTCGCCGCCGAGCACGAGGCGATCGAGCGGAAAGCCCGTCTGGCTGGCAATCCCCTCGACAAAGGCCCGGAAGTCCGCAGGCACCATGCCGGTATAGCCGCCGTCCTGATTCACTTGGTTCGACGTCGCCTCGATCAGCACCAGCGGCTGTCGGTGCGCGATCGCGTGGCGGAAGGTCGCCTCGATCACCAGCGGATGCGCCGAGCAGACCGACGTCACCCCGACGCGCTCGCCGCCTTTGTGCCGCGCCACCAAATCCCGAATCAGCTGCACTCTCGGCTCCTTCTCGCCGGTAGATAGCCGGCGTCGCGGCAAACCGCAATAAAGAACAATATAACGAAACTAAACGATCGCCGCGGCCGCGTCTGCCTGCTCGGCCTCCTCGTCCTCGGAATCGGGCTCGATCGCGAGGAGCAGCGAGGCGACCAGCGCAAGCGCGATGCCGACGATCTTGAGCGGCCCCGGCACGGTCCCCAGGATCGCGAGCGAGAGCAGCGCCGTGACGAGCGGCGCGCCGGCATTGGCGAGCGGGGCGACGATGATCGCCTTGCCGTAGCGAAAGGCGAAGACCAGGGTGAGCGCGCCGACGGCGTTGAGCGACTGGATCAACACCGCCAGCCAAGGCCCGTCGAGTCCCCAGTTGATCGGCGCATGGAGATCGGTCATCGCCCAGGCGACCGGCGCCAGCACCAGGCCGGAGATTGTCATATAGACGAAGATGCTCTCGGCCGAAGTGACGTGATTGGCCGCCTTCATGAAATAGGCCTGCACGCCCCAGCACAGCATCACGATCAGTGCCGGCACCAGCCAGCCGAACGAGCTCCCCGCCGCGCCGCCGGGGGCGAAATCGAAGGTCGGCAGCGCGAGCAGCGCGAGGACGATGCCGATCGCGCCGAGCCGTCCGGTCCGCTCGCCCATCAGCAGCGCGGACAGCGCGATCGTCACCACCGGGGACAGCGAGATCACCGGGAAGATCAGATAGGCCGGGCCGCGGCTGACTGCATAGAAGAGCAGCATCTGCCCGCCCGCGCCGAGCAGGCCGATCGCCAGGCCATAGCCGATGGCCTTGGGCGAGAGGTCGAGCTTCCAGCCGGCCTGGGCGAGGACGACCAGCGCCGGCGGGATCATCGTCACCGCCCAGACGCAATAGACCAGCGTATCGGGGAAACCGCGCTGCGCCGAGATGCCGGCAAAGGCCCCCCACACGCCCCAGAGCGCCACCGTCACCAGCGCGTTGATCAGCCAGGCCCGGCCCTGTACCGCCGCGCTCATGCCGCTTTGCCCATCGGCGTGGCGCGCACCAACAGGAAGCGCTCGAACGTCGCGTGGATGCTGTGGCCATCCTCGTCGGCGGTGCCGAGCGGCGCGCCGGTGAGGCCGTCGGTCAGCGCATAAGCGCCCTTGCCGAGCCCGCGCAGTGCGATCGGGCCGTCCCAGCGCTCGGCATAGAAGGCGTAATGGAGCACGCCGTCCTTCTCGATCGCATGGCCTTCGGGCCGATCGAAGCCGATATCATACAGCCCGCCGAGATACTTGCCCTTGGCGAGCATGTTGGCGCGATAGAGGTCGATCCACTGGCGCCACAGCGCCTCTTTCTTGGCCGTCAGCAGATAGCCGCCGGGCGGCAGCTTGTTGGTCGGGTGGCGCGAATCCGCCGGCCAGGTGAATTTGGTCGAGGGGATCGCGCCGACGCCATAGGTCGAGGCGAAGTCGTGGCCGCCGTCGCTCAGTTCGACATGGTCGCCGCTATAGGGCGCCGAGGGGCCCATCAGCGCCTTGAAGGTCTTGCCCTTGGAGCGGACCTGCCACGAGGAGGTCGGGTCGGAGGCCGGCGTGTTGTTCATCGCCGGGATGTTGTGGAAGGCGAAGCTGTCGCCGCACGGGCAGATTTCGATGACGGCCTGCGGGTTGATCGAAATCGCCTCGTCATAGACCGCCTTCCAGAAATCCTGGAGCTTCTCGAACGATTCCTCGGGCCGGGCATGGTTGTGCGCGGGATTGTAGCAGGGCGCGACGGCGTTGAGGTGCTGGCCATCGAGCTTGAGCCCTTCGAACCCCCAATCGCCGATGATCCGCCGCACCAGCGCGCGGTGATAGTCGATCGTCGGCTGATAGGCCGGGCACATCGTGTAGGAGTCCCACCAGGTGACGTCCTGCTTCTTGCCGTCCTGGCCGAGCAGCAGCATGTCCGAATGGTCGCGCAGCAGATCGGTGCCCGGGTCGGCGGCGAGCGGCGCCAGCCAGAGGCGCGGGCGCATTCCATCGGCCTTGATGCGGTCCGCGAACGCCTTCATGTCGGCATCGCCGCGCGGGAATTTGGTGCGATCGAGCTTCCAGTCGCCCTCGGACGTCTGCCAGCCATCGTCGAGCACCGCCCATTCGAAGCCGAGCTCCCTGGCCTTGGGCAGCGTCGCATAGACTTCGGCGGCGGTGAAATTGCGCTCATAGCCCCAGGCGCACCAGATCGGGCCATAGCTCGATTCGGGGATTTCCGGGGCGGCGAGCCCGCGCTCGGCCATGATCCGGCGATAGGCGTCGAGCGGGCGGAAATAGTCGCCGGTGTGCGCCATCACGAACGTCGCCGGGAGCGTCAGCGTCTCGCCGGGCGGGAGCCGCACCGGCTGGTCGCCCGCCATGCCGATCCGCGTGCCGCCCGGCTGCGCGGTCACCGGCAGCGAGACCAGCCGCGGCACCTTCTCGACATGGCCGACCGCGAGGCCGACATCGGGGCGCCACACCACCGCGACCGGCGTGCCGCCGCCATAGTCGGAAGCGTTCATCCCCATGAAGTTGCGCTGATCGAAGCTCGGGCCGACGCGCTGCACCCAGTCGCGCCGATCGTTGTGCGAGGATCCCGCAAAGGTCCAGGCGCCGCGCAGATCAGGCAACAGCTCGTGGGTGGCAAGCTGCCAGCCGGTGACCGACAGCGGCGCCGCACCGCTGTTGCGGAACTGCGCCTCCTGCAGCGCCAGGCCCGGATAGCGATCGAAGAAAGTGACGCTGAGCGCGAGTTCGACCTGGCCGTCGGCGGTGGCGCGCAGACGATGCCGCCGGCCCTTGCCGTGCGCGCCGTCGATTCGCTCCTCGTCATGATCGAGCAGCAGGAAACGATCGATCGTGCCCCGGCCCTCGGCGGTCAGCGCCGCCGCGGTGCCCGGCGAGGTGATCGCGCGGCCCTGATAGTGCAGGCGTGACTGCATGCGCGCATCGAATTCGAGGGTGAGCGTGCCGTCCGAAAGCCGCGCGCCCGTGGGCGCCGCCACCCACGCCTTTGCCGCGAATGTGGGCGCTGCCGTCATCGCCCCGCCGGCCATCAGCGAGCGCAGCAACGTGCGGCGGGTTACGGAGCTCGGCATCATCGTGGCAACTCTCCTCATGGCGGCCGCGCGCCGCCGGTGACGGATGCGTCGGTTGGAGAAAGAGCTTGCACGAAGCGATGGGCACGCGCAAATAAAAACGCAAGTTTATCGCGCGTTTCGTTTCGGTTTCCATCGCAAGGAGTTTCGCATGCGGTCTTGGGCAGCCACATTGCTGGCAGGAGTATCGGTTGCGCTGCTCGGGGCGACGGCGCCCGGAGCGCATTATCGCGAGGCCGATTTCGACAAGGTCGCCAAGTTCGACGCGCATGTGCATGCCAATGTAAACGATCCCGCCTTCCTCGCGGTGATGCGCCGCGACGGCTTCCGCGTGCTGTCGATCAATGTCGATTATCCCGACTTCCCGGCGCTCGCCGATCAGGCAACCATCGCCGTGGCGATGCATGGTGCGGATCCGCACCTGCAATTTGCCACCACTTTCTCGATGGAGGGCTTCGGCACGCCGGGCTGGACCGAGAAATCGATCCGCACGATCGATGCCGCGGTCGCCAAGGGCGCCGTCGCGGTGAAGGTGTGGAAGAATATCGGCATGGTCGCCAAGGACGCCGACGGAAAGCGCGTGTTCCTCGACGATCCGCGTTTCGACGGGGTGATGGCGCATCTCGAGCAGCGCGGCATCCCGCTGATCGCGCACCAGGGCGAGCCCCGCAATTGCTGGCTGCCGCTCGATCAGATGACGACCGAGAACGACCGCACCTATTTTCGCGCCCACCCCGAATATTACATGTACCTGCACCCCGAGGAGCCGAGCTACGAGGCGCTGATGGCGGCGCGCGACCGCTTCGTCGCGCGGCATCCCAAGCTCGCCTTCGACGGCGCGCACATGGCGAGCCTCGAATGGAGCGTCGACGAGCTCGCCAAGTTCCTCGACAGCCACCCCAATGCCGTGGTCGACCTCGCCGCGCGGATGACCAACGTGCAGGCCCAGTCGGTCAAGGATCGCGAGCGCGTGCGCCGCTTCTTCATCCGCTATCAGGACCGGCTGCTCTACGGCACCGACCTGACCGACAGCCCGCCTGATCCCGCCGCGCGTGCGCAGAACCCGCCGGCGACCAACGACTTCCCGGGCGAGGCCGATCGCGTCTGGCGCGCCGACTGGCGCTATCTCGCGACACCGCTCTCCCAGCATGTCGAGGCGATCAATGCCGACGCCGCCGGGCTAGACCTGCCGCGTGGGGTGATCGACAAGATCTATTCGAAGAACGCCCAGCGCTTCTTCAAGCGGATGCGCTAGGGTCGCGGGCCGGCGGCCGCGATGGGCTCGGCGGGCGGAAACGCCAGAATTGGGTGGCTAGCTGCCGTTGCAATGTGGCGGACCCCGGCTAGTCTAGTCGCGTGTTTACAAGGTTGATCTTGGTGCAGGGATTCGCGCTGATGTTAGCTGATCCGATGAACGATCCCTATGTGGTAGCGGAGCTAGCGATGTCGAATGTCGCAAGCTGTCGTGAAGCCAAGAGAGATCGTGCGTACGCAAGCCTTGAGCGGCGCTGGATTAGCGCCAAGGCGCTTGCCCTCCGCAATGGTCACGGGCCACGGCTGCAAGAACTTGACCGCCGCATTCTCGCCTTCCGCTCGGAGTCCTTTTTTGCGCAGTGCTGGGGAGGCTTTGATACGGCCCGCGAAAATGGCGAGCGAGCAGTCTTGGACTTTGAGGGGGATGCGTCCAAGCGCATCTGAAGTTTTGTGGATAGGTCGTTACTGGGGCCGTAGCGGCACTTTCAATGTGGGATTTCGCCTGCTCCCCTCGGCCGACCAAGTGGATGCCCGCCGCTCTTTAAAAAGATTGGCAGGCACCTTGGACGGACGAGCGATTTCCGTCGCGATCGTGTGACCCTCGTGCGACCTTAGGCGTCGGCGCTTCGCCGATCGCGTCCTCGGCGCGAACGTCGATTGGCGCGCGTTGGGCGGAGGGCTGCCGTGGCCCCGCGTTCACCCGATGGCGGAGAAAGGATCGGTCCCGCGCCGGCGGGTTGCCGGGGGCATATTCCCCTTGCGCCCCCGCCTCAGACGATATGCAGCCGGAATCCCGCGCGTTCGGCTGCGGCCTGGATGCCGTCCGAATCCTCGGCATCGGTGATCAGGTCATCGATCTCGCCCACGCTGAGGATGCGGTGGAGGCAGACCTTGCCGAACTTGGTCTTGTCGGTAACCGCGATCACTTGCCGCGCCGCCTTGGCCATCTTGCGGTTGAGCATCGCCTCGGGCTCAAAATGCGTCGTGATCCCGCGTTCGAAATCGAAGCCGTCGACGCCGAGGAACAGCTTGTCGACATGCAGATCCTCGAGCGCGCTTTCGGTCTGCGCGCCGTAAAAGGCGCGGTTGCGACGCCGCAGCGCGCCGCCGAGCATCACCACGCCGATCCTTTCCTTCTGCGCCAGCGCGCACAGGATATCGAGATCGTTGGTGAGGACGGTGATGTCCTCGTCATCGGGGAGATGATGCGCGATCTGCAGCGTCGTGGTGCCCGAATCGAGCACGATCGACTCGCCGGGCTTGACCATCGACGCCGCGAGCGCGCCGATCCGCGCCTTTTCGTCGATGTTGCTCGCGCGCTTCGCCTCGAGCGCAGGCTCGGCGATCACATTGACCGCATCGGCGGAGATCGCGCCGCCATAGGAGCGCTCGGCGACGCCGCGCTTCTCCAGATAATGGAGATCCTTGCGGATCGTCTGCATCGACACGCCGAAGCGCTGTGCCAGCGGCGCGACCTGGACGCTGCCCCGTTCGCGCACGAGCGCGCTGATCTGCTGACGCCTTTGGCTGGTGTCCCGAATGACGGACATGGAAACCTCCCGAAACACCTGCTTACCAGCGGTGCCCCGCCTCGACAATGTCCGGATTGTGTTTCGTTTCTTTTCTGTTTGACAGGCTTGTGACCGCCATCTTACCAATCGCAATATATCGCGCCGCCAAACCGGTTCGCTAAGACGGCGCCGAGCAAGAGGGATAGGCGATGATCGGACAGCTGTCGTGGCGCAATCTGGCTTTGAGCGGCGCGAGCGCGACCGCACTGATGGCGGCATGGGGCGCCCGCGCCCAGACCGCCGAGCCCCAGACTTCTCCGGCCGTGGAGGCCTCGCAGGACGATGGCCAGGCCGATCCCGCCGGGCCCGACATCGTCGTGCGCGGCGTGCGCGGCAGCCTGTTGCGTTCGATCCAGGCCAAGCGCGATGCCGATACGATCGTCGATGCGATTTCGGCGGAAGAGCTCGGCAAATTCCCCAATCGCAACGTCGCTGAAGCACTGGCCAACATTCCGGGCGTGACGGTTGGCCGCGATGGCCGCGGCGAAGGGCGCAACATCACCATCCGCGGGCTCGGTGAGAATTTCGCGATCACCACGCTCAACGGCCGCATCCTGCCCACCGATGGTCCCGACCGTTCGTTCGCATTCGACGTGCTGCCTTCCGAGATCATCTCCGGCGCCGAAGTGCAGAAGGCCGTCCGCGCCTCGTCGCTCGAAGGCAGCATCGGCGGCAATGTCGATCTGCGCACCGCGCGGCCGCTCGATCGGCCGGGCCTGCAGGTGTCTGCCGCGATCGAAGGACAGTATAACGACCTGGTCGAGAAGGGCGGCTACAAGGTCTCGGGCGTCTTCAGCACGACCTTCGCCAACGACACGATGGGCCTGCTGATCGGCGCGAGCTACAATCGCTACAAGTTCCGCACCGACAATCTGGGCGAATATTCGATCACCGACGGTACCGAAGCCGGCTATGGCGTCGATTTCGATCGCGACGGGCAGGTCAATCCCGATCCGAATGGCCCGGCCTTCATCTGGCCCGATTACTACAGCGTCGGCTATGTCCGCGGCGAGCGCGAGCGGATCGGCTCCGCCGGCGCCTTCCAGTGGAAGCCGTCGAGCGACTTCGAGCTGACGATCGACGGGCTCTACAGCCGCTACAACGTCACCCAGCACAATTATCGTTCGTCCAACTATCTCAATCCGCTGGGCGACGACGGATCGCTGCGCTGGGATCCGGCCTCGATCCGCACCGATGCCAACCATGTCGTCACCGGCTTCTCGATGGACGACCTGGTCGCCGAAGTGCTGACCACCGACGAGCCGCGCAAGAGCGAGACCTGGCAGCTGGGCGGCCATATCGACTGGCACGCCAGCGATCGGCTGAAGATCGGCCTCGACGCCTATGCGGGCAAGGCACGCGACGATACCGGCGGGCAGAACCGCTTCGTCGTCGCCGGCATTCCGGGTTCCTCGGTGACCTTCGCGACGCGCGACGGCGGCATTCCCGACCTCGAGGTGGCCATCCCCGGCGGCCGCCCGCTCTCCGCCGCGACCAACGACGATTTCCGCGCGCACTATATCGGCATCCAGGGCCAGAACATCTCGGACAACACCAAGGGCGCGAAGTTCGACGCCGACTATGAACTCGGCGGCGTCTTCAAGTCGGTGACCATCGGCGGGGCCTGGACCGATCGGCGCAAGACCGTGACGACGATCGACAACCAGTACACCACGTCGTGCAACTATTGCGGCTATCCCTTCACCTTCGGCGCGATCGGCGCGGACGTGGTGCGGCCCGCCGCGGTGTCGAACATCCTCGGCAAGCTGGGCGGCAATTTCCCGCGCAACTTCCCCTATTTCGACATCGACACCTATCTCGCCGCGCTGCCCCGCGCCGACAACAATCCCGCGGTGCTCAATCCGAACAGCTGCCTCGACGCGACCGGCGCGACGATTCCCGGCTGCACGCTCTCGCCCTATCCGGCAGGCTATTCGACCCAGGTGATCGAGCCCGACCTGCCCGCCTCCTATCGCATCAAGGAGCGGACCTGGGCCGGCTATGTCCAGCTCAACCTGGAGGGCAGCCGGTGGCGCGGCGATATCGGCGTGCGGCTGGTCTCCACCAAGGTCAGCTCGACCGGCTATGGCGCCTCGATCGCCAGCATCATCCCGCGTGCCGGGACGCAGGACAACGACATCGACTTCAATCCGGTGGAGGCGATCAATGGCGGTGGCGACTATACGCGGCTGCTGCCCTCGGCCAATTTCGCCTATGACCTTAGCCAGGGCCTGCGCCTGCGCCTCGCCGCCTCCAAGGCGATCTCGCGTCCCACCTTCGGTGAGCTCTCGCCGGCCAAGGACGCCACCTCGGCGCAATCGGGCACCTATATCATCTATGACGCGGGCAATCCGAACCTGAAGCCGACCGAGGCCGACCAGTTCGACGTCTCGCTCGAATATTATCCGTCCAACCGCCTCGCGCTGACCCTGGCTGGCTTCTACAAGCACATCACCAATTTCGTCTCGACCGTGCCGGTCGACGTGGTGATCACGCCGACCGCGCAGCCGGCCAACCAGCAGCAATCCTTCCCCTTCGTCGAATATCAGGCGATCAACGGCGATTCCGCCAAGGTCTATGGCGTCGAGCTGGGCGGCCAGTATTTCCTCGACAACGGCTTCGGCGTGCAGGCCAACCTGACCTACAACCATTCGCGCGCGACCTCGGGAGACGTGACCACCGACCTGCCGGGGGCGATCCCCTTCTCGGCCAATGCCAAGCTGTTCTACGAAAAGAACGGCATCGGCGCGCAGGTCTCGTACAGCTATCAGTCGCGCTATGTGTACGCGCAGTCGGGCAGCCTGGGCTATCTCTCGGTCAAGGAAGATCCCTATCACGAGATGTCGGCGAGCATCTCCTACGACGTGACGCCGAACATCTCGGTCTATGTCCAGGGATCGAACCTGCTGGGGTCGGACATCCGGCGCTTCAACACCTATCGCAACGTGCCGGCCTTCTACGAATATTCGGGCCGGTCGTTCTTTGCGGGCGTGCGCGCGCGGCTGTAAGGGCGGGCTTCGCCTAAAACGAGTGTGGCGCTGGGGGGCAACCCGGCACCTCCAACAAAAACTGTTCCCCGGCGAAGGCCGGGGCCCAGTTGCCGATGGTTTCGGCGGTATCGCGTAATTTCAGCCTGGTGGCAGCTGGGCCCCGGCCTTCGCCGGGGAGCAGCGAGGGTGGCCTCGACGCATGATCTCCAGCAGCAGGACGTCTAAGGGTTCGTTTTATTTCGTTTTGTGCCACGGGAACGACATTTCCCGTCAGATTCCCATTGTCGCCCTTCAAGAATCGTGCATAGTCGCGTAATGGCAATGTAACGAAACTTTCAATCGTTCGGGTTTGCACAGGGGGGTCCGGCATGAACAAGGGTCATTTTCGAAATGCGCTGATCGCGGGGACCGCGCTGTCGCTGATCGCAAGCATCACGCCGGCGCTCGCGCAGGACAGTGGCGGGCAAAGCGAGACGCAAGATAGCGGCACGGACGGCGGCGACATCATCGTCACCGGCGTGCGCCAGGCGCTGGCCAAGGCGGCCCAGATCAAGCGCGATTCGGATACCGTGGTCGATTCGATCACGGCCACCGACATCGGCGCCTTCCCCGACAAATCGGTGGCGGAGGCGCTGCAGCGCGTTCCCGGCGTCACCGTGATCCGTTCGGCCGCCAAGGACGACGTGATGCACTATTCGGCCGAACCGGCCGGGGTGGTGATCCGCGGCCTCCAGCAGGTCCGCTCGGAGTTCAACGGCCGCGACACCTTTTCGGCCACCTCGGGCTATGGGCTGAGCTGGAGCGACGTCTCGCCCGAGCTGATGGCGGGCGTCGATACCTACAAGAACCAGACTGCCGAGATGATCGAGGGCGGCATCGCCGGCACGGTCAACCTGCGCACGCGCAAGCCGTTCGACCAGCCGGGCCGCGCGATCAGCGTCAGCCTCACTCAGAATTACGGCGACATCTCGCAGCGCGCGACGCCCGACGCCTCGGCGCTGTTCTCGAGTCGCTGGAAGACCGGGATCGGCGAGTTCGGCCTGCTCGGCAACATCGCCTATTCGCACGTCATCACCAATTCGCGCGGCGTCACCGTGCCGCGGATGATGCCCTTCGCGCCCGGCGTCTATGGCCCGAACACCACCTATATCCCCTCCGGCATCGGCTTTTCCGAGACCGAATATGACCGCGAACGCTTCGGCGTCTCGGGCGCGGTGCAGTGGAAGAGCAATGACGGGCGGCTGGTCGCCACCGGCGAGTATAACCGCTCGCGCTACAAGAACACCTGGGTCGAGCATCAGGCGCTCAGCTATTGGGCCTGGGTCGATCCGGCGGTGACCAACCATTCGACGGTGTGGACGGACGGATCGATCCTGGCGCCGCCCGATGCGCCGGGGCTGGGCTTCAACCAGGCAGGCGGCGGCACGCCCTTCACCTTCCGCGACGACGGGCTGTTCCAGACCGGTACGATCACCGGCTCTCGCGGCGGCTGGGGCTATGGCGCGCTCAACGCCACGTCCACCGGCTACGCTCCGGGGTCCACCGACCAATATGGCGTGCTGCCCAACGGGCTGCCGCTATTCCAGCCCTGCCTCAATTCGAGCGTCAGCCATGCCGGCGTTCCGTGCCGAGCGGGTGACCCGCTCGACATCGCGACGCGCTATTCGAAGGAAGATCGGCTGGTCGAGGACGCCTCGTTCAGCCTGAGCTGGCAGGCGAGCGACCGGCTGCGCTTCAACCTCGATTATCAGCACGTCCGCGCGACCAACTACAATTACGACATCACCTTCAACTTCCGCACCTACGCCGACATCGCGCTCGATCTGCGCGGCGAATATCCCAAGGTGACGCTGCTCGCTCCGTCCGGCTACAACCAGATCGGCGACCAGCCCTTCGCCGATCCGCGCAACTATTCGCCGTCTTCGGTGATGGACCATGTGACCGACAGCCGCGGCAAGATGGACGCGTTCCGGCTCGACGGCGCCTATCAGTTCAACACGCCGTGGCTCTCCGAAATCCGCTTCGGCGGCCGCTTCGCCGATCGCCGGCAGCAGCATAATTGGTCGCTCTACAATTGGGCGAGCATCACGTCGGACTGGCAGACCAACCCGCACGATTCGGTGTTTCTCCAGAGCCCGCGCACCTACAATCCGGACGGCAGCGTCAATTTCGAAGGCTATGCGCCGGGTTATTGGGAAGTGCGGCCCTATGCGCAGAACATGCTCGGCGGCGGGCTGTTCAATCCCGGCTCGCTGGTGTTCATGCGCGCCGACATCCTCGCCAATCCGGCCGAAACCTATCGTCGCTTCAGCGTCGGCGGCCAGACCGACGAGGGCGGCACGGCCTCATCGACGTGGAACCCGATCTGCGATCGTCCCGACGAAATGGCGAACAGCTGCTTCACCCCGGGCGAAGTGCTCGACGTCAGCGAGCGCACCAAATCGGCCTATGCGATGGTCAAGTTCGGAGGCGACGATGCCCGCCTCGGCGGCATGACCGTCAACGGCAATCTCGGCCTGCGCTGGGTGGATCTACGCGTCCAGAGCGGCGGCGCGATCAACTATGCCACTCCTTTCACGGCAGCTGATCTCAACTGCAAGCCGCTCGACCCTGCGGAGGTCGGACAGCTCCAGCCGGGCCAATATGCGATCTCCCCCGCCTGCCTCGCCGTCAATTCGACCGAGGATCGCGCCTTTTCGAGCGGGAGCAGCACGCCGTCCAAGGTCCGCAACAAGACCAGTTACTGGCTACCCAGCCTCAACCTGCGCTTCGGCATGGGCGACGACTGGTTCGTGCGCTTCGCGGCCTCGCGCGCGATCTCCAAGCCGGACATCGGCCTGCTCAAGAACTTCATGGCGCTGCAGCGCTCGTACATCCCGCAGTCGGAGATCCGCGTCGGCAATCCGGCGATCGTGCTCGACAATGCCGGCAATCCGGTGAGCCTGCGCTACAGCTACACCGCCTCGATGGGCAATCCGCGGCTCAAGCCGATCCAGGCCGACCAGTTCGACCTGTCGATCGAGAAATATGACGGCACGATCGGATCGTTCAGCGTCGCCGCCTTCTACAAGAAATTCCACGACTATATCCAGAACGGCAGCTTCCTCGTCCCGATCACCAATGCCGGAGTGACGCGCAACGTGCTCGTCACCGGCCCGGTGAATGGCGACGGCGCCTCGATCTACGGCGCCGAAATCGCCTTCCAGCGCTATTTCGACTTCCTGCCCGCGCCGTTCGACGGGCTGGGCGTGCAGGCCAATTATACGTGGCTGAAGAACAAGGGCGTGAAGAACGCCAATCTGGTGGTCGACACGACCGGCGGCAGCGCGATCGCGCGTTCGGCGCTGGCCGGGATGATCCAGGTCGATCGGCTGGAGAACCTGTCCGACCATTCGTTCAATGCGATCCTGATGTACGAAAAGCCCCGGTTCGGCGCGCGCATCGCCTATAACTGGCGCTCCAAATATGTGAATTCGATCAACGATTGCTGCCTGGGCTTCCCGGTGTGGAACCGCCCCGAAGGCTATCTCGACGGATCGATCCGCATCGCCGTCACCCCGCAGCTCGAATTCAGCTTCCAGGGATCGAACCTGCTCAACACCCGCATCCGGATGATGGCGCAGGTGAGCGGACCGACCAAGGAGGATCCGAACCGCGAAGTGAAGTTCCTTCCGGGCGGCACTTTCGAATATGATCGCCGCTTCCAGTTCGGCGTACGCGCCAAGTTCTGAGGCGAGGGCGGCGCGCAAAAGGGAGAGCGGCTTGCGGCGGATCGTGATCCTGGGCGGCGGCACGGCGGGCTGGATGGCCGCCGCCTGCCTCGCCCGCACGCTCGGGGTTCGCGGCCGCTCGATCACCCTGGTCGAATCGGATGCGATCGGGACGGTCGGAGTCGGCGAGGCGACGATCCCGCTGATCGAGACGTTCCACCGCATTTTGGGAATCGATTCGGCCGAAATCGTCCGGGAGGCTGAGGCGACGTTCAAGCTCGGCATCGAGTTCGTCGATTGGGGCCGGCGCGGTAGCCGCTATCTCCACCCGTTCGGGATGGTCGGCGCCGACCTCAACGGCGCGGGCTTCCTCCAGCACTGGCTGCGCCATCGCGGCGAGGGCGGGACGAGCGACCTGCTCGACTACAACCTCGAGACCCAGGCCGTCGCGGCGGGCCGCTTCGGCATGGTGCCGGCGCGGCGCCCGGGCGACCGCCAGCTCCATTTCGCCTATCATTTCGATGCGGCGCTCTATGCGGCGATGCTGCGCTGCCTGGCCGAGAGCCTGGGCGTGGTGCGGATCGAGGGCCTGGTCCGCGGTGCCGAGCGCGATGCGGAGAGCGGCGACGTCACCGCGCTCAGCCTCGACGATGGCCGCGAAGTGCCGGGCGATTTCTTCCTCGATTGCTCGGGCTTCGGCGGCACGCTGATCGAACGTACGCTCGCCGCCGGCTATGACGATTGGAGCCGCTGGCTGCCCTGCAATCGTGCCATCGCGGTGCAGAGCGAGCGGCTCGACGACCTGCCGCCCTTCACCCGTTCGACCGCGCGCGATGCCGGCTGGCAATGGCGCATCCCGCTCCAGCATCGCACCGGCAACGGCCATGTCTTCTGCGACGCCTTCGTCTCCGAGGATGAAGCGGCCGACACGCTGCTCGCCGGGCTGGAGGGGGCGGCGATCGGCATGCCGCGGACGCTGCGCTTCGTCACCGGCCGGCGGCGCAGGACCTGGCACCACAATGTCGTCGCGCTGGGGCTCGCGGGGGGATTTCTCGAGCCGCTCGAGAGCACCTCGATCTACATGGTGCAGTCCGCGCTGGCCAAGCTGCTGACGCTGTTCCCGCGCGCCGATCGCGTCGATCCGGCGGCGCGCGACAGCTTCAATGCGATGATGGACGCCGAATGGGAGCGCGTCCGCGACTTCATCATCGCGCACTACAAGGTGACGACGCGCGACGACACGCCCTTCTGGGCGCATTGTCGCGCGATGGCGATCCCCGATAGCCTGGCCGAACGGCTCGCCTTGTTCGAGCGCGAGGGCATCTTCGTCGAGCAGCCGCACGACCTGTTCAAGGAAGGCAGCTGGGCCTCGGTACTGCTCGGCCAGGGCCTGATGCCCGAGCGCCATCACCCGATCGCCGACATCGCGCCGCGCGCCGCGCTTGACGCCGAGCTCGCGCGGATGCGGGCGGCGATCGCGGCGCGCGTGGCGGAATTGCCTTCGCATGCCGCCTATGTCGATCTGTGCATGAACCGCGCCGCCGCATGACCCCTCGCAACCCACAGGCGATTCTCCCGATGTTCTTCCGCACTGCCCCGATCGCCGCCGCGCTGTTCGGCCTCGCCCTGGCCGCGCCGGCCCATGCCCAGGGGAACGATCCGATCGCGCCCGCCGGCCGCTGGACGCTGCCCGAGCGCAAGCAGGCGCGCACGCCGCCGATGGGCTGGAATTCGTGGAACGCCTTTCACACCGAGATCGACGAGGCCAAGGTCCTCGGCGCCGCGCAAAAGCTGGTCGACAGCGGCCTCGCCCGGCTCGGCTATGTCTATGTCAATATCGACGATGGCTGGTGGCTGAAGCGGCGGACGAGCGACGGGCGGATGATGATCCGCACCGATCTCTTTCCGTCCGCGGCGGTTGCCGGCGGCGACAGCAGCTTCCGCCCCTTCACCGATCGGCTCCACGCCATGGGGCTGAAGGCCGGCATCTACACCGATATCGGCCGCAACGCCTGCTCCCAGGCCTATGACCTGCATTCGCCCAACCTGCCGATCGGCACCACCGCCGAGCGCGAAGTGGGGCTGTACGGCCATGTCGACCAGGACATCGGCCTCTATTTCCGCGATTGGGGCTTCGATTACATCAAGGTCGATGCCTGCGGGATCAACGTCTATGCGCCCGCCAGCGCCGTGGTGCGAGACAATGGCTATCGCCCGTTCGCGCCGCTGATCGACCAGGCCTCGATCAACCGGACCGACGTCGCCGCGGTGCGCGCACTCTACCAGGGCGTCGCCGACGCGCTCGATCGGGCCAATCCCGATGGCGACTATGTCTTCTCGCTCTGCCCCTGGGGCAGCGCCGATGTGCGCAGCTGGGGGATGCATGTCGGCCATCTCTGGCGCACCAGCGGCGACATCACGCCGAGCTGGTCGCGGATGCTGCACAATTTCGACAGCGCCTCGACGCGCGCGCTCTATGCCAAGCCGGGCGCGTGGAACGATCCCGACATGCTGTTCGTCGGCCATGGCGATTTCGACGCGAACCATCTGACCGAGGCGCGCGCGCATTTCGCGCTCTGGGCGATCATCAACGCGCCGCTGCTGATCGGCTACGATCTGCGCGACGCGCCCAAGAGCCTGCTCGACATCTGGGGAAATGCCGACATCGTCGCGGTCAACCAGGATGCGGGCGGCCACCAGGGCGTGATCGCCTATGACAGCAACGACGTGCAGATCATCGTCAAGACGCTCTCCGGCGGGCGCAAGGCCGTCGCGCTGTTCAACCGCGGACTGGCGCCGGCCGAGGTGCAACTGACTGCGGCGCACCTCAAATTCGCTGCCGCCGCGCCGATCCGGCTGCGCAACCTCTGGGACAAGTCGGCGGTGGCGCCGCTCACCGGCGAGGCCAGCTTCAAGCTCGCGCCGCATGAGACGCAGATCTTCGAGGCAACGGGCGAGCGGCGGCTGAAGGACGGCATGTATCTGTCCGAGATCCCCGGCGACATCAATGTCGCCGCCGACGGCGTGACGGTCCCCGAGCCGGACCCGATGGTGCATCGCATGCTCGGCCCGTGGAACGGCACGCGCGACGGCGGCGCCCGGCCGAGCTATGCCGGCTGGGGCGGAGCCCAGGCCGATGCGGCGCCCTATGGCGAGACGCTCGGCATCGCCGGCCGGGCCTTCGACACCGGCATCGGCATCCTCGCCCAATCGCGGCTCGAGGTCCGCAACCGCGCGGGCGCCCGGCGCTTCGAGGCGCAGGTCGGCGTCGACGATTCGACGCGCGACACCAAGGGCAAGGTCCGCTTCCTCGTCTATGGCGACGGCCAGTTGCTCGCCCAGAGCCCGGTGCTCGGCTTTGGCGACGCCGCCGTGCCGCTCCACGTAGACATCGCCGGGCGCAAGCTGATCGAGCTCGTCGTCCGGCGCGAGAGCGGGACGAGCGATCGGCCCTTGGTCACCACCTGGGGCGAGGCGGCGCTGCGGCAATGAGAGGCGCCGTGCATCTCCTCGCGGCGTTCGCGCTGCTCGCCGCGCCGGCGGCATCGTTCGGCGCGACCACGACCTTCACCGGCAGCGAGGTGCCCTTCCCCAATCCCGAGCGCGGCTTCTACCGGGCGGGTCAGGGATCGCTCGACCGGTTCGATCCCGCATTCCTCGCCGACGCCTTCCAGGACGGCTATAGGCTGATCTACGCCCGCATCGACTTGTCGCCCTATCGCGACCGCGCCTTGCCGCCGGCGTTTCTCGACCGGCTCGGCGCCGGCTTCGCCGCCGCGCGCGTCGCCGGCGTCAAGCTGATCGTGCGCGCCGTGTACAATTATCCGCATGGCGAGACCGATTATCGCGGCGCGCAGGACGCGCCGTTGCCGATCGTGCTCCGGCATATCGCCCAGCTCGGGCCGGTGCTGCGCGCCAATGAGGACGCCATCGCCTTCGTCCAGGCCGGGTTCGTCGGCGCCTGGGGCGAATGGCACAGCTCGTCCAACCGGCTGGCCGAACCCGCCGCGCGGACGAAGATCAAGGATGCGCTGCTCCGCGCAGTTCCCGCCGACCGCTTCGTCCAGTTCCGCTACCCGCCCTATGTGCGCGAATGGATGCCGCTGCCGGTCGCGCGGGCGCGGATCGGCTTCCACAACGACTGTTTCCTCGCCAGCCGCACCGATGTCGGCACGTTCAGCGAAGAGGCCGGCCCGCGCGCCGCGGAGCAGGATTATATCGATCGGATCGGCGATGTCGCACCGTTCGGCGGCGAGACCTGCAACCCCGCCGACGATCCCGGCGCGCAGCCTCGCACCGAGTGCAGCGACATCCTGCGCGAAGGGGCACGCTACAACCTAAGCTATCTCAACGCCGATTATTACCGGCCGCTGTTCCACACCTCCTGGATCGCCGGTGGTTGCATGGACGAGGTATCGGCGCGGATGGGCTATCGGCTGCGGCTGATCGGGCTCACCCATGCCGATCGTGCCGTGCCTGGCGGACGTCTCGCGCTGCGGCTCACGCTCCGCAACGACGGCTGGGCGCGCCTCTACAATCCGCGCGCGCTGGTCATCCTGCTGCGCGACCTCTGGACCGCCGCGTCGGTGCCCCTGCCCGCCTCTGCCGTCGACCTCACCACGCTGCGGCCCGGCAAGACCGAAGTCGTCTCGCTGAACCTTTCCATGCCGCGCCGCGTCGCGCCGGGGCGCTACATGGTCTCGATCGCCTTTCCCGATCCGAGCGCCCGGCTTGCCGACGATCCCCGCTTCGCGATTCGACCGGCCAATGGGGACGATGCCGCGCGCGGCCAGCGCTGGGATGCCGACGCGGGCGCGTTCGAAACCGGGACGGAGATCAGGGTGCAATCAACGCGGTGACGTGGCGGCTCGCCTGTCGTCCGCGACGGGCAGCAATCCCAGCCTCTCGCGCCGCCACCAGCGGATGTTCAACAAGCCGGCGACGACGATCAGGCCGGCCGCGAGGCCCCACCAGACCCCCTCGCCGCCCAGGCTCGTCCTGAAGCCCAACACCACCGAGCAGGCGAAGCCGACGACCCAATAGCCGAACAGCGCGATCAACATGGGAATGCGCGTGTCCTGCAGGCCCCTCAGCACGCCGGCGGCCACGGCTTGCGCGCCGTCTGCCAGCTGAAAGACGGCGGCCACCGCCAGGAAACGCATCGCCAGCAGGGCGACGCCGGCGTTCGCAGCGTCATCCAAATCCACATAGGCCGAAATCAGCAGCCGCGGCATGGTCCAGATGACGGCCGCCGTGACGCCCATCACGCCGATCCCGGTCGCGAGCGCGACGTTGCCCGCAAGTCCGATCCAGCGGATGTCCCGCGCGCCGTAGGCCAGGCCGACCCGAACCGTCGCCGCCTGCGCAATTCCGAACGGAATCTGGAATGCGAAGGCGGCGATGTTGAGCGCGATCCCGTGTGCCGCCACGTCGGAGACGCCGATCAGCCCCATGAGCACCGCAGCCCCGCCGAAAAGGCTGCCCTCGAGGGTCCAGATCGCCATGATCGGGAGGCCAAGCCTGACGATCTTCGCCGCGCGCTCCGCATCGGGGCGCCACCATCGGCCGAACAGGCGAAACCGCCTCAGTCGCCGGTCGGTCGAGAGCACGATGGCATAGGCGATCACCATGCCGGCGAAGCTGATGAGATTGGCCAGCGCGGAGCCGGCAAGTCCGAGCGCGGGCATGCCGAGATGCCCGAACACGAATGCCCAGTTGCCGATCAGGTCCACCCCCAATGCCATTCCGGTGATGACGAATGTCCATCCCGGCCGACCCAGCACGGCGGCGGCAATGCGCATCACGGCGGCGCCGGCCGCCAGCGGCACTGCGGGGATCAGGAACCACAGGAACGAGGCCGCGCGATCCGCCACTTGGGCTTCCTGCCCCAGAAGCCGCAATACCGCGCCACTCTGCCATAGGAGAAGCATCGGGAGGGCCGCGCCGAGCAAGGCGATCCACAGCGCCATTCGAAAGCTGCGCCGAACCTCTCGAACCGCATGCGCGCGGCGCCCCAGCTCCGCAGCCATCAGCGGCGACGCCGCGCTGGCCAGGCCGATCAGCGCATAGGTCAGCAAATTGAAGAGAAATGCCCCCAGCGTGGCCGCCGCCAGGTCGTATGGCCCCAGTTTCGCGACGAACATCACGTCGACCGCGGCGATCGCCATCTGGAGCAGGTTCGCACCGACGAGCGGGACGGAAAGACGCCCGAGCTGGGCAAACTCGCCTCGCCACGAGACCGAGCGATCTTCGACGAGCGGGGAAATGGGGTTCGGCTTCACCGGGCCGATCTAGCGGGGCGGCCACGCGTTGGCGAGCGACGTCGCCGCCCGGTTTGCGGTGGCCAGAGTGGAACTCCAGCGCCTGCTAGGCGCTGTGCGGCGTCAATATCGCCCGTGAATGCGCCGAGGGTCGACGGGCGCGTCGGGCATGCCGATCGCGGCCTTCATCGCGCCGAAATTGGCACGCGTCTTCAGCACCGTTTCATCAATCCAGCGGGGCGGCACGATCTGGCGGCCGAGAAAGCCTAGCGCGTCGATCAGCCGCGGCGCGAGCGAGGGGCCGACATGATCGGCGCCGTGGACCATACGGAATTCATGGCCGATGCCGGCATCGAACAGGATGCGATGCAGGAACTCCGCGCCCTCGGTGAGGTACAGCATGTCCTGATCGCCGACATCGAGATAGATCGGCAGGTCATAGAGGCGCGCCGGATCGCGGCTGGCGATCGTCGCGGGATTGTTCGCGGCCCAATAGTCCCGGTCGATCGGCGCGCCGAACATCGGCGCCAGCACCGATTCGGGGCGCCAGAATTTCACGCGCGGGCCAACCTGATCCCAGGCCAGCGCCGGCTCGATCGCCGGCTCCAGCGACGCCACCGCCCCGAACACGTCCGGGTGCTTGAAGGCGAGGCGGAGGCTGCCCAGGCCGCCCATCGACACGCCGCCGACGAACGTCAGGCGCCGTTCGGACGATACGGGAAGCTCTTGCCTGAGCCGCGCGAGCAGATCGCCCAGGACGAAGCTTTCCCAGCGCTGCGAACCGTCCTTGAAGTCCATGTAGAGCGAGCGCCCGGCCGACGGCATGGCGATCGCCATCGGCGGGACGGCACCGCCGGCCATCGCCGCGTCGATGGCGGGAACGAAGCGCAGCAGATCGCGATCGCTGCCATTGCCGCCGTGCAGGAACAGCATCAACGGGAGCTTGCCCTGCCCCGCCCCTTCCGCATTGGCGGGCAGGTAAACGGTGACTGATACCGGGTTGGGCACGAGGGCGCTTTGGATCGTGATCTGCCGGGTGCGGCCGGCGAGATCGGTGCCCGGCCGGGCCGAAGCCCCCGTTGCCGTACTCGCCACCGCCGCGGCGACGGCCGCCGCGAACTCCCGTCGATTGATCGCCATGTCTCGCCCTCTCCGCAATGTTTGCCTAAGCTGGGCTCGAACGATCGAACGTGTCAACGCGGCGAGTTGCCTGAATATGAAAGACAATTCCAACCCGCCGGCGGGACTGGACGGACTGGCGGTCCGCCAGCTGCTCCAGGGTGCGGTGCTGAATGGCCATGATCCGGCGGCGATCCTGGAAGCGGCGGCGATCGACCCCGCGACCTATGGCGATCCCGGCATGGCGATCGACGGCCGAGCGCTGGTGCGGCTGGTCCGCCAGATCCAGTTCGCGCTCGACGACGTCTATTTGGGTTTCTTCGCCCAGGGTTGCCGGCTCGCGCTCGAGACCGAACGGCTGCTCTCCTTCCTGCACTGCACGACCTTCGGCGAGGCGCTGCGCGTCAGCATCCGCTTCACCGACGCGATGTCCGCCGATGTCGGCCCCGGCATCACCGAGGAACATGGCTCGGGATTGCAGCATATCTGCAAATACCACACGATCGACGGGGTCGATCGCGCGATCCTGGTCTGGGTGCGGTTTGTCTGGATCTATCACTTCTTCAGCTGGCTGATCGGGCGGCCGCTGAAGCTGCGCGGGCTTTCGATCCGCGGGCCGCGGCCGGTGCAGCAGAACGGCTTCGATCGCTTCGCGCTGTTCGGCTGCCCGGTGCAGTTCGACGCGCCGGTCGATGCGCTTTCCTATGACTGGAACGACCTGACCGTTCGCCTCGTCCACAGCGCGATCCAGGAATATGACGATTATTATGCGAGCGAGCCGGACTGGTTCACCGTTCCCGATCAGGGCCCGAGTTGGCGCGAGCGCACCGCCCAGGTGCTGATCGGCTTCCAGCGCACGGGCCTGTGGTCGGCGCCGATCGAGGCCGTCGCGGCCCGTCTTCGGACCCGGCCGCGCCGATTGCGGCACGACCTGGCGCAGGAGGGCGAGAGCTTCCAGGACATCCGCACCCGACTGCGCGGCGAGCTGGCAGCCGCCTATCTGCTGGCCAGCGACATGCCGATTACCGAGATCGGCATCCTGCTCGGTTTCAGCGAGCCGGGAAGCTTCACGCGCCATTTCTCCGCCTGGTCCGGGATGACGCCCTCGGCCTACCGCGCGCATCATATCGCGGACCCGGCCAGGCTGGCCGCGGCGACGGCGACGCTCAACGATCGCCGCCTGTCCTGATCCGTTCCGCCTGTCACTTCGGTCAAATCGCACCGTCATTGCGGTCATTGAGCGCGCGGCGCCTGGCCGCATGATCGTGTCACCGGGACGCGAGATCCCGGCCGACACGTCGAACAAGGTGAGGATGATCATGAAGGGGAGCCGATTTACGCGCCGTGCGCGCGCCTTTGGCCTGGTCGCGACGGCACTGGCGGGCAGCACCTTGCTGCCGGCAGCCGCTTTCGCCCAGAGCGATACCACCCAGAACAACAACGCCCAGGCCCAGCCGCAGCAATCCAGCGAATCGAGCCCGGGCTCGGTCGATCGCTCGGGCATCGACGACATCGTCGTCACGGCTGAGAAGCGCGCCGAGGGCCTGCAGAACGTGCCGATCGCGATCACCGCGGCCACCGGCCAGACGCTCGAGCGCGCCGGCGTGCGCGAAGTGGGCGACCTGGTGCAGCTGGCGCCGAGCCTGCAGTTCGGCACCAAATCGACCAACGTCTTCATCGCGGTGCGCGGCATCGGCCAGGCAGGGCAGGACATCGGCAGCCAGTCCGGCGTCACCGTCTCGCTCGATGGCGTGCCGCTGCTCAACCATTTCATGATGAACCCGGCCTTCCTCGACATCGCCCGGGTGGAAGTGCTGCGCGGGCCGCAGGGCACGATCTCGGGCCGCAACGCGACCGGCGGCGCGATCAACGTCTATAGTGCCGGGCCGACCGACCAGCTCGAAGGCGACGTGACTTTCACGGCCGGCAATTATGCGCGCCTTGGCGTGAAGGGCTATATGAACCTGCCCTTCTCGGACACGTTGAAGGGCCGGATTTCGGTGCAGCGCGAGGGGGCGAACGGCTGGCTTCGCAACGGCTATCTCGGCCGCCGCAACGACAATACCGACCTGGCGGAAATCCGCGGGCAGCTGCTGTTCGAGCCTTCCTCCGCGGTGAGCATCCGCGCGCTGGTCGATTATACCGAGGATTACGGCAATCCGTCGTTCAACCTGCTGCTCCGCCGCGCGGACCCGGCGCGACCGACGGTGACCGAACTGCCGACCTATGCCTATCCTCGGAACAGCATCAAGGACCTGACCTTCTATTTCAACGAGCCGAACGAGCGCTCGGTCGATGACCTGCGCGCAACGCTGATCGCGCGGTTCAACCTGGGCTCGGGCATCTCGCTCACCTCGACCAGCGGCTATATCAAGCACAATATCAACCTGACCAATCTCGATGTCGACCTGACGCCGGCGGCGACGTCGCGCTTCGATCTGATCGGCCTCTATGCCGAGCAGAAGACGCAGGAATTCACGCTGACCGCGGACCTCGGCACCCGCGCCGACCTAGTCGCCGGCCTGTTCTACATGCGCGGCGATTCGAGCGAGCCGCTCTATCTCAGCCTCGCGACGTTCCGGAACTATCTGGTCTATCTGCCCGAGGAGACGCTCGACTCCTATGCCGGCTATGCCCAGCTCCGCTACAAGCTGACCGACCGGCTGCGCGCCACGTTCGGCGGGCGGTATACGATCGACAAGAAGTCGTACCGGATGGATTCCTCGGTCGGTGGGGCGACGAGCCTGCGCACCGACGAAGGGACCTTCAAGGCGTTCACGCCGCGCGCCGTGCTCGAATATACGCCGAGCGAGAACGGCCTGATCTATGCGAGCGCCTCGCGCGGGTTCAAGTCGGGTGGGTTCAACACGCTGGGCGATGTGAGCCTCCCGGTGAACCGCTTTGATCCCGAATATGTCTGGAACTATGAAGTCGGGCTCAAGGCGACGATGTTCGATCGCAAGCTCCGGCTCGGGCTCACCGGCTTCTATGCCGATTACACCAACCTGCAGCAGACCGTCTTCCGCCTCAACGAGCTGACCCAGGTGCGCTTCCCGCGCGTGGAGAATTCATCGACCGCGAAGATCAAGGGCGTCGAGCTCGAAGTCGAGGCGGCGCCGGTGGCCGGGCTGCGGCTGACCGGGGCGTTGACCTATCTCGACGCCAAGTTCGGCTTCTTCTGCAACAACGACCCGCTCTATCCTTCCGTACCGACCGACCCCGCCTGTGTCGGCGTGACGCGCGGCGGGCAGCCGCTGCCGAGCGGCGCGATCAACCTTGAGGACCACCGGCTGACCCAGGCGCCCGAATGGCAGTTCAACACCTCGGCGCAATATGCCTTCCCGGTCTCGGACACGCTCGAGCTGACGATGCGGGGCGATTATAAGTGGCAGAGCCGGGTCTATTTCGACATCTACAACAACCCGCAGACCTCGCAGGATTCCTATGGGCTGCTCAACGCTTCGCTCGCGATCGGCACGCGCGACAAGGCCTGGGCGTTCTCCGGCTGGATCCGCAACGCCTTCGACGTGCGCTATATCAGCCAGGCCACTGCGGGTTCGGGCGCGAACGCGTCGGTCAATGGCTCGATCGGCACGCCGCGCATGTATGGCATCACGCTCAACCACCATTTCTGATCAGGGCGGGCGGCATCCGATGGCGATGCCGCCCCGCTTTTTGCTCGCGCCAATAGACTGAGGACATGATGACGAGCCGCGGGAGCAAGGACCGGGTGCCTCAATTGCAATCCTATCGCGAGTGGCTTGGCCGCGAGCACGGGCGCGTCTTCGACGATTATTTCGCGCTGTGGCGCTGGTCGACGACCGACCTGGCAGGCTTCTGGGAAAGCATCTGGCGCTACCACGCCATCGAATCGCCTTCGCCCTATCGCGAGGTCGTGCGCGGCGGCATGCCCGGTGCGACCTGGTTCGGCGGCGCACAGGTGAACTATGCCCGGCAGGTCTTCCGCCATGCCGAGGCCGGCGAGCGCGCCGGCCAGCCCGCGATCGTGGCCGAGAACGAACGCGGCGAAGTGCAGCAGATCGGCTGGGCCAAGCTGCGCCGGCGTGTCGCCTCGCTCGCCCTCGAACTGCGCGATGCGGGCGTGACCCGGGGGGATCGCGTCGCCGCCTATCTCCCCAATATCCCCGAGGCGGCGATCGCGCTGCTGGCCTGTGCGAGCATCGGCGCGATCTGGTCGCTCTGTTCGCCCGACATGGGCACGCCCGCCGTGCTCGATCGCTTCCGCCAGATCGAGCCCAAGGTGCTGATCGGCGTGGACGGCGTCCATTATGCCGGCAAGGCGCTCGATCGCTCGGCGACGATCGCGGAGATCCGGCGCGGTCTGCCGAACCTCGCGGCGCTGTTCCTGCTGCGATCGGGCCATGCGGCGGCCGAGATCGCCGACGTCGTCGACCTGGCCGCCGCCCAGCGCCGCACCGACGCGGCCGTGGACGCCTTCGAGCCCGAATGGCTGCCCTTCGATCACCCGCTCTGGATCCTGTATTCGAGCGGCACCACCGGCCTGCCCAAGGCGATCGTGCATGGCCACGGCGGCATCGTCCTGTCGGGCTGCGTCGGCAACATGCATCTCGATATCGGCCCGAGCTATGGCGCGGAAACGCAGGGAGAGCGCTTCCATTGGTACAGCGCGACCGGCTGGGTGATGTGGAACGTCCAGGTCGGCGGGTTGCTTTCCGGCACCGCGATCTGCCTGTTCGACGGCTCGCCGCGCGGCCGGGGCGCGGGGGAGGACTGGACGCCGCTCTGGCGGTTCGCGGCGCGCCGCCGCGTGACCTGGTTCGGCGCGGGTGCCGCCTTCTACGCGAGCTGCCAGCGCAGCGGGCTTTCCCTAGCCGAAGCGGGCGACCTCAGCGCGATCCGTGCGCTGGGCAGCACCGGATCGCCCTTGCCCGCCTCGGTGCAGCATTGGGGATCGGAGCAGTTCACCGCGCTGGGGCAGCCGGAGCCCTGGTGGTGCAACCTTTCGGGCGGCACCGACATCGCCGCCGCCTTCCTCTCCGGCAATCGCGAGCTGCCGCCGACGCCCGGGCGGATCCAGTGCCGTCATCTGGGCGCGGCGGTGGAGGCGTGGGACGATTTCGGTCGTCCACTCGAAGGCGCGGTCGGCGAACTCGTGTGCACCCGGCCGTTCCCGAGCATGCCATTGTTCCTGTGGGGCGATGCCGATGGCAGCCGCTATCGTTCGACCTATTTCGACACCTGGCCGGGCGTCTGGCGGCACGGCGACTGGCTGACGATCGAGTCCGACGGGAGCTGCATCATCTCGGGCCGTAGCGACGCGACGATCAATCGGCACGGCCTGCGCATGGGCACCGCCGAACTCTATGCCGCTGTCGAAGGGCTGCCGGAGATCGCCGACACGATGGTGATCGACGTCGAGGAAGCGGACGGCGATAGCAAGCTGATTATGTTCGTCGTGCCGAAGGCCGGCTGCACGCTAGACGCGGCGCTGACCGGCGCCATCGCGGCGGCGATCCGCAGCGCCCTCTCCCCCCGCTTCGTGCCCGACCTGGTGCTGAGCGCGCCCGCCGTGCTGCGGACGCTGTCGGGCAAGAAGCAGGAACTGCCGGTCAAGCGGCTGTTCAAGGGCTGGCCGGCCGAGCGCGTGCTGGATCCGGCGCTGATCGACAATCCCGAGGTGATCCCCTGGTATCTCGACGCCGCGGCGGAATGGCTTGGGCGGAGGACGCTGCCATGAACACGCCACCTTGGCCCGCCCTCCTGCTCGGGGTTTGCGCCATATCGCTCTTTTGCACCTATCTGCTGTCGCGCCGCGAGGGCGCGCCGGCGTCTTCGGGAGGTTTGCGCTGATGTCCCTTGCCCTGATCGTGCGCCGCAGCCTGTTGAGCATGGCCATGCTTCCGGCCTGGCTCCTGCCCTATCCGTCCCAGGCGCTCGACTTGCCCGCGGCGAATCCCGCAGCGAGCCAAGCCGATCGCTGTACTGCGCTCGGGCAGCTGCGCCTGCCCGACACGATCGTGACCAGCGCCACGCTGATCGGCGAAGGCGAGGCCGACGCCGCCGGCCTGAAGGTGAAGCCGGCGCTACCGCCCTTCTGCCGCGTCGTCGCGCATGTTCGCGCCGCGCCGGATTCGGACGTCGCGGTCGAGATATGGTTGCCGACGGATCATTGGGCCGGGGTGTTCCACGGCAATGGCAATGGCGGCTTCGCCGGAACGCTCGCCGCCGGCTATCCGGGCATGGTCACCGGCCTGCGCCGCGGCTTCGCGACCGCCACCACCGATACCGGAACGGCGCCCGCGACGGCGCTGGAGGGCGACGTGCTGGTCGGCCATCCGCGCAAATGGCGCGATTGGGGCCGGCTCTCGACGCACGCGATGACCGTCACCGGAAAAGCCATCGCCGCCGCCTTTTACGGAAAGTCCGCCAGGCGTTCCTTCTACACCGGCTGCTCGACCGGCGGCCAGCAGGGCCTGATCGAGGCGCAATACTATCCGGCCGATTATGACGGCATCCTGGTCGGCGCGCCGGTGATCAACCGGACCTGGGGGCATGCAGCGGTCTTGTGGGACTTCGCCGCCGCCAATCGCGCCCCTGGCGCTCTGTTGTCCGACGACAAGCTGCGCCTGCTGAACGCCGGCGCCATCGCCTCGTGCCGCCGCCAGGGCCGCGCCCTGCCCGGCGATGCCTTTGTTAGCGATCCGCTCGGCTGCCGGTTCGACCCCGCCGAGCTCCTCTGCAGGGGAAAGCCGAACGGCCAGTGCCTGACGCATGAGGAAGTCACGACCGCCCGGGCCTTTTACAGCGGGCCGACCTGGCGAGGCGGCAAGCCAGCCTTTTTCGGCTGGCTGCCGGGCAGCGAGGCGCCGAGCCGTTTCGGCTGGTCGCTCCTCCAGACCGCGGCGCATGGCCAGCCGCAGTTCGGCGGCCTGTTCAAATGGGTGTTCGGCAGCGACTGGGACTGGCGGCAGTTCGACTTCGATCGCGACATGCCGATCGTCGACCGGAAGCTGGGCGGCATCGTCAACGATGCGGCCTATGGGAGCCTCGGCGCGTTTCGCGCCCGCGGCGGAAAGCTCATCCTCTATCACGGCCTGGCGGACACGCTCGTCCCGCCCGCCCAATCGCTCGCCTTTTTCAATCGGCAGGCGCGCCAGGTCGGCGGGGCGCAACGCCTAAACCGGTTCGCCAAGCTGTTCCTTGCGCCGGGCATGACGCATTGTGCGGGCGGCGCGGGGGCGGACGCGTTCAACTCCGCGATGGCGGGCGCGGCGCCGCCGGCCGGTAACGGCGCCGACCATGACCTTTTCCAGACGCTGATCGACTGGACGGGCGGTGCGAGCGCGCCGCAGCGGGTGATCGCCACCAAATATGATGCCTCGGGTGCGATCGCCTTCCAGCGGCCGATCTGCGCCTATCCGAGCCGGGCGACCTATAGCGGCAGCGGTTCGCCCCTTTCCCCCTCCAGCTTCATCTGCTCCCGCCGCCATGACTAGCCGGCTTCTGGGGTTGCTTACCGGTGCCGCGGCCACTTGGTCGCCGTTTCTGGCGAGCGCGAGTCCCTTCCCGGCCGCGTCATGCAGGGCAATACCAGAGGGCACGATGATCGCCGCCGCGTCCGGCGCAACGCTGCAGGTTCGGACCGTCGGCCAAGGACTGCCCTTACTGTTCATTCCATCGCACGGGCGCGGTGTCGGCGATTTCGACTCGCTGGCACGGCTGCTCGCCCGCAAGGGCTATATGAGCATCCTGCCGGAGCCCCGGGGAATCAACGGGTCGACCGGACCAGCGCCTACGACCCTGTTCGATTTGGCGGAGGATAGCGCCGCCGTCATCGGATCACTTTGCAAGGGGCCGATCGGCGTGGTCGGCCATGCTTTCGGCAATCGCGTCGCCCGCGCGCTGGCGACGCGCCACCCCGAGCTAGTCACCAAGGTCGCGCTCTTGGCCGGAGGCGGAGAGGTTCCGATCCCGCCAGCGATCATGGCCGCGCTCGAAGGCTCGCTCAGCCAAGGGCGCAAGCCGGACAACGCGCGGCTGCGGGATTTACAGCTCGCCTTCTTCGCTAAGGGACATAATGCGCGGCCGTGGCTGCAGGGCTGGTATCCCGAAACCGCGGACCGGCAAATGGCAGCGGTCCGCGCTACCCCCGCTCGGCTGTGGTGGACCGCCGGCGAGGTGCCGCTGCTCCTCATCCAGGCGGCAGAGGACCCGATCGCGCCAAACGGCAATGCCGAGGCCTTGAAGCGAGACGTGGGCGCCCGCCTGACTCTGATCGTCCTGAAACGCGCCAGCCACGCCATGCTGCCCGAGCAGCCGGGGGCGATCACCATCGCGTTGGCGGGCTATTTCCGTCGCTCTCCGCCTTCGCCGCGGCGGCTGCAGCAGCAAGTCGATCGGGCGATCCGCCGGCCCTGATCGACCGACCGCCGCCCGCTCAAACCAGCCGCAGGTCGCTGGGCCGCGCGTTGGGGAAGACGCGGGCGAGGCGATCGGGCGACAGGCCGTATTGGCGGGCGAGCAGGCCGCCGATCAGGCTGCGATAGTCGGTCATCACCGGCAGGTCGCGACCCTGGTTGAGCGTCGCCGCCGCGAGCTTGGTTTGTGGGCCCGCCAGCCGCCCGCCATCGACGCCGCCGCCCATCACCCAATAGACGCTGCCATGGCCGTGATCGGTCCCCTTGTCGCCATTCTCGTGGAAGGTGCGGCCGAATTCGGAAAGCACCACCACGGTCGTGGAGCGCCACGCCTCGGGCCCGATCGCATCGACGAACCCGGCGAGGCCGCGGCCGAGCTCGCCGATCCGATCGGCGAGATAGCCCGTCGCATTGCCTTGGTTGACGTGCGTGTCCCAGCCGCCGACATCGACAAAGGCGAGGTTGAACTGGTCGCGCATCAGCGTGCCGACGCGGCGCGCCGAGAGTTCGAAGCCCTTGCTGCTGACGGCCCCGCGCCCCGCTGCCTTCATCTCCTCGTCGAGCGTCTTGAAGACGGTGTCGCGGACCTGGAAGCCCTCGGCCACCGACTGGGCGAGCGGCCCCTTGCTGCCATACATCGATTCGATCAGCGTCGCCTGGCGCGCGTCGATCGGCTTGCCGACATTGGCGAGGCCGAGGTTCGGCACCGGCGCCGGATCGCCGCGAAAGCAGAGCGGCAACTGGTCGGTGAACGAGATCGGACGGTCTCCACGGCCGAGCATCTCGGCCAGTCGAGCCATGAAGCCAGAGCCATAGTTGCGCGATCCCCCGATCGGCTGGCCGAGCTCGATCGTGTCCTGCGTCTCGAAATGGCTGCGGCTCATGTCGTCGGTGCCGGCAAAGGGCACGAAGGCGATCTGGCGCTGCTGCCACAGGGGCAAGATGCTGTCCTTGAGCGCGGGATGCAGGCTCCAGTCGCCGTCGAGCGCCAGCGCCGCTTTCGGATCGGCGGGATCGGGCTTGGCAATCGCGATCGTGGGGCGCGATCGATAGTAGAAATCGCTGCCGGTCGGCACGACGATGTTGGTCGCGTCGTACGCACCGCGCAGGAATACCACGAGCAGCCGGCTGCCGGCCTGGGGCGCGGCGAAGGCCTGGCCGGCGATCACCATCGGCGCCATTGCGGCGGCGCCCCTGAGCAGGTCCCGGCGGTGAAGGTGCGGAGCCATCGACGCTTCCTCCTAGCGATGCATGAAATCGGGCGATGCGAGGAACAGCGTGTTCCATTCCTGCGGCGACGTCGCCTTGGTGAGCGCGGCACGGGTCGGCGGAGTCAGCAGGCTCTGCACCGCGGCGAAATAGAGCGCGTTCTGCAGCTGTGGGAAGGCGGGCGCATCGGCGCTGGCGCCCGGCGCGCGGAACAGTCCCGCCGATCCGCCGCCGATCTGGCGGGCGATGTCGAAGCGCGTCGCCATCTGCCCCGGGCCCGACCAGGCCGCGGAATGCAGGTCGTAGCCGTCGGGCGTCTCGTGATTGTAGAGCCCCTCCCCCATCCGGCTGAGCCAGCCGAGCATCGGCTGGGCATTGAGGATCACGTGATCGCCATAGGTATAGCGCACGGCCGAAACGGCATAATGGACCGGGTCCTTGAAGACGGTGCCGAGCGACGCCTTGAACTGCGACGTTCCGATCATCGCGCGGAGCACCTGGGCGATGTCGCCATGGCTGCGGCGAAAGGCCTGTTCCATCCGCGCGACGACCGGCGCGGGGGGCGCGTCGCCCATGAAATAGGTCGCGAGCCGGAGCGAGACGTGGTGCGCCGTCGCGGGGGCGTCCGCGATCAGATCGAGCGCCTGCTCGACCTCGGCGAAGCCACTGCCTTTGATGACATGCCCGAGGAAATGCTTGTCGCCGAAATCATGCCGCGCCGGATTGAACTCGAACAGTCCGGCGCGGACGTAGAGCGGCTGCCATTGCGGCTTGAGCTTCGGCGCATCCGGCTTGAGGCTGACGCCGACGCCGGTGAGGATGCGCGCAAGCTCCTGCACGTCCTGCTGGGTATAGCCCGAGCCGACGCCCATGGTGTGCAGCTCCATGATTTCGCGCGCATAATTCTCGTTGATGTGGCCGGCGGCGTTCTGGTCGTTATCGAGATACCGCAGCATCGCCGGATGGCGCAGCGTCGCCTCCAGCAGGTCGCGGAACCTGCCGAGCGCGCGGCCGTGGATCGCATCCTCATAATCGCCGACCATCGCGCGGATGTCGCGCTTGCCGGCCTGGACGTTGAAGTGGTTGAACCAGAACCAGGTCATCTGCTCGCGCAGCTGATCCGGCGCATAGAGATCGCGCAGCAGCGAGCGGGTCCGCGCCTCGTCGGCGAGCGCATTCATCGACTTCTGATAGGCGTCGCGCGCCGCCTGGCGCTGCGCCGGATCGGTCATCGCATTGGCCGCACGGATCTGGGCATCCTCGTCGATCACCAGTTGTGCGAACGGCGTCTGGGATATCCGCATCGCATCGACCTGGCGCTGGGCATCCGCCGGAAGCGTTGCGGGTACGTCGCGCAGCTGGGCATCGAGCCAGTGGCGATCGGCGGGGGCGGGATCGGCGGAGCCGCCGTCCACGCCCCAGGTCAGGCGATTGATCCAGGCGATGTCGGTCGCGCGATGATCGTCGCCCCGCGCCTGCGACTCGATCGGCGCGGCGATCATGATGGCTCCGGCGAGGAGCCGCGCGAGTGTCGAACCTGCATCAAGCCAAGTCATGGGTGGCGATCCGTTTTGATTGATCCTGCGCGGGCGAACCTTAACCGGTGCTGTCCGGGCCGCGAACGCTTCCGGATCGGCTAGCCGGCCCTGACGGTTGCGACTATGACGACGACCGACGCGCCCCGGCGTGAGCTCGGGAGGCGAGACGGGTTGGACGCAGAGTGGTGATCGGAACGACCAGCACGGAGCACCTCAAGCGAGCCGCAGCTTTCGCCGCGGCGGAGGAAATCCGCGACGGCATGCTCGTCGGCCTTGGCACGGGATCGACCGCTCGGTTCGCGGTCGAGGCGCTTGCCGTCAAAATTCGCTCGGGCTTGAATGTCGATGCGGTGGCGACTTCGATGAACACGGCCGATCTCGCCGCGCGCCTGGGCATTCGGGTCCGTGACTTCGCGGAAATCGCGTCAATCGACCTCGCGATTGACGGCGTCGATGAAATCGACCCGGCGTTGCGAGCGATCAAGGGGGCCGGCGGGGCGATGTTGCGCGAGAAGATCGTCGCCACCTCGGCCACCCGCATGATCGCGGTGGCGGACAGTTCGAAGCTCGCCGATCGCCTGGGGGGGCGCCCTCTCCCGGTCGAGGTCCTGCCCTTCGCGCGTGCGTTCGTCGAGGCGAGGATACGTGACCTTGGCGGCACTCCCTGCTTCCGCCGGGCAGCGTCCGGCGCCCCCTTCGTCACGGATCAAGGCAATTTCGTCGTGGATGCGGTCTTCCCATTCATCGAGGACCCAGGGGCACTGGCCTCCGCCCTGGACGCATGGCCGGGCATCCTCGCGCACGGGCTGTTCCTGGGCGAGATCGACGCCCTCTACGTGGCCGGTCCCGACGGCGTTTCGATTCGCGAGCGATTAGCGGCGGAGCCCATGTGAGCCGAGAGCGTTCGGCATCTGGCCCGGCTCCGTTCGAGCTGCAGTGTGGAGGACCATGGTGGTCGAAGATGTGAATGTGGAAGCCGGCTCGGATACCTTGCAACGCCTGACGATCGACACGATCCGGACCCTCGCGATCGACGCGGTCCAAAAGGCCAACAGCGGCCATCCCGGCACGCCGATGGCGCTCGCCCCGGTCGCCTATACGCTGTGGCGCGATTTCCTGCGCTACGATCCGGACAAGCCGGACTGGCCCAATCGCGACCGGTTCGTGCTCTCGGTCGGCCACGCGTCAATGCTGCTCTACGCCGTCCTTCATCTGGCCGGCGTCCGCGAGATCGATGCCGACGGCAACCCGACCGGCCAGCCCGCCGTGAGCCTCGACGACATCAAGGCATTCCGCCAGCTCGATTCGAAGACACCGGGCCATCCGGAATATCGCATGACCACCGGCGTGGAGACGACGACCGGCCCCCTTGGCCAGGGGTGCGGCAATTCCGTGGGCATGGCGATTGCCGAGCGTGCGCTCGCGGCGCGCTACAACCGGCCGGGCTTTCCGCTGTTCGACCACGATGTGTACGTCCTGTGCGGCGATGGCGACATGATGGAAGGCGTGTCGGGTGAGGCCGCCTCGATCGCCGGGCACCTCAAGCTATCGAACCTGTGCTGGATCTACGACAGCAACCACATCTCGATCGAAGGCTCGACCGACCTGGCCTTCGACGAGGATGTCGGCAAGCGGTTCGAAGCTTATGGCTGGCACGTGATCCATGTCGAGGATGCCAACGACGTGACGGCGGTGGCGCGCGCGCTCAACGGCTTCAAGGCGACCGACGATCGGCCGACCTTGATCGTCGTCCGCTCGATCATCGGCTGGGGAAGCCCGCGCGCGGGGTCGGAAAAGGCGCATGGCGAAGCGCTTGGCGAAGAGAATGTCCGCGCCACCAAGAGGGCCTATGGCTGGCCCGAGGATGCCGAGTTCCTGGTTCCCGACGGCGTCGCCGCGGCATTTCGCGACGCGATCGAGGACCGGGGGAAGCCCGCGCGAGAGGAATGGGAGTCCCTTTTCGAGCGGTACCGCCAGGCCTTTGCATCCGAAGCGGAAGAGATCGACGGGCTCAGGGTTGGCCGGATCGCGCAGGACTGGGAACAGGCGATCCCGGTCTTCCCGGCCGATGCGAAAGGGCTTGCGACACGCGACAGCGGCGGCAAGGTGCTCAATGCCGTCGCGCCGCTGGTCCCCGCTCTGCTCGGCGGCGCCGCCGACCTTTCGCCTTCGACCAAAACCGACATCAAGGATGCACCCTCGTTCGAGCCGGGCGATTATGGCGGCAAGAACCTGCATTTCGGGGTCCGCGAACACGCCATGGGCTCGATCGCCAACGGCATGGCGCTGTCGTACCTGCGGCCCTACACCGCGACGTTCCTCGTCTTCTCCGATTATATGCGCGCGCCGATCCGGCTGGCGGCGATCATGGAACTGCCGGTAATCTTCGTCTTCACCCATGACAGTATCGGTGTCGGCGAGGATGGCCCCACGCACCAGCCGATCGAGCAACTCGCGACGCTCAGGGCGATTCCCGGCCTCGATACCATTCGCCCCGGCGACGCGAACGAGGCCGCGGAGGCGTGGAAGGTTGCGCTCAGTCACACGCACGAGCCGACCGCGCTGATCTTCTCGCGCCAGGCCATGCCGACACTAGACCGCGAGACCTACGCGCCGGCCAGCGGACTGGCCAAGGGCGGTTATGTGCTCGGGGGCGACGCCGATCCGGAGGTCATCCTGATCGCGACCGGTTCCGAACTCCAGCTGGCGGTGGCCGCCCATGAGAGGCTGGCGGGCGAAGGCGTTCGCTCGCGAATCGTCTCGCTGCCGAGCTGGTACCTCTTCGAGAAGCAGGACCAGGCCTATCGCGACAGCGTCCTGCCACCGCACGTCAAGGCTCGGATCGCCATCGAGCAGGCGGGGGCGTTCGGCTGGGATCGCTATGTCGGCTCGGAAGGCGCGACGGTGACGATGTCGACTTTCGGCGCCTCTGCACCGATCGCCAAGCTTCAGGAAAAGTTCGGTTTCACGGTCGACAATGTCTGCGACGTCGCCCGGAAACTCCTGCAACGGCCGCAATGACCGCGGCCGTCCGCGTCAAAAAGACCAGATTCGTCGAAAGGAAACAGCATGCGTCTAGCGATGATCGGCCTCGGCCGGATGGGTGCCAACATCGCGCGTCGCCTGATGCTCGGCAAGCACGAGATCGTCGCTTATGATCGCGATCCCGCGGCGGTTTCGGGCCTGACCGGCGACGGCGCGATCGGGGCGGACTCGCTCGAGGACGTGGTTGCGAAACTGGGCGCGCCGCGCATCTTCTGGGTCATGCTGCCGGCGGGAGCGCCGACGCAGGACACCGTTGATCGGCTGATCGAACTGGGCGAGCCCGGAGACATCATCATCGACGGCGGCAACAGCTTCTACAAGGACGACATCGTCCGCGCCGCAGCGGCGCGCGAGAAGCAGCTCCATTATGTGGACGTCGGCACCTCCGGCGGAGTGTGGGGCCTCGAACGGGGCTATTGCATGATGATCGGCGGCGACAAGGAAGTCGTCGACCGGCTGGATCCGATCTTCGACACGCTGGCGCCAGGCTATGGCAACATTCCCCGCACCGCCGGCCGCGATGCCGCCGACGACCGCGCGGAACGCGGCTATATCCATGCCGGGCCGAACGGCGCGGGGCACTTCGTCAAGATGATCCACAACGGCATCGAATATGGGCTGATGCAGGCCTATGCCGAAGGCTTCGACATTCTGAAGGGCAAGGCATCGGAGAAGCTGCCTCCTGAAGAGCGCTTCGACATCAACCTGCCCGACGTGGCGGAGGTCTGGCGGCGCGGCAGCGTCATCTCGTCCTGGCTGCTCGACCTTTGCGCGATCGGCCTCGCCCGGGATGGGCAACTCGAACAATTCTCTGGCCGCGTCGCTGATTCCGGAGAGGGCCAGTGGACCATCGACGCCGCGATGGAGGAAGCCGTGCCGGCGAACGTCCTCTCCGCAGCTCTGTTTGCGCGCTATCGCAGCCGCGTCGACAGCACTTTCGGCGACAAGCTGCTTTCGGCGATGCGGTTCGGCTTCGGCGGGCATGTCGAGATGCCGCAATGAACCGGCCGCTGGCGGTGGCACCGGCCATCCCGGCGACGCCGGGCGCGCTGCGACTGGTCGTTTCCGATCTCGACGGAACGCTGATCCGCAGCGACAAGACGCTTTCGAGCGAGGTCGTCGCGGCGGTCCGGCGGCTGACGGCTACCGGGCTGCCCTTCAGCCTGATCAGCGCGCGCCCGCCGAGCGGGATGCTCTGGGTTGCCGAGCGGCTGGAATTGAACGGCGTCATCGCGGCCTTCAACGGCGGCACGATCCTGCGCACCGATGGCACCGTCCTGGCGCGATACATCCTGTCCGAAGCAACGGCCGGCCGTGCCCTGGAGTTTCTTCGCCGCTTTTCGGTCACGCTTTGGGCATTTCGAGACGGCAACTGGTACGCCTCGTCGCTCGAGGATCCCCATACGCCACGCGAAATCGCCTCGGCCAATCAGCAGCCGGTGCTGGAACAGGACCTGAAGGAACGGCCGGAATCGATCGACAAGATCGTCGCGGTCACCGACGATGTCGCGTTGCTGGCCGATCTCGAAGCGCGACTCCGCGAGGCGCTCGGCGACGATGCCAACGTCGTGCGGAGCCAGCCCTATTATCTGGACGTCACCGCGGCGCGCGCGAACAAGGGCGATGGGATCGCGGCGCTTGCCGCGGCGGCCGGTGTTTCGCTGGGCGAAACCGCCGCAATGGGCGATCAGCGGAACGACATGCCGATGTTCGCGCGCGCGGGACTGTCGATCGCCATGGGGCAGGCTCCCGAAGACGTGCAGGCAGCCGCAGACCTTCTGTCGCGATCCAATGACGAGGACGGAGTCGCGCACGCGATCGACGAGATCCTGTTGCCACGCCTCCGCCAGGCTCAGGAGCGGCAAGCATGAAGCGCCTGGTCGCATTCGATCTCGACGGCACGCTCGCCGAAAGCAAGCAGCCGCTGGGCGAGCGGATGGCTTCCGGCCTCTCCGCTTTGCTCGACCACGCGATGGCGGCCGTCATCTCCGGCGGCGACTGGCCACAGTTCGAGAAGCAGGTCGTCTCGCGCTTGCGGCCCGGCACGCGCCTGGATCGGCTCTTCATCATGCCCACGACGGGGGCGAAGCTCTATCGCTTCTCCGACGGCGCCTGGCATCAAATCTATGCGGAGAGCTTTTCTCCCACTGAGCGCGAGACGATCCTCGCTGCCCTGGAGCGGGCGGTCGCGGAGGCGGGGTTGAAGCCGGATCGTCTGTGGGGGCCGCAGATCGAGGATCGCGGGAGCCAGATCACCTTCTCCGCCCTCGGCCAGGAGGCACCGCTGGACGCCAAGACGGCCTGGGATCCCGATCTATCGAAGCGCCAGGCGCTGCAGCGGCTGCTCTCTCCCGCACTACCCGGCTTGTCGGTCAAGGTCGGCGGCTCGACCTCGATCGACATCACGCGGGCCGGAATCGACAAGGCGTTCGCGATCGCAAGGTTGGTCGAACATGCGGACGTGCCGCGCGAGGCGATCCTGTTCCTCGGCGACGCGATCTATCCGGGCGGAAATGACGAGCCCGTGCCGGCCGCCGGCATCGACAGTATCCGCGTCCGCGATCCGGAGGAGACGGCGGCGATCGTCGAAGCGATCGTCGCCTGGATGCGCTGACATTTCAATCCGCCCGATGGGCGTCCGAACGGGAAATAGGTCCCTACTCGCATTTGGCTGAGGGTCCCTAGAACCCCGAGCCGTGAAGCGCGAGGCGGCACTCGTTCTACGGCAGTCGCTCCCGCTCGCAGGAACCCCTCCGACGCGATTGACTCTTAAATCTACATATGTAGTATTTCGCCATGCCGCGGAAACGACAGCCTTCGAGACAGATGCATGCCCTTCTCGCGGCGATGTCCGCGAAGCGCCTCGAATGGCGCTATGGCTATGACCTGATGAAGGAAACCGGACTCGCGTCCGGAACCCTCTATCCGCTGCTGATGCGGATGACGGACCAGGGGTTGGTCGAAGCCGAGTGGCATGAGCCTGCCCAGCCTGGCCGTCCGCCCCGCCATGCCTATCGTCTTACCGCGACCGGATTTGCGCTCGCGCTGGAGCAGGCAGGAACCGACGGCTTTTCCTCGAAGGCGTCCCTGGCATGAGCCGCACTCTCGCCCGCACGATGATGGCACTGGCAGCCTGCTTCCTCGGCCAGAGCCGCGCGGAATGGGCCGCCGCGATGCGGGCCGAGTTCGAAACCGCGAGCGCGGAAGGCAGGCCGTTGGCGTTTGCGGCAGGCTGCCTTGCCGCAGCCGGACGCGAAATCCTGTCGCGCGAGCAAGGCCGCTTCGCCCTGACGACCTATGCCCTGGCGCTAGGCCTGATGATCCCGATGGCGGCACTCCAGATCGGATGCGCACTGCTCGGACTTCCCTATCTCTATCCCGGGCATCATGGGCTTCCAGGCGCGCTTCTCGAGGGGCGCGCCCATGAGGCGTTGCTGCGGGGTGTCTATCAGGCCGCCATTCCGTCGCTGGCGTTGCTCCAACTGTTGATCGCGCTCGGCCAGCTTCGCATCGCCTGGCTGATGCTGGAGGGCGATTGGCCGGGCGTGGTGCGGTCGGGCGCCCGCACCTTCGCCGCCGCTGCGACGCTGCTCGTCTTCATGGGCGTGCTCTTCCTGAACGGCCGCCAGGTCCTATTGCAGACCGCCGTGCTTGCGATCGAGCTGCTGACCGTCGCGGCCGTGGCACGCCGGCATGCCCAGCTCTTCCCGCCGGCCGCCACCGAACGGCCCGGATAAGCCAATCGCAGCCATTTCGAGTTGCCCGAATTCCGAGGAGCACCGCCTCGGACAGGGAGGCTGCACGCCTGCAATCGGTGCCGCGAGAACACGCGACGTTTCGCCCAACCCGAGGCCCTGCCTCGCCCCAAGGAGAGATCGATGAAACCTGCCCGCATCCGCTTTGCCACGGCGATCTTCCCGATCGCCGCCGCGCTGCTCCCCGCCGGCATGTCCGCGCACGCCACGCCACGGGATGGCGCAGGGGCATCCCCCGCTCCGATTGCGGAGCAGTCGCGCTTTCTCGGTTCGTGGGAACTCGATCTCGGTCGCATGCCCGCGACCTACGGCACGCCCCCGAAGCGCGTCCTCTATCGCTTCTCGGATGTCGGCGAGGGATTCACTCGGCTCGAAGTCGATATCACGGCGCCCGATGGAAGCGTGCGGCACATGGCCGTCCGGTTCCGGCCCGACGGGAAGATGGTGCCGGGCCAGGGCGACACGTCCGAAGCGGACAGCGCCGCGCTCGAGGCACCGGCCTCCAACGTCCTGGTCATGAGCCTAGCCAAGAACAAGACGCTGGGCTCGGTTCGCGTCTATGCCATCTCGGCAGACGGCCGCGAAATGACGGAATCCGCGGCCAATGTCGATGGAGACGGAGCGCCGTTCGTTCGCAACTTCCACTTCAAGCGCCTGCCCTGAAGCCCGCGCTGAACGAGCACGGGCGATCCGGCGAAAGCGACCCGGCGCCCGTGCCTCAATCAGAATAGCGTCGTCAGCGCGTAGAAGAGCGCGCCCACCGCAGCGGAGGCGGGGATCGTGATCACCCAGGCCACCACCACGTTGCCTGCCACGCCCCAGCGCACTGCCGAGGCGCGACGCGCGGTCCCGGCACCGATCACCGCGCCGGTGATCGTATGGGTGGTCGATACTGGAATCCCGAGCCAGGAGGCGGAGAACAGCACGATCGATCCCGAGAGCGATGCGCTGAAGCCCTGATGCTGAGACAGCTTGGTGATTCGCGAACCCATCGTCTCGATGATCTTCCAGCCCCCGGTCATCGTGCCGAGCGCGATCGCGACATAGCAGCTGATCGCCACCCAATGCGGCACTTCGAACGGGCCATGCAGATAGCCGGTCGAATAGAGCAGCACGGTGATGATCCCCATGGTCTTCTGAGCATCGTTCAGGCCATGGCTGAGCGAATAGGCGCCGGAGGAGATCAGATGCAGCACGCGGAAGCTGCGCTCCGCGCGCCCGGCATTCGCACGGCGGAACAGCCAACTCGTCACCAGCATGATCAGCATCGCCAGGATCATGCCGAGCGTCGGCGAAAGGACGATCGCGATCAGCGTCTTGTTGAGCCCGCTCCATTGCACGCCGCTGAGCCCGGCGTGCGCGACCCCCGAGCCGATCATGCCCCCCACGAGCGCATGACTCGACGAGGAGGGGATCCCCTTCAGCCAGGTCACGACGTTCCAGAACATCGCCCCGACCAACGCGCCGAACACGACCGACGGCGTGATCAGGTTGCGGTCGATCAGCCCTTGCCCGATCGTCGCCGCGACCTTGTGGAGGCTCGGAAAGGCGATGGTCAGGAAATAGGCCGCGAAGTTGAACAGCGCGGCGAAGGCGACGGCGTGCACCGGCTTGAGCAGCCGCGTGGCGACGACAGTGGCGATCGAGTTCGCGGCATCGTGCAGGCCGTTCAGGAAGTCGAAGGCAAGCGCGACGGCGATCAGGCCGATCAGCAGCGGCAGGGCAAGATCGTGCATCGTCGGCGTCAGGCGTGGTCGATGACGATGCCGTCGATTTCGTTCGCGACATCCTCGAACGCGTCGACGATCCGCTCGAGATGCTTGTAGAGTTCGCGCTGGACGGCGAACCGCAGCGGGTCGTTCGGGCCCAATTCGATAAAGGCGCGCTTCAGCCCCGCCGCGTGGATCTCGTCGGCATGGCTCTCCATCCGCACCAGCCGTTCGGTGAGCTCGTGGAGCCGCGCGCCATTGCGGGCGACGTCGCGCAGCAGCGGCATCGCCTCCGCGGTGAGCCGCGCCGCATCGACGACGATGCCGGCCATGTCCTTCATTTCGCGTTCGAACAACGTGATCTCGTAAAGATCGATCGCCTGCACCGTGGCCTGCATCTCGTCGATCGCGTCGTCCATCGCGCCGATCAATGCCGTGATTGCGCCGCGATCGAACGGCGTCAGAAAGGTTTCGCGAACCGTGCGCAGCACTTCGCGAATGATTTCGTCGGCATCGTGCTCGCGCTCGATCACTTCGCGGATATGGTCGGCATTCCCATCCTGGAGCAGCCGCGCAAGCGCATCGGCACCGCTGACCACGGTCGCGGCATGCGCCTCGAACATGTCGAAGAAATTGCCCGTCCTGGGGAGCAGGCGCTGGAACCATGCGAACATGCGATTGACTTTCGTTTCTTGCGCGACAGTGGCGAGAATGCCGACACGCTGCGTTGCGGCCTTGAATTCGGTGGGTCCGAACGAATGGATGAGATCGCGAAGGTCCGGCTCTTCGACCGCCCCGGCTGCCTCGGCGAGCGTGAACCACCGCCGTTCACGCTCGGCCTGCTCCTTCCAGGCGTCCAGCTCCTGGTTGACCGCGAGCGGGAAAACCTCGACGTCGATCATCAGCGAGGCGCCGTTCCGACGGCGCTTGCGATAACGATAGGAGCCGAGTGGCGTCGGGCAGACCAGTCCGCACACTCCAGCCTCTTCCTCGGCCTCGAGCGCCGCAGCCGCGTGCGCGCTCAGTCCTGTTGCGGGATTGCCCTTCGGGATCACCCAGCGACCGGTTTCACGCGAGGTGATCAGCAGGACCTGAGTCGATGCGTCGGGCGCTGCGCTGGAGCTGCGATAGGGCAAGGCAGCGATCTGACGAATGGTAGACACTCCTGCCGGGACCCGGAGCGGCCTGTTACCGTCTTGCCTCGCATCTCCGCAAGCGCTTGCATGCGCGACGGCCCAATCCCGGCTGCGACGAAACCTTGCTGCACCGCGATAAACCGGAGGAACCCGGCATTGAAGCGTTAACCCGGCGCGCGTATTCGATTGGACGGGGATTAGCCGGGGTGGGTTTGATGACCGAGTTCTTCGTGTTCTGTTATGCGATGCTGACGATGTTCGTGCTGCAGGCGATGCAGCGCAATCGCCGCTTGGACCGTCCGAACCCGCAAATGGTCACGGCGGCTGGCTGGGGCCTGTTCTCGCTCTCCTCTACCCTGGCGGTGCTGCTCGGGGCCGTCGGCCTCGCCCTTGCGATGGGCGTGCACATGCCCCTTCCCGAAGGGTTCGACGCGCCGCTATTCTAAGCGGATGCCGCGTTACGCCATTGCCGGGCAAGCCCCGCAGATCGCCGAGGACGCCTGGGTCGCGCCGAGCGCCGACCTGATCGGGGACGTCCGCCTCGCCTCGCTTTCAAGCGTCTGGTTCGGCGCCGTGATCCGCGCCGACAACACGCCGATCGTCGTCGGTGCCCGGTCGAACGTGCAGGATGGTGCCATGCTCCACTCCGATCCGGGGGCGCCCTGCACGATCGGCGAAGACGTGACGATCGGCCATCACGCGATCCTGCACGGCTGCACGATCGGCGACCGCACCCTGATCGGCATGGGTGCCACCATCCTCAACCGGGCCGCGATCCCCGAGGACTGCATCGTCGGCGCCGGCGCGCTGGTTACCGAGGGCAAGAGCTTTCCCCCGGGCTCTCTGATCGTCGGCAGCCCGGCCAAGGCAATCCGCCCGCTCGACGACATGCAAAGGGCGATGCTCAAGGCGAGTGCGACTCTCTACGCCGCCAAGCAGCGCGACTATGCGACGGGTCTGATCCGAGTCGATTGAAGCGGGGGTCTGGGGGTAGCGGCGCATGCCGTAGCGTCCGGCGCCCCGACTCGACAGCCATTCCAGTTTCGCTACAAAACTGGAATGGCCCTGCCCCCCCTGTTCGATCGCCTGCGGCTTCCCGTCATCGGTTCGCCGCTGTTCATCATCTCAGTGCCCGATCTCGTGATCGCCCAGTGCAAGGCTGGGATCGTCGGCTCCTTTCCGTCGCTCAACGCGCGGCCTGAGAGCCGGCTCGACGAATGGCTCCACCAGATCACCGAAGAGCTCGCAGCCTGGGACCGCGATCATCCGGAGACGCCGGCCGCGCCGTTCGCCGTCAATCAGATCGTCCATCGTTCCAATCCGCGGCTCGAGCATGACGTCGCCGTCTGCGCCAAGTGGAAAGTGCCGATCGTGATCACCTCTCTCGGCGCGCGACCCGAGCTGAACGACGCCGTGCATGGCTGGGGCGGCATTACGTTGCACGACGTGATCGACGATCGCTTCGCCCACAAGGCAGTCGAAAAGGGCGCCGATGGGCTGATCCTCGTCGCGGCCGGCGCGGGCGGCCATGCCGGTCGGCTCAACCCCTTCGCCTTCGTCCAGGAAGTGCGCGAATGGTTCGACGGGCCGCTGATCCTGTCGGGCGCGATCGCCACTGGTCGGGCGATCCTGGCGGCGCAAGTGCTCGGTGCGGACCTCGCCTATATCGGCTCGCCGTTTATCGCGACCGAGGAAGCCAACGCGGTGCCCGCCTACAAGCAGGCGATCGTCGACGGCACCGCGGAAGACATCGTCTATTCAAACCTGTTCACCGGCGTGCACGGCAATTACCTGCGCCAGTCGATCGTCAATGCCGGGCTCGACCCGGAAAACCTGCCGGTCAGCGATCCGAGCGCGATGAACTTCGGCGGCGCCAAGGCGTGGAAAGACATCTGGGGCTCGGGCCAGGGCATCGGCGCGGTCCACGCCGTGGAGCCCGCGGCGGCGCGGATCGCACGGATGAAGGCTGAATATGACGCGGCCCGCGAGGCGCTGGGCGGCGACTAGGTCGCGGTGACGCCTATAACGACGCGGCGAGGCGATCGATCATCGAGCGCGCCGGGCTGTCGAGGATCAGTGGATCGTCGAGCGACGCATCGAGTCGAGCGACCCGGCGATAGAGGTCCTGGCTGGTTCGGATGATCGATACGGCCTGATCGGGAAGCACTGAGAACAGGCCTTCGTCGGTTTCCGGCGCGTTGCCCAGGCGGCGCGACGGCGCGAGCGCCTCGCTCGGCGCGATCTCGCCGGCATCGACTGCCCGCTGCGTGAGAAGCCAAGCGATGAGATGCATCAGCCGCGTCGTCACCTTGAGCGATTCGCACGAAAAGGCCACGCGATTGAACGCGTCGAGCAGGTCGCGCTCGGCCCGGCCCATCTCGTCGAAATAGGCGCGCGCCTCATCGGCCAGCAGCATCGCCTCGACATAGAGCGAATCGACCAGCCTACGGCGAATCTGCGCGGTTTCGCGGTGCCCCATGACCAGGGAGGTGCCACAGCCGGACCCGCAACGAAACGGGAAATTTCGGCCGCCGTCCCGATCCGATCCATCAGGCGATGATGTCGGGGATCAACTGATCCTCAAGCAGCGCGATCTCGTCGCGAAGCAGCAATTTGCGCTTCTTGAGGCGCGCGACCTGGAGCTGGTCGGCAGTGCCGGTGCCCGTCAGCGCGACGATCGCCGCATCGAGATCGCGATGTTCGGAGCGAAGGCCCTCGAGCCGCCTCAGGATTTCCCTCTCGTCCATCGCGAACGCTCCCGTACTGCGTTTCCCCTGCACCAGTCGGGCGGGCATCGCAACGGATCATCGCGGCTTTTCCGCATACCGTCGATTAGGGACGAATCCGACGCGACAAAGCTGTGGAAAAGTGATCTACTCCTGCGTTCCGGCCACCCGCAGAAGGAGACTGCTTCCATGCAGAATGCGCATTTCTCGGCTCTCTCGGCCAAGCACTCGGTGCTCGACCAGCGAATCGCTGCAGAATCGCAGCGGCCCGCCCCGGACCAGATGGTCCTCGCTTCGCTCAAGAAGCAGAAGCTTCGTATCAAGGAAGAGATGGAGCGCTGAGGCGTTCGCAACGGGGGTGTGGCGCAAGCCGCACCCCGACAGGGGCGCTTCCCGGTTCCGATTATCTAGATTGAATCAACGCGGCGGCAGCAACGGCGGCTTGACGTAGGTCGGCGTGTGCGCGCCCTGCCCCACCGGCTTGCGCGCCAGCTTCGGATCGATTCCCTTGTCGAAGGCGACGCCGACGCGACCGTCGGTCGACCAGGCGATCTTGCCCGCGAGCCAGCCGAGACCGCGGACCTCCACTTCGACTTCCGTGCCGCGTTCCACCGGGATCGCGTATTCAGCCATCAGCCCTCCAGCCGACAGGTTGCGCACGCGCACCTGATCGACGGTCCGCCCCGCGATCCGAAACTGCGCGACGAGCAAGAGGCTGTCGCGCGAATCGGTTCGCTGGCTTGCGAAGTCCTCGGCCGACAATGTCGCCGGAGGGTCGTTGGAGAACTCATCCATCCGTTCAGCTCGAAAACGCAAAATGACGTCCTGCCGCACTACAGCAGCAATCCCTGTCGAAACCGTTAACCCAGTCGCTCCACGCCCGCCCGAACGCGCCGAAACGGAGCAACAAAAAAGAGGCCGCGGCCCCTCTATTCGTCTCGCGACACCTTCTCGTTGCGCTCGTGGCGCTCTTGCGCCTCGACCGTCATCGTCGCGATGGGCCGGGCCTCCAGCCTTGCGAGGCTGATCGGCTCGCCCGTCACTTCGCAATAGCCATATTCGCCTTCGTCGATCCGGCGCAGCGCCGCTTCGATCTTGGCGATCAGCTTGCGCTGGCGGTCGCGGGTGCGCAGCTCGATCGACCAGTCCGTCTCGCTCGAAGCGCGATCGGTGAGATCGGCCTCGCGCAGCGAATCGGTCTGCAACTGGTTGAGCGTGCCCGCCGCCTCGCGATAGATGGCCTCTTTCCAGGCCATGAGCTTGCCGCGGAAATATTCCTGCTGGCGCGGGTTCATGAAGGGTTCGTCGTTGCTCGGCCGATAGCCGTCGCCGCCGTCATTCGCGGCAGGAGGAACGCCTTTACCCGGTTCGTCGATACGATCCAAAACTGTAGCCATCCCCACTCTCCACAGCGGTTCGCCGGTCGGCCGAGCCGCACGGAGACCGTTTGCCCTGCGCGGCCTATACTTACGCGCGGTCTTGCCGACAAGCGCCGTTCGTTGCCGATTCTTCGCAAATCGGGGAATAAATCATTGGAAACGACCGGATGCCGAATTGGCGGGTGGCGGGGCGGGGCCCGAGCCCGAGCAGCGCGATTCCGTGCCGAACTAGAACATTAACCATGACTCCGGCGAAACTGTCCCAAGAAAACGCGGCGCAACGAGGTTAACGCGGATTAACGGCGTTGCGCTTAAGCTTTTCTTTTGCACTTCTGCCTCATGGAAGCGCGCAAGCCGCTGAGAAGACTGCGGTTGGCGAGCGAACAACAGGGAAGAGTGGGACGAAAATGTCGGTTCGCATGGCCTTGGCGAAACTCTGCGCGTGCGTTTGCGGCGGCGCAGTCATCGGCGGCGGCGGCGTTTACGTCACCGAACGCGTCCACCATCCCCGCGTGGTGAAGCAAGTCACCGTCGCGAAGAAGCGCGTCGTGCGCCGCGCCGCGGTGCGCACCGCGCGGCGAGTCGTCAAGCGGACGGTCACGACGACGCAGACCCCGCAGGTCGTGGTGGTCGCGGCGCAGGGTGCCGCGGTCCCCCTTCCGCCGCCGCTCTACGGATCGAGCGGGGAGATGCCGGTCGTGTCCTCTTCCTCGGGCGGCTCGTCGGGCAGCGTGATCGGCGGTTCGGGCGGCGGGGGCTTCATCGGCGGATTCTTCGCCGGCGGCTTCTTCGGCGGATCGAGCTCGGGCAGCAGCAGCGGCTCAAGCGGCATCAACATCGAGATCACGTCGTCGGGCTCCACATCGACGTCGACCGGCGGCTCGTCCACGTCGACGGGGGGCTCCTCGACATCGACGTCGAGCGGCGGCTCGTCTTCGTCGACCTCCTCTTCGAGCGGTGAAGTCAGCTCGACGTCGTCGTCGAGCGGAAACGTGTCGACCTCGACCTCTTCGTCGTCGAGCGGCGACGTGTCGACATCGTCTTCGACCAGCTCGTCAAGTTCGGGCGACGTCTCGACTTCGTCGTCCACATCGTCCTCGACCTCTTCCTCCAGCTCGTCGAGCGGATCGAGCGGTTGGAGCACGTCGAGCGGCTGGCACGGCTCGAGCGGCTGGCACGGATCGAGCGGCCATCACGGCTCGAGCACAAGCTCGTCGGGCGGCCCGGCGCCGGTTCCCGCCCCGCCGATGGTGCTGCTGTTCGGCGGCGCCGCCGCGGCGCTGGTCGCCCGCAAGCGGCTCGCCAAGAAGGCGCCGGAGGCCGAAGCCGCCGGCGCCTGAGCCGGCGTCACTCGGCCTTGAGCAACGCCGCTTCGATCTGCGGCACGGTGTGCCCGGTAAGGTCCTTGGCAAGCTCACCGGCTAGCCGGTCGCTGACTTCCTTGTGATAGTGCTTGCGCAGCTCGCCCAGCGTCTTGGGCGGCGCGACGATGATCAGCGATTCGAATTCGTTGGCAAGCGCGCGCTTCTTCAGCATCTCGGCAGTCTCCGCAGCAAACCGGTCTTCCTCGAGCTGGTGGAAGTCGGTCTCGCCCATCGTCCCGCCCGCCGGCGCCCCGGAGCCCGCTTGCGTCGAGGCGGCGCGGCCTGACGAATCGGTTTTCTGGTCCGAATCCTTGGGGTTGGGGTGGGTCGCGTGATCCTCGACCTGGAGGTTCGGGATTTGCGCGTCGCCTTCGTTCCTCAGGAACAGCATCTTGCGCCCATCGGCGACGACCACGACGGCATCGTGCGGAACCTGCATCTCGATTCTCCTCTTTGGCTGTTGCCCTACCAACGCCCCCACCCGCGCGAGGGTTGCGCGCACAACCACGCCCGGCCATAGCCGCGCCATGCACGATATCCGCGCCATCCGAGACAATCCCGAAGCCTTCGATGCCGGCCTCGCCCGCCGCGGGCTGGAGCCGCATTCGCACGGTATCCTCGCGCTCGACGCCCAGCACCGCGCGCTCGTCACCGAGCTGCAGGCCGGCCTCTCCCGCCGCAACGACGCCTCCAAGGCGATCGGCGCCGCCAAGGCCAAGAAGGACGAGGCAACCGCCCAGGCGCTGATGGCCGAAGTCGCCGAGCTCAAGGACCGGCTCGCCTCGGTCGAGCAGCAGGAAGCCGCGATCGGCAACGAGTTGAAGGCACTGCTCGCCCAGCTGCCCAACCTCCCCTATGCCGACGTGCCCGATGGCGCCGACGAGAATGACAACCAGCTCGTCGCCAGCGTCGGCGAGCCGCCCGAACATGCTTTCGAAGCCAAGGAGCATGACGTGCTCGGCCCCGCGCTCGGCCTCGATTTCGAGACTGGCGCGCTGCTTTCGGGCACGCGCTTCACCCTGGTCCGCGGCGGCGCCGCCAAGCTGCACCGCGCGCTCGGCCAGTTCATGCTCGATCGGCTCGAAGCCAAGGGCTATGAACAGGCGATCCCGCCGCTGCTCGTCCGTCCCGAGACCATGTTCGGCACCGGCCAGCTGCCGAAGTTCGCCGAAGACAGCTTCCACACCACCGACGGGCGCTGGCTGATCCCCACGGCGGAAGTGAGCCTCACCAACATCGTGCGCGAGCAGATCCTGGCCGAAGAGGCGCTGCCGCTGCGCTTCGCCGCGCTCACTGCCTGCTTCCGCTCCGAAGCCGGCGCCGCGGGCCGCGACACGCGCGGCTTCATCCGCCAGCACCAGTTCGAAAAGGTCGAGATGGTCTCGATTACCACGCCCGAACAGAGCGAGGACGAGCATGAACGGATGACCGGCTGCGCCGAGGCGATCCTCACCGCGCTCGGCCTGCCCTTCCGCCGGATGAAGCTGTGCAGCGGCGACATGGGGTTCACCGCCGCGCGCACCTATGATCTCGAAGTCTGGCTGCCCGGCCAGGCGCGCTATCGCGAAATCTCGTCCTGCTCCACCTGCGGCGACTTCCAGGCCCGCCGGATGAACGCACGCTATCGGCCCGCCGGCGAGAAGGCGACGCGCTTCGTCCACACGCTCAACGGCTCCGGCCTCGCGGTCGGCCGCACGCTCGTCGCGGTGATCGAGAATTACCAGCAGGCGGATGGGTCGGTGATGGTGCCGGAGGCGCTGCGCCCCTATCTCGGCGGCATGGAGCAGATCGCGCCGCGCGCCTGAGCTGCACCATTTCGGGGCGCCGCCCCATCCCGGGAAAGGACGGACTGACGCGGCGCGATTTCCGCGATATGGTGCGTTCCGAAATGGTTAGTCGGGTGGGGAAAAAGATGGGGAAGAGAGGCGCGCCGTTCGCGCTGCTCGCGCTGGCGGGATGCATCCCGCAACCGGCGGGCTACTCGGCCCCGGCTTATGATGCACCGCCGGTCCGGCAGCAGCGCCGTCCCGCCGAGCCCGCACAGGATCGCGACCAGCCGCCGCCGCGCCCTGCCCAGCGGGTTCGCAGCCTGCCGGCGCCGCCGCCTGCCTGGGACGGTCGCAGCGTTCGCGCCGATGCCCGGCGCATCAGTGCATCGACCTATGTCGTCCAGCCCGGCGACTCGCTGCGTTCGATCGCCATGAAGACCGGCGCCGGATCGGAAGCGATCGCGCGGGCCAACAGCATCCCGTCGCCCTTCACCATCCGCGCCGGTCAGCGGCTCACGATCCCAGGCGGCCGCTATCACCTCGTCCGCGAGGGCGAGACGGGAATCGGCATCGCCAGCGCCTATGGCGTGCCCTGGTCGCGGGTGATCGCACTCAACGAGCTCGAGGAACCCTATATCCTGCGGACCGGCCAGCGCCTGCTGATCCCGGAAAGCGGACCCGAGACGATCGAGCAGCGCGCCGCGCGCTTCCATCTCGATCTCGGCGTCGACGATATCGTCACCGGCGGCCAGCCGGCGCTCGCCGCGCGCGAGAAGCCGGCGGAGCCGACCGCTTCCTCGGCCAGGGTACTCTCGCCGACCACGCCGGTCGCGGCCCCCGCCCGGCTCAAGGGCGGCTTCCAATGGCCCGCCAACGGGCGAATCGTAAAGCGCTTCGGCCCCGGCGCCAGCGGCGAGCGCAACGACGGGATCAAGATCGCCGTGCCGCTCGACACGCCGATCCTGGCCGCGGCCGACGGCGTCGTCGCCTATGTCGGCAGCGACATTCCCGCGCTGGGCGGGCTGGTCATCATCCGCCATGGCGATGGCTGGACTACGGTCTACGGCCATGCCGCGCAGTTGCTCGTCCAGCGTGGCCAGTCGGTGAAGAAGGGCCAGACGATCGCCCTCTCCGGCAATTCGGGCTTCGCCGACCGACCCGAGGTGCATTTCGAAATCCGCCAGGGCCGCACCCCCGTCGATCCCGTGCCGCGGCTGCCTGCGCGCTGACCCTCTGATCCTCCCTCGGAGCCTGCGGCTCCGAGGGAGGAACTTATGGAGCCCATTGAGCAATCGCCTTCACCCCGCCACAAGGGCACGATGTTCGACCGCCTCCTCCCGATCGCGATGCTGCTTGCCTCGAACGTGTTCATGACGTTCGCCTGGTACGGCCATCTCAAGTTCAAGAGCGCGCCGCTGATCCTGGCAATCCTGGCGAGCTGGAGCATCGCCTTCGTCGAATATTGCCTCGCCGTCCCTGCCAATCGCTGGGGCAGCAATGTCTATTCGGCGGCGCAGCTCAAGGCGATCCAGGAGGTGATCACCCTCACCGTCTTCGTTGGATTTTCGATCCTGTATCTGGGGCAGCGAATCACCCTGAGCCACTTGATCGGCTTCGCCTTCATCGCGACCGGCGCCTTCTTCGTCTTCCGCGCGCCGGTCGGCTAAACGTCTGCTGGAAATGCGCCGATAGGCGCATTCGAAAACCAACCCCTCTCAGAACCGTGTTTCGAGCATCACCAGCGTGGAGTCGCCCTCCACCGGTTGTGCAGTAAAGCCCATTTCGCGCTCCAGCTCGATCGCCTGGTGGTTCTCGCGGCTTTCGATCGACATCAGCTTCTTCACGCCGCGGCGGCGGGCCTCGCCGGTGAGGTAATCGAGGAGCGTCCAGCCGATCCCCTGCCCCTTTCGGTCCGAACGGATCGAAATCGCGACCTCGGCCGATTCGAACGCCTTGTCGCAGGCGATCACGCCACTCGCCACCAGCTCGTCACCGGCAAAGGCGAGGAAGCTCTCGCTGTGAAGATGGTCGATCTGCGTCATTGCCGCGATCTGCGAATCGGACAGGTGATCGCAGGCGGTGAGGAAGCGGAAGCGCCGGTCCTCGGGCGAAACCGCCTGGAACAGGTCGCGCAGCGCCGTTTCGTCCCCAGGCGTGGCGGGACGCACTGCGATCTCAAGCCCCGAACGGGTGGTGAGGCGCACGCCGGTTGCGGCTTCGGACGTCATGGCAAAAGCTCCTTCGATCTGCGGGCATCCCTTAGTCGCACCAGGCCACCCGCCCCATTCGTAGTTCCCACAAAGGGCGAACCCCGATGCCCGCCAACGCACGGCGCACTGGCATTTTTCCGCAAAATCCCTATGTCGCCCGCCAATCATGGCAACCAAACTCCCCGAGGCGCCCCGCGTGGGCATGGTGTCACTCGGCTGTCCGAAGAACCTCGTCGACAGCGAACGGATCCTCACCAAGCTGCGCAGCGACGGCTATGCGATGTCGCCCGACTATGCCGGAGCCGACGTCGTGTTGGTCAATACCTGCGGCTTTCTCGACAGCGCCAAGGAAGAGAGCCTGGAGGCGATCGGCGAGGCGATCGCCGAGAATGGCCGCGTCATCGTCACCGGCTGCATGGGCAAGGAAGCCGAGACGATCCGCGCGCGCTTCCCCAATGTGCTCGCGGTCACCGGCGCGCATCAATATGAGGACGTCGTCGGCGCGGTGCATCAGGCGGCGCCGATGCCGCCCTCGCCCTTCGTCAATCTCGTGCCGGATGCCGGGCTCAAGCTCACTCCGCGCCACTACAGCTATCTGAAGATATCCGAAGGGTGCAACCATCGCTGCGCCTTCTGCATCATCCCTGCGCTGCGCGGCGACCTGGTCAGCCGCCGCCCCGACGCGATCCTGCGCGAGGCGGAGAAGCTGGTCGAGGCCGGCACGAAGGAACTGCTGGTCATCAGCCAGGACACGTCCGCTTACGGAGTCGACATCCGCAAGGAGCCGCGGCTGTGGAAGGACAGGCAAGTGATCCCCCACATGACCGATCTCGCCCGCGAGCTCGGCCGGATCGCGCCCTGGGTGCGGCTCCACTATGTCTATCCCTACCCGCATGTCGACCAGGTCATCCCGCTGATGGCCGAGGGGTTGGTGCTCCCCTATCTCGACATCCCGTTCCAGCATGCCAGCCCCACAGTGCTGCGCGCGATGAAGCGCCCGGCGAACGAGGCCAAGGTGCTCGAACGGCTGAAGAACTGGCGCGCCATCGCCCCGGACCTGACGATCCGCTCGACCTTCGTCGTCGGCTTCCCCGGCGAGACCGAGGACGACTTCCAGTATCTGCTCGACTGGCTCGACGAAGCCCAGCTCGATCGCGTCGGCGCCTTCCGCTTCGAGCCGGTCGAAGGTGCGGCGGCGAACGACCTGTCCGGCGCGGTGCCCGAGGAGGTCAAGGAAGAGCGCTACGCCCGGATCATGGCGAAGACCGCCGCGATCTCCGCCGCCAAGCTCCAGGCCAAGATCGGCCGCACGCTGGAAGTGATCATCGACCAAGTCGGCGAGGAAGGCGGCGCTACCGGCCGCAGCCAGGCCGATGCGCCCGAGATCGACGGCGAGGTCTTCCTGCGCGACGCCGGCCACCTCGGCCAGGGCGATATCGTCCGGGTCCAGATCGAGGATGCCGACGAGCACGACCTGTACGGGGTGCCGCTGGCGGGCTGACTTCCTGCAGGCTGCGCCACTGCAGGGATGACGGATGCTGCCGACCGGCCTAGGCTGGGGGCAGACCAAATCGGAGGCCCGATGTTCCGCCCGTCCCTCGCCGTCGCCCTGTTCCTCGCCACCCCCGCCGCCGCCCAGCAGCTTACGCCCGCCGAAACGGCGCAGGTCGATACCGTTGTCGCCGATGCACTGAAGTCGTCGGGCGTGCCCTCGGCCTCGGTGGCGATCGTTCGTGATGGCAAGATCGTCTTCGCCAAGGCCTATGGCGATCAGGGGCCGGGCATCGCCAAGGGGCCGGATGCAGCGGCGAAATACCAGATCGCCTCGATCTCCAAGCAATTCACCGCCGCGGCGATCCTGCTGCTCGAGGACGAGGGCAAGCTGAGCCTCGACGACAAGGTGTCGAAATGGGTGCCGGACATCACCGATGCCGATCAGATCACCATCCGCCAGCTGCTCAGCCACACCGCCGGCATCCAGGATTACTGGCCGCAGGATTATGATTTCGCGGCGATGGAAAAGCCGGTGACGCCGCAGCAGATCCTCGATCGCTGGGCCAAGAAGCCGCTCGATTTCGCCCCTGGCACGGCGTGGCAATATTCGAACACCGGCTATGTCGTCGCCGGAATGATCGTCGAGAAGGCATCGGGCATGAAGCTGCTCGATTTCCTGCAGAAACGCATCTTCAAGCCGCTGGGGATCGCGGCGATGGATCAGGACTATGCGATCGGCAAGGGCTTCCCCCAGGGCACGCACCGCTTCGCCCTGGGCCCGGTGCGGCCGGCCCGCCCGGCGGCGCATGGCTGGCTGTGGGCGGCGGGCGAGCTCGCCATGTCCGCCAGCGACCTCGCCAAATGGGACATCGCCCGCATCGACCGCAAGGTATTGACGACCGAGGATTGGGCGACGCAGGAGACCCCGGTGCTGCTCACCAACGGGGCCAACACCCATTACGGCCTGGGCGTCTCGGTGAGCGAGCGCGGCGGCGCGAAGACCGTCGAGCATGGTGGCGAGGCGGTGGGCTTCCTCTCCGACAATTTCGTGATGCCCGACAAGCGCTTCGCGGTGGTGGCGCTGGTCAATGCCGATTTCGGCGGGGCGCAGGACGCGATCACCGGCGGGATCACCGATCTCTTCTATCCGCTCGCCCCGGCCGCGGCGGCGCCATCGCTCGACCAGCAGCGCGACGCGCTGGCCCGCAAGCTGTTCGACCAGCTGCGCGGCGGAACGCTCGATCGCTCGCTGCTGACCGAGGATGCCCGCTATTATTTCACCCCCCAGGCGACCGAGGATTATCACACCAGCCTCACCGCGCTTGGTGATCCGGTGAGCTTCATCGCGCTGGGCAAGGCGCGGCTGCGGGGCGGCTTCGTCAACCGCAACTATGCGATCACCTATGCCGATGGTCGCAAGCTGGTCGCGATCACCTATGCCGAAGCGGGCGCCGAGGGGAAGTTCGAGCAGTTCCTGGTGCAGCCGAGGGACTGATGCGCATCGTGCTCCTCGCCGCCACGTTGCTGCTCGGTGCAGCCCCACCCGACGCGGCGAAGGTGAGCCGAGTCGATCCGCTGACCGTGCAGGACGACGATTTCGCTCGCCACCGGGATCCGGCCGAGTGGAAGGGGCTGGCGGTGAGCAGGATCGAGTTCCGGGAGGAGCGTGCGGCTTGGCGGCTGTGGCGCATCCACAATGTCCGCAAGCCCAAGGGTCCGCTCTTCTTCGTACCGCACGACAATGAGAATGCGGGGTTCGAGGCGGCACTCGCCGGGGTCCGCAAATATGGTGGGACGGTGATCGCCGTCGATTCGGGCGTCTCGCCCGGCAACGACGGCATCCGCTACAACCGAGCGGTCGACTATGGCGCGCCGGTCGATTCCAACCGCAATTTCGACAGCGCCCTGCCCGGCTATGCCCGCCACGTCCTCGCCGATCTCAGTCGAGGCGCCGGCCCCATCATCGCGCTCCACACCAACGCCAAGGGCTTCGAGACCGCCGCCTCCAAGTGCAACCAGGGCGATCCCGAGGGCAGCGGCGTCATCTCGATCCGCTTCTGCGACGACACGCTGATCCCGAGCGCGTCGGTCTCGCGGGCCTATCCGTTCGACGATGACGACACCGTCGCCTTCGCCACCTTCCTCGCCCGCAACGGCCCGAGCAGCGCCTTTTGCCGCGACGCGATGGTCGGCGCCGACTTCAACGTGGTGCAGGAGCGCGTGGTGACGAGCGACGGGTCGCTGTCCAACTATGCGGTGCTCCACGGCCTGCGCTATCTCAATTTCGAGACGCTGGAGCGTGGCCTGGACCCCGCCGAACTCGCCAAGGCGCGCGACCGGTTGAGCTTCATGGTCGATCGCGCCCTGGCGATGTGCGGCTAGCCGGCGATCCCGTTCAGGGTGGCGACGGCTTCCGGCGGCAGGACCAGATCGCGGACCGCGAGGTTCTGCTTGAGGTGGTCCACCGACGAGGTGCCCGGGATCAGCAGGATGTTGGGCGAGCGCTGGAGCAGCCAGGCCAGCGCCACCTGCATCGGCGTCGCGCCGAGCTCTGCCGCCACGCGGTCCAGCGTGCCCGACTGGAGCGGGCTGAACCCGCCCAAGGGGAAGAAGGGCACATAGGCGATGCCGTCCGCCGCGAGCTGATCGACCAGCGCGTCGTCGTCGCGATGGGCGAGATTGTACTGGTTCTGGACGCAAACCACCGGGGCGATGCCGCGGGCCTCGGCGATCTGAGCGGAAGTGGCATTGCTGATGCCGAGGTGGCGGATCAGCCCCTGCTCGCGCAGCCGGGCCAGCCGCTCGAACTGCGGCGCGATCGACCCCTCGCTGGGCTTGTGGACATCGCCCATGATCCGGAAGTTGGCGACCTGGAGCGTCTCCAGCCCCAGATTGCGGAGATTGTCGTGCACTGCCGCCTCGAGCTCGTCGGGGCTGTCCGCCGCGAGCCAGGAGGCATCGTCGCCGCGGCGGGCGCCGAGCTTGGTCACGATCGTCAGCGCCTCCGGATAGGGATGAAGCGCCTCGCGGATGATCTGGTTGGTGACGTGCGGGCCGTAGAAATCGCTGGTGTCGATATGATTGACGCCGGCGGCCACTGCCTCGCGCAGCACCGCGATTGCCTGGTCGCGATCCCTGGGCGGGCCGAACACGCCGGGGCCGGCGAGTTGCATCGCGCCATAGCCGACCCGGTGGACGGTGCGGTCGCCCAGTTGATAGGTCATCGGAACGTCGGTCATCGCTTCAACTCCTTGTCCAGAGACCCTTAGCTAGGCCTTGCCGCCCCGCGCGATAATCGGGCACAATGCGCACAGGCTGTGCGGAAACTCGGACAATGGACTTTGACCTCGGTGACCTGAACGCCTTCCTCGCGGTCGCCAACGCCAAGGGCTTTCGCGAGGCGGCGCGGGGTGGCGGCGCCAGTGCCTCAGGTCTGAGCGAAGCGGTGCGGCGGCTCGAAGCGCGGCTGGGCGTGCGGCTGCTCAACCGCACCACCCGCAGCGTCGCGCCGACCGAAGCCGGCCGGAGGCTGATCGAAAGGCTCGGCCCCGCGCTCGGCGAAGTCGAGGCGGCGCTCGACGTGGTCAACCTGTTCCGCGATCGGCCGGCGGGCACGCTCAAGCTCAACGTGCCGGTGGTCGCGGCACGGCTGGTGCTGCCGGCGATCCTGCCCGGCTTCCTTGCCGCCTATCCCGACATCCAGGTCGAGATCGTCGCCCAGGACGATTTCGTCGACCTGCTCGCAGCGGGTTGCGATGCCGGCATCCGCTATGAGGAGCGGCTGGAGCAGGACATGATCGCGGTGCCGATCGGCCCGCGCAGCCAGCGCTTCGCCACCGCCGCGGCCCCCGCTTATCTCGAACGGCGCGGCACGCCCGACCATCCGCGCGACCTGCTCAACCATGAATGCCTGCGCGGGCGGTTCGGCAGTGGGCGGCTGACCCCGTGGGAGTTCGAGCGCGACGGCGAGATCGTCCACGTCGACCCGCCGGGACGGCTGATCGTCGGCGTCGGCAGCGCGATCGACCTGATCATCGACATGGCGGCAGCCGGCTGCGGCATCGTCAACCTGTTCGAGGACTGGCTGCGACCCCACTTCGCGAGCGGCGCGCTGGTGCCCGTCCTGGAGCCGTGGTGGGAGCGGTTTTCCGGGCCGTTCCTCTATTATCCCGGGCGGCGGCTGGTGCCGGGGCCGCTGAGGGCCTTCATCGACCATGTGAAGGCGCAGCCTGGCTGATCCAACTCCTGCGACTCGCAACATCACGATCATCGCGCATTCGAGCGTGCACGGCGGGCGTGGAAGTTGACCAAGTTCACGCAACCCGGCGCCCATCGCGAAAGAATGTTGCCCCGCGGCGATCCTATTTTCCCGACGATCGAAAGAGCGGCCGGCGGAGGGGCCGGCCACTCGAGCCAAGCAGGGGAAATCCTACATTGCAACCCTCGACGTCAGCCTTCCAGCTAGGGCGATCTGACCGTCACCCCGGCCTTGTGCCGGGGCCCACCGGGAACCACGCGATGGGCGAGAAGCGATGGTTCAGCCGGTGGGGTGCGTGGGCCCCGGCACAAGGCCGGGGTGACTGGGGATAATGTCGAACCTCAGGACAGCGCATAGGCGACGACTTCGTCTCCCACGGGGGTCTGCATGAAGTGGTGGCCGCCGGCATAGAGGACGAGATATTCCTTGCCGTTCGCCTCATAGACCATCGGCGTCGCCTGGCCGCCGGCCGGGAGCACGTCCTTCCACACCGTCTTGCCGGTCTTGAGGTCGATCGCGCGGATGAGGTTGTCGGTCGCGGCGGCGACGAAGATCAGGCCGCCGGCAGTGACGACCGAACCGCCATTGTTGGGCGTGCCGATGGTGATCGGCAGCATCGAGGGGATGCCGAACGGGCCGTTGGTGCGCGCCTCGCCGAAGGGGCGGTCCCAGATCGTCTTGCCGGTCGCCATGTCGATCGCCCGGATCCCGCCATAGGGGGGCTGCTTGCACAGCATGCCGGTACCGTTCGCGCCGAGCGGCCAGAAGCTCAGCCGCCACCCGGCATTGACGTCGATCGCATAGGGGGTGTTGGCCTGGGGATCGCCTGCGCCTTCGGCGCCGCCGATATTGCCGCGCGCCTGATCGCGGGGCGCCCAGCCCTTCTTGTTGGCCTCCGCGCGGGGCACGAGGCGGACATAGTTGGGCATGTCGTTGTAATTGGCGACGATCACGCCGCGCAGCGGATCGACCGCGATGCCGCCCCAATCGGTGCCGCCATTATAGCCGGGATATTCGATCGAGCGCCGGTCCGCCTCGGGCGGGGTGAAGAAGCCCTTGTAGCTCGCGCGGCGGAACTGGATGCGGCACATCATCTGGTCGATCGGCGACATGCCCCACATCTGCCGCTCGGTGAGATCGGGCTTGCGCAGCGTATGCCACAGCGACACCGGCTGGGTTGCCGCGCGCTGGCTCGGCTCGACGCCCCCACCGGGCGCCTTCAGCTCGCCGACGGGCGTCAGCGGACGGCCGGTGGCGCGATCGAGGATGTAGATGTCGCCCTGCTTCGAAGGCAGGACCAGCGCCGGCGTGCCCTTGTAATCGACGAGCGTCGCCTGGGCGCCGAAATCATAGTCCCACACGTCGTTGCGCACCGCCTGGAAACGCCAGCGCGGCTTGCCGGTGGTCACGTCGAGCGCGACCAGCGAGGTCGCGAACCGATTCTCCTCGGGCCGGCGCAGCGAGGAATAATAATCGGCCGCGGCATTGCCCATCGGCAGATAGACCAGGCCGAGCTGATCGTCGCCGCTGGCCATCGTCCACATATTCGGCGTACCGCGCGCCCATTCCTGGCCCGCGGGTGGATAGCCGCTCCATTCGGGATGCATCATGTCCCATGCCCAGCGCAGCTGGCCGGTGCGCGCGTCGAAGCCCTGGATCACGCCCGACGGCGCCCAGCGGTCCTGCCCGTCGAGCACCTGATGGCCGACGACGAGGATGCCGCGCACCAGCGTGGGCGGCGAATTGATCGACACATAGCCGTCCGGCACCTTGCCCATGCCGACCTTGATGTCGGCCTGGCCATTGCTGCCGAAGTCGGCACAGAGCCGGCCGCTGCGCGCATCGACTGCGATCAGCCGCGCATCGAGCGTGCCTTCGATGATGCGGGTGGCGCAGGGCTGGTCCGCCGCCATGCCGGGCACGGCATAATAGACCACGCCGCGGCAGGCCGCCGTGTAAGGAATCGCCTTGTCCGAGACCTTGGGATCGTAACGCCACTTCTCCTTGCCGGTGACCGGATCGAGCGCGATCATGATGTTCTTGGGCGTGCAGAGATACAGGCTGTCGCCGACCTTGATCGGCGTATTCTCGGCGCCATAGGTGTTCTTTGCCTCCGCGGAAGGCAGGTCACCGGTGTGGATCGTCCAGACGCGCTTGAGCTTCGAGACGTTGTCCGCATTGATCTGGACGAGCGGCGAATAGCGCCGCGCGGCGCCGGTGCCGCCATAGACCGGCCAGTCAGCGCCGGTCTGCACGCCCGAGGGATCCGCCATGCCCGCCGTGCCCGGCGCGGGCAATGCGGCAAGCACCGGATTGGGCGCGCCGGCTGCCGCAATCCAGAAGTTGATTGCAGTGAGCACCACCGCGAGCGCGACGCCGCCAAAGGCGAGCCGCCAGCGGCTGGCGGCGCGGGTGAGCGTCGGCAGCACGAGGATCACGGCGACGAGCAGCACGACCGGGGCGATCACGCGCGGCACCTGTGCCCAGGCGTTGGCGCCAGCTTCCCACCAGGCCCAGAGCACGGTCAGCACAACGATCGCGACGTAGAGCCAGCCGCCGCTCATCCGCCCGCGCACGAGCAGCACGCCCGAGGCGATCATCGCGACGCCGGTGACCAGATAGTAAAGCGAGCCGCCGAGCAAGGCGAGATAGCCGCCGCCGATCGTGAGGATCAGGCCGATCAGCGCGAGGATCGTGCCAACGATCGCGGCGGGCCAGCTCCAGCGCCGTCGAGGGGCCTCGTCCACCGGCTCGAGATACGGTGTACGCTCGCCCTCGTAGCGCGTGTCGGTCATCGGTGGAGCTCCTGGAAACCTAGGCGCCAAGCGCATTCGTTGCGCGCCCGGTTCCATGTCCGTGAAATTTCCGTTCGCGAGGGGCTGGCCCTGCCGCTTTCCGCGACCTAGATCATGGCCATGCCTGACCTCAGCACGCTCCTCCAGCCCGATCGCGGGCAAGCCGCCCGCACCATCCACATCATCGACGCCAAGGGCTTCGACGCCTGGCTCGCCGCCCAGCCGCCGCGCCATCGCGCTGCCGCGACCGCGCAGAAGCTGGCGCCGACCGGCTATTCAAGCGCGATCCTGCCGGGCGACGGACCCGAGGACTGGTCGGTGGTGAGCGTAGTCGCCAATGCCGAGAAGCTGGGGCCCTGGTGCCTCGCCAAGCTCGCCGAGACGCTGCCCGAGGGCAGCTATCGACTGGAAGGCCGCGATCCGGGCGCCGCCGCCTATGGCTGGCTGACCGCGCAATATCGCTTCGACACCTACAAGAAGGACGACAAGCCGCAGCCGGGACCGCGCGTGCTGCTCACCGCCGAGCCGGCGCGGATCGACGAGACGGTGCGGCTGGCCAATGCCGCCTTCAAGCTGCGCGACCGGATCAACACCGGCGCCAACGACATGGGCCCGGCGGACCTGGAAGCGGCCGCGCAGCAGCTCGCCGAAGCGCATGGCGCGACGTTCAGCGTGGTGAAGGGCGCCGAGGTCGAGAAGGGCTATGGCCTGCTCTGGGCGGTCGGCAAGGCCGCGGGCAAGGGCCGCGAGCCGCGCCTGATCGAAATCGAATGGGGCAATCCCGATCATCCGCGCGTCGCGATCATCGGCAAGGGCGTTTGCTTCGATTCGGGCGGGCTCGACATCAAGCCGGCCTCGGGCATGCGGCTGATGAAGAAGGACATGGGCGGCGCGGCGCATGCGCTTGCCACCGCCGAGCTGATCATGGGCGCGCGGCTGCCGGTGCGGTTGCATATGCTCGTCCCCGCAGTCGAGAATTCGATCAATGGCGAGGCGACCCGGCCGGGCGACATCATGCGTTCGCGCAAGGGCATCACGGTGGAGAACAGCAACACCGATGCGGAGGGCCGGCTGATCCTGGCCGACGCGCTGACCAAGGCGGCGGAGAACGATCCCGAGCTGGTGATCGACTATGCTACGCTGACCGGCGCGGCGCGAGTGGCGCTGGGTGCGGACCTGCAGGCGCTGTTCGCCAATGACGATACGCTGGCGGCCGACCTGATGGCGGCGGCGGAGACCGAGGCGGATCCGATGTGGCGGCTGCCGCTCTACGATCCGTACAAGGAGCAGCTGAAGTCCGACGTGGCGGACATGGTCAATGCCGCCGAGGGCCCGTTCGGCGGCGCGCTGACGGCGGCGCTGTTCCTCAAGGAATTCGTGCCGGACAAGGCGCAGTGGGTGCATCTCGACATCTTCTGCTGGAACGGCAGCGCCAAGCCCGGCCGGCCCAAGGGCGCCGAGGCAGTGAGCCTGCGGGCGGTGTGGAAGGTGCTGAAGGATCGGTACGGGGGGTGAGGCATTGAGGTGAGGTCACCCTCACCCGTGATCCCTCTCCTGTCATCCAGGCGCCTATTCCGTCATCCCAGCGAAAGCTGGGATCTCCTCAAGCAAGCGCGCGGCTCGTGACTCGAGATCCCAGCTTCGCTGGGATGACGGTTAAGGGTTAGGGGCACGCGCGCTCCCCACCTCCCCACCCCTCACCCGATCTGCTACGTCCGCCGGCATGGCTTCCCGGCATCCGAACCTCACCCTCGCCGCCTGCATCCTCGCCTCGAGCCTCGCCTTCATCGATGGTTCGGTGGTCAATGTCGCGCTGCCGGCGATCGGAGCGGACCTGAAGGCGACGCCGGCCGAGCTGCAATGGACGATCAACGCCTATCTGCTGCCGCTCTCGGCGCTGCTGCTGATCGGCGGCGCGGCGGGGGACCATTATGGCCGGCGACGGCTGCTCGTGCTCGGCATTTCGATCTTCGCCGCCGCCTCGATCGCCTGCGCGCTGGCGGTGGACCTCACGCTGCTGCTCGCGGCGCGGGCCCTGCAGGGGATCGGTGCGGCGATTCTGCTGCCCAACAGCCTGGCGACGCTGGGCCATGCGTTCAGCGGCGAGGCGCGCGGCAAGGCGATCGGGACCTGGGCGGGCGTCGGCGCGATCGCGGGTGCGGTGGGGCCCCCGCTCGGCGGCTGGCTGGTCGATGCGATCGGCTGGCGGGCGATCTTCTACGTCAATGTGCCCGTCGCCGCGGCGGCGATCTTCCTGGCGCTACGCTATGTCGAGGAGAGTGCCGAGGGGGCGCAGCCGCTCGACTGGTTCGGTGCGCTGGCCGCGACGGTGGCGCTCGGGGCGCTGACCTGGGGGCTGACGCTGGGATCGAGCCGGCATGCCGTGGACGGCGAGGTGCTGGCGGGGCTCGCAGTCGGGCTTGCCGCGATCGGGCTGTTCCTGTGGATCGAGCATCATCGGGGCGAGCGCGCGATGATGCCGGTGGCGATGTTCGGCTCGCGCGCCTTTGCCGGGCTGACGCTGCTGACCTTCCTGCTCTATGGCGCCTTGGGCGGCATGCTGCTGCTCCTGCCCTATGTGCTGATCGAGGCGGGCGGCTATTCGGCGCTTCATGCTGGCTTCGCGCTGCTGCCGATGCCGCTGGGGATGGGACTGGCCTCGCGGGTGATGGGGCGGCTGACCGCGCGGATCGGGCCGCGCTGGCCGCTGACGATCGGGCCGGCGATCGTCGCGATCGGCTTCGCGCTGCTGCTGATGGTCGAGCGCGGCGCGCCCTATTGGAGCAGCGTGTTCCCCGGCACGCTGGTGATCGCGATCGGCATGGCGAGCGTCGCCGCGCCGCTGACCACCGCCGTGCTCGCCTCGGTCGACGAGACGCATGCCGGCACCGCGTCCGGCTTCAACAGCGCCATCGCGCGGACCGGAGGCCTGATCGCAACCGCGATCGCCGGCGCAGTGATCGCCTCGGCGGGGAGCGGCCTGATCGGAGCGTTCCACACCGCGGCGCTCGCCGGAGCGGCGATGGCGGCGCTTTCGGGTGCCGCAGCGTTGCTGACGCTGGGCGACGTTAGGAAAGCGACGCCGCGGCCGCGATGATCGGCACGAACTTCTCGGCGGTGAGGCTGGCGCCGCCGACCAGCGCGCCGTCGACATCGTCGCTACCGAGGATGTCGCGGGCATTGGCGCCGGTGACCGAGCCGCCATAGAGGATTCGGATGCCGTCCGCGGCGTTGCCGACCATGGTGCGCAGCTTGGCGCGGGCGATGGCGTGCATCGAGGCGATTTCGTCGAGCGTCGGGGTCTTGCCGGTGCCGATCGCCCAGCGCGGCTCATAGGCGAGGGTGAGCCAGTCGCCATGCGCACCTTCGGGCAGCGACTTCTCGATCTGCGACTGGACGATGCGCTCGGCGCGGCCGGCGCTGTGCTCGGCCTCGGTCTCGCCGCAGCACAGGATGACGCGCAGGCCGTGCCGGCGCGCCGCGGCGGCCTTGGCCCAGGCGTCGTGGCTGGTCTCATGCTGGTCCGCCCGGCGTTCCGAATGACCGACGATGGCGAGCGTCGCGCCTTCCTCGAACAGCATCGGCGCCGAGATGCAGCCAGTATGCGCGCCCTTGTCCGCCTCATGCACGTCCTGCGCGCCGATCGGCATCGCGCCGGCGACCTGCACGCCGGGGTGGATCAGGGTGAAGGGCAGGCATAGCGCGACATCGACGCCGGGATGCGCCGCCGCGGCCGCCGCGATCGCCTCGACTTCGCTGAGCTGCGCACGCATTCCGTGCATCTTCCAGTTTCCCGCGACCAGCTTGCGGCGCATCAAGTCCTCCCTGTTTCTCGTTGGAGCCGCGATAGCAGCACGGCGAATGCGCACAAGCTTGATGGCGGCGGCATGCGGCCCTAAAGCACCCGCCAAACCAACCGCACGATCGGCCCTTCATGCTCAAATTCTTCCGCCAGTTCACCAAGTCGCGCTACGGCCTGATCGCGGTGTTCATCTTCCTCGGCCTGATCGCCCTCGCCTTCGCGGCGGGCGACGTGACCGGCATCCGCGGGAATAGCGGCGGGATCGGCGGCAATGTCGTCGCCAAGGTCGGCAGCCAGAAGATCACCGACATCGAAGTGCGGGACCGGATCGAGCGCTTCATCCGCAATGCCCAGCGCGAGGGCCAGAACATCTCGATGGACCAGTTCCTCGCCCAGGGCGGGCTGGACGTGGCGATCGACGAGATGATCAACTCGGCCGCACTGGTCGCGTTCGGCGAGAAATCGGACATGAAGGTCAGCAAACGGCTGATCGACGGCGACATCGCCAGCAACCCCAGCTTCTTCGGCATCGACGGCAAGTTCAGCCAGCAGGTGTTTGAGAAGCTGCTTGCCGACAATCGCTTCCAGCCGAGCCTCTATCGCGAGGGGCTGACGCGCGACCGTTACGGCAACTGGCTGGTCAATCGCGGCACGATTGGCACCCAGGTGCCCGACGGGCTCGTGCTCCCCTACGCTTCGCTCCTGCTCGAGCGCCGTTCGGGCGTGGTCGGCATGATCCCGACCATTTCGATGGATCCAGGCGCTGACCCCGACGACAAGACGCTCAACGCCTATTTCGTCAGCCACCGCGCCGCCTATCTGGTTCCGCAGCGCCGGATCGTCCGCTTCGCCGCCGTCGATCCCGCCGCGCTGCGCGCCCGCTCGGCGGCGACCGACGCCGAGATCGCCGACGCCTATGCCAAGGCCGGCACGCGCTTCGCCGCCAAGGAGAAGCGCAGCGTCCGCCAGCTCGTCGTGCTCGACCAGGCGACCGCGACCAAGATCGCCGGCCAGGTGAAGGGCGGGCAGGCGCTCGCCGCCGCGGCGACCGCGGCCGGGCTGGAGCCCGCCAATTTCGACGCGATCGAAAAGCCCGAACTCACCCGCCAGACCTCGGCCGAGATCGCCAACGCCGCCTTCGCCGCGGCGCAGGGCGCCGTGGTCGGCCCGATCAAGTCGGCGCTCGGCTGGCACATCCTTCAGGTCGACAAGATCGAAAAGGTCGCCGCCAAGAGCCTGGCCGAAGCGCGCGAGGAGCTCGCCACCGAGATCACCCAGCGCAAGACCGCCCAGGCGATCGCCGATGCCCGCCAGGCGATCGAGGACGGGATCGGCGACGGCAAGACCTTCGACGAAGTCGTCGCCGACGCCAAGCTGACCGCGCAGCGCACCGCCGCGCTCGCCCAGAACGGCACCGATCCCGACAACGCCGCTTACAAGCCGGATCCCGCCACCGCGGCGATCGTCAAGGCTGGTTTCGCGGCCGAGAATCCGGGCGACGAGCCGCAGGTCGTGCCGACCTCGCAGGAAGGTGCCTTCGCGATCGTCTCGCTCGAAAAGGTGATCCCCGCCGCGCCGCGTCCGCTTGCCAGCATCCGCGACAAAGTAAAGGCCGACTATCTGGTCGATAAGGCGCTGGAAAAGGCGCGCGCGGCGGCGAACCAGGTGGTCGCGGCGCTGAACAAGGGCGTGCCGATGGACAAGGCGCTCGCCGATGCCGGCGTGACCAAGCACCCGCCGAGCAAGCCGTTCGATTTCCAGCGCAAGGACATCGCCGGCAAGGAACCCTTCATCCGCATGGCGTTCAGCATGCCGGCGAAGAAGGCCAAGCTGCTGCCCGATGCCGATCGCAAGGGCTTCTACATCGTCTGGCTCGACAAGATCGAGGAGCATAGCGCCGCCGGCGATCCCGCCGCGCTGGCCGGAATCCGCGGCGCGCTCGAGCAGCAGGTGGGCCCGGAATATGCCCGCGCCTTCGTCCGCGCGATCCGCAACGACCTGAAGGTCACGCGCAACGAAGCGGCGATCGCGCGGCTGCGCGCCGACCTGGCGCGCCAGGGCGCGCGCTGAGCCGGTGATCCAGGGCATCGAGGCCGCCCGGGCGGCACTGGCCGACGGGCGGCCGGCGCTGCTCTGGCGTCGCCAGGTCGCCGATACCGAGACCCCGGTCGCCGCCGCGCTCAAGCTGATCGAGCCGGGCCGCGGAGATTTCCTGCTCGAATCGGTCGAGGGCGGATCGGTCCGGGGGCGGCACAGCCTGATCGGGCTTGCCCCCGACCTCGTCTTCCGCGCGACCGGCAACGAAGCGGCGATCAATGCCGAATGGCTGACCGACCGCAACGCCTTCCGCCCCTGCGCGCAGCCGGCGCTCGGGGCGCTACGCGAACTCGTCCGCGCCTGCCGCTGCCACGTGCCGTCCGAACTGCCCCGCGCACTCGCCTGCCTGGTCGGCTATTTCGGCTATGAGACGGTCGGCCTGGTCGAGCAGCTACCGCGACCGGCAGAAAGCCCGGTCGGCGTGCCCGACATGATGTTCGTGCGGCCGACAGTGCTGCTCGTCTTCGACCGGCTGGCCGACGCGCTGTACTTGGTCGCGCCGGTCTGGCCGGGCGGCGATGTGGACGCCGCGGCGGAGCGGATCGACACGGTCGCCGCGCAGCTCGCGAGCGCGCCCCTCCCCGCCCCGGTCCGCGCCGAGCCGAGCGACGTGGTGCCGGCGCCGGTGCTGCGGCCGGGCCGCTATGCCGAGATGGTCGCCGCGGCGAAGGACTATATTTCTGCGGGTGACATCTTCCAGGTGGTGCTCGCCCAGCGATTCACCGCCCCCTTCGCGCTGCCGCCGTTCGAACTTTATCGCGCGCTGCGGCGGATCAATCCCTCGCCCTTCCTCTACCACCTCGACCTGCCCGGCTTCGCGCTGACCGGATCGAGCCCCGAGATCCTGGTGCGCGCGCGCGACGGCGAGATCACGATCCGCCCGATCGCCGGCACCCGCCCCCGCGGCCGCACTGCGGCGGAGGACGAGGCCAATCGCACCAGCCTGCTCGCCGATCCCAAGGAGCGCGCCGAGCACCTGATGTTGCTCGACCTCGGACGCAACGATGTCGGCCGCGCCGCCGAAGCCGGCAGCGTGCGGGTGACCGACAGCTACACGGTCGAATTCTACAGCCATGTGATGCACATCGTCTCGAACGTCGTCGGCCGGCTCGCGCCGGGCAGCGACGCGCTCGACGCGCTGTTCGCGGGCTTTCCGGCGGGGACGGTGAGCGGCGCGCCCAAGGTGCGCGCGTGCGAGATCATTGCCGAGTTGGAGCCCGAGACGCGCGGGCCCTATGCGGGCGGCGTCGGTTATTTCTCGCCCGACGGATCGATGGACAGCTGCATCGTGCTGCGCACCGCGCTCGTGAAGGACGGGGTGATGCACGTCCAGGCCGGCGCGGGGATCGTGGCGGATAGCGATCCGGCCTATGAGCAGCGGGAGTGCGAGGCGAAGTCCGGCGCGCTGTTCGCGGCGGCGCGCGAAGCGGTGGCGCGCGCGGCCGAGGCTGGGTTCGGGCAGTAATTCCCTCTCCCATCGGGAGAGGGAGCGAGCCGCGTAGCGGCGGAAGGGTGAGGGCGACCTTCCCATTCACCCTCACCCTTCCCACTCGGCTTCGCCGAGCGGGCCCCTTCCCTCTCCCAGAGGGAGAGGGAGAATTTTACGGAACCTGCGCTGCCTTCATCTTGGCGTCGAGGCGCTCCTGATACCATTGCTGGAGCATCTGGCGGGTGCAGCCGGTCTGGCCGCCGGTGCCGACCGGCGAGCAGCTGTTCGGCATGCCGACGCGATTGACTTGCTCGACCGTCTCGACGCGATTGGTCCAGGGCTGCGAGGCGGCGTCCTGACGCGGCTGGTCGCGGAATTCCTTGGGAATGCGATAGGGCGATTCGCCGGTCTTGGCGCAGACCACGATCTCGTCCGGATCGCTCGACTTGGGGCAGGGATCGTCATTGTAGAGGATCACGCTGCGCACGCGCTTGGGCAGGCCGGAGTCGGCATCCTGGCCCTTTTTCTGCCCGGCCATGGCGGGCGATGCCAGCAACGCGGCGGCGATCAGCAATCTGGCGAACATCGGAACTCCTTCACCGGGCTTGGCGCCCTCCCTGCCAGCGTTGCCCCGCCATCATGGCAAGCGCAAGGCGCATCCGCGGCTTGCCTTGGCCGCCGCCCGCCCTAAGTCGATGGCATGATCCGGCTCGTCGCCCTCGCCGGCGCCCTTCTCCTCCTCGCTTCCTGCGGCCCGCGCACCCGCGACGGCGTGGTCGAGGCGTGCCGGACGGTCCATTTCGAGGGCACGCGCTTCACGGCCTGTCGCGCCGACCCCGCGCACCACACGCTGCTGCTGGTCGACAAGGGGCCGGACGGGCGGCCGATGCGCGATTTCACCGGGCTGCAGCCGCGGCTCGGCAACCGCTATCGCCAGATCGCCTTTGCGATGAACGCCGGCATGTTCGATTTGCGCGGGGCACCGATCGGCTATTATGTCGAGGACGGCGCCGAGCAGAAGCCGCTCAACCGGCGCCCTGGGCCGGGCAATTTCCACCTCCAGCCCAATGGCGTGTTCTGGGGCGACGCCGTCGGCTGGCACGTCGCGACCACCGACGATTTTGCCGCGACCAAGCCCGAGCATGTCCGCTTCGCCACCCAATCGGGGCCGATGCTGCTGATCGACGGCCAGCTTCACCCCAAGCTGGCTGACAACGGCACCTCGCTGCAGGTGCGCAACGCCGTGGGCGTGGGGCTGGATGGCACGGCGTGGCTGGCGATCAGCGACGAGCCGGTGTCCTTCGGCCGCTTCGCCCGGCTGTTCCGCGATCGGCTGGCCTGCCCCGACGCCCTGTATCTCGACGGCGCCGTGTCTCGGCTCTGGGACCCCGTGTCAGGACGGATGGACGGCGGTTCGCCGATCGGGCCGATTGTGGTCGCGCTCCAGACGCGGTAGCGGGTCCCATGATCCTCGTCATCGACAATTACGACAGCTTTACCTGGAACCTGGTCCATTATCTGATGGAGCTGGGGGCCGAGGTGCAGGTGGTGCGCAACGATGCGCTGAGCGCGCGCGACGCGATCTCCAGCAATGCCCAGGCCTTCCTGATTTCGCCCGGCCCCTGCACGCCGAACGAAGCCGGGATCAGCCTCGATCTCGTCGCCGCCTGTGCCGAGGCGCACAAGCCGCTGCTCGGGGTTTGCCTGGGGCATCAGTCGATCGGCCAGCATTTCGGCGGCAGCGTGGTGCGCGGCGGGCTGATGCACGGCAAGACCAGCCCGGTGAGCCATGACGGAACCGGCCTGTTCGAAGGCCTTCCCTCCCCGTTCATCGCGACGCGCTACCATTCGCTGATCGTCACCGACATTCCCGACGACCTCATCGTCAACGCCACCGCGGACGATGCGCATGTGATGGGCTTTCGCCACCGTGAGCTGCCGATCCACGGCGTGCAGTTCCATCCCGAGAGCATCGCCACCGAACACGGCCATGCGATGCTCGCCAATTTCCTGCGCATCGCCGGGATCGAGGCACGCGCGCTCGCGTGACAATTTGCGACAATTCGTTTCGCGGCTGACATTCCCCAGCGACAATCGCGTGCCAGCGTTCACCGTCCGATCAGCGGGCGATGGAGCGGGACATGCGCGACAAATGGACGATCGCCCTCACCCTGGCCGGGATGGCGACGATGGCCGTGGCGATCGGAACCGCGATGACGCACAGCAAGGCGCATGCCGATGCCGATGCCAATCGCGTGATCACCCGCGCCCAGTGGATCGACGCCGCCGAGGCACGGTTCGACCGGCTCGACCTCAACAAGGACGGCAAGCTGGACGCAAGCGAACTCGCCAATCGCCGCCATCATGGCGGACCGGTGCCGGAGCCCGTCCCCTCCAAGTGATTGCGATGGCGGCAATCTAGCCGCCCGCCAGTGGACGAAATCCGGCGTCGCGCGTTAGCCTCGCCGGATGGACTTCTTCGAAAGCCTCATTGCGCTGCTGGCGCTGGCGGTGCTGCTGCTTCAGGTCGCGCGCCGGACCTGGATTCCCTATCCGACCATGCTGGCACTGGCCGGCGTGGTGGTGGCATTGGTGCCCGGCGCGCCGTCGATCGCGCTGGAGGGCCATACCGCGCTGGCGCTGTTCATCGCGCCGGTGCTGCTCGACGCGGCGTTCGACTTCCCGCTCGCCGCGGTCCGGCGCCTCTGGGTGCCCTTGCTGTCGCTCGCCGTCGCCGCGGTGATCGTCACCACTGCCGTCGTCGCCTGGATCGGCTGGACCTTTGCCGGGCTGCCGATCGCCGCGGCGATTACGCTCGGCGCGATCGTCGCGCCCCCCGACGCGGCCGCGGCGACGACGGTATTGCGATCGGCGGCGCTGCCGCGGCGCACCGCGCAATTGCTCACCGGCGAGAGCCTGCTCAACGACGCCTCGGCGCTGCTGCTGTTCGCCGGAGCGACGGCGATCCAGAGCCATGGCGGCATCGACGCCGGCGTCGGCCTGCGCCTTGGCCTCGCGGTGCCGGGCGGGATCGTGCTGGGGCTGGCGATGGGCTGGATCATGGGCCGCATCGTTCCCTTCACGCGCGGATCGTTCGGCGGCAACCTGTTCGAGTTCGTCGGCACGTTCAGCGCCTGGATCCTGGCCGAACGGCTCGGCTTCTCGGCCGTGATCTGCGTGGTGGTGATGGCGATGTTCGTCGCCAATTTCTCCTCCGCCAGCGCCGACGCGCGCAACCGCGTCCAGTCGTTCGCGGTGTGGGGGACGGTGGTGTTCGTGCTCAACGTCGTCGCCTTCCTGCTGATGGGGATGCAAGTGCGCCAGATCGTCGCTGGGCTGACGGCCGAGCGGGCGCACGAGGCGGCGGCCTTTGCCGGGATGGTGGTGCTGGCGGTGGTGACGACGCGGATGGCCTGGGTGCTGCTCTACAACCGCCTTGCGCTTCATTTCGCCGTGCTCCGCGAGGGCCCGGAACCGCCGAGCCTTGCCCAGAGCGTGCTGATCGGCTGGTGCGGGATGCGTGGGCTCGTCACGGTCGCCACCGCCTTCGCGCTGCCCGCCGACTTCCCCCAGCGCGACCTGATCGTGCTCTGCGCGTTCGCGGTGGTGCTGGCGACGCTGGTCGTCCAGGGGCTGACACTCGCCCCGTTGATCCGATTGCTCGGGCTCGGCGATGGCGACAAGGACGACGAGGAGCACGATGCGGCACGCCGAGCGCTTGCCGACGCCGCGAACGAGCGACTCGCGCAGGAGCACGGCCCCCTCGCCGACGACGCGCGCCGCCAGATCGCCATCGATCGCGCCGGGCTCGACGGCGATTGCGGCGACTATAACGAGCGCCAGCGGCTCAAGCTGGCGATGATCGCGGCCCAGCGCGCCCGCCTGCGCCAGCTGCGCGACGAGGACGAAGTCGGCCAGGAAAGCTATGAGCTGCTCCAGGAAGAACTGGACTGGCGCGAGCTGGCGATCGGCCCGGCAGGCCAGCAGCTGATCGAAGAAGGCTGAGTGGGCCACACCCATGCAGGATTTGCTCGACTCGCTGGCCAGGGGCCGGAATAGAGCGGGCGTGACCACCTTCGCCCTGCTCCCCGATCCCGCCACCCCGCTGAGCCGCGAATCCGCTGCACAGGCCTTTGCCGACATGCTCGACGGCAGCGCGCCCGAGGCCGAGATCGAACGCTTCCTGATCGACCTGTCGATCCGCGGCGAGACCAGCATCGAAATCGCCGAGGCGGCGCGGGCGATGCGGGCGCGGCTGATCCCGATCACGGCGCCCGAGGGCGCGATCGACGTGTGCGGCACGGGGGGTGACGGGCATCATACGCTCAACGTCTCGACTGCGGTGAGCCTGGTCGTGGCGGCGGCGGGCGTGCCGGTCGCCAAGCATGGCAACCGCGCGGCATCGTCCAAGGCGGGCGCGGCAGACACCCTCGAAGCGCTCGGCCTCGATCTCGATCGTGCCGGGGCGCGGGCCGAGGAGTCGCTTCACGAGCTCGGCATCGCCTTTCTGTTCGCGCAGCACCACCATCCGGCGCTGGCACGGATCGGACCGCTGCGGCGGAGGATCGCGCGGCGGACGATCTTCAACCTGATGGGGCCGCTCGCCAATCCGGCGCATGTCCGCCGCCAGCTGATCGGCATCGCCCGGCCGGATTACGCGCCGATCTATGCCGAGGCGCTCGAGCAGCTCGGCGCCGAGGCGGCGGCGATCGTCTCGGGCGAGGAAGGGCTGGACGAGCTTTCGACCGAGCGGCCGAGCGTCGTGGTCAATGTCGGCGCTGCCGGGTTGCCGCGGACGATCGCGTCGGAGGATGCCGGCCTGCCGCGCCACCCGCTCGCGGCGATCCGCGGGGGCGATCCCGAGCATAATGCGCTGGCACTCCACCGGCTGCTGACCGGCGAGCCCGGCGCCTATCGAGACGCGGTGCTGCTCAACGCCGCCGCCGCGCTGGTCGTCGCGGGCGAGGCGACCGACCTGCGCAGCGGCGCGGAGGAAGCTGCGGAGGTGATCGACAAGGGACTTGCCAAGGCGCTGCTCGACTGCTGGATCGCCTTTTGATGAGCACGATCCTCGACCAGATCCTGGCAACCAAGCGCGACGAAGTCGCCGCGCGCAAGGCCGCGACCTCGCTTGCCGACTTGCAGGCCGCCGCGCTTGCACAGACGCCGCCGCGGGGCTTTCGCCGCACGCTCGATGCCAAGGTCGCGGCGGGCGGCTATGGCCTGATCGCCGAGGTCAAGAAGGCGAGCCCGTCCAAGGGGCTGATCCGCCCCGATTTCGACCCGCCCGCTCATGCCCGCGCCTATGAGGCCGGCGGCGCCGCTTGCCTCTCGGTGCTGACCGATCGCGGCTATTTCCAGGGGCATGAGGACTATCTGGTCGCGGCGCGCGCCGCCGTGTCGCTGCCGGTGCTGCGTAAGGATTTTACGGTCGATCCCTGGCAGGCGATCGAGGCGCGGAGCATCGGCGCCGACGCGATCCTGCTGATCGTCTCGGCACTCGAAGACGGGCAGATGGCCGAGATCGAGGCGATTGCGATCGAACTGGGCATGGACGTGCTGGTCGAGGTGCACGGGCCCGAGGAGCTCGACCGTGCGCTGCGGCTGCGCTCGCGGCTGATCGGGGTGAACAATCGCAATCTCAAGGACTTCACCGTCTCTTTTGAGCGTACCTACGAACTGATCGGGCGCGCGCCGGCCGATTGCACGTTCGTTGCCGAGAGCGGGCTCACCCGCCGCGCCGATCTCGACGCGATGGCCGAACATGGCGTGCGCTGCTTCCTGATCGGCGAATCGCTGATGCGCCAGGCCGATGTCGAGGCAGCGACGCGGGAATTGGTGGGGTGACGGCCGACCTCACGCATCTTGATGCGAGCGGCGCGGCGCATATGGTCGATGTTTCGGGCAAGCCCGTCACGGCGCGCGAGGCCGTCGCCACCGGGCGCATCACCATGTCCCCGGAGGCAGCCTCGGCGATCCGAGCCGGCACGATGAAGAAGGGCGACGTGCTCGCCACCGCGCGCATCGCCGGGATCATGGCAGCGAAGCGGACCGCCGAGCTGATCCCGCTCTGCCACCCGCTGCCGCTCAATCGGGTTGCGATCGAGCTGGCGCCGGACGAGAGCGGCGTCACCGTCACCGCCACCGCGGCGACCCAGGGGCAGACCGGCGTCGAGATGGAGGCACTCACCGCCGCCAGCGTTGCGCTGCTCACCCTCTACGACATGGCCAAGGCGATCGACAAAACCATGGTGATCGGCGAGGTCCGCCTGCTTTCCAAGACCGGCGGCAAATCGGGTGACTGGCGGGCCTGACCGCCAAAATCAGCGTGACCTCGCCCGGCGCATCCGATAGTTATCTTAAATAACTTGTGGAGGATCCCGTGTTGCCTCAGCTCTTTGCTCACCCCTTCTCCTCCTACTGCCAGAAGGTGCTGATCGCGCTCTATGAGAACGATACGGCGTTCGAGTACCGGAACATGGAGACGCCGGGCACGATGGAGGCCCTGGCCGAGCTGTGGCCGCTCAAGCGCTTCCCGATCCTGGTCGATGGCAGTCGCACGATCCTCGAATCGAGCGTGATCATCGAATATTGCGACCAGCGTTGGCCTGGGCCGGTGGCGATGATCCCCGCCGACTGCGAAACCGCGATCGAAGTGCGGATGCTCGATCGGGTTTTCGACAATTATGTCATGACGTCGATGCAGAAGCCCGTCGCCGATGCGCTCCGCCCCGCGGAAGCGCGCGACCCGCACGGCGTGCAGGAAGCGCGGGCGATGCTCGATCGCATCTATGCCTGGCTCGATCGCCATATCGCCGGGCGCGAATGGGCAGCGGGCGCGTTCAGCCTCGCCGACTGCGCCGCCGCGCCTTCGCTCTTCTACGCCGACTGGGCTCACCCGATCCCGGAGGCGCTGGGAAATCTGCGAGCCTATCGCGCGCGGCTGCTCGCGCGTCCCTCGGTGGCGCGGGCGGTCGACGAGGCACGACCCTATCGCCACTATTTCCCGCTCGGCGCGCCGGACCGGGATTAGGGAATCCGCAACCCTGACGGTTAACCGCGCTTTCACGCTCCCACGCCCAGTTTCGCGGCGCGGGCGGGCGAGAAAGAATCATGACCAAGAGAACGGCCTCCGCCACGATTTTCAGCCTCTCGGGCGAGCCGCCGGCGCATTTCAGGGCGGAGCCGGGCGACTCCACCCGCTTCGATGCGGCTTCACTGGTCAGCGACGAGGCGCGCGTCCCGTGCGCGCTGCGCAAGCTGACCACGGTCGGCGCGACGCTGCTGGTCGGCTGCGAGATTATGGAAGGCGTGGGGCTGGAACTCGAGCTCGCCAATGGCCAGCGCCTGGCCGGCACGATCGCCTGGTCGATCGACGGCGCGGCCGGGTTCCTGTTCGAGGCGCCGATCGACGTGATCGGCACGCTGGCGCGCACGCTCGCCGCGCTGCCGGCAGAGCGGCGCAGCGTGCCGCGCGTCGAATTGCGGCAAACCATTTGCGTGCGCCGCGGCAATCAGGTCGAATTCACGCGCAGCCGCAACCTTTCGCAGGGCGGGGCCGGCATCGAGACGCAGATCGCGCTGCAATCGGGCGACCGGGTCCAGATCAATTTCGACGGCTTGAAGCCGCTCGACGGCGTCGTGCGCTGGTGCCGGGGCAGCCAGGCCGGCATCGCGTTCGAAGAGGACCTGCCCTGGCAAGTGCTGATGCCCTGGCTCCGTCACGTCCAGCAGACCCCGCCGCACCCGGTCCGCGCCGCCGTGATCGGCGAACCCAGCGGACTGATCCCAGACCAGCGCGCGATCCGGCTCGACGCGCCGGCGCGGGTGCGCGAAGGATCGCGGTGGTGGAACGTCCGCATCCGCGCGATCACGCCGATGCTGGTCGAATTCGAAACGGCCGCCACCTTCGCGACAGGATCGCAGCTCTGGGTCTCGCTGCCCGGCATGGGCGGCGCTCCGGCGACAGTGATCGAAACCGATCGCAACCGCGTGCTGTGCGAGTTCCGCTTGGCCTTGCGCGACCGCGACCTGGGCTTGATCGCCTCCCGCTGAGACTGGCGCGGCGGCGCCGACCGGGCTAGCCCGATCCACGATGTCGCCGCCGCTCCTCCCGCTCGATCAGGTCCAGTCGCGGTTGCTTGCGCTCGCGACGCCGGTCGAGGCGGTCCGCTGCTCGCTGGCCGAAGCGAGTGGGCGCTGGGCCGCGGCAGACCTGATCGCCCGACGGACCCAGCCGTCGTCCGATCTTTCGGCGATGGACGGCTATGCGATCCGCTTCGCCGATCTGCCCGGCCCCTGGCGCGTGGTCGGCGAGAGCGCCGCCGGCCGGCGCTATTCCGGCGAGATCGGGGCTGGCGAGGCGGTGCGGATCTTCACCGGCGCGGCGATGCCGGAGGGAAGCGACACTGTGCTCGTCCAGGAGGAAGCCGCACGCGACGGCGACAGGCTGGCGCTTGCCGGGGAAGGACCGGGCGCGCTGGGCCGCAACGTGCGACGGCGCGGGCTCGATTTCGCCGAGGGCGAGGTGCTGATCCGCGCGGGCGAACGGCTGACGCCGCCGCGGCTCGCCCTGGCCGCGATCGCCGGCCACGGCGCGCTGATCGTCCGGCGCAGAGTGCGCGTGGCGATCGCCGCCACCGGCGATGAGCTGGTGCCGCCGGGCGGGCCGATCGGCGATGCGGAGCTTCCCGAAACCAACCGGCTGATGCTCGCCGCCCAGCTCGCGGGGCTGCCGATCGAACTCATCGACCTCGGCATCCTGCCGGATCGCGCCGAAGTTCTGGAGGCGGCATTCCGCGACGTGCGATGCGACGTGCTCGTCACTACCGGCGGCGCGTCGGTCGGCGATCACGACCTGGTGCGGCCGGCGCTGATCGCGGCGGGCGCGACGCTGGATTTCTGGCGGATCGCGCTGCGGCCGGGCAAGCCGATGCTGGCGGGCAAGCTCGGCGACGCGGTGGTGCTGGGACTGCCGGGAAACCCGGTGTCCGCGTTCGTCACGACGCTGCTGTTCGTCCGCCCGCTGGTCGCGCATTTGGCCGGCGCGGCCGATCCCTTCCCTCTCCCCCGCCGGGTTCCTCTCGCCGACGCATTGCCCGCCAACGGGCCGCGCACCGATTATCTGCGCGCCGCGCTGATCGGCGGTGCCGCTTCGCCCGCCGCGATCCAGGACAGCTCGATGCTGCGCACCCTCGCCCGCGCCGAATGCCTGATCGTTCGCGAACCGGGCGCGGAGGCGGCGAAAGCGGGCGACTCGGCAGAAATCCTCGACCTCGCTTGACAAGCGGCCGGAACATTGCATAAACGTTCCCAGTCTGTTCTTGGAGGACCCTGCCGATGCTCACGCGCAAGCAGCACGAGCTCATCTGCTTCATCGCCGATCGCCTCGAAGCGACGGGGGTTTCGCCCTCGTTCGAGGAGATGAAGGAGGCGCTCGACCTCAAGTCCAAGTCCGGCGTCCATCGCCTGATCTCGGCGCTCGAGGAGCGGCAGTTCATCCGCCGCCTGCCCAATCGGGCCCGCGCGCTCGAAGTGCTGCGGATGCCCGAGCGCGGCGAGGTGAAGAAGGCTGGCGGCATCGCCAAACCCTCCGTCGTCCAGTCCCCCGCGTCGAGCTACTCGCCGCCCCCGCCGGCCAATGACGTGGTCGAGATTCCGCTGCATGGCCGGATCGCGGCAGGTACGCCGATCGAGGCGCTCGAAGGTTCGACGATGCTGCCGGTGCCCGCCGCGCTGCTCGGCGCCGGCGAGCATTATGCCCTCGAAGTCGCCGGCGATTCGATGGTCGAGGCCGGGATCCTCGACGGCGATTATGCGCTGATCCGCCGCACCGACATCGCCCGCGACGGCGAGATCGTCGTCGCGCTGATCGACGATGCCGAGGCGACGCTCAAATATTTCCGCAAGGAAGGCGCGATGGTCCGGCTCGATCCGGCCAACCGCGACTATAACGCCCAGCGCTACCGGCCCGATCAGGTCCGCGTTCAGGGCAGGCTGGCGGGGCTGCTGCGGCGTTATTGAGAGTCTGACTGGCGTCGCCTGAAGCGGCTCGGCCGCCGTCTCTCCGTCGTCTGCGTTTCGCGGGGCGGCTGGACGCTCGGCGGATGACGCCAAGGATGTTCGCCGGGGCCGCGGACGGTGGTGACGCGGCCCGCGGCGAAAGCGATCGCGACGCCGCCGGTTTTCGCTAGCGTCGGGCGGTCGAGCTTGAGCCAGCGCGGCACGCAGGCGGCGGGCAAGCGGCGATCGCTGACCATGATATCGGACGCGCGGCAGGCGGCGATCGTCTCGGCCCAGGGCAACACATAAGCGCTGCGCGTCGCGGCGATGCGCCAAATGCGGCCACCGGCGCGGTGATCGATCAGGCACAGATCGGGACTGCAGACGATGCCCGGCTGACCGGCCATATCGACGAGCTGGTCATCGACGCCGCCATTCTCGCCCAGCATGGCGCGGGTATAATCCCCCGCCCGATCGCGGAGCAGCGCCATGCTGCCGTCGCCCATGCGAATCGCGAGGTGGCGGCCGTCGCCGGTGACGATCAGGTCGGGCGGCGGGGTGAGCAGTGCCCAGACGAGCCCCGCGGCAAGCGGCACGGCGCCGGCCCAGCGCACCCGGCCGTGCCAGAGCGCGAGCCAGAGACCGCCAGCGACCATCAGCGCGAAGGCGCCGCCGGGCATCGCCGGCAAGGGGGCAACCGCTCCCGGCGCATGGGCCGTGGTCCGCGCGATCCAGAGGAGCAGGTCAAGCGCGCGGGCGGTGAGCCACCAGAAGGGGCCGCCGGCACCGATCAGGTCGAAGAGCAGTGCGAGCGCCTCGAGCGGCATCACCACGAAGGTAGTCAGCGGAATCGCAACGATATTGGCGATGGCGCCGTAAAAGCCGGTCTGGTGGAAATGGAACAGCGCGATTGGCATCAGTGCCAGCTCGACGACCAGGCCGGTGAGCAGCAGCGAGCCGAGTTCGCGCAGCAGCTTGGCGCGCCGCCCCTCCTCGCGCTTGCCGAACCAGCGCTGCATCGTCGCGCTTTCGTGCAGCGCGACGATCGCGGTGACGGCGGCGAAGCTGAGCTGAAAGCTGGGCCCTGCCAGCGCTTCGGGCCAGAGCAGCAGCACGACGACTGCTCCCGCCGCGACCAGGCGCAGGGTCAGCGCCTCGCGGCCGAGACTGAGCGCGAGCAGTACCATCAGGGCGGCGACGCAGGAGCGGATCGTCGGCACCTCTGCGCCGGTGAGCCAGGTATAGCCGATCGCCGCCAGCGCCCCCGCCCCCGCAGCGACAAGCGGCAGGCGCCAGCGCAGCGCCAGGAAGGGGCTGAGCGCGAGCAGGCGCAGCACGATCAGCATGGCCGCGGCGGTGACCGCCGTGACGTGCAGTCCGCTCACCGACAGGAGGTGCGCCAGGCCCGAGCGCTGCATCGCCTTGACGTCGTCGAGCGCGATCGCGCCCTGGTCGCCGGTGGCGAGCGCGCTGGCGATGCCGCCGCCGCTGCCGGGGAGGTTCGCCTGGATATGGGCCGAGAGCGACGCGCGCAGGTCCGCACCACGGGCCGCACCGGGCTGAAGGATCTCGACCGGCGCGAAGCCCTTGCCGGTGGCGCCGAGCCCGGCGAACCAGGCGACGCGGGCGAAATCATAGGCGCCTGGTACCGAGGGTTCGGGTGGCGCCATCAGACGTGCGCGCAGCCGCACTTGAGCGCCGGGCGTGAGGCCGGCAGGGGCATCGGCCTGGGCGAGGTTCACGCGCACCCGTGGCGGCAGGTCCGCCCTGCCGGGTCGCAGCGTCACCCGCACCAGTTCGCGCGCCGGCAGCGGCTCGACTCGCTCGACCTGCGCCGTAAGCGTGACGATCGCCGGCCGCGCCAGCACCGGCGCCGCGACTCGCTCGGCGCGCCACCAGGCAAGCGCGCAACCCGCCGCGACGGCCAGCCCGCCGATCAGCAGCGCCCTGCCCGTCCTTCCCGGCATCGCCAGCCCGAGCAGCGCCACCGCTGTTGCCGCAAGGATCAGCCCGCTCCAGCGCGCCGCATCGGGAAGCACGAACCAGCCGGCGATTCCCGCTCCGAGCGCCACCGGCAGCCAAAGCGGCAACTGGCCGCGCTCGCTCTCCAGCCAGCGCTCGATCGCCGCCGAACCCTGGCGAATCCGGGTGCGAGCCTCCATTTGTAGGTGGCCAAGGTGCGTGCTAGGGGCCTCGGCGGCTGGATCGGCCATCGATCATCAAGTCTGGGAGCATGCGCGGTTGAGCGCAACATCTGATACGCCCGTGGCGGGTTCGGGAACGCCGGTCGTCACCCGGTTCGCACCGTCGCCCACCGGTTTCCTCCATATCGGCGGCGCGCGCACCGCGCTGTTCAACCTGCTGTTCGCCCGCCATCATGGCGGCAAGTTCCTGCTGCGCATCGAGGATACCGATCGCGCGCGCTCGACCCAGCCGGCGATCGACGCGATCCTCGACGGGATGCGCTGGCTCGGCCTCGATTGGGACGGCGACGAAGTCTTCCAGTTCGCCCGCGCAGAGCGCCATGCCGAAGTCGCGCGGCAGATGGTCGAACAGGGCGCGGCCTATCGCTGCTACCTGAGCCAGGACGAGCTCGCCGCGATGCGCGCCGAGGCCGAGGCCGCGAAGAAGCCGCTGCGCATCTGCTCGCCCTGGCGCGAGCGCGAGAATCCCGATGCCGATGCCTCCTATGTCATCCGGCTCAAGGCGCCGAGCGAGGGCGCGACGACGATCCGCGATCTCGTCCAGGGCGAAGTGACCGTTCAGAACAGCGAGATCGACGACCTGGTGCTGCTGCGCTCCGACGGGACGCCGACCTATATGCTCGCCGTGGTGGTCGACGATCACGATATGGGCGTGACCCACGTCATCCGCGGCGACGATCACCTCAACAACGCCTTCCGCCAGCTGCCAATCTATCGCGCAATGGGCTGGCCGGAACCGCAATATGCCCATATCCCGCTGATCCACGGCGCGGACGGCGCCAAGCTTTCCAAGCGACACGGCGCGCTGGGCGTCGATGCCTATCGCGACGAATTGGGCATCCTGCCCGAGGCGCTGTCCAACTATCTCCTCCGCCTCGGCTGGGGCCATGGCGACGACGAGATCATCAGCCGCGAGCAGGCAATCGAGTGGTTCGATCTTGCCGGTGTTGGAAAATCACCAAGCCGGTTCGACCTGAAGAAGCTCGAGAACCTGAACGGTCATTATATCCGCTCGTCGGATGACGGCCGGCTCGCCGATCTCGTCGCCACGCGGCTGCCGTTCGAGGCGAGCGCGGAACAGCGCGATCTTCTGCGCCGCAGCATGGCCGCCCTGAAGCCGCGCGCGGCGAATCTCATCGAGTTGCGCGACGGCGCGATGTTCCTTTTTCGCACACGCCCACTGGAATTGGACGGCGATGCGGCGCCTCTGCTAGAGGGCGGCGCACGGGCGCTGCTGGCTCAGTTGCATACCGCGCTTGACGGCGTGAAAAGCTGGGATACGGAAGCGCTCGAAGCTGCGGTACGCACCGTTGCTGAGGATGCCGGGGTGAAGCTCGGCGCGGCTGCGCAACCGTTGCGCGCGGCGCTGACCGGGCGACGCACCTCTCCGGGCATCTTCGACGTTCTGGCCTTGCTGGGACGCGAGGAGAGTCTGGCGCGCATCCGCGACCAGATGACCGTGCCCGCCTGAAAATCGGGTCAAGGAAGGAAGACGAGAATGAGCGAGACTGCCAAGCTGCAGGTTGCGGGTAAGGAAGTCGAATATCCGGTCCTTTCGGGCAGCGTCGGCCCCGACGTGATCGATATCCGCAAGCTCTATGGCCAGACCGGCACCTTCACCTATGATCCGGGCTTCACTTCGACCGCGTCGTGCGAATCGGGCCTGACCTATATCGATGGCGACGAGGGCGTGCTGCTCCACCGCGGCTACCCGATCGGCCAGCTCGCCGAAGAATCGAGCTTCATGGAAGTCGCCTATCTGCTCCTGAACGGCGAGCTGCCGAGCCAGGACGAATATGCGAAGTTCACGCGCACGATCACGCGCCACACCATGCTGCACGAGCAGCTCGCCACCTTCTATCGTGGGTTCCGCCGCGATGCGCACCCGATGGCGGTGATGTGCGGCGTGGTCGGCGCGCTTTCGGCCTTCTATCACGATTCGACCGACATCACCGATCCGCACCAGCGGATGATCGCCAGCCACCGGCTGATCGCGAAGATGCCGACGATCGCGGCGATGGCCTATAAGTACAGCGTCGGCCAGCCCTTCCTCTATCCGCAGAACGACCTGAGCTATACCGGCAACTTCCTGCGGATGACCTTCGGCGTTCCGGCCGAGACCTATGAGGTCAATCCGGTGATCGAGAAAGCACTGGACCGGATCTTCATCCTCCACGCCGATCACGAGCAGAACGCTTCGACCTCGACCGTGCGCCTCGCCGGCTCGTCGGGCGCCAACCCCTTCGCCTGCATCGCGGCGGGCATCGCGTGCCTGTGGGGCCCGGCGCATGGCGGGGCCAACGAAGCGGCGCTCAACATGCTGCACGAGATCGGCCGGCCCGAGCGCATCCCCGAGTTCATCGCGCGCGCGAAGGACAAGAACGATCCGTTCCGCCTGATGGGCTTCGGCCACCGCGTCTACAAGAACTACGATCCCCGCGCGACCGTGATGCAGAAGACGGTGCGCGAAGTGTTCGCGGCGATGAACGTCTCCGATCCGGTGTTCGACGTGGCGCTGCAGCTCGAGGAAATGGCACTCAAGGACGATTATTTCATCGAGAAGAAGCTGTTCCCGAACGTCGATTTCTATTCGGGCGTGATCCTGTCCGCGATCGGCTTCCCGACGACGATGTTCACCGCGCTGTTCGCCCTCGCCCGCACCGTCGGCTGGGTGGCGCAATGGAACGAGATGATCTCGGACCCCGACCAGAAGATCGGCCGCCCGCGCCAGCTCTATACCGGCCCGACCCAGCGCGATTACGTTTCGATCGACAAGCGCTAAGGCGGGGCAAGCCCTGAAGGAAACTGCTCCCCGGCGAAGGCCGGGGCCCAGTTGCCGACGGGTGCGAGATCATCCCATCGCTTCAGCCGCGCGGAAGCTGGGCCCGGGCCTTCGCCGGGGAGCAGCTTGTGACGACCGGAGACCTCGCCACATCCGGCTTCCGCCGCGACGTTAGCCGCGTTAATTCCTCCTGGCCCTATCCGGAGACGCGACTCATGCGCCAGGCCATCCTGTCCTTGATCGGCATCTTCGCGCTGCTGTTCGGCATGTTGTTCGTGCTGCAGGGCCTGGGCGCGGTGCGCTGGCCGGCGAGCAGCATGATGATCGGCAGCCAGACCTGGGTGATCCGTGGCGGCGTCCTGATGCTCGTCGGCGCGGTGCTGATCGGCGGCGCGCGCCTGCTGCCTCGGCGCGCCGGGAGAAGCACGCTCCGAGACAGCGAGTGATCCGCCAAGATTAACCTCAGCCGACCCGTCGGTTCAGCAACCCGATCGCGTCCCGCGCGTACAACAGGCCACATGCGGGACACGAGAGGAGAATCGACCATGAACCTGTCCAAGATGATCGCCGCCGCCGCGCTGGCCTTTGTCGGCGTTGCGAGCGCCACCACACCGGCCACCGCCGCCCCGGCCGCGAGTGCGACGCTGGTGAGCGCTGCAATTGAAGCGCCGGCGGCGCAGGATTGGCGCTATCGCGATCGCGACTACCGGCGCGATTATCGCCACGATCGACGCGACTGGCGCCGTGACCGCTGGGAGCGCGAGCGCCGCCATCGTTGGGAGCGTGCCCGCTGGGAGCGCAACCGCTATTATCGCGGCAATCGCCATTGCCGGACCGAATGGCACCACGGCCGCCGCACGACCGTCTGCTACCGCTAATCTCGTGGATCAAGGTGAAGGGCGCTCGCTGATCGGCGGGCGCCCTTCGCGCATCCGCGGCGTTCAGCCGCGAAGCGGCAGGCTGAAGACGAAGCGCGCGCCCATGCCGAGCTCGCTATCGACGATCAAGTCACCGCCCATCGCGCGCGCCAGCCGGCGGGCAATGTAGAGCCCCAGTCCGCTGCCGCCGGGCTCGGTGGGATCGACCCGGCCGAACTTGGCGAATATCTTCTCCTGATCGGCCTCGGCGATGCCCTTGCCCTGATCGGCGACGATCACATGGCCGTGCGTCTCGTCACGCTCGATGCGGATCCAGACCATGCCGCCCGCCGGCGAATAGCGCACGGCGTTGCCGATGAGATTGACCAGCACCTGGAGCGCGCGGCGGAATTCCCCGGTCACTTCCAGGCTTTCGTCCACTGCCGGCTTGTCGATCCGGACCTGCGCCTGGGCGGCGCGAACCGCGAGCAGCCCCGCAGCACGGCGCGCGACGTCAGCCAGATCGAGCGGCTCGGTCTCGATCGCGAAATCCTCGCGCTCGATCGCCTGCAGATCGACCAGATCGTCGACCAGCCCGAGCAGATGACGGCCGGCATTGGCGATGTCGCTCGCATATTCGGCGTAGTCGGGCTTGAGCGGCCCTTCCGTCTGCGCGCTGATCGAATCGGCATTGGCGATGATCTTGCCGAGCGGCCCGCGCAGCGCGCGATCGAGGCGCTGGCTGAAGGAATCGGGAAAGCCGCCGAACGGCACTTCCGCGCCCGGCAGCGGCGCATCGGGGCCCGCCGCGGCGGGCGGCGCCGCATCGAGCATGTGCGCAGCGCCGACGAAGCCGGCAAAGCGCCCGCCGGGATCGGTACGCGGCGTGGCGGCGAGGCGGACCATCCGGCCCGTGCCGCGCAGCTCGGCCTTCTGCCCATCGAACCGCGCCTGGGCAGCAACGGCGCTGAGGATCGGCAGGTTGCCGAGATCGTCCTGGGCGAGGCTGAACAGGCGAGTGAGCGGCTGGCCGAGCATTGCCGATCCGTCAAAGCCATAGCGCGCGCCCGCCTCGATCGAGAGGAAGGTGATGCGCAGCGTCGCGTCGGTCTCCCACAGCCAATCGGCGGCCGAGCGGAAGAAATCGCCGTCGCGATCTGGCTCGCTGGCCGGCGCGCGCCAGCCGGGACGCGGGCGCCAGCCACTGACTTCGAGGCGGACGCCGCCGCGATCGGGCTCGGCACGCACCCAAAGCTCGAGATCATCCTCCCCGTCGGCGGCGATGACGTTGCGCGAAATGGCAATGCCAAGGCGCTGGGCGAGCCTCGCCAGCGTCGCGACCTGCGGGACGGCGAGCGGCGTGCCGAGCGCGCCGCCGGCACGCTCGTTGAGTTCGATCAGGCGCGGCTCGGCCTCGATCAGCCGTCCTTCGCCGTCGGTGCGCCCGATCGCGAGCGGCAGGCTGGGATCGATCGCGTTCACCGCGTGCCTCCGCGATCGAGCGCGATGACGGCGGCGCGATAATCCGGGTGAAGCTTGAGCGGCGCCAGCGCATCGCGCGCCTCGGCGGCGGCAATCGCGGCAATCGTATCGAGCGTGTCCGCAAAGCTTTCGAGGTCGCGCCGCGGATCGGCCTCGCTCAGCGCATAGCCGATCTGCGCGACCGAGGCGCGCGGCAGATCGAGCGCGCGCAGGGCGAGCCAGAGACGGTCGCCCGCCGGATCGAGCACCATCTCGCGCGCGATCGGATACGGCATGCCGAGCGCATGGGCGAGCAGCGCGACGAACAGCACGATGCGCCGATCGCCCAGCGCCTCGACGAGCAGCTCGGGCAGTTCGCCGGACTGAGCATCGATCGCCCCCGCAAAGCGCAGCGCCACCGCTTCCAGCCGATTGCCCTCGTCATAGGCGGAGAGGCTGCGCAGGGCGGCCTCGGACAGCGCCTGATCGAGCGCAGCGCTTGGCGCCTCCACGCGGCCTCGCAGTGCGGCGGCCACCCACCAGGCGAGCCGGTGATGGAGTTCGGCGGGCAGTTCGGTCTGCACCAGGCCCGTGTCGGGCGTGGCGCGGCGACGGCTTTCGGCGATCAGCACCGCCATTGCGCTCGCCGCGACGACGCGATCGGGATGCTGGACGAAGCGATTGATCAGGCTCGGCCGCTCGGGATCGTCAGGCGCCGTCATCGGCAGCGCAGCGCCGAGCAGCTCCTGGCGCACGCGACCGACCAGCTCGGCCATCAGCTCGGGATCGCGCAGCAGGCCCGAGCGCGCGAGCCGCGCCTGGGCCGAGGCGCCGGGCGCGGCAAGGGCGGCGACGAGCTGGGCCTCGCCCTTGGCCGAGAGCAGCCGCACCGCATGCTCGCGAATCTCGCCCTCGACCGTCGCGACCAGTCCGGCGAGCAGGGTGGCAAGGCCGGCGCGGAGGTGCTCGTCGAGCCGAGCGTCCTCCGGCAGGAAGAAATCGTCGATCGCGACCATCAGCCCGTGATAGGCGCGCGTCTCCGCAGCCGCCGCACGCGCGAGCAGCTTGCTGGCGCTGGCGTTCACGTCGCCGCGCATGTCGACGGGGTTGTCCGACATCCGCGGCACGCTAGCCGATCTGTCGTTAAAACGGGACTAAGCTTTTTTGCGCGTACTTTCGACCGCGGCGGCGAGCGTCGCGAAGGCGTAGAGCGTGACCGCGGCGAGTCCCAGCTTCGTCAGTCCCGCGACAGAAAATGGCGCAAATATAAGCATTTGCGCTGAAGGACTTGCCCACCAGCGATGGGCTGAGACGGGCACGCGCTCGGCCAGCAACTGGGTCGCGACCCCCGTCAACGCAAGCAGCGGAGCGGCCTCCGACCCCGTGCTTTGCCACTGCACGAATCCCGAAAGGAGAATGATTCCCGAAAAGAGACAGAAGATCGCCGACTCGAGCAAAAAAGCCCGGCGATCTTCGCCGCGCAGCACGGCGAGCGCCGATCCGCAGGCCAGGATGGCCGTGCCAGCCAGCGCGACGATCGATCCGGTCGCAAGCCATCCCAGGCCCGCGCCGACCAGCGCGAGCAGCGAAACCACCCCGCCCGCAGCAGTCACCGCCCAACCCGGGACATTCCGCCCGACCAGTTCCGGCAGAATCAGCCGCGCGGCGCGGGTGAAGACCCAGCGATCGGCCCAGTTCGTCCGCCGCTCGGTCAGCGCCGCGAGCACGCCGGTGTTGCGCGCGGCAAGCCCGGTCGTCGTCCGCTCGACGCCGTGGCCGCCCTTGAGCCAGCCGGCCGTGAGCGGGACATGCTCGGCACCGGACTGCGCCGCGACGCGCAGCAGCGCCGACTGGAAGTCGTAATCCTCGGGCATGTGCGCGATCTCGGCGAGCTGATCGAGCGAGATGCGCGCGATCCCGGCCCAGCTGTCGCGCATGTCGATCCGCTCGATCGCGGCGGGCGAGCTGGGATCGTCGGTGACGAGCAGCGCCTGCGCGCCCTCCCCGCCCATCTTGTCCATCACCGGATCGGTGGTGACCAGCCCGTCGGCGATCACCAGCACGCGCGATCCGGGCGCGATCTTCTCGGCCGCCTCCTCGGCGGAGCGGACGATCTCGATGCGCGGATGGCGCTTGGCGGCGCGGTTGACCGCGGCAAGCAGTGCCGGCGTCATCCGCCCGACCGCGACGAGAACATGCTCGGCGCCGGCGCCGAACAGCAGCCGCGCCTGATATTCGAGCAGCGTCATGCCGCCGAACGGCAGCGTCGCCATCAGCGTCCCCGGGCGGTCCTCCGCCTCCTCGACTGCGAAGATCAGCCCCGCCAGCATCGCCATGCTCGTTATTCGCTTTCGCTCAGTACAGCAAATGCGGGGCGCGGGCGGCTTCCCAGGCGGCTTCGTCGGGCTGCGCGCGCGCATCGAGGTCGCCCGGCAGCGCGGCATCGTCCTCCACCCAGGCGCGCAGGTCGGGCCCGCCATTGATCACGTCGATCGCCAGCTTGTCGAAGACATATTCATAGGGGAAGTCGCGCCACAGCGCGTAGCCGGGATAGAGATTGCGGATGGCCTTGAAGCCCAGCGCCTGGAGACGCCAGGGGCGGAAGGCGGCGTGATCGTACGCCGCGCCCTCGGCATGGATGAACACGCCCGAGCAGAGCTGGCCGACATGCTTGTGGAAGGTGGGCTGGAACCAGATGTCGCGCAGCGTGCAGCCGGTCAGCCACTCAGGCGCCATCCGCCGCATCTCGGCGATCACCGCGCGGGCGTCGATATCGGGCGCACCGAACAGCTCGAGCGGACGGGTGGTGCCGCGCCCTTCGGAGAGCAGCGTCCCTTCCAGCATCACCGTGCCGGCATAGGCGCGCGCCATGTTGACGTTCGCTGCATTGGGACTCGGATTGATCCAGGGGCGCTCGGGCGGCCAGCCGAAGCCCGGCGCGGCATCGGGCTGCCAGCCCTGCATTTCGATCACGCGATAATCGACGTCGAGGCCGAACTGGGCGATGAACCAATGGCCCATCTCGCCCAGCGTCATGCCGTGGCGCATCGGCATGGGGCCAGCGCCGACGAAGCTCTCCCAGCCGGGGAGCAGCGTGGTGCCCTCGATCGGCCGGCCGGCGGGATTGGGGCGATCGAGCACCCAGACGCTCTTGCCATGCGCGGCCGCGGCCTCGAGCACGTAGAGGAGCGTGGTGACGAAGGTGTAGATCCGGCAGCCCACGTCCTGGAGATCGACCAGCAGCACGTCGAACGTGCCCATCGACTGGCCGGTGGGGCGGCGGACTTCGCCGTAGAGGCTGAACACCGGCACGCCATAGGTCGGATCGGTGAAGTCCGGGGACTCCATCATATTGTCCTGCAAGTCGCCGCGGACGCCATGCTGCGGGCCGAACACCGCCGAGACGTTGAGCCCCGATGCGACCAGCGCGTCGAGCGAGTGGGTGAGGTCCGCGGTCACCGAGGCGGGATGGGCGAGCAGCGCGACGCGCTTGCCCTCCAGCGGCTTGCGAAGCGCGGGGTCGGCGAGCAGGCGATCGATACCGAATTGCATGCGCGCGGTGCTGCCGGGACTTGCCGCGCGACGCAAGCCGGATCATCGCGCGGTCTGGTGGGTGGACGCTTCGACAACGCAATTGAAGGAAACGTCGATGCTTCGCTCCATCCTGCTCGGAATCGTCGCGGGCGCACGTTCAATGACGCCGCTGGCGATCGTCGCCAATGCCGCGCGTACCGGCACGCTGCCGCGCGACGACAATGCGCCGCACCTGCTCTCCCATCCGCTCGCTTCGGCCGGGGCGACGGCGCTGGCGGTGTACGAGATGGTCGGCGACAAGCAGAAGAGCGCGCCGGACCGGATCATCCCGCCGGCAGTGATCGTCCGCAGCCTCAACGCCGCCTTTGCCGGCATGGTCCTCGCCCCGCGCCGCGAGCGTTTCGCGGCGGCGGCGGTGACGGGTGCGACGGCGGTGCTCGCCTCCTATGCCACGTTCGGGGCGCGGAAATGGGCGATGCGGCGTTTCGGACGAGTGGCGAGCGGGTTCGTCGAGGATACGATCGTGCTGTCGGCGGCCATCGCGGCGGCCCGGGCACCGATGCCGAAGGTGTTTGCCACGGCATGACAGCCGCCGTTCTTGCCGGGGCATGCCCCCCCGGAGTTCTTGGCGCGGCATAACCTACCCCCGTTCGCCCTGAGCTTGTCGAAGGGCGGTCTTGTTTCGGCATGCGGGGGTAAAAAGAAGAACCGCCCTTCGACAAGCTCAGGGCGAACGGGGGGAGTTTAGCGCTCGAGCACGAAACCGGCCGATGCGTGAAAATCGGGCCGTTCGCCGGGGTGGGCCAGCGCCCAGAAGGATTTGGTGCCGTCCCCCTCTTCGATCACCGCAGTGATGCCGACACGCCAGGGTGCTGACGGGAGGGCTGACAGGTCCATCGCGATCCGCACCCCCTCCCCGGCAACTTCGATCCGCGGCGGATCGAGCGGGAGGTCTGCCATTCCCGAGCGATAGCCGTCGAAACGATAGGCCGCCCATTGTCCCGAGGGCGCGAAGTTGAATTCGAAATAGCCCTCGCCTCCCTCGGGCTGGATGAACAGCTCGAAGCAGGTGGTGCGCCAGAGCTCGTCGGTGCGCAGCGGTTCGCCCGGTGGCGCCATCCGCACCGGCCCCCCCAGGATGCGATAGGTCAGCTCGCTGGGTCCGCGGCACAGGGTGCCGGTGACGTGCAGGCCGGTCACCGCGAGGGGCGGTGCGGCCGGCTGCGGCGTGAGAGTCTCGTTCATGCCAGCCATCCCGGCACGAGCCACAGGGTCGCGGCAACGGTCAGTGCGTAGGTCATGCCTCTCTCCTAACCGCGCCCGAGGCTGGCGTCACGCAGTGCGACGCAGCGTGGGGATGACGCGCCGCCGCGCTTTGGCTATGCGGCGGCCATCATGACCGAGCACAAGTCCGAATTGCTCCGCCTGCTCACCGCACGCGGCTATATCCACCAGGTGACCGATGCCGAGGGGCTCGACGGCCTCGCGGCGCGCCAGGTGGTGCCGGGCTATATCGGCTTCGACGCGACCGCGCCCTCGCTCCATGTCGGCAATCTCGTCTCGGTGATGCTGCTGCGCCGGCTCCAGCAGGCCGGGCAAAAGCCGATCGTGCTGATGGGCGGCGGCACCACCAAGGTGGGCGACCCTTCGGGCAAGGACGAGATCCGCAAGCTGCTCGACGAGGACGGCATCGCCGCCAACATCGCCTCGATCCGCCGGATCTTCGAACGGTTCCTGACCTTCGGCGACGGGCCGACCGACGCCGTGCTGGTCAACAATGCCGATTGGCTCGACCGGCTCGAATACATCCCGTTCCTGCGCGACGTCGGGCGGCACTTCACGATCAACCGCATGCTCACCTTCGATTCGGTGAAGCTGCGCCTCGATCGCGAGCAGCCGCTGACCTTCCTCGAATTCAACTACATGATCCTTCAGGCCTATGATTTCCTGGAGCTGTCGCGCCGCCGCGGCTGCCGCCTGCAAATGGGCGGATCGGATCAGTGGGGCAATATCGTCAACGGCATCGAGCTGACGCGCCGGATCGACGGGGCCGAGCTGTTCGGCGTCACCACGCCGCTGATCACCAAGGCGGACGGCAGCAAGATGGGCAAGTCGGTGAACGGCGCCGTCTGGCTGCACGAGGACCAGCTTTCGCATTACGATTACTGGCAATTCTGGCGGAACACCGACGATCGCGACGTCGGCAAGTTCCTGCGCCTGTTCACCGACGTGCCGCTCGACGAGATCGCCCGGCTCGAAGCGCTCGAGGGCGCGGAGATCAACCGCGCCAAGGAAGTGCTCGCCAACGAAGCGACGGCCTTGTGCCGCGGCCGTGCCGCCGCCGAGGAAGCCGCCGAGACTGCGCGCCGGACCTTTGCCGAGGGCGGCACGGGCGAATCGCTGCCGACGCACGCAGTTGCGGGCGGCAGCATTTCGATCGTCGAGGCGAGCAAGGCGCTCGGCTTCGCCGCCTCGAACAACGAGGCGCGGCGCAAGATCGCCGAGGGGGCCGTGCGGGTGAACGACGCGGCGGTGACCGATCCGGCCTTCACGATCGCAGTCTCGGAGCCCGTGAAGCTCAGCATGGGCAAGAAGCGCCACGGCCTGCTCGTCCCCGCCTGAAAAAGGCGCGCGATAAGCTTGCATTAAGCAGCTTTGTTGCGACCGCATTCATCCGCCAGGCGCTATGCCGCAGGAGTACCTCAAGCGTTGATGTGAGGCGCCGCGTGCGTTTTGGAAGAGGCAATTTGGCGTATGCCGAGATCCGCCGTGAAGAGCGCGACGAGGTCCATTATCGCGCACGGGCGTTCGGACCGGATGCCAAGCCGGTCACGCTGCTGATCGTCAATATCTCCCCGCACGGATTGATGGCGCGTTGCGAGGCCCATTTCGAAATCGGCGACCGCTTCCGCGTCATCCTGCCGCACGCGGGCACGCTTGCCGCCGAGATCCGCTGGTCGCTGGGCGGCCGGATTGGCTGCCAGTTCGATCGCGCGATTGACCTGGCCGACTATTACGAGCTGCTCGCGACGATGGTGAAGGGCAAATAGCTCAACCGGCGCGCAGCAGCCCGACGGCCGCATCCCGTTCGAACAGATAGAGTGCCAGCCGCGCTGCCTGGCCGCGCTCGCCCTTCAACCCGCCGTCGCGATCGACCAGCAGCCGGGCATCATGATTGGCCATGCCGAGCAGCTCCGCGAATTTCTCGGGCGGCGCGAGGCGGAAGCTCTGCTCGCCGGACTGGCGGGTGCCGAGCAACTCGCCGGCCCCGCGCAGCCGCAGGTCCTCCTCGGCGATGCGGAAGCCGTCATTGGTTTCGCGCATCAGCGCCAGCCGCGCGCGCGCGGTTTCGCTGAGCTGGCCGCCGCGCAGCAACAGGCACACCGATCGCCCCCCGCCCCGGCCGACGCGCCCGCGCAGCTGGTGAAGCTGGGCCAGGCCGAAGCGATCGGCATGTTCGATGACGATCAGCGTCGCATTGGGCACGTCGACGCCGACTTCGATCACGGTGGTGGCGACGAGCACCGCAATCTCGCCGCTGGCGAAGCGCGCCATCACTGCGTCCTTTTCCGGCCCTTTCATCCGGCCATGGACGAGCCCGATCTTGTCGCCGAACCGCGCGTGCAGCGTCGCCGCCCGCGCCTCGGCCGCGGCGAGATCGGACTTCTCGCTCTCCTCGACCAGCGGGCACACCCAATAGGCCTGGCCACCGCCCTCGATATGTCTGCCGAGCCCATCGACCACCTCGGCCATCCGCTCTTCCGAGACGACCCGCGTCTCGATCGGCTCGCGCCCAGGCGGCATCTCGGCGAGGCGACTGACGTCCATCTCGCCATATTGGGCGAGCGTGAGCGTGCGCGGAATCGGCGTCGCGGTCATCACCAGCAGGTGCGGCGGCCGCTCGGCCTTGGCCTGGAGCATCATGCGCTGGGCGACGCCGAAGCGATGCTGCTCGTCGACCACGACCAAGCCGAGGTCGCGATAGGATACGCCTTCCTGGAAGATCGCATGGGTGCCGATCAGGATGTCGATCTCGCCGCTCGCCAGCCCCATCAGCGTCGCCTCGCGGGCGCGCCCCTTGTCGCGGCCGGTGAGCAGGCCCAGGCGCAGGTCGAGCCCGGCGAGGGTGCGGCCGAGCGTCTCGAAATGCTGGCGGGCGAGGATTTCGGTGGGTGCAAGCAGCGCACCCTGCGCCCCGGCTTCGACCGCGATCAGCAGTGCCATCGTCGCGACCAGCGTCTTGCCCGAGCCGACATCGCCCTGGAGCAGCCGCAGCATCGGCTGGCTCTGCGCCATGTCGCCTTCAATCTCGCCGATCGAACGCGCCTGCGCGCCGGTCGGCGCATAGGGAAGGCGCAACGCGTCGCGCAGCCGCCCGTCGCCCGCCAGCGGCCGCCCGCGCTTGGCCCGCGCCTCGCCGCGCACCAGCATCAATGCGAGCTGGTTGGCGAAGACCTCGTCATAGGCCAGCCGCTCGCGCGCTTTGGCGTCGGCGGGGTCGGCGTGGATGCGGGCCAGCGCGTCGCGCCAGTCGGGCCATTGGTGGCGGTCCTTGAGGCTCGGCTCGATCCATTCGGGGAGCGCGGGGGCACGCTCGATCGCCTGGGCCGCAAGTCCCGCGATGCGTTTCGACGTGATGCCTTCCGAGCAGGGGTAGATCGCCTCGCGGCCCTCCGCGTCCTGCGCCTCGTCGAGCGGCAGGACATAGTCCGGATGGACGATCTGCAGCTCCTGGCCATAATGTTCGAGCTTGCCCGAGACGCGGCGCGGCTCGTTCAGCGGCAGCAGCTTCTTCGCCCAGCCCGAACTGCCACCGAAATAGACGAGGCTGACAGCATTGCCTGCGGCATCGACCGCCTGGACGCGGGCCGGCGAGCGTGCGCCGCCGCTCATGCGATATTGGACCGGGGTGAGCGTGATCGCGATGACGCGACCGGCATCCGCCATGTCGAGCGTCTCGCGCGGCAGGCGATCGACGAAGCCGGTGGGCAAATGGAAGGCGACATCGATGACGCGCGCCAGTCCCAGCCGATCGAGCGGCCGGGCCAGCGCCGGACCGACGCCCTTCAGCGCAGTCAATTCGGCGAACAGGGGATTCAGGAGCTCGGGCCGCATCGCCCCGAACTAGTCGCTCGGCGGAGGAACGCCAACCTCGGCGCGCGTCAGGCCTGGCGCTTGGCCTCGGTCCGCTTTTCGATCGCGGTGAGGACTTCCGGCACCGTCGATCCCACCACGACCTCATGATCGTTGCCGAACGAAATCACGCTGACTTCGTCGCCCGCCATATTGATCGTCGAGACCGCACGTACCGACGCGACATTGACCAGCATGGGATCGCCGTTGATCGACTTCAGCATCACGAACCAGGGGATATCGGTCATTCCAGCGCTCCTTCGCCCCTCCATTGTAGGACGCGCGACGAACGAGCGGGCAAAGCACGACAAAATGCCGGCTGGCGTTTGCCGGTACCTCGCCTTATCTGGGCGGCGAACCCGTCGCCGACAGCGCATTCCGCGCCCCGTCGGCCTATCGCCGTTGGAGCCCATGGACCGCGAAACCCGCCTCAAACGCCTCCGCTTCCGTGCCTGGCACCGCGGCGTGAAGGAAGCCGACCTGCTGATCGGCGGCTTTTTCGACCAGCATGGCGAAGGCTGGAGCGAGGCCGAGATCGATCTGTTCGAGGCACTGCTCGAAGAACAGGATGTCGATATCATGGCCTGGGCGATGGGAACCGCCGCCGTGCCGGAGCGCTATGCCGGCACCGTGATGAATGCGCTCAAGACCCTGAACTACGTGCCGATCTCCCGCTGAATGCCCGATCTCAAGACGATCCTGTCCGCCAGCGCGCCGCTTACGCTATCGGGCGCGCCCACCGGCTTCCTGCCCTGGATGCTGGGCGACCTGGCGCGCGCCGGCGGCACCGCGGTGTTCGTAGCGCCCGACGAGGCGGCGATGCGCGCGATCGCGGCGACTGCGCCCTTCTTCGCACCGGATCTGGAAGTCCTGACCTTCCCGGCCTGGGACTGCCTGCCCTATGACCGGGCGAGCCCGACGCTGCGGGTGATGTCGGAGCGGCTGGCGACGCTCCATGCGCTCCAGGCTGCCGGCAAGACCCCGCGCCTGCTCGTCACCACGATCAATGCCGCCACCCAGCGCACGCTGACGCCATTCCGCATCCGCCAGCTCGTTGCCAGATTGGCGCCCGGCGAGCGGATCGGTCTCGATCGGCTTGCGGCGCTGCTCCAGGCCAATGGCTATGTCCGCGTCGATACAGTCAACGATGCCGGCGAGTTCGCGGTGCGCGGCGGCTTGGTCGACCTGTTCCCGAGCGGCGCCGAGCAGGCGCTGCGGCTCGATTTCTTCGGCGACGAGATCGAGAGCGTCCGCACCTTCGATCCGAGCGACCAGCGCACGACCGGGCGCGTCGACGGCTTCACGCTGCTACCCGCCTCCGAAGCGCTGCTCGACGAGGAGTCGATCAAGCGCTTCCGCACCCGCTATCGCGAGAAGTTCGGCGCCACGGCGACTGGCGATCCGCTGTATCAGGCGATCAGCGACGGGCGCCGCCTCCAGGGCATGGAGCATTGGCTGCCGCTTTTCGAAGAGCGGCTGGAGACGTTGTTCGAGCATTTGCCCGACGATGCCGTGATCGTGCGCGATTCGGGGACGCCGGCTGCCGCCGAGCAGCGCTTCGAGGCGATCGCCGACTATCAGTCGAACCGCGTCCGCGCCCAGTCCGGCGATCCGGGCAGCTATCGCCCCCTTCCCGCCGATGCGCTTTATCTGACCGCGAGCGAGTGGCAGAAGCGGATCGAGGAGCGGCCAGTGCATCTCGCCACGCCGTTCCACGAGCCCGAATCGAAGACGGTGCTCGATTTCGGCGTCGATGGCCCGCGCGATTTCGCCCCGGAACGTGCCGCCGGCAATAACGTCTATGACGCGGTCGTCGCGCATCTCGCCAAGCTGCACAAGGACGGGCGCAAGGCCGTGCTCGCCAGCTATTCGAACGGCGCGCGCGAGCGGCTTTCGGGTCTGCTCGGCGACCATGGCCTCAAGGGCGCGCGCAAGGCGGATGGCTGGCAGGAAGCGCTCGGCATCGGCGACAAGGGCGTCGCGCTGGTCGTGCTGCCGCTCGACCATGGCTTCACCACGCCCGACATCGCCGTGCTCACCGAGCAGGACATGCTCGGCGATCGGCTGGTGCGCCGGTCGAAGCGCCGCAAGAACACCGACGCCTTCCTCAACGAGCTGGCGACGCTCTCGCCCGGCGATCTCGTCGTCCATGTCGATCACGGCATCGGCCGCTATGACGGGCTGACCCAGATCCCGGTGCAGAGGGCGCCGCACGATTGCGTCGCGATCGAATATGCCGGCGGCGACAAGCTGTACGTGCCCGTCGAAAATCTCGAGGTGCTGAGCCGCTACGGCGCCGGCGAGGAAGGCGCGAGCCTCGACAAGCTCGGTGGCGAGGCCTGGCAGCGGCGCAAGAGCCGCATGAAGGAGCGGATCCGCGAGATCGCGGGCGAGCTCATCGCCACCGCCGCCAAGCGAGCCACGCGCCCCGCCGAAATCGCTCAGCCCGATGCCGGCGGCTACCCGGCCTTTGTCGATCGCTTCCCCTATGAGGAGACCGACGACCAGGATCGCGCGATCGGCGATGTGCTCGAGGATCTCGGCGCCGGCCGGCCGATGGACCGGCTGATCGTCGGCGACGTCGGCTTCGGCAAGACCGAAGTCGCGCTGCGCGCCGCCTTCGTCGCGGCGATGGCGGGGATGCAGGTCGCGGTGGTCTGCCCGACGACGCTGCTCGCGCGCCAGCATTTCAACAATTTCACCCAGCGCTTCGAAGGCTTTCCGATGAAGGTCGGCCGGCTCTCGCGCCTCGTCACCGCGAGCGAGGCCAAGGCGACCAAGGAAGGCCTGGCCGACGGAACGATCGACGTGGTGGTCGGCACGCATGCCGTCCTCGCCAAGGGCGTCGAGTTCAAGCGGCTCGGGCTCGTCATCGTCGATGAGGAGCAGCGGTTCGGCGTCACCCACAAGGAGCGGCTGAAGGGGCTGAAGGCGGACGTCCACGTGCTGACGCTCACCGCCACGCCGATCCCGCGCACGCTGCAGATGGCGATGTCGGGGTTGCGCGAGCTGTCGGTGATCCAGACGCCGCCGGTCGATCGGCTTGCGGTGCGCACCTATGTGATGCCCTGGGACCCGGTGGTGCTGCGCGAGGCGCTGTTGCGTGAGCATTACCGCGGCGGCCAGGCCTATTTCGTCACCCCGCGCATCGCCGATCTGCCCCAGATCGAGGAATTCCTGCGCGAGCAGGTGCCCGAGGTCCGCTATGTCGTCGCGCACGGCCAGATGAGCCCGACCGAAGTCGAGGAGCGGATGTCCGCCTTCTACGACAAGAAGTTCGAAGTGCTGGTCTCGACAACCATCGTCGAATCCGGGCTCGACATTCCGAGCGCCAACACGCTGATCGTCAATCGCGCCGACAAGTTCGGCCTCGCCCAGCTCTATCAGCTGCGCGGCCGGGTCGGCCGGGCGAAGACCCGCGCCTATGCCTATCTGACCACCCCGCCCCAGCGGCAGATGACCGAGGCGGCGGAAAAGCGGCTCAAGGTGCTGTCCGATCTCGAGAGCCTGGGCGCCGGCTTCCAGCTCGCCAGCCACGATCTCGACATTCGCGGCGCAGGCAACCTGCTCGGCGACGAACAGTCCGGCCATATCAAGGAAGTCGGCTACGAGCTCTACCAGTCGATGCTGGAAGAGGCGATCCTCGATGCCAAGGCCGGCGGCATGCGCGACGAGCGTCCCAAGGATTTCTCGCCGCAGATCACCGTCGATGCGCCGATCATGATTCCCGAGGACTATGTCCCCGACCTCGACTTGCGCATGGGCCTCTATCGCCGCCTCAACGACGTCGAGGACCGCGCCGGGATCGAAGCCTTCGCCGCCGAGATGATCGACCGCTTCGGTGCGCTGCCGGAGGCGACCGAGAATCTGGTGACGCTGATCGAGACCAAGCTCAACGCCAAGGCGGCGTCCATCGCCAAGCTCGACATCGGGCCGAAGGGCGCGCTGGTCAGCTTCCACGACGATCAGTTCCCCAATGTCGAGGGACTGCTCGCCTATGTCGACAAGCTGGAAGGCACCGCCAAGCTGCGGCCGGACATGAAGCTGGTGATCACCCGGGCCTGGGCGACCCCCAAGGCGCGGCTCAACGCGGCGCTGCAGATTTCGCGCGGGCTTGCCAAGGCGGCAAACTGACACGGCCTCTCTTTAAGTAGAGATTTGGTTGACCCCGCCTAAACTATCGCCAGGCAGATGACTGGGTCTCGTTGCTAATTGTTATAATAAGAGGCGAAATCGAACTCTGATTGACCTTTACTGACCGTCCTACGGACAACTACCTAATCTTGATCGAAGTTGACTGCAGGCTCCTAAAATGAGGAAGCGCGGACAGGTCGTCCCGCGTCTACCGAAAACAAGGGACTTCCTGCCCATGTCCGATCAGCTTGCCTCCCGCCTGGCATTCATGCGGATGGACTCCGCGCAACGCGCCTTGCTCCACGCGAACCAGGCGATGGTCGGTGAAGTGATCGGCCCGTCGCTCGATCTGTTCTACGAGCAAGTCGTCGCCACCCCGGAGACGGCGCGGTTCTTCGCGGACACCGGGCACATGCAGCGTGCGAAGGGCGCGCAGCAGGGCCATTGGCGGCACGTTGCCGAGGCGAGCTTCGATTCCAATTATCTGGAAAGCGCCCGGCGCATCGGCGCGACCCATGCGCGGATCGGGCTGGAGCCGCGCTGGTATGTCGGCGCCTATGCGCTGGTGCTCGAGAATTTGCTGCGCGAGATCGCCCGCAAGACCCCGCTTTGGAAGCGCGTTCTCGGCATCTTCCGCCCGCGCGCGAGCGTCGAGCTGCCGGTGGCGCTGATCAAGGCCGCACTGCTCGACATGGAAATCTCGCTGTCGATCTATTTCGAGGAAGAGACCGCGGCGCGCCAGGGCGCGGTCACCCGCCTCGACGAAGCGCTCGCCGCGCTTGCCGACGGCAACCTGTCCCAGAACCTCGATCGGATGCCGCCGGCCTTTGCGTCGCTCGAAACCAGCTTCAACCAGGCGATCGAGAAGATGCGCGGCATGGTGGCAGGAATCTGCGCGGGCACCGAGCGGATCAGCATGGGCATCGGCGAGATCGCCGAGGCTTCGGACAACCTCTCCCGCCGGACCCAATCGAGCGCGGCGAGCCTAGAGGAAACCACGGCCTCGATCACCCAGATGGACGAGCGGCTCAAGAACACGGCGCATGCCGCCAAGGAGACCGTAGCGCGCGCCGATCAGGCGACGCTCACCGTCGAGCAGGGCCGTTCGGTGGCCGATCAGGCGGTCCAGGCGATGAGCCGCGTTTCCGAAAGCGCGAAGGGCATCGACGACGTGATCGAGGGCCTGGACAAGATCGCCTTCCAGACGCGCGTGCTGGCAATGAACGCCGCAGTCGAGGCAGGTCGCGCCGGCGAGGCCGGACGCGGCTTCGCGGTCGTCGCCGACCTCGTCTCCGCCCTTGCGATGCGCGCCGAGGAAGAAGCCGGGCGTGCCCGCGATCAGCTGACCACGACCCAGGCCGATATCGGCGACGCGGTGGAAGCGGTCCGCAAGGTCGACGGCGCGCTTGCGGGCATCTCGGCCGATGTCGGCCAGGTCCATGCGCTGCTCGGCGGCATGGCGACCGACAACAGCGCGCAATCGATGGCGATCGGCGAGATTTCGACGGCGGTCGGCGCCATGGACCGCTCGACCCAGCAGAATGCCGCCATGGTCGAACAGACCTCGGCAGCGACACGCACGCTGAGCCATGAGGTCATGGCCCTCACGGATCTGGCCTCCGCCTTCGCGATCGACGCAGGCGCCGGCAAGGCTTCACGCAAGCCGCGCCGTTCGCCCTCGGACACGCGCGGCGCCCAGGCACTGCATTGACCCGACTCGGGCGATGCTCGGGCACGGGCAGGCAACTCCGTAGCTTTCCCGAAGGCGGCTTTATCGACTTGCAAGGCCGGGCAATGCTAACCGCCGGGCCCTGGAGGATCGCGTGGGCCAAAATTTGCCGACCCGGCGGCGACTATTGAATGGAGCGATGCGTCGACTTGCCGACGTGCAGTCGATCGAGACTCTGATCGCGGTGCTGCGCGAGTCCGCGCGCGAGATCGCCGGTGCGCAGGGCATCGCCGTGGTGCGGCGGGACGGCGACCACGTCGTCTATGTTGCCGAGGACGCGATCGCGCCATTGTGGACGGGGCAGCGCTTTCCGATCGAATCCTGCATTTCGGGCCTGGCGATCCTCGATGGGCACCCGATCCTGATTCCCGACATCTATCTGGACCCCCGGGTGCCGCTCGCCGCCTATGAGCCCACCTTCGTCCGTCGCCTCGCCGCCTATCCGATCGGATTGATGGACCGGAGCATGGCGCTGGGGGTCTATTGGGACACGCCGGGTCCGATCGACCCTGCCCTCTCGCCGCTTCTCGCCAGCCTCGCCCGGTTTGCCGGCGTGACCCTTGGCCGCGTCACGGACGGCCGCGGCGCGGATCCGGGATGAAGTCGCGGAGCAAGCTGTTCGAACGGCGCTTGCCATAAGCGCGCCCCACGCTTCCAGGCGTGGCGAATATGGCGGAGAGGGTGGGATTCGAACCCACGTTACGGTTGCCCGTAAACCGCATTTCGAGTGCGGCGCATTCGACCTCTCTGCCACCTCTCCGCTGGATGAAACGCGTTGTCGTTCCGAGCGGAACAGGACGCGCTGGTCGATGTGAGCGGCGGCCATTAGCGCAGGGTTTCGCGCTCCGCAAGCGCATCCTTGTGCCGCCGCGCCGAGCCACTAGATTGTAGGACATGACACAACTGCCCAGCGCATCGTCGCCCCTGGAATCCGGCGTTCCGATGCCCCCGGTCTCCCGCGCCCGCTTCGCCATCGGCGACGTCGTGCGGCACCGGCTGTTCGATTTCCGGGGCGTGGTCTTCGATATCGATCCCGTCTTCGCCAACAGCGAGGAATGGTATCAGGCGATCCCGGAGGACGTGCGTCCCCGCAAGGACCAGCCCTTCTATCACTTGCTCGCCGAGAACGACGAATCGAGCTATGTCGCCTATGTCAGCCAGCAAAATTTGGTGGTCGATGATAGCGAGGAGCCGGTCGATCATCCTGCGATCGGTGGCCTGTTCGACGGCTATGCCGATGGCCGCTACACGTTGAAGCGCACGCATCGCCATTGATGGCCGGGCGGCGGCGAAAACCGCCGCTCCACGCTTGACAGCGAAGTGCTTCTCGCCTAGCTGCGCCCTTCCTCCTGCCCGGCTCTGCCTGGCGGGCACAAGCATTTGAACCAGAGAAGAGACCGATGTTCGCTATCGTGCGCACGGGCGGCAAGCAGTATCGCGTTGCCGCAGGAGACAAGATCGTAGTCGAGAAGCTCGACGGCGAGGCCGGTTCGACGGTCACGCTCGGTGATGTGCTGCTCGCGGGCGAAGGTGGCGAACTCAAGTCGACCGACGGCCTGACCGTTTCGGCCGAGATCGTCGCGCAGGCGAAGGGCGAGAAGGTCATCGTCTTCAAGAAGCGCCGCCGGCACAATTATCGTCGCCGCAACGGCCATCGCCAGAACCACACCATCCTGAAGATCACCGCGATCGGTGCGCAGGAAGAGAAGAAGAAGGCCGCGCCGAAGGCGAAGAAGGCCGCCGCCCCCGAAGCCGAGGCCCAGAGCCCGGCCGCGGAAGCGTAAGCGAGACACGAGGAGTATAGACCATGGCACATAAGAAGGCAGGCGGTTCCTCCCGCAACGGCCGCGACTCCGCGGGCCGCCGTCTCGGCGTGAAGAAGTTCGGTGGCCAGGAAGTCGTCGCCGGCAACATCCTCGTGCGCCAGCGCGGCACCAAATTCTATCCGGGCGTGAACGTGGGCATGGGCAAGGACCATACCCTTTTCGCGCTCGTGGACGGTCGCGTGTCGTTCAAGGAAGGCCGCCTCGGCCGCAAATTCTGTTCGGTGGACATGATTGCGGAGGCTGCCGAGTAACATCGGGCAACCGGACGGGTTGCCCACCAGGGCGACCCGGGTTCGAACGAACCAACCGAAAAGGGAGACGGGTCGGCCCGGCTCCCTTTTTTATTTCTCCCTGCAATCGCGGCGCAACGCGCATGTCATAGTGGCATGGCGTGGGGCACCGCAGGACCAAGGAGATGGTCATGTTCGTGCGTACGCAGAGACTGACATTGCGTCCCGGCTGGCCCGAGGATGCGCCCCAGCTGGCCGATGCGATCGGGCACGAATGCGTTGTGCGCATGCTCGCCATACCGCCCTGGCCCTATCCGATCGAGGCAGCCGAGACCTTCCTGGCCGGCTTCGGCGATCCGCTGGAGCCCAAGTTCCTGATCTTCGAGCATGAGGCCGGCGCCACGCGGCTGGTCGGCGGCATGGGCATCGCCCCGCACCGCGACGAGCCGCACGAGCTCGGCTATTGGCTGACGCCCGGCGCCTGGGGCCGCGGCATCGCGACCGAGGCGGGCCGCGCCGTGCTCGATGCGGCGCGGGCGCGCGGCATCCGCCAGGTGAGCGCCGGCCATTTCGTCGATAACCCGGCCTCTGGCCGCGTGCTGCGCAAGCTCGGCTTCCGTCCGACGGGCACGGTCACGAGCCTCTACTCCCGCGGGCGGGGGGCCGAGGGTGAGACCGCGCGCTACACGCTCGACTTGTCGGAAGGCGCGTGCGGCGGCTGCGACGACGATGCCCGAATGGCGGCCTGAGCAGGTTCGTCGGCGACGATCGACGGGGCGGAGCATGCCCGGCAAGGCTCCGCCCGCCCCTGTCCAATGGTCGTAGCCCTTTGCGTTCCCGGCGATTCTTCGTCACTAGGGAGACGAACGGGGACCATAACAGAAATGTCGCAATCACCACGCAAGCGCCTCTCACCCGAGGAATCGCGCGATGCCGCGCTTGAGGCGGCACGGGCCTTGCTGCTCGAGGCGGGGCCGCAGGCCGTGACCCTGAAAGCGGTCGCGGCGCGGATCGGCCGGACCCACGCCAATCTGCTGCATCATTTCGGCTCGGCGGCCGGGCTGCAAAAGGCGCTGGCGGCGAGCATCGCCGACGACGTCACCGCGAAGATCGGCGCCGCCGTGATGCGCGCGCGCGCCGGCGACCATAACCCTCGCGAGGTTGTCGACCTCACCTTCGATGCGTTCGGGGAAGGCGGCGCTGGGGCGCTCGCCAGCTGGATGATCCTCACCGGAAACCAGGACGCGCTCGATCCGATCCTGGAGGCGATCCACCGGCTCGTCGATCAGCTTGCCGAGGATCATGACGCCGATGCCAAGGCGCTCGAGGAAGAGACGCTCCAGCTCGTCCTGATGGCGCTGGGCGACGCCTTGCTCGGCGGCCCGATGGCGCGGGCGCTGCGCCTGCCGCGCGACAAGGCGCGCGAAATGGCCGCTGCGCAGCTCGGTGCGTCGATGGAAGCCGACGCGCTTTAGAGCGCCGCCTCGCGCAGCTCGACAGCGTCCTCCACGGCGCGGGCCAGGCCGGCCAGCGTATAGGGCTTGCGCAGCACCGGGCGGCCGCGAAACACCGCAGCGTCGGTCTCTCCGGCGAAACCGGTGACGAACAGCACGGCCACCCGATCCGCAGCGGCGCCGAGCCCGGCGATCATCTCAGGCCCGGTCAGGCCCGGCATCAGCACGTCGGAGACGATCAGGTCGATCGCCGCCATCTCGGCGATTCGCGAGCGGGCAAGCAGCGGATCGTCGCAGGCAATGACGCGGTGGCCGAGCTCTTCGAGGGCATCCTTGGTTGCGGAAAGCACGCGCGGATCGTCCTCGACGAGCAGGATATCGAGCGCGCGCCCGGGAGCGGTGTCGATCGTCGGAGTGGGGCTCTCTGCCGGGGCGGCGGTGCCGACATAGCGCGGCAGGTAGAGGGTCACGCAGGTGCCCTCCCCCGCAGCGGTGTCGATGCCGATCTCGCCGCCCGACTGGCGAACGAAGCCGAAGATCTGGCTCAAGCCCAAGCCTGTCCCCTGCCCCACCGGCTTGGTCGTGAAAAAGGGTTCGAACACCCGCTCGAGCACCTCGGGCGTCATGCCGCTGCCGGTGTCGGCGACGGCAATGGTGACATGCTCGCCCGCGCCGCACTCCCCCACCTGGCCGGCTTCGAGCGCGCAGCCGCCGGTGACGATGGTGAGGGTCCCCCGCCCTGCCATCGCATCGCGCGCGTTCACTGCGAGGTTGAGCAAGGCGTTTTCGAGCTGATGGCGATCCGCCCAGATGCACCAGCCCCTCCCGGAATCGCGCGTATCGACTGCGATCGCATCGCCCAAGGTGCGGTCGAGCAGATCCGCCATGCCGGCGATCAGCGCTCCCGCCTCGATCGCTTCGGGGAGCAGCGGCTCGGACCGCGAAAAGGCAAGCAGCCGGCGCGTCAGTGCCGCGGCGCGGGTCGCGCCTTCCGCGGCGTTGTCGATGTGGCGGCGGACCTCGTCGCCATTGGCCAGGTTACGCTTCGCCAGTTCGAGCCCGCCCAGCACCACCGCCAGCATATTGTTGAAATCATGCGCGATGCCGCCGGTGAGCTGGCCCACCGCTTCCATCTTCTGCGCCTGGCGAAGCTGCTCCTGAGCCGCCTCGCGCTCGGCCGCCTCGGCACGCAGCTGTTCGGTCGCCGCGGCGACCGCGGCCTGGAGTTCCAACGCGCGCTCACGCTCGGCATCGGCATCGGCGTCCGCGACGGCGCGCTCGCCCTGCGCCTCGATCGCCATCCAGCCGAGCAGAACCGCCGCGAGCACGATCAGGATGCCGAAGCCGGAAAGCACGCGCGACGCTAGGCTGGAATTGGCGACGAGCTGGCTCGCCGCCTCGGTTCGGCGATTGAGCAGCACCCGTTCCGAATCGACGATGCGGACGAGCAGCGCTTCCATGCGCGTGCGCGCTTCGCTCTTGCGGACCTGGTAATAGGCGCCCCAGGCGTCGCTGTGTCGCTTGAACGTGGAATAGAGCGCCGTGTCCGCGAGTTCCTTGCCGCGCATGTCGAAGGCCGATTTCAGCTCGGCGATCCGCTGCTGCTGCTCGGGATTGTCGCCGGTGAGCTGGCGGAGCCGCGCGAGTTCGCCGGTGGCGCGGCTCCACTGCTCGCCATATTCCCGGCCGAGATTCTTGTCGGCGCTCACCACATAGCGGCCGAGCGCCGCCTCGGCGCTGGCGATCTCGGCGGCAAGCTGGTTGGCCCGCAGGATGACGTCGAAGGTGTGCTGCTGGAGCGCGATCGCACGATCCCGCTCGGCATCGGTGCGCTGCTGGATCGTCACGATCGCGCCGAGCACGACGATCCCGAGCAAGGCCAATGCGCCCAGCAACACGAACCGCCAATTGAACTTCGGCGTCGGCGATTCGGCGGGTTGAACTGTCTCGCTCATTCCGGGCGTGACCCTAATCCCCCGATCAGGCCCTGGAAAGCGCCCTCAGCCGATCACGCCGACGGCGCGCCCGGCAGCCTGGAACATGCCGAGCACGCGCTGGATTTGCTCGGCACTGTGTTCGGCGCAGAGCGAGCAGCGCAGCAGGAAAGTGCCCGCCGGCGTCGCGGGCGGCCGCGCCATGTTGACGTAAAGGCCGCCATCGAGCAGCGCCTGCCACATCATCGCCGCCTGTTCCTGATCCTCCAGGATCACCGCGACGATCGCGCTGTCGGGCGTCTCGGTGCCAAGCCTGAAGCCCATCGCCTTGAGGCCGCCATGCAGCATCCGCGCATTTTCCCAGAGGTGCGCGCGCTTGTTGTGCGCGTGCATCAGCTTGCGGATCGACATCGCCGCGGTGGCGACGACGCTGGGGGGCAGCGAGGCGGTGAAGATATAGGGCCGGCAGGCCAGCCGGATCGCTTCGAACTTGGGATGGTTCGAAATGCAGAAGCCGCCGACGGTGCCGACCGATTTCGAGAAGGTGCCGACGACGAAATCGACCTGGCCTTCGAGGCCCTGGTCCTCATAGACGCCGCGGCCATTGGGACCGAAGAACCCCATCGAATGGGCTTCGTCGACGAGCACCATCGCGCCATGCTTCTTGGCGACGGCGACCATCTCCCTGAGCGGCGCGATATCGCCGAGCATCGAATAGACGCCCTCCAGCACCACCAGCTTGCCGGCCTCGGCGGGCAGGCGGCCGAGGCGCTTGTCGAGGTCGGTCACGTCATTGTGGCGGAAGCGGACGATCTCGGCATAGCCCTGCTTGCAGCCATCATAGATCGAGGCGTGGCTGTCCGCATCGAGGATGACGTATTCGCCCTTCCCCGCCAGCGTCGAGATCATGCCGAGATTGGCCATGTAGCCGGTCGAGAAGACGATCGCGCCCGAGACGCCATAGAAGTCGCGCAGCGCCTGCTCGACTTCCATATGGTCGCGGAAGGTGCCGTTGAGCATCCGGCTGCCGTTGGTTCCCGAGCCGAACTGATCGAGCGCGTCCTTGCCGGCCTGGATCACGTCCGGATCGAAGGTCATGCCCATATAATTGTAGGTGCCGAGCAGGATCGTGTCGTTGCCCTTGATCACCGCCTCGGTCGGCGACTTGACCTCATCCATCACGATCGCGAACGGATCGGTGACGCCGCTGTCGAGCAGCTTGCGCCGCTCGGCGATCAGGCCGTCGAACTTGGAGAGGAGGTCGGTCTCCGGCGCGACCTCGGCCGGGTTTCCGGAGAGCGCATCGGCGGTGTTCAGGCTGTCAGTCATCTCATTGTCATCCCAAACCCGTTCGTGCTGCGCTTGTCGTCGAAGCACCGTTCTGCCTGCGGTTAACGCAGGAGAACCGCCCTTCGACAAGCTCAGGGCGAACGGGCGTTGATATCAGGCCTTCAGCTTCTGCACGGCATCGACGAGCTGGCCGATATTCTCGATCTCGGCCTGCATGTTCATCGTGATCAGGATGTCGAATTCGTCCTCGATCGCGGCGACGAAGTCCATCACGGTCAGGCTGTCCCACTCCAGGTCGCCGGCGAAAGTGGTGCTTTCGGTCAGCGCCACGCCCTTCTTGTTGAAGGGCTCGATCTGGGCTTTGACGGTCTCGAAGACGGATGCGCGGTCGGTCATGGCGGTCCCTTAATGGTATCGCCCGGCAGTGCCAAGCGATTGCGGCGGAAACGCGCCGGCGGCGGGGCAAGCCTGGCGGCTATCCGCCCGCCTCGGCGATGCAGTCGGCGGCGGCGTCAAGCGCCCGGCGCGTCGCCACCTCGGCGGCGCTTTCGCCCTTGGCATTGCGCGCGCGGGGATCGACGCCATGGCGGAGCAGCAGCTCGGCGAGCTCGGCGGCGACCGTCTCGTCGTCGGGCAGCGCGAAAAGCAGGGTTTCACCATCCTTGTTGCGGCTGCCGGCCAGCTCGGGCTCGGCCGAGAGCAGCGCGGTCAAACAATCAAGCCGGCCCGCTCGCGCGAGGCCGAACAGGTCGCGGCTGAGCGGCGCGAGCAGATCGACCACCGCCGGCTGGCCGCAATGGATCGCGAAGCCGAGCGGGGTCGCGTCATAAGGCGAGCCGCGGCGATCGACGTCCGAGCCGGCGGCAAGCAGGCGCTTTGCGACTCCGACATGGCCGTTCTGCGCCGCCCAATGAAGCGCGCGCTTGCCGTCATGCGGCGCGGCATCGGGTGCCGCGCCGAGATCGAGCAACAAGGCCACCACCGCCTCCATCCCGCTCTGCGCCGCCAGGATCAGCGCGCTCGGATCCTGAAGGTAGGCCGGGTGCCTGGCCGCCATGGCGCGAGCCTCCGCCAGATCGCCGGCCATGCAAGCCGCGACAAAGGCTTGAACGCCCTGCAACGGATTGCGGGCCGCGCCATGCCGTTCGAGCAGCACAGCGATCTCGCCCCGGCCGTGCAGCAGCGCTTCGGTGCGCAGCGGACGGCCCGAATAGGCATGGATTGCCCTCCCATCGGCACCGTGATTGAGCAGCCATTCGACGCGGCGGACATGGCCGAAGCCGACGGCATTGCCGAGCAGATAGTCGAGCGCGGCGAGCCGGTGCTTCCCGCCCAGCCCGGACGCGGGCTCCCGCCACCGCCCCTCCCCACCGTGCGCCGCGACCTTCGCCCAGAGATGGTCCAGCCAGCGCGTGTCGTCGCGCTGGACGGAGGTGTCATACAGCGCCTGAGTGTCGAACGGATCGGCCCCGCGCGCGATGAACAGATCGGCCAGCGCCTCGGCCTCGGGATGTTCGGGGCGATCGGTCTCGCCCTGGCCGATCACGCCAGTGATCAGGGTGAAGGCATTCCCCCAGCCATCGTCGAACCGAGCGGACGGATCGCCGCCATGATCGAGCAGGAGCTCGGCGAGTCCGACCGCGTTGCCGGCCGGCGCGATCCGGCCATAAGCGAGGTAGAGCAGCGGCTCCCAATCGAGCGGACCGTCTTTGGCCGTGGCGCCGCTGGGGTCGCGCGCGAGCCGGCGCTCGACTTCGGCGCTATCGCCGCAGAGCACGGCGGCATGCAGGCTCTCTCGCGCTACTTCGGGGCGGCGGGCGAAGATGCGGCGCCCGGCGGACAAGTCGCCGCCCCAAGCGGAGCGGAGCATTTCGGCGGCGAGATCGGCGGTGGTGCGCCGCTCGAGTGCAAGAGCGGCGAGCGCTTCCTGGAGCGCCGTCCAGCCCGGCAGGCCGAATTCGCGCGCGAGCGCCAGCTGGACATGGCGCAGCCCGGGATCGGCGGGTGCATCGGGCAGGATCGCGGCCAGCCGTTCGCGCGCGGCAAAGTCGCCGGCGCGCAGGGCGCGGAGCCACGCCTTGGCTTCTTTCCTCAGGCTTTCGGGATTCGCAGTGGGAGCGAGCGTACGCATAGGCCTTCCTTCCGTTGAGCCCGCGTCCGCTGAACAGGCCGGAAGAAGGGTCGATCGTGCGATTGACCGGAATGATGGGTGGGAAACTTCCCTTGCCGCGGACAGGCGGCGCCCCAGAGCGCGCTGAGCGAACGATGCGGCGGCGTGGCTGGCAAGTCAATGGGGACGCGCGGAGCCCTCAGCTGACCGGCGGCCGTCGTCGATAGCTGAGCGCCTCGGCGACATGCACGCGGCCAATGTCCGTCGCGCCCGCGAGATCGGCAATCGTGCGCGAGACCCGAATGACTCGGTGAAAGCCACGCGCCGACAGCCGCATTGCCTCCGCCGCCTGGGCGAGCAGCTTGCGGGCGGGATCATCCAGAACGGCAACGCGCTCGAGCAGTTCGCCATCAGCCTCCGCATTGGTCCGCACGGCAGTGCCCGCATAGCGCGCCCGCTGAACCTCACGCGCGGCGGAGACTCGTGCCGCCACCTCTGCCGAACCTTCGGACGGTGGCGGCAACACCAGGTCTGCCGCAGTGACCGCGGCCACTTCGACGGAAAGATCGATCCGGTCGAGGAGCGGGCCCGACACCTTGGCCTGGTAATCGGAGGCGCAGCGCGGCGCGCGGGCACAGGCCAGCGCGGGATCGCCGAGATGGCCGCAGCGGCATGGATTCATTGCCGCGACGAGCTGGACGCGCGCCGGAAAGGTGACATGCGCATTGGCCCGCGCGACGCTCACCACGCCGGTTTCGAGCGGCTGGCGCAGTGAATCGAGCACCGCGCGCTGGAATTCGGGCAGTTCGTCGAGGAACAGCACGCCGAGATGGGCGAGGCTCACTTCACCCGGCTTCACCCGCAGCCCGCCGCCGGTGAGCGCCGCCATAGAGGCCGAATGGTGCGGGCTGCGGAACGGGCGCGTGCGCGTCAGCCGTCCGCCCTGGAGCGTGCCCGAAACCGAGGCGACCATCGACACCTCCAGCGCCTCGGCGGCATCTAGCGGCGGGAGGATGCCCGGCAGGCACGAGGCGAGCAGCGATTTGCCCGCGCCGGGCGGGCCGCACATCAGCAGATTGTGTCCGCCAGCCGCCGCGATCTCGAGCGCACGCTTCGCGGTCTCCTGCCCTTTCACCTGGGCGAGGTCGGGCCCTTTGGCCGGCGCCTCGGCCTCGCCGGCCTGCGCGGAGGGAAGCAGCTGGCTTCCCTTGAAATGATTGAGCAGCCCGATGAGGTCGGGCGCGGCGAGCACGTCCACCTGCCCTGCCCAGCTCGCCTCCGGGCCCTGCGCCGCCGGGCAGACCAGTCCCTTGCCCATCTCCGCCGCATGGAGCGCGGCGAGCAGCACCCCGGGCGACGGCGCGATCCGCCCGTCGAGCGCCAACTCGCCGACGACGACATAGTCCGCCAGCGCCTCGGCATCGACCACGCCCATCGCGCCGAGCAGCGCGAGCGCGATCGGCAGGTCGAAATGCGATCCCTCTTTGGGCAGGTCGGCCGGCGAGAGGTTGAGCACGATATGCTTGGGCGGCAGGGCAAGGCCGATGGCAGCCATCGCAGCGCGGACGCGCTCGCGGCTTTCGGCCACCGCCTTGTCGGGAAGCCCCACCAGCACGAATTTGGGCAGGCCGGCGACGAGGTTGCACTGCACCTCCACCGCGCGCGCCTCGAGCCCCAGATAGGCAACCGTCGAAACGCTCGCGACCAAAGTCCGCCTCCCCCAAGCGAGGAGTGGAGCATAGCTGCATTTCTCCGATGTGGAACGGCTTATCCCCGTTTTGGAGGGAACGGTTCGATCCCGACCCGTCTTGCATGGCCAACACACGAACCCCACATCCCCGTGATGGCCCGCCCGCGCAGCCCGATCGTCCGCACGCTGCTGTTCGTCACCGGATTGCTGCTGATCGCCATATCGCCGCTCGTCGGCGCGATCCCCGGCCCCGGCGGCATCTTCGTCTTCGCCGCCGGCCTGGTGCTGGTGCTCCAGAATTCGCGCTGGGCACGCCGCCGCTTCGCCCGCCTCAAGCGTCGCTGGCCGCGATTCGGCCATTATGCCGACATGGCGCTGCGCCGCCGCAGCTTCCGCCGCCGCCAGGTCCGCGCCCGCGAAGCCGAGATCGCCCGCACGGAGGCCGAGATGCTGGGATTCGAGGATATGCCACGTTGACTTGTGCGCAGAGCGCCTCTATGGGCACCCGACACACGGCCGTCCCAGTGGCGGCCCTTTTAGTTTCTAGATTCTCGAGGATGAGCGATGAAGCGGACCTTTCAGCCGAGCAACCTGGTGCGTGCGCGCCGGCACGGCTTCCGCGCGCGGATGGCGACCCCGGGCGGCCGCAACGTGATCCGCGCCCGCCGCGCCCGCGGCCGCAACAAGCTGTCGGCGTAAGCACGCCCGCGGCTTTGCCGGTGTCCGACGCGAGTGGGATTCCCCTCGCGCGGATGACGCAGCGCAAGGATTATCTCGCAGCGAACGCTGGCAAGCGGGCTCCCATGCCCGGCTTCGTCCTGATCGTGCGCGCGCGTGACGATGCCGATCCGGCGATTCGGATCGGCATTACCGTATCCAAGAAGGTGGGCAACGCCGTCATCCGCAATCGGATGAAGCGGCGGTTCCGCGCGCTCGCCCGCGAAGTGCTGCCCGAATCGGGGCTGGCCGGCGCCGATCACGTGCTGATCGGCCGCAATGGCGGGATCGAGCGCCCCTTCGCCGACCTGAAGGCCGAGCTGGTCAAGGCGCTCGCCAAGGTAAAGCGGTGATCGCGCGCCTCCTCATCCTGCTCGCGCGCGGCTGGCAGCTGGGGCCCTCGCTGATCCTGCCGCCAAGCTGCCGCTACAGCCCGAGCTGTTCGGCCTATGCAATCGAGGCGCTTCGCCGCTATGGGGCGCTGAAGGGAAGCTGGCTCGCCGTTCGGCGCATCGCCCGCTGCCATCCATGGGGCGGGCACGGCTATGATCCAGTGCCATAAAGATTTTCCGGGGACGCTCGAGTGAAGGAAGACCAGAAGAATTTCGTGCTGTTCGCGGTGCTGGCCGCGGTGATCCTGTTCGCCTGGCCGACGATCATGCACTGGGTCTTCCCGCAGCAGAACCCGGCGCCGACCAAGATAGAGGGCGGCAAGGCCAAGCCCGTCGCCGGCCCGACCGCCGACACGCCGGCCGCGACGCGCGACCGCCAGCAGGTGATCGCCGAAGCCCCGCGCGTCGCGATCAACACGCCGTCGCTCAAGGGCTCGATCAACCTGAAGGGCGCGCGGATCGACGATCTCGTCCTGCCCAAATATCCCGAGACGGTGGCGAAGAATTCGCCGCCGATCCGCCTGCTTTCCCCCGCCGGCACCCAGGATGCCTATTTCGCCGGCTTCGGCTGGCGCGACGAGGGCCTGCGCCCGCCGAGCCCCGATACGGTGTGGCAGGCGAGCGCGCCGGTGCTGCGCGTCGGCCAGCCGGTGACGCTCACCGCCAAGAACGGCCAGGGCCAGGTCTTCCGCATCCAGCTCGCGGTCGACGAGAACTACATGTTCACCGTCACCCAGACGGTGGCCAATGCCGGCACCGGCGTCGTGCCGGTCGCGCCCTATGGCTATGTCTCGCGGACCGGCATCTTCAAGGACAAGGATAGCTGGACGGTCCATATCGGGCCGATGGCCGTGCATAACGGCGCCGCCGATTACGGCCCCAACTTCAAGGACCTCGACAAGGGCACCGCGTCGGGCTTCACGTCGAACGCCGCCTGGCTGGGCTTCACCGACAAATATTGGCTGACGGCGCTGATCCCCGATCAGGCCGCGACGGTCGCCGGACAGTTCCGCGCCGGCGCCAATGGCAGCTACCAGGCCGATTATGCCCGCAATCCCCAGCTGCTCCAGCCGGGGCAGAAGATCAGCCACACCAGCCGCTTCTTCGCCGGCGCCAAGGAAACCGCGCTGCTCGACAAATATGCCGAGAGCGGGATCACCCGCTTCGACTATGCGGTCGATTGGGGCTGGTTCCAGATCGTCGAAAAGCCGATCTTCTATTATCTCGACTGGCTGTTCCGCATGATCGGCAATTTCGGCCTGGCGATCATCTGCCTGACGCTGACGATCCGGCTGCTGCTGTTCCCGATCGCCAACCGGCAGTTCGCCTCGATGGCGTCGATGCGCGCGATCCAGCCCAAGATGAAGGCGCTGCAGGAGCGCCACAAGGACGACAAGCAGCGCCAGCAGCAGGAGATCATGAAGCTGTACAAGGAAGAGAAGGTCAATCCGCTGGCCGGCTGCCTTCCGATCCTGATCCAGATCCCGATCATGTTTGCGCTGTACAAGGTGCTGCTGCTCACGATCGAAATGCGCCACCAACCGTTCTTCGGCTGGATCAAGGACCTGTCCGCGCCCGATCCGCTGACGCCGCTCAACCTGTTCGGCCTGCTCCACTTCTCGCCGCCCGCGGCGATCGCGATCGGCGTGGTGCCGATTCTGCTCGGCATCTCGATGTACTTCCAGTTCCGGCTCAATCCGGCGCCGATGGACGAGATGCAGAAGCAGGTCTTCGCGATCATGCCCTGGATGATGATGTTCCTGATGGCGCCGTTCGCGGTGGGCCTGCAGATCTACTGGATCACGTCGAACCTGGTGACGATCGCGCAGCAGCAATGGCTCTATTCGCGCCATCCCGCGCTCAAGGAGCCGGTGAAGAAGGAAGCCAAGGCGAAGTGACCGCATTCGACGAAGAGGCGATCGAGGCGGCGCGCAAGACGTTCGCCGGCCCGATCGCCTTCCTCAAATCGGCACCGGAACTCAAGTTCCTGCCCGATCCGGTGGTCAACGAAGTCGCCTTCGCCGGCCGTTCGAACGTTGGCAAGTCGTCGCTGCTCAACGCGCTCACCGGCCGCAACGCGCTCGCGCGCACCTCGAACACTCCCGGGCGCACGCAGGAGCTCAACTTCTTCGACGTGGGCACCCCCCTCGCCTTCCGGCTGGTCGACATGCCGGGCTATGGCTTCGCCAAGGCGCCCAAGGACATGGTCCGCAAGTGGCGCTATCTGGTGAATGACTATCTGCGCGGCCGCCAGGCGCTCAAGCGGGTGCTCGTGCTGGTCGATTCGCGCCACGGCATCAAGGATGTCGATCGCGAGATCCTCGACATGCTCGATGCGGCCGCGGTGAGCTACCGCATCGTGCTGACAAAGGCCGACAAGGTGAAGGCGACCGAACTCGCCGCCGTCCGCGCCGCAACCGAGGCCGAAGCCCGCAAACGCCCCGCCGCGCATCCGGACATCCTCGCCACGTCGAGCGAAAAGGGCATGGGTATCCCCGATCTTCGCGCCGCGGTGATCGAGGCGGTGGCGTGAGCGATCCCGCGGCCGACCAGCTCCTCTTCTCCTACGGCACGCTCCAACTCGCCAGCGTCCAGCAAAGCCAGTTCGGCCGGCTGCTCGAGGGGCAGGACGACGTGCTCGACGGCTGGCGGACGGTCGAGATCACGATCCGCGATCCGCTGGTGCTCGATGCGAGCGGGATCGAGACCCATCTCGGCCTCGTGCCGGATCCGGAAGCGCCGCCGATTCCCGGCAAGGTCTTTCGCCTCACCGCCGAAGAACTCGCCGCCGCCGATATCTATGAGAGCGAGAATTATCGCCGCGTCGCCGTGCCGCTGGCTTCCGGCGTCACCGCCTGGCTGTATGTGAAGGCATAGCCCTCGGTTATTCGGATCACGCGTCCGCGTTTTTGACCCCGCCTCGCATCCGCGCCATGCTCCGCACAGGAGGGGACGCGATGCCAGCCACAGCCACTGCCCGCTATGCCGGGCTCGACCTGTTCCGCGGCCTCGCCGTCGCCGGGATGATCGTCGTCAACACGCCGGGTTCCTGGGACCATGTCTGGTGGCCGCTCGACCATGCCGAATGGCACGGCTTCACCCCGACCGACCTCGTCTTCCCGGCCTTTCTCTGCGCGATGGGCGTCGCGCTCGGCCTCTCCTTCCCGCGTACGATCGATCGCGCCTTTTGCGCAAAGGTCGCAAGAAGGACGCTATTGCTAATCATTATCGGATGGGCGTGGCAGATGCTCGCCCGGCCCGGAATCGAGCAGTTCCGCCTGTTCGGCGTGCTGCCGCGACTGGGCCTCTGCTATGGTGCGGCCGCCTTGCTGGCCATCTGCACCGCGCGCCGCGACGATGCCAACCGTTCGCACCTGCGCGCATCCGCACTGGCGATTGCCATCGCGATCCTGCTGGCGGGCTATTGGGCGGCAATGATGCTGGTGCCGGTTCCCGGCCAAGGCGCGGGCGATTTGTCTCCGAAAGGCAATCTCGCGGGCTGGATCGATCGGGCGCTGGTCGGCACTCATCATATGTGGCGCAGCGGCACCGATGCAGCGGGCAACGTCGTCTACGATCCCGAGGGCCTGTTCTCGACGCTGCCGGCGCTGGCCAACACGCTGTTCGGCATGCTCGCGGGGCTGTGGTGGAAGCGCGATCCGGCCCGCGCTGCGCAGAGGCTGGCGCTCGGCGGTATTGCGCTGGCGTTGCTCGGCCTCGCGCTCGCGCCCTGGTTCCCGCTCAACAAGAAGCTGTGGACCAGCAGCTTCGCGCTGCTCACCTCGGGCCTTTCAGGGATCATCCTCGCTGCCGCAATCCTGGCGGAGCGCTTCCCCGCACTCTCCCGCCCGCTGGCCCCCTTCGCGCTGCTCGGCCGCAACGCGCTGCTCGCCTATCTCGTCTCGCTGCTGATCGGTCTGCTCGGCATCCGGCTGGGCTTTCAGGAACCGGCCTATGGCGCGCTCGCCGGCGCGATCGGCGAGCCCTATGTGGCGTCCTTCCTCTACGCACTGCTCGTGCTCGCCGCGGTCTTCGCCCTCCTCGTCCCGCTCGATCGTCGCGGCCTCTATCTGAGGCTGTGAGGCGTACCCTCAAGCCGGGTTGTGCTTGGCGAGAAACGCCTCCAGCGCCTTGAGGAACTCCAGCCGATCGGCCTCGCGCGTGAAATGGTGGTCGCCCTCGGACTGCTCGATATAGGTCACGTCTTTGCCAGCGTCCTTCAGCCGCTTCGCGAGCAGCCGCGATTGCGAGACCGGCACCACGCGATCCTTCTTGCCGTGGACGAGCAGGATCGGCGTCGAGAATTGCTCGGGGAAGTTGAGCGGCGAGACGCCCTTGAGGTCGGTCGCCTGCGTCCGCAGATAATCCTGCCGCGCGCCCGAACCCAGGAAGCCCGAGTTGAAGCGCAGCATCCGGTTAATGTCCGAAACGCCGGCAAAGGCAACCGCACAGCGATAGCGACTGCCGTCGCGCTGCGCCGCGCGCATCGCCGCATAGCCGCCATAGGAACCGCCGACCATGCAGACGCGCTTGGGATCGGCGAGCCCCTGCGCCGCCAGTGCCGTGACCGCGTCGTCCAGGTCGTCCTGCATCGCCAGCCCCCATTGCCCTTCGCCCTTGCGCGTAAAGGCGGTGCCATAGCCCGACGAGCCGCGATAATTGGGTTGGACGACGACATAGCCGCGATCGGCTAGGAACTGGGCCCACCAATCCCATTCCTCGTCGTCGCGGGCGAAGGGGCCGCCATGCGGCAGCACGATGAGCGGCGCGTTCTTGGGCTCGCCGGCCGGAAGGGTCAGCACCGCGGGGATCTCCAGCCCGTCGCGCGCCTTGTAGCGGATCGTCTTGACGCGGTGCAGCCGCTTGAGGCCGATGGTCGGATTGTTGAAGGCGAGCGCCTCCATCGACTTCTCGGCGGCGCGATAGACGAAATAGGCACCGGGCGCGGAGGCGGCGCCCACCCGCACGATCGCGACACCGCGATCGCGGCTCATCGAGACGATCTCGGGCTCGCCGCCCTTGATTAGCCCCGCGATCGTCGCCTGCATCGCCTGCATCGCCGGATCCGTCCACACCGTCTCCGGCTTCTCGCGGGTGACTGAAATGCCGAGATAGCCGAACCCGGTTCCGTCGCCCCAGAGGCTGCCGATATCGTAACCCGGTGTCGCGAACAGCTGCTTGCCACGCTCGAGCTTGGTCAGATCATATTCGTACAGGGCGGAATAGCCGTCCTTGTCGTCGGCGATCAGCAATCCCTTGTCCCCGCCCGGCAGGAACAGCGACGGCATTTCCAGCCCTTCACGGATCGAGCTCGCGCGGTCGATGATCCGGAAGATGTCGCCGCGCTGGCGGCGATAATAGAGCCGCCGCTTGCGACCGTCGTCGGAGGAGCCGACGCCCATCCGAACCGTGCCCGCGCCATCGGCGTACCAATCCCAGACGCCCTCGACCCCGGGCTGGACGACGCGGCTCTTGCCGGTCGAGACATCGACTTCGTCCACGCGCGGCCAGAACAGCGCATCGTTGCGATAGATCGAATTCTGCGAGGCGAGCATGATCCGCGGCGTGCCGTCGCGCGCAGTCCAGATCAGGTCCGATCCGTTCTGGCCCACGGTCTCCTTGTTGAGCCGCACGACCTTGGTGCCGTCGGCCTTCACGCCCATCGCCCGCGAGATATACCAATCGTCGCCTTCCACCGGCACCGTGGTGCCGATGCCGACGACGATCCAGTCGTTGTTGACCCACCGCGCCCAGAGCAGATCGGTTTCGCCCAGCTTGGAGATCACCGGCTTGCCGCCGCCGAGCGGGAAGATCGCGAAATATTGGACGCCCTCCACGGCGACCTGCGCCGCAATGCGGGTGCCATCGGGGGAAAGTTGCGGAGACTCGAGCGCCGGCAGCTTGGCGAAGACCGAAGTATCGTAGCGTGTCGGCGCGGTCTGCGCACAGGCCGGAAGCGCACCAGTTCCTCCGGGCGACAGCACCAATAGTGCCGCCGCGCCCATCAACGCCCCTCGCATACACCGATCCCCCAATTGCTTGCCCGCCGCGATCTTCCAGCGATTTGCGATGCATTTCAAGTCGCGCCGCGGCGCTTCGCCGCAACTCGTCGCATTGCTCCCCGCCCGGCCAGCCGCTATCGCCTGCTCCCATGAAGCTCATCATCGGCAACAAGGCCTATTCGTCCTGGTCGCTGCGCGGCTGGCTCGCCTGCAAGCAATCGGGGCTCGCCTTCGAAGAAGTGGTGGTGCCGCTCTACGACCAGGCCTGGGAGAAACGGCGCGAAGGCGACGAGTTCGCGCCGTCTTCGGGCAAGGTGCCGATCCTGTGGGACGGCGATGCGGTGGCATGGGACAGCCTCGCCATCATCGAATATCTCAACGACAAGACCGACAACACGCGCTTCTGGCCCGAGGACCCCGCTGCCCGCGCGATGGCGCGATCGATGGCGGCGGAAATGCATTCGAGCTTCGCCGCGCTGCGCCGCAAGCACAGCATGAACGTGCGCCAGGTCTATCCGGCCAAGCAGCCCGATGCCGATGTGCTGGCCGATGTCGCCCGGATCATGGAGCTCTGGGCCCAGGCACGCGCGCGCTTCGGCGGCGACGGCCAGTTCCTGTTCGGCGAATTCGGCGCCGCGGACATCATGTTCGCGCCCGTCGTCACGCGCTTCGTCACCTATTCGCTCCCCGTCGCGCGCTTCGCCCCGGCCTATATGATGGCGGTGCTCCAGCACCCCTTCATGCAGGACTGGATCGCCGCTGCGCAGGAAGAAGATTGGGTGATCGAACAGTTCGAAATGGCACCGGCCGCCTGATCGCTCAGGGCAATCGCTGCGTGTCGTAAGGCCTACCGTCCTTGTGGGAATAGCCCTCGGGGCCGAAGCGCATGTCGATATCGGGGTAATCGCCGCCCCCTTCGCGGCTGCCGGCACTGAACGCGAGGAACACGCAATCCTTGTCGCTGCGGTTCTGCAAATGGTGGCCGTTGACCACGCCCTTGGGGAACGCCGCGCAGTCGCCGGGGCGCAGCACGGTCTCGCCCTCGTCCTCGATCAGCACCGCCTCGCCCACCAGCATCACGACGAATTCGTCTTCGTTCGCATGCCAGTGCCGCTGCGACGACCAGGCGCCGGGCCGCAGCGTGACATGGCTGACGCCCATCTCGCTGAGCCCGCTCGGCGGCGCCAACCGGCGATACCAGCGGCCCTGAACGGGCGCGTCGAACGGCGCGGGATAGCCCGTCGCATTGGTCTGCGGGATTGTGTCGAGATCGAGCTTGGGCATCGGCTTACCTATGGTTTCCAGCGCAGGCAGGCGTCGGCGAGCCGCTGCATCGTTTCATTGTCCAGCCGGTCGCTCAGCTCAAGCTCGGCCTGAGAGGGCTGCACCGCGCCGAAGCGGAGCTTGAGCACTGCCGCGATCGCCTCGAGCTTGGCATGCCGAGCCTGGCCGACCCGCGCTTCCTCCGCAGTGCGATATCGCTCCCGGGCCAGCGTCTCGGTGTCCGCGAGCATCTCCACCTTGATGCCGGTCAGCCGGCAAAGCCCCGCCGCCGGCACGGGGTCCGGCATCGGCGGCGCCTGCTGGCCGAGCATCAGCAGCGCCGTTGCAAACAGCCCGATCACCCGTCGATCTCCCCTAGCGGGATTGTATCCGTCTCGAGCTTGGGCAATGCCACCTCCGTCAACCGTGGAGCGCGTCTTGCCTGATCTCGTCGAACTCACCAAGGCCCTGATCGCCGCCGAAAGCATCACTCCGGCGCGCGGCGCGGTGTTCGACGTGCTGGAGGCGGCGTTGATCCCGCTGGGCTTCGCAGTCGAGCGGTTCGTGGAGGGCGAGGCGCCCGATGGCCCGGTCGAGAACCTGCTCGCGGTGAGCGGCAACGGTGGCACCCATTTCGCCTTTGCCGGCCATCTCGACGTCGTGCCGCCGGGCGAAGGCTGGGCGAGCGGCGCCTTTGCGCCCCAGGTGCGTGGCGACCTTCTTTACGGGCGCGGCGCCGTCGACATGAAGGGCGCGATCGCCGCCTTCGTCGCCGCCGCGGCCAGCGTGCAGGGCGGCACAATCAGCCTGATCATCACCGGCGACGAGGAAGGCCCCGCCACCTATGGCACCCAAGCGCTGATGCGGCGAATGGCCGAGCGCGAGCTCAAGCCGGACATGTGCCTGGTCGGCGAGCCGACGTCGGCGCAACGGCTGGGCGACACGATCAAGATCGGCCGGCGCGGCTCCGCGGTGATCGACGTGATCGTGCCGGGAAAGCAGGGCCATGTCGCCTATCCGCACCTTGCCGACAATCCGGTGCCCCGCCTGGTTCGCGCACTGGCGGAGATCGACGCGATCGAGCTCGATGCCGGCAATGCCTGGTTCCAGCCGTCGAACATCGAGCTGATCGACCTCACCGTCGGCAATCCAGCGACCAACGTCATCCCCGGCAAGGCCGCCGCACGCCTCAGCATTCGCTTCAACGACGCCCAGCGCGGCCCGGATCTCGTTTCTCGCATCGACGCCGTCGTCCGCCGCCATGCCCCCCAAGCGATCGTGAATGGCCGGGTTTATGGTGAGGCGTTCCTGACCCAGCCGGGACCGCTCTCGGCGCTGGTGGCCGGGGCGATCGAGACGGTGCTCGGCGTAACCCCCGAACTCTCCACCACCGGCGGCACTTCGGACGCGCGCTTCCTCTCGAAGCTCTGCCCCGTGGTCGAATTCGGCTTGCTCAACGCGACGATGCACAAGCTCGACGAAGCCGTCGCGCTCGCGGACCTCTCCGCGCTCGCCGATGTCTATGCGGAAGTGCTGCGCCGGGCGCTTTAGCCGGCGATCCGGCGCGGCGCGACCGCGCGTGCCCAGGCGAGGAAGCTCTCTTCCTCCATCGGCTCGGCCACGGCATAGCCCTGGAGAATATCGCAGCCGATCACGCGCAAGACGGTCGCCTGGTCCTCGCTCTCGATTCCTTCGGCCACCGCCTCACAGCCCAGGCCATGGATCAGGCCGATCACCGCCTGGGCGATCGTCCGTGCCTCGGGCTTGTCGGCGACATGCTCGATCAGGCTGCGGTCGAGCTTGACGCGATCGACCGGCAAGTCGCGCAGCCGGGCGAGGTTCGAATAGCCGGTGCCGAAATCGTCGATCGCCACGGTGGCGCCGTCGGCACGCAGCGCGGCGATGGCCTCGAGAACCTCGCTCGAGCAGTGCATCGCAAGCGTTTCGGTGATTTCCAGCTCCAGCAGCGCCGCCGGCGCCTTCGCAGTCCGCATCGCGTCACGCAGCTTGCGAAAGAAGCTCGCATGGTCGAGCTGGCGCGGGCTGATATTGACCGCAAGCCGTTGCTCGATCCCGAGCCGACCCCAACGCGAGATCGTCTCGGCCACTTCGCTGACCACCCATTCGCCGATCTCGACGATCAGGCCGGTCTCCTCGGCGCGCTTGATGAAGGCGCCGGGCATCTTGAGCCCTTCGGGATGCCGCCAGCGCAGCAGCGCCTCGGCCGCGACGATCCGGCCGTCTGCGGCGGAGACCTGGGGCTGGTAGACCAGCGTGAACTGGTCCTTGTCCACCGCTTCGCGCAGGTCGCTTTCCAGCCGCGCGCGATCCGCGATCTCGGCTGCGAGTATCTCGGTGAAATGCTCCGCCCGGCCGCGGCCCATCGCCTTGGCATGGTACATCGCGGCGTCGGCGGCACGCATCAGATCGTGCAGCGTCGTGCCATGCTCGGGCCGCAAGGCAATGCCGATCGAGGCGCCGATCGACACTTCCTGGTCGGCCAGGTCGAACGGTTCCGACAGCGCGTAGAGGACGCCGCGGCCGATCCGCTCGGCATCGCGGATGTTGCGCAGCGTCGGGAAGAACATCGTGAATTCGTCACCGGCCAGGCGACCGATCAGCGGCGGGCGAGTCTCCGCCTCGGCGGCAAAGCGATCGGCCACCGCACGCAAGCGATTGGCGACCATGCCGAGCAGCACGTCGCCCGTCGCATGGCCCATCGTGTCGTTGACGTGCTTGAAGCGATCGAGATCGATGAAATACAGCACCGCGATCGAGCCAGGGGGCAGCTCGGTGAGCATCCGCTCGACGGTGCGGCGGAAATTGGTGCGATTGGGCAGCGCCGTCACCGGATCGAACATGGCGAGCCGCTGCACGCTCTCGAGATTGGCGTGGAGCTGCGTGAATAGGCCGTCCATCGCGCGCGCCAGCTGGGGCACCGACTCCTTGACGTCGTCGGGGACCTTCCCTTCCAGGTCGCCATCGGCCGCGCGCTGGAGGCGGATGATCGCCGCGTCGATCGCTGCGGCGGTGGAGGCGATCGTGCGCTCGGCCGACGCCCAGCACATCACGCCGCACACGATCGCCGCGATCAGGGCGCGGCCGGCGGATTCGACGCTGACGTCTTCGGGGCTCGACGCCGCGGCGAGCGCAAGGATGAACGCTACCGCGCCCGCACACATCGCAAAGGCGATGGCGCGACTCTTGAGCGTGAACCCTTCCACGGTGCGCGTATTTCCTTCGTCCCCATCGACCGGGAGGCCGACACCCGAGGAGAAAGCTGCCAGAGAGAGGTTAAGATTTTCCGTGAGCGCCGGGGCGGCGGCGGCGCAATACGACGTACAGTGCGCCCTGGCCGCCATGCCGCGGATGCGAAGTCCTTACGGCAGCGATACTATTTGCGTGGCGGGACGCGGCGAGCCAGTCGCCCACCGCCGCGCGGATTGCGCCGCGCGCGTGCGGACGTTCGGATTCGGGGCGCGGCGGCTTGCCCGTCACGAGGAGGAGAACGCGGTCGCCGCGGGCGATCGCGGCCCCCAGGCCCGAATCGAGCCGGTCGTAAGCGGAACCGAGGCTGTGGCCATGCAGGTCGACCGTCGATTCAGGCGCGACCAGGCCGCGTGCGAGGCGGCGGTCCCAGGACGCGTCGAGCGTCGCCGAGCCGGCGTCCACCCTGGCGGCGGCGCGTTCGGCAGCCGCAGGAGCGCGGCTGGAAAGCGATTTGGAGGAAGGGATCGGTGCCGCCGGTGCGGGGGCAGACAAGAACTCCCGCGGGGGTTCGATTGCGGCGGAAAGGGAATGCTTGCCGTGCAGCGGGGTCACGCTCGCCACCACGCGTTTCCACAGCGCCGCTTCCTCGGGCGCCAGCCGCCTCACCGGAGAATGGGCGGCGCCGGTTGCGCCGGCGCGGGCGGCAGCTTGGCGAGCGTGCCGATCGGCGCCAGCAGCCAGGCCGTCCCATGCGCATTCATCCCGCCCGCGATCGCGCGCGCATCGTCTCCGGCACCCCAGAACGTATCGACGCGATTGGGACCCTTGATCGCGCCGCCGGTATCCTGCGCGATCCACAGGCCATTCGCCTCCGCCCGGTCCATCGACAGGAACACCGGGGCGCCGAGGGGAATGAAGCGAGGATCGACCGCTGCGCTCACTTGCCCGGTCACGGGCAACCCGAGCGAGCCGTTGGGGCCCGCGCCTTTCAATTCCTGGAAGAACACATAGCTCTTGTTCTCCCACAGAATCGATTGGCCCTGTTCGGGATGCTCGCGCAGCCAGGCGATGATCCCCTGCATCGAGGCGCCGCCGGGCTTGAGCAGCCCGCGGTCGCGCATCAGCGCGCCGATGCCGACATAGTCGCGCCCGTTCTGCCCGGCGAAGCCGATCCGCATCACTTCGCCATTCGGCCCGCGCAGGCGACCGGAGCCCTGGATCTGGAGAAAGAACAGTTCGATCGGATCGGCCGCCCAGGCGATCTCCAACCCACGTCCGGCAAGCGCGCCCTGATCGATCTCCTTGCGATCGTAATAGGGGATGAAGCTGCTGCCGGCGACGCGGCCGCGGATTCTCTTGCCCTTCAGATCGGCGGAGAATTGGCCGAGATCGACTTCGATCAGGTCCGACGGCTTGGCATAGACCGGCACGTCATAGCCTGACTGACGGCGGCGCGAGCCTGCAATCTCCGGCTCGTAATAGCCGGTTGCCTGGGCGCGCCCGTCGGCGATCTGCAAGGTTTCGAACCAGCGCGCGAAGAAGGCGCGGGCGTCGCGCGGATCGGCGCCCTGCGCAGCGTCGCACGAAGGCGCCCAGTCGGCGCCCTGGGTCAATCCACTGCCATCGGTACGGCGCACCAGCGAGCGGCAACTCAGCCGATAGGCCGCCAGTGCCCGCGCCGCCGCGTCGTCGGTGATCGGCAGGCTATCGAGCGCCGGCCCGGCGATCACCCCGGCCTGGAGTGCGCTGGTCACGCCAGGGGCGGCCGCGGAGGCCGGCAAGGCCGCGAGCGGAGTCGCCGGAATGGGCTGGCGGGCGGCAGGGTTGGCATGCGGCTCCGCGACGCGATGCGGCGGCGCGCTGCGCTGCGGCGGGGCATAGCCGGGCTCGACGGATCGGGGCACCACGCCACCCGAGCACGCACTCAACATCGCCGCGAGCGCGAGCGTCCCCCAGATGCGCATCGGCATTCGCCCCCTCAGGCTTCGTCGGTTTCGACCAGCTTCCAATTGGGATCGTCGCTGCGCAGCTTGCGTGCGAAGGTCCAGACGTCATGGGTCTGCACCGCGTCGGACAGCGAGCCGGCAACGACGTTGCCGTCCTTGTCGCGCGTGACCGCCACGATATCGGCATCGAATCGCACGGCGATACGGGCGATCTTGCCCTCGACCGAGGCACTGGCGATCATCGCCCGCTCGATCGCGACGAGGCGGTTGTCGAGCACTTGGCCGGCCGCGTCGCGCTCGTCCATGGCACCCATGAAAGCGTCGCGCACATCGGCTTCGGTGAGCCAATCGAGCGTGTCGCGATCGCCCTTCCAAAAGGCTTCGAGGATCATGCGATAGGCGCTCTTGGCGCCGTCGAGGAACTGGGCGACGTCGAAGCTCGAATCCGCCGCGATGACCGATTTGAGCCCGCTCTCCGCGCCGGTCTCGATCGCCCGGTTGCCCGTGTCGCGCACTTCGGGAACCTGATCGATCGTGCGCGGCAGCACCGTCGGCGCTACGCGCTCTTCGGCGGGCTTCGGCAAGGCCTGCTCATGCCCGGTACGCTTGCCAAGCACGGCATAAAGGCGGAGCGCCAGGAAACCGGCCACCATCGCGAACAGGATTACGTAGAACATGTGCCTCCAAACGCGTCGCCCGATACATAGTCGCAAGTGCCGCAGGTTTCAAATCGCGCGCGAAGATTGAAACCCTTGGGCCCGCCTGCTAGGCGCGCTGCCGATCGAACGCGCGACGCGCGGCAACTTTCCGACATGAAGAGGTTTTGACAAATGGCCGAGAACGACATCATCGCCGGTTCGGGTGAGCCGCTCGCCAATGGCGAGGACACGGCGCCTTCGGCGGGGCTGCTCTCGCAATATGTGAAGGATTTCTCGTTCGAGAACCCGAACGCCCCGGCCATCTACCAGAGCCAGACCGCCCCGGCGATCGACGTCCAGTTCAACATCGGCTGGGCCAAGATCGCCGAGGAAGTCTTCGAAGTCGTGCTCAAGGTCGAAGTGCGCGCCCAGGCCGAGAGCCAGGTCGCCTTCCTGGTCGACCTTTCCTATGCCGGCCTGTTCGCGATCCGCAACGTGCCCGAAGGCGATCCGCTCGACAGCTTCTTGCTCGGCGAAGCGCCGCGCCTGCTCTTCCCGTTCGCCCGCCGCGTGCTGGCCGACGCCGTGCGCGACGGCGGCTTCCCGCCGCTGATGCTCGAGCCGATCGATTTCGGCGGCATCTACATGCAGCAGCGCGCTCAGGCCGAAGCCGTCGCCACCGGCGAGGTCGCCGGCGAAGCTTGAGGGAGTTCTGCGGGGTGGTCGCGAACATTCCTCCCCGGAACGGGGAGGGGGACCGCTCGCCGGAGGCGAGGGGTGGAGGGGGCCCGCCCTCCACGAGCGATCACCTTAGCTGGGAGGGGGCCCCCTCCACCATCGCTTCGCGATGGTCCCCCTCCCCGTTCCGGGGAGGATTGGGCTCTTGAACCTCGCCCGCAGCCTCGGCTCGGTCGGCGGACTGACGCTGGCCAGCCGCATCCTCGCGCTGGTCCGCGATTCGCTGCAGGCGCGGTATGTCGGGGCGAATTTCGCGTCCGACGCCTTCCTCGTCGCGTTCCGCCTGCCCAACATGTTCCGCGCCTTCTTCGCGGAAGGCGCCTTCGCCTCGGCCTTCATCCCGCTGTTCAACCAGAAGCTCGCCGCAGACGGCGGGCGCGGCCCCGCGTTCGACTTCGCCGAGCGCACGCTGGCGGTGCTGTTCGCCTTCCTCGCCGCGATGACGGTGGTGATGCTCGCCGCCGCCTGGCCGCTGACCGCCTTGCTCTCGGGCGGCTTCCACAAGCAGCACCCGACGCACGACCAATTCGCCTTCGCCGTCGAATTGAGCCGGATCACCATTCCCTATCTGATGCTGATCTGCCTCGCCTCGCTGCTCGGCGGCATCCTCAATTCGCTCGACAAATTCTGGGTGAACGCCGCCGCGCCGATCCTGCTCAACATTGCCATGGTGTTCGCGCTGTTCGTCTTCCACGGCACGCCCGAGCAGACCGCGCGCGCGCAGGCGATCGCCGTGCCGGCGGGCGGCGTCCTCCAGCTCGGCTGGCTGTGGCTCGCCTGCCGCGCCTCGGGCGTGTCGCTGCGCCCGCGCCTGCCGCGGCTCGACAAGGACGTGAAGCGGCTGATGCAGCTCATCCTGCCCGCCGCCCTGGGCGCCGGCGCGGTGCAGCTCAATCTCGTCATCTCGACGGCGCTGTCGGGCTATCTGCTCGGCGAAGGCTCGATCTCGTACATCTATTATGCCGATCGGCTGAACCAGCTGCCGCTCGGCATGATCGGCATCGGCCTCGGCACGATCCTGCTCCCCACCATCTCGCGCCTGCTCAGCAAGGGCGAAGAGGCGCAGGCGATGGAGACGCAGAATCGCGGCATGGAGCTGGCGCTGTTCCTCACGCTGCCGGCGATGGTCGCGCTGATCGTCGCGGCCGAGCCGATCGTGCGCGGCCTGTTCCAATATGGCCATTTCACCCCCGCAGACACCGTGAAGTGCGCCTGGGCGCTGGCCGGCTTCTCGATCGGCCTGCCCAGCTATGTGCTGGTCAAGGTGCTCACCCCCGGCTTCTACGCCCGGCAGGACACGCGCACGCCCGTGCGCTTCGCCACCATCTCGGTGTTCGTGAACATCGCCGCGAACCTCGCGCTGATCCCGCTGATCGGCCATGTCGGCCCGCCGCTGGCGACGGCGCTCTCGTCGAGCGTCAATGTCTGGCTGCTCTATCGCACCCTCGTCGCGCGCGGCCATTTCCAGGCCGACGGCCAGCTCAAGCGCCGCGTGCCCCGGCTGGCGCTCGCCGCGCTGCTGATGGGCGCTGCAATCTACGGCTTCGATCGGCTGCTCGATCCCTGGCTCAACGGTCATCTCGTCGCCCGCTATGTCGCACTCACCGTGCTGGTCGGCTCCGGCTGCGCGATCTACGGCCTCGCCTGCTTCGCCACCCGCGCCTTCCGCCTCGCGGACCTCAAGGCGCTGGTGCGGCGCCGCGCCGCGCGCTAGAGGCCAGCCGTCCCTGACATCGCCGTGCGGCCGCGCCCCCGCCGTCTCGGACCCGCGGCCCGTCCAACGGCCGAACGGTCAACCCGGGCGCGTGAAGGAAAAGTGATGCGTGTCGTCTCCGGCATCCAGACCACCGGCAATCTCCACCTCGGCAATTATCTGGGCGCCATCAAGAACTGGGTAGCGATGCAGGATCAGGGGGAATGCCTGTTCTTCCTCGCCGATCTCCATGCGCTCACCGGCAATATCAGCCCCCGGGACCTCGCCACTGCGACCATCGAAATGGCCGCGACGTTGATGGCCGCGGGGATCGACGATCGCGCGGTCCTGTTCAACCAGGCGCGCGTTCCCGCCCATTCGGAGCTGTGCTGGATCCTCAACGGCACCGCGCGGATGGGCTGGCTCAACCGCATGACCCAGTGGAAGGACAAGGCGGGCAAGAACCGCGAGGGCGCCAGCGTCGGCCTGTTCGCCTATCCGGTGCTCCAGGCGGCCGACGTGCTCGTCTACAAGGCGACGCACGTGCCCGTGGGCGAGGACCAGAAGCAGCATCTCGAGCTCGCGCGCGATATCGCGACCAAGTTCAACACCGATTTCGGCGTCGAGCTGTTCCCGCTGCCAGATCCCTTCATCTCCAAGGCCGCGCCGCGCGTGATGAGCCTGCGCGACGGCAGCGCGAAGATGAGCAAGTCCGACCCCTCCGACCTCTCGCGCATCAACCTGTCAGACGATGACGACACGATCGCGCAGAAATTCCGCAAGGCGAAGACCGATCCCGAGCCGCTGCCCGATTCGTTCGAAGCGCTGGCCGAGCGGCCCGAGGCGAAGAATCTGGTGACGATCTTCGCCGCGCTGTCCGATCGCGATCCGCAATCGGTGGTCGCGGAGTTTGCGGGCCAGGGCTTCGGCGCGTTCAAGCCGGCGCTCGCCGATCTCGCCATCTCGGTCCTCGCGCCGATTCGCGAGCGGTTCGTCGCGCTGATGGACGATCGCGCTGCGGTCGGCGCGCAGCTCGCCAAGGGAGCCGAGCGGGCCGCCGCGCTGGCGGCGCCGACGCTCAAGGCCGCGCAACAGGCGGTGGGCCTCCAGGTCTGAGCCAAATCCGCCGCCGTGCTCGTCCGAGTGCGACGGCGGCATGGTTGCGGCCGTTTTACCACGATGTTTCCGGAACCGGTCGGCTGGCCGCCGGGTTTCCCGTACGGCCGCGTGCCATGTGTGGGAGTATCGTATGAAGCGTCTGGCGCCCCTTCTCCTCCTCGGCAGCGCGCTCGCGGCGTGCAGCGGCGGCGGTTCGGATGGCGGCGGCACCGTCGTCACGCCGACGCCCACCCCCGCGCCCGGCACCACCCCAACCCCGGTCCCGACGTCGAGCCCCACGCCGACGCCGACAGGCACCGAACCCGCCACCGGCGCCGATTTCGCCAGCTCGGTCGCCCAGCTCTACACCGTCCAGCCGAACATCGCCGGCTGCCAGACGGGCACGCTCAAGCCCGAAGTCGGCGCGCGCGTCGTCGCCGTGCTCAACGACATCCGCGCGCACCACAACCTTCCGCCCGTCACTTATGTGTCCGCCGAGGAATCGGCCGAGATGCAGTCGTCGCTGATGATGGCTGCCAACGGCCAGCTCAGCCACACCCCGCCGACCAACTGGCTCTGCTACACCAGCGCTGGCGCGACCGCGGCGGGGGTGAGCAACATCTATCTCGGCAGCGGCGGGCTGCGCTATTCGCGCGATGCGGACATCATGGTCGGCTGGCTGACCGATATCGACAATATCGTCATGAACAATATCGGCCACCGTCGCTGGCTGCTCTATCCGTTCCTCTCGACGGTCTCCTATGGCCGCGTCGCCGGCGCCTATCAGGGCAGCTTCCGCGACGCCGCTTCGATCAAGGTGATCAACGACAGCCAGAACACCGCCGGCCCGCTGCCCGATTTCGTCGCCTATCCTTTTCAGGACTATCCGGCGCGCTATTTCGCCAACGGGGCGCTGCTCTCGTTCGGCGTGATCGCCAACAAGAGCTCGAACTTCGGCACCAACCAGCAGGTGAGCTACGCCAACGCGACGATCACCGTCACCCAGCGTGGCGGCGGCGCGCTCGCGGTGACCAACATCGCATCGGACAATCAGGGCTATGGCCTGCCCAACAACCTGCAATGGAACGTGACCGGGCTTCAGGCCAACACGATCTACGACGTAACGATCGCCAATGTGAACGTCGCCGGCAATGTCCGCAGCTACAGCTATTATTTCCGCCTGGTGCCGTAGCGTCAGGCAAGCGGGTGAAGGCGTGACCGATGCGTTGCGCCGCTCTCGATACCTCCACCCTGCACTCCCCGCTGGGGAGGAACCTCAGCCCTCGAGCGTCCGCATCAGTGCGCGGACGGCGGTGTCGATCTCGACATCCTTGGCGCGCAGGTCTTCGATCCGCTTGACCGCGTGAATCACGGTCGAATGGTCGCGATTGCCGAACTTGCGGCCGATCTCGGGCAGCGAGCGTGTGGTCAGGCGCTTGGCGAGGTACATCGCGATCTGGCGCGGACGGGCGATCGCCACGGCGCGGCGCTCCGAGATCAGGTCGATCTGCTTGACCTCGAAATGCGCCGAGACCGCGCGCTGGATCTCATCGATCGTGATCCGCCGCTGCGCCGAACGCAGCACTTCGCCGAGCACGTTGGTCGCGAAGTCGATCGTGATCGCCTCGCCATTGAGCTGGGCATAGGCGACCAGCCGGTTGAGCGCACCTTCGAGCTCGCGGACATTGGTGGTGATCCGCGCGGCAAGCAGGTCCATCACTTCGTGCGGCATGCTCACCGACGGCATGTCCATCAGCTTGCGGCCGACGATCGCTCGGCGCAGCTCGAGCTCGGCCGGCTTGATGTCCGCCACGAGGCCCGATGCGAGGCGCCCGGCGAGCCGCGGCTCGAAGCCTTCGAGCGCCTGGGGCGCGCGGTCCGCCGCGATCACCAGCCGCTTGCCGGACGACATGAACTCGTTGACGGTGTGGAAGAATTCCTGCTGCGTCGCGTCCTTGCCGCCAATGAACTGCAGGTCGTCGATCATTAGCAGATCGACCGAGCGCAGCCGGGCCTTGAACGCATGCGTATCCTTGTTGCGCAGCGCCTGGACGAATTCGAACATGAAGCGCTCGGCGGTGACGTAGATCGCCGTCGCCTCGGGATTGGCGGCCAGGAAGGCCTGGCCGATCGCCTGCATCAGGTGCGTCTTGCCCTGCCCGGTGCCGGCGTGGAGGTAGAGCGGGCTGAACCGCGGCGTGCCGGGCTCGGCCATCGCCTTGGCGGCGTTGCACGCGACGCGGTTGGTCGCGTCGATCACGAATCGATCGAAGGTGAAGCGCGAATCGAATTGCGGCCGCTCGGCCGGGGCTGATGCGGGCGCCGATGCCACGGCTCGCGGCTCGGGCGCAGCGCTCAGCACCCGCGCCGTTTCCTCGGCCATCGTCTCGATCGAGACGCTGCGCACCGCCGGCAGTTCGCCGCGGAATTCGAGCAGCAGCCGCTCGGCATAGTGATTGCGCACCCACTGGGTCATGAACGCACTGGGCAGCCCCAGGCGCACAGCCTCGGGCGTGCTGCCGCCGATCAGGACGACCGGCTTGAGCCACTGATCGAACAGCCGCTGCCCTGCCGAGCGTCGCAGATTCGCGCGCACATGCGCCCATGCCTTCGCAACCGAAGCTTCCATCCCGTCCCGTTCCAAGGCCTGCACCTGATTCACCGCGACGCACCCCTCCCTCGCGGGAAGCCGAGCCTCCCGCGGCAAAATCCAGTTCGACATGAGGCTCGTCACCACCGGACATCCCCGGTCACGGTATGACGATCTGCCTTTTCGCCCGGGCGAAGAACTCGCCTTGGAGGGTTGTTTTAGGTGCCGGTTTTCGAGTCGAGCAAGGGGGTCGCATGTAAAGATTCTGAAATAGTTTTGTTGACTCGCCGAAACCCACGGATTTCTGCGACTACCGACCAACAACCTATTGGAATCAAGCGACTTTCACTGGGTTTATCCACATCGGATGATGCGACTCGCGCTTTTCCGCCGCTCGCGTCTTAACGTGCGCTTTTTGTTCGCTGAAACCCGGCAGACACGCAAAAAGCCCCGCGGGAGCAACTCCCGCAGGGCTTTGTTACGGAAAAGTTACGATTACGCGAGCGCTTGGACGCGCTTGTTGAGACGCGCAAATTTCCGCGACGCCGTGTTCTTATGGAACACGCCCTTGGCGACGCCGCGCGCCAGCTCAGGCTGCATCGCCTGGAGTGCTTCGGCGGCGGCAGCCTTGTCGCCCGAATCGAGCGCCGACTCGACCTTCTTCACGAAAGTGCGGATACGGCTCACGCGGTTGCCGTTGATCTCCGCACGGCGCGCATTGCGCCGGATACGCTTCTTCGCTTGCGGCGTATTCGCCATGCCGTCTCGTTCCTGCTCGTAAAAGTCAAAGGGCGCGGGACCAGCCGCCCACGCCCGGAAAGACGGGCCCCTTAACGCCGAAGCCGATTCGGGTCAACCGCTGAAGGCAGGTTTGAAATGCGCAGAAGCGCGCATTTCGGATGCGGCACCGGCCCGCTCCCCCACCCGGCCACCCAGCGGCAGTATCATATGGGTGGCCGGGTGGGGG
>JAEXFD010000035.1 GCA_023400405.1 Pseudomonadota bacterium
GCGCCGCACCGCTTCGCCGGCGCCGGCGCCTGCCGAGCCGGAGCGAACGCCCACGCCAGCCCAGCGCCGCATCCACTGGCAGCGGATGCTGAAGACCCGCGCCGGCTGGCAGTTCGCGCTGCGGCTCGGCGGGGGGCTGGCCCTGGCCTGCGCGATCCGCGACGCCTGGCCGAGCCATCATTTCGGCTGGATCGTGCTCAGCATCGTGCTGCTCACCCCGCGCGAGCTCGAGCATCTCCCGGTCAAGATCACCCAGCGCGCGATCGGCACCGTGCTGGGCGTCGCGCTGACCGGCGCGCTGCTCCATTTCGTCCCCTCGCATGTCGTGCTCGCGCTGATCGCCTGCCTGTGCGGCATCGCCGCGCCGTTGCTCCGCCCGGGCAATTATGCCGCCTATTGCGTGGTGGCGACGCCGGTGATCCTGCTGGCGATGGACGCGGGCGGCACGGTGGATGCGGCGATGCTCGACGACCGGCTGATCGCCACGCTCGCCGCCTCGGCGATCGTCGTGGCGGCGAACCTCGCAGTCGACCTTTGGCTACGCGCCGCGCCCGGCCGGAAAGGCACCGGGCCCGCTGACTGAGTGGCTTACGCCGCGTTAACCCTCCCCTGCCATGGTGCGCCGCGACGCTTTGGGGGGATCGAAGTGAATACCGGACCGAGCCTGTGGGTCGGCAGCGACCTGACCGACGACGATTTCGCCGAACTGGCCGAAGCGCTGCTCGCCAAGGAGGACATCGGCCTGCTGCCCGCGTTGCTGGTACCGGCGGAACGCCATCGCGACTTCTGGGCCAGCGAGCGCGGCCAGGTCGCGATCGTCTGCATGCTCAACCTGCTGGTCGACACGCTCGACGCGCAGGGCGGCCACGAACTCGCGCTGGAAGCGATGAATGCCTGCCCGCCGGCGCTGGCCCGCCAGGCGCGCGAGCTGCTGATCGCGGCGCTGTTTCCCGAGGGCATCGACGATCCCGCCGAGATCGACGACGCGGTGCTGTTCACGCTCGCGATCCTCACCGGGGCGAGCGGCGAGGTGGAGAAGGTCGCACCGTTCCTCGAAGGCGCGCGCGCCGGCCGGGTCGAGAGCTTCTTCCTGCCGCCCGCCGAGGCGATCGTGGCGCGCTATGCCCCGGCGCCGGCCACAGAGGCGATTTTCAAGGCCAAGCTGGTGATCTGGGACCTGGACGACACGCTGTGGCAGGGAACGCTCGCCGATGGCGACACGCCGGTGCTCGATCCGCGCCGCGCCGACTATGTCCGCGCGTTCAATCGCCACGGCATCATCTCGGCGATCTGTTCGAAGAACGACTTCGCGACGGCGCGGGCGGTGCTGGAGAAGATGGGCTTGTGGGACGAATTCGTCTTCGCGCGCATCGCCTTCGTGCCCAAGGGCGCGGTGATCCGCCAGATGATCGAGGATATGCAGCTGCGCCCGCAGAACGCGCTGTTCATCGACGACAATCCCCATAACCTCCACGAAGTCGCTGCCGCCGTTCCCGGCATCCGCACCGTCGATGCGACCACGCCCGAATGCGATGCGCTGCTCGCGCAGATCCTCGCCGACAACGCGCATGTCGAGAAGCGCCGGGTGGCCGATTACCGCCTGCTCGAGACCAAGCTGGCCGAGCGCGAGACCCGGGCGCTGAGCGACGAGGAATTCCTGCGCGCCAGCGGCATCCACGCGACCTTCACCGATCGCATGGACAACCTCGAATTCGCCGATCGCATCGAGGAACTGATCAACCGATCGAACCAGCTCAACTACACCCAGAGCCGCATCGCGCCGGGAACGATCCGCGACAAGATCCAGGACATCGACCATTACGAAGTGCTCTGCGCCTTCGTCTGGGACAAATATGGCTATTACGGGCTGGTCGGCGTGGCGGTCTATGCCTTCCGCACCCACACGCTCGAGCATTTCGCCTTTTCGTGCCGGATCATGCACATGGGCGTCGAGGACGCGATGATCCGCACGCTCGCCGAGCGCGGCTATCGCATCGAGGCGAGCCCGCAGTTCCGCAAGGCCCTGCCGGCGCAATCCTCGCGCGCGATCACGATCCTGCCCTATGCCGATCCCGAGGTGCGGGCGCGTATCCTGGCCGAGGAAGCGCCGCGCGACTGGTCGAAGGTCGATCTGCGGATCATGGCGGACTGCCAATCCGGCGCCTTCTATCACTACAGCCGCCACCAGCCGGCGATCGACTTCGACAACAACCCGCGGCTGTTCAGCCTGCCGCAGATGAAGACCGGCGCCTATCGCGAGCAAAGCTTCCCGCGCCACCTCGTCTATACCGCGGCGACCGATTATATCGATTGGCGCTGGGCGGAATTCTCGCCGGTGATCGACAAGGCGCTGTTCGTCGAATGCGCGGACAGCTTCGTCGAGATGGCGGTGGGCGGCGGGCACAAATGCCTGATCTTCCTGCCGCCCCAGGGCCTTGGCCTCAAGATGTACGAGCTCCACGCCGGCTGCGTGCCCGAGCGCAGCCGCAAATGGCACCCGGTGCTCAACGATTACTGGCGCGGGGTGGCGGCGCGGCATCCGGGGCAGTTCACGCTGGTTGAACTCAAGGAGACACTGGACCGCGAGGAGCTGGTCCATGCGCATCACTACGTCCCCTCGGCACTGCGCAAGATCGCTGGGATCATCGACGACTGGTACGAGGCGGAAAAGGCGACGGAGGTGCTGGCCGAGGCGGCCTGAGGGGCCGTCCCCTCAGTGATTGTGCCGCGGCACCTTCGCGCTCGTCCCGCGATACTTCAGCGCGAAGTCGAGCACGCCGCCCTCGCCGAGCTGCCCGACCTTCTCGCGGTAAAGCTCCTCCCACGGCGTGTTGCTCGGCGGGATCGGCGGCGCGGGCTCGGCCTTGCGCCGGGCGATCTCGTCCGGCTCGACCAGCGCGTCGCAAGTGCCGGCATTGAGGTCGATGCGGATCCGGTCGCCCGTCCGCAGCCAGGAAAGGCCGCCGCCGGCCGCGCTTTCGGGCGAGGCGTTGAGGATCGACGGGCTGTCCGACGTGCCCGACTGGCGGCCATCGCCGATCGTCGGCAGGCTCTCGATACCCTGCTGGATCAGGTGATCGGGCGGCTGCATGTTGACCACTTCGGCCGAGCCGGGCCAGCCGATCGGGCCCGCGCCGCGGATCACCAGGATGCAGTTCGCGTCGATCTCCAAGGCGGGATCGTTGATCCGGTGATGATAGTCGTCCGACCCGTCGAACACGATCGCGCGGCCTTCGAACACCCCCTCCTCGCCCGGCCGCGAGAGATAGCGGACGCGGAACGCCTCGGAGATCACGCTGGTCTTCATGATCGCCAGGTCGAACAAGTTGCCCGTGAGGACGAGGAAGCCCGCCTTGTCCTTGAGCGGCGCGTCCCAGTCGAAGATCACTTCCGGATCGCGCACCGTGGCACCGGCAACGTTGTCTGCCAGCGTCCGGCCGGTGCAGGTCATCACCGAGCCGTCGAGTGCGCCGTTCTCCAGCATCCGGTTGAGCACCGCCGGGATGCCGCCGGCCCGGTGGAAGCGCTCGGAGAGATAGGCGCCCGCCGGCTGCATGTTGACGATCAGCGGCAGGTCATAGCCTTGGCGCCAATCGTCAGGGGTGATCTCGATTCCGGCATGGCGCGCCATTGCGACGAGGTGCGGCTGGGCATTGGTCGAGCCGCCGATCGCCGTCAGCAGTCGAATCGCGTTGAGGAAACTCGCCTTGGTCAGGATCTTCGACGGGCGCAGATCCTCATAGGCCATATCGACGATGCGGCGCCCGGTCTCATAGGCAATCTGGCCGCGCTCGCGATAGGGCGCCGGGATCATCGCGCAGCCGGGCAGCGACATGCCGAGCCCCTCCGCGATGCTGTTCATCGTCGAGGCGGTGCCCATCGTGTTGCAATGGCCTGAGGAGGGCGCGCTCTCCATCGCACGGCGCAGGAATTCGGCCTCGTCGATCTCGCCCGCGGCCATCTTGCGGCGACTGCGCCAGATCACGGTGCCCGAGCCGACCAGCTCGCCTTCGTGCCAGCCGTCGAGCATCGGCCCGCCTGACAGGACTATCGCGGGGATGTCGACGGTCGAGGCCGCCATCAGCGACGAGGGCGTGGTCTTGTCGCAGCCGGTGGTGAGGATCACCGCGTCGATCGGATAGCCGTTGAGGATCTCGACCAGGCCGAGATAGGCGAGGTTGCGGTCGAGCGCCGCGGTGGGGCGGCGGCAATTCTCGAAGATCGGGTGGAGCGGGAATTCCATCGGCACGCCGCCCGCCGCGAGGATGCCCTCCCGCGCGCGCTTGACGGTTTCGAGGTGGATGCGGTTGCACGGAGCGATGTCGCTGCCCGACTGGGCGATGCCGATGATCGGCTTGCCTGAGGTCAGCTCCGCCGGGGTGATGCCGTAATTCATGAACCGCTCGAGATAGAGCGCCGCCATGTCGGCCCGCCCCGGCGCGGCGAACCATTCGCGGGAGCGGAACGGGCGGGCGGGGGTGCGGATCATCTCAAACTACTCCAAACAAAATCCTCCCCGAGCTCGCCTCGGGGAGGGGGACCATCCGCGCGAGCGGATGGTGGAGGGGCCGCCGGCGAAAGACGGCGGACTGCGTCCGCCACCCCTCCACCGCCTGCGGCGGTCCCCCTCCCCGAGACAAGCTCGGGGAGGATTTGCACATTAACCCACCATCGCCTCGAGTTCCTTGCCCTTGGTCTCGTGGATGAACCGCTGGACGAGGAAGAAGCTGATCACCGCGCAGACGCCGTAGAAGGTGTAGGCGCCGGTGAGGCTCCACGCCGCCATGCTCGGAAAGGTCTGGGCGATGACGTAATTGGCGCCCCATTGCGCGAAGCCGCACACCGCCAGCGCCGAGCCGCGGATCTGGTTGGGGAACATCTCGCCCAGCATCACCCACATCACCGGGCCCCAGCTGACGTTGAAGAAGATCACGTAGAGGTTCGCGGCGACCACCGCGATCATGCCGAGCTCCTTCGACAGGACGAGCTTGCCGGCCGGATCGAGCGAGCCCTGGCTGAAGGCATAGACCATCGCGAACAGCGTCACCGCCATGCCGGCCGATCCGATCAGCAGCAGCGGCTTGCGGCCGATCCGGTCGATCACGGCGATGGTGACGAAACAGGCGGCGATCGAGACGGCGCCCGAGACGATATTGATCAGCAGCGCGTCATTCTCGGTGAAGCCGGCGAGCTGCCACAGCGTTGCGCCATAATAGAAGATCACGTTGATGCCGACGAGTTGCTGGAACACCGCGAGCAGCAGCCCGGCCCAGACGATCGCGCGCACGCCGAGAAAGCCGCCTGAAGGCGCCAGCACGTCGGAAAGCCGCGGGCGGTGATCCTGCGAGAAGCTCGCCTGGATCTCGGCGAGCTTGAGCCCGCCCTGGGTGCTGCCGAACAGGCTGGTCAGCACGGCCAGCGCCTCCGGATTGCGGCCCTTGGCGACGAGATAGCGTGGGCTCTCCGGAATGAAGAACAGCGCAACCAGGAACACCGAGGCCGGGATCGCCTGCATCAGGTACATCCAGCGCCACGCCGTGATCCCGCCCAGCTCGGCAGTCGAACTTCCCGCCGCGCGCGCGAGGTAATAATTGACCACGAAGGCCGCGGTGAGGCCCGAAATGATCATGATCTGCTGCACCGTCGTCATCCGGCCGCGGATGTTCGCCGGCGCGACCTCGGAGATATAGGCCGGCGACAGCACCGAAGCGGCGCCCACCGCCATGCCGCCGATGATCCGGGCGATCACGAACAGGGTGTGGTCGTGCGCCAGGCCCTGGACCAGCGCGCCGCCGAGGAACAGCAGCGCAGCGACGCGCATCACGTTACGCCGCCCGAACGAATCGGCGAGCGTGCCCGCGAAGAAGGCGCCAAACACGCAGCCGATCAGCAGCGACCCAACGGTGAAGCCCAGCCCCGCCTCGTCGAGCGCGAACGCGGCCTTGAGGCCGTCCTGCGTGCCGTTCACCGCGCCGCTGTCATAGCCGAACAACAGGCCGCCGATCGTCGCCACTGCGACGATGCCGCCGATCAGGCCGATATTGGCCCGCTCCGCCGTCTGATCCATTTGTCTCCCCTCTCCTCGCAGCCCGGCCGCGCCGGACTTGTTAGCGGTAACGGTGGCCCGGCACCGGGAGAAAAGCAAGGGAGGATTCGGCCGCGCGCCGCCCCGCTAGCGTCCCGGCGGCGGCCCCGATGATTCGCGCACGATCAGCTCGTGATCGAGCACTTGTTCGTCGAGCGCGCCGTCGCTGCCCGAACGATCGACCCGCAGCCGCTCGAGCAAGAGCCCCAGCGCCGCCTCGGCCATCGCCGCGATCGGCTGGCGCACCGTCGTCAGCGCCGGCCACATCGTCGTCGCGAGCGACGTATCGTCGAACCCGACGACACTGAGATCCTGCGGCACGTGCAGCCCCCGGCGATGCGCGACGCCCACCGCCGCCGCCGCCATATCGTCGTTCGAGGCGAAGATCGCAGTGGGCGGATCGGCGCGGTCCAGCAACCGTTCCGCGGCGTCGATGCCCGAGCGAAAGGTGAAATAGCCCTGCTCGACGGGCATGGTCGCCATGTCGAGCCCCGCCGCCTCGATCGCGGACACGAAGCCGCGATGACGCTCGGCCGAAGAGGTCTGGTTGGGATTACCGCGAATGAAGCCGATCCGGCGATGGCCGAGTTCGATCAGGTGCCGCGTCATTGCAGCGGCGGCGCCGGCATCGTCGATCCGCACGTTGAGGACGCCCTTGGGCGGCAGGCCCATTGCCACCGCGACCCAGGGAATTCCGGCCGCCTCGAGCTCGTCGCGCACTGCGGCGCTTTCGCAGAGCGGCGGCGGCAGGATGACTCCTTCGACCGGCGTGGCCGCGAACTGGCGGGTCGCCTCCGCCTGTTCCTCGGCCGCCTCGCCTTCGCAGGCTTCGAGCACCAGATGGCAGCCGGCGTGGCGGGTGCCGGCAAGCGCGCCGATCAGGAAGTGCGACAGATAGGCAGTGGAGGGATTGGCATAGAGCATGCCGATCTGCGTCGCCGATCCGGCAGCGAGGCTGCGCGCGGCGCTGTTCGGCGAATAGTTGAGCTGCTCGATCGCGGCGAGCACCGCCTCGCGCGTGGCGGTGCGGACGTTGGTGCCGCCATTGATGACGCGCGACACCGTCATCGCCGACACGCCGGCGACGCGTGCGACATCCTGCACGGTCACCGTGCCCCGGCTCCTGCGGCTTGGCCTGCTCATCCCGCTCACTCTCCTGCCCGGTGGTAGGTCGCGATTTCACCAAATGCAATCGGTTGACCCGCGCCCGGGCCCCGGCAATAGTTAGCGCTACCAAAGAACGAAACCGACAGGAGAGGATGATCGTGGCCCGTTTCCGCCGCCTTGCCGCGCTCGCGCTTGCCGCCACTGCGCTGACCCCCGCCGCCGCCCCGCTCGCCCACGCTCAGGCGAGCCGCGCCGAGCGCCCGCTCTACAAGGACGCGGGCCAGCCGGTTTCGGCCCGTGTCGATGACCTGCTCGCGCGGATGACGCTGGAGGAGAAGGTCGGCCAGCTCGTCGCGCTCTGGCTCAACAAGGGTCAGGTGCAGACGACGGACGGCGAGTTCGACGCGGCCAAGGCGAGCGCCGCCTTCCCCAATGGCCTGGGCATGATCTCGCGTCCGTCCGATCGGCGCGGCGTCGCGGCGGGCCAGACCACGGCGGCCGGGGCCGAAGCCAACACGGTCAATCGCAATCCCGAGGAGACCGCGCGCTACATCAACGCCGCGCAGCGCTGGGCCGTCGAGCACACGCGGCTCGGCATCCCGATCCTGATGCACGAAGAGGCGCTGCACGGGCTGGTGGCGCCCGGCGCGACCAGCTTCCCGCAATCGATCGCCCTCGCCTCGACCTGGGATCCAACCTTGATCGAGAAAGTCTTCTCGGTTGCCGCCGCCGAGGCGCGGGCGCGCGGCGCCAATCTGGTGCTCGCGCCGGTGGTCGATGTCGCGCGCGATCCGCGCTGGGGCCGGATCGAGGAGACCTATGGCGAGGATCCGGTGCTCGTCTCCGAAATGGGGCTGGCGGCGATCCGCGGCTTCCAGGGGACGACGCTGCCGCTCGGCAAGGACAAGGTTTTCGTCACGCTCAAGCACATGACCGGCCATGGCCAGCCCGAGAACGGCACCAATGTCGGCCCCGCCTCGCTCGGCGAGCGGACGCTGCGCGAGGATTTCTTCCCGCCCTTCGAACGCGCGGTGACCGAGCTGCCGGTGCGCGCGGTGATGGCGAGCTATAACGAGATCGACGGCATCCCCAGCCATGCCAACAAATGGCTGCTCGGCGACGTGCTGCGTGGCGAATGGGGATTCCAGGGCGCGGTGGTGAGCGACTATTTCGCGATCCGCGAGCTCGTCACCCGCCACCATATGTTCAAGGACGCCAAGGACGCCGCGGTGCGCGCCCTCGATGCCGGCGTCGATGTCGAGACGCCGGATGGCGAGGCGTATAACAACCTGATCGCGCTGGTCCGCGAAGGCCGGGTGAGCCAGGGTGAGATCGACAATGCCGTGCGCCGCGTGCTGCGGATGAAGTTCGAAGGCGGGCTGTTCGAGAATCCCTATATCGACGCCAAGGCGGCCACCGCCAGGACCAACACCCCCGCCGCGATCGCCCTCGCCCGCCAGGCCGCGCGCGAGGCCGTGGTGCTGCTCAAGAACGAAGGCGGGCTGCTGCCGCTCGACGCCAAGGCCATCAAGCGGATGGCGGTGATCGGCACCCATGCCCGCGACACGCCGATCGGCGGCTATTCGGACGTGCCCAACCACGTCGTTAGCCTGCTCGAGGCGATGCAGGCTGAGGGCAAGGGCAAGTTCGCGGTCGATTATGCCGAGGGCGTGCGGATCACCGAAGGCCATGTCTGGGCCAAGGACGACGTCACCGCCACCCCGGCCGCGGTCAACGACAAGCTACGCGCCGAGGCGCTGGAGACTGCCAAGAACGCCGATGTCATCGTCATGGTGCTCGGCGGCAACGAGGCGGTGAGCCGCGAAGCCTGGGCGGACAATCATCTGGGCGACAGCGAGACGCTCGACCTGCCGGGACCGCAGGACGAACTCGCCAAGGCAATGATCGCGCTGGGCAAGCCGGTGGTCGTGGTGCTGCTCAACGGCCGGCCCTATTCGGTCAACACCCTCGCCGAAAAGGCGCCGGCGCTAATCGAGGGCTGGTATCTGGGCGAGCAGACCGGCAATGCGCTGGCCGACGTGCTGTTCGGCCGCGCCAATCCCGGCGGCAAGCTGCCGGTGTCGATCGCGCGCAATGTCGGCCAGCTGCCGATCTACTACAACAAGAAGCCGAGCGCGCGGCGCGGCTATCTGTTCGGCGACACCACGCCGCTTTATCCGTTCGGATACGGCCTGAGCTACACGAGCTTCACGATCGGCGCGCCGCGCCTGGGCACCCCGACGATCGGCATTGCCGACACCGTGGCGGTGGACGTCGACGTCGCCAACACCGGTGCGCGCGCGGGCGACGAAGTCGTCCAGCTCTATGTCCGCGACGACGAGGCGAGCGTCACCCGGCCGGTGATCGAGCTCAAGCATTTCCAGCGCGTGACGCTGCAGCCCGGCGAGAAGAAGACCGTCCGCTTCGAATTGACCCCGCGCGACCTGTCGCTGTGGAATGTCGAGATGAAGCGCGCGGTCGAGCCGGGCACCTTCACGATTTCCGCCGGGCCCAATTCGGCCGAGCTGAAGAGCACGACGCTGACGGTGCGTTAAACTCAGCCTTGCCCGGGCGCGTAGGGCGTGCGGATCGCCTTGTACCAGTCGAGGTCGTGCGCCGGCGGCGCATGGCCCGCGGGCAATGGGCGCTTCGCGATCGACTGGAAATAGGCGATGCACGCGTCGCGCCACCATTGCGCCTCGTCGCGCTGGATGGCGAGGAAGTCGCGCACTTGGGTCCATCGTTCCGGGTCGATCCGGCCCTCCAGGCTCGCCCAGCGCCGCTGCATGTCGCCCACCGCGCCGACTCCGGCATCGTAGCGCACCACCAGCTCGTCCCACAGCGTGCGCCCCGAGCGCATCCGATGGTCCCAGGGGACGTGGTGGAACCAGAGCAGCAGCGCATCCGGCACGCTCGCCAGGCTGCCCCAGCGCCGCGCGACTTCCGGGGCATATTGCGCGAGCGCGTCCGTGCCGGTCGCGGTGCGATCGACGCCGATCCCCTTGGCATCGGCGCGGTGATAATAGACCGGGTTCCATTCGGGCCGCTTCTGGTCGTCCACCCAGGGCGCCGGCCCGTAATGATGTCCGGTGCCCATCAGGTGCGCGAGGCCGAGCGGCGTCATGTAATCGACCACCGCCTCGCGCGATTCCATCATCATCGCGACGATCGTATCGACCGTTTTGGGATCGTTGCCCCAGGTCAGGCCCGCCCAGTCGCGCGCGATCGGCTCGGCGCCAGCCTCGGGATCCCAGGCCATCCGGCCGAAGGCGTACCAATTGGCCTGGTCGAACTGCGATCCGGACCAGTTGCGGTCGCTGCCGATATTGGCGACGCCCGCCATCCCGGTGGCCGCACCCGGTTCGACCGGCGTTTCGAGGGTGCGGGCGACGGTCGCGCCTTGGCGTGGCCGGAAGGTGTCGCTGCTCAGCACCTCCGCCCACATCGTGCCGAGATAGGCGAGGTGGGTCGCGAAGCCGAGATACTCCTTGGCGATCTGCACTTCGAGCATCATCGGCGTCCGGGGCATCGCGCCGAACAGCGGATGGAAGGGCTCGCGCGGCTGGAAATCGATCGGGCCGTTCTTGACCTGGAGCAGCACATTGTCGCGAAACTGGCCGTCGAGCGGCTGGAACTCCGAATAGGCCTGCTTGGCCCGGTCCTCGGCATTTTCCGCGGCATAGACGAACGCCCGCCACATCACGACGCCGCCATGCGGGGCGAGCGCGTCGGCAAGCATGTTGGCGCCCTCGGCATGGCTGCGGTGATAGTCCGCCGGCCCCGGCTGGCCCTCCGAATTGGCCTTGACCAGGAAGCCGCCGAAATCGGGGATCACGCGATAGATCTCGTCCGCCTTTGCCTTCCACCAGGCGCGCACCGCGGGATCGAGCGGATCGGCGGTCTTGAGCCCGCCCAGCTCGATCGGGGCCGAGAAGCGCGCAGTCAGATAGACGCGGATGCCCCAGGGCCGGAACATGCCCGCCAGCGCCTTCACCTTCTCCAGATAGTCGGGCCGCAACACGTCGGCATTGGCGTTGACGTTGGTCAGCACCGTGCCGTTGATGCCGATCGAGGCATTGGCGCGGGCATAATCGGTGTAGCGCGGATCGAGGTAGCGCGGCAGCTTCTGCCAGTCCCATAGCGACTGGCCCGCATAGCCGCGCTCGACATGGCGATCGAGATTGTCCCAATGATCGAGCACCCGCAGCGCCAGGCGCGGCCTGTCGATCAGGTCGAGGCCGTGCACCGGCTGGCCGAGCTGGATGCGCTTCAGAAAGGCGAACACGCCGTAGAGCGCACCGATATCGCGATTGCCGGCGATGACGGTGACACGCTTGCCCGCCAGCGTCATGCTGCGGATCAGATAGCCGTCGGGCCCGAGCCGTTCCCAGGGCAGGTCGACGCCGCGCAGCAGCGGGGAGTCGCGATTGGTGACCAGGATGCCGCCGTCACCCGCCAGATAGACGCGCCGGACGGTGCGATAGCCGATCATCCCCGCCAACCCGCGCTGGAGCTCGCCTGCCGCCGCGGCGATGGTCGGACGGTCGACCGGCGCGACGAGGTAGGCAGCGACCGGCCCGACCCGCGCCGCAGCCGACGAATCGAGCCGCGAATAGCGCAGCCACAGCGCGTATCCGTCTTCCGCATGTCCCTGATTCGGAATGGCAAAAGCCATTAACACAGACAAAATAGCGAGCAATTTCCGCAACATCCGTCTCCCACTCGCCTGCCGGTCGTTCGCCGGCGTTGACAAGCCTTTACCAGCCCCACAATGGTAACGCTACCAGACACGCCGGCGGAGCGGCGGGCAAGCAGAGGGCGGACGCGCGACATGGCCGAAATCAGTTCCGCGCGCGTGATCGTCACTTGCCCCGATCGAAACTTCGTGACGCTCAAGATCGAGACCCGCGAAGGGGTTTACGGCCTGGGCGACGCGACGCTCAACGGCCGCGAACTGGCCGTCGCCAGCTATCTCGAGGATCATGTCGTTCCTTGCCTGATCGGGCGCGACGCACAGCGCATCGAGGACATCTGGCAATATCTCTACAAGGGCGCCTACTGGCGGCGCGGCCCGGTGACGATGGCGGCGATCGGTGCGGTCGACACGGCGCTGTGGGACATCAAGGGCAAGCTCGCCGGCCTGCCCGTCTACCAGTTGCTCGGCGGCGCGAGCCGCACCGGCTGCATGGTCTATGGCCATGCCAATGGCGCGACCATCGACGAGACGATCGAGGCGGCGACGGCGCACGTCGCGCAGGGCTACAAGGCAGTGCGGCTGCAATCGGGCGTGCCCGGCCTCGCCTCGACCTATGGTGTCGCCAAGGCGGGCCAGCGCTACGAGCCCGCGGACGCCGCGCTGCCCACCGAGAGCCTGTGGTCGAGCGAGAAATATCTCCGTTCGGTCGTGCCGCTGTTCGAACGCGCCCGCGACGTGCTCGGCTGGGACGTCCATCTGCTCCACGACGTCCACCACCGGCTGACTCCGATCGAAGCGGCGCGGCTTGCGCACGACCTCGAACCCTTTCGCCTGTTCTGGCTCGAGGATGCGACGCCGGCCGAGAACCAGGCGAGCTTCCGGCTGATCCGCCAGCACAGCACCACGCCGCTCGCCGTGGGCGAAGTGTTCAATTCGGTCTGGGACGCCAAGCAGCTGATCGAGGAGCAGCTGATCGACTATGTCCGCGCGACCGTGACCCATGCCGGCGGCATCACCCATCTGCGCCGCATCGCCGCGCTCGCCGACCTCTACCAGGTTCGCACCGGCTGCCATGGCGCCACCGACCTCTCGCCGGTGTGCATGGCCGCCGCGCTTCATTTCGGCCTCTCGGTGCCCAATTTCGGCATCCAGGAACGGATGCCGCATACGCCGGCCACCGATGCGGTGTTCCCCCACGCCTATCGCTTCGAGGCGGGGATGATGCATCCGGGCGAGGCGCCGGGACTCGGCGTGGAAATCGACGAGGCGCTCGCCGCGCAGCACCCCTATCGGCGTGCCTATCTGCCGGTCGCGCGTCACGAAGACGGCTCGATGTCCGATTGGTGACGAGCGCCGCAGACGGACTCCTGCGGAGTTGATCTTCGCCGGCTTTCGTTCAGGAAGCGGATGCTAGGTGCGAATCGCACGATCCAAGGGGAGAGCGAAATGGCGGGGTCGGCTGCGGCCGCGAAACCGGATTGGCAGGCGTTGCTCGCCGGCGGTCTCGATGCGCGCCGGCTGCACGCCATCGCCGACCGGCTCGGCAGCGCGCACCAGGCGGCGCCGGCGGGCGACGCCAAGGCCTTCGGCGCGGCACTCGAGCGGCTCGCCACGTCGCCCGCCCAGCGCGACGAACTCGCCCATCACCGGCCTCAACTCGCCCGCCGCGCCGCCGCCGGGCGGGTGCGCGCCTTCGATGGCGGGCCGGCCGACATGCTGTTCGCCCTCGCAGGACTGCTGGAGCCGGTATTGCGCGGGGGGCTGGCCAGTGAAGCGAACCTGCTCGCCAACCGCTATCTCGACGTTCATCCGCAAGGCGCGACCGGCTGGGCATTGTTGCCGCTCTATTTGTCGCTGCACGCGAACGAGGCGGGAGACGCCGATCTGGCGGACGCACTGCTGGCGCCCGCGCGCCCGCGGCTGGTGGTGGTCGGCGGCCTTTCGGGCACCGGCAAGTCCAGCCTCGCCCGGCTGCTCGCCAGCCGCATCGGCCGGCCGCCGGGCGGACGGATGCTGCGCTGGGACGTCTTCCGCAAGCGGCTCGATGGGCTGCCCCCCGAAACGCGCCTCGCGCCGCGGCACTATACGCGCGCCAAGGACGACCGCACGTATGAGGCGCTGTTCGAATCGGCCGACGATCATCTCAGCTGCGGCAACAGCGTGATCCTGGATGCGGTGTTCATGAACCGCAGCGAGCGTGACGTCGCCGAAGCGCTGGCCACCCATCATCGCGTGCCGTTCACCGGCCTTTGGCTCGAAGCGCCCGAACGCGACCGGATCGCCAGGGTCACCGCCCGCAGCGGCGACGCCTCCGATGCGGACGAGAAAGTGGCCCGCGAGCAATCGCGCCGCTCGGTCGGTGAGATCCACTGGCATCGGATCCGGGCCAATCGCCCGCAGGAACTGATCGTCGCCGCGGCTCGTGCCGCGCTCGATCGAACCGCTTAGGCGATGAGCTCGGCAGCTTCGGTCGGCTCGGCCTCGTCCTCGATACAAAACAGGTCGTCCATCGCGACGAACATCTGCCGCACTTCGTCGCTGGCCAGCGAATAGAAGATCATCTGCCCGTCGCGGCGCGCCGCCACCATCCGCTCGCGCCGGAGCAGGGCCAGCTGCTGCGACACGGCGGTATCGCGCGCGCCCATCAGGCGCGCCAATTCGCCCACCGACTTCTCGCCGTCGAGAAGGTGACACAGCAACATGAAGCGGCTTCGCCCCGCGAGCACCTTCAGGAACGCAGAGGCGCGATCCGCGGCGGCAATCATTCTATCCCTCACGGCCCATATCGCTAAGCAAGCTTGCCCGCAGTTGCAACCGCTATCTTCCGGTAATTCCTTGATAATTCATCGAATGTGAAGATATCTCATGCTAGCAAGCCCTGGAAGCGCTCCCCATATCCCCTGGATGGAAGACCTGTTCGCCGATCTCGCGCCCATCCTGGGCCCGCCCGGGCTCGCGACGCGACGCGATCTCGTCTCGCCGGAAGCGGAGCCGGCGCTGATCGCCGCCATCGATGCGGCCGGCCTGGCACCGTTCCGCTTTCAGGGCTGGCTGGGCAAGCGGCTCACGGCGAGCTTCGGCTGGCGCTACGACTTCGACAATGGCAGCTTCGGCGAGACCGATCCGATCCCCGACGCCTTCCTGCCGCTGCGCGCCGATGCGGCGGCCTTTGCCGGCCTCCAACCGGAAGAGCTCGTTCAGATGCTGGTGATCCGCTACGATCCGGGCGCCGGGATCGGCTGGCACCGCGATCGTCCGGTGTTCGAGCATGTCGTCGGCGTTTCGCTGGGCAATCCCGCGACGATGCGGCTGCGCCGGCGCCGTCCGGACGGCGGCTTCGATCGCTTCGCGCTGCCGCTCGAACCGCGTGGTGCCTATCACCTCTCGGGCGAGGCTCGCCACGGCTGGGAGCACAGCATCGCACCGATGGACGTGCCGCGCTGGTCGGTCACCTTCCGGAGCCTTGCGGCGCGGTAAGGCTGGACGGGGGTCGCTATTCCGGCTGCGCCAGCGCTTCCTCGGTGCGGGTATAGGCCGACCGCTTTCCCGGCGCTTCGGGCACGTCCGTCGCGAAATAGACGACGCCGGTGCCGTTGGCGCGATCGATCCACAGGCCCGATTTGAGGCCATAGGCGTCGCCCGAATGGCCGAACCGCTTGCGCCCGTCGCCGAAGGGATCGTCATGGCATCCCGGCGCGCCGGACGCCGAGAACATCACGGCCAAACCGTAGCTGCACGTCGCCCCGACGCTGGGGGCAGCGACCGAGGTGTCCCCGCCGACATCGCCATTGTGCCCGTCATAGGTCCAGAGCGGCGTCTCCAGCGCGCGCACCGATCGCGCGCGCAGGATGCGGACGCCATCAAGCACGCCATCGCCGAGGAACATCCGGCCGACCCGCGCCAGTCCGCGCGCCGAGATGCGCAATCCCCCTTGCGGTGCGAAGATCGCGCCATTGGCCCCGGCCCGCCATGCCGAGAGGTCGCAGCTGCCGTCGCGCGCGGGCGTGACCGGACAGGCCGGCGCAGTCCCGCGATTGTCGTCCTTGGTCGCGGTACCGTCGCGATACTGGACCACGGCGCGCGCCGCCGTCTCCGGGCGGCAGCTCGCCCAATTGTAGCAGGCGTCGAGCTTCATCGGCCGCAGCACCAGCCGGTCCATCAGCCGGTCGAAGCGCTCGCCGGTCACTCGCTCCATCACCGCGGCGACGACGGGGAAGTTGAAATTGGTATAGGCCCACCAGCTGCCCGGCGCATGCGCGGCATCCCACGCCTTGGGATCACTCAGGACGGTGCGCATATCGGCATCGAGCGGCAGGACGTAGTCGACGCGGTCGGTCAGGCTCGAGCGGTGCGACAGCAGCAGCCGCAGCGTGATCGGCGCGTCCGGAAAGGCCGGGTTGCGCAGACGCCAGCCAAGATAGCGCGAGACGTCGGCATCGAGGTCCAGCCTGCCCTGCTCGACCAGCCGCATCACGCCGATCGCGACCACCAGCTTCGAGATCGAGGCGATGCGGACCGGATCGTCCGCGGTGACCGCCCTGCCCGTTGCCAGGTCCGCCAGGCCCGAGGCGCGGATCGAAGTCTCGCCCTTGCGATCGAATGCAATCCTTACGGCGGCAGCGGGTTGGGGCGTGGCGGCGGCGAGCAGGAAAGCGAGCATCAAGGCACCTTCTTCGATGGATTGCGCAAAAGAAAAGGCCGGGGTCTCCCCCGGCCCTTCCCCTCCCCAGCCCCCCGGCTCAGAATTTCACTTCGGCAGCGATCGTGAACGAGCGGCCACGCGGATCCGCGACGCGCGACTCCCACGAACTGCCCGCACCGGTGTTCGAATCATAGGTGATGGCGAAGGGCGGATCGGTGTTGAAGAGGTTCTTCACGCCCATGGTCAGCTTGTAGCCCGGGATGCCGGTATAGCTCACCGCCGCATTGTAGATGATGTAATCGTTCACATACTCGTTGAAGTCGGGGCGTGCCGCGCCCGCGGCCGAGATCTGGTAGTTCTTGTAGCCGGCGCGGAAGATCTGCGTCAGCGACAGCGAAACGTCGTCGTTGGACCAGCCGACAAAGGCCGAATGCTTCCACTTGAGGCCGAGATCGCCGGCAAAGGTGAAATAGCCGACCAGGCTGGGCCCGTAGGGTTGCGACGGAAGGAACCGCTCGCGCTTCTTGAGCAGCCGCGTTCCGTCGAGGCCAGCAACGAAATGACCGCCGAACGCGTCGAGATTGCCGCGCATCGTCACTTCCAAGCCGGCGGTGCGGCGCGAACCGATATTGTCGGCGCGGAGATCGAGCAGGGTGATGACGCCGTTGGTCCGGGTAACGCGGTCGGGGAAATAAGAGAGATTGGCCAGAAGCTGGTCGATCGTCAGCGATCCGATCACGTTATCGACCGCGATGTTCCAGTAATCCAGCGAGGCGCTGAAGTGGCGGCTGGGCTCAAAAACGCCGCCGACACCCCAAGACTTGGCAGTTTCCGGCCCGAGATTGACGTTGCCGCCGGTCAGCGTGTCCGGTGTGATCGCCGCACAGCCAGCGACCGTCGAGTCGACCTTGCCCGACGGACAGGTCGTCGGATCGACGCGCGCATTGCCAGGATTGGGCGACTGGGTCACGCCATTGAAGATCTGGTTGAACGTCGGCACGCGGAAGCCGGTGCTGTAGGAGCCGCGGAAGCGCAGCCAATCGACAGGGCGGAAGATCGCCGAGATCTTCGGATTGGTCGTCGAACCGAAACCGGAGTAATCATCGATACGGCCCGCGAGCGTGACTTGAAGCTCGGGGATGATCGGCAGCGAAATCTCGGCATAGGCCGCCTTCACGTTGCGGCTCTTCGCGGTCAGCGCGTTCACATTGTCGAACGCCGCGTTGAAGATATCCGGCTGGTTCGCCGCGGCCGCCGCCGACCCGTTGAAGCTGTAGGTTTCCCGGCGATAGTCCACGCCGACGGCGAGCTGGACACTGCCCCCCGGCAACCGGAACAAGTCGCCGGCGATCGAGGCGTCCGCCTGGCGCACTTCGTAGCGCCCGCCATACAACGTCACGCCTTCGGCCGAGACGGCGTCGAGCGCAGCAAGCGCCTCCGGCGTCTGCGTGATCGAGAACGGATTGAGGATGCCGCTGTTGAACAGGCCGACGATCCCGGGGGCACTGGCGCCAGGCGCGGTGGGCGCGCGCGGATCGACCTTGCCGGCGGCCGCCCCGGGGATGCCGGAAGCGGTGGCGGTCAAGCTGCTCGCGAAGACCCCGCGATAATGATAGCCGGTGCCGAGCAGCGACGAGGATTCGCTGCGCGCATAAGACGCGCCGACATGATAGTCGAAGCCGGCCAGCAGCGGCCCTTCGGCTCCGAATGCGGCCCGGAACGTCTTGGTGTTGGTCGTGTATTCGCGGCGCCCGCACTCGATGCAGCGATAGCGGAAGGCGATCGGCTTGCCGTAATTCGCGGCGATCGCCGGGAAGACCGCGACCAGCTGGTTGTAGATCGAATTATAGGTCGGCGCCGTCAGTGAATTGAGCGGATAGGCGATCGGCATGCTCGTGTTGTTCGCCGAATACTGGTTTTCGGAGAACCGCTTGTGCGACGTCGCATTCGACCCGGTGACTTCGGCATAGAGCTCGTGGCTGCCGAACTTGACGGTGCCGCGGCCATAATAAGTGAGCGTCTGGATCGGCTGCTGGAGCACGGCCGCGCGGCCCGTATCATAGGCACAGGCATAGCGCGCGCCGGCGATCTGCCACAGCTGATAGTCGTAGGGCAGGCCGCCATCGAACGAGCCACAGCCGGCGCCGCCGGGCAGGTTCAGCGTATTGATGCCGCCGTCGGCGCGCTGCGTCGTACCCGGAATGAGCAGGCCAGGCAGCAGCGTCGCGCCCGAGGCGCCGCCGAGCAACGTGCCCCCCTGGGTGATGCCGACGCCGGCCGCCGTCGGATTGATCGGGAAGGCGGTCGCGATCGGCGTACCGCGCGTATCGATCGACAGGCCGCGATTGGGCTGGTTTCCATTCACGAAGCTGCGGTCGCGGCCGTAGAGCACGCCGTTCCACGACTTCGAGACGCTCGCCATGATGTTGAAGCCCTGGCGATCGAGATCGCCCCAGCCCGTGGTACCCGAGAGGCGATAGATCGGCGAATCGCCTTCCTGGGTGATGTCGCTGAAGCCAGTGAGATCGAGGCCCTGGAAGTTCTTCTTGGTGATGAAGTTGATCACGCCGCCGATCGCGTCGGTGCCGTAGATCGCCGAGGCGCCGTCCTTGAGCACTTCGATCCGCTCGATCGCGGCGAAGGGGATCTGGTTGACGTCGACCGCCGAGCCGGTGAGCCCGTGCGCTGCGACGCGGCGGCCGTTGAGCAGCACCAGCGTCGCGGCAGAGCCCTGCCCGCGCAGGTTGGCAGCGGAAAGGCCGTTCGTGCCGCGCTGCGCGCCCGACGTGACGTCGCTGTTGGAGGCGAGATTGTCCGCGCCCGTCCCGTTCGTCGACAGGAACATAATCAACTGTTCCGGGCTGGAAATGCCGTTGCGGCTGATTTCGGCCGGCGTGATGATCTGCAGTGGCAGCGCGGAGTTGTTCGGATCCTGGCGCAGGCGCGATCCGGTGACGATGATCTGGTTGCTGTTCTCGTCACGCGACGCGCTCTGGTCCGCATTGTCGGTCGGCACCGCGCCGGTCGGCGTCGCGGCTTCCTGGGTGCCGCCGGTGGTGTCCGCCGTCTGCGCCCATGCCGGCATCGCACAGGCCAGTGTGGCCAGCGCCGTGCTCGAAACAAGAATATCCCTGAACGACCTCTTAACGATCATATTTTTAGCCCCCGTAACCGCGCGTGTCCCCTCGCGGCGCGGCTCCATTAGGTATCAGGAATGTTTCAGCGCGCCATAGTTTCTGTTCGTCCCAACATAACACATGGGCATGATCGTGCGGCGAGCGTGGCCTGGGCATACGAAAATGGCGGACACCCGCTCGGGATGCCCGCCATTCCGGCTCGCTTTGGGAGGCGAAAAGATCAGCGCAGGTTCATGCGCACGCCGATGCGGAACGTGCGCCCGAGCATGTCCGAATAGGTGCTGTTCGCAGCGAGGCCGGTCTCGGGCACGAGCATCGGCCAGCGATTGAACAGGTTCGTCACGTTGACGAAGAACTGCGCCTCGGACTTGCTGCTGACGGCAATCCGCTGGGTCAGGTTCAGGTCGACGTAGAACAGCCCCGGGATGTGGTTGACGTCATAGGTCGGATAGGTCGTCGTCGAGGGCGGGCAGCCGGTGGTGCACTGGATGCCGGTCGAAGAATATTTGCCCGCGCTCACGCCCCGCGCAACCACCGTCACCGACGTGTCCTGCATGTCGTAGGCGGCGCTCGCGCGGTAGATCCATTTCGGCGTGCTGCCCTGGCCGCCATTCACGCCGACGGTGTTGACCACCACGGCGCCCTGGACGCCCGAATTGAAGAGGTTGTCGATGTAGCGCGTCGCCTGGCCGCGCAGCGTGAAGCTGTCGCTGCCGATCGGCACCCGGTACGAGGCATCGAAATCGAGGCCGCGGACCAGCTGGTTGGCCGCATTGAACGGCTGGGTGCGGAAGAGCAGATAGGGCTGGCCCGGTGCCGAGCGCGCCGGATCGGTGGTGAAGGCGTCGCAGAACTGCTGGTTGCCGACATTGCACAGGTTGATGATGTCCTGCGCGCCGAAGGTGCTGATCGCATCCGTCATCTTGATGCGCCAGTAGTCGACCGAGAAGTTGAAGCCGGGCACGAAGCGCGGCGCCAGCACGGCGCCGATCGTCCAGCTATTGCCAATTTCGGGCCGCAGGTTCGGATTGCCGGTGACGGTCGCCGAATAGGAATAGGTCGCCGGGCCGTGCGTGCCGTCGCTGGTATAGGCGGGGTTGCGCACCGAATCGCTGTTCGCCGAGCCGGCCTGGTAGAGCTCGTTGAGGTTGGGTGCGCGAATGTCGCGCGAGCGCACGACGCGGAAGCGGATGTCCGGGACCGGCTGCCAGGTGCCGCCCAGCTTCCAGGTGGTGACATAGCCCGCGGTCGAATAGTCGGTCGCGCGCACCGCCCCGTTGAATTCGAAACCCAGGCCGAGCGGCACGACCGTCTCGAGATAGGCTTCCTTCACATTGTAGCGGCCGTTGGTCGGCAGATAGTTGCCGACCGACCAGCGGTTGGTCGTCGCGGGGCGGCCATTGGCATCGACCACCGAGAGCGGCTGGAACTCGGCGGGGACGAAGCCCTTGATCGACTCCTCGCGCCATTCGCCGCCGACCGACAGGCTGACATCGCCGGCCCAGGTCGCGAACGGCGTCAGCGCGAGATTGGCACCCGCCGCCTTCTGCTCGACGATCTCGTCGCGATAGGGATTGCCCAGCACATAGTTGACCGCCGCCGGATCGGCGACGCCGAGGCCGAGGCGATTGAGCGGCACGCAGTTGCGATCGTCGTTGGCGGCATTGGCATCGACGTTGATCCGGCACTGGATCGAGCCCGGCGCATAGCCGCCGGCATTGCCGGCCGGCGCGAACACCGCGTCCGTCGCATTGGCGATGCGCGAGACGTTCTGGATGTTGCGCAGCTGCTCGCGCAGGTCCGCCCGGCCATATTGGCCATAGACGTCCCAATGCGCGGCATTGCCGAACGCCTGGAACTCGCCCTCGGCGCCGACCACGTAGCGCTGCACCTTGCGGCGATTGTCGACCATGCGGTTCGGCAGGTCGGCCGACGTCGTCGCGAGCGTGACGTTGGCAGTCGGCACGATCCCGGCGCGGCCGAGCGTGTTGAGCAGGAAGGCATTGTCGCGCTGGAGCGTGATGCCGGTCTGCAGGTTCGGCCCGGCGTTGAACAGGATGTGCTGCCAGTTGTACGAACCCTCGGCGAACAGCGTCACGCCGTCGGCGACCTCGTAGCTCAGCCGCCCGAAGAAGCCGTGGCGATCGTCCTGCGGATCGAGCCCGATGCGGCGGCCCGAATCGTTGACCTGCCAGCTGCCGCCCTGCGTCAGGCTGGGCGCGGCGCTGCCGGTCGGCGACGGGAAGGTCAGCGCACCATATTGATATTGCTGCACCTGGCCGCCCTGGCCGAAATACAGCCCGCGCAGATACGGGCTGGTGATCAGGCCGCCGGGGGTGGAGTTGGCCGCGCCGACCTGCTTGCGGATCAGGAACTGCGGCGTCGTGCTGGACGCGGTCCAGTTCGGATCCTGGATGCGGACATAGCCCGTCGCGTTCCAGTCGCGATCGACCGTGAAGATGCCATCGCGATGCGCCAGCTCGGCATTGAGCAGGATGTGCCCGCGACCGCCCGCGAAGCTATGCCCGAACGCGCCGTTGAAGGCATAGTTGAAGCCGTCGCCATAGGTCGTCACGCCGTCCTCGGCGGTGAGCTTCAGGCCTTCGAACTTCTTGTCGAGGATGAAGTTGACGACGCCGGCCACGGCGTCCGAACCATAGGCCGCCGAGGCGCCGCCGGTGACGATCTCGACGCTCTTCACCAGTGCCTGCGGGATGGTGTTGACGTCGACCACGCCGGTGATCGTCGAGCCAACCGAGCGGCGGCCGTCGAGCAGCACCAGCGTGCGGGTGCCGGTGGCCGAACCGTCGAGATTGCGCAGATTGAGCGCATTGATGCCGGCCTGGCCGCTCGACAGGTTGAGGCGCGAATTGGCCGGCCGGGTCGAGCCCGCGAGCTGCGGTTGCTGGTTGACGAAATCGGCGATGTTGTTGCTCGGCGAGCTGTTCTGGATCTCTTCCTGGGTCAGCACGGTGAGCGGCGTCGGCGCCTGGAAGCCGTTGCGAACGATGCGCGAGCCGGTGACGACGATCTGGCCGCTATCGTCCTCGGCAGTCGGCTGGTTGACGCCCTGCTGAGCCGCGGCGTCGGGCGCCGCCGGCGCGGTCTGGGCCCAGACCGGGGCTGCGGAGGCGACTGTCACGAGCGCCGTGCCACAAACAAGAACTCTACGGAGCGACGTCGATGCAATCATGGCCTGTAATCCCCTAACACCCGCAAGAACCCGCGCGGCATCGACATTAGGAACCAAGGCCCGCGGCGCGGCGCCATAGTTTCTGTTCGGCTCGCCATAACTCGTTGGCATTTTTGGGCACGAACCGGCACAAAAGCGTGTTATCCGGGCAACACTCGCCCCATTGACTGCACGGCCCGCGCAGCCGAGCGTAATGCGCATGCCATATCGGGGAGCGAGAGCCATGGGATTCGGACCGGGGATGCTGCGTGACTGAAGCAGAGGCCGTGCCGGCCGCGCCCGCCGCGATCCGCCCCGGCTTCGGCCGGCTCGCGCTCTACCTGCTGCTCGGCTTTTCGGCCGGCCTGCCCTTCTACATGTTCAACGCGGTGCTGCTGCTGCGGCTGGCCAAGCACGGCGTCGACATCGTCACCGTCGGCTATTTCGCCTGGGTGGCGCTGCTGCCCACCTTCAAATTCGCCTGGGCGCCACTGCTCGACAAATATGACGTGCCCGGCTTCGGCCGCTTCTGGGGCAAGCGCCGCGGCTGGATCCTCCTGTCGCAGCTCGGTATCTTCCTCTCGACGGTGGCGATGGCGGTTACTTCGTCGGATGCCAGCCTGCCGCTCACGGCGCTGTTCGCGGTGCTGCTCGCCTTCTGGACGACGACGCTGGAAGTCGCCGCCGATGCCTGGCGGATCGAGCTCGCTCCCACTGCCGAGCAGCAGGGCCCGATGGTCGCGGCGAACCTGTGGGGCTATCGCAGCGCGATGGTCGCAGCGGGCAGCGGCGCGATCCTGATCGCCGCGCAATGGGACTGGACGATCGCCTATCTGGTCATCGCCGCGACGGCCTTCCTGCCCTTCCCGATCCTCGCTTCGATGCGGCCCGATCCGGGCCATGGCGGCGGGCGCGGCGCGGCGCTCGCGACCGGGATCGTCGCGAGCGCGGTGGTGCTCGGCGCCAGCCTCGTCGTCACAGCGGCGGTCGGCTGGGTGCTGCTCGCCGCAGTCGGTTCGATCGGGATCAGCAATCCCAGCGTGATGAGCTATTGGGTGTTCGGCATCGCGCTGCTGCCCTTCGTCGCGCTCGGCGCCGCGGTGCCCTGGATCCGCAACCTGCCGCACGATGCGCCGCTGCTCACCCGATCGGCGCTCGCCCCCTATGCCAATGTCGCCTGGCGCTATGGGCTGGTGATCATCCCGATCCTGCTCTTCGTCTCGGTCTATCGGATGGGCGATGTGATGGCGCTGACGCTGTCGCACCCGCTGTTCAATGCGCTCGGCTATGGCCTCACCCAGATCGGCGTGGCGGACGGGTTCGTCGCCCTGTTCTCGAGCATGCTCGGCGTCGCGCTCGGCGGCTGGCTGGCGGCCAAGGCGCCGATGGGCTGGGCGCTGGTGATCGGCGCGGTGATGTCGGCGCTCAGTAACTGGGTGTTCGCCTGGCTGGCGCACCAGGCGCCGGGTGGGCCGGTCTGGTTCCACATCGGATCGCTGGCGGTGACCGCGGGCGATTTCGACCTCTACCTGGCGATGGCGGTCGACCAGTTCGGCCATGGCTTCGAAGGCGCGGTGTTCGTCGTCTATCTCTCGCTGCTGGTGAACCCGCGCTTCCCCGGCGCCCAGTACGCGCTGCTTTCGGGCCTCGCCTTCCTCATCCCCCGGCTGCTCGCCGGCCTGTCGGGCGTGTTCCAGAAGGCGATCGGCTATGACGGCTTCTTCATCATGGCCGGCACGATGAGCCTCGGCGCGCTCGTCTTCCTGCCCTTCATCCTGCGCGCCAAGCCGCGGCCGGACCATCCCGCCCCGCCTGTGGAGGCGGCCGCGTGATCGAAGCCGCCTTCGCCCCCGCCGCCGAAGCCGTCGCCTCGGGCCGCATTCCGGGCGCCACGCTGGGCGTGGTCGCCGCCGATGGCCGCCGCTGGGTCCGCCATGCCGGCATGGCCGCGCTGGTGCCCGAGCCCGAGCCGCTGACGCTCGATCACTGGTTCGATCTCGCCTCGGTCTCGAAGGTGATCGCGACCACGACGATGATCCTCCAGCTCGCGGAGCAGGGCCGGATCGATCTCGACGCGCCGCTCACCAGCGCGATCCCGGACCTGCGCCAATATGACGTGGCCGGCGCCTATGAGCGGACGCTCACCTTCCGCGATTGCCTCGCGCACCGGACGCTGTTCCCGGCGGTCGAGCCGATCTACACCTATGGCGACGATCCGCAGCGGCTGCGCGCCTTCGTGCTCCAGCGCGAATGGCGGCACATTGCCGAGCCGGTCTATTCGGACATTAACTTCCTCCTGCTCGGCATCGCGATAGAGCGCGTGACCGGCCAGCCGCTCGGCGAATGGCCCCTCGGCCCCGGGCTCAGCTACGGCCCGCCGCCCGGCCCCGCCGTGGCGACCGAGCAGTGCATGTGGCGCGGGCGCGTGCTCAAGGGCGAAGTGCATGACGAGAATTGCTCGGCGATGGGCGGCCAGACCGGCCATGCCGGGCTGTTCGGCACCGTGGCCGGCGTGCTCGATTTCGCGGAAGGGGTGCTGAGCGGCGCCTTTTCCGAGACGATGCTCGACGCGATCCGCACCCCGCAATATTCGCATCGCACCTGCGGCTGGGAGCGCAAGTTCGAAGGTTGGTCGGGCGGCCAAGCCTGTTCGGACGAGACCATCGGCCATACCGGCTTCACCGGCACCGGCCTGTGGATCGATTTCGAGCGCGGCCTGGCCTGGACGTTGCTCGCCAATCGCGTCCACCCCACCCGCCATTTCGACAGCGGCATCTTCGCGCTGCGCCCCGCGACCGGCGACGCCGTCATCCAATCCTGGGAGTCCTGAATGATCTCGCTGCTCGCCCTCGCCTTCGCGCTCGCCGGACCGGACCCCGACGCCCCCTCCCCGGCCGATCGGCTGTCGCACCAGCAGATGCTCGTGCTCGACACCCATATCGACACACCCGAATTGTTCGAGCACCCCGGCTGGCGCTTCGACGAATGGCACGACCGCGATTTCGACAAGAGCCAGATCGACTTGCCGCGGATGGAGCAGGGCGGGCTCGATGGCGGCTTCTTCGTCGTCTACACGCCGCAGGGCCCCCTCACGCCCGAAGGCTATGCCAAGGCGCGCGACGCCGCGCTCACCCGCGAGATGTGGATCCAGCGCGTCGTCGCCGCCAATGCCGACAAGATGGAATTCGCGACCACGCCCGAGGATGCCCTCCGCATCGCCAAGGCGGGCAAGCGCATCGTCTTCCAGTCGATCGAGAACAGCTATCCGCTCGGCACGGACCTGACTCTGCTCAAATGGTATCACGACCAGGGCGTGCGCATGGCCGGCCCGGTGCATTTCCGGAACAACCAGTTCGCCGACAGCGCGACCGACAAGGCGAAGGCCTGGGGCGGCTTCTCGCCGCTCGGGAAGCAATGGATCGCCGAGATGAACCGGCTCGGCATGGTGATCGACGTCAGCCACGCCTCGGACGACGTGTTCGATCAGGCGCTGGCACTTTCGAAGACGCCGATCATCGCCTCGCATTCGGGGCCCAAGGCGATCTTCAACCATCCGCGCAACCTCGACGACGATCGCCTGCGCCGGCTCGCCAAGGCGGGCGGGGTGCTGCAGGTCAACAGCGTCTATCTGGTCGAGGGGGACCACGACCCGGCGCGCAACGCGATCGCCGACCGGCAGGACGATTGGCACGCACTCTCCCCTGCCGAGCAACGCAAGCTGATCGCAGACAAGGCCAAGGCCGATGCGACCAATCCCTATGCGGGCGCGGACTTCGACCTGTTCATGAAGAGCCTGCTCCACTGCATTGCGGTGATGGGCGTCGACCATGTCGGCATCGGCGCCGATTGGGACGGCGGCGGCGGCGTGCGCGGGATGGAAGACATCACCGCACTGCCCAAGGTCACCGCGCGGTTGCGACGCGAAGGCTTTTCCGATGCGGACATCGAGAAGATCTGGAGCGGCAACGTGCTGCGGGTGCTGAAGCAGGCCGAGGATTGGGCGGCGAAGCAGAAGTGATTTCGAAGCAGCGGTGACTTGCGTGTTCCCCGGCGAAGGCCGGGGCCCAGTTTCCACGCAGCTGAAGCGACGGGACGCCATTGAAGCGAGCGGCAACTGGGCCCCGGCCTTCGCCGGGGAGCAGCTTACTTCAACGACGCTCGGTAACTCGGAAACTCAATTCGCCGCCGCCACCAAATTCAGCGCGGCGTCGATATACTTCGTCCCGCTGCTGTCCTGCGGCATGTCGTTGGCATAGGCGGCGAAGACCAGCGTTTTCCCGCTCGCCGCGGTGAAATAGCCCGCCAGCGCATTGCCCGCATTGAGCGTGCCCGTCTTGGCGAACAGCTTGCCCTCCAGCGGCGTGCCCTTGAAGCGGCTGCGCAGCGTGCCGTCGACGCCGGCGATCGGCAGCGTCTCGCGCCACTGCGCGCCCCAGGGCTGGACGGCGACCCAGCGCAGGAAGGTCACCACCCCGCGCGGCGCGACGCGGTTGTAGCTCGACATGCCCGAGCCGTCGGAAAAGTCGTACGCCGTGCGTGGCACGCCAGCCATGGTCAGCATCGCCTCGACCGCCACCGCGCCATCGGCGAGCGATCCCGTGCCCTTGAGCGCGGCCACCCGGCGATAGGCGAGCTCGGCATGGAGGTTCTGGCTGACCTTGTTGATGTGCTTGAGATCCTCGGCGAAGGGCGGCGGCACCAACCGGGCGAGCGGCGCCTGCATCGGCGGGCGTGCCGGCGGGGTGGCGCCGCGCACCTCGGGATCGTCCTCAGGCATCGGCAGGCGGTGGCGCGACGACACCGTGCCGATCACCTTCACCCCGCGCGCCTCGAGCAGCGCCTTGAGCCGCCACGCCGCATAATCGGCCGGATCGTCGATGCCGAGCTTGAGCAGCCGCGGCTTGGCCTCGGCGCCGATCGTGCCGACGATGTGGAGAAGCTTCGAATTGGGCTCGCGAAGATAGCCGACCCGGGTCTCGGCGCCGGGGACGGTGGTTGCGCGATTGTCGAAGGTGAAATAGCCCCAGCCTTCGACTTTGGGCGTCTCCCCCGGCCTGGCCGGCGTCACGGTGAGCGCGAGTTCGTTGTCGTCGAGGGTCAGTGCGGAGATGCCGGTGCCGGAGGTGGTCTGGATGTTGTTCCAGCTCATCCCCGGGCTCCAGCGCTGGTCCGGATAGATCGTGTCGTCGCCGATCACGTTGCGCACCCGCCGCGTCTTGGCCGCGATCGCGTCGGCCAGCGTGGCGAGACAATCGACGGTGCAGTCATCCGCGCTCGAGAGCCGGGCATCGCCATGACCTTCGAGGATCACGTCGCGCCCGTCGAGCCGCACCGCCGTGCCGCCCGCGACATCGGGCTCGTTGATCCCCGACAAGTTGAGGAAAGCGGCCGCGGTGGTGAACATCTTGGTGTTCGAGGCCGGGATGAACCGCCCGTCGGGATTGACCGCGACAATCTCCTTGCCGTCCTCGCTCGCGACGACCAGCCCGAAGCGCGTGCCGAGCGGCGCTTCGGCGAGCTTGGCGGCGACCTGGCGTTCGAGATTGCCCTGGGCGAAGGCGGGGACGGCTGCAAGGAGCGCGAGGAGCGTGATCACAGGCTTCATGCGATCAGCGTAACCATCGCCGCCGCGGGTGCAAAGCCGTGATCATATCGAGGCTTGGCGCGGGCATAACCGGGGCGCATGACGGCATTGTTCCGGACACATCGTACCGTCATCGTGACGGCATGATCCTGCGATCCGCTCTCAAGCTCTGGTGTGCGCTGGCGGTGGCATTCGCTACCCCGGCGCTGGCGCAAACCGACGACCTGGCTGCAGCGCTCGCCCTGCCCGTCGCCAGCAACCTCATCGGCGCGCGCGATGTCGCCCGCTTCGCCTGGGTCGAGAACAAGGCAGGCGTGCGCAATCTCTGGATCGCCGATGCCGGCAAGCCCGCGCGGCAGGTGACGCACTATGCCGCCGATGACGGCATGGAGGTGTACGAACCTGCATTTAGTCCCGATGGTCGCCGCATCGCCTTCGTGCGCGGCGGGGACGAGGAATTTCCCGACGGCAAGATCCCGAACACCGCCTCGATGCCGCTGTCCCCAAGCCAGCAGGTCTGGCTGATCGAGGACGGCGCTCCGGCGGTCGCGATCGGCGAAGGCCATCTCCCCGCTTTCTCGCCCGACGGCAAGCGGATTGCCTTCACCCAACGCGGCGCGCTGTTCGTTTGGGACGGCGGCAAGGCCCAGCGCGTCGCCGCGGTCGCCGGCACCGTCAGCGACCTCAAATGGACGCCCGACGGCAAGCGGCTGCTCTTCGTCGACGATCGCGACGATCACAGCTTCGTCGCGCTGCTCGATGCCGATGGCAGCCGCCTCACCTATATGGACGGCGGGCTCGGCTATTCGGTCGAGCCCGCATTGTCGCCGGACGGCGCGCAGGTCGCCTATATCCAGTATCGCGTTCCGCCCGCGGGCGCCGATCCCAAGGGCGGGCCCTATTGGTCGATCCGCATCGCCGATACCGCGACCGGCACGGCCCGCACGCTCTGGACCGCGCCATCGGGCCGCTACGTCGGCACGCGGCAGCACAATCTCTACTGGAGCAAGGACGGCAAGCTGCTCTTCCCCTGGGAGGCCAGCGGCTTCCTCCATGTCTATGCGATCGACGCGGCCAAGGGCGGCACCCCGCGCGAGCTCACGCCGGGCAAGTTCGAAGTCGAGACCTTCGTGCTCGGCCCCGACGGAACCCGCGTCACCTATACCGCAAACAGCGCCGAGACGACCGATCGCCGCCTGCTCTACTCGGTGGCCGTGTCAGGCGGACGCGCGACGGCCCTCAGCTATCCGGCCGGCATTCAGTCGCTGCCGGTGTTCGGCGGCACTGCCCTCGCCTTTATCGAAACCGACGAGAGCCACCCGGCCCATCCCGCGCTGGTCGATCATGTCCCGGTACCGCTCGGCGCTCCCGCAGCGCTCGCCAGCTTCGTCCGGCCCGAACCGGTGACCTACACGGCCGAAGACGGCGTCACCGTCCACGCCCAGCTCTTCCGGGGCAAGGGCAAGGGGCCCCGCCCCGCCCTGATCTTCGTCCATGGCGGGCCGCGGCGGCAGATGATGCTCGGCTTCCACCATGGGCAATATTATTCGAACGCCTATGTGATGAACCAGGCGCTGGCGGCGCGCGGCTATACCGTGCTGTCGGTCAATTATCGCAGCGGCACCGGCTATGGCCGCGATTTCCGCGATGCGCCGGGCATCGCCCGCGACGGCGCCAGCGAATATCGCGACGTGCTCGCCGGCGGCCAATGGCTCGCCGCGCAGAAGGATGTCGATGGCGCGAAGATCGGCATCTGGGGCGGCAGCTGGGGCGGCTATCTCACGGCGCTGGCGCTCGCCCGCAACAGCGATCTGTTCAAGGCCGGTGCCGATTTCCACGGCGTCCACACGCTGCTCCGCCCGCTCGACGGAAGCGCCGCGCCCGATCAGCAGGCGGCGATGCGGCAGAAGCAGTGGGAAAGCTCGCCGATGGGCGCGATCGACCGCTGGCGCTCGCCAGTGCTGCTGATCCATGGCGACGACGACAAGAATGTCGATTTCGACCAGTCGCTGCTGCTCGCCCGCGCGCTCGATGCCCGGCAGGTCCCGTTCGAGGAGCTCGTCTTCCCCAACGAGCGCCACGAATTCATCCGCTACGCCGATTGGCTCAAGGCCTATCGCGCGACCATCGACTTTTTCGACAGGCGCCTCAAATGACCCCTCTCCCCAGACTGATCGCCCTCGCTGCCGCCGCGACGCTGACCATCGCCGCTGCCGACCCGCAGCCCCAGACGCTGATCCACGGCGCGCGCGTGTTCGACGGCACCGGCAAGCCCGCCAAGGTCCAGGACGTGCTGATCCGCGGCGATCGCATCGTGAAGGTGGGCAAGCGGATCCGGGTCAAGGACGCGACCGTGGTCGAGGCCGGCGGCCTCACGCTGATCCCCGGCCTGCACGATCTTCACATCCATACCGGCAGCGAAGCCTTTGCCAGCGCCGAGGCGATCACCGCGGCCTATCGCCCCTATCTCGCCAGCGGCATCACTTCGGTGAACGAATATTCGGTGTCGGGCGAAATGATGGCGGGCATCCGCGCGCTGAAGGCGGACGTCCCCCACATCGCGCTCGCCCAGCGGCTCGGCGTGCCGGGCGGGCACGGCACCGAATCGGCCTTCACCAGCGGCATCACGCTCCAGGTCACCAACCCGGCCGAGGCGCATGCCGCGATGGCCAAGGCGCTGCCCTACAAGCCGGACGTCATCAAGGTGTTCGCCGATGGCTGGCGCTATGGCGATCCCAACCGCCCCGATCGGCCGAGCATGGACGAGCCGACGCTCGCCGCGATCGTCGAGGACGCGCACCGGGCGCACATCCCCGTCGTCACGCACACGGTCACGCTCGCCGGCGACAAGATCGCCGCCGAGGCCGGCGTGGATTCGGTCGTGCACGGGGTTGGCGACGCCGTGGTCGACGACGAACTCATCGCGCTGATGAAGCGGCACAAGATGGCCTATGTCTCCACCCTCGCCGTCTACGAGCCGCAGGAGACCCGCCAGCTCCTGCCCGAGGAATGGAAGCTGCTCGACGCGACCGCCCAGGCGCGCGAGAATTTCCGCCGCTCGCGCGGGCCCGAAGGCGTGCCCGATTACGACGCCCGCCGCTGGGCGTTCCTCCAGGAGAATATCCGCCGGCTCAAGGCTGCGCATATTCCGATCGGCGTCGGCACCGATACCGGCATCGGCGGCGTCTATCCCGGCTTCGCGGCGATCCGCGAGATGCGCATCCTTGTCCAGCTCGGCTTTACCCCGGCCGAAGCGCTCGCCGCCGGCACCAGCGTGAGTGCCAAGATCATGCATCAGGAGCGCGATCACGGCACGATCAAGCGCGGCATGCGCGCCGATCTGGTGCTAATCGGCGGCAAGCCCGATCAGGACATCCTGGACATCTACAAGGTTCGCCGCGTGTGGGTTTCGGGCAAGGACGTCACGGCGACGGCACTGGCGGCACCGCCGGTGCCGGTGGCTACCCAATAGATAGTGCCGCTAGTGCGGGTCCCCTCGGGCAGCCCCGGCTCAGGATTTGACCTCGGGCCGGATCACGATGCCTTCGCCCAGCTGCCGCACTTCGATCTCGTCGAGCCGGGCGAGGAGGTCGTCGAAGCGGCCGTCTTCGACGATCGGGATCGCGCCGTGGAACGACGCGCCGAGCCGATGGAGATCCCGTTCGGTCAACAAGCCGATGGCGACGACGCGCGTATCTGACATTTCATTCAAACCCGGAACTGGTGCGGCTGGCGATCGATGCCGATCGACTGGATGACTGCTGCTCTCCCCGACTAGACGCTCGGCGCAGGCCTGGGTTCCTGCAATTGGCCGCACGGCCGAGGCGGATCAGGCGTGACCGCGCGCAGCGAACCGGCTAGGCCGCGGTCCGATCATGGCTATCCCCCGACGTCGAACGAAGCCCTGGACGCTTTCGAGGTGGCGCGCATTGATGCGGTCGCGGGGGCCGACGTCGCTGCTCTTCCGGCGACGCGTGGCCGTCCTCGCCGGGGCGATCGCAATCGGCATGGCCGCCGTTCTCTTCGCGCGGGCTTCCGACATCGCCGGCGAGTGGTTCGGCGCGCTTGCGAAGCGTTGGCGTTGGGCACCGTTGCTGGTGACGCCGCTCGGGTTCGTCGCGCTCGTCTGGGTCACGCGCCGCTTCGCGCCACTGGCTCGCGGTTCCGGCATCCCCCAGGTGATGGCGGCGCGCGAACTGGCCGATCCTGCGGACAGCGCCTTGATCGCCCCGCGCACCGTCGCGGCGAAGGTCGCCTTGACGCTCGGCGCGCTGCTGACCGGAGCGAGCGTGGGACGCGAGGGCCCGACCGTGCAGCTTGCCGCCGCCGTGATGGCGATCAGCCATCGCCGGATGCGCGTCCCGCTACGCTCTTCGGTAGTGGTGGCCAGCGGCGCAGCCGGCGTGGCGGCCGCCTTCAACACGCCGCTTGCCGGGATATTGTTCGCCATCGAGGAGCTCGCCGCAGCCTATGAGCAGCGCATGACGCTGCTCGTGCTGTCGATGATCGTCATTGCCGGCATGGTCGCTCAGGCCCTGGCCGGGGACTATCTCTATTTCGGCGCGATCGGCGCGCACATGCCGATCGCCGCGGCGCTGGTCGTCGTGCCGTGCGCCGGCGTGCTGGGCGGCATGGGCGGCGGCCTGTTCGCGCGGCTGATGCTGGCCTTCGCAAGCGCCGCCGGGCGGCTGACGCGCTTCGCCCGCGCCCGGCCGCTCGTCTTTGCGGGGCTTTGCGGCACGATCGTTGCCGTGATCGGCTGCGCGACCGGGCTCACCTGGGGAGCAGGCTATGCGCCGGCGCGGGCGATGATCCTCGGGGTCCACGCGCCATGGTGGTTCGGGCCGGCAAAGTTCGTCGCCGCCCTCGCCACCGCGGTGGCGGGACTGCCCGGAGGCATCTTCGCCCCGAGCCTCTCGGTCGGCGCGGGACTTGGCAATCTCCTGCGCTTCCTCTTCCCGGGCGATGCGGCAAGCGCCGTCGTGATCCTCGGCATGGTCGCCTATTTCACCGGCGTGGTGCGCGCGCCGCTGACTGCGGTGATCATCCTCAGCGAGACCACCGCGAGCCGCGGCCTGATGCTGCCGATGCTCGCCACCGCGTTCATCGCCGATTGGGCCAGCACGCAGATCTGCCGCCAGAAGCTCTATCACGGACTAGCGCGGACCTTCGCTCCCTCCACTGCCGTGAGCGGGAGTCCCAGCTCGGGCGCTGAGCAGCGCCCTTAGTTAGTGCGCGGCCCCCATGGCGACGGCGCGGGTCGGGCGCGGGGTCAGCCAGATGATCATCGCCGCCGCGGCGAAGACGATCGCGGAGATCAGGAAGATGTGGCTGGTCGCCAGCGCGAAGGCCTCCTTGTCGACCAGCTGGACGATCACCGCGCGCGCCTGATCGAGCGAGAAGCCCTGTCCGGCCAACGCATTCACCGTGCCGTCGCTGTTGAGCCTGGAGGCGATCTCGCTCCGCGCCACGCGGGCGCTGTCGTCCCAGGCGGTGGTGGCGATCGAGGTGCCGATCGCGCCCGCCATGGTGCGCAGGAAGCTCATCACGCCCGCCGCCGACGCGGTTTCCTCCGGCTCCACCGATCCGAGCGCGAGCGTGGTCAGCGGGATGAAGAAGAACGGCATGCCGATGCCCTGGAGCAGCTGCGGGAAGGCCAGGCTCCAGAAATCGGCCTGGCTATTCCAATGCACGCGCAGCAGCGAGGTGAAGCCGAGCCACATGATGCCGAAACAGACCAGCGCGCGCGGATCGGCCTTGGTGCTGAGCTTGGCGACGATCGGCGACATGATCACCGCCGCCACGCCGGTGAACGCCGTGGCATAGCCCGCATAGGTCGCGGTGTAACCCATGCTCGTCTGCAGCCATTGCGGGATGATCACGGCCGAGGCGAAGAAGGTCCCGAAGGCGAAGGACAGCGAGGCGACCGAAACGGTGAAGCCCCGGTGCCGGAAGACGCGCAGATCGACGATCGGCTGGTCCTCGGTCACTTCCCAGGCGAGGAAGACCAGCAGGCCGACAAAGGCGGTGATGCCGAGCATCACGATCGTGCGATCGTTGAACCAGTCATGCTCGCGGCCGAGATCGAGCATGATCTGCAGCGCCCCGATCCACAGCACCATCAGCATCAGGCCGATGCGATCGACGGGGAGCCTCTCCGTCGGCGTCTCGACCCGGGAGAGCAGACGCAGCGCCCCGAACCCGCAGATCGCGGCGACGGGGATGTTGATGAAGAAGATCCAGTGCCACGACCAGCTGTCCGAGATCGTGCCACCCAGGATCGGGCCGAGGATCGGCGCGACGACGGTGGTCATCGCCCAGACGCCCATGGCCTGGGCGCGCTGCTGGGGCGGGAAGATGCGCATCAGCAGCGTCTGGCTGAGCGGCATCAGCGGCCCGCCGCACAGGCCCTGGCCGATCCGGCAGGCGACGAGCATGCCGAGCGTGGTCGACAGGCCGCACAGCACCGAGAAGACGCCGAAGCCGATCATCCCGAAGGTGAACGTGCGCACCGTGCCGAAGCGCCCCGCGAGCCAGCCGGTCAGCGGCACGCACACCGCTTCCGCCACGGCATAGGAAGTGATGATCCACGTCCCCTGGCTGCCCGAAATGCCCAGGCTGCCGGCGATGTGCGGCACCGAGACGTTGGCGATGGTGGTGTCGAGCACCACCATGAAGTTGGAGAGCGCGAGCACCGCGCCCGCCAGGATCAGCGACATGCCTTTCAGCGGCGCCAGTTCCTCGGCCTTGCCGTTCATGGCCTCAGTCCTCAGCGCTTAGAGACGTCGATCTCGGCGTCCATGGAGAGGCCGACGCGCAGCGGGTGCTCGGCAAGCTCCTTCGGATCGAGCTGCACCCGCACCGGCAGGCGCTGGACCACCTTGATCCAGTTGCCCGTGGCGTTCTGCGCCGGGATCAGCGCGAAGGACGATCCGGTGCCGCCCGACAGGCCGATCACCTTGCCATGATATTCGACCCCGCCGCCGTAAAGGTCGGACTTGAGCGTTACCGGCTGGCCGACCTTCACCTTGGTGAGCTGGCCTTCCTTGAAGTTCGCATCGACATAGAGCTGGCCGACGGGGACGATCAGCATCAGCTGGGCGCCCGGGGCGACGCGCTGGCCGACCTGGACGTTGCGCCGGGCGATCACGCCGTCGATCGGCGCGCGGATCACGGTGCGCTCCAGATCGAGCTTGGCCTGGGCGACCTTGGCCTGGGCGGCGAGCACTTCGGGCGCGGTCGCGGCGGTAGTGCCGCTGATCAGCGCGTTGTTCGCCGCGAGCTGGCCGCTGGCCGCGCCCCGGGTCGAGGCCGCCTGGGCGACGCCGGCGCGCGCCAGCTCCAGATTGGCCTTGGCCGAGGCGAAGGCATTGGTCGCCGAGGTCAGTTCCTCGCCCGACACCGCGCCATTGGGGGCGAGGCGCTGGCGCCGGGCGAGGTCGACGCGGGCCTTGTCGTAATCCGCCTGGGCGGCAACGAGCTGGGCACGGGCACGCGCGATATCGGCGTTGCGGGCATCGACCTGGGCTGCGAGCGCAGCGCTCGTCGCCGAGGTCTGGCCATATTGGCGGCGAGCCTTGGCGAGTTCGGCCTCGGCCTGGTTCAGCGCGATCCGCGCGTCGCTGTCGTCGAGGCGGATGAGCACATCCCCCTTCTTCACCGCCTGGGTATCGGAGACGGCCACGGCGGCGACCTGCGCGGCGACCATCGGAGTCACGCTCGCCGTGTCGGCGCCGACATAGGCATTGTCGGTGCTGATATAATGGCTGCCGACCAGCACATAATAGCCGCCATAGCCGAGCCCGGCGACGAGCACCGCCGCGCCGATGCCGGTCAGCAGGCGCTTGCGCAGGCTGTTGGGCTTGGCCTCGGCCTCTTCGACCTTGCCGGGATGGATTGCGGGAGCGGCATCAGCCATGGGTCGGGTCCTTGGAAGCGGCCGCGGCCGCGGTGTCGTTGGAGAAGCCCCCGCCCAGCGCGCGGACGAGCTGGACGTCGAGGGTGAAGGCGCGCGCTTCGAGATCGGCGACGGCCTGGCGGTTGGTGAGCACGCGCTCCTCGGCGGTCAGCACGTCGAGGAAGGTCGAGAGCCCACCCTCGTAACGCTGCCGGGCGATGCCATAGGCCGCCTCGGAATCGGCGAGCGCCTGGCGGCTTTCCGAAAGGCGCGTGACGAGTGCCGCGCGACTGGTCACTGCGTCGGCGACTTCGCGATAGGCGGTGGTCACGGTCGCGTCGTAATTGGCGACCGCCTCGTCATAGCTGGCCCGCGCGCCCTTATACTGGCCGGCGAGCTGGCCGCCCCGGAAGATCGGCAAGCTCAGCGCCGGCCCGACCGAGCCGAAGGTCGATCCGCTCTTGAACAAATTGCCCAGCCCCAGCGACTGGAAGCCGACCAGCGCGCTGATGTTGATCGACGGATAGAAGTCCGCGCGGGCGACCTTGATCCGGCTCGCAGCGGCCTCCACCCGGGCGCGCGCGGCGGCGATATCCGGGCGGCGGCCGATCAGATCGGTGGTGACGCCCGCGGGCAAGCCATGGACCTCGGCCGGCTCGGCGGGCAACGCGATCGCCAGGCCGCGGTCCGGCCCCTTGCCGAGCAGCGCGGCGATGCGATTGCGGGTCAGCCCGATCGCCTCGTCGGTGGCGGCGAGTTCGGCACGCGCGGTGGGCACGGCGGCATCCGCCTGTTTCGATTCGGCGCGGGTGTCCAACCCGTTGGTGACGCGGTCGCTCACCAGCTTCTGCGTCTGGAGCCGCAGGTCTAGCGCCTTGGCCTGGACCGCACGCTCGGCAGCGAGCCGGGCGAGATCGGCATAGGCGCTGGCGATGTTGGTGGAAAGGACGAGCCGCGACTGTTCGAGCTCGATCCGCGCCGCCTCCGCTTCCGACGTCGCGGCGGCGAGGGAGGCGCGGTTCTTGCCCCACAGGTCGAGATCGAAGCTGAGATTGGCGGCGACCTGCCCGCTGTCGTTCCAGCCCTGCGGCACGAAGGCGGCGGGAATGCCGTTGTTATAGCTCTGCTTGGCCTCGCTCGCGCTCGCCTGGACGCCCACTGACGGCAGCAGCGCCGCGCCGGCCTGCTGGGCATAGGCCTGGGCAGAGCGTAGCCGCGCCGCGGCTGCGGCAAGATCGGGGGAGCCGGCCAGGCCCTCGGCGATCAGGCCACTGAGCTGGGCGTCGCCATAGGCGCTCCACCAGTCGTTGGCGGGCCAGCTCGACGCGTCGGCGCGGGTGCCAAGCGACTGGTCGGCAGCGTAGCTCGCCGGCCCCTGCACTTCCGGACGCGCGCCGAGATTCGGCACCGGGGCGCACGCCGAAAGCAGGGCCGTCGCCGCAGTCGCGGAGAGGAGCAGCGGGCGGGGAAAAAAGCGTGTCATAAAATTTTTATACCGTACTGTCTGGTACGGCGGCGCAAATGGGCGCGCCCGGCCATCTTGTCAAGTCAAAATCGTACCCTATAGTACGGTTATGAAAAAGGTCATGGAGAGGGCGCTCGGCAAGCGCGAGGCGCGCAAGCAGGATCGCCGCGAGGCGATCCTCGCCATCGCCAAGCGCACCTTTCTCGAACATGGCTATTCGGGCACGTCGATGTCGGCGATCTCTTCCGAACTCGGCGGCTCCAAGGGCACCTTGTGGAGCTATTTCCCGTCGAAGGAAGAGCTGTTCGGCGCCGTGCTCGACGAAGCGACCGTCGCCTATCGCCAGCAGCTTGCCGACCTGCTCGTCCCGAGCGACGATCTGCGCGCGACGATCGTCAAGTTCTGTCTCGATTTCGTCGCCAAGATCACCTCGCCGGAAGCGTTGCGGCTCCATCGGCTGGTGGCGGCGGAGGCCAATCGCTTCCCGCAACTGGGGCAAATCTTCTACCGCCGCGCCCCCCAGCCCACGCTGGAACTGCTCGCCAAGCTGATCGATGGCGAGATGGCGACGGGAAGGCTCCGGCGCGACGATCCCAGGCGCGCGGCGCGCGTGCTCGCGAGCCTGTGCACGGGTGCCACGCAACAGCGGATGCTCTGGGGGCAGGAACTCAGCGCCGAGGAGCGCGACGAGGAAGCCATCGCCGCCGCCGACATCTTCCTGCGCGCCTATGCGGCGGAGGACCGCTCGGCGGCCAGGGAATAGTCGCCCCTACTTGCGCGTATACCGGATATGTTTCGCTCGAACCCGCTTGCCCAGGAAGGCCAGGAAAAGCCGATGCCGGCCAGGCGCGAGGGCGGGCCGAGCCTGCTCGCGTCGATCCACGATGTCGGCCCGAGATCGGAAGCCGCGGTGGACCGGCTTGCGGACCTCTTCATGGCCCAGATCGGCAAGCCCCGTTATGCGATGCTGGTGGTCCCCGACCATTGGGGGGAAGCCCCGATCGTTCCCGGCAGCCCGTTCGCGACGCGGCTGCGCGCCTGGTCCGATCTCGGCATCGAGATTTTCCTCCATGGCTGGTTCCACAAGGACGCCGCTACCCATCGGGGCGCAGGGGATCGCTTCCGCGCGAAGCACATGACCGCGGGGGAAGGCGAATTTCTGGGGCTCGACTATGCCAGCGCGCGCGATCGGATGGAGCGCGGAAAGGCGCTGATCGAGGACGTGATCGGTCGCCCGGTGCTGGGCTTCGTCGCGCCTGCCTGGCTCTACGGTGACGGCGCGCGCGCCGCGGCGCGCGATTGCGGCTTCCGGCTGGCGGAGGATCATCTGCGCGTCTGGTCGCCGGCCCGGGGCGATCAGGTTCTCGCGCGCGGCCCGGTGATCACCTGGGCCAGCCGCAGCCGCGGCCGGATCGCCTCGTCGCTCGCGGTGGCCGCGCTCGCCCGCGCGCTGCTGCCCAGGCGTCCGGCGATGCGGCTGGGCGTCCATCCCGGCGATGTCGGCGTGCCGGCGCTTCTCGCCAGCATCGAAAAGACACTGGCCGCACTGTCCCGCGGAGGGCGATTCGGCCGCTATGAGGAATTGCTCGGCTGATGCGTATCGTCGACGTGTGCGCGTTCTACTCGCCCCAGGGCGGCGGGGTGAAGACCTATATCCGCCAGAAGATGGAGAGCGGGCCGCGGCTCGGCCACGAGATCGTCGTGATCGCGCCCGGTCCCCGTGACGAGATCGTGGAAAGCCGGCGGGGGGCGAAGCTCGTCACGCTCGCGGCCCCGGCGCTGCCGCTCGACCGGCGTTATCGCTATTTCGACGACGAGCCCCGGCTCCACGAAGCGCTCGATCGCTGGGCGCCCGACGTGGTCGAGGCATCCTCGCCTTGGGGCAGCGCCTCGATGGTCGCGCGTTGGCCCGGACAGGCCTTGCGATCACTGGTGATGCACGCGGATCCGCTGGCCACCTATGCCTATCGCTGGTTCGGCAAGCTCGTGCCGCGCGAGACCATCGATTGGGGATTCGCGCCCTTCTGGGATCATCTGCGCCGGCTCGACGACGGTTTCGACCTGATCGTCACCGCCGGCGCCGGCCTGCGCCAACGCTTGACGGCCGGCGGGCTGGGCAAGGTCGTGACGGTGCCGATGGGCGTCGAGCCGCGAACCTTCTCGCCGGCCTTGCGCGACGAGCGCCTGCGGGCGGAACTCCTCGCCCAATGCCAGTTGCCGCCCGAGGCGACGCTGCTGATCGGCGTGGGCCGGATGGCGGCCGAAAAGCGCCTGCCCATGGTCGTCCAGGCCGTCGCCGCCGCCGCGGGCCACGTGCCCATCGGCCTGGTGTTGTTCGGCGCAGGCAAGCTGCGCGGCAAGGTGATCCGCGCGATCGGCGACAATCCGCACATCCGTCTGTTCGAACCGGTGAGCGACCGCGACCAGTTCGCGCGCCTCCTCGCGAGCGCCGATGCGCTGGTCCATGGCTGCGAGGCGGAGACCTTCTGCATGGCCGCCGCGGAGGCGCGTTCGAGCGGCCTGCCGCTGATCGTCCCGGACGAAGGGGGCGCGTCCGACCAGTTCGTCGAAGGCCGGGGACGGCGCTACCTTTCCGCCGACGGCGCGGACCTGCGCGACAAGCTGATCGATTTCGTCGCTGACCGTCCCTTCCTCCACCGGGTAAGGGCAGGCATCGACGCGGCGCGGGTCCGCACCACCGAGATGCATTTCGCAGACCTGTTCTCGATCTACGAATCCCGCGCGCTGCGCCGGGCCGCATGATGGGGACGGAATCGTGAAGGTCGGACTGCGCAACCTCGCGACGAACCCATGCGCCGGCTGAAATCGCAAAAGGACGCGGCGATCGAGAGCGATCTCGCGGCCATGCGGCGCTACGCGCTCTCGCTGGCGCGCGATCAGCCCGATGCCGACGATGTCGTCCAGGAAGCATTGATCCGCGCGATCGAGCGACGGCAGACCTTCGATCCCGGCCGCAGCCGGCGGCGCTGGCTGCTCTCGATCGTGCACAACGTGTTCGTCTCGGCGAAGCGGCGCGAGGCCGTCGAAGCGCGCCACAGCGACGGACTGGCCGAAGCGATGCTGTCACAGATCGAAGCCGAGCAGTTCCGGCACGCGCGGCTCGCCCAGATCGCCAGCGCGTTCGCCGCCCTTTCGGACCAGCATCGCGCCGTGCTCCACCTCATCGCCGTGGAGGAGTGCAGCTACCAGGAGGCGGCGGACATTCTAGGCGTGCCGATCGGCACCGTGATGTCGCGGCTCTCGCGCGCCAGAGCGAACCTCAAGGCACTCGAGCAGGAAAGCCCCGAAAGATCGAAGAATCTTCGGATCGTGGGAGGACGGGATGACTGAAACGCCGACGGAATTCGATATCCACGCCTATATCGATGGCGAACTCGACGTCGCGGATCGCTTCGCAGTCGAGGCGCATCTTGCCGAGCACCCGGAGCGCGCCGCCCGGGTGATGAGCGAACTCTGCGCGCGCACCGGCCTCCGATTGCTGACCCGGGGCGCGGCAGCACCTTGCCCCCGGTTGATCGCCCAGAGCGAAGCGTTGGCCCGGCGCCGCCCGACCAGGCTCTGGCGCAGCGCGATACCGGCCGGCGCCCTCTCGATTGCGGTGGCGTGCACGGGCCTGTGGTTCTGGACGGCGCGCCCGCCCGCCTATGTCGATGCGGCGCTGGCGTCGCACCGCATCGCCCTCATGCGCGCGAACATGGCTTCCCAACTCGAAACGCCCGAACTGAACGTGCGCGAAATCCTCGCCAATACGCGCATTCGCCTGCCGGCGCTGCCGGCCGACTGGCGGATCACCGATGTCCAGCTCTTTCCAGGCAACGGCGAGCCCGCGCTTCTGATCGCCGCCCGCACAGGAACGGGCGAGCGATTGACCCTCTTCGCGATCCGCAAGCGCAGCGGCGCGCCGGACGTGCCCGATACGGTGCAGGAAGACGGTCATTCCGTCGCCTACTGGCGAAACGGCGAGATGTCCTATGCGCTGGTCGGCGAGGAAGACCCACGCCGTCTCGATCGAGTCGCGGAGGGGCTGGACCGGTCCTGAAGCGGGAGGATGGTTCTCGTCGCCAGGGACCGTCCGACCTCGCGCCTTGCGGCGTCGGGCCGCGGGCCGAGCAGCCGGCATCACGGCGGAGTCTTTGCCGCTCCCTCGAAACAGGATTGGAGATGGTGCCGCGTACAGGACTCGAACCTGTGACCCCCGCATTACGAATGCGATGCTCTACCAGCTGAGCTAACGCGGCACTGTTCGGGGCGCTGCCCCCCGGGGAGCGGCGCGCTTACCAGCATCGTTCCTAGCTGACAAGCGTTGCGAAAGGCTTGCCGCGGATCGGACGGTATTGCGGAGGACTACGGAGGGCGCGTCGGCTTTACGGGTCGTTTACCACAAGCGGTGCACAAGCGGCCGGATCGTAACGGGGCAGTCGCCCGAGTGGAGCACGCGCATGAACATGGCTCGGGGCATCAATCATCCGCTCGACACCGAATCGGATGTCGGCGCGGACGAGGCCGTTACCGGTCGCCCGCTCGACATCGGCACCGACGAGCGGCGCATGCATGTGCGCGCCTATAATCACTGGGTCTCGCTGCTGCATGGCCGGCCCTATCCCTCGATCGAGGACCTCGATCCCGAGAGCATCGCCGATTTCGGCTCGCACAGCGTGCTGCTCGATTTCTCGAAGGGCACCGAGAATCCGCAGATCCGCTATCTCGGCCGCGCGCTGCGCGAGGAAACCGGCGTCGATACCAGCATCACCCATGTCGCCGAAGTGCCGACCCGCTCGCTGCTGTCGCGCCTGACCGATCATTATCTCCAGATCATCGCGAATCGCGCGCCGATCGGCTTCGAGGCCGAATTCGTCGGCACGCGCGGGCACAACACGCTCTACCGGGGCATCCTGATGCCGTTCTCGTCGGACGAGGACACGATCGATTTCATCTATGGCGTGATCAACTGGAAGGAGCTGGTCGACGCCAAGACCCAGGCCAAGCTGAGCGCCGAAGTCGAGGAATCGCGCCGCACCGCCCCGCGCAGCTTGGTCAGCGCGCCGGTCTGGGCGGACGGGCCCAGCGGCGGCTTCGAGGCCGAGTCGCTAGAACCCGCCGAACCGCGCCACGATCCGATCGACGTCAGCCTTGCCGATCGGTTGCTGCTCGCGCGCGAATCGGCCGCCGCGGCCCGAGCTTCCGACACGCGCAGCCGCGCGGCGCTGTATCGCGCCCTCGGCCGCGCCTATGATTTCGCGCTGGCGGCGGACCAAGACGCCGAAGCCTATGCCGAGCTGCTCGAGGATGCCGGCCTGACCGCCCAGGCCCGCGCGCCGATGACGCCGGCGGTCAAGCTCGTCTTCGGCGCCGATTACGACAAGACCCGCCTGACCGAATTCGCCGCGGTGCTGAGCTTCGCGAAGCGCGAGGGCGTGCGCCAGGGCGGGCTCGACGCTTTTCTCGAAGCCAGCGAGGGCGGCATCAAGGCGGTCGTGAAGGCCGAGCGCGCCCACCGCCGCCCCGACGGCCGCGCCACCGATTTCGCCCGCATCGCCGGCGAGCTCCGCAGCCGGCCGCCTTTGGCCCATGTCGACCTGGACGGGATTGCAGCGTCCGAGGACGAATTCGTCCTCTTGCTCGCTCGCCGCGGCGGCGGCGGCCTCGATATCGTCGCGGCGGTCACCGACAGCCCGCTGACCGAGCGAGCGGTGCGCAAGGCGGCCGCCTGAACCCGTCTTCGGGGCCGGGTTCGGCCGTTTTCTACGCTTGAGGTGATTCCGCGCCGGGCGCATAGCCGCCTATATGACAAGCATGGAAAAAACGATCATGCAGGCGTTCGAGGATCGCTTCTTCGAAGGCGCCCTGCCGGGAGAGCTGGAAGGTTTCACGAGCGAGGACCGCGCCGGGGCGGCGCGATTCGTCGCGGACGTCGCGGCGGTCCGTCCGCCCGGAACCGTCCGGCTCAATGTCGAAACCTATCTGAACGACAATCTGCGCCGGATGCGGCTCGCCGTCGTCAATGACGACATGCCGTTCCTCGTCGATTCGATCGCCGGCGCGATCGCCTCGTTCGATCTCGGCATTCACCGCATCATCCACCCCGTGATGCCGGTTTCCCGCGATGCCGCCGGCAGGATCGCGGCGATCGGCGAAAGCGCCGCCGGCGCGCGTCGCGAATCGGTCATCTATATCGAAGTCGAGCGTGCCGACGCCCGCACCCGCCGCGCCCTGGCGAGCGAGATCGAGCGCACGCTCGAGCACGTCCGCGACGTCGTCGACGATTGGCGCGCGCTCCAACAGGCGATGGGCGCCGATGCCGTGCGCATCCACGATCGCGAGGGCGAGGCCCTGCTGCGCTGGTTCGCCGACGATGCGATGACGCTGCTCGGCCATGAAATGTGGGCGCTGGACGGCGAAGTGACCGAGCATCTCGGCCTTTCGCGCTATTCGCACGAAGTGCCGCTGCTCGCCGACGTCTCGCGCCAGCTCGCGGTCGATTACTTCCGCGCCGGCGGCGAAGCGCCGCTGCTGCTGAAGTCCAACGCCACATCGACCGTCCATCGCCGCGTGCCGCTCGACATCGTCGTGGTGCCGCTGCGCACCGGCAACGACGTCACCGGCCTGTCGATCCATTTCGGCCTGTGGACCAGCCAGGCGCTCAACACGCCGCCGGCGCTGGTGCCGGTGCTGCGCGCCCGGCTGGAGACGCTCGAGCAGAAATTCGGCTTCGATCCCAACGGCCATACCGGCAAGGCGCTGACCCATGCGCTGACCGGCCTGCCGCACGACCTCACCACTGCGTTCGACATGAGCGCGCTGGAGAATCTGCTGCTCACTGCCATGTCGGTCGCCGATCGCCCGCGTTCGAAGCTGGTGCTGGTGAAGAGCCTGCTCGGCCGGCACCTGTTCGCCTTCGTCTGGCTGCCGCGCGAACAGGTCGCCGCCGGCCATCGCGAGGCGATCGGCGAGATGCTGGTCGAGGCGGCGCACGCCCGCATGATCAACTGGTCGATCGCCCTTGAGGACGGCGTGCTCGCCCAGTTGCGCTACACGCTCGACCTGCGCGGCGACACGGTGATGCCCGATGCGGCGCAGATCGACGCGCGCATCGCCCGGCTGGTCCGCGGCTGGGTGCCGGCGATCGAGGCCTCGCTCGGCGACATCGCCGGCAGCGCCGCGCCCCGCCTCGCGTTGCGCTTCGCCAATGCCTTTCCCGACGTCTATCGCCTCAGCCATTCGCCCGAGGAAGCGGCCCGCGACATCGTGCGCATCGGCACGCTGGAGGATGCCGGCGATCGATCGGTGCGCATCGTTCCCGCCAGGGGCAAGCCGGGCCATTACCGGCTGAAACTCTATCGACTGGGCGGTGCGCTGGCGCTGTCCGACGCCGTGCCGGTGTTCGAGAATTTCGGCTTCCGCGTGATGGACGAAGTGCCGACCGAACTCGCCAACGGCGCCTTCATCCATGATTTCGAAGTCGCCCCGGCCAGCCCCGCCGAAGCGCTCGACCGCGATCCGGCGACGATCGAGGACGCGATCGCCGCGGTGCTCGAAGGCCGCGCCGAGAACGACCTGTTCAACCGCCTGATCGTCGAGGCGGAGATGGCCCCGGCCTCGGTCGTGCTGCTGCGCGCCTGGTTCCGCTATCTGCGCCAGACCGGCATGCATTATGGCATGGCGACCGTCGTCGATGCGTTGCGCCGCGCGCCGCTGGTCGCGACCGCACTGATCGAGCGATTTGAGGCGGCGCACGATCCCGCCCGCGGTGGCGATCCCGAGCTGATCCAGACCTCCAGCCACGCGATCGACACCGGGCTCGACCTGGTCTCGGCGATCGACGACGATCGCATCCTGCGCCTCTACAAGGGCGTCGTCCTCGCCACGCTGCGCACCAACGCCTTCAGCCCCGCCGCGAAGGAAGCGCTGGCGTTCAAGCTCGATTCGGCCAAGGTGCCGGGCCTGCCGGCCCCGCTCCCCTGGCGCGAGATCTGGGTCTATTCGCCCCGCGTCGAGGGCATCCACCTGCGCGCCGGCCCGGTCGCGCGCGGCGGGCTGCGCTGGTCCGATCGGCGCGACGACTTCCGCACCGAAATCCTCGGCCTGATGAAGGCGCAGCGCGTCAAGAATGCCGTGATCGTGCCGACCGGCGCCAAGGGCGGCTTCTATCCCAAGCAGCTCCCCTCCCCGGCCACCGATCGCGACGCCTGGTTCGCCGAGGGCACCGAAAGCTACCGCATCTTCATCCGCGCGCTGCTCTCGGTGACCGACAACATCGTCGCGGGCGAGGTCCTCCATCCCGAAGGCGTGGCGATCCATGACGGCGAGGATCCCTATTTCGTCGTCGCCGCGGACAAGGGCACCGCAACCTTCTCCGACGTCGCCAACGCGATCGCCATCGATCGCGACTTCTGGCTCGGCGACGCCTTCGCGTCGGGCGGCTCGCATGGCTATGACCACAAGGCGATGGGGATCACGGCCAAGGGCGCCTGGGTCTCGGTCCGCCGCCATTTCCTCGAAATGGGCACCGACATCCAGAGCGAGCCGGTCACCGTCGCCGGCGTCGGCGACATGTCGGGCGACGTGTTCGGCAACGGCATGCTGCTCAGCAAGTCGATCAAGCTCGTCGCGGCCTTCGACCATCGCCACATCTTCCTCGATCCCGATCCCGATGCCGAAGCCTCGTGGAAGGAGCGCGAGCGGATGTTCGCGCTGCCGCGCTCGAGCTGGGCGGATTACGATCCCAAGCTGATCTCCAAGGGCGGCGGCGTCTTCCCGCGCACTGAGAAGAGCATCCCGCTGAGCCCCGAAGTCCAGGCGCTGCTCGGGCTCGACATGAGCGAGATCGATCCGACCGGGCTGATGACCGCGATCCTCAAGGCGCGGGTCGGGCTGCTCTGGTTCGGCGGCATCGGCACCTACATCAAGGCCGCGCATGAGAGCCATGGCGAGGTTGGCGACCCCGCGAACGACCGCATCCGCGTCAATGCCGAGGACCTCCACGCCAAGGTGATCGGCGAAGGTGCCAATCTCGGCGTCACCCAGGCTGGTCGCATCGCCTTTGCCGGCGCCGGCGGACGGATCAACACCGACTTCATCGACAATTCGGCCGGCGTCGATTGCTCGGACAATGAGGTCAACATCAAGATCGCGCTCAACCGCGAGATGATCGAGGGCCGGCTCGGCTTCGAGGATCGCAACCGGTTCCTCGCGGCGATGACCGACGACGTCGCGCACCTCGTGCTCGAAGACAATCGCCTCCAGACGCTCGCCCTCTCCTTCATGGAGAATGACGGGCCGGTCGCGCTGCCCTCCTATGTCCGCGTGATCGAGATCCTCGAAGCCTCGGGCCGGCTCGACCGCGCTGTCGAAGGGCTTGCGCCGAACGAGGAGCTGCTCCGCCGCGCCCAGGAAAGCCGCAGCCTCACCCGGCCCGAGCTGGCGGTGCTGCTCGCCTCGACCAAGCTCGCGCTCCAGGATGCGATCGAACAGGGCGAGCTCGGCCTCGATCCCGAGCTCGAACCCTATCTGCACGGCGCCTTCCCGCCGGCGATGCAGGACAAGTTCGGCACCGCGATCGACGCGCACCGTCTGCGCGGCGAGATCGTCGCGACCAAGCTCGCCAATCGCGTGGTCAACCGGCTCGGCGTGCTCCACCCGTTCGAGCTCGCCGAGGAAGAAGGCGCCTCGATGCGCGACATCGCAGCGATGTTCGTCGTCGCCGAGCGGCTGTTCTGCCTGCCCGAGACCTGGGAAGCGGTCGAGACCGCGCCGATCGCCGAGACCGCCCGCCTCGCCCTGCTCGACGAGATGGCCGTCGCGGTGCGCGGCCAGATCGCCGATCTGCTGCGCGTCTGCCGCCCCGGCGCCTCGCCGGGCGACGTGATCGCGCGGCTCCAGCCCGGGATCGACGCGCTCGACCGGCAGGCCAAGGCGCTGCTGCTCGAGGAAGTGAAGGCGCAGTCCGGCCGGATTTCCGCCCGGCTCGAAGCCGCCGGCGCGCCGCCGGAGCTGGTCGCCAAGGTGGTCCGGCTGTTCGAACTCGACGGCGCGGTCGGCCTCGCCGATCTCAGCGTCCGACGGAGCATCGACGAGACCGCGCTGGCCCGCGGCTTCACTGCGCTCGGCCAGGCGCTGGGGCTCGATTGGGCGCAGGCGACGGCGGCGCGGATCACCACGGGCGATGTGTGGGAGCGGCTGCTCATCGCCGGGCTCGCGCGCGACTTCCAGCAGCTGCGGCTCGATTTCCTCGGGCGCGCCAAGGATGGCGATCCCCAGGCGGCGGTCGACGCATGGCTCAAGGCGAACGGCGCCCGCGTCGATCAGTTCGCCGGGCTGGTCCGCCGAGCGCGCCAGGCCGCCTCGCCCAATGCCGCGATGCTCGCCCAGATTGCCGGCCAGGCGCGGGTGCTGCTCGGGCGGGAGTGATCGTGGGTTGCGTGGGATGCCAGATCATCCGCGCATCCCACCTTCTCCACCCACCGTCACCCCAGCGCAAGCCGGGGTCTCCCACGGCCAGGCGACGACGGAACAGCTGCGCTGAGGGAGATGCCAGCTTTCGCTGGCATGACGGTAGCTCGCGTTTGCAATTGCGAATCGTTCGCGTTATCGCCTTGGAACCGAATCAGTTCCGGGAACCGCCCATCCATGCATGCTCCCACAGCCCAGCCGGCTAGTCGCAAGCGCAGCCGGAAGAGCTTCTGGCTGAAGCAGCTCCACACCTGGCATTGGATGAGCTCGGCGATCAGCCTGATCGGGCTGCTGCTGTTCGCGATCACCGGCTTCACGCTCAATCACGCCGCCGATATTGAAGGCGCGCCGAAATCGGTCGATCGCGCCGCGCAGCTCCCGCCCGCGCTGTTCGCCAAGGTGAAGGCGGACGACCGTCCCGACAGCAAGAAGCCGATCCCCGCCGATGTCGCGAAATGGATCGAGGGCCAGGTGAAGCTCGATGCGAGCGGCACCGCCGAATGGTCCGCCGACGAAGTCTATCTCGCCAAGCCGCGCCCCGGCGGCGACGCCTGGATCGCGATCGACCGCAACTCCGGCGCGGTGACCAGCGAGACCACTGCGCGCGGCTGGATCGCCTATCTCAACGACCTCCATAAGGGTCGCAATTCCGGCACGTGGTGGAAGCTGTTCATCGACGTCTTCGTCTTCGCCTGTGTCGTCTTCACCCTCACCGGCATGGTGCTGCTGTGGATGCATTCGAAGCATCGCAAGAGCACCTGGCCGCTGGTCGGCCTCGGCCTGCTGATCCCGGCGCTGATCGCCCTGTTCCTGATCCACTAAGCCCTTCGAGGAGCGCATCCATGCAGTTTCGTATCACCGGATTGACGATGGCGGCGCTGGGCGGCGCGACGATCGTCCCCGCCGCCGCCCAGGCGCAGACGCTCGACGTCACCGTCACGCTGCCCAGGCTGACGGTCGCGGAATATCATAAGCCCTATGTCGCGATCTGGCTGGAGAAGCCGGGCAGCCCGGCGACGACGCTCACCGTCTGGTACGATGTCGACAAGCGCAACAATGGCGGCGCGAAATGGCTATCGGACGTACGCATGTGGTGGCGCGCCTCGGGCCGCACCCTCTCGCTCCCCGCAGACGGCGTGTCGGGCGCGACGCGCGCGCCCGGACCGCAGAAGCTGAGCTTCGTCGCCGGCCGCGGCAAAATGCCGGCGCTGACCCCGGGCGCCTATACGCTGGTGGTGGAAGCGGCGCGCGAGGCCGGCGGCCGCGAACTCGTCCGCGTGCCGTTCACGCTTAGCGCCGCCGGCACCGCGCGCGGCAGCGCTGCGGGCAAGGCCGAGCTCGGCGCCGTCACGCTCAACGTCCACCGCTGAGGGAGGGGCCCATGAACTTCTTCCGCCATCCCGCCACCGCACTGGTCGCGATCGCCGCGCTCACCGTGCCGCAGCTAGCCGCCGCGGCGCCGCGCGCCTGGCTGCTGCCCTCGGACACCAATTTCAACGGCGCGGGCGAATCCTGGGTCACCGTCGACGCCGCGATCTCGACCGACCTTTATTATCCCGATCATCCCGGCCAGCCCTGGGCCCCGATCGCCTATGCGCCGAACGGCAGCACCGTAGAGGTCGCCAACCTCAACAAGGGCCGGCTGCGCCTGACCTTCGACCTGCAGCTCACCCTGCAAGGCACCTACAAGCTGGCGGTCGTCTCGAACGGCATGATGGGCAGCTACATGCTGGGCGGGGAGCGCAAGATGCTGCCGCGCGGCACTACGGCCGAGACGCTGGCCCAGGCGATCCCCGAAGGCGCGACCGACGTCTGGACCGCCGAGAACAGCATGCGGATCGAGACCTTCGTCACCAAGGGCGTGCCGACCGACACCGTGTTCAAGCCGGTGGGCAAGGGGATCGAGATGGTGCCGGTCTCGCACCCGACCGATCTCGCGGTCGATCAGCCCGCCACCTTCCAGTTCCTGCTCGACGGCAAGCCCGCCGCCGGCATCGCGGTGAGCGCGATCAATGGCGGGGTACGTTACAGCAAGGCGTTGCAGCAGCTCGAGCTCAAGGCCGATGCCGCCGGCAAGGTGACGATCAAATGGCCGGGCGCCGGCATGTGGTGGGTCAGCGCCAGCATCGGCGGCCGGCCGAGCGGTCCACCGCCTGCGGCCGGCGCTGCGCCCGCCGCACAAGCTGAGGGGCCCCGTCCGCCGATGGGCCCACCACAACGCCGCGCCAGCTATGCGATGACGGTCGAGGTCCTCGGCTGACCCGCGTCGCGATTCCCCCTGCCCTGTCACCGGCGGCGTTCCACCGGCGGCGGGCAGGCGCTTCGGTCGCGCAGTTCGGCGGCGAGACGATGGGCACAAGCTGGTCGGCGCGCGTCGTCGACGCACCCGCCGATCTGGCGACGCGGATCCAGGCGGTGCTCGACCGTGTCGTCGCCGAGATGAGCCATTGGGCGCCGGACTCGCACCTGTTGCGCTTCAACCGGAGCGCCCCCGGCCGCTGGCAGCCGCTGCCGCCCGGCTTCGCGCATGTCCTCTCCGCCGCACTCGATATTGCCGATCGCAGCGGCGGCGCCTTCGATCCGGTGATGGGCCTGCTCGTCGATCTCTGGGGCTTCGGTCCCCCGGGACCGCGTTCGTCGCCGCCGTCCGACACGGACATCGCCGCCGCGCTCGCGCGATCCGGAAGCGACAAGATCGAACGCGACGGCAGCCGCGCGCGCCGGCATGCCCCCGCCACGCTCGATTTCTCCGGCATCGCCAAGGGCTTTGGCGTCGATGCCGTCGCGGAAATGCTGCGCAGCATGGGCCTGCCCGATTTCCTGGTCGAAGTCGGCGGCGAGCTGCGCGGCGAAGGGATCAAGCCCGATGGCCAGCCCTGGTGGGTCGATCTCGAAGCCGTTCCGGGCAGCCCCCTCCCCCCGCTGCGCGTCGCGCTGCACGGCCTGTCGGTGGCGACCTCGGGCGACTATCGCCGCCGCTTCATGCATGCCGGCCGCCATTTCTCGCACACGCTCGACCCGCGGAGCGGCGTCCCGATCGACAATGGCGTCGCCTCGGTGAGCGTGCTCCATGCCGAATGCATGATCGCCGATGCCTGGGCCACCGCGCTGACCGTGCTCGGCGAAGACGGCATGGCCATCGCCGCGCGCGAGGGGCTCGCCGTGCAGATGGTGCTGCGCGACGGCGCCGGCTTCACCGAGCGGCTCTCGCCCGCGCTGGCGGCGATGCTCGGCTAGGCGTCCGCCCAGCGGCGCAGCAGGTTGTGATAGACCGCGGTCAGCTCGATCACCGATCGATCGTCCTGGCCGAGCTGGCCGGCGAGCCGCTGGATCGCCCCGTCCATCTCGAACAGGATGCGCCGTTCGCCCTCGTCGCGCACCATCGACTGGAGCCAGAAGAAGCTCGCCACGCGCGCGCCGCGCGTCACCGGCTCGACGCGGTGCAGGCTGGACGAGGGATAGAGCACGGCATGGCCGGCCGGCAGCTTGACCACCTGCTCGCCGAACTGCCCCTCGATCACCAGCTCGCCGCCGTCATAGCCGGTGTCGGGCTCGAGGAAGACAGTCATCGACAGGTCCGAGCGGATGCGGAAGTCGCTGCCGCGCTGGATGCGCACCGCATTGTCGACATGCGCGCCGAAATGCTGGCCGCCGCCATAACGGTTGAACAGCGGCGGGAAGACCTTGAGCGGCAGCGCGGCCGCGACGAACAATGGCGATCGCGCCAGCGCATCGAGGATGATCCCACCGGCACGGCGATGCGCCCCGCTGCCTTCGGGAAGCTGCTCGTTCTGCTTGGCAAGCGCGGATTGCACGCCCGAGGTGACATTGCCGTCCACCCATTCCGCCGCATCGATAATGCCGCGCACCTGCGCCACTTCGTCGGGAGAGAGCAGGTCGGGAATCGCGATCAGCACAATAGGGTCTCCAGTTCGGGCCAGCGCGACGCCTTCAGCCAGGCGCGCGCCTTTTGGATGAAGGCCGGCGTCGCGGTCTCGCAGCAGCGGGCCAGCCAGGCCTGCGCCGCATCCACTTCGCCGGCATCGAGCAGCATCCGGGCATGGTTGAAGGCGCCGCGGAAATCGCCGCCCTCCGCCGCCCGGGCATAGCAGCGGGCCGCCTCGGCCAGGTCCTTCTCGACGACCCAGCCATCCTCGTGGAAGCTGCCGACATAGTTGGCAGCCTTGGCATTGCCCATCGCCGCCGCTTTCTCGAACCAGGCGAGCGCCGCGGCCTTGTCCTCGGTCAAACCCTCGCCGAGCGCGAGCGCCGTCGCATAATTGTACATGCCCCAATCGAGCCCGCGCTCGGCGGCGATGCGGAAGCATTCGGCGGCGCGCACCTTGTCGATCGGCGTGCCCCAGCCGAGATCGTAACAGCGCCCGACCATGTTGAGCGCCATCAGATGGCCCTGCGCCGCAGCCTTGTTGAACCAGGCAAAGCCCTGCCGCGCCTCGCCGGCATCGAGCAGCATCTGGCCGAGCACCGCCTGCGCCTCCGCCACGCCTTGTTCGGCGCCGGCACGAACGAGCGCCGCCCGCTCCTCCGGCGAACCGGAGAGGCGGGCGGCGACCTCCTTGGGGGAGAGCGAAGCCAGGTCGTCGCTCAAGCTCAGAACTTGAACGAGACCGTGCCGAAGGCCGAACGGCCCGGCGCGATGCTGGCATAGTGCGAGGAATAGACCTGGGTGAAATAGGTCTCGTTGGTGATGTTGTTGACGTTGACGCTCAGATCGACATGCTCGTTGACCTTGAAGGCCAGCCGCGCGTCGAAGCGCCAATAGCCGGGGATGGTGCGCGATAGGACCTTGGTCGCGGGGTTGACCGTCACCACGCCCGCCGCGTTCTGGGTGGCGCTGCGGTTGTCGGCATAGCCGCCGAACTGGCGGCTGGTGTAGAAGGCGCCGCCGCCGATGCTGAAGCGATCGACCGGCTTGACCGTGGCCCACAGCGTGAAGCTGTCCTTCGCCGTCTGCGTCGCCTGGCGGCCGGTGCTGACCGCGGGAGCGAGCACGGTCTTCGCCGGCTGGAGCGTCACCCCTGCGACAACGAGGGCCGGCGCGGTCAGCGCGGTAAACCCGCCATCGACGATCTTCGGATCGAGATGGGTGTAGCCGCCGAACAGCGAGAACCACTTGGTGACGTTGCCGTTGAACGTTGCCTCGATGCCGCGGATCCGCCGCTTGCCGATGAACTGGACGTTGCCGTCCGGCCCGGTGGTGCGGGCATTGTCGGTATCGGTCTGGAAGGCGGCGATGCCGATCGCGAGCTGCTCGTCGAACAGGCCGGCCTTGGCGCCCACTTCGTAGCTTTTGGTCTTCTCCACCTTCAGGCTGTCGAGCAGGGCCAGCGCCGTCGCGCTGTTGGTCGTGCCGAGGCTGTTCGGCTCCTGCCCCTCGCCGAGCAGGCTGTTTGGCGGCGTCGCCGCAGTCGCGTAGCTCGCATAGAGGCTGGTGTTCTTGGTCGGCTTGAACACCAGGCCCGCCTGCCAATTGAAGATGTCGTCGGTGCGCTCGAGGCTGAAGGTGCTGGTCGCGCCGGCGGCAAGGCCGGGGGTCACCTTCGAAGTGAAGTGATCGTAGCGCGCCCCCAGGTTGAGGATCAGCGAGGGAAACAACGTGATCGAATCGAAGGCATAGGCGGAGACGGTGTGCGCCTCGTTCTGGGTCTCCGCGCTATACGCCCCCTTCACAATCGGGGTCGGCGTGGTCGAGGTGTCGCTGGCATAGTTGATCCAGGCATCGTCGGGGTTCGGATTGAACAGGCTGGCGCAATAATGCCGGGCGATCGTGTCCGCATTGCAGCGCGGGCTCACCGTCGAGCCGCTCGCCGAGACGAAGGCGCCGCGACGCGCCTTTTCCCAGCTGATCTCGGCGCCGGCGGCGATGCTGTGCTTGACGGGGCCGGTGGCAAACTTGCCGAACAGGTCGATCTGGTCGGTCAGCGTCTCGGTATAGCCATAGCGGGTGTTGCCGCGCCTCCAGACATAGCCGCCGGTCAGCACGTCGCCCCGCGCGCCTGCCGCGCCGGTGGTCGGGTTGGTCGTGGCGGTGCCATAGACATTGCCCTGGCTGTCGTCGGGCAGCAGGAAGATGTAGCTCTGCTCGTTATAGCTGTAGCGCGCGGTGTTGCGCAGCGTGATGCCGCCGAAATCATGCTCGACGCGCAGCGACGCCTGATGCGTCGTCGTATCGCGGAAGTCGCGATCCTTGAGGCCGTAAAAGGCGCTTCGCTTCACCGTGCCGGTGGTGCCGCCCGCTGTGGTGATCGTGCCGAGTGCCGGCGCGGTCCAGATCTCGCCGGTGCCGGGCGCATTGCCGATCGTATAGAGGAACGGGATGCCGCTGTCGGGCAGCTCATGGCTTTCGAGATAATAATAGGATAGCGACAGGCGCGTATCGGTGTCGAGCCCGATCGTCACCGACGGCGCCACGCCCCAGCGCCGCGCCCAGATCGCGTCGCGCTCCGCAAAGTCCTGGTCGTGCCACATCGCCGCGACGCGAACGCCGATGCCGTTGCCCAGATACTGGTTCACGTCGATCGTCGCGTGCTTGTAGTCCGCGGTGCCGAGGCTGGCCGATGCCTTGATGAAATCCTGCTTCTGCGGCGTCTTAGTGATGATGTTGATCGATCCGCCGGCGCTGCCGCGGCCGCCCAGCGTCGAATCCGATCCGCGCACGACCTGGACCTGCTCGACCGCGAATACGTCGCGGGTCTGCGCCGCCGTGTCGCGCACGCCATCAACGAAGGTCGATCCCTGGCTGTCGAAGCCGCGGATGAAGGGGCGGTCGCCGATCGGATTGCCGCCCTCGGCCGCGCCGAAGGTGATGCCGGGCACGGTGCGCAGGGCCTCGGCCAGCGTGGTCGAGCCGGTCTGCTCGATCACTTCCTTGGGCAGCACCACCACCGAGCGCGGCGTGTTCTGCACGGTCGCCGTCGCCTTGGGCCCCTGCAGCTCGTGCCGCGCGCCGGTGACGATGATCTGGTCGTCATCGTCCCGCGCGCTGCGATCCTGGCCATTGTCGTTGGTATCCGCCGGAGCCCGATCATTGTCCGCATGCGCAGCCGGCCCGCTGGCGATGAAGCCGACACAGGCGAGCGCCAGGAAAGGCGCGCCCGAACGCGCGGTGGAAGATCGACTCACGGATAACCCCCTATATGCTGGTCTCGTTGCAGGGTCAGCTATTGCGAAGCGTTCGCAGAGTCAACGCTAATGCGAGTAGATCGCAACTTTGTCGCAGCCGCGGTCAGCCGGGACGGCGCGCCATCAACCAGCTGCGGATCGCACTGGCCAGATTGGGAGGGTCTTCCACGCCGATCCGCGCGTGATCGATCGCCGCCACCAGCGCATTGAGCGGCAGCGCGCGCTCGGCCGCCGCGGCCTCCAGCGCTTGCCAGAAGATCGGCTCCAGGCTGATCGAAGTCGGGTGGCCGGCGATCGTCACCGATCGCTTGAGCGGTCCTTGGAACCCGCCAGGCGGCGGATCGAGGGTCACGCGCCGTCGAACAGCGCCGCGAGCTGCTCGACCATCGTGCCGGCGAGCTGCTCGGCATCCATGATCGTCACGGCGCGGCTGTAATAGCGCGTCACGTCATGGCCGATGCCGATCGCGATCAGCTCGACCGGCGAGCGCGCCTCGATCCAGCCGATCACCTGGCGCAGATGGCGCTCGAGATAGGAGCCGGAGTTCACCGACAGCGTCGAATCGTCGACCGGCGCGCCGTCCGAGATCACCATCAGGATGCGCCGGTCTTCGGGCCGGGCGATCAGCCGGCTGTGCGCCCAGAGCAGCGCCTCGCCGTCGATATTCTCCTTGAGCAGCCCTTCGCGCATCATCAGCCCCAGGCTGCGCTTGGCACGGCGCCAGGGTTCGTCGGCCTGCTTGTAGACGATGTGGCGGATGTCGTTGAGGCGCCCCGGCTGCGGCGGCCGCCCCTCGGCCAGCCATTTCTCCCGGCTCTGCCCACCCTTCCAGGCGCGCGTGGTGAAGCCCAGGATCTCGGTCTTCACGCCGACGCGCTCGAGCGTGCGCGCCAGGATGTCGGCGCTGATCGCCGCGATCGAGATCGGCCGCCCGCGCATCGAACCCGAATTGTCGATCAGCAGCGTCACCACCGTGTCTTTGAACTCGGTGTCCTGCTCGACCTTGTACGACAGCGACAGCGTCGGATTGACGACGACGCGCGCCAGCCGCGCCGCGTCGAGGATGCCCTCTTCCTGGTCGAAGTCCCAGCTGCGGTTCTGCTGCGCCATCAGCCGGCGCTGGAGCCGGTTGGCGAGCTTGGTCACCGCGCCCTGGAGATGGACGAGCTGCTGGTCGAGATAGGCGCGCAGGCGATCGAGTTCCTCGGTGTCGCACAGGTCGGTCGCGGCGATCACTTCGTCGAACTGGGTCGTGTAGGGGCGATAGTCGAATTGCGGCGGCAAGTCGCTCCACGGCCGGTTGGGGCGGACGGGCATCATGCCCTCCTCGCCCTCGTCGCCCGGCTCGCCCTCGCCGTCCTCCATCGCGTCGGATTGCTGCTGCTCGCCGTCCTCGCCCTCGTCCGATTCGCGCTGCTCGCCGCGCGCCTCGGCCTGGCCTTCGCTCTGGCTCGATTCGCTGTCCCCCTCCTCGTCGCCGGGCTCGTCCTGGTCGTCGGTGCCTTCGTCCTCGCCGCCGCCTTCATCGGCTTCGTCGGGGATCAGGTCGCCTTCGGTAAGCTCGAGGTCCTGGAGCAGCTTGGAGGTGAGCGTCGCGAAGGCCTGCTGGTCGTCGATCGCCAGCGCCAGCGCGTCGAGATCGCCGCCGGCGCGCTCCTCCACCCAGTCGCGCACCAGCGCCAGCCCCATCGCCGCCGCGGCCGGGGACTGCCGCCCGGTCAGCCGCTCGCGCAGGATCAGGCCGAGCGCGGTGGAAAGCGGCACCTCGTCGCGATTGCGCGCCCGCGCGATCGGATCGGAGCGCAGCTTCAGATTGAGCGCATGGTCGAGATTGGCCGCGATCCCCGCATAGCCGCGCGAGCCCAGCGCCTCGATCCGCGCGGTCTCCACCGCATCGTACACCGCACGTGCCACCGGTTCGTGCGGCGCGGTCTTCAGGTGCAGCGCGTTGTCGTGATGCCGCATCCGCAGCGCGAAGCCGTCGGCAAAGCCCCGCGCCTCGGCGACTTCCTCGGCCGGCAGCGTCCGAGACGGCGTCGGCACCCTGATGCTGCGCCCGTCCTGGCGCGGCGCGTCGCCGGTAAAGCCGAGCTCCAGCTCCGGCTCACGCGCCAGCGCACGCGCCGTGCCGGCGAGGACGTCCCGGAAGCGATCGAGAGCGGAATCAGCGGCCATTACCAAATCACCTCGCAACCGAATGCCGCGATCTCGGCATCCCGTGTCACCACCACCAACTCTTCCAGCAACGCCTGCGCCGCAATGAGCCGGTCGAAGGGGTCCTTGTGAGAACCTGCGAGCAGGCCCCCCGCAATTCCGTGACGCGCCGAGATATCGAGCAATTCGAAGCCGTCGCGAACCGCGTCCTCAGCGAATGAGGCCAGATTGCCCGCGAATTCAGGCAATTGTCCCTTCCGAACCTTGGTCGCGATTTCCCAACCCGAAGCGGCACTGACGAACACCTGATTGCCCGGTTCCGCAATCGCCGCCTTCGCAGTCGAGCCAAGCTGCGGCGCATCTTTCCACCACCAGAGCAATGCGTGCGTATCGAGCAGCAAGCGCATCGTCACGGGGGCGGGAACAGGCTGGCGTTCTCGATCTGCTCCAATTCCTCTTCGGTGTAGCAAGATCCCGTCACGGCCTCTTCCGACACATTTCGCAGAATGCCTTTGAACCGTCCAGGCTTGCGCCGCGGCGCCGCCGCGTTCGAATACGGAACAAGTTTCGCGTACGGCACCCCAGCCTTGGCAAGCACGATCTCCTCGCCGGCATGAGCGCGCGCCAATAGCGCCGACAGATCGGTGTTCGCGTCGTCGACGTTGAACGTCTTCTGCGGATCGGCCTCAGCCATGCCAACGCTCCTCAAGGACCCCGAAGAAGTACTCCGCGGGACCGCAGCTCTCAAGCCTTGCCGACCACGCTCTCCGGCAGGTCGGTGCCGAACACCCGCTGGTAATATTCGGCCACCTGCGCCCGCTCGGCCTCGTCGCACTTGTTGAGGAAGGAGAGGCGGAAGGCGAAGCCGGGGTCCTTGAAGATCTCGGTATTCTGCGCCCAGGTGATCACCGTGCGCGGGCTCATCACGGTCGAGATGTCGCCGTTGATGAAGCCCTTGCGCGTGAGGTCCGCCACGCGGACCATGTTCTCGACCAGCGCCTTGCCGCCCGGCTTGTCGAACTCGCCCGACTTGGCGAGCACGATCTGCGCCTCGACCGCGGCGGGCAGATAGTTGAGCGTCACCACGATGTTCCAGCGGTCCATCTGGCCCTGGTTGATCTGCTGGGTGCCGTGATAGAGCCCGCTGGTGTCGCCCAGGCCCACCGTATTGGCCGTGGCGAACAGGCGGAACCAGGGGCTCGGCCGGATCACGCGGTTCTGATCGAGCAGGGTCAGCTTGCCCTCGGTCTCGAGCACGCGCTGGATCACGAACATCACGTCGGGCCGGCCGGCGTCATACTCGTCGAACACGAGCGCGGTCGGCGTCTGCAGCGCCCAGGGCAGCAGCCCTTCGCGGAATTCGGTGACCTGCTGGCCGTCGCGCAGCACGATCGCATCGCGGCCGATCAGGTCGATGCGGCTGATATGCGCGTCGAGATTGATGCGGATGCACGGCCAGTTGAGCCGCGCCGCTACCTGCTCGATATGGGTCGACTTGCCGGTGCCGTGATAGCCCTGGACCATCACGCGGCGATTGTGCGCGAAGCCCGCCAGGATCGCCAGCGTGGTGTCGGCATCGAAGACATAGGCGGGATCGAGATCGGGCACCCGCTCGTCCGCCTCGCTGAATGCCGGCACTTCGAGGTCGCTGTCGATGCCGAACAGCTCGCGCACCTTCACCATGCGATCGGGCGCCTCGAGGATCGTCGTCTCGCGGCTGTCGGGCTGGGTGTTGGGGATGTCGGCCATCATCGCTTCCTCAAGAATGCCTCGCGAGTTAGAGACTGGATTGCCGCACCGCAACGGCAAAGCGGCTTCGGGGTTTGCTTCTAAATGCGCGGAAGCGCGCATTTAGAGCGGCACCGGCCCGCTCCCCCACCAGTGTGAGGTGAACAGCGCCCCGCGCTGTTCAGGTCATGCCGGGGGCATGACCGACCTCACACTCCCATAATATACTGCCGTTGGGTGGCCGGGTGGGGGAGCGGGCCGGTGCCGCGACTGCGCCGCCAGGCGCATCCTCAAACGCCGCGCTAATCGTTCTCGAAGCGCGGCAGGCGGAACAGGTCGACGAAGCGCTGGCCGAGCGCCACGTCGCCGGTGACCGCCGCGCGGCCGAGCTCGATCGAGCGCGTCAGCGGGTCGGGGCCGTAGAAGGTCGCGGCGAGCGGGCTCGGCTGGCCCGCGAAGATCACGTCCGCACCGTCGGGCTCGCGCCGCCCGATCTCCAGCCGCCCGCGCACGATCGCCGCGCGGAACGGCTCGCCGCCGATCCGGAATCCCAGGTCTGGCGCGAAATCGGGATCGCCCGCAGTGTTCATCATCGTGCGCAGCGAGAGCATGAAGGCCGTGTTGCTCAGCGGCAGCGTCACGTCGTGCGCCGGCGATCCCGCCGCCCACCGGCTCAGCGCGAAGATCGGTTCCTCCAGCGCCATGCCCCATTTGGTGAGGGCATAGACCTGGGCATTGGCCGGCGAAGGCAGCGTGCGGCGGCGCAGGATTCCCGCCTTCTCCATGCCTTCCAGCCGCTGGGTGAGCACATTCGCGCTCAATCCCTCCAGCGCGCCGCGGATCTCGCCGAAGCGCCGCGGCCCGAGCAGCAATTCGCGCACGATCAGCAGCGCCCAGCGCTCGCCGATCAAGTCCATCGCCAGCGCCGTTCCGCACGCGTCCCGATACCAGCGCCGCGCCTTGCCCCAATCGACCTCAGTTATTTTTTGTGACTCCATGGTTGCCTTTTGTAACCCCGTCGGGCATCACGATCAAGAAAGCGATTCGTGGGATCGACAAAGCACGGATTGGGCGGGCCGTCTCGCCTCAGCGATCCCGAAGGACCGACAAGAGGGAGAGAACAGATGCCGCAGATGATCTTCGTCAACTTGCCCGTCGCCGACGTGCCGCGATCGACCGCGTTCTACGAGGCGATCGGCTTCACCAAGGATCCGCGCTTCAGCAACGAGCAGGCCTCGGCGATGCAGCTGAGCGACGAGATCGTGTTCATGATCCTGTCGCGCGATTTCTTCCAGGGCTTCACGCCCAAGCCGATCGCCGACGCCCATTCGGTCACCGAGGTTCTGCTCTGCATCTCGCGCGACAGCCGCGAGGCCGTCGATGCGATCGTCGAGCGCGCCGCGGCGGCGGGCGGCAAGGCCGATATCCGCGAACCACAGGACATGGGCTTCATGTACGGCCGCAGCTTCGCCGACCCCGACGGGCACATCTTCGAGCCGATGTTCATGGACCTGGAAGCCGCAATGGCCGCCTATCCGGATGGGCCGGCCCACGAACCCGCCTGAACCGGCGCATTTCGGGAGAGGGAAGATGGACAAGATCACGACGGTTCTGTGGTTCGACCACAAGGCCGAGGAAGCCGCACAATTCTACGTCTCGCTGCTGCCGGATAGCCGGATCGACCGGGTGCTGCGCGCGCCTGGCGACAATCCGAGCGGCCCCGAAGGCGCGGTGCTCGTCGTCGAGTTCACGCTCGCCGGCAAAAGCTATGCCGGCTTGAACGGCGGACCCAATTTCAAGCCGAATGAAAGCGTCTCGTTCCAGGTGCTGACCGACGACCAGGCCGAGACCGATCGGCTGTGGAACGCGATCATCGCCAATGGCGGCGCCGAGAGCATGTGCGGCTGGTGCAAGGATCGCTGGGGCTTCTCCTGGCAGATCACCCCACGCCGGCTGATCGAGCTCGCCTTTGGCAGCGACGGCGAAGCCGGCCGCCGCGCCTTCGAGGCAATGATGACGATGAAGAAGATCGATATCGCCGCGATCGAAGCCGCGGCGCGAGGATGAGGAGAGAGGCGATGGCCATCGAGATCACGGCCTTCAACTGGGTGCCCGATTTCGCCCGCGGCTATGTTCGCGACCTGCGCCCGCGCTGGGCATGCGAAGAGATCGGCCTGCCCTATTCCACTCGGCTGATCAGCCCGATCCCGCCCAAGCCGGCGGATTATTTCGATGAGCAGCCCTGGGGCCAGGTGCCGGTGCTCCACGATGGCGGCCTTCACCTGTTCGAAAGCGGCGCGATCCTGCTCCATCTCGGCGAGAAGGACGAACGGCTGCTGCCGCGCGAGCCCCAGGCGCGGGCCACCGCCATCGCCTGGCTGTTCGCGGCGTTCAACAGCGTCGAGCCGGGCCTGTTCGAGCTCGGCAACGTCACGCTCTTCTCGAAGGACGAGCCATGGGCGAAGCTGCGCCTGCCCAGCCTGATGGAGGCGCTCGGCAACAAGCTCGATCGCCTCGCCGATGCGCTCGGCACGCGCGACTGGCTGGGGGACGCATTCAGCATCGCCGACATCGCGATGGTGACGACGCTGCGCAATGCCGATCAGGGCGACCTGCTGAGCGGTCGCCCCGCCCTCGCCGCCTATGTCGCGCGCGGCATGGAACGGCCCGCCTTCGCGCGCGCCATGGCGGCGCAGCTTAAAGACCTGGCGCCCGAGCCGGTCGCCGCCTGAACCCGAGGAGAGCGAAGATGCCCTATGTCGATGGCTATGTCCTGCCGGTGCCGAATGCCAACCGCGAGGCCTATCGCGCGATGGCGCAGAAGCTTGCGCCATTCTTCATCGAATGCGGCGCGCTCCAGATCGTCGAATGCTGGGGCGACGACGTGCCGCACGGCACGACGACCGATTTCTTCACGGCGGTGAAGGCGAAAGAGGACGAGAATGTCGTCCTCTCCTGGATCATCTGGCCGGACAAGGCGACTCGCGATTCGGGTTGGGAGAAGATCATGGCGGACGAGCGCGGAAAGCCGCAGGCCGAGATGCCGTTCGACGGCAAGCGCATGTTCTGGGGCGGGTTCGAGCCCATTGTCGACCACAAGGCTTGAGGGGAGAACGCAGATGACCAACGCGCATGGCAGCTTCATCTGGTACGAACTGCTCACCAAGGACGCCGCGGCGGCCAAGGCGTTTTACGACGATGTCGTCGGCTGGAACATCGATGCCGAGGCGCCCCCGGGCGGAATGGACTATCGCATGATCAACGCGCCCGACGGCGCCGCGGGCGGGGTGATGCAATTGAGCGCGGACATGCTCGCCAACGGCGCCCGGCCGACATGGCTGGGCTATCTCGGCGTCGACGACGTCGACGCCTCCGTCGAAGCGGTGGTCGCTGCTGGCGGCCAGCTCCACCTCCCTGCCTTCGACATCCCGAATGTCGGCCGCATCGCGATGGTCGCCGATCCGCAAGGCAACCCCTTCTACGTCATGCGCGGCGGCACGGAGGGCGCGACCAGCACGGCGTACCAGCGGAACGGGCTGGGCCATGTCAGCTGGAACGAGCTGCAGACGGCCGACGACGCCGCGGCGCTCGCCTTTTACGAAAAGCATTTCGCCATCGCCAAGGTCGGCGCGATGCCGATGGGGCCGATGGGCGATTACAGCTTCATCGCGAACGGCGACAGCAAGGGCGAGGCGGTCGGCGCGATCATGCGCACCTCCGGCAATCCCGGCTGGACTTTCTATTTCCGCGTGCCCGGGATCGATTCCGCCAAGGCCCGGATCGAAGCCGGCGGCGGCAAGGTCCATGCCGGCCCGATGGAAGTGCCGGGTGGCGAATGGGTCGTGGTGGCAAGCGATCCGGAGGGCGTCCCCTTCGGCCTGGTTGCGGCCGGACGGGAAGGCTGAGCGATGGCGGACAATCACGAACTCGCGGTCGAGCGCATTCTCGACGCGCCGATCGATGCGGTCTGGCGCGCCGTCACCGAGCATCTCGAACAATGGTGGTGCCCCAAGCCCTGGACCACCGAGCTGGTCGAGATGGACCTGCGCCCCGGCGGCCGCTTCTGCGCGATCATGCGCGGCCCCGCCGGCGAGGGCGGCGAGCCGATGGAGGGCATCCTCCTCGACGTCGTGCCCGAGCGGCGGCTCGTCTTCACCAACATCCTCGATTCGCACTTCGACCCGCAGAACTCGCCCGTGGCGAACATCGTCGGGAGGTTCGAATTCGCGCCCGAGGGACACAAGACCCGCTACCGCGCCAGCGCGCGCCACTGGGACGCCGAATCCGCCCGCAAGCATGACGAGATGGGTTTCACCCAAGGCTGGAGCGCCGTCGCCGACCAGCTCGAAGCCGTTGCGCAAGGGCTGGCGGAAAAGGCCGATGCGTAAGCTGACCGGTGCCGTCTTCGTCTCGCTCGATGGGATCATGCAGGCCCCCGGCGCCCCGACCGAAGACTGGACCGGCGGCTTCCGCTTCGGCGGCTGGCTGCCGCCCTTCGCCGACGAAATGCTCGGCGAGACGATCGGCGCGCTCTTCGCCGGATCGTTCGACCTGCTGCTCGGCCGCGAGACCTATGAGATTTTCGCGGCCTATTGGCCCTATGTCGAGCCGGGCCACCCGATCGGCACGGCGTTCGACAAGGCCGGCAAATATGTCGTCACCCACCGCGACGAAGGTCTCGACTGGCAGAACAGCCATCGCCTGCCCGGGATCGACGCCGTCGCCGAGCTCAAGCGCAGCGACGGGCCGGAGCTGATCATCCAGGGCAGTTCGACGCTCTACCCGCCGCTCTTCGCCGCCGGACTGATCGACCGGCTGATCGTGATGACCTATCCGGTCGTGCTCGGCGGCGGCAAGCGGCTGTTCGGCGCGGGCACCCCGCCCTTATCCCTCAGGCTGATCGACCAGAAGCTGAGCAGCAAGGGCGTCGTCATCGCCACCTACGAGCCCGCAGGCGAAATCCAGATCGGTACCTTCCCCGGCCCCGAGCCCAGCGAGCGCGAAAAGGCGCGCCAGGAGCGGATGGCGCGCCACGGCTGAGGCACCAACCGCTCCGCCCTTCCCGTCATGCCAGCGAAAGCGAAAGCTGGCATCTCAAGTCGTGAGAGACCCCAGCTTTCGCTGGGGTGACGAATGAGGGTGGCGATCGCATGGCCATGCGATCGCCCTCAGGTGAAGGCCGGCGACTGGCGGAGTTGCTGATAGGCCTCGATCACGCGCTGGAGCCGGCCCTCATGGCTGCGGTCGCCGCCATTGCGGTCCGGGTGATAGCGGCGCACCAGTTCCGAATAGCGCTTGCGCAGCGCCGTGCGGTCGGCATCGATCGCCAGGTCGAGCGTCTTCAGCGCCTCGCGGTCCTGGCCCGAGAGCGGCTTGCCGTCCTTGCGCTCGCCCCGATCCTTCATCCGATCGCGGAAGCGCGCGCCGATCGCGTCGAGCGGGTCGGCGAAATCCGCCCAGCGCGGCGGGCGGTCGGCGCCGCCATTGCCCGAAAAGGCACGCGTCTCGCGCTCCCAGCCGCCAAAGGGCCGCTGCGCCTCGTGGATCTCGTCGGGGCTCATGCCCTTGAAGAAATTATACCCCGAATTGAATTCGCGGACGTGGTCGAGGCACAGCCAGCGATATTCGCCCGGCCCGTCATAGCCGCCGCGCGCATGGCCCATCGGCGCGCGGAATTCGCCCGGCGCCTCGCACCCGGGCTCGGCGCACAGCCGCCCCGGCGCCTCCACTCGCCCGTGGAAACGCGCATTGGGCCGGTCTTTCCTCGATTGGCTGTCCGCCACGGTTCCTCCCTCGAACAACCAGCCTATATAGGCGCGATGACCAGCACTGCCACCGGCGGCCTCGCCGACATCATCGCCGCTCGCCTCATCGCCGCGCTCGCCCCGACGCAACTCGAGGTGATCAACGACAGCCACCATCATCGCGGCCACGCCGGGCACGACGGCAGCGGCGAATCGCACTGGACGGTGAAGATCGAGAGCGGAGCCTTTCAGGGGCTTTCGCGCGTTCAGCGCCAGCGGCTGGTCAACAACGCGCTCGCCGAGCTGCTTGCCGAACGCATCCATGCGCTGGCGATTCGGGCGACCGCACCGGGAGAATGACGATGGCGTACACGCTCTGGTACTGGGCCGAAATCCAGGGTCGGGGCGAATTCGTCCGGCTGCCCATGGAGGCCGCCGGCATTGCCTATGTCGATGCCGCGCGCGAGCGGGGCAGCAAGGCGCTGATCGCCGACATGAAGGCGCGCACCCATCGCCCGCCCTTCGCCCCGCCCTATCTCGATACCGGCAGCGACGTGATCTCGCAGGTCGCCAACATCCTGTTCTGGCTCGGCGAGCGCCACGGCATCGCGCCCAGCGAACCGGCCACGCGCACCTGGCTCCATGAAGTCCAGCTCACCCTCGCCGATTTCGTCGCCGAAGTGCACCAGGTCCATCACCCGGTCGGCGTCGCGCTGTATTACGAGGACCAGAAGGCCGAGGCGGCGCGGATGGCGGAGGAGTTCCGCGAGCAGCGCATGCCCAAGTTCCTCGGCTGGTTCGAACGTTCGGTCGAGGGCGATTGGCTCGCCGGCGATGCCTGGAGCTATGGCGACACCTCGATCTTCCAGATCGTCGAGGGGCTGCGCCACATGTTCCCCCGCCGCATGGCCGCGATCGAGGGCGATTATCCCAGGCTCCGCGCCATCCGCGACCGCGTCGCCGAGCTGCCTGGGGTCGCCGCCTATCTCGCCAGCGATCGCCGCATCCCCTTCAACACCCAAGGGATCTTTCGCCACTATCCCGAGCTCGACGGCGACTGATCGGAAAGGCAGGCTTTCCAAACTGTAGCTGTAAGCCCTTCGCCCGAACGGCTATGTCCTCGAGGGAGCGGAGGAAGCGATGCACGAAGACCTGATCACCCAGACGATCGAACCCGTCACCCACGATCTCGGCGGGTTCAAGGTGCACCGCACCCTGCCCTCGCGCCCGCGCACGATGGTCGGGCCGTTCATCTTCTTCGATCAGATGGGCCCCGCGCGGCTCGAAGTCGGCACCGGCATCGACGTGCGCCCGCACCCGCACATCAATCTCGCCACCGTCACCTATCTCTATGCCGGCGCGCTCGACCATCGCGATTCGCTGGGCACCTTCGCGACGATCGAGCCGGGCGCAGTCAACCTGATGACCGCCGGCCACGGCATCGTCCATTCGGAGCGCTCGCCCAGTGCCGAGCGCGCCAAGGGGCCCGAGCTTTCGGGCATCCAGACCTGGCTCGCGCTGCCCGAGCGCTTCGAAGAAATCGACCCCGCCTTCGAACATGTCGCCGCGGCGGACCTGCCGGTGATCGAGGCGACCGGCGCGCGCTGCCGCGTGGTGATGGGCACGCTGTGGGGCGCCAAGGCACCGACCACCACTTATGCCGAGACGATCTATGCCGACATCGCGCTCGATGCCGGCGGCACGGTACCGATCGATCCGTCCGCCGAGGAGCGCGCGATCTATCTCGCCGCCGGCGATGCCACGATCGACGGGATGGAGATGGCGGTTTCCACGCTCTACGTCCTGCGCCCGGGCATCGCCGCCACGCTCTGCTCGACGACCGGCGCGCGCGTGATGCTGTGCGGCGGCGAAGCGTTCGCGACGCCGCGCCACGTCTGGTGGAATTTCGTCTCGTCGAGCCGTGATCGCATCAACCAGGCCAAGGAAGACTGGAAGGCGGGCAACTTCCCGAAAGTGCCTGGGGACGACCAGGAGTTCATTCCAATCCCCGAAGTCCCCAAGACCGTGAGCTATCCCTGACCTATTCCAAGATTTCTGCGGCATTGACTTAGATTATAATTGTCATGCCCGGTCGTTCCGTAGGATAGAGCCCCCGCAAAAACGCGGCCAAAGCGCCGCCGTCGGTAAGGGGAACCTGTCATGTTGAAGTCTTCGGCCGTGGCCGTCACCACGCTCGCGCTGCTGTTCGCCGGCGGCGAGGCGCAGGCGCAGAAGAAGGGCGCGCGCGCCAGCGGCGGCCAGCGGATGCAGGAGCAGGCGGTCACCGACGTGCCGCGCTGCACCCGCAAGCTCGGCACGCTCTCGATCGTCGATGGCGACGATCCCAGCGGCTGGACCCAATATTCGCTGGCCCCGCCCCAGAAGCTGCTCAAGGTGCTCGTCCAGCGCTCGGGCTGCTTCAACCTGGTCGATCGCGGCAGCGGCCTGCAGGCGGCCGAGCGCGAGCGCCAGATCGGCGGCCATCTCGGCATGCAGCGCGGCTCGAATGTCGGCCAGGGCCAGATCAAGGCGGCCGATTACGTGCTCGTCGCCGAAGTCCAGGGTGCCAATTCCAACGTCAGCGGCAGCGGCATCGGCGGCGCGGTCGGCGGCGTCATCGGCGGGCCGGTCGGCGGCCTGCTCGGCGGGCTGCGCAGCAAGAAGATGGAAGCGAACACCGTGCTGTCGCTCACCAACGTCCGCACCACCGAGACGATCTCGACCCAGGAAGGCTATGCGGTCAAGAACAACCTCAGCTTCGCGGCGGGCGGCGGCACCTTCTTCGGCACCGGCGCCGCGGCGGCGGTCGGCGGCGGCTATGACAACACCGATATCGGCCGGATCGTGACGCTGTCGTTCATCCAGGCCTATTCGAAGATGGTCAACGAGCTCGGCCTGGTCACCCCGGGCGATGCAGGCACCGCCCAGGCCGCTCCGGCCAAGACCTACACGGCCCAGCGCCCGGTGATCATGCGCGTCACCGCCACCGGCACCGGCAAGATCATCCGCACGCTGCCGGCGGGCGCGATCGTCTATCCCACCGGCAACAAGAACGGCCTGTGGTGGGAAGTCGCCGACGAGAACGACAATGTCGGCTGGGTGCTCAACACCGGGCTCGCCCCGACCCAGCATTGATCCGATCGGGCGTCGGTGCGAGGTGGCCAGCCCACCTCGCGCCGGCGCCGCGTCGCTCCCCAATTCCCCGCCGTTTGCCCTGAGCTTGTCGAAGGGCCGTCCTGTCCTGCCGGGCGAGGGGAACAAAAGCCGCCCTTCGACAAGCTCAGGGCGAACGGTCTAAAGTTATGTGGCTGGCACCGCCTCCGGAGCCAGCTGATCCAAGCTCAACGCGAACGGGCCGCCGCCCCCCACTCCCGCCGGAGTGGACGCAAGCCCCGCAGCCCATGCCGAGCGATCATCCGCTGATCACGCTCTCGAAAATGAAAATGCCAGGCAGGTGCCCGACAGCCCTCAGCCCGCCGTGACGCCCTTGTCGACGAGCAGCTGGCCCAGTTCGCCGCTCTCGTACATTTCCATCATGATGTCCGATCCGCCGACGAACTCGCCCTTCACATAGAGCTGGGGGATGGTCGGCCAGTCGGAGAATTCCTTGATGCCCTGGCGGATGCCCTGATCCTGGAGCACGTCGACGCTCTCGAATTCGGCGCCGAGATGGTTGAGGATGGCCACCGCGCGGCTGGAGAAGCCGCATTGCGGGAAGAGCGGGCTGCCCTTCATGAACAGCAGCACGTCGTTCTGGTCGACCAGCGCCTGGATCCGGCCCTGCACGTCATCGCTCACTTGGCTCACTCCTCGACAGGCGCTTCGGTGGTCAGCTGGAGCGCGTGGAGCACGCCCCCCATCTTCCCGCCCAGCGCAGCATAGACCGCCTGGTGCTGGCGCACCCGCGGCATGCCCTTGAACATCGGCGCGACCACGCGCGCCGCATAATGATCGCCGTCGCCGGCGAGATCGGTGATCTCCACCCGGGCATCGGGAATGCCCGCCTTGATCATCGCCTCGATCTCGGTCGCGGCCATCGGCATCTCAGTTCGCTCCGCCCATCAGCTGGCGGCGGGCCTCGACGGTCTGCTCCTCGAGCGCGCGGCGCACGGCGCCATCGTCGGTCTCGACCCCCGCGGCGAGCAGGTCGCCGAGCAGCTTGCGGATCACGTCCTCGTCGCCGGCTTCCTCGAAATCGGCCTGGACGACCGCCTTGGCATAGGCGTCGGTCTCTTCCGGCGTCAGCTTCATCTGCGCCGCCGCCCATTGCCCGACCAGCTTGTTGCGCCGCGCGGTGATGCGGAAGGCCATGTCCTCGTCGCGCGCGAACTTCGCTTCGAATGCCCGTTCGCGATCGTCGAAAGTCGTCATCATGGTCCCCTAATTGGCGTTTCGCCCGAGATAGGGGGGCGATGCCCGCGAGGCAAGCGGGGGGAATTGCGGGGGGGCTCCGCAAATCCTCCCTCGGAGCGCAGCGCCGGGGGAGGGGGACCGCGCCGCGCAGCGGCGGGGTGGAGGGGGCGCTCCCGCGCTCATGGGTATCACCCCCTCCACCACGCCCTTCGGGCGCGGTCCCCCTCCCCCGCTTCTGCGAAGCGAGGGAGGATCTATTCTATGCTCACCACCACCTTGCCGATCACCTGGCGCGCCGCGAGCTTGGCGATTGCCTTGCCGCCCTCGGCCAGCGGGAAGGTCTCGGTCACCTTGGGCGCGATGCGGCCTTCGCCCCACAGCCGGAACAGCCGCTCGACATGCGCCTGGTTGGCATGCGGATCGCGCGCGGCGAAGGCGCCCCAGAAAACCCCGCACACGTCGCAGCTCTTGAGCAGCGTCAGGTTGAGCGGCAGCTTGGGAATGCCGGCGGGGAAGCCGACGACGAGGTAGCGCCCTTCCCAGCCGATCGCGCGAAGCGCCGGCTCGGCATAGTCGCCGCCGACCGGATCGTAGATCACGTCCGCCCCCTGCGGCCCCAGCGCCGCCTTGAATGCGTCGGCCAGCGCCTTGGACTGCTCCTTGTCGAGCGGCGCGCGCGGATAGACCAGCGTCGCGTCGGCGCCCGCTGCCTTGGCCGCCGCCGCCTTCTCCTCGGAAGACACCGCCGCCACGACGCGCGCGCCGAAAGCCTTGCCGAGCTCGACCGCGGCGAGGCCGACGCCGCCCGCCGCGCCGAGCACGAGCAGATTGTGCCCCTCGCGCAGGTGCCCGCGATCGAGCAGCGCGTGGATCGTCGTCGCATAGGTGAGCAGCAGTGCGGCGCCTTCCTCGAAGCTGCGCCCCTCGGGCAGGCGGAACAGCCGCACCGCGTCGATCGCGACCTTCTCGACCAGCCCGCCATGGCCGATCACGGCGATCACCCGGTCGCCCGGCGCCCAGTCGCTCACCCCGTCGCCGACGCTCTCGATCACGCCGGCGATCTCGCCGCCCGGGGCGAAGGGCCGCGGCGGCTTGAACTGGTACTTGTCCTCGATGATCAGCACGTCGGGATAGTTGATCGCACAGGCCTTGACCGCGACCACCACTTGTCCCGCCCCCGCCACGGGATCGGGCAACTCCTCGACGATTAGAGTGTCAGGTCCGCCCGGCGCTTTCGAGAGCAGTGCCTTCATTCGCCTTCTCCACCACGATCCACGGGCGGCTCCGCGCCGTCTCCGCTTCGAATTTCGAAATCGCGGTATCCTTTGCCAGCGTCATGCCGATCTCGTCCAGCCCTTCGATCAGGCACTGGCGGCGAAACGGGTCGAGCTCGAAGGCAAAACGGTCCTGGAAGGGCGTGGTGACCGTCATCGTCTCGAGATCGACCGTGATCGTATCGGTCTTCGCGACTTCGACCAGCCGATCGACCGCCTCCTGCGGCAGCACGACGGTGACGATGCCGTTCTTGAAGGCGTTGCCCGAGAAGATGTCCGAGAAGCTCGGCGCGATCACCGCCTGGATGCCCAGGTCGGCCAGCGCCCAGGCGGCATGCTCGCGGCTGGACCCGCAGCCGAAATTGTCGCCCGCCACCAGGATCGGCGCGCCGGCATAGCGTGGATCGTCGAACACGTTGCCGGGCTGCGCACGCACCGTCTCGAACGCGCCCTTGCCCATCCCCTCGCGCGTCGTGGTCTTCAGCCAATGCGCCGGGATGATGATGTCGGTGTCGATATTCTTGGCGCCCCAGGGATAGGCGCGCCCGTCCACCTTGCGAACCGGTTCCATCATTCAGCCTCCCCAATCAGCGGGTGGCTGCGTTCTCTCGCGGCGTTCCCGCCTTGGCCGCCAGCGAATAGGCCGCGGCGACTCCGCACAGCACCGTGCCTGCAATCAATGCCAACAGCGCCTGCTTCATGTCGAACCCCCTTACGCATCCGCCGACATCAGCTCCCTGACATCGGTGAGGCGCCCCGTGACCGCCGCCGCTGCCGCCATGGCCGGCGACAACAGGTGCGTTCGCGCCCCTGGACCCTGCCTTCCTACGAAATTCCGATTCGAGGTGGAAGCACAACGTTCGCCGGCCGGCACTTTGTCCGGATTCATCGCCAGGCACATCGAGCAGGCGGGCTCGCGCCATTCGAAGCCGGCCTCCACGAAGATGCGATCGAGTCCCTCGGCCTCGGCCTGGCGCTTGACCAGTCCCGAGCCCGGCACGATCAGCGCCTGGCGGATGCGGTCGGCGACGCGATGGCCCTTCACCACCGCGGCGGCGGCGCGCAGGTCCTCGATCCGGCTGTTGGTGCAGCTGCCGATGAAGACATGCTCGATGCCGACATCCTGCATCCGCATCCCCGGCGTCAGCCCCATATAGTCGAGCGACTTCTGCGCCGCGACGCGCTTGGCCGGATCGGCGAAGCTCTCGGGATCGGGCACGGTGCCGGTGATCGGCACGACGTCCTCCGGGCTGGTGCCCCAGGTCAGCGACGGCGCGATGTCGCTCGCCTGGAGGACGACGCTGGCATCGTAGCGCGCTCCGGCATCACTCGGCAGCGTCCGCCAATACTCGAGCGCGCGTTCCCAGGCCTCGCCCGTCGGCGCCATCGGCCGGCCCTTGAGATAATCGAACGTCTTCTCGTCCGGCGCGATCAGGCCCGAGCGCGCGCCGCCCTCGATCGACATGTTCGAGACGGTCAGCCGCCCCTCGATCGACATGGCGCGGATCACCTCGCCGGTGAATTCGATGACATGGCCTGTGCCGCCCGCCGCGCCGATCCGGCCGATGATCGCCAGCACGACGTCCTTGGGGCTCACGCCATAGCCGAGCGTGCCGTCGACGCGCACTTCCATGGTCCTGGATTGCTTGAGCAGCAGCGTCTGGGTGGCGAGGACATGCTCGACTTCGCTGGTGCCGATGCCGAAGGCCAGCGCCCCCAGCGCGCCGTGCGCCGAGGTATGACTGTCGCCGCAGACCAGCGTGGTCCCCGGCAAAGTGAAGCCCTGTTCCGGCCCGATGACATGGACGATCCCCTGCCGCGCATCGAGCGCGTCGATATACGGAACCCCGAATTCGGCGACGTTCACCCGGAGCGCGGCGAGCTGCCCCGCGCTCGCCGGATCGGCGATCGGCAGCATCTGCCCCGCCGCATCGACGCGCGGCGTCGTCGGCAAATTGTGATCGGGCACCGCGAGGGTAAGATCGGGCCGCCGCACCGGCCGCCCCGCCGCCTTGAGCCCGGCAAAGGCCTGCGGGCTGGTGACTTCATGGACAAGGTGGCGATCGATATAGATCAGGCAGGTGCCATCGTCCCGGCGCTCGACGACATGGTCGGCCCAGATTTTCTCATACAAGGTGCGCGGTTGAATGGACATGCGGGCGATCTAGTCGAATCGTGCGCAGATGCAACGCTTGACGTAATTTTCTGCCGCTTGCTCTACTGCGGCTTCCCCTCCGCCACGCCGCGCAAGTATCGCCGGATCGCCTCCACCTCGTCGGGCCGCAGCGCGCGGAGGTTCTCCTTGGCGATCGTGCCCATGAAGCCGACATCGCGCCCGCCGGCGCCGACGCCTTCGTGCAGCAGCCGGCGGAAGTCGGCCGCCGAATAGGCCGCGGCGATCGGTGCCAGCGCGGGAACCGGGCTCCCGTCGTGCATCCGCGCCGCGTCCAGCGCATGGCATTCCGAACAGAGCGCCTCGGTGAAATAGCGACCCGGATCGGCCGGCCGCCTCGCCACGCCGTGCGGATCGGCGACCAGGCTCGCCCGCTGCGCCCCGGTCAGGATCTTCCAGCGCCCGATCGGCCCCCACCAGGTCTTCGCCTGCACGTCGTCGGGCGCGGGCCTGAGGTTGCGGACCCAGGCGATGATGCGGCCGACATCGTCGTCGGCGAGATGAGTCATCGACCAGGCCGGCATGATGAACAGCGTCCGCCCCTCCTTCGTCACGCCCTGACGGATCAGCCGGCCGAGCTCGGCGTCCGAATAGCGTGCGGCGGCGCGGGCGAGCGGCGGCGGCGCCACCTGCCCCTCGCGCCAGTCGACGGGCGTCCACACCGCGCCCTTGCCCTCGCCATGGCAGCTCCTGCATCCGGTGAGCGTTGCCAGCCGCGCGCCCTCGGCCAGGGAGGCCGCGTCGTGCGGCACCGCGATCGGCGCCAGCGGCACGGCATGGCTGCGGCGGATCATCCATTCCGAAGCGCCGTACACCCCGGCCGCCGCCAGCAGCAGCAGCGCCACAATTCCCAGCCCCAGCCGCACCAATCCCCGCATCGCCTCTCCCCCGGACGGACGGATCAGCTTATGCCAGAAGCGACGCGCCGCCGCCACGCACCGGCATCAGCGAACCTCGCGCTCCTCTTCCCCCTTCAGATAGGCCTGGATGGCCGCGATCTCGGCATCGCTGAACGCAGCGAAGGCCGCGCGCGCGACGACGCTCATCAGGCCGTGGTCGGGCTTGGTGCCCACGCCGGTGCGCAGCAGGCGCTTGAACACTGCGGGATCGTACGAGGCCGCCATCGGCGCCAGCGCAGGTACCTTGGTGCTGCCGTCTTCCATGAAGCCGTCTTCGTGCAGCTTATGACAGGCCATGCAGGCGGCATCGACATAATAGCGGCCGACATTGGCCGGGCGCCTTGCCTCGGCGAGCTGGGCCGCGCTTGCCGAGGCCGGCAGCGCCCCCGCCAGCACCAGCGCGCGCCCGAGCGGGCCGAAGCGGGTCCGCAGCTTCGAATCCTGCGGCCCCGGCTTCAGCGAACGGATCCAGGCGATGATCTTGCCGAGATCGTCGTCGGCAAGATGGCCGAGCGCCCGGGTCGGCATGATGAACAGCGAAGAGCCGTCCTTGTGGACGCCGTGGCGGATCACCCGCGCCAGCTCGGCATCGCTCAGCCCGGCCGCCGCCTCCGCGATCGGCGGCGGCGCCACCCGCCCGAGCAGCGGCGCCTCGAACAGCAGCTTCCCCTCGCCATTGGCGGCATGGCAATCGCGGCACATCACGATCCGCGCCAGCCGCCCCCCTTCGGCGATCGACGCGGCGTCCTTCGGCACCGCGATCTGCGGCGTCGGCACCTCGTGCCCCCGCCGGAAGACCCATTCCGAACCGCCATAGACGATCGCAACCAGCAAAACCGCCAGCCCGGCCAACACGGCCAGGCCCCGCTTGATCCAACGCATCGCAAATCCCCGCTCTCGCGCCTGTGTATTATGCCACTAATACACTAAGGCGCACGAGGCAAGTCAGCCTGCGCTCGGCGCCTCCTTGGGCGAGACGTAGCTCGGGTCATGCTCGAAGGGCAGTGGCCGCCCCGCGCGCAACGCATCCAGAACTGTCGCGAACCCAGTCTCGCACCGGAAGCCGAGTCTCCGCTCGGCTAGCGCGGCGTCATAGACGCGACCGATCGATCGGGGGAGTTCCCAACCCTTCGCACGATATAACTTCGATGCATCGGCGAAACGATTCTCGATCACTGCCGCCGCATCGGTCTTCAGCGCCGCGCAATCGGCGCGCGTGAACGGCGTCGGCGCCGAGACGATGAAGCTGCCGAAGCCGATCTCGGGCGCCCTGGCCAGCGCGGCGAGATGCGCGCGCGCGGCGTCCTGCACGGTCAGGCGGCGGTGGAGCAGTTCGTTGGCCTTCATGTTCTCGCCCGAAAGCCCGCGATGCGTGTCGTCCTCCTCGGGGAAGAAGCGGCTGGTGCGCAGCACCACGCAATTCAGCCCGTGCTCCAAATGCGCGAGGCGACAGAGCTGCTCGGCGGCAAACTTGGTCGCGCCATAGATGTTCCGCGGCTCGATCGGCCCGCTCGCCTCGTCGAGCCACACCGCCGCATCGCCGGCCTCGTCGCGGATCGCCTGGCTGATCATCAGCGAGGTGGTGGAGGTGAAGACGAACCGGTCGTGCCCCGCCGCCTTCGCGCATTCGAGCAGGTTGACCGTACCCGAGACGTTGACGTCGACGAACGCCTGGGCCGGATAGCGGGCGATGTCGGGCTTGTGCAGGCCGCCGGCATGGATCACGGCCTCGATCCCGTGCTCGGCGAAGACGCGCTCGACCAGCGCTCGATCGGCGACCGATCCGATCACCTCGGTGTCACGCCCCGGCGCCACGTCGAGCCCGGTCACGCCATGCCCTGCCTCGCGCAGCATCGGCGCCAGGAAGCGGCCGAGCCAGCCCGACGATCCGGTGAGCAGCACGCGCATCAGGGCCGCGCCGCATAGCGCCGCGCGAGCACCGCGCAGACGAACAGCTGGAGCTGGTGAAAGATCATCAGCGGCAGCACGATCAGGCTTACCGCGCCGCCGGGAAACAGGATGGTCGCCATCGGGATGCCGCTGGCCATGCTCTTCTTCGATCCGCAAAAGACGATGGCGATCTCGTCCTCCTTGGTGAAGCCGAGCCGGCGGCTGGCGATCGTCGTCGCTGCGATCACGATCGCGAGGATCGCGGCGTTGAAGGCCAGCACCAACCCCAGATCGGCGAGCGACACCCGCGTCCAAACGCCCGCGACCATGCCCTCGCTGAACGCGGCATAGACCACCAGCAGGATCGATCCGCGATCGACCACCATGGTCAGCACGCGGTGCTTGAGGATGAAGCCGCCGATCAGCGGCCGCGCCGCCTGGCCGGCGGCGAATGGCAGCAGGATCTGCAGCGCGATCGCCTCGAGCGAGGACAGCGAAAAGCCCGCCCCGCTGGTGCTCGGCAGCAGCAGCGCGACGAGCAGCGGCGTGATCGCCACGCCGGCGAGATTGGACAGCGAGGCGCTGCACAGGGCGGCAGGCACATTGCCGCGCGCGATCGAGGTGAAGGCGATCGAGGATTGCACGGTCGAGGGCAGCAGGCAGAGGAACAGCACGCCGAGCGCAATCCCGCTCGGCAGCAGCGGCCCGGCCAGGGCGTAGGCGCCAAGGCCGATCAGCGGAAAGAACAGGAAGGTGCTGAGGAACACCAGCAGCTGCAGCCGCCAATGGGTCAGCCCCGCCCAGATCGCCGAGGGCGCCAGCCGCGCGCCATAGAGAAAGAACAGCAGTGCCACCGCCACCGTCACCGCTTCGCTCGCGACACCTGCCCAGGCGCCGCGCGCCGGGAACAGCGCGGCGAGGCCGACGGTCGCCAGCAGCATCAGCAGATAGGGATCGATCCAGCGACGAAGGGCGGCCACGCGATACTCCGCTTCGGGGAAGATGCGGCGGCCATGGCCTCGCGCTCGGGCCTGCGCAAGCCTTCAGGCGGCGAGCGGGAAGTCCGGCCGCTGCACCGGCTCGCCGGCATCGGCCCAGTCGGCGCGGCGCTTCAGGAAGGGATTGAGGAACAGGATCGGCAGCTTGAGGAACAGCAGCTCCGAATGGATGAAGCCGTCGATCGCCCGTTCCCACCAGCGCGGCTCGCGCTTGCCATTGGCGGCGAGCCAGCCGTCATAGGGCGCCCAATGGCTCGGCTCGTCCTTCTCGATGATCCGGAAGATCTTCATCAGCACCTTGTCGCCGGTGACGAGCGGGTGGCGCATCAGGATATCGACCTGGCGATAGCCGCGCTGCTCGGTGAGCGAGATCACCCGGCACAATTTCTCGAACTGGGCGTCGTCGGCGATCACGGCGTTGGTGTCGAGCTCGTCGATCGTCCGGCGGAACATGATCTCGACGAAGCGATCGATATGGCCGCAGGTGCGATCGACCGCGAGCGGCATCTTGCCCTGCAACTCGAACCAGCGCTTGAACATCGCATAATGCTTGCGCTCGTCGGCGCGGTGCTTCTCGATCGCGGCGATCAGCGCGGCATTGCCCGGCTCGCGCGCCCGCACCGCCTCGAGCACCCGATCGATGCTCGTATAGCCGCGATGCTCGTTATAGATGTAGATCGAGCCGAGCAGATCGAGATAGCGGCGGCGGAACCATGCAAGCATGCGCAGGTGCTACGCCTGTCGCGGCAGCTTGCCTAGGGGCCCCGACGGGAGGAAGCCCCCCAATCCGTCATCCTGGCGAAAGCCAGGATCTCATGAGGCGAGCGAACGGCGCATGGATGGAGATCCCGGCTTTCGCCGGGATGACGAAAGCCCGCAATTCTCAATCCGTTTGCCCTGAGCTTGTCGAAGGGCTGTCCTGTGTCCTGCCGTTCGGGGAACGCCAAGAACTGCCCTTCGACAAGCTCAGGGCGAACGGGGAAAGTGACCGCTCAAGCCGCCGCCAGCGCCGCCTCATACTTCGCCGTCGTCTTCGCCGCGAGGTCGGCCTCGCTCACCCCCGGCGCCAGCTCGATCAGCCGGAAGGGGGAATCGTGATCCGCCCGCGCGAACACCGCGAGGTCGGTGATCACCATGTCGACCACATTCTTGCCGGTCAGCGGCAGCGTGCATTCGGGAATGAATTTGGGGCTGCCGTCCTTGGCATTGTGCTCCATCACCACGATGATCTTCTTGACGCCGGCGACCAGGTCCATCGCCCCGCCCATGCCCTTGATCATCTTGCCCGGAATCATCCAGTTGGCGATGTCGCCGGTCTCGCTGACTTCCATCGCGCCGAGCACGGTCAGGTCGATATGCCCGCCGCGGATCATCGCGAAGCTCTGCTCCGAGCCGAAATAGACCGATTGCGGAAGCTCGCTGATCGTCTGCTTGCCGGCGTTGATCAGGTCGGGATCGACTTCGTCGTCATAGGGGAACGGCCCGATGCCGAGCATCCCGTTCTCGGACTGGAGCGTCACGTCCATCCCCGCCGGAATGTGATTGGCGACAAGCGTCGGGATGCCGATGCCCAGGTTCACATAGAAGCCGTCCTCGAGCTCCTTCGCGGCGCGCGCCGCCATCTCGTCACGAGTCCAGCCCATCACTTCTTCTCCTCGGCCGGATCGGCCCATTGCTTGTCCTTCGGGAAAACTTCGTCCATCCCGCCCTTGAGCCCGGTGCCGTAGACCGGGTTGGGCAGTACGAACCAGCCCGCGCCCCAGAGCGGGGCGATCAGCGTCTCGGCGGCGGTATTGCGGCGCACCGGGGTCGAAAACTCCGGCGCGTTGAACAGGTCGCTGAAATCGCCGAGCTGGTCGCCGGCCATCGCCACCACGCAATAGCGTTCGGATGCCTTCCAGCGCCGTTCGTCCTTGCCGCTCGGCGCCCCGTCGTCGCGAGTGACCAGCGTGTCGCCGATCGTCACCGGCCCCAGCCCCGCCCCGTCCAGCGCGGCGGCGGTCTGCGCCGCGGTGGAGGTCGAGCGGTTCGAATTGTAGATCACCGTCAGCCCTTCGCGGCGCAGCGCCGCGATCGTCTCGGCCGCGCCCGGCACCGCGACCACCTTGTCGGCGCCGGTCTGTTCCCAGCGCGTCCAGCGGCCCTGGTCGTAGCCGCCGCCGCGCCGCGCCGTATCCGCCTCGAAGCCCAAGTTGAGCAGCACCGTCTCGTCGACGTCGAACATCACGGCGAGCGGGCGCTTGCCGCACAGGTCGAACTTGGGCGCGGTCAGCGTCGATCCGCGCGACAGCACCACCGATCGCGCCTGGGTCTTGTCGCGCAGATAGCCGATCTCGACATGGACATAGTTCCACAGCGCGCGATAGGCCTGGAGGCTCAGCGCCGCCGCCTCGCCCGAGCCGTAGAGATACTGCATCTCGGGTGGCACCTTGGCTCCGCCCTGGACCGGCGCGGCAACGCTGCCGTCGGGCGGCGGCAGCGCGGTGAGGCTGGTGACGACCACCTTGCCGTCGGACGTCTCGACCACCTGCCCCGGCTGCAGCGGCGGCGTCTTGACCTTCTTCCGCGCGCGCCGCTCCTGCCGATCCTGCCGCCCATCGCGCGCATGCTTGGCGATCCCCGCCGCCGCCACCACGGGCAGCGCCGCCGCCGCGCAGCCCGAAAGCGCCAGCGCGCCGGCCCCCGCCAGCATCAGCGCCACGCGCATCACGCGGTCTCGCGCGGCCGAGTGGTGCGGAACTCGATCTTCTTCTCGTAGGGCGCGCCGACGATCAGCCGCTTCACATAGATGCCCGGCAAGTGGATCGCGTCGGCGCCGAGGCTGCCCACCGGCACCACTTCCTCGACTTCGGCGACGCAGACCTTGCCCGCGGTCGCCATCGGCTGGTTGAAGTTGCGCGCGGTCTTGCGGAAGACGAGGTTCCCCGCCTCGTCGGCCTTCCAGCCCTTGATGATCGACAGGTCGCTGCGGATGCCGCGCTCCAGGATATACTCCTGCCCGTCGAAGACCTTCACTTCCTTGCCCTCGGCCACCTTCGTGCCGACGCCGGTCTTGGTGTAGAAGCCCGGGATCCCCGCCCCGCCCGCGCGGCAGCGTTCGGCCAGCGTGCCCTGCGGGCAGAATTCTACCTCCAGCTCGCCGCTCAGATATTGCCGCTCGAACTCCTTGTTCTCGCCGACATAGGAGGAGATCATCTTCTTGACCTGGCGGCTGCGCAGCAGCTTGCCCAGCCCCTCATTGTCGATCCCGGCATTGTTCGAGGCGATGGTCAGGTCCTTCACCCCCGACGCCTGGAGCGCATCGATCAGCCGCTCCGGGATGCCGCACAGGCCGAAGCCGCCGGCACAGATCGTCATGCCGTCGAACAGCAGCCCTTCCAGCGCTGCCTCGGCGTTGGGGTAGAGCTTGTTCATGCGCGATTCTCTCTCCTGGTCGCCGCGGGCGATAGTCCGGGCGCCGGGCACGGGTCAAGCGAACCTGAACCGACTTTCAACTCTTGAACGAATCTTAGGTGGACGCGCTCTGAGCCTATGAATGCTCGCCTGGCGCGGCCTGCGGCTGGAGGCGGACGGCCGTCGCCGCATGGCGGTCAACGTCCGCCTCGCCGCATTCGACGCAGTCGCCGGCCTCCCCATCGACCATTTCGACGGGCTCGACAGCTTCGAGGACCTGCCCTCGGACGGCCGCCACCGTCCGCAACCTCTGGGCCTAGTCCTGTGGCCGCTTGTTCTGCGCGATCGCGACGACGACGAAGGCGAGCAGGCCGAGCGGGAACCACAGCCCGAACTTGCCGAACAGCAGGCCGATGACCGAGCAAATTACCAGGGCGGCAAAGGGCGTGAGCTTCTTCATCGCGCCACCCTAGGGTCGCGCCCGCCGCCCTGTCCACGCGAAATCGGGCCGGTCCCGCGCGACGCCGCCACGCGCATTCCAGGCGCGCGCTAAGCCTCGATTCCCAACACGTCGCCCCACGCTTCCAGCGTCTTCACCGCATCGATCACCCGCAGCACGATCTTGCGCGCTTCCGCGATGTCGAGCGGCTTGGCGCTATGGTCATAGCGTTGCGGCTTGCCGCCGCGTTGCGAATAGCGGTGGAGGCGCAGCTGGTGCATCGCCTGGTCGGGGCGCAGCTCGATGTCCGGAATCGCCTCGATTTCCTCGCGATGGATTCGCTTGTGGTAATAGGCGATCTTGGCGCGGGCCTGCCCCTCGGCCAGCGCCAAGGCCCAGGCACAGGCGAACACCGGATGGCGCTGCCGCCGCCAATAGAGCGTCGGGGTCGTATAGCCGGCCGCCCGCGCCGCGGCACGGACGTTCCCGGTCAGCGCCAGCTCGAGCAGGAAGCGCGCCGCCAGCGCATCGCACCAGCGTCCACGCCCCGGCGCCGCGCGGCGCCAATCCTCCGATCCGTCCATGCCGCACCCCCGCAAGCCCCGACACAACCACAAACGGCATAAAATGTCAATGGCCTATAACCTATTTGGTTCTAGACCGCGTCAGTCGGCTTCGCCCCGTCCGGCCCATCGTCCAGCATGATCGATCGGTGCGGCACGAGTCCGCCGAAGCTGCGCTCAGCCACGCGAGCGCCCGCCGCGCGCAGCGCCGCCGGGCGATCGGCCGAGCGCACCCCCGCCATCGCCGCTTCGAACGTCATTGTCCCCGCGAACGCCGGCACCGCCCGCACCCGCGCCAGCCACCCCGCAGTGCGCGGCCAGCGGTCCGCATCGACTTCGAACCCGGCGAGCGACGCGTTGCGGAAGAAGCAGGCATAGGTGAAGTCGGCCGTGCAGACATGGTCGAACAAGAAGCCTTCGCCCGGCGCCCGCGCCTCGATCCAGTCGAGCGCCTCGGGCAGGTCGTGCCCGGTCACGCGCTCGATCAGCGCGAGGTCGGGCTCGCGCTTCCAGACATAGGGCACGATCGTGCGCTGATAGAAGAGCCGCCAGATGATCAGGTCGCCCAGCCGGCTGTCGGCATATTCCTCCATCCAGCGCGCCCGCGCCCGATCGGCCGCGCCGCGCGGCATCAGCGGCGGCTCGGGCCAGCGCTCGTCGACATATTCCGCGATCACCGTCGAATCGTTGAGCACCAGCTCGCCGTCGATCAGCACCGGAATGCGCCGCAGCGGGCTGACGCGGGTGAAGTCGTCGGTGCCGTAGAAGGGCACGATCGGATCGATCTCGTATTCGACCCCCTTATGGTCCAGCGCGACGAGCACCTTGCGGGCATAGGGCGAGATATGATTGCCGATGATGAGCATGGCCCAAGCCTATCCGCCCGCGGCGGCCCGCGACAAGACTCGGCGCCTGGCTTCGTGGCCGGAGTGCCGGGTCCGGCCGCGTCCGGTCCCCCCCGCTCGCTTCAGGACATGCAGGCGCAAGTGACCCATCGAATATTCCCGATGCATCTTGCGAAGCCCACAATCATCGGATAATCCCGATGCATGGACCATGGTTCTGCCATATCGGCGCTGGCGGCGCTCGCGCATCCGACCCGCCTCGATGCCTTCCGCCTCTTGATCCGTCACGAACCTGACGGGCTGCCGACCGGCGCCCTGGTGGAAGCGAGTGGCCTGAGCCAAAGCACCTTCTCGACGCATCTCGCCGTGATGGCCAAGGCCGGGCTCGTCACGGCCGAGAAGCGCGGGCGGCAGCAGATACAGCGTGCGAGCGTGTCGACGCTGGTCGCGCTGATGACCTTCCTCGCCAAGGATTGCTGCGAAGGCCGCGCCGAGCTGTGCCAGCCGCTCCTCGCCGAACTCGCCTGCTGCTGAGCGGAGCCGCCATGCCCATCGACGTCATTCTCTATCACAACCCCGATTGCGGGACCTCGCGCAACACGCTTGCGATGATCCGCAATGCCGGGATCGAGCCGCATGTCGTCGAATATCTGAAGACCCCGCCCTCGCGCGCCCTGCTCGAGCAGCTGCTCGATCGGGCGGGAATCACGCCCCGCGCGCTGCTGCGCGAAAAGGGTACGCCCTATGCCGAGCTCGGCCTTGGCGACGAGACGCTGCCGGACGAGGTGCTGATCGACGCGATGATGGCGCATCCGATCCTGATCAATCGGCCGCTGGTGGTCACGCCGCTGGGCGTGAAGCTGTGCCGCCCATCGGAGGCGGTGCTGGACATCCTGCCCGCCCCTCAGTTCGGCGCCTTTGCCAAGGAGGATGGCGAGCAGGTCGTCGATGCCACCGGCCGGCGCGTGCGCTGATGGGCCGGTTCGAGCGCTATCTCTCGCTCTGGGTCGCGCTGTGCATCGTGGCCGGCATCGCGCTCGGGCAGGCGATGCCGCGTGCCTTCGCGATGATCGCCTCGGCCGAGATCGCGCGCGTCAACCTCGTCGTCGCGGCGCTGATCTGGCTGATGATCGTGCCGATGCTGCTGAAGATCGATTTCGGGGCGCTCGGCTCGGTCCGTCGGCACTGGAAGGGCGTCGGCGTGACGCTGCTCGTCAACTGGGCGGTGAAGCCATTCTCGATGGCGGCGCTGGGCACGATCTTCCTGGGCTGGCTGTTCGCGCCGCTGCTGCCGGCGGGGGAGATCCAGTCCTACATTGCCGGGCTCATCCTGCTCGCCGCCGCGCCCTGCACGGCGATGGTCTTCGTCTGGTCGAACCTGTGCGATGGCGACCCGAGCTACACGCTCGGCCAGGTGGCGCTGAACGACTTGCTGATGGTGTTCCTGTTCGCGCCGCTGGTCGCGCTGCTGCTCGGCGTCGCGTCGGTAACGGTGCCGTGGGACACGCTGCTGCTCTCGGTCGGGCTCTACATCGTCGTGCCGGTGATCGCCGCCCAGGCGCTGCGCCGCTCACTGTTCGCATCGGGCGGGCAACCCGCGCTCGACCGCCTGCTCGCAAGGTTAAACCCGGTCTCTCTGGGCGCACTGCTGGCGACGCTGGTCCTGCTGTTCGGCTTCCAGGGCAAGCAGATCGTCGCGCAACCGCTGGTGATCGCCTTGATCGCCGCGCCGATCCTCATCCAGGTCTATCTCAATGCCGGCATCGCCTATGGGCTGTCTCGCCGGCTGGGCGTTGCGTGGTGCGTGGCGGCACCCGCCGCGCTGATCGGCGCCTCCAATTTCTTCGAACTGGCCGTGGCCGCGGCGATCTCGCTTTTCGGCCTCGAATCCGGCGCGGCGCTCGCCACCGTCGTCGGCGTGCTCGTCGAAGTGCCGGTAATGCTGTCCGTCGTCGCAATCGTGAAAAGCAGCCGCGGCTGGTACGAGAAGGCACTCGTTTCGTGATTCGTTTGCGATCCCGATCGGCAGCAGACCGCGTTCAGATCCGTTGGTTCTGCGCAGAGGCCGATGGATTGCCGATCATCAGCGCAGGTGGAAAGGCCAGCCGTCAGTGCCGCGGCAAGACCCAGTTCATCGCCGTCGTCAATCTGCCCTGCACAGCATGGCCCTCGCCGTCGCGTGCCGGCAGGAAGGACAGCCGCGCCATCACCCGGCAAGTCGCCGCGTCGAGGCTGGCCGAGCCGCTGCTCTCCATCACCAGGCACTCGGTGACGCGCCCCTTTGCGCTGATGGTCAGCGAAACCTTGCTCTTGCCCTGCTGGCCAAGGCGCAGCGCTTCCGCCGGGTAATCGTCGTCCATCTTGAAGGTGGGCGGCCCCGCCGGCCGGGGCGGCGACACCGCGCCTTGCCCGTCGAGAGCGCTTTGGCCGGGCGAGGCCAGCCCGACCACGATTGCGACGGTTGCTGCCAGGATCATGCCGTTTCCCCTATCTCATCCGCCCCCACCTTGGCCGCCGCGCACAGCCTTGCCAAGCATCGGCATGGCGAAGGGGGTTACGTTCGCCGCCCTCGCCGGTCTAGAGACGGCGCATGACCGCGAAACGAACCGGGGGCCGGATCCTCGTCGACAATCTGGTCGCGCAGGGCTGCGACCGTATCTTCCACGTGCCGGGCGAGAGCTTCCTCGCCGTGCTCGACGCGCTGCACGACACGCCGGAGATCGACGTGGTGACGTGCCGCCAGGAGGGCGGCGTCGGCTTCGTGGCCTGTGCGGACGGCGCGATGACGCAGCGTCCGGGCATCGCCTTCGTCACGCGTGGCCCCGGCGCGACCAACGCGTCGATCGGCGTGCACGTCGCGATGCAGGATTCGCAGCCGATGATCCTGTTCATCGGCGACGTCGATCGCTCGATGCGCGATCGCGAAGGCTTTCAGGAAGTCGATTTCCCCGCGATGTTCGCGCCGCTCGCCAAATGGGCGACGCGGATCGAGGATGCGCGGCGCATCCCCGAATATGTCGCGCGCGCCTATGCCGTCGCCACGTCCGGCCGCCCCGGCCCGGTGGTGATCGCGCTGCCCGAGGACATGCTGTGCGACGAAGTCGAGGCGGTGGACCGGCCCGAACTCGCCCCGCCGCTCCAGGCCCCCTCACCCTATGATCTCGACCAGATGTTCGAGCTGCTCGAAAGCGCCGAGCGCCCGGTGGCGATCGTCGGCGGTGCCGGCTGGGACGTGGAGACCGGCCGCGAATTCGCCAGTTTTGCCGAGGCGATCGGGCTGCCCGTCGCCGGCGCCTTCCGCCGCCAGGACGCGATCCCCAATGCCTCGCCCGCCTGGGCCGGCAATCTCGGCTATGGGCCCAATCCCAAGCTCGTCCAGCGGATCAAGGATGCCGACCTGCTGCTCGTCATCGGCGCGCGGCTCGGCGAGGCGACCACCGACGGCTATGCGCTGGTCACCCCCGATCATCCCGGCCAGATCCTGGTCCACGTCCATCCCGACCCGGAGGAACTGGGCCGGGTCTATCGCGCCGATCTCGCCATCTGCGCGCGGCCGTTCGAATTCGCAGTGTCGGCGCTCGCCGCGCTGGATGAGGTCGAACTGCCCCGCTTCGATGCCGAGGCCGCGCACGCCGATTGGCTGGACTGGTCGGAGCCGAAGCCGCGCGCGGGCGTCGCGCTCGATCTCGGCCAGTGCGTCGCGGCGATGCGCGAGCGGATCCCGAACGCGATCATCTGCAACGGCGCCGGCAATTTCTCGTCCTGGTGGCACCGCTATTGGCATTATGCCGCCCAGCCCTCGCAGCTTGCGCCGACCGCGGGCGCGATGGGCTATGGCGTGCCGGCCGCGGTGGCCGGAAAGCTGCGCGCGCCCGATCGGCCGGTCGTGGCGCTTGCCGGCGACGGCGACTTCATGATGAACGGCCAGGAGCTGGCCACCGCGGTCCAGCACGGGGCGGACATCCTCGTGCTCGTGATCGACAATTCGGGCTATGGCACGATCCGCATGCACCAGGAGCGCGAATATCCGGCGCGGCTTTCGGGCACGGCGCTCAGCAATCCCGACTTCGCCGCGCTCGCCCGCGCCTATGGGGGTTGGGCGGAGACGGTCGAGACGACCGAGCAATTCGCCCCCTCGCTCGATCGCGCGCTGGCCGAGACCGGCGTGCGGCTGCTCCACTTGAAGACCGAGATGGAATATCTGACGCCGGGGCTCACCGTGTCGGCCCTGCGCGGGGGCTGATCGCGCCCGTTCGCCGCTCCTCGCCTCTATAAGAATCGCGAGAGACAGGGGAAATGGCGTGAGCTGGCGGCAAGTGCATGTCGGGCGCCGGGGCGATCCGCTCCGGATCGGCGACCACAGGGTGTGGCAGGAGGAGTGGCGCTGGCTCGATTCGGCGACCGTCCACTTGCCCGATCCCGGCGCGCCGGCGGAGACGCTTGCCTATATGATCTGCGAAGTCGGCGGGGCGCAGCACCCGGCGCGGTTCGCGGCGGCCAAGCTGCCGAGCGGGTTGTGGTGCTTCTACGTGCCGGATTGAAGTGGAAAGGGCCGCCCCGGTCTCCCGGCGCGGCCCTCTTTCCAGTCGGTCGCGCGACGCTCAGATATCGTCGCCGAGCGCGCCCTTCACCTTGCCGATGAACTGCTCGCCCTTACCCTTCATTTCCTGCGCGGCGCCTTCCGCCTCGAGCTTGTCGTCGGCATGGGTGCGGTTCGGGTCATTTGGATCGCCCGCCATCGCCTGCTTGGCCTTGCCGACCATCTCGTTGACATTGCCCTTGATCTTGTCGGTCAGTTCGCCCATCGTTCATCTCCTACCACGGACCGACGCCGGGGGAGCGCCTGTGATCCGTTCGCTGGCAATAAACGGTCCGCGCGCCAGCTGGGTTCCTTGATGCCCGAGCAGATTGCCGCCCATTACGAACGTCACGCTCACGCCTTCGACCATGCGCGCCGCAAGGCGTTCGTCGAGCGGCCGTGGCTCGATCGCTTTCTGCTCGGCGTGCGCAGGGGCGCGGATGTGCTTGACCTGGGCTGCGGCGCGGGCGAGCCGATCGCGCGCTACCTGATCGACGCCGGGCACGGCGTGACCGGCGTCGATGCCTCGGCCAAGATGATCGCGCTGTGCCGCACGCGATTTCCGCGGGAGCGCTGGATCGTCGGGGACATGCGCGACGTGGTGCTCGACGCGGCATTCGGCGGGATCGTTGCCTGGGACAGCCTGTTCCACTTGCCCGGCGACGACCAGCTCGCGCTGATCGCCCGGCTCGCGACCTGGATCGAGCCGGGCGGTGCGCTGCTGTTCAATACCGGCCCCGCGCGCGGCACCGCGATCGGCGAGCAGTTCGGCGAGCCGCTGTTCCACGCCAGCGCCGATCCCGCCGACTATCGCGCGGTATTCGCGCGCACCGGGCTGTTCGAACTGGCCTTTGCGCCCGAGGACGCTGCGACGGGCGGGCGCTCGGTGTGGCTGGCACGGCGGCCACGATGAGCGTTCCGAACGACCTCGCGCTGAATGGGTCGCGGTCTCAGATCAGCCCGGCCAGCGGGCTCGACGGATCGGCGTAGCGGCGCTTAGCCATGCGCCCGGCGCGATAGGAGAGGCGCCCCGCCTCGACCGCCGCCTTCATCGCCGCCGCCATCAGGATCGGATCCTTGGCCTCGGCGATCGCGGTGTTCATCAGCACGCCGTCGCAGCCGAGCTCCATCGCCACTGCCGCGTCCGAGGCCGAGCCGACCCCGGCATCGACCAGCACCGGCACCTTGGCGCCTTCGACGATCAGGCGGATCGTCACCTGGTTCTGGATGCCGAGCCCCGAACCGATCGGTGCGCCGAGCGGCATGATCGCCACCGCCCCGGCATCCTCCAGCCGCTTGGCCGCGATCGGATCGTCGACGCAATAGACCATCGGCTGGAAGCCTTCCTTGGCCAGCACCTCGGTCGCGCGCAGCGTCTCGACCATGTCGGGATAGAGCGTGCGCGCCTCGCCGAGCACTTCGAGCTTGACCAGCTCCCAGCCGCCCGCCTCGCGCGCCAGCCGCAGCGTGCGGATCGCGCTTTCGGCATCGAAGCAGCCGGCGGTGTTGGGGAGGTAGGTGATCTTCTTGGGATCGATATAGTCGGTGAGCATCGGCGCATTGCGGTCCGACACGTTGACGCGGCGCACCGCGACCGTGACGATCTCCGCCCCCGAAGCGGCGACCGCGGCGGCATTCTGCTCAAAATCCTTGTACTTGCCGGTGCCGACGATCAGCCGCGAGCGGAAGGTCTTGCCCGCGACGCTCCAGCTGTCGTTGTCGATCGGACCGGCATGGTCACCCCCGCCGACGAAATGGACGATCTCGAGCTCGTCGCCGTCCTCGACGATCACCACGCCCAGCGTCGAGCGCGGCACCACTTCGAGATTGCGCTCGACCGCGATCTTCTCGGGCACCAGCCCCAGTTCCTCGGCGAGCTGGAGGATGGTCAGTCCTGCGGTGACGCGCTTATGCTCGCCATTGACGATGATCGAGACGGTGCCGTCGGTGTGCATGGACATGTCCTGGGATTTGATCGGGAACGCAGGGTCATATAGGGAGGCGCGCAACCCGCCCGCAACCGAAAGCCGCTTCGTTGCCCGACACCATCTTCGTCCTCAACGGCCCGAACCTCAATCTGCTGGGGTTGCGCGAGCCGGAGATCTATGGGCACGACACGCTCGACGACATTGCCGGGCAGCTCGAGGATCGGGCCCGCGAGCTGGACCTGGCGATCGACCTGCGCCAGTCGAATCACGAGGGGCACCTGATCGACTGGCTTCACGAAGCCCAGGCCCGGGGCGCAAAGGCCGTGATCCTCAATCCGGGCGGCTACACCCACACTTCGATCGCGTTGCACGATGCCGTGAAGAGCATCGCGACGCCGGTGATCGAGGTCCATCTGTCGAACCCGCATGCCCGCGAGCCCTTCCGGCACACGAGCTATGTCGGCCGCGCCGCGCGCGGAACCGTCGCCGGGTTCGGCGCGCTTTCCTACATGCTTGCGCTTGAAGCCGCCGCGCGACTCTGACAGAGGGCGCGGTTTCATCGTATAGAAGGGTCGAAATGGCCGAAAAGAACGACAAGACGGGTGCGATGCAGGTCGATATCGACCTGGTGCGGCAGCTCGCCGCCGTGCTCGACGACACCAACCTGACCGAGATCGAAGTCGAGGACGGCGATCGCAAGGTCCGCGTGGCGCGCACCGTCCAGGCCGCGCCGGCGATGATGCAGGCGCCGATGGCCGCCCCGATCGCCGCCCCCGCCGCGGCGGCGCCGGCCGTCGCGCCGGCGGCCGAAGCCACTCCGGCGCCCTCGGCGCTCAATGCGGTCAAGTCGCCGATGGTCGGCACCGTCTATCTGGCGCCGAACCCGGAGGCGAAGAACTTCGTCGCCGTCGGCCAGCAGGTCGCCGCGGGCGACACGCTGCTGATCATCGAGGCGATGAAGGTGATGAATCCGATCCACGCGTCGTCCGCGGGCACGGTCAAGGCCATCCTGGTCGACAATGGCCAGCCGGTCGAGTTCGACCAGCCGCTCGTCGTCGTAGAATGATCCTCCCCCCGTTCGGGCTGAGCTTGTCGAAGCCCCGTTCTTTTCTCCCGTCGTGGTTGCAGAGAAGAACGGCCCTTCGACAGGCTCAGGGCGAACGGGGGGATTTTGGGGCCCAGCGTTATGCCTGAAATCAAGAAACTCCTGATCGCCAATCGCGGCGAGATCGCGCTGCGCATCCATCGCGCCTGTCATGAGATGGGCATCAAGACGGTGGCGGTGCACTCGACCGCCGATTCGGATGCGATGCACGTCCGCCTGGCCGACGAGGCGATCTGCATCGGACCGCCGAGCGCCGCCGAGAGCTATCTGAAGATCGACCGAATCATCGCCGCGGCCGAAATCTCGGGCGCCGACGCGATCCATCCGGGCTATGGCTTCCTTTCCGAGAACGCCAAGTTCGCCGAGATCGTCGAGGCGCACGGCATCATCTTCGTCGGGCCCAAGCCCGAGCATATCCGCACCATGGGCGACAAGATCGAAGCGAAGCGCACCGCCGGCGCGCTGGGCCTGCCGCTCGTCCCCGGATCGGACGGCGCGATCAGTGATGTCGAGGAAGCCAAGCGCATCGCCGAGGCCGCGGGCTATCCGGTGATCATCAAGGCCGCCTCGGGCGGCGGCGGACGCGGCATGAAGGTGGTGACCAACCCCGCGGACCTCGAGGCGCAGATGCTCCAGGCGGGCAGCGAGGCCAAGGCGGCGTTCGGCGACGCCACCGTCTATCTCGAAAAATATCTCGGCAATCCGCGCCACATCGAAGTGCAGGTTTTCGGCGACGGCAACGGCAACGCCATTCACCTCGGCGAGCGCGACTGCTCGCTCCAGCGCCGCCACCAGAAGGTGCTCGAGGAAGCGCCGTCGCCGGTGCTTTCGACCGAGGAGCGCAACCGCATCGGCGGCGTCTGCGCCAAGGCGATGGCCGATATGGGCTATCGCGGCGCCGGAACGATCGAGTTCCTGTGGGAAGACGGCGAGTTCTACTTCATCGAGATGAACACGCGCCTTCAGGTCGAGCATCCGGTGACCGAGGCGATCACCGGCCTCGACCTGGTCCGCGAGCAGATCCGCGTCGCCGAGGGCCATGGCCTGACGCTGCGCCAGGAAGACGTGGTCTTCCGCGGCCATGCGATCGAATGCCGCATCAATGCCGAGGATCCGCGCACCTTCGCGCCGTCGCCGGGGCTGGTGAAGGGCTATCACGCGCCCGGCGGGATGAACGTCCGCGTCGATTCGGGGCTGTATGCGGGCTACAAGGTGCCGCCTTATTACGACTCGATGATCGCCAAGCTGATCGTCTACGGCACCACCCGCCAGGGCGCGCTTCGCCGTCTGCGCCGGGCGCTGGAGGAGTTCGTGATCGACGGGATGAAGACGACGATCCCGCTCCACCAGGCGCTGCTCGACGATCCGGACTTCCAGGCGGGCAACTATACGATCAAGTGGCTTGAGGAGTGGCTGGCGCGGCAGGACGAGGCGGAGGGCTGATCGGGCCAGGGCTCCCGCCGCGGGTGGGAGCGACGGTCACGCGAAGCTGAAGTTGACCGGGGCCGGGGCACCCTTTCCGTCGAAGGCCTGGTCGCGATAGGGCCCGTCGCGATCCACCCAGTGCAGGAACAGGTGCGCCGACCAGAGGTTCGGATTGGGCCGCACGCGGCCATGGCGGTGGGTGACGCCCTGATAGGCGACCGCGTCGCCGACCTGCATCGCAATCGCCGAATAGGGCTCCGTGCCGAAATCCTCCTCGACTCGCGCCGAAGGGGTTCCCGCTTCGCGGCCGACGTCGAGCGGCCAGGGCTCGCCGTCGCTATAGTCGATGGTCAGCGACATGCTGTGCTCGCAGGCATAGCGGTCATGGTGGACGCGGCAGACATCGCCTTCGCGATAGATGCGGAAATAGCTGTAGGTCGGCAGCAACGCGCGGCCGGCGATCTGCGCCATGATCGGCGTCAGCCCCCAGAGCAGATGGAGCATGGGCGGATAGTGATGGCCGTAGATTTCGAGCGCCGCGCGGCGGAGCAGGTTGGGGAAATTCTCGACCCGGCTGAGCGGCACGGCGCCGTCGCCCAGCGCGCCCTTGATCCCGGCGAGGAAGGACCGCGTGACTTCCGCCGGAAGAAGCCCCGCCACATGCGCATAGCCTTGCCGCTGATAATCGCCGATCACCTGCATTCGCGCCTGTTAGCCTTGCCCGGGCCTGCCCACAATCGCCTCGCATACAGGATGACGGTCTCGCCGCATGCCGCTACGAGCGGCGAGAAACCGATCCGGAAGGCAAGAGATGAAGGCCGCGATCTACCACAATCCCCGCTGCTCCAAGTCGCGCGAGGCGCTGGCGATCCTCAACGGGACGCCGGGCGTCGAGGTGGAGGTGATCGACTATCTCAAGAACCCGCCCGGCCGCGACACGCTGAAGCAACTCTATGCCCAGGCTGGGATGACCGCGCGCGGGGGGCTGCGCATCGCGGAGGACGCCGCCAAGCCGCTCAAGGGCGCCGACGACGACACGATCCTCGATGCAATGGCGGCCGATCCGATCCTGATCGAGCGCCCGCTGGTGGTCACCGAAAAGGGCGTCCGGCTCGGCCGCCCCCCTGAGAAGATCCGCGAGATCCTCTAAGCAAGTTCCCGACTTGCCATCGCCGCGCGACGCGTAGAAGCGGCTCGCATGATCCCGGCCATCGCCCTGCTCCTCGCCTGCCAGCTGATCGGCGAGGTCGTCCATCGCCTCACCGGCTTGCCGCTGCCTGGGCCGGTGATCGGCATGGCGCTGCTGTTCGCCTGGCTTCAGCTGCGGCCGGGCGAACATGCCTCGCTCAAGCAAGTCGCGAACTGGCTGATCGGGCATTTCGCGGTGCTGTTCATCCCCGCGACGATGGGACTGGTCGATCAGGGGCCGGCGCTGCGCGCGCATGGGCTGGCGCTGGTGGCTGCCTGCGTCGTCTCGACCATCGTTACAGCCGCAGTGACCGCGATCACCTTCGATCGCGTGGCGCGACGGGTCGGTACGGAGGTGGAGGCGTGAGCCTGCTCGCGACGCTGCGCAGCGATCCATTGCTGTGGGTCACCGCGACGTTGCTCGTCTTCGCGCTGTTCGACCGGATATCCCGCCGCGCGGGACGGCATCCGCTGCTCCATCCGGTGCTCTGGTCGGTGCCTGTGCTCGCGGCGCTGCTCTGGGCGACGGGGACGCGCTATCGCGACTATGCCGCGGCGACCGACATGATGACGTTCCTGCTCGGCCCCTGCACGGTCGCACTGGCGGTGCCGGTGTGGCGCAACTGGCCGCTCGTGCGGAGCCGAGCGCTGCCGGTGCTGGCCGCACTCGTAGCGGGATCGGTGACCGCCATTCTCTGCGCGGTCGGCACCGCCTGGGCCCTGGGCGCGCGCCCTGAGATCATCGCCTCGGTCGCACCGCGCGCGGCGACGACACCGGTGGCGATGGCGGTGGCCAAGGGGATCGGCGGCATCGCTTCGCTCAGCGCGGTCGCGGTGCTGGTCAGCGGCATCGTCGGGGCGATGGTGGTGACGCCGCTGTTCGACCGGCTGGGCCTGCGCGACCTCGCCGCGCGGGGCTTTGCCGCGGGCATCACCGCGCACGGGCTGGGCACCTCACGCGCCTTTCAGGTGAGCGAAACCGGCGGTGCCTTTGCCGGCATGGCGATGGCGCTCAACGCGGCGATGACGGCGGTACTGCTGAGCCTGGCCGCGCTCTTTCTGTAACGGCTGAATCGTTCGCAACCCTTTGACTGCAAACGGCGTTTCCGGACGTATGGCAACCCAGCTCCGCAATTCGCCCCGCTCCCAAGCAAACGCCGAAGCCGGGGCGGAACCCCTTGAGGCGCTGCTCGAACTGCTCGGCGCGCAAGGCTATCGCTTCGTCACACCCACTCCGGCCAGCCATGCCCGCGTCCTCGCCCGGCCCAGTCGCCAGATCGCCCACAGCACCGAAGACGTACTCGGCTGGAGCCTCCCCTTCATCGAAGCCGACATCGATCCCGAAGTGATCGCCCTGCTCCGCGCCGCCGATGCGCTCACCTCGGCCGGCGCCGGCCTGTTGCGCAGCCGGCTCCGCGTCTCGTCGCTCGACGGCGCGCTGTTCCTCCACTCGGCCTATCCCACCGAGGCGCGGGATTCGGTGTTCTTCGGGCCGGACAGCTATCGCTTCGCCGATTTCATCATCGCCGAGCTCGCCCACGCTCCGCTCCGCGACGGCGCTGCGCTCCTCGATATCGGCGCTGGCGCCGGCGTCGGCGGGATCGTCGCCGCGCGCCGTGCCGAGCGTGCCCACGCCGTCCTCACCGACATCAATCCCGCCGCCAATCGCCTCGCCTGCATCAATGCCCGGGTCGCCGGCGTCTCAGCCGAATGCATGGAGGGCGATACGCCCCCCGCCGGCCCCTTCGATCTCGCCATGGCCAATCCGCCCTACATGATCGATCCCACGGGCCGGAACTATCGCGACGGCGGGGCCATGCACGGCGGTGCCATCGCGGTACAGATGGCCGGCGACGCCCTCGCCCGCCTCGCCCCCACCGGCCGCTTCCTGCTCTATACCGGCGGCGCGATCGTTCGCGGCGAAGACCGGCTCCGCGCCGTGCTCAACGATCTCGCCGAGGAACGCGGCTGGACGATGCGCTACCGCGAGCTTGATCCCGACGTGTTCGGCGAGGAACTCGCGCAGCCCACCTATCGCGACGTCGATCGCATCGCCGTGGTCGGCGCCGTGTTCACCCGCCGCGCGGATTAGCGCCGGCTGTCCGCTGCCGGGCGGCCTGTCCGATCTGGGGGCTTGCGCTCGTTAGGGCCTCTGACGTCGCTTCCCGCTGAAGCGGGAACCAATCGGAGGAGCCTTTCGATGCGTAGCCTTCTCGCCTGCCTCGCCCTTTCCACTGCCGCGCTGACCGGCACGAGCGCGCTGGTCGCGCAGCCGCAAAAGCTCTCCCTGCCCGAACCCGCGGCGAAGCCGGTCTTCCTGCGGGTTGCGCCGGGCTATGCCTATATGGCGGGCGATCCGAACGGGCTGAGCGTCGAGCTTCAGCACGGCGAAGGGATGTGGCTCGTCTATTATTCGGCCAGGCCCGGCGACTATGTCGGCGATCCAAAGGGGGCGGCACCGGGCAAGGCGGAAGTGCTGGTGGAAAGCAGCACGACGCCCGGCTTCCTGAAGGTGTTGGGCGCGATGCCGATGACGCCGAACGCCAAGGGCCACATCAAGGTGATCGCGGATGCCGGCCCGCTCCAACTGGACGCCGCGCCCGGCCGCTCGCAGACCTTCTACCTGCGCGTTCGAAACAATCTGGGCGTGACCAACATCGTGTCGGTCAAGGTCTCGCGCCCGACTCCGTTGAAGCGTTAGGCGGAAGGACGAGCACCGGACGCCCCGCTCTTGGGAACGTCCGGCGAGGGGCCGAATGGTCGATATGGCGCAGCCGGGCGGCCAGCCGCATCATGCGCACTGGCCGACACTCGCCGTCACTGCACGAACGCCATGCCGTTCTGGGTCGCAATGTCGAGCACGACCGGCACATCGACCGCGCCGGCCAGCCGGGCGTGGACCTGCGTGAAGAAGCGGTGCGCGGAGTGCCCGGGCGTGACCATCGCCAGCGCCCGAACGGGGCGATCGCTGTTATTGCGGAAGGCGTGGCTGCCGCCCGCGCGCAGATAGACGAAATCGCCCGGCTTGGCCTGGATATCGCCTTCTGGATCGGAGATCGTCAGCGTGCCTTCCAGGACGAAGAAGAATTCGGAATCGCCCGCGTGGCTGTGCATCGGCGGGCCGCATTCGGGCGGCACCTCGATGACGAGCGCAGTGAACTCGCCGCCGGTGTCTTCTGGCGTGACCTTGGTGAAGTGGGTCATGCCGAGGATGTCGAGCTGCTCGCCGCCACCGGCGGGAACGTAGATGGTATTGCGCTGTTGCATGGTCGTTTTCTCCTGTTGCGAGCAGACGCGACCCCGCGGCCGAACGCGGAGGGATACTCCTTTCGGATCGTGGTTCTCGTCGGCTTGGTTGCTGCAACGGCGCGTTAGCTGCGCCGTGCGCGGGGCGCTTCCTAAATATTTGCTAAGCGCGCCGTCCCTACCCTAAAACCTCCCTAAGCGAGGCGGGGGCAGATCGTGCAACTGGATGACGCGGTGTTGGACTTCGTTTCCGGCCCAGTCTTGCTCATGGCTTGCGCGGCCGATCCGCAACGGCGTCCGGCGATCGGCCGCGCCATGGGCGTTGCAAGCGCGGGCGACGGCATCGATGTCATGGTTTCGGAATGGCAGTGGCCGCAGGTCGTCGCCAATATTCGCTCGTCGGGGCGGCTCGCGCTCACCGCTGCCCGGGCGCGGGACTATGTGACCTATCAGCTCAAGGGCACCGCCGCCCTGCGCGCCGCACGTCCTGACGATCTCGAGCGCGCGCAGAGATACTGGGCCGATCTCGCGGCCACGCTCGCCCAGGATCATGTCCCGGCCTATGTGATGGGCCGCTGGTCGCCCGATCGCGAGATGGTCGTGGCCCATCTCGGCGTCGCGGAAGTCTATGTCCAGACGCCGGGGCCGCTCGCCGGCACGCTGCTGTGAGCGTGTCGCTCGACGATCTCTCTGCCTGTTTCGAAGGCGTGATCCCTGCGGTGATCGCCACGACGGCCGCTGACGGAACTCCCAACGTCTCATATCTCTCCCAGGTCGTGCGGGTCGATGAAACCCGCATCGCATTGTCGAATCAGTTCTTCGCCAAGACCGCCGCGAACGTCCGCGCGAACCGCCGGGCGCAGCTGCTGCTCGTCTGCCCGCGCACCGGCTTGCAATATTCGCTCGATCTCACTTGGGAGACGATGCTCGACCACGGCGCCGTGTTCGATCGCATCAACCGCGCATTGAAGGCTGCTATCGCGCAGACCGGCATGGCCCACATCATGCGCCTGAAGGCCGTCGATCTGTTTCATGTCGAAGGCATCGCCGCCATACCGAGCCCCGCCCTGCCCGGCGAGCCGCCGGACGTCCCAGCGCCGCCGGGCCTGCCGGGCTTCGAGGCAATACCGGCCCGGGTTGCCCAAGCCGAAAGTGCGGAGTACCTGTTCGCGCAGCTGATGGAAAGCGCCGGCGCGCTTGCGGATTGTCGCCATGCGCTGGTGCTCGTTCCCGAACCCAGTCGATCGGTGCTGGTCACCGCCGCCGCGCAGGGCCACGCCGAAGCGGCCGGGGCGGAGATTCCGATCGGCGAAGGACTGATCGGGCAATGCGCCGCAGCCGGCACGACGCTGAGGATCAACGATCTCAGCCGGATGCGGCGCATGGGCAGCGCGGTGCTCGCAAGCACGGCCACGCCGGACACCCGCCGCGTCATTCCCCTGCCGCAGCTGGCGGGTGCAATGAGCCAGATCGCAGTGCCGATGGTCAGCCAGGGCCAAAGGCTCGGCGTGCTTTTCCTCGAAAGCGAGCGCCGCCTGGCCTTCGACGAAGCTGTGGCGGCGGGGCTGGAAACGCTCGCACGGCAGGCGGCCGCGACCCTCGAACGGATCGAGCATCACAGCGATGCCGAGGTCGTGGCGGCACGCGGGGCGGCCGCGCCCCCCGGAAGGCGCCGGATGGCGGTCAAGGTCGATCGCTTCGACGATAGCGTGTTCATCGACGATCGCTACGTCATCAAGGGGGTGGCGGGCAGGCTGCTGGTCTTCCTGCTCGAACGCGCCGTGGCGGAGGGCCGCACCGTGTTCACCAATCGCGAGATCCGCCGCGCTCCTGAGCTTCGCCTGCCCGAGTTCAAGGACAATCTCGAAACGCGGCTCCTGCTGCTCGCCCGGCGCCTTGAGGAAAAGGACTTTCCGGTGCGGCTGGTGCGGCGGGGCCGAGGAGTCATGGCGCTCCAGCTCGACGCCGAGCCTGAGATCGAAGCCGTCAGCTAGCATGGCGGCACACCCCACAGCGACCGCGAAGCAAACTACCCACTTTGGCGGACTTCGCCGAGATAGTTACGCCTCGTTAATCATCTCGGACCACTTCTCGACTCGCGAAATCGCGAGGGGATACGGGGCGGGCGATGTTGGTGAAGGTAGCGACCAAGGACCTTCAGCCGGGGATGTTTGTCGCCCGGGTTGAGGGTTCTTGGATTTACAATCCATTTTGGCGCGGAAGCTTCCTGATTTCGGATCCGCGCCAGATCGATCGTCTGTCGGATTCGGGAATCGAGGCCGTGACGATCGATGACAGCAAGGGGCGGGGGGTCGCCTCGGCCGCGGCGCC
>JAEXFD010000043.1 GCA_023400405.1 Pseudomonadota bacterium
GCATCGGGGGGTCGAAGCGCCGCCGCCTTTGCTGCCCGAGCCGTCCGCAGCCGTGGCTGCACCGGCCGCCGTCGCCGGCCCGCGACGACTGCGCGAGCGCCGCGCCCGGCCGCGGCCGTTCCGGACCGAGCTCGATCGCGCGCGCGCGATCCTCGACAGCTCCAAGGCCGCCGTCACCCAGATGTTCGGCGAAGCCCGACTTGGGCGCGCGATCTCGGTCGAGATGGCGATGCCGCTGGTCGACGAGATCTCGGCTTCCGTCGCGCGCGACGCATCGGCGATGCTCAAGGTCACGCGGCTCAAGTCTAAGAACGAATACACCTATATGCACTCGGTCGCGGTGTGCGCGCTGATGATCAACTTCGCGCGCCACCTCGGCATGTCGGAGGCCGAGGTCCACGATGTCGGCATGGCCGGCATGCTCCATGATATCGGCAAGATGGCGACGCCGCTCGAAGTGCTCGACAAGCCCGGCGCGCTCACCGACGAGGAACTGCACCAGATCCGCAGCCACCCGATAGAGGGGCATGCCATGCTCGCGGTCACCCCGCAGATCGGCACGGCGGCGCTCGACGTCTGCCTCCACCATCACGAGCGGCATGACGGCGGCGGCTATCCCTTCGGCCTCAGCGGCGAGGAGCTCAGCCTCTTTGCCCGAATGGGTGCGATCTGCGACGTGTACGACGCCGTGACGTCCGAGCGGCCGTACAAGAACGCCTGGTCGCCCAACATGGCGCTGGCCCGGATGCTCGAATGGGAGGGGCATTTCGATCCCGCCCTTCTCCATGGCTTCATCCTCAGCCTCGGCATCCCGCCGCTCGGCTCGCTGGTGCGGCTGCGCTCGAACCGGCTCGCACTGGTGATGCGCGAGGGCGAAGCCGGCGATCCCGGCGCACCGCGCGTGCGCGCCTTCTACGCCGTCGAGGACGCACGCTTCCTCGGCTATGAGGACCTCGACGCCGATCCGGCAGTCGATCCGATCATCCTGTTCGAGAAGCCCGATCGCTGGTTCGGCGACGGCTGGCCGGCGCTGCGTCGCCGCATCGAGACCGGGGAGGTGCTGGCATGAACGCGCCCGCTTCGCTCCCCGGCGGCATCGATCGCGTCGCCGCCTGGTTCCGCCGCCCCTCCGATCCCGATCCGCGCCAGGACGAGCGCGCCGCCCGTCGCGCGCGCTATGACGAGATCGGGGAATTCCTCTTCGCCAACGATCTCGAGCTCAGCGCCGCCAATTTCGAACTCGCCCGCGCCTATCTCGACGGTAGCGACGCGGCGCTGGTCCGATCGGTGCAGAATGTGATCGATCGCCGTGGCCGGATCGGTGATCGCGACGTGTCGCGCATCGCCGAGCGCCGCGCCGCCGCACAGATGCCCGATACCCTCGGCATGCTGGCGCGCGAACTCGAGGGCAAGGTCGCCGAATGTCTCGCCGCGGTGAACGATTCGACCGCCTCAACCAGCCTCTATTCGACCGCGCTCGACGAAGCGGCAGACCAGATGGCGGCCGATCCCGCCGCCGCCTATCGCCGCCTGCTCGAGGTCACCCTCGACGTCGCGGAGACCACCCGCCGCATCGGCGGACGGCTCGAGCGGACAAGGCGTGACACCCGGCAGCTGCGCGCCGCGCTCGACGAGGCCCGCCGCGCCGCCGAGGAAGACCATCTCACCGGCATGCCCAATCGCCGCGGCTTCTATTCGCGTGTCGAGGAAGCCGTCGAGCGCGGGACCAGCGGCCTCGCCATCGCGCTGTGCGACATCGACAATTTCAAGGCAGTCAACGATCAGCACGGCCATGAGACCGGCGATCGCGTGCTGCGCTTCGTCGCCCGGCTGCTGCGCGACGCCCTGCCCCGCCAGGTCTATGTCGCGCGCTATGGCGGTGAGGAGTTCGTCTGCCTGTTCGAAGGCGTCGATGTCGACCGCGCCGTCGCCATGCTCGATCGGGTGCGCGAGAAATTGGGCGACCGGCTGCTGCGCGACCAGACCAGCGACGTGCCGATCGGCAAGATCACCTTCTCGGCGGGCATCGCCGCGCTGGGCGACGACACTGCCACCGCGCTCCGCGCCGCCGACGAAGCGCTCTATTTCGCCAAGAAGGCGGGCAAGGACCGCGTCGTCGCGGCCAGCTGAGCGGGCGCTTTCGCCGCCGTCGCGGCCGGCGCTCAGCGCGGCTTCAGGTGGGTGATGTCCTGCTTCAGCCCGTAGAGGTGCGTCGCCCGGCCGTTGCGCACATGCGTATCGGCGGTCACGCGCATCCAGCGAGTGTCGCCATCGGGCCGAACGATCTCCGCCTCGAAGGTGAAGCTCCCGCACTCGGCGATCGCCGCCCGGCGGAGCCGCTCGAGCTCGTTGCGCGATTCGGGCGTGTACATGGCGGTCACAGCGCGCCGTTCGAGCCGCTTGCCGCCCGGAATTCCGAAAAGATCGAACACGCCCGGCGTCCAGCGTAACGAATCGTCGGACAGGTCGCACTCCCAGCGCCACGGAATCGACGGCAGCACCGCCGCCGGCACCACGCGGTCGCATTCGCCGGGCGCCATCCAGCTCACCTTGCCGTCGATCCAGTGTCGCATCACCCGCTCCTTTTCGTTTCGGCTACGCCACCGAATCCTAAGGCTCGATTGACGCGCGCCCCGCGCCGCCAAAAAAGCCGCGATCGCACCGTCGATGCCCGTCCGGGTGGTGACGCGGGCGCCAGCCGTCGCTATGGGCTCGGCCATGACCGAGATCACCGCAGAGATCGTCGCCGAGCACGGCTTCACCCCCGAGGAATATCAGCGCGTCCTCAAGGCCATGGGCCGCGAGCCGAACCTGACCGAGCTCGGCATCTTCAGCGTGATGTGGTCCGAGCATTGCAGCTACAAATCGAGCCGCCTCCATCTGAAGAAGCTGCCCACCACGGGCCCGCAGGTGATCTGCGGCCCGGGCGAGAATGCCGGCGTCGTCGATATCGGCGACGGCCAGGCAGCGATCTTCAAGATGGAGAGCCACAACCACCCGAGCTATATCGAGCCCTATCAGGGCGCGGCGACCGGCGTGGGCGGTATCCTGCGCGACGTGTTCACCATGGGCGCTCGCCCGATCGCCAACATGAACGCGCTGCGCTTCGGCCGGCCCGATCATCCCAAGATGAAGCATCTCATCGCCGGCGTCGTCCATGGCATCGGCGGCTATGGCAATTGCGTCGGCGTGCCCACGGTCGGCGGCGAGACCAATTTCCACCCCGCCTATGACGGCAACATCCTGGTCAATGCGATGACCGTCGGCATCGCCGATACCGACAAGATCTTCTATTCGGCCGCGAGCGGAGTGGGCAATCCAATCGTCTATGTCGGCTCCAAGACCGGCCGCGACGGCATCCACGGCGCCACGATGGCAAGCGCCGATTTCGGCGAGGATTCGGAAGAGAAGCGCCCCACCGTCCAGGTCGGCGATCCCTTTACCGAAAAGCTGCTGATCGAAGCCTGTCTCGAACTCATGGCCTCGGACGCGATCGTCGCGATCCAGGACATGGGCGCCGCCGGCCTCACTTCCTCCTCGGTCGAGATGGCGAGCAAGGGCGGCGTCGGCATCGAGCTGGTGATGGACGACGTGCCCCAGCGCGAAACCGGGATGACGCCGTACGAGATGATGCTGAGCGAGAGCCAGGAGCGGATGCTCATGGTCCTCAAGCCCGGCCGCGAGGATTTCGCCAAGGCGATCTTCGAGAAGTGGGAGCTCGATTTCGCGGTGATCGGCCATGTCACCGACACCGGCCGCATGGTGCTCAAATGGAAGGGCGATGTCGTGGCGGACATTCCGCTCGCCCCGCTGGCGGACGAGGCCCCGCTCTACGATCGCCCGCACGTCCCCACGCCCAAGCCCGCTGAGCTGGCGAACGTGCCCGAAAGCACCGATCCCGCCGCGGACCTGCTCAAGCTGGTCGGCACCCCCGATCTCGCCAGCCGCCGCTGGATCTGGGAGCAATATGACCACATGGTCGGCGCCGACACCGTCCAGCGCCCGGGCGGCGATGCCGCGGTGGTCCGCGTCCACGGCACCGACAAGGGGATCGCGATCACCACCGATTGCACCCCGCGCTATTGCTTCGCGGACCCCGTCGAGGGCGGCAAGCAGGCGATTGCGGAAGCCTGGCGCAATCTCTCCGCGGTCGGCGCCAAGCCGCTCGCCGTCACCAATTGCCTCAACTTCGCCAACCCGCAGCGACCCGAGATCATGGGCCAGATCGTCGGCGCGCTCGAAGGCATGAGCGAGGCGTGCCGCGCGCTCGATTTCCCGATCGTCTCGGGCAATGTCAGCCTCTACAACGAGTCCAAGGCCACCGGCGGCGGCTCGGCGATCCTGCCCACCCCGGCGATCGGCGCGATCGGCCTGCTCAAGGACTGGTCGAAGAGCTGCACCATCGCCTTCAAGGGCACCGGCGACATCCTGATCGCGGTCGGCGAGCGGATGGGCCATCTCGGCCAGTCGCTCTGGCTGCGCGAGCTGCACGGCCGCGAGGAAGGCCCTCCCCCGCCGGTCGATCTGATGGCCGAGCGCCGCGCCGGCGCCTTCATCCGCGCCGCCATCGCCGGCGGCGCGATCAGCGCCTGCCATGACGTGTCGGACGGTGGCCTCGCCGTCGCGGTGGCGGAGATGGCGCTGGCCAGCGGCATCGGCGCGATCCTCGATCAGCCCCAGCCCTTCGGCGTCGCCGAGAGCCTGTTCGCCGAGGACCAGGGCCTTTACGTCGTCACCGTGAAGGACGAGGCGCTGGCGGATTTCCTCGCCGCCGCCGATCGCGCCGGCGTGCTGGTCGATCCGATCGGCCGCACGATCAAGGACCGCATCATCTTCGAGCTCGAAGACGGCGATTTCTGCGTCAGCCTCGCCGATCTCAAGGCCGCGCACGAAAGCTTCTTCCCCACCCTGATGGGCGAAGACGCAGCCCTGGCCTGACCCTCGACGATTACTTGCGAGTGTACACCCGCGCGCCCCCGACCCAGGTCTCCAACACCTGGGTTGCGCGCAGGTCGCGCGGCGCGGCCAGCAGCGGGTCGCGATCGACGATGACGAAGTCCGCCCGCATCCCGGGCGCCAGCCGGCCGAGCCGGTCTTCGGCGAAACCGGCATAGGCGGCGCCGGTGGTGAAGCCGGCCCAGCCCTGTTCGCGGGTCACTGCCTCTTGCGGGCGCCAGCCGCCGAAGGGCTGGCCGTTGGCGTCCATCCGCGTGAACGAGACCGCCCAGCCGGCCCAGGGATCGGGGCTCTCCACCGGATAGTCTGAACCGAAGGCGAGCCGCACGCCGTTCTGCAGCATCGTGCGCCAGGCGTAGGCTCCGCCCAGGCGGGCCTCGCCGAGCCGGGCTTCGGCCATGGTCATGTCGCTGGTCTGGTGGACCGGCTGCATCGAAGCGATGACGTGGAGACGGCCGAAGCGCGGCAGGTCCCGCGGATCGACGATCTGGGCATGTTCGATCCGCCAGCGGCGATCGTCCTTATAGGTATCCGACAGCACTTCGATCGCGTCGAGGACCTGCTGGTTGGCGCGGTCGCCGATCGCATGCACCGCGATCTGGAAGCCGTCCATCGCGCCGCGCGTCATCAGGTTGAGCAATTGGTCGTCGGTCAGGAAGCCCAGCCCCTTCTGCCCGGGCGCATCGCTGTAATCCGCCTTGAGCCAGGCACCGCGGCTGCCGAGCGCGCCATCGGCGTACAGCTTGATCCCGCCCATCCGCAGCTTGTCGTCATAGAGCCAGGGCGTCGGCCCCTGCCCGGCCACCGCCAGTGCCGTCTCGACGCCATGGGCATAGCTCATGATGCGAACCTTGAGCAGGCCGAGATCGCCCATGCGGCGATAGGTCAGCCAATCGTCGACGCTGGTGCCCATGTCCGCAGTGGCGGTGATGCCGTGCGCGAGCAGGCGGTCCTGCGCGGCGAGGAAGGCGGCATTGCGCTCGCGCGGGGTCGGCTGGGGAACCACCTTGTCGATCAGCGCCGTTGCCCCATCGACGAACACGCCCTGCGGCACGCCCTTGGCATCGCGTTCGATGCGGCCGCCGGCCGGGTCGCGGGTCGAAGGCGTGATGCCGGCCGCAGCGAGGGCGCGGCTGTTCCCCCAGCCGGCATGGCCGTCGATCCGCTGGAGCCACACCGGGCGATCCCCCACCACGCGATCGAGATCCGCGGCGGTGGGAAAGCGGCCGAGCTTCCACTTCTCCTGGTTCCAGCCGCCGCCGAGCACCCATTTGGTCGGGTGGGATTCGGCATAGGCCTTGATCTTCGCCAGCGCCTCGTCGAGCGAATTCGTGTCGGAAAGGTCGAGCAGCAGCAATTGATCGCCCAGGCCCATGACATGGCCATGCGCATCGATCATGCCCGGGATCAGCGTCTTGCCGCCCATGTCGAGCTTCCATTCGAGCTTCTTCGGCCGCTTCTGCTTGGGCTGGAGCAGCGCGGTGACCTTGCCCTCGCGATTGAACATGATCCCGTTGAACCGGACGACCTGCCCCTTCTCGTCCAGCGTCATGCCGTTGACATTGTCGATCAGCCCATCGGCCCAGGCCGCGGCGGGAGCGAGGACGAGGGCGAGCGCGGCGAGAGGCCGCAGGAGGCGCTTGAGCATGCGCCGGGCATAGGGCCTGTTCCCCCCGCGCGCCAGATGGTCTAGGCGGGCGCCATGGCCACCAAGACTGCACCTGCGGCGGAGCCGCTGCCCGTTTCGATCGACGATGTCCGTGCGGCGCAAGCGCGCATTGCGGGCTCGATCGTGCGGACGCCGACCCTGGTGAGCAAGACGCTGTCGCAGCTCACCGGCGCGACCGTGTACCTGAAGTTCGAGAATCTGCAGTTCACCGCGGCGTACAAGGAGCGCGGGGCGCTCAACACGCTGCTCCAGCTCGACGACGCGGCGCGCGCCAAGGGCGTAATCGCCGCCTCGGCGGGCAATCACGCCCAGGGCATTGCCTATCATGCGACGCGGCTCGGCATCCCGAGCACGATCGTGATGCCCAAGAACACGCCAATCGTGAAGGTCACCCAGACCGAGGGCCACGGCGCCACGGTGATCCTGGAAGGCGAAACGTTCGACGCCGCCAATGCCCATGCCCGCGCGCTCGAAAAGGAGCAGGGCCTCACCTTCGTCCATGCCTTCGACGATCCGCGCATCGTTGCCGGCCAGGGCACCGCGGCGCTGGAGATGATCGAGGACGTTCCCGATCTCGACACGCTGGTGATCCCGATCGGGGGCGGCGGCCTGATTTCGGGCAGCGCGACCGTCGCCAAGTCCGAAGGGCGCAATCTCGAAGTGATCGGCGTCGAGGCCGAACTCTATCCCTCGATGTACAACCGCATCCACCATACCGAGATGCCCTGCGCGGGCGATACGCTCGCCGAAGGCATCGCGGTGAAGGAACCGGGCAAGATCACTTCGATGATGGTCGAGGCGCTGGTCGATGACATCGTGCTGGTCAGCGAACGCCGGCTCGAAGAAGCGGTGAGCCTGTTGCTCCAGATCGAGAAGACCGTGGTCGAAGGCGCCGGCGCGGCCGGGCTCGCCGCGTTGCTGGCCGAGCCGCAGCGCTTCAAGGGCAAGACCGTCGGCATCGTCCTGTGCGGCGGGAATATCGATCCGCGCCTGCTCGCCTATGTGCTGCTCCGCGACCTCGCCCGCTCGGGCCGGATGGCGCGCCTGCGCATTCGCCTTCAGGACCGGCCGGGCGCGCTTTACAAGGTGGCGCAGATCTTCGACCAGCTTTCGGTCAACATCCTCGAGCTGTCGCACCAGCGCATCTTCACCAACCTCCCGGCCAAGGGCCTGAGCCTGGACGTGGAATGCGAGACGCGCGACCGAGACCATCTCGACCGGCTGATCACGACGCTGCGCCGCGCGCAGTACGAGGTGCAGTTGGTCGAACTCGCCTGAGCCGACGATCCGACGAACCGAATCGCACGCGCGACGAGTTGAGTCGTCGCGGGATTCACACGATTCGTCGCTCCCTCTAGACTAGCCGCACAGCAGCATAACTGCGATTTCGGCGGCCGCCCGGCAGCCCGAAGGTAAATGCGCGCGCTCTCCGACAGGATGGTGAATCGTTAACCCTCTTTCATGGTAAAGTCGCTTTTCATCCTTTCAAAACCGCAGCATAGTCACCGCACAAGGCCGGCGTAACGGCCGGCAAGAAGGGGCCATCGAGCGGTGACTGCACTTTCCCGTTTCCCGCGGTTCTTCGTCACCAGTCCCTCGCCCTGCCCCTATCTGCCGGGGCGCCAGGAGCGGAAGATCTTCACCGAGTTGTCCGGCCAGCATGCCGGCGAGCTCAACGATGCGTTGGGCCGGATCGGCTTTCGCCGCAGCCAGTCGGTCGCCTATCGGCCGAGCTGCGCGGGCTGCACCGCCTGCGTTTCGGTGCGCGTGGTTGCGGATGCGTTTCAGCCCAACGCCACCCAGCGCAAGCTGCTCAAGCGCCATTCGGATCTCGAAGTGACGGCATGCCGCCCCTGGGCGACCGAGGAGCAGTTCGAATTGCTCCACCGCTACCTGAAGTCCCGCCATCCGGGCGGCGGCATGGCGGCGATGGACGAGAACGACTATGCCGACATGGTCGAGCAGTCACCGGTCAGCTCCTATGTGATCGAATATCGCGAACCGTCGATCGACGGCGTGCCCGGGCGGCTGGTCGGCGCATGCATCACCGATCAGCAGGCCGATGGCCTGTCGATGATCTACAGCTTCTTCGTCGCCGATGACGAAGGCCGCCCCTCGATAGGCAATTTCATCATCATGGATCACATCCTGCGCACGCGCGCGGCGGCACTGCCCTATGTCTATCTCGGCTATTGGGTGAAGGGTTCGGAGCGAATGGCGTACAAGACGCGCTATCGCCCGATCGAAGTGCTAGGCCCCAATGGCTGGACGCTGCTCGAGGACGAGAACGTGCCGCTCTCGATGCCGGTCCCGGCACGGATGCGCGAGTTCGCCTGAGCTTGAGCTGCATTCTGTTTCAGCTCCGCTGAAACAGACGCGGCCCCGGCCCCCGCCCCCCCCCCCCCCCCCCCCCCGGGGGTAT
>JAEXFD010000028.1 GCA_023400405.1 Pseudomonadota bacterium
CTCCCAGGGCCTCACCGGCGCGGGCGGGGCGCGGCGGGTGGGCCGCGCCCGTTTCTATTGGGGCCGGACTGGCAAGGACTCCGCTGGCCCACTAAGTACGGCGATCTAGCGAACACTGGCGTGGAGATGATGTTGGGCATCGGAACTGGACGGACCCAAGCAGATTTGCCGGAAAGGCTTCGGGGCGTCCTGGCGCTGCTACCCAATGATCCTTCGCGGGCAAATGCCAGCGCGCGCGCGCTCGTCCGCGACCATCCTGGCGTCATGATCGTGCACCGCGTGCTGGCCGCGACCCTACGGGCGCAGGGAAATGTGGCGGAAGCCGAACGCGCCGAATTGAAGGCAATTGAGGTCGGGCTGGCAAGCCCTGATGTCATGGCTGCGGAAAAGGCTCTGGCAGAGGAGCGCCTTGAGGAAGCCGAGCAGGTCATTCGTCGCTATTTGCGCGAAAATCCGGAAGATGCCGGGGCCGCGGTGATTCTCGGCACGATTGCAGAGCGCTGCGGCGCTCATCGGGAGGCGGAAAACCTGTTTCGGCGAGCTTTCCTGCTTGCGCCCGCTTATATCGAGGCGCGGGTGGCGCTTGCCAAGTTGTTGCAGAGCGTGGGCCGTCCGAGCGATGCGATCGGCGTGCTCGACGAGGCGCTTGAACGTGATCAGCGGCATCCAGCGGCACTGGCATTGAAGGCATCGATCCTGGTCCAGGAACGCGAGCTGGACCGCGCGCTGCCGGTGTTTCGTCGCTTGCTTCGGGCGCATCCGGATGATCGCATCACCTGGATCAACTTCGCTTACCTGCTGAAGACGACGGGCAAGATCGAAGAGGCCGTCGATGCTTATCGTCGCGCGATCGATTTGGACCCGTCGCGAGGAAATTCCTGGTTCGGCCTCGCAAATCTCAAAACGGTTCGGTTTCAAGCCGAAGATGTGAAACGGATGCGGTCCGCTCTTAGCGATCCCGAAATCACGGACGAGGATCGCATCCACCTGCACTTCTCACTCGGTCGAGCCTTTGACAATCAGGGCGACTATGAGAGCGCATTTTTCCATTACGCCGAGGGCAGCGGGATTCGGCGGCGGGAAGCTCCGCACGACCCCGACAAGGTCCATGCCAACGTGAAGAACGCGATCAAGGTGTTCACGGCCGATTTCTTCGACGAACGACGCGACGCCGGCTGTCTTGCTCCGGATCCGATTTTCATCGTGAGCATGCCGCGGTCGGGCTCAACCCTCGTCGAGCAAATCCTCTCAAGTCACCCTTCGATCGAAGGGACTGAGGAACTGTTCGATCTGGAGCGCATCGCGTTGTCGATCGCCCCTGATCAGGGAGCGGGCGGTTACCTCGAGCATTTGGCGGCTCTGCCGCACGCGCAACTGCGCCGACTTGGCGAGGAATATCTGGCATCGACGCGGCGCCACCGCAAAACCGATTCACCGCTTTTCACCGACAAGATGCCGAGCAACTGGATCTTCTCCGGGCTGATCAAGACCATCTTGCCGAGAGCGAAGATCATCGACATCCGTCGACATCCATTGGCCTGTGGCTTTGCCAATTTTTCGCAGCACTACAATTGGGGCATAAACTACTCATATGATTTGGATCATATCGGTAGGTTCTACTCGGACTATGTGCGCCTGATGGCTCATTTCGACGAGGTCTACGGCGGGTTCGCCCACCGGGTTTTCTATGAGGACCTGATCGAAGAGCCGGAGCGGGAAATCCGAAAATTGCTGGATTATGTCGGGGTGCCGTTCGACGTCGCATGTCTCGATTTTCACCGCAATACCCGGGCTGTGCACACACCCAGTGCGCAGCAGGTGCGACGGCCGATAAACCGCGACGGGCTTGAGACGTGGAAGCGATACGAAACGTGGCTTGGCCCGCTGAAACAGGCGCTAGGGCCGGTGCTCGAGGCCTATCCCGAAGTGCCTGGCAGCTGGAAGGAATGATCGGGCGGGGCGCCTTGCCCCTCCCGCTTTGCGCTAGCTTGGCATAAAGACGGTCAACGTTGCGATCCATGGACCTGTCTTGATCCAGATATCCTCATCCACCGCGGTCATCGTCGGCGCGCTCCTCTGCCTCTTCGTGGTCAGTGGAGTCTGGGCGCTGTTCGTCGGTCTTCGCATGCGCGCCACTGCGTCAGGCCTTGCCGGGACCATAGTTCGCCTCGAAGCCCTGTTCGCCGATTCCCCCGCACAAGCGCTGCTGATCCGCGCGGACGGCCGGATCGAACTGCCCCGCCGCCTTGGCGATTGGCTCGGTCTGGCCGAGCTGCCTCGCAGCTTCGACGGATTGAGCGAAGCGGAGGCTGGCCTCTTGCCTGAGGATGCCGTTCGCCTCGGTTCCCATGTCGAAGCCGCGCAAAAGGCTGGCAAGCCGTTCACCTTGTCGGTCCGCGTTCGCGGGTCGGAGCGAGCGCTTCTTGTCGTCGGCGAACGGGCGCCGCAGGCGGCTAACGCCCCCGGCGGCGTGGTGCTGTGGTTCATCGACGCCACGGAGAGCCAGGACGAGATCAATCGGCTCCAGCGCGAGGCGACGCGGCTGCGTGCTGCCTTCGACGCGCTCACGGCGCTGATCGAGGCTGCGCCGATGCCGATGTGGTATCGCGGTGCCGACCTCCGTCTGCTGATGGTCAATTCGGCCTATGTCGAGGCGGTCGAAGGGCACGACGCGGAAGATGTCGTCGAACGGGGCCTCGAACTTGTGGAAGGGGCGGGGCTCGGCGGCCCCCTCGCTAATGCGGCGATCGCGCGCGACACCGGCGAGCCGCAGACCGCGGCGATGCCGGCGACGATCGCCGGCAGGCGGCGGATGCTGCGGCTGCACGACATTCCGTTGCCGATCGGCGGCGTCGCGGGGTTCGCGGTCGACGTCGAGGAGCTCGAACAGGCGCGCGGCGGGCTCAAGCGCTTCGCGGAGGCCCAGCGCGCGATGCTTGACCGGGTCTCGGCGGGCGTGGCCCAGTTCGCCGCCGATCGCAGCCTGGTGTTCTGCAACCAGCCCTTCCGCCGGATGTTCGCGCTCAAGAACGAATGGCTGTCCGATCGACCCGAGTTCGATCGCGTGATCGACCGGATGCGCGAGGCCAATCGCCTGCCCGAGGTGCGCGATTTCCCAGCCTGGAAGGCGGAGCGGCGCGAATGGTTCGTTTCGCCCGATGCGATCGAGGAGACCTGGAGCTTCGGCCAGACCCATTTGCGCGTCGTTGCGCAGCCGCTGCCCGAGGGCGGGCTGATGCTGTTGTTCGAGGATCAGACCCAGCAATTCGAGCTGCAGCGCGAGCATGGCGAGATGCAGCAGGTGCGTACTGCGACGCTGGAGAGCCTAGCCGAAGCGGTGGCGGTGTTCGGCAAGGGCCGGTTGCAATTGTGGAACCGCAAGTTCCGCCAGGTCTGGGATTTCGACGACAGCTTCCTGGACGGGCATCCGCAGCTGCTCGCACTGGTCCGGGCGGCCGGCCCCAAGCTCACCAATCCTGCGCGCGCCGAAGTGATCGGGGATCTGGTGCGCATGGCCTCGCAGGAGCGGCAGCAGCGCGGCAGCAGCATCGCCTTTGCCGATGGCCGCCATTTCGACATTACCGCGGTGCCACTGCCCGATGGCAACGCGCTGGTGACGATGCTCGACACGACCGACCATCACCGCGCCGAGCGGGCGCTGCGGGACCGGAACGAGGCGCTGGAAGCGGCGGACCGAGTGAAGACCGCGTTCGTCGCAAACATGAGCTACGAATTGCGCACGCCGCTCACCTCGATCAAAGGCTTTGCCGAGATGCTGCACGGCGGCTTTGCCGGCGAGCTCAGTGCGAGCGGCAACGAATATGCCGAGGCGATCCTGGTTTCGGTCGATCGCCTGGGGACACTGATCGACGAGGTGCTCGACCTCACCCAGAGCGAGGGGGCGGCGCTCGATCGCGTGCCGGTCGATATCGAAATGGCCGCGCACAATGCCGCCGAGGCGATTGCACCGCTCGCCAAGGCCAAGCGGATCGAACTGGTGGTCGAAGATGCGGGCACGGCCGGCACGGTGACCGGCGATCCCCGCCGCGTTCGCCAGGCGATCGAGCATCTGTTGCGCCACGCCGTCGCCGTCACGCCCGAAGGCGGGCGGGTGCTGCTCCATCTCGACGGCAATTCGCGGGTCGCCCGCGTCATCGTCTCCGACAATGGGCCGGGCATGCGCGAAGAGGCGGTGTCTAAAGCGTTCGATCGCTTTGCCCAGTTCGGCACATCGCGCAGCGGCGAACGGGCGCTCGGGCTCGGGCTCCCGCTCGCCAAGCAGTTCGTCGAGGCGCATCGCGGGCGGATCGAGCTGATCTCCGAGCCGGGGGAGGGTACGCTCGTCACGGTCGAGCTGCCGCGAGGATGATCGCGAAATCGTCCATTCCTCCCCGTGCCGGGAAGGAGTTTGAGGATGCAACTCCACACGCTCGATGAATCGCTCGATCTCGGCCGGCGGCTTGCGACGGTCGTGCGCACAGGAGACGTCATCGCGCTGTCCGGGCAGCTCGGCGCCGGCAAGACGAGCATCGCGCGGGGGCTGCTCGCGGCGCTGGGGCTCGAAGGCGAGGCGCCGAGCCCGAGTTTCGCGATCGTGCAGCCCTATGATCCGCCTGAGGTGCGCATGCCCGTACTGCACGTCGATCTGTATCGGATCGAAGACCCCAGCGAGGCCGAGGAACTGGGACTCGACGAGGCGCGCGGCGATTCGCTGCTGATCGTCGAATGGCCCGAGCGGCTGGGCGAGGCCGCCTGGCACGACGCGCTGTGGCTGTCCCTCGAAGTCGCACCGGACGGCGCGCGCAGCTTGACAGCCAAGGTCCCGGCGGCATGGAAGGACCGATGGCCCCCGTTGCTCCGATCCCCGACATGAACCCGCCCGCCGCGGCGCCCGATTTCCTTGCCGCCGCCGGATGGGAAGGGGCCGAAATCCGCCCGCTCGCCGGCGATGCCTCGTTCCGCCGCTATTTCCGAGTGGTCGAGCATGACCGCTCGGCGATCCTGATGGACGCGCCGCCGCCGCACGAGGACCCGCGCCCGTTCATCGCGATCGCGCGCTGGCTGACCGAGCATGGCTTTGCGGCCCCCGAAATCCTGCACGAGGACCTGACCGAAGGACTGGTACTGATCCGCGACTTCGGCGACGCCCGGATGCGCGAGACGGTGGATGCCGCGCCGGAGAGCGAATTGCGCCTGTACGAAGAGGCGATCGACCTGCTGATCCGCCTCGGCCAGTTCCCTGCCGCCGACCTCAAGCCCTACACGCTGGCCGAGTATCAGCGCGAGGCATCGCTGCTGGTCGAATGGTATTGTCCCGCCGTCGGGCTGGAGGTGGATGCCGAGGGCTATCGCGAGGCTTGGGACGCCGTCCTGGTGCCGGTGCTGGCGGGTCATACGCCCGTCACGGTGCTGCGCGATTACCATGCCGAGAACATCATGCTGATCGATGGTGCGGCGGAGACCTTGGGCCTGCTCGACTTCCAGGACGCGCTGGCCGGCCACCCGGCCTATGACCTCGTCTCGCTGCTCCAGGACGCGCGCCGCGACGTGCCCGAGAGCCTGGAGACGGCGATGCTCAATCGCTACAAGCGGATCACGGGCGAGGGCGATGCGTTCGACATTGCCTATCACGTGCTCGGCGCGCAGCGGAACGCCAAGATCATCGGCATCTTCACCCGGCTTTGGGTGCGTGACGGCAAGCCGCGCTATCCGGGCCTCTGCCCGCGCGTCTGGACCTATCTCAACCGCGATCTCGCCCATCCGGCGCTGAAGCCGGTGGCCGAGTGGTTCGCCGCGAACGTGCCCGTGGAAATGCGCGGCGACCCGGTGGCGATCGCCGCGGCATGAAACAAGCTGCGACTTATTCGCTGCGCCCGAACCCGGCCGTGGCGATGCCCGAAACGGCGATGGTGATGGCGGCGGGGCTGGGCAAGCGGATGCGCCCGCTCACCGTCACGCGGCCCAAGCCGCTGGTCGAAGTGGCGGGCAAGACGATGCTCGACCACACGATGGATCACCTGCGCGAGGCGGGGGTGAAGCGCGCGGTGGTCAACGTCCATTATCTCGCCGACCAGGTAGAGGCGCACCTGCGGGCGCGGGCGGGCGACATCGAGGTGCTGATCTCGGACGAGCGCGCGCAGCTGATGGAGACCGGCGGCGGCATCGTCCAGGCGCGCAAGATGCTGGGTGGCCAGCCCTTCTTCACCGTCAACGCCGATACGATGTGGGTCGACGGGCCGATCGGATCGCTCCACGCGCTCGCCGCGGCGTGGGACGATGCGAAGATGGACGCGCTGCTGCTGCTCGTGCCGCTGGCCCGGGCCTATTGCCATGGCGGGCAGGGCGACTTCCGCCTCGATCCGCTCGGCCGGATCATCGAGCGGCGCAAGCCCGGCCGGCTGGCGCCGTTCGTCTATGCCGGCGCGCAGATCCTCCACCCCCGCGTGATCCGCGATTGGCCGGAGGGGCCGTTCTCCACCAATGTGTTCTGGAGCCGGGCGATGGAGCAGGGGCGGCTCTGGGGCGTGGTCCATCAAGGTCTGTGGTTCGATGTGGGCACGCCGGCGGCAGTGAAGGCAACGGAGGAAGCGCTCGCGGAGATGTGAGCGGCCAAATCCGTCATCCCTGCGAAAGCAGGGATCTCGTGAGGCCGAGTGCGCTCCTGTGAGAGATCCCTGCTTTCGCAGGGATGACGGACTAGTGGCGATGCTCTAGGTTTCGCGAGACCGATGCCCGAACGCCTCCACCTCTACACCATCCCGCCGCACCGGGCCTTTGCCGATGCGCTGGCCAACGGGCTGATCCGCCGGTTCGGGGGCGAGCCGATGGGGCTGGCGCGGGGGCTGGTGCTGCTGCCCAACAATCGTGCCAAGCGCGCGATCCAGGACGCGTTCGTGCGGGCGAGTGGGGGCGGGCTGTTGCTGCCCCGGCTCGTTGCGGTCGGCGATCCGGAGCTCGACGAGGCGGTGTTCGACCAGGCGGCCGAAGCCGAGCTGGTGCCGCCCGCAGTTGGCCCCCTCCAGCGCCAGCTGATCCTCGCCCGGCTGATCCAGGAAGCGGGTTCGCCGGTGGATGCGGCCGAGGCGGTGCGGCTGGCGGGCGATCTTGCCGCGACGCTGGATCAGCTGCTGATCGAGGAAGTCGACCCGCGCAAGCTCAAGGCACTCGATCTTGCTCCCGAGCTTTCAGCGCATTGGGAACGATCGCTGCGGCTGTTCGAAGTGGTGCTCGAACGCTGGCCGCGCGCGCTCGCCGCGCTCGGCCGCGTGGACCTGGCCGAGCGGCGGCGGCTGCTGATCGATCGGGTGGTGGCGCGCTGGAAAGCAGCGCCTCCGGCCGGCTTCGTCTGCGCCGCGGGCATCAACGCGAGCGCGCCGGCGATCGCTCGCCTGCAGCGCGTTGTGGCGGGGCTGCCCAAGGGCATGGTGGTGCTGCCCGACCTCGCGATCGGCATCAGCGATGCCGAATGGGAGATGCTGGGGCCGCACAAGCCCGATCCGGTCACCGGCCGCCGCAGGCGCAACCTGGAGACGCATCCGCAATATCATCTGAAGCTGCTGCTCGCGCGGATGGGTGTGCAGCGTGGCGAATTCGAGTCCTGGCGGGCGGCGAGCGAGCATGATGCGGCCCCGGCGCGCAGCAAGGCGATCGCATCGGCGATGCAGCCGCCCGAGCTCACCCACGGCTGGACCAGCCTGCCGGCAAGCGAGCGGCGGCTCGCCGGGGTGCGTGCGCTCGAAGTGGCGACGCCGGCCGAGGAGGCGCAGGCGATTGCGCTGGCCCTGCGTGAGGTGCTGGAGACGCCGGGCAGGACTGCCGCGCTGGTGACTCCCGATCGCGCGCTCGCCCGCCGCGTCGCCGCGCATTGCGGGCGTTGGGGGATCGCGGTCGACGACTCGGCCGGCCAGCCGCTTTCGGCACTGCCGCCGGGCACGCTGCTGCTCGCGCTGGCCGAGGCGGCGGCGCAGCGGTTCGCGCCGCTGCCACTGCTGACCCTGCTCAAGCATCCGCTCGTTCGGCCGGAGGCGCGGTCCGAATGGCTGGAAGGCGTCCGGCTGCTCGACCGCGCGTTGCGCGGGCCGCGGCCGGCGCCGGACCTTGCCGGCATCGATCGGCATCTCGCGGAGCAGGCGGGGCGGGAGGGGGTGCTGCGTCAGGCGGCGGCGCGCTGGTGGCCCGAGGCCCGAGCGTTGTTGGCCCCGCTCGAAGCCGTCTTTGCGGGCGGTGCCCAGCCGATCCCGGCGCTACTCGCATCGCTGCGCGAAGTGGCCCAGGCGCTTGGCGGCGATTCGCTATGGAGCCGCGCCGACGGACGCGCGGCTGCGACCCTGCTCGACGATCTGGAGCGTGAAGGCGGGGAGGGGCCGCGCCGCGCCGATCCCGCGACGCTCGCGCCGATGCTGCGTACGCTGATGGAGGCCGTGGCGGTGCGCCCGCCCCAGGGCGGCCATCCGCGGCTTGCGATCCTCGGCCAGCTCGAGGCGCGGTTGCAAACCGCAGACCTGACGATCCTTGGCGGGCTCAACGAAGGCGTGTGGCCGAGCCTGCCCGCGCCCGATCCATGGCTGGCCCCGCGAATCCGCGCCGAGCTGGAGCTGCCAGGGCTCGAACGCCGCATCGGGCTCGCCGCGCACGACCTTGCCGGCGCGCTGGGGGCGCCGCAGGTGCTGCTAACCCGCGCGCGGCGCGACGCGACCGCACCGACCATCGCCTCGCGCTTCTGGCTGCGGCTGGAGGCGCTGTCGGGCGGGCTGGAGCGCGCCGACGATCTCGTTGCCTGGGCGCGCGCGATCGATCTCCCTGCGGCCTATACCCCGGCCGAACGGCCGGCGCCGTCGCCGGCGGTCGAGGCGCGGCCGAAGACGATTTCGGTCACCGAAGTCGATCGGCTCAAGGCCGATCCCTACGCCTTTTACGCGCGGCGGATGCTGCGGCTCGCGCCGCTCGATCCGGTCGATGCCGATCCGAGCGCAGCGTGGCGCGGCACGGCGGTACACGACGTTCTTCAGAAATGGTTCGAACAGGATGGTTGCGTGCCCGAGCGGTTGCGCGCGCGCGCCGAGGCGATGCTGGTGGACGAACGCACCCATCCGATGATGCGCGCATTGTGGCAGCCGCGGCTGATGGAGGCCGTCGACTGGATCGCGCGCCAGATCGCCGCGGACCCTTCGCGCAAGGTGCTCGCGGTGGAACTCGACGGCGAAATCGCGTTCGAAGGCGTGAGGCTGCGCGGCAAGTTCGATCGGATCGATCGGCTAGGTGACGGCAGCCTCGCCATCGTCGACTACAAGACCGGCCAGCCGCCGAGCACGCGGGCCGTGCGCGCCGGGTTCAGCCTGCAACTGGGACTGCTCGGGCTGATCGCCGAGCGCGGCGGGTTCGGCGGGATCGAGGGCGTGGCGCGTTGCTTCGAATATTGGTCGCTGGCGCGCAGCCGGGCGGGCGGCTTCGGCTTCGTCGAGTCGCCGGTCGATCCGAAGAAGAAGGAGCCGATCGCCGCGGACGAGTTCGTCGATCTCGCCGCGCATCATTTCGGCGAAGCGGTGCGCGCCTGGCTCACCGGCGACGCACCGTTCACCGCCAAGCTGGTGCCGGAATATGCGCCATACGCCGAATATGACCAGCTGATGCGGCGCGACGAATGGTATGGCCGTGAGTGACGTCCGGCCTCTCCACAAGCTGAAGGGCAACCAGAAGGCAGCCAGCGATCCCGCGCGGCATGTCTGGCTCTCGGCATCCGCGGGCACCGGCAAGACGCAGGTGCTGGCGGCCCGCGTCTGGCGGCTGCTGCTCGGCGGCACCGATCCGGGGGCGATCCTGTGCCTCACCTTCACCAAGGCCGGCGCGGCGGAGATGTCCGAACGGATCACCAGCCGGCTGGCGCGCTGGGTGCGGGCGAGCGATGCCGAGCTCGTCGCCGATCTCGAGGCGCTGGGTGAGAGCATTTCGCCGGCGGGGCGCGAACGGGCGCGCCAGCTCTTCGCCAAGGTGCTCGATGCGCCGGGCGGCGGCATCCGCATCCAGACGATCCACAGCTTCTGCCAGTCGCTGCTCGCCGCCTTCCCGATCGAGGCGGGGCTGGTGCCGGGCTTCCGCCCGCTTGACCAGCGCGAGGAGGCTGTGCTGGCGCGCGAGACGCTGGCGCAGATGCTGGTCGATGCCGAGCGCGAGGGGCGCGGCTGGATCGTCGATGCGGTGGGGGCGCTGTCGCTGCGGCTGGGCGAGGGCAAGGCCGAGGATTTCCTCAAGGCGTGCGCGAGCGCGGGCGCCGCGGTCACGGAGCTGCCACTGGCGGTGGGGCCGTGGTTGCGCGCGCAACTCGGGCTCCCCGAGGGCGATATCGATGCGGCGATCGCGCAAGGCTGTGGCGACGATACGTTCGATCTCGAAGGCTTGCGGTCGGTCGCGGAGATGAATGCGGCCTGGGGGACGACCCGCGGGCTGGAACGCGCCGATCTCGCCGCCGCCTGGCTCGCCAAGGACGCGGCGGCGCGCGCGGCGGGCCTGGCCGAGCTGCACGGTATCTGGGCGACCGCCAAGGGCGAGCCGCGCTCGTTCGGCAAGGGGCAGGCGCCGCAAGACGCCGATTACGCCGAGCTGGCGACGCGCCTGCACGGCACCTTCGCCGAGCTGCTGGGGATGAAGGCGCGTGCCGATTACGCCGATCTGCTCGCCCGCGGGCTCGATGCCGGGCGCGTTTATGCCCAGGCTTATGCCGAGGCCAAGCGGCGGCTGGGAGCGGTGGACTTCAACGACCTCATCCAGGCGACGGTCGCGCTGCTCGGCGAGCCCGGCATGGGCGAATGGGTGCGCTTCAAGCTCGATCAGGCGACCGAGCATGTCCTGATCGACGAAGCGCAAGACACCAACCCGCAGCAATGGGCGATCGTCAGCGCGATTGCCGACGAGTTCTTCGTCGGTGAAGGCGCGCGCGGGGACGCGGTGCGTACGCTGTTCACCGTGGGCGACTACAAGCAGGCGATCTTTGGCTTCCAGGGCACCGATCCGATCTTCTTCCGGGCGGCGTTCGAACGCTTCCTCGCCAAGTCGCGCATCCGTCCCGATGCGGCGTTCGACGTCGAGGCGCGCGAAGTGGAGGAACTGTCGCTCACCCACAGCTTCCGCTCGACGCGGCCGGTGCTCGAATTCGTCGATGCCGCGCTCGGCGCCTTGCCCGCGCCCGGCATGGGCGAACTCTCCGACGCTGAGCCGCATGCCAGCGAAGTCCCCGGGCCGGGCATGGTGACGCTGTGGCCGCCGGCGACCGAGGGCGGCAGCGAGGCGGAAGAAGAGGAATGGGTGAGCGATGCCACCCGCAAGCTCGCCGGCGACATCGCCAAGGCGATCAAGGGCTGGGTCGGCACGCTGCCCCTTGAGAGCAAGGGCCGCACGCTCGCGCCTGAGGACGTGATGGTCCTCGTCAAACGGCGCGGCGAGCTCGCCTCGCTGATCGTCGCGCGGCTCTATGCCGAGGGCGTGCCGGTGGCGGGCGTCGACCGGCTGCGGCTCAATGCGCCGCTGGCGGTGCAGGACCTGCTTGCCGCCGTGCGCTTCGTGCTCCAGCCCGAGGATGACCTGTCGCTCGCCACGCTGCTCGTCTCGCCGCTGATCGGCTGGAGCCAGGACGAACTGATGGCCGCGGCGGTACGCGAGCGCGGCGGGCTCTGGCGGCATCTGCGCGCGACTCAGCCCGAGGGACGGCTGGAGCCGCTCTACGCACTGCTCCGCCGTGCCGACCTGGCCACGCCGTATCGCTTCCTCGAGGAAATCCTGTCTGGTCCGCTCGATGGGCGGCGCAAGCTGCTCGCCCGGCTCGGCGAGGAGGCGCGCGATCCGATCGAGGAGCTGCTCAACGCCGCGCTCAATTTCGAGAAGGTGGCGACGCCCTCCCTCCAGCGCTTCCTCGACTGGTTCGATCGCGGCGATGTCGAGATCGTGCGCGACGCGGCGCAGCCCCAGGGGGCCGTGCGGGTGATGACCGCGCACGGCGCCAAGGGACTGCAGGCGCCGCTGGTGATCCTGGCGGACGCCACCGTCGATCCGACGCGCAGCCCGCGCGACTTCCTGATGTGGCAGCCCGATGAGGTGGCCGAGCGCCTGCCCATTTTCCGCCCTCGCACGGCCGAGCGCGGCGAGTTGCTCGATGCGGTGGTCGAGCAGGCCGAGGCGCGCGAGCTTCAGGAGCATTGGCGGCTCTTCTACGTCGCGGCGACGCGCGCCGAGGAGCGTCTGGTGATCGCCGGGGCGCTCGGTCCCCAGGCCAAGGGCGAGCCGCCCGCCAAGAGCTGGTACGCGGCATCGGCCGCCGCACTCGATGCGCTGGGCGTGCCGAGCGAGCCGGGTGCCGTTCGCGAGTTTCGCGGCACGGCGCCCCAGCCGGCAGTTGTCGCTAAGCCGGTCGTCGGTGCTTCGGCGGGGGTGACCGCCGAACTGCCCGGGTGGGCGCGCCGCCCAGCTCCCGAGGAGGCCCGGCCGCCACGCCCGCTCGCGCCGTCCTCGCTTGGCGAGGACCTCGTCGCCGATCCGCCGCCGACTCCGGCGATGCGCGCCGCCGCCGAGCGCGGACGGCTGCTCCATGCGCTGTTCGAGCGACTGCCCGCCGTGGCGCCCGAGGCGCGGCGCGCGGCCGCGGAGCGTTGGCTGGCGGGGCCGGGCGCCGTGGCCAATCCGGCGGAGCGGATGGCGCTGGCCGATGCGGCGCTCGCGGTGACCGAGAATCCCGGCTTCGCCGATCTGTTCGGCCCGGCCTCGCTCGGCGAGGCGCCGATCGCGGCGGTGGTCGGCGACGGGGTGGTCGTTTCCGGCACCGTCGATCGGCTGGTGGTGACCGACACCCATGTCCGGGTGATCGACTTCAAGACAGGCCGCCGCGCGCCGGCCTCGCTCGACGCGATTCCGCCCTATCACTTGCGCCAGATGGCAGCCTATGCCGCGGCGCTGCGCGTGATCTTTCCGGGGCGGACGATCGAGGCCGGGCTGCTTTATGTCGCCGGCCCGGTGCTTCACCTCTTGCCGCCGGCGCTGTTGGAGGCGCACAAGCCCGGCTTCGTGCCCACGGAGCAAAGCTTGGCCTCGAACGCTTGAGCCGGACGGCATGCGGACATAAGTTACGGCTCGAAACCGAATTCAGGAGTTTACCAGCATGGCCACCAAGGCGGTCACCGACACCAGCTTCGCCACCGACGTCCTCCAGGCCGACAAGCCCGTGCTCGTCGATTTCTGGGCGGAATGGTGCGGACCCTGCAAGATGATCGGCCCGGCGCTCGAGGAAATCTCGGACGAGCTCGGTGAGCAGGTGCAGATCGTCAAGGTCGATATCGACGAGAATCCCGATGCGCCGAGCAAGTACGGCGTGCGCGGCATCCCGACGATGATCCTGTTCAAGAACGGCGAAGCGGCCGCGACTCAGGTCGGCGCGATGCCGAAGAGCGCGATCAAGCAGTGGATCCAGAGCAAGCTCTGATCCCGTCGATGCCCGGTCCGGCTTGTGCCGGACCGGGTGACGATCAATCAATCCCGCCAATAATCATGGCGTTCCGCGCCATCGAAACCGGCCGGATTGCAGACAGCAGCGCTTGAAAGCTCTTGCCCGAGCCGCATGGACACGGATCCTTGCGACCGAGCTTTTCGATGAGTTCGATGTCCTGATGGACGAAGCGCAGGCCGCGCTTCACCCGCGTTTCCGAGGGGTAGCCCTTGCGGCGCTTACTGGTGACCTCGAAAGCAGGGGAGGTCATCGCGATCATGACGATGGGTCATTTCAGCCTCCTGGGGGATAGCGTCGCCAACCTCGGCGACGGCCCGCTATCGCACAAGGGCGTCCTCATCACAATTGGCGCTCAGCTCCGATAATCGGCGTTGATCGAGATATAGCCGTGGGTGAGGTCGCACGTCCAAACGGTCGCGCGACCCTCGCCCAGGCCGAGATCGACGCCGATCTCGATCTCGCGGCCCTTGAGATGCGCCGCCACCGGCGCCTCGTCATAGCCTTCCACCGCCAGCCCGTCGCGCGCCACCTGGGTCGCGCCGAAGCGGATCGCCAGCCGATCACGCTCGGCGGGCTCGCCGGCCTTGCCGACGGCCATCACGACGCGCCCCCAATTGGCATCCTCGCCCGCCACCGCGGTCTTCACCAGCGGCGAATTGGCGATCGACATGGCGATGCGATGCGCGCTGCGGTCGCTCTCCGCGCCTTCCACGGTGATCTCGATCAGCTTCTGCGCGCCTTCGCCGTCACGCACCACGAGCAAAGCGAGCTGGTGGCAGAGATCGGCGAGCGCGGCGCGGAAGGCGTCGGCCCCGGCATCGTCGTCGCTCGCCAGCGGCGCGTTGCCCGCAACGCCGGTCGCGAACGCGAGCACGGCGTCGCTGGTCGAGGTGTCGCCGTCCACGGTGATGCACGAGAAGCTCGTGGCATTGGCATCGGCCAGCGTGCGCTGGAGGAAGTCGGGTTCGACCGCGGCATCGGTGAAGACGAAGCCGAGCATCGTCGCCATGTCCGGCGCGATCATCCCCGAGCCCTTGATGATGCCGATAAGGTTGACCGTCCGCCCATCGACCACCGCCTGCGTCACGGCGCCCTTGGCGAAGGTATCGGTAGTCATGATCGTCGCGGCGGCGTCTTCCCAGCTGCACGGCGCGGCGGTGAAGGCGGCGTCGAGCCCGGCCTCGGCCTTGTCGATCGGCAGCGGCACGCCGATCACGCCCGTCGAGGCGACGAACACGTCCGAGGGCTCGCAGCCGAGATGCGCCGCGGCCCGCGCCGCAATCGCCTCGACCGCGGCGCGCCCGCGATTGCCGGTGAAGGCATTGGAATTGCCGGCATTCACCACCAGCGCGCGCGCCCGGCCGAGCACCAGCGCCTTGCGGCACCATTCGACTTCGGGCGACGGGCATTTGCTGTTGGTCAGCACCCCCGCAACGCTGGTTCCTTCCTCGAGCGTGACGAAGGTCAGGTCGCAGCGATCCCAGTTCTTGTACCGCGCCCGCGCGACGCGCGGCGTGACGCCGGCGATTGCGGGCAGGGCAGGGAAGGGCAGCGCGAGCGGGGAAGGTTCGATCGACATGGGCCGCGGCGTTGCGCGCCACTGCGCCCAGGGTCAAGTCCTCAGGCGGCCGGTGCGCGCGGCACCAGCAGGAACGCCGCCAGATACAGCAGCCCCACCAGGATCAGCAGGTTGTTGTAGCCGGTGAACAGCGCCGCATATTCGAGGCAGCCGCCGACGATCGCGCCGAGCAGGTTGATCGCGAAGGCCGATTGCGAATCCGAAGCGTCGTGGAAGCGCTTGGCGAAGGCGACATTGGCGAGGAAGATCGGCAGGAAGGCGAGCACGACGGCCGCGATCAGTCGCGCCGCAAAGGGCAGGGGCAGCAGCCATTCGGGCCGGATCGCCCAGGCGAGCAGCAGCGAGGCGGCGATGCCGGCGAAGACCACCGGCAGCGGCGGCGTGCGGAACTTGCGGGTGAGCTCCACGGCAGCGAGTACGACGACCAGGATGCCGGCGAAGACCAGCGCATTGACGAACCAGGTCGTGCCGAACAGCAGCGCGAAGGTCGCGACGTTCTTGGTTTCGAGCAGCAGGAAGGCCGCGCCCATGAAGAACAGGTCGGCATAGGGCCGCATCGCGCCGAGCGGGCCGCCGAGCAGGCGCACCGCTGCCAGCGAAGTCAGCAGGATCGCGATCAGCGCGACAGTGTAGAGCGGCGGGAAGCTGTCGCCGCGGAAATAGAGGAAGGGGGCGTTGTCGGTCGCCGGAGCGATGATCGGGCCACCGCTGGGCACCCAGGCGCGTGCGCATTTCTGGTTCTGCGGCGCCAGGGCGATGCTGACGACTGCTTGGGCTTCGGAGAAGGTGTCGATGCACGGGGCGTGGCCGAAGGCCGAGGCCGCCGTGTTCGCCAGCCGATCGATCAGCCAGGGCTCGCGATAGTAATTGTACATCGCAAAGGCGCCGTCCGGCTTGAGGTGGCGGCGGACCGAAGCCATCGCCTCGCGCGTGAACAGGAAGGATTCGAGGCGGATCTGCGACGCGCCGCTCACCAGCGTCAGCGAATCGGGCAGTGCGAACAGGATCAGGTCGTATTTCCGGTCCGTGCTTTCCAGGAAGGCGCGGCCGTCATTCTCGTGGCGGGTGACGCGCGGGTTCGCATAGGGGCGGTCGATATTCTTCTCGGCGCCGATCTCGAGGATGCGCGGATCGATATCGACCGCGTCGATATGGCCGGCGCCTTCGCTGAGCGCGATCGCGACGTCCGATCCCGAGCCGGCGCCGACGATCAGCACGTCGCGCATCGGATTGCCGGGGAGGCGCAGATAGGGCGTCTGGTAGATGCGCTCGCCCTGCTCCATCTTCCATTTCGCCGGCGCCATCAGCTGGTGGGGTACGCCATTGGCGTTGATCTGGAGGAAACCCTCGCCCTTGCCGGCCATCGCTTCGGTTTTGACCTTGTAATAGGGCGACCAGCTGACGCCCGGCGTCATCGTCTCGCGCGCGAGACCGAGCAGCAGCGCCACGCTCCACGCGATCGTGACGAGCCGACGCGAGGGTGGGGTGAGCAGCAGGTAGAGCAACGCCGCAATCACGCCCCAGGCAAGCGACGGTGCGCGCAGGAAGCTGAGCGCCGAGAAGGCGAGGATGCCCGAAAGCGAGCCGAGCAGATCATAGCGATAGGCCGAAAGCGGCCGAAGATCGGCGAAGCAGCGGCCGACGAGTTCGGCGGGGCCCGCGAGGATCGCCGCGGCGAGCGCGAAGATCACCGGCAGCGCGAGCCAGGCCGGCGGCCCATTCACTTGCAGCGCAGTGAAATAGATGACGTCGGACCCGCTGCGCTCGATGCTCACCGGAAAGGCGAGCACGCCGATCACCAGCAGGGTGAGCAGGGGCAGCGAATAGGGCCAGATCGAGAACGCCTTGCGGCTGATCAGGAACCCCGCGCCGATGCCCAGGAACGAGCCGAGCAGCACGAAATTGGAGAAATAGGACAGGTGAACGACGTTCGAGCCGAGCCAGCGGATCAGCGCGAGCTCGAGGAACAGCATCAAAGCGCTGGACAGCAGCAGGCGGAGCACCACCGGGCGATCATCTGCAGCAGGCGTTGGCCCAGCCGGGTAGGGGCGATCACCCGCCCCATCGTTTGCTGCTATCGCTTCGCCCTGGCTCAACTCTTCCCCCCAGCATCCGTTACGCTCAGGCGACCTAGCGCAAACATGGTTGTCGAGACATTAAGGAAGCCTCGGCAAAAGTCGATCGGCTGGGAACATTCGATCGCAAGGGGGGGGCGGCTAGACACGCGTCCACGCGCAGCTAGGATCACCTTAGGGCGAGCGGGAGAGGATGGATGCTGTTTTTGGTGCCGCTGATCTTTGCTTCGACCCAGGTCGCCGGCGCGACGGACAGCGCTGTGGCCACTCCGGCGAAGCCTGCGGGACCGCCGCAATATTGGGTTACGAACGATGATTTCCCGGCCGCAGCGCTCCGGAGTCATCAGGAAGGGACGGTTGGTTTCACCTTGTCGATCGACGCGGCGGGCAAGGTGACCAACTGCACCGTGGAGAGTTCGAGTGGCTCAAGCGTGCTAGACGAGACGACCTGTTCGTTGCTGTCGAAGCGCGCCAGCTTCACCCCGGCGAGGAACGCCGCCGGGCAGGCCGTGGCAGGGCGCTTTTCTTCCCGATTCAGATGGGAAATCCCCGAACCCGAGCGCGTGCCGATCGCCGATTTTCACGGCATCGTGGCAGTCTCGTTCGATGCTGCTGGCACGCCGCTCAGGTGCGACGATCAATCGTTCGGGATGTGGCCGCCTTTCGCTGACAAACCCTGCGGATCGCTGGGCGGCAATGATGCGCGGGGACTCTTGGGCCGGATCGGAGTCCTCGGCAAACCTATTGCGCTCACGTTCGAAGTGGCCTTCGCAATGGATGGCCGGACCCTGCCGAGGCTGCTCCAGGACGGGCCCGGGCAGATCGCGATCACGCGCGCCGAAGCGATCTTCGAGATTTCGGAAACCGGCAAAGTCGAAAATTGCAGACGAGTGAGCGCAGGGGGGAAGAGTGAATTCGACGGCCTGCCAAATCCCTGCGGTCTCCTGACCCAGAGCTTCGTGCCGGCCAAGGCATCCTCGGGCGAGCCCCGTCGAGTTCAGGGCGCACTCGTGTTTGGCATTAGCCGCCGCGCTCAGCCCTGAGTTCGAGAATATCTTCCGATTTTGATTAGACGAATGGCGCGGCAATCCCTATGTCGCGTGAATCGTGCGTTTCGGCGTGCGCGTGACGAGTTGGGGCCGAATTGGAACTGCTGCTTCTCCTGACTGCCTTTTTCGCGAGCTTCACCGGCATCGGTGCGGCGGGGCGCGACGTGCGGCAGGTGCATGGCGTCGCGGTGGTCCAGGCTGCCCAGGCGGCGCAACAGGCGGCGCTTCCCGCGCGGCGGGCCGCGCCGGCGGTTGCCGTTCCCGTACTTTGTCCCGAACGGGCGACGCCGCTCGCCGCCATGCAGCTTGCGCTCGCCGCGCTGCATTTGCCCTTCGAGCGCCGCCTCGAATGAGCCTGCCCGCGGCCCGCTGAACCGCGGCGCCGCGCTTTCCGTTCTCCGCATTCAACGGGCGCCGGCCGCATCGCCGCGCCCGCTCGACCATCCTAGACATAGACTGGAAATCTCATGTTCGGCGGCATTGCCAAGACCCTTTTCGGCTCCTCCAACGAGCGCTACGTCAAGTCGCTCGGCAGCATCGTCCAGAAGATCGCCAGCTTCGAGCCCACGCTCCAGGCGATGAGCGACGAGCAGCTCGCCGGCCAGACGGCCAAGTTTCGCGAGCAACTCGCCAATGGCGAAAAGCTCGACAATCTCCTCCCCGAAGCCTTTGCCACGGTGCGCGAGGCGGCCAAGCGCGTGCTCGGCCAGCGCCATTACGACGTGCAGATGATCGGCGGCATCGTGCTCCATCGCGGCGAGATCGCCGAGATGCGCACCGGCGAAGGCAAGACGCTGGTCGCCACGCTCGCCACCTATCTCAACGCCCTGCCGGGCGACGGCGTCCATGTCGTCACGGTCAACGATTATCTCGCCAAGCGCGATGCCGAATGGATGGGCCAGGTCTATCGCTTCCTCGGCCTCAGCGTCGGCGTGATCATTCCGAACCTTGCCGATCACGAGCGGCGCGAGGCCTATGCCGCGGACATCACCTACGGCACCAACAACGAGTTCGGCTTCGACTATCTGCGCGACAACATGAAATATGAGCGCGTCTCGATGGTGCAGCGCCCGTTCAATTTCGCGATCGTCGACGAAGTCGATTCGATCCTGATCGACGAGGCGCGCACGCCGCTGATCATTTCCGGCCCGACCGACGACAAGTCCGAGCTCTATATCGGCGTCGATGCGGTGGTGAAGCAGCTCGCCAAGGAGGATTACGACCTCGACGAGAAGCAGCGCACGATCGTGCTGACCGAGGACGGCACCGAGAAGGTCGAGCGGATGCTCGAGGCGGCGGGGCTGCTCCAGGGCGCCAATCTCTATGATTTCGAAAACACCCAGGTCGTCCACCACCTCAACCAGGCGTTGCGCGCGAACGTGATGTTCAAGCGCGACGTCGATTATCTGATCAAGGACGACAAGGTCGTCATCATCGATGAGTTCACCGGCCGCGCGCTCGACGGGCGCCGCTGGTCGGAAGGCCTGCACCAGGCGGTCGAGGCCAAGGAAGGCGTGACGATCGAGCCCGAGAACCAGACGCTCGCCTCGATCACCTTCCAGAACTATTTCCGCATGTATCCCAAGCTCTCTGGCATGACCGGCACCGCCGCGACCGAGGCGGCGGAATTCTACGACATCTACAAGATGAACGTCGTCACGATCCCCACCAACGTGCCGGTGCAGCGCGTCGACGAGGAGGACGAGTTCTACAAGACGATCGAAGAGAAGTTCCGCGCGATTGCCAAGAAGATCAAGGAACACGCCGCCAAGGGCCAGCCGGTGCTGGTGGGGACGGTCTCGATCGAGAAGAGCGAGATGCTCAGCGAGTTCCTGACCGGCGAAGGCGTCGATCACGCCGTGCTCAACGCCCGCCATCACGAGAGCGAAGCGCATATCGTGGCGCAGGCCGGCCGGCTCGGCGCGGTGACGATCGCGACCAACATGGCGGGCCGCGGCACCGACATCCAGCTGGGCGGCAATCTCGAATTCCGCATCCATGACGAGCTGGACGGCATGGAGGAAGGCCCGGCGCGGGATGCCGCGATCGAGCAGATCAAGGCGGAGATCGCCGCGGAGAAACAGAGGGTGAAGGAAGCCGGTGGCCTGTTCGTGCTCGGCACCGAGCGTCACGAGAGCCGCCGCATCGACAACCAGCTGCGCGGCCGTTCGGGCCGCCAGGGGGATCCGGGCCTGAGCCGCTTCTACCTCAGCCTCGATGACGACCTGCTGCGCATCTTCGGCTCGAACACGCTGTTCGCCAAGATGATGCGCAACAATATCGAGGATGGCGAGGCGATCGGCAGCAAGTGGCTGAGCAAGGCGATCGAGACCGCGCAGAAGAAGGTCGAGGCGCGCAACTACGACATCCGCAAGCAGGTCGTCGAATATGACGACGTGATGAACGATCAGCGCAAGGTGATCTACGAGCAGCGCGCCGACATCATGGACGCGGACACCGTGGGCGACGTCGTCACCGACATGCGTGCCGAGACGGTGAATGCGATCGTCGGCGAATATTGCCCGCACAACAGCTATCCCGAGCAGTGGGACGTGGCGGCGCTCAAGGAGAAGATCTACTCCACGCTTAATGTCGAGGCGCCGATTGATCAGTGGATACAGGACGAGACGGCAATCGAGCCGGAGCTGATCGAGGAGCGCGTGCGCGCGGCGGCGGACCAGCTCGTCGCCGACAAGGCCGCGGGCCTTGAGCCCGACACCTGGCAGCAGATCGAGAAGTCGATCCTGCTTCAGAATCTCGACCACCACTGGAAGGAGCATCTCGCGATGCTCGATGCGCTGCGCCAGGTCGTCCACCTGCGCGCCTATGCGCAGAAGACGCCGATCAACGAATATAAGCACGAGGCGTTCGCGATGTTCGAGCGGATGCTCGGCAACATCCGCGAGGACGTGACGCGCACGCTCGCGATCGCGCAGTTCCAGATGGCGCCGGCGCCGGAGCTGCCCGAGCTTCCCGATTTCCTGACCACGCATATCGATCCGCTGACCGGCGACGACGACACGCGCGACTTCGACGGCGGCGCGGCGGGGCTGGTGACGACGCGGCTGCCGCAGCTCGGCATCCCCCAGCCTTCGGGCGAGGATCTCGGCACCGATCCGGCGCAATGGGAAGGACTGGTCAGCCGCAACGCGCCATGCCCGTGCGGATCGGGCCGCAAGTACAAGCACTGCCACGGCCAGGTGGCCTGAGGCTCGCAAGATCCTCCCCCAGCTTGCTGGGGGAAGGGGACCGCGCCGCGAAGCGGCGTGGTGGAGGGGCTCGGCGGGTCACCGCCGCTTGCAGCAGCCCCTCCACCAGCCTGCGGCTGGTCCCCCTCCCCGAGACGAGCTCGGGGAGGAATGAAAAAGGGGAGAGGCTTTCGCCTCTCCCCAGATTCCTCCGCGATAAGGAGGAGTTGGCAGTTACTTCGGCATCTGGATCGACGGCCCGAGCCGGTTCACGACCTCATGCGCGTCGAAGGCGCGGACGTTGCCGGTCGGCTTGGGGCCGCGGCCGATCACGATCTCGGCCATCGCCTCGTAGCGCGTCACCGTCCGGTAGTCCCAGTCGCGGTCCCGCCAGAAGGGATCGTCCCAGAAGGGATCCCAGCTGCGCCAGCCCCAGCGCGGCCGGTAATAGCGCCAATAGGGGCTCCAATAGCCCCAGGGGCCGCTGTCCCAGGCGCCCGGCGTGCGATAGACGTCGGTCTTCTTCTCGGTATCGCGGTCAGAGAGGACGAAATAATCGCCACCCTGCTGCAGCGTCAGCTCGGCGGCGCGATAGAGCAGGTAGCGCTCGACCGTCTCGCGTGCAGTGAGGCTGTTGCCGGCGAAGCTGACCCGGAAGCGATTGCTTTCGATCTGCTCGTCCCAATAGCCGACGCGCGACTGGCCCACGCCGGTGGCGGGCTGATAGGGCGTTGCGGTCATGCAGCCCGACAGGGCGGCGCCCGCAGCGAGGACGGCGACGAGTGTCGCGATCCTCGGGCGTCTTGTGCTTTTCAGCATGATTCCTCCGAAAGTTAATCTGGGCACTGCGATGACGGACGAACGCGCGCCGGCAGGGATGTGTCCACGACGGATAGTGCCTAACCTACGATTGATGGAGGCTGAATGAAGCCACTCAGCCAAGTCTTTGGGGCACCTCCATTGCCTCTTCGGCCAAGGTTTCCCGGGGCGCCAGGGCTTCCCAGGGAAAGACGAACCAGTCCTTCTGGGTCTCGCGATCGATATGGCGGAAGCCATAATCGACGCGCTGCGCCGAGCGGACATTGTCGAGCAGCACCGCAAAGCGCACGCCCTCGGCCGCTGCCCCCTCCGCGGCGAGCGCCGCACGGATCTCACCGATCGTCTTGCCGCTATCGTTGATGTCCTCGACGAACAGCAGCCGGTCGCCCTCGCGGGTACGGCGGGCGAGCACGGCGACGAGCTCCTCGCCGAACTGGGCGATGCGCGCCGAATGGTCGATCGAGACCAGGGGCAGCCCCATCCGGTGCGAGAGGAATACCGCCGGCGCCAGCCCGCCGCGGCCGACGCCGACGAGCAGGGTCGGCTTCCAGGTTTCCGCCGCCTGGGCGATGGCATGGACGCCGGCGACCATCTCCTCATGCGTGAAGGGGGTAAAGACGATGCTCATGCCTGCGCCTCCGCATAGGCGTCGATCCGGGCGAGATGTGCCGCAACGGCGTCGTCCGGGAGGAAGGAGCCGAGGAAGCTGTTGCGCGCCAGCGTGACCAGCGCCGCGCGATCGAGCCCGCGGCCGCCGGCCACTGCGCGAAAATTGTCGCCGATATAGCCGCCGAAATAGGCCGGATCGTCCGAATTGACCGTGGCGCGCAGGCCGAGCTCGAGCATCCGGTCGATCGGATGGGCGTCGATCGAGGCGACGTTGCACAGCTTGACGTTGGACAGCGGGCAGACGGTGAGCGTCACTGCGTCACGGGCCAGCCGCGCGACGAGATCGGGGTCCTCGAGGCTGCGATTGCCATGGTCCAGCCGGTCGACACGGAGCAGGTCGAGTGCCTCGCGGACATAATCGGGCGGCCCTTCCTCGCCGGCATGCGCCACTCGCTTGAGCCCCATCGCGCCGGCCGCGGCGAACACCCGCTCGAACTTGGCGGGCGGATGGCCGAGCTCGGACGAATCGAGGCCGACGCCGTCGATCCGATCGATCCAGGGCTGAGCGGCGGTCAGCGTCGCGAAGGCATCCTCCTCGTCTAGGTGCCGCAGGAAGCAGAGGATCAGCTTCGAAGTGATGCCGTGGCGCGACTCCGCCTCGGCCATGCCGGCGAGCAGCCCTTCTGCGACCGTGCCGAACGGGATGCCGCGATGGGTATGCGTCTGCGGATCGAAGAAAATCTCGGCATGGACGACGCCGTCCTTCGCCACCCGATCGAAATAGGCGAGGGCGAGGTCGCGAAAGTCCGCTTCGGTGCGCAGCACATCGGCCCCGGCATAATAGATGTCGAGGAAATCCTGCAGGTTCGAGAATTGATAGGCGGCGCGCACCTCCTCGACCGAGGCGAAGGGGATGGCGACCCGGTTCCGCCTGGCGAACTCGAACATCTGTTCGGGCTCCAGGCTCCCTTCGATGTGCAGATGGAGTTCGGCCTTGGGCAGGCCCGTGATGAAGGCGTCGAGATCGCTCATGGCCGAAACCATCGCAGGGGCGGGGCGGCGGTGCAAGGGGAGCGCAGGCACGGCTTCATGCGTTCACTCGGGATGCCGTCGAGCGTCATCCGCGCCTGGAAGTATGACGAGCCCCAGCGCCGGCTCGACATCGTCTTCGTGAGCGGGCGGCACTATCATTACCACGACGTGCCGCCACGGATCGCCCGCGGGATGGGCGAGGCGATCTCGAAGGGCGGCTATTTCAATCGCCGCATCCGCGACCATTTCCCCTTTACCGAGGACGAGCGGGTCGCCGGTTAGGCAACCGGCATGGATTTCACCACGGCGCTGTCCGGGGGCGTTACCTCGCCGGCAAGGCTTTGCTGCATCCGGAGCCGCACTTCTTCGGGATCGATGCCGAGGCTGAGCAGGTAAACGAGCTTGGTCAGCGAGGCTTCCGGCGTCATGTCATAGGCACTGGTCGCGCCCGCCTGGGACAGGCCCGATCCCGTGGCATAGGCATTGATGTTCACCGATCCGGACAGCACCTGGGTGTTGTCCATCAATACGGTGCCCGCCGCGCTGGCGGCCGACAGCACCTCGAGAAAGTCGGCGCCGGAAGGGCCGTTGCCTTCGCCGAACGCTTCGATCACCACGCCCCGCACGGGTGGCCGAGTCCCGTTGAGGAGCGCATGCGCCGCGGACCCGCCGATCCCGGGGTAGAGCGACATTACCGTTACCGCGAAGTCGGCCAATGCGGCCTCCTGGCGCGACAGTTGGGTGGCGATCGCATCGCGATGGCCCTGGTCGGACAGCGAGGTTGAAGCCGGGGGCGCTGGTAAAGCCAGGCCGGCGTTGATCGTGATCTCGGTGCCGACCATGGCGATCGGGGGGAAGTTCGGCGACGCAAAGGCACCGAACTGATTGGCGTTGACCTTGGCCGAGCGATTGCCGCGCAGCAGCAGCCCGCCGAAATAGAGCAGGCTCTCGCGAACCGCCGACAGGCCGGCCATGACGATCGCGCCGACCAGATTGGGCAGCGCGTCGCTCAGCGTCATCGCCAGTGGCACCTGCGATCCGGTGAATACCAGCGGCTTGTCCAGGCCTGGCAGGAAGAAGGAAAGGGCGGACGCGCTGAACGCCATCGTGTCGGTGCCGTGCAGCACGACGAAGCCGTCATGCTCGGCATAGACCGAGAGCAGCCGATGCGCGATCTTGATCCAATCCGCCGGCGCCATGTTGGAACTGTCGAGCGGCGCGTCAAACCAGTCCATCGTGTAGCGCAGGCCCGGATAGCCCGCGACCTGCCCGCCGGCGAGTCCCGGCATCGTTTCGACCAGGCGCTGGAAGTCGGCTCCGGACATCGGCGCGAGCGGGCTGCCGATGCAGCCGATCGTGCCACCGGTGTAGAGGATATAGACGCTGGCCATCACCGGGTCCCAGGGCATGGATGGCGCGACGGTCGCGGGTCAGGCGCGATCCGGGTAAGAAGTGGCTCCCTGAGTAGGATTCGAACCTACGGCCGCTCGATTAACAGTCGAGAGCTCTACCGCTGAGCTATCAGGGAAAACCGACTTCTGAAGCGGCCAAGGCCGCTGCGGAGGCGGCCCTATAGCAGCGAGTTTTCGCTGATGGCAAGGGGTTCAGGCGATGAATTGTTCCATCGTGATTCGATCGTCGAGCGCATGCTCCGGATCGAACAGCAAGGTGAGGTCGCGGTGGTGGTCGATCTCGATTTCCACCTGTGCAACGTCGCGCACTTCGCGCTGATCGGCGACGGCGCTGACGGGGCGCTTGTCCGCTTCGAGCACGCGAATCGCGATGCGGGCGCGATCGGGCAGGATCGCCCCGCGCCAGCGCCGCGGGCGGAACGGGCTGATCGGCGTCATCGCCAGCATCGCCGATCCGAGCGGGAGGATCGGGCCTTGGACGGAGAGGTTATAGGCCGTCGATCCCGCGGGCGTTGCCACCAGCACGCCGTCGCAGACCAATTCGGGCAGCACCACGCGATCGTTGACGGTAATCTCCAGCTTGGCGGTCTGACGGGTCTCGCGCAGGAACGAGACTTCGTTGATCGCCGGCAGCTCGCAGCGCTCGCCCGAGGTGGTGATGGCGCTCATCTTGAGCGGGCTGACCTTGAAGGGCCGTGCGCGATCGAGCCGCTGGTCGAGTTGTTCGAGGCGCCAGTCGTTCATCAGGAAGCCGACCGTGCCCAGGTTCATGCCGAACACGGGCAGGCTGCGCCGGCTTTCGAGCATGGTGTGGAGCGTCTGGAGCATGAACCCGTCGCCGCCCAGGGCGACCACCATTTCGGCCTGATCCATCGGCACCCACTCATAGGCGCGGCGCAATTCCTCCGCGGCGTGCTGCGCGGGTTCGGTCGGGGAGACGGCGAGGGCGCGGCGCGTCATCCGCCGGTAACGCTCATATGCCGGGAAACCGCGGGCTCGGCGCCGGTCGCGATACGGAAGGCGTGGCGCGCGGGCTTGTGCGCCAGCGCGTCGTCGATCGCGGCATCGAGCGCAGCGATCCCGCCGCCGCGCAATGCCGCCTTGAGATCGGCGCGGTCGTCATGGCCGAGGCACATATAGAGCTTGCCTTCCGAAGTGAGCCGCACCCGGTTGCAGCCGTCGCAGAAATTGGCGGTGAGGGGCGAAATCAGGCCGAGCCGCGTGCCCGTGCCTGCAACCCGCCAGTAGCGGGCGGGGCCGCCGCTGCGATGATCGTCGGCGACCAGGGCGAAGCGCGCCTGGAGGGCGGGTACTATGTCGGTGAGCGGCAGGAAGCGATCGACCCGCTCTTCCTCGACCTGGCCGAGCGGCATGGTCTCGATCAGGGTAAGGTCCATGCCCTCGGACACGGCCCAGTCGAGCATCGGCGCGATCTCGTCTTCGTTCAGCCCCTTGAGCGCGACCATGTTGAGCTTGACGCGCAGCCCTGCGGCACGAGCGGCGGCGATGCCCTGGAGCACCTGCTCGAGATCGCCATGGCGAGTGATGTGCCTGAAACGCGCGGGATCGCGGCTGTCGAGGCTCACATTGATTCGCCGCACGCCAGCTGCTGCCAGTGCTTCGGCATGGGCGGCGAGGCGCGTCGCGTTGGTGGTGAGGGTCAGTTCGTCGAGCCCGTCGCCAAGCCGGCGGCCGATGCGGCGGACCAGGTCGATCGCGTCGCGGCGGACCAGCGGCTCTCCGCCGGTCAGCCGAATCTTGGTGGTGCCGCGGTCGATGAAGCGATCGGCGATCAGCGCAATCTCTTCGAGCGTGAGCAGCGCCGCGCGCGGCAGGAAGGTCATCGCTTCGGCCATGCAATAGCGGCAGCGCAAATCGCAGCGATCGGTCACCGAAATCCGCAGATAGCGTATCGCGCGGCCATGGGCGTCGATCAGGGCGGGCGCGGCAGCCATGCGCCGGAGTTAGGCGCGATGATGGCGGTCGGCAAGCGTTGGCGCTATCGTGGGGGGAATGTCGGAAGATTTCACTGTCATCGAAGGCGCCCATGCCGATTCGGCGCCCGTCTTCATCCTCTCCTTCCGCCAGCGCGACGAAGTCGCCGCGGCGGCGGCGGGCGGCGGCTGGCGGGTGGTCGCGGCGCGGCGTTCGGACGCGCTCGAGCGGCGATTCCTGGCGAGCGGGGCGAGCGTTGCGGTGATCGACGCGCGCGGCGCGATGACCGAAGGCCTCGACGCAGCCAAGCTGCTCGGCCCGACGATCGAGGGCCATGGATCGGCGATGCTGATCCTGGTCTCGCAGAGCGACGCCGTCCACATGCGCTACTTCTTCGATGCCGGCGCCACGCATTTCCTGTCGAGCCCGATGTCGTCGGCGGCCATGGCGCACGCGATCCGGTTTGCCCAGCGCCATGTCGAGCGGCTGGCGGGCTGGGCGGGGCAGGGGAACGGGCCGACCGAGCCGCTCGGCTGGAGCTTCGATCCCGCGATCCGCTCGCTCCAACTGACGCCGGCGCTCGCGGCACTTCTGCAACTCCCGGAAGGGCCTGGGCCGCGAGCGCTGTTCGCACGTCTTGATCCACAGGACCGCGAGACGGCGCGCTCGGCGCTGCGCAGGCTGGCGGAGGGGGCTGCCTCGACTGCCTTCGCGCATGACCTCGCCGGGGTCGGCCGCGTCGTCCAGCATCTTCAGCGCAATGCAGAAACCGGGCGCCTGCATGCGCTGGTCGAGGCGCTCGGCGTCGCGCCCGATGCCGATGCCGCGGTGCGCAGCGCGCTCGGCGGCGTGCGCGACGGCCCCGCCGCACGGCGCTGGATCGACCAGCGGCTCGCCGATGGCGCAACCGTCCAGATCGTGCTCATCGGCCTTACCCGCTTCGATACGGTCAACACGGCTTATGGCCGGGCGACGGGCGACGAGCTGCTTCGCGCGGTCTCGCGTCGGGTCGGCGAAGTCGCGCGCGAGACGCTGGGCGGCCATGCCATTGCGGCGCGGATCGGCGGGTCCGACTTCATCGTCGGCACCGATGCCGGTTCTGCCGATGCGGCCGCTGCAGCCGCGGTTCGGCTCGAAGAGGCACTGTCGCGGCCGTTCGTGGCGGGGGGCAATATCGCGCCGCTGGGTGCGCGGCTGGTCACCCAGGCCAGCCAGACGGGCGACAATGCCGCTTCCCTGCTCCGCCGGGCAAGCGAGGCGCTGCTCGGCGATGCCCCCAGCGAGGCCGGGGCACCGTCGATCGACTTGCTCGTCGATGGCATTCACCGTGCGCTCGAACGCAACGAGATCGGCGTGCTCTTCCAGCCCCAGGTCTCGATCGCTACCGGCCAGATCGTGGGCGCCGAGGCCCTGGCGCGCTGGAACCATCCCGAATTCGGCGAACTGGGTGCCGAGATTCTGTTCGCCGCGGCTGAACGGGCGGGTCTGGACGGCGCGTTGAGCGATCACGTCCAGCGCCGTGCGCTCGGCCGGGCGGCCAACTGGCCCACGGCACTCGGCAAGTTGCGCCTATCGGTCAACGTCACCGCTGCGGACGTCGCGCGGCCCGGCTTCGTCGATTCGCTGCTCGGCCGAGTCGATGCGAGCGGATTCCCCCGCCATCGGCTCACGCTGGAGATCACCGAAGGCGGGATCATGTCCGATCTCGGCATCGCCGCCCGCCTGCTGACCGAGTTGCGCGCCGCCGGCTGCCGCGTTGCGATCGACGATTTCGGGACGGGCTATTCGAGCCTCGCCTATCTGAAGGCCCTGCCGCTCGACTATCTCAAGATCGACAAGAAGCTCGCGCAAGACATCACCGGCTCGCATCGCGACCGCGTGGTGGTGCGCGGCGTGATCGACATGGCGCGCTCGCTCGGGCTGGCCGTGGTGGCGGAGGGCGTGGAAACGCCCGAGCAGCTCGACTTGCTGGCGAAGGAAGGATGCCAGTATTTCCAGGGCTTCCTGTGCTCGGCGCCTGTCGATGTACCGGCGCTCGCCCAGCTCGCGGGCCAGCGATGAACGATCCGCGTGACCTGAGCGGCGTCTGGTACGGCCGCTATGTCGATCGACATGGCGGACAGAACACCAGCTTCATCGCCTTGTTCGACGAGAAGGGCGGCCATGTGAGCGGCACGATCACCGAGCCGGCAGACGGGGCGGGCGGCATCCGGCGCGCGACCGTGTTGGGAACGCGCAACGGCGCGAGCGTCGGCTTCGTGAAGCAATATCATGGCCGCTGGACTCACGCCGTCCACTATTCGGGTGCGGTTTCCGAGCATGGCCTCGAAGCGAACGGCACCTGGCAGGTCGACGGATTGCGCGGCAGCTTCGTCATGCAGCGCGAGAAATTCTCCGCCGAGGAACTCGCCGACGAACGCGAAGACGTCCTCAACTTGAATTGATCGTCACGCCGTTACCGGCATCTGCGCGAGCAGCTTGTCGAGCGTGATCGGATAGTCGCGGACCCGAACGCCGGTGGCGTTGTAGATGGCGTTCGCCACCGCCGCGCCCACGCCGCAGATGCCCAGCTCGCCCACGCCCTTGGCCTTCATCGGCGAGCTGGCCGGGTCCGTCTCGTCGAGGAAGATCACGTCCTGGTGCGGGATATCGGCATGCACGGGGACTTCATAGCCGGCGAGGTCGTGATTGACGAAGAAGCCGAAGCGCTTATCGACCACCAGCTCTTCCATCAGCGCCGCGCCCGCTCCCATCGTCATCGCGCCGATCACCTGGCTGCGCGCCGATTTGGGATTGAGAATGCGACCTGCGGCGCACACCGCGAGCATCCGGCGGACGCGAATTTCGGCCGTTGCGGAATCGACGCCCACTTCGACGAAATGCGCGCCGAAGGTCGATTGCTGGTAGCGCTTGGCGAGATCGCCATATTCCATCACGTCCTCGGCGACGATTTCGCCGCCCGCGGCGGCTTGGGTGAGGGGGACGCTGCGCCCGCCTGCGCTGACCTTGCCCTTTTCGAACACGGCATCCGCCGAGTTGAAGCCAAGCTTCTGTGCCACCGCGTCGCGCAGCTTGACGCTCGCGGCATAGACCCCAGCGGTCGAGCTGTTCGCGCCCCATTGTCCCCCGGATCCGGCTGAAACCGGAAAGGCGGAATCTCCCAGCTTCACCACCACCTGGCTCAGCGGCACGCCCATCATCTCGGCTGCCGTCTGCGCGATGATCGTATAGCTGCCGGTGCCGATATCGGTCATGTCGGTTTCGACCGTCACAACGCCCCGCGAATCCAGGCGCACGCGCGCCGCCGACTTCATGTTGAGATTGTTGCGGAACGCGGCGGCCATGCCGATGCCGACCAACCATCGACCGTCGCGGTGCTGAGCGGGCGTCGCGCTGCGCCGGGACCAGCCAAACCGGTCGGCGCCCGTCCGCATGCATTCGATCAGCCGGCGCTGCGAAAAGGGGCGGTTCGGCTTCTCGGGATCGACCCGAGTGTCGTTGATCGCGCGGAACTCGATCGGGTCCATGCCGAGCTTCTCGGCCATCTCATCCATGGCGATCTCCAGCGCCATCAGGCCCGGCGCTTCGCCCGGCGCGCGCATCGCATTGCCTTCGGACAAATCGAGCACAGCGAGCCGCATCGCCGTCATCCGGTTGGCGCCGGCATAAAGCAGCTTGGTCTGCGCCACCGCGGTTTCGGGTCCGCCTCCCGGCAGGTCGCCGGAGCCACTTTCGTGCGCGATGGACGTTATCCGCCCATCACGCTCGGCACCGATGCGGATCCGCTGGATCGTCGCCGGCCGGTGCGTGGTGTTGTTCGCGATGAGCGGACGCTGAAGCGCCACCTTGACCGGGCGCTGGGCTGCACGCGCGCCGAGCGCAGCAAGCGCTGCATCGGCCCGGACGAACAGCTTGCCGCCGAAGCCGCCGCCGACGAAGGGCGACATCAGGCGCACCTTGTCCTTGGCGATGCCGAGCGTCTTGGCAACGTCGCCCCGGCCCCAATTGACCATCTGGTTCGAGGTCCAAAGCCGCAGCGAGTCGCCCTCCCACATCGCGATCGAGGCGTGCGGCTCCATCATCGCATGGCTGTGATCGGGCGTCGAATAAGTGGCGTCGAGCGTCACCGGAGCAGCAGCAAATGCGGCATCGAAATCGCCGACCCGGTCGATCGGCGGGGCCTTGCTGCCTTCGCTCTTCAGCGGCGCCGATTTGAGTTCGGCCGCGAGATCGAAGCGGCCCTTTTCCCGAACATAATCGATTCGGACCAATGCGGCGGCGGCGCGGGCCTGTTCGAACGTTTCCGCGACGACCAGCGCGACGGCCTGATGATAATGTTCGATGGCGGGGCCACCGAGCAAATTCGCCGTGTTGAAATCGCCTTTGCCGAGCTTGCCGGCATTTTCCGCCGTGACGATCGTGAGCACGCCCGGCGCCGCCTTCGCCTCGGCGAGGTCGATGGCGGCGATCCGCCCCTTGGCGATCGCCGAACCGACGACATAGCCATAGGCCGGGTTCGGCACGTCGTGATGCTCATAGGCATAGGGTGCCGTGCCGCTGGTCTTGAGCGGCCCATCGATCCGATCGGTTGGCTTGCCGATGACGGAGAGACGGTCGATCGGATTCTGGCCGGCGGGCGTGTCGAACTTCATGGCTCAGCCTCTCGCTTCGGCCAACACCGCGCCGAGCGTGCGCTCGACCAGCGTGAGCTTGAACCGGTTCTGATCGGTCGGCCGGGCGCCGGCGAGCAGCGCGGACGCGGTCGCCTTGGCGCCGCGCGGCAGTTCGGCGTCGGCTGCTTCGACACGCCATGGCTTGTGCGCGACGCCGCCGAGCGCGACCCGGCCAGTGCCGTCCTTCGAGATGATCGCGCCCACCGAAACCAGCGCAAAGGCATAGGACGCGCGGTCGCGGACCTTGTGATAGATGTGCGTGCCCCCGGGCGGGCGGGGCAGGGTGACGGCCGTGATCAGCTCGCCGGGGGCGAGCGCCGTCTCGATCTGCGGCGTATCGCCGGGAAGCGTGTGGAATTCGGCGATCGGGATGGCGCGTGCCGTGCCATCCGGTCGCACCGTTTCCACCGTCGCATCGAGCGCGCGCATCGCCACCGCCATGTCGCTCGGATGCGTTGCGATGCACGCGTCGCTGACGCCGACGACCGCAAGTTGCCGATTGAACCCGCCCAACGCACCACAGCCGCTTCCCGGCTTGCGCTTGTTGCACGGCTGGTTGGTGTCATAGAAATAGGGGCAGCGGGTGCGCTGGAGGAGATTGCCCGCCGTCGTCGCCTTGTTGCGCAACTGGCCCGAGGCGCCCGCTACCAGCGCGCGACTGAGCAGCGCATAGTCCTTGCGCACGCGCTTGTCGGCGGCGAGATCGGTGTTGCGCACCAGTGCGCCGACCCTCAGCCCGCCCTCCGGCGTCGTCTCGATCTTGTCGAGCGCCAGATGATTGACGTCGATCAGGTGAGTCGGGGTCTCGATCTCGAGCTTCATCAGGTCGAGCAGGTTGGTGCCGCCGGCGATGAAGCGCGCGCCCTGGGTGCGTGCTGCCATCGCCGCGGCTTCGGCTGGAGAAGCAGCGCGCTCATAAGTGAACGCCTTCATGCGTTCCTCCTGCCGGCGACTTCGCTGATCGCCTCGACGATGTTCGAATAGGCGCCGCAGCGGCAGATGTTGCCGCTCATCCGCTCGCGAATCTCGAGCTCGGAAAGGGCCGGCTTTGCCGCAATGTCGGTGGTGACATGACTGGGGATTCCGGCTCGGACTTCATCGAGCACCGCGACCGCGGAGCAGATCTGCCCGGGCGTGCAATAGCCGCATTGATAGCCGTCATGCTTGATGAAGGCGGCTTGCATCGGATGCAGCTTTTCCGGCGAGCCGAGCCCTTCGATCGTGGTCACGCGCTCGCCGTCGTGCATCACCGCGAGCGTCAGGCAGGAATTGATCCGCCGGCCCTCGACGATCACGGTGCAGGCACCGCACTGACCGTGGTCGCAACCTTTCTTGGTGCCGGTGAGCCGGAGATGCTCGCGCAGCGCATCGAGCAGGGTGGTGCGCGTGTCGAGTTCGAGGTCACGGGGCTGGCCGTTCACCTCGATCCGGATCTTCGCCATCGTGAGTCCCTGTGCAATCGGAGCCGAACTCTGAGCGACGCTGCGCGCGGGGTTCGCGGCAAGCGCCGTCGCCGCGGCGCTGCCGGCGAGGACGCCGCGCCGCGACAGTCCGGGTTCGCTCAGCTCATTCATTGCAGCCCTCCGCCCGCGGTCACCGATGTCCAGCCTAACGTAACGAACGTCACGCCAAAAGGTAGCGACGCGCTCATTCGGTGGAGGACAGCGCCCGAAATCGGTTTAGGGTCGGAGCAAGCGTACCGCGCTACGCCAGCCTGATGACGAATCATCCACCGGGGGGACTCATGAATCACGCCATCGCATTGCTGATGCTGCTCGCCGCGCCGACCGTTTCGGCGCAGGACAAACCTGCCGAGCAGGACGCGCGCAGCGCCAAGCTGATGGAAGCGATCAAGACGATGCAGGCGGGCAATCCGCAGTCGGCCGTGGATATCGTCACGCCATTGATCGCCGACTATGCCAAATTCTATCCGACCGACAGGAAGCTGCTGTGCCAGGTCGAGGATTACGAAACCGCCGCCTATGCGACGCTGCCGGGCGGCAAGGATGCAGTGATCGTCGATGGCAATTGGTGCGTGGCGCTCTGGGCCAAGGGTTTCGCGCTGATCGACCTCCAGCAGCTCGATGCGGCGCTTCCGTTCCTCGAGCGCGCGGTCGAAATGGCGCCGCTCCATCCCCATTATCTGTCCGAGCTCGGCTATGCCTATCAGGCGCAGAAGAAGTGGCAGCTCTCCTACGATCTCTACGCCCGCGCCGCCGAGGCGGCCAAGCGCCAGAGCGGCGAGCAGCAGAAGAAGTCCTTCCGCCGCGCCTGGTTCGGCATGGCCTTCGATCTGGTCGAACTCGGCAAGTTCGACGCGGCCGAGGCGCTCTATCGCAAGTGCCTCGACCTCTATCCGGACGACGAGAAAGTGAAGGACGAACTCGACTATCTGGCAGGGCAGCGGAAGGCCAAGAAGGCGAGCTGACCCGCGCTCAGCGCTCTGCGGCGCGGACCAGGGTCAGCGTCCGTCCGCCCGGCGCAGTGAGCACGAGCTTGCCGCGGCCATTGGCGCTGACGGTCAGCCGCTCGCGAAACAACGCCAGGATCGTCGTCTCCTGGACGTTCCGCGCCCGCTCCATGCAGGCCATCCGGGTCGTCGCAAGCGCTCCCGCGCTCAGCCGGCCGCGCTCGAAGCCGAAGCTGCCGGAGAAGCGGTTGCAGCTTGCATTGCCGCTGATCCGCCCCTGCTCGAAGTGCACGCTAGGATCGGTGCCGCGGACGACCGGCCGACCGTCGATCGCCTCGATCCGCCAGCCGCCCTCGATGGCCGAGGTCTGCGGCACCGGCAGGCTCGCCTCGCCGCCGCAGCCGCGATAGGTCCGCCCGTCCACGCGCACCGTGACCGTGTCTGACCAGCTGCGGTCGCTCACGCCGTCGCTGCAGCCGCGATGGACGGTATTCACGTCGATCCGCCGGCCCTGCCACATCTCGCCGGCAAAGCCGTGGATCACCCGCGGAGTCGGCACGGTCACGGGGCGGCGGCCTGCCGTCTCGAAGCGCATCACGCGCTCGCCGATCGTCAGGCGCCAGCTCGGCTTGCTGCCGAACGCGCGATAGTCCTGCGCCTGGGCGGCGGCGGGCAGGGCAGTCAGCGCGATCAGGCTGGCGGCGGCGATCATCGGTGTGCGCATTGTCGTTGCTCCTCTTTCGCCAGGCCAATGCGCAAGCTCGGCTGAACGATCCATGGCCGCAAAGATCAGCCGCGGTTCAGCGCCGCCGAGCCTGGTTGAGCACCTCATAGGCCATCACCGCAGTCGCCACCGCGGCATTGAGGCTGTCGGCCTTGCCGAGCATCGGGATCTTGACCAGCAGATCGCATTCCGTGGCCATGAAGTCGGGCATACCCTGCGCTTCGTTGCCGGTGAGCAGGAAGGTTGGGGTGGCATAATCCGGCGCCTTATAATCATGCTCGGTATCGAGGCTCAGCCCGACGAGCTGCCCCGGGCCGGCGCGCAGCCAGTCGCGGAACATGTCCCAGCTCGCCCGCGCCACGGGCACCGTGAACAGCGCACCCATGCTCGCGCGCACCGCCTCGACCGAAAAGGGGTCGACGCAGTCGTCGATCAGGATCAGCCCGCCCGCGCCGACGGCATCGGCCGTGCGCAGAATCGTGCCGAGATTGCCGGGATCGCGCAGCCGCTCGGCGACCAGCCAGATCGGCGCAGTGCTTCGATCCAATGCGTCCAGTTCGACGGCGAATTCGGGATAGACGCCCACCACCGCGCCCGGATTGTCCTTGCCTGAAAGCTTGGAGAGGATGTCGGCATTGGTCTCGATCGCCTCGCCGCCCGCGGCCTCGGTCGCCGCCACCAAGGCTTGGACCAGCGGATGCCCCGCCATGTCACGCGCGAAGAACAGGAATTCGGGCAGCCGTCCGGCCTCGCGCGCCTCGGTGAGGATGCGCAGCCCCTCGGCGAGGAACAGCCCTTCCTCGCGGCGATGCCGTTTGTCGCGCAGGTTGCGGACGCGCTTGATGAGCGGATTGGAAAAGGCAGTGATCTCGCGGGGCATCGCGTTTCTCTGCTCCATCGAAACGATGAAGTCACGGTCCAGAGTGGCCGGACGCGCCAAACTACGGTACGCCTCGCGACCGGGAAGGGGAAAACGGATGGTCATCGGTGCCCTATGGGGACTGCTTCTCGGCGCATCTGCGATGCCGGATTGTTCCTATGTGCATGGCGACAAGACCAGTGCGAAGGAGATCGTGGCGAAGATCGAGCGCAGCAAAGGGATCTGTGCTATTCCTTGGCGGGCACTGAAGCGTATTGTCGGGGAGCCTGGCGACCGGAGCATGATCGAGGCTGCGCTCGACCAGTTGGCCAGGGATCATCCAGAGCGCGCCGATAGGGTGATCGCGATGAAAGCCGAAGTGGCGGCGGCAGCGGGTCAGCCTGCGGCGATGCTCGCGCTTGCTGACGCGAACGTGCGCGCGCATCCCGAGGACAAGAGCCTGGCCAATATGTCCTGCTTTGTTCGCGGCGCCCACGGCTTCGATATCGAGCATGCGATGCCTTTCTGCGACGCGGCAGTCGATGGCGACGGCAGGCCAGGCTGGGCTCTGATCAATCGCGGGGTCGTGGAACTCGCGCTCGGCCGGGATCGCGAAGCCATGGCCGATTTCAACGAAGCCTTGGTTAACAAGCTGATGCGTGAGGCGAACCATCCATTTCTCATCAACGCCATATATGGGCGTGGGATCGCCCGTCTTAGGCTGGGAGATAAAGGTGGGAGAGACGACATCGCAATGGCGATCCGCCGTAGACCTGACGTGGCGCTCGATTTCGCCGACGCCGGCATCCGGCCCTGACTATTCTTCTCCGAACCGCGCCTCGACCAGTTCCACCAGCGCCTGCACCGCGCCGTCCGCGCCGTCGCCTTCGGCGCTGATCGTGATCGTGTCGCCCTTGGCGGCGCCAAGCATCATCAGGTCAAGGATCGAGGTGCCGGACGCCGTGTTGCCGTCCTTCTCAACGACGAGCTCCACCGGCTGGCTGCTGGCCAGCGTGACGAACGCCATGCTGGCGCGCGCGTGGAGGCCGCGCTTGTTGACGATCGTGACGGTCTGGGCGCAGCGGCTCAAGCGGCTGCCTCGCCGAGCACTTCGGAGGCGATGGTGATGTATTTGCGCCCCGCATCGCGCGCCGCGGCCACCGCCTCGGTCACCTTCATCGTCTTGCGCGCGCTGCCCAGGCGGATCAGCATCGGCAGGTTGATGCCGGCGATCACTTCGATCCGACCGGCCTCCATCAGCGAAATGGCGAGGTTCGAGGGCGTGCCGCCGAACAAGTCGCTGAGCACGATCACGCCGCGGCCTTCATCGACTTCGGCGATCGCCGCGGCGATGTCCGCGCGGCGACCCTCCATGTCGTCCTCGGGGCCGATGCAGATCGCGGCGATCCGCTCCTGCTTGCCCACCACATGCTCCATCGCGACGACGAACTCTTCGGCGAGTCGTCCGTGCGTCACGAGTACCAACCCGATCATCTTCTAACTCCGCCCCTTCATATAGACACCGGGGCCCCCTCCAGCGAGTCCTGTGGGGCGGTTTTCGTATCCCGATGGGTCACCGTGGGCGAAAAACCGGCCTCGCGCAACCGCGCTGCCATCAGCTCGGCGACATGCACCGATCGGTGCCGGCCCCCCGTGCACCCGAATGCGATCGTGACATAGGCCTTGCCCTCGGCCTGGTAGCGCGGGAGCAGCAGCAGGAGCAGCGATTCGATCTGCGCCATTGCCGCGGGATAGGCGGGATCGGCCGCGACATAGGCCGCGACGTCCGGGTCGAGTCCCGTTCCGGGGCGAAGCGCCTCGTCCCAGTGCGGATTGCGCAGGAAGCGCATGTCGAAGACGAGGTCGGCATTGCCGGGCAGGCCGCGCGCGAAGCCGAACGATAGGATCGAGAGCGTCGTTCGGCCCAGGCCCTCGCCCGAAAAGGTCGATCGGATCTGCTGGGCGAGCTCGTTGGAAGAGAGGGTGGTGGTGTCGATCAGCCGGTTCGACCAGCGGCGCAGCGCCGTCAGCAGCTCGCGTTCGCGCGCGATCCCCTGGTGCGCCGGCCGGTCCTGCGCCAGCGGATGGCGGCGCCGGGTCTCCGAATAGCGGCGTTCGAGCTCGGCGCCGGCGCATTCGAGGAACAGCGTGCCCACGTCATGGCCATGATCCTCGCGCAGCGTCTTGATGCGCCGGACGATGCTCTCCGCGTCGAATCCCCGCGTCGTCGTGCCGATCCCGATCGCGAGCGGCCGATCGTCATCGCCCTCCATCCCTTCGCCCGGAGCGGTGTCGAGCAGGCGGTTGAGCAGCAGCAGCGGCAGGTTGTCGACCACTTCCCAGCCCAAATCCTCGAGCGTGCGCAGCACCGTCGACTTGCCCGCGCCGGACATGCCGGTGACGAGCAGGATCTGCTTGGGGCGCCGCCGGCTCATCGCGTGACGGTCTCCAACGCGAGCCCGACCTTGATCGCGGCCGCAGGATCGCCGGCCGCCAAGGCAAGCACGGGCAACTCGACGCCGGCGATCGTGCGCGTCCGGCGCTCGTTGGGATTGCGCGGCGGCGAATCGAGCAGCACCACCACCAGCGAGACGGGCACGCGTTCCTGTGCGTCGCGGGCAATGATCCCGACGCCGCGCACCTCGATGTGGCCGCCCTCGCCGGCAAGGGGAGACGCCAGCAGCTTGCCGGACTCTCGAAGGCAAATGGTGCGGCCATTCGCCACCAGGCCGGCCCCGCGATCGAGGAGCTGGATCAGCAAGTCGCTGCGTAGCTCGGGGTTGCGCGATTCGATCAGTACGGCGCGGCCGTCCAGCGCAGCGCAGGCGGCCTGGATCGTTTCGGAAGAAAGCACTGCCATCAGCTTCGTGCCGCCAACGGCAGACGCACCACGAACCGTGCCCCGCTCAATCGATCCTCCCGCGCCTCGACCGAAATGCTCCCCTGGTGGCCCTCCACGATCGTGCGCGCGATGGCAAGCCCCAGTCCCGAATGCTGTCCGAATGCCTCGCTTTGCGGCCGCACCGAATGGAAGCGGCGGAAGATCGCCTCGCGTGCTTCCTCGGGCACGCCGGGCCCTTCGTCCTCCACCTTGATCGTCAGGTCCTCGGCATCACTCGCGGCGGAGATCGCGATCAGGCCGCCCGGCGGCGAGAAGGAAATCGCATTCTCGATCAAATTCTCGAAGACCCGTTCCAGCCGCCCCCCTTCGCCGAGCACGGTGAGCTGGACGTTGCGGCCGCGATCGAAGGCGATTCGGATGCCGCCTGGCAGGCCGCGCGCCTCGCGCTGATCGAGCAGCGCCTGGATCATTGCGCCGATATCGACGGGCTCGAACGTTGCGCGGCTCAATTGCGCGTCGAGCCGCGAGGCTTCGGAAATGTCGCTGATCAGCCGATCGAGCCGCAGCACATCGTCGCGGACGATGTCGAGCAGTTGGTCGCGCTGCTCCTTGCGCGTGACATGGCTCAGCCCCTCGACGGCGGAGCGCAGCGAGGCGAGGGGGTTCTTGAGCTCGTGCGTCACGTCCGCGGCAAAGGCCTCGGTCGCGTCGATGCGCGCGCGCAGGGCCTGGCTCATGTCGGAAAGCGCGCGGGCGAGCAGGCCGATCTCGTCGCTGCGGGACGGCAGGCGCGGCACAACCACTTCGCGCGCGCGGCCCAATCGCACCCGGATCGCGGCGCGGGCAAGGCGGCGCAGCGGGCGGACGATGGTCCGGGCGAGAAACAGCGAGAGCAGGATCGACGCGAACGAAACGATCAGCAGTACCATGCCGAGCCGGAAGCGCTCGGCACGCACCGTCTGGGTGATGTCGCGGGCATTGGCCGTGGTCATCACCACGCCGAGCTCGGTGATCGGAGCGGCGGCGGTGATCACCGGCGTGCGGTCCGGCGCCCGCCACACCGTCGCCGGGGTGCCGTGCGCCGAGAGCGCCGTGCGCACGTCCGGCCAGTCGAGCCCCCGGTCGCTCGCCCGCTCGCGATAGAGCGGCGCGCGGTCGGCGCCCGCGACCATGTCCACCACCGCGTCGAGCCGCCGAGCTGCGCTGAGGCCCCAGGGATCCTTGTCGGGATCGCGCAGCACGACGTTGCGCAGCCCCAGCGCCTTGCTGTCCGAAAGCAGCTCGCCCTGCTCGTCGTAGAGGCGGATGCGCGTGCCGGTGTCGCGCGCCAGGCTGAGCACCAGCAGGTCGCGGCGCTTGCCGTCCTTGGCCGAGGCGAGTGCCTGGGCGATCAGCCGCACCTCGCGCGCGGCTTGCTCGACTCGGCTGTCGACGATGCGGCTGCGGAACGAATCGAGATAGGAGAAGCCGCCGCCGAGCAGGGCGAGCGCGAAGATGTTCACCGCGAGGATGCGCGGCGTCAGGCTGACCCGGTTGGACCATTTGAGCGCGAGGTCGCGCTCGTCCCTATTCGTCCGAGAAGCGGTAGCCGGCGCCATAGAGCGTCTCGATCGCGTCGAACTCCGAATCGACCTGGCGGAACTTGCGCCGGACGCGCTTGATATGGCTGTCGATGGTCCGGTCGTCGACATAGATGTCGTCCTGATACGCCGCATCCATCAGCTGGTTGCGCGTCTTGACGATGCCGGGCCGCTGGGCGAGCGTCTCGAGGATCAGGAATTCGGTGACGGTGAGCGTGACGTTGGCGCCGCCCCAGGTCACGCGGTGGCGCGCCGGATCCATCGTCAGTCGCCCGCGCTCCAGGATCTCGGCGGTCGCCTCCTCGCCATTCTCGGCGTTGGCCGGCGTCGCCTCGGTGCGGCGCAGGATCGCGCGGATGCGGGCGATCAGCAGCCGCTGGCTGAACGGCTTGGCGATATAATCGTCCGCGCCCATCGCCAGGCCCAGCGCCTCGTCCAGCTCGTCGTCTTTGCTGGTCAGGAAGATCACCGGGATCATGCTCTTCTCGCGCAGCCGGCGCAGCAGCTCGAGCCCGTCCATCTTCGGCATCTTGATGTCGAGCACGGCCAGGTCTGGCGGATTCTCGATCAGCGCCTTCAGCGCGCTCTCGCCGTCCGAATAGACGCGGGTCATGAAGCCTTCGGTCTGCAGCGCGATCGAGACCGAAGTGAGGATGTTGCGGTCGTCATCGACCAGCGCGACCGTCGCAGTCATGCGGCGTCGAAACCGTGGCAGTGGAGCATCACGTTCCAGGCGTTAGACCAAAGTTCTTGTCCGCTCAATCACGTGACAACGTTTACCCGGATTGACCCGCCTCCGAAGGCGCGCCTATGGCCGAGCAATAATATTACGCCGGGCGGAAACAGCCCGGGAATCGCCGCGAAGGCGGCCGGAGACGGAGGCTGAATTGACCGAGCGCACGCCGCGCCACGGGCTCGATGCGATGGGCATCGGCACGGGCGCCACCCTGTATTGGAACCTCGAGACGGCACCCCTGGTGGAGCACGCGGTCCGCCGCAACGAAGGCCGGCTGGCGAAACATGGCCCGCTGGTCGTCACCACCGGCAAGCACACCGGCCGATCCGCCAAGGACAAGTTCATCGTCCGCGACGCGACCACCGAAGACACGGTCTGGTGGGGCAGCGTCAATCGCGGCATGGACCCGGCGCATTTCGCCGCGCTCAAGGCCGATTTCCTCGCCGAGCTCGCCCAGCGCGAAACGCTGTTCGTCCAGGACCTGCATGGCGGATCGCAGCCCGAGCATCGCGTCCGCGTCCGGGTGATCAACGAATTCGCCTGGCACAATCTGTTCATCCGCACGCTGCTCTGCCGCCCCGATGCGGCGGAACTCGCGGATTTCGTCCCCGAATATACGATCATCGACCTGCCGAGCTTCCGCGCCGATCCGGATCGCCATGGCACGCGCCGCGAGACGGTGATCGCCGTCAACTTCACCGAGAAGCTGATCCTGATCGGCGGCACGGCCTATGCCGGCGAAATGAAGAAGGCGGTGTTCGGCCTGCTCAACTATCTGCTGCCCGAAGCCGGGATCATGCCGATGCACTGTTCGGCCAATATCGGCCCGGACGGCGATACGGCAGTGTTCTTCGGCCTGTCGGGCACCGGCAAGACCACGCTTTCCGCCGATGCCAGCCGAACGCTGATCGGCGACGACGAGCATGGCTGGTCGGACGAGTCGGTCTTCAATTTCGAAGGCGGCTGCTATGCCAAGATGATCAATCTCTCGGCCGAGGCCGAGCCGGAGATCTTCGCCACCACCCGGCGCTTCGGCACCGTGCTCGAAAACGTCGTCATGGAAGAGTCGCGCGAACTCGATTTCGCCGACAACAGCCTCGCCGAAAACAGCCGCGGCGCCTATCCGATCGATTTCATCCCCAATTGCTCCGAGCGCAATCTCGGGCCGGTGCCGAAGAACATCATCTTCCTCACCGCGGACGCCTTCGGGGTGATGCCGCCGATCGCCAAGCTGACCCCCGAACAGGCGATGTACCATTTCCTCTCGGGCTACACCGCCAAGGTTGCCGGCACCGAGATCGGCGTCACCGAGCCCGAGGCGACCTTCTCGACCTGCTTCGGCGCCGCCTTCATGCCGCGTCACCCCGCCGTGTACGGCAATCTGCTCAAGGCGCGGATCGCGGCGGGCAAGGTCGATTGCTGGCTGGTCAACACCGGCTGGAGTGGGGGCAGGGCGACCGATCCGGGCATCAAGCGCATGCCGATCAAGGTCACCCGCGCGCTGCTCAACGCCGCGCTCGACGGCAGCCTGGCCCAGGCCGAGTTCCGCAAGGACCCCAATTTCGGCTTCATGGTTCCCGTCGCCGTGCCAGGCGTCGATAGCGCCATCCTCGATCCTCGCGCGGCCTGGACGAACAAGGCGCAGTACGACGCCACCGCCGCCAGCCTGGTCGATCGGTTTGTCGAGAACTTCGCCCAGTTCCTGGACCATGTCGATGAAGGCGTCCGCCAGGCCGCCCCGCGGGTGAGCGCGATCGCGTAGCTAACAGTTCGGCCTATAGCAGTTCCCCGGCGAAGGCCGGGGCCCAGCTGCCGCGTCTTCGAGAGGATGGGAACTCAAGAGAATGCGTCGAGACTGGGCCCCCGGCCTTCGCCGGGGAGCAGGAAGGTTATGAGCGACGCAGGAAGCTCAGCCTCGCTCGCCCGCCACCACCTCGTGATGCTCCACCGTCGCCGGCCGTTCGATCAGATAGCGATCGTCCTCCGGATAATAGCGCGCGACCGAGATGTCCTCGCCCGCAAAGCCGCGGATCGCCTCCAGGCTCTCCCACCAGCTCAGCGTCGTGACTTCGGTCGTGCCGTCTCCCAGGTCGCGGAACAGCATCTGGAAGCCGAGATTGCCCGGCGTCGCCGCATAATCGTCTCCGCCGGTCGCCATTACATAGGCGCGATAGGCATCGCGATCCGCCGTGGGGATGCGCCCTTGCCAGCGTCTCAGGATCATCGCCGTCCTTCCACGATCAGCGCGAGCGCCGCGCCCGCGCCATAAGCGAGGAAATCCTTCCAGTCGAAGCCGGTTCCGAGCACCACGCGCGCCACGGCATTGCCGCGCAGGCCGAGCAGGTCTAGCAGCCCGAACCATTGGCCAAACTCGATCGCCGCCGCCACGGCGAAGGCGATTCCCGCCGCCGGCCACGGCCCGAGCGCGAACAGCGCGCGCAGTCCGCAATAGACCAGCACCACTGCCAGAACGTCGCCCAGATAGGGCCGCACGAAGCGATCGTGCACGAACAGCGCGATGATCACCTCGACGGCGAACAGCAACGCCGTCGCCAGAGCATGCCGCGGCGACGCGAGGGCCAGCCTCAGGCCTTGTGCTCCGCGACATAGCGGTCGATCACATGGCCGAGCACGGTCATCGGCACATTGCCGCCCAGCACCACGGCGTCGTTGAAGCCGCGGAAGTCGTATCTGTCGCCCAGCGCCGCCTTGGCCTGCTCGCGCAGCCGCACGATCGCGCTCTGGCCGACCTTGTAGCCGCAGGCCTGGCCGGGCCAGGAGCAATAGCGGTCGACTTCTCCCGACACTTCCTCGATCGAGGAGCCGTTCGCCTTGACGAACCAGTCGATCGCCTGTTGGCGCGTCCAGCGCTTGGCGTGCAGCCCGGTATCGACCACCAGCCGGCAGGCGCGGAAGCCCATCGACTGCAGATAGCCGAGCTTCTCCGCCGGATTGTCGGCATAGACGCCCAGCTCGTCGGCGAGCTGCTCGGCATAGAGCGCCCAGCCTTCCGAATAGGCATTGAACTGCAGGATCGATCGGATCAGCGGCAGCTTGAACGTATATTCGCCCTGCCAGACATGGCCGGGGATCGCCTCGTGATAGGCGAGGTCGGGCAGGCTGAAGCGGGTGTGCAGCGCCGTGGTGCGCAAGTTGATCCAGAACTTGCCCGGCACCGTGCCGTCGATCGAGCCCGGCCCGCCATAGGCGCCCGGCGCGCCCGGCTCTTCCTCCGGCGGGAGGCGGCGGACCTCGACATTGCCCTTCACCAGCGTGTGGAACGCCTGCGGCATCCGGCTGCGGATGTCGGTGATGCGCTCGTTGAGGAACTTCATGATCTCGGCGCGGCCGGGATCGCCCTCGGCGAAGGTGAAGCGCGGATCCTTGGCCAGCGCCTCCATCCGCGCGCCGACGCTGCCCTGGCTATAGCCCTGCTTCTTCAGGATCGCGTCCATCTCGCTCTGGATCGCGGCGAGCTGGTCGAGGCCCATCTGATGGACTTCGTCAGGGCTCATCGTCGTCGTCGTGCCCGCGCGCAGCGCCCAGGCATAATAGGCGTCGCCGTCGCTGAACTTCCACACGCCCGCATCGCTCGTCGCGCGCGCGCGCTGCTTTTCGAGCTCGAAGATCTGCCGGTCGAGCGCCGGGGCGAGCTTGTCCTTGGCGAGCTGCCAGGCATGCTCGCCATAATCGCCGTCGAACCCGGCGCTGCGATTGGCGAGCGACGTCACCACGCCCCAGCCGGCGGTGTTGCCGCCGCGCGCCAGCTTGATCTGCTTCAGGCACTTGTCGAGCAGGAAATCGGGCGGGATCACGCCCTTGGCGGCGGCGATCTTCAGCCGCTCGGTCTCGCCGTCCACCTGCTCAGCATAGGATTCGAGCCGGTCGAGATAGGCTTCGGCATCCTCCTCGGTGGCAATCTGGTGATCGCTGTCGAGCATCCGCGGCGTATCGAGATAGGCGCCGACATTCTGGCAGACGACATAGGGGGTGTTGCGCCATCCGCCGACCGGCACGTCGCCATAACCGAAGCCGAAGCCTTCGAGCGCGGTCTTGTAGGCGGTCTGCACCACGTCGAGATTGACGCGCATCACCGGGCTCAGGCCTCCCGCGTCGATCCGGCCGATCTCGGCGAGCGTACGGCGCAGCTCGGCCGCGATCGCCGCCTGGCCCTTGGCGGAGCGATCAGTGAGCTGGTGCTTTAGCCCCGCGCGCTTGTCCTTATCGACGCCGAGCGACGTCGCCGTCTCGGGATAGGCGCGCAACAGCGCCTCGGCGGCGCGGCCGATCAGCGCGTCGGCCGCCGCTTCGTCGCCGGCAAGCCAGCCGCGGGCGGAGGCGGGGAGGGCGGCCAGCGCGGCCGTCGAGCCGGCCGCGAGCAGCATCTGGCGGCGTGTCGTGTCCATCGTCATGTCCTTGTTCGTTCAGGCCGGCTCGACGTCGAGCGCGCCGTCATAGCCGCCGGTGATCCGCACGCGCGCGCCTGCCTGCGCATCCGCGCCGCGGGCGGGCCATTCGCCGTCGCCCACCTTCACGCGCCCGCGTCCTGCCTCGATCGGCTCGACCACGGTGACGATTTCGCCGATCAGCCGCGCGACGCGATCGTTGAGCAGCGGATCGGCGCTCGCCACCGGATTGCGGCGATACCAGCGCCGCCCCGCGCCTACTGCCGCCGCCGAGGCGATCGCGAACAGGAACACCTGGAAGGTCAGCACGAAATTGGGGATCAGCAGCGTCACCACGCCGGTCACCGCCGCGCCCGCCGCCACGAAGACCAGGAAGATGCCCGGCGCCGCCAGCTCGGCGATGGCCAGCGCCGCGGCGAGGATCAGCCAGGCAAGCCCCGGCACGGCGAGGATCTGGTCGAGCATGGCTCAGCCCTGCTGCGGCTCGAACGGCCCGGCACGACGCGGGCGCGGCTCGGGCGGGGCAGGGGGCGCGGGCGGCTTCGGGCCGTTGCCCAGCGCTTCCTTGGCGAGCTCGCCGATCCCGCCCAGCGTGCCGATCAGCTGCGTCGCCTCGACCGGGAACAGGATCGTCTTGGCATTGGGGCTGGTCGCGAACTTGCCCACCGCCTCGACATATTTCTGCGCGATGAAATAGTTGAGCGACGCGGCGCTGCCCGCTTCGATCGCATCGGAGACCATTTGCGTCGCCTTGGCCTCGGCCTCGGCGGCACGTTCGCGCGCCTCGGCGTCGCGGAACGCGGCTTCGCGCCGTCCCTCGGCCTCGAGGATCTTCGATTGCTTCTCACCTTCGGCGCGCAGGATTGCGCTGGCCCGGCTGCCCTCGGCCTCTAGCACGTTCGCACGCTTCTCGCGTTCCGCCTTCATCTGCCGGCCCATTGCGTTGACGATGTCGGCGGGCGGGCGGATATCCTTGATCTCGACGCGCGTGATCTTCACGCCCCATGGCGTCGTCGCATGGTCGACCACCGAGAGCAGTCGCGCATTGATCTCGTCGCGCTTCGACAGCGTCTCGTCCAGGTCCATCGATCCCATCACCGTGCGCAGATTGGTGGTGGTGAGCTGGAGCAGCGCGACGTAGAGATCCGACACCTCATAGGCCGCCTTGGCCGCGTCGAGCACCTGGAAGAACACTACCCCGTCGGTGGAGATCATCGCATTGTCCTTGGTGATGATCTCCTGGCCCGGGATGTCGATCACCTGCTCCATCATGTTCACCCGCCGCCCGACGCGATAGAAGAAGGCGGGATAGAAATTGAAGCCCGGTGCGGCGACGCTGGTGAAGCGGCCGAAATATTCGATCGTATATTGATAGCCCTGGCGGACGATCTTCACGCTGGAGAAGAGGTAGAGCACCACCACGGCCGCCACCGCGGCCAGGAATATGTTGAGCACCACCATCGCTTTCGACTCCCCTCGCTATCGCCCCCCTGACTAGCATAGACAGGGGCCATGACCACAGCCCGTCTCGCCCCGCGCACTGCGCTTTTCCTGCCCGCCTCGAATACCCGCGCAATCGAAAAGGCACGCGGCCTCGACGCCGATCTGGTGATCCTCGACCTCGAAGATGCCGTGAAGGAGGCCGACAAGACCGCCGCCCGCATCGCCGCGATCGAGGCGGTGGCACAGGGCTTCGGCCCGCGGCTCTGTGCGATCCGCATCAACGGCGTCGAATCGGCCGAACACCAGGCCGACGTCACGGCAGTCGCCGGTTCGATCGCCGATTTCGCGGTTCTCCCCAAGGCCGAGAGTGCCGCCGACGTCGCGCAGGTTGCCGCGGCGCTCGGCAAGCCGCTGCTCGCGATGATCGAGACGCCGCTCGGCGTGCTCGCCGCCGCCGACATCGCCGCCGTGCCCGGCGTCTCGGGGCTGATTGCCGGCACCAACGATCTCGCGGCCACGCTGCGCCTGCCCCCGTCGAGCGGCCGCGCCGCAATGAGCGTCGCCCTCCAGACGATCGTCCTCGCCGCACGGGCGAGCCAGGCCTGGGCGCTGGACGGCGTGTTCAACCGGCTCGACGACTCCGAAGGCCTGGCTGCCGAATGCCGCGAGGGCAGGGCGCTCGGCTTCGACGGCAAGACGCTGATCCACCCCAACCAGCTTGCCATCGCCGCAGAGGCGTTCGCGCCCAGCGAGGCGGAGCTTGCCGAGGCCCGTGCGCTCGTCGAAGCCGCGACCGGCGGCGCCGAACGGTTCGAAGGCCGAATGATCGAGGCCATGCACGTCGATCAGGCGCGAGCGCTCCTCGAAAGGGCGGCGATCTGAGGGTTCTGCAAGAATTATCAGCGCGTTAACCGCAAATTCCGCCTATCATGCCGGGATGAGTGACCTTCCCGCGATCCATCAGGCCCTGCTCGCCGCCCTGGACGAGCTCGAAGCGCTGACGGCGCGCCCGAGTTTCGATCCGACCGAGCTTTCGGGGACCCGCTACCGGCTGTCCCGCCTCAGCAGCGAGCGGCGCCGCGAGGTCGAAGCGCTGTGCGACCGGCTGCTGCCGCACGTCACGCCCGAGCATGCCGCGCAGATAAAGGCTCTGCGCTCTGCGATGATCGACGCGCGGATCGCCTCGACCGGGCATATCTCGACCTGGACGCTGCGCGAAATTGAGGCCGATTGGCCCGGCTATTGCCGCGCGTCCAACGCGATGCGGGCACAAATGCGTGCGCAGATCGAGCGCGAAAAGGCGCTGCTTTACCCGACCGCATGATCGTCTCCGCCACCCCCTAGCGCTTTTCCACCCCCGCGTTTACATGGGCCGCCAACTTCCGACTCAGGACTTGGCGCACCTCATGGACATCCCTCTCGGCCTCACTTTCGACGACGTCCTCCTCTATCCGGGCGAATCCGAAGTGTTGCCCAGCATGGCCGACACGCGCACCCAGGTGACGCGCGGGCTCAAGCTCAACATTCCGATCCTCTCCTCGGCGATGGACACGGTGACCGAGGGCGACATGGCGATCGTGATGGCGCAGCTCGGCGGCATCGGCGTGCTCCACCGTAATCTCGACATCGAGGAGCAGGTCGAGGCGGTGCGCATGGTCAAGCGCTTCGAAAGCGGCATGGTCGTCAATCCGATTACCATGGCGCCGGGCGGCACGCTTGCCGAAGCGCAGGCGCTGATGGCGCGCCACCGGATCAGCGGCATCCCGATCGTCGAGGATTCGGGCCGGCTGGTCGGCATCCTCACCCACCGCGACGTCCGCTTCGCCGAGAACCCTAACCAGCTCGTTTCGGAGCTGATGACGCACCAGAACCTCGCCACCGTGAAGGCCGGGGTCAGCCAGGAGGAGGCGCGCCGCCTGCTCCACCAGCGCCGGATCGAGAAGCTGCTCGTCGTCGACGACGATTATCGCTGCGTCGGTCTGGTCACGGTCAAGGACATCGAAAAGGCAGTGACCTATCCCGATGCGACCAAGGACGCCGCCGGCCGCCTCTGCGTCGCCGCCGCGACCACGGTGGGCGACAAGGGCTTCGCGCGCACCGAGGCGCTGGTCGATGCCGAAGTCGACCTGATCGTGATCGACACCGCGCATGGCCACAACCGCGAAGTCAGCCGGGCGGTCGAGCGGGTGAAGAAGCTGTCGAACCGCGTCCAGGTCATCGCCGGCAACATCGCCACCGCCGAGGCGGCGCGCGCGCTGATCGATGCGGGGGCGGACGGAATCAAGGTCGGCATCGGCCCGGGCTCGATCTGCACCACCCGCGTCGTCGCCGGCGTCGGCGTGCCGCAGGTCACCGCCATCGATCTGGTGGCCGAAGCCCTGCAGGACCGCATCCCGCTGATCGCCGACGGTGGCATCCGCTACTCGGGCGACATCGGCAAGGCGCTGGCCGCCGGTGCCTCGACCATCATGGTCGGTGGCCTGCTGGCCGGTACCGAGGAATCGCCGGGCGAGACCGAGCTGTACCAGGGCCGTTCGTACAAGAGCTACCGCGGCATGGGTTCGCTGGCTGCCATGGAGAAGGGGTCGAAGGACCGCTACTTCCAGGACGCCGCCACCGCCGACAAGCTGGTGCCGGAAGGCATCGAAGGCCGCGTGCCGTACCGCGGCCCGGTGGGCGGCATCATCCACCAGCTGATGGGCGGCCTGCGCGCCACCATGGGCTACGTGGGTTGCGCCACCATCGACGAGATGCGCAGCAAGCCCAAGTTCGTGAAGATCAGCGGCGCCGGCCAGCGTGAGAGCCACGTCCACGACGTGACGATCACCAAAGAGCCGCCGAACTACCGCGCCTGATGCGCTTGCGAACTGCTCTTGCGATTACGGGCAGCCTGCTGATGGCAGGCTGTTCGTTGTCCGAACCGCCGCCGCGCTCCGGGTCTCCGGGCGCGGCGGTTTCGCAATTGCAGGACGTACAGGCGTGCCAGAACGCGTTCTCGCTGCCGAAGGGTTGGCAGGTACAGGCCACTGGCGAACAGCGCTGGCTGCTGAAAGGCACTGGCGAGCGCCCGCTGCAGGTCACGCTGCAATGCATTACCGAGGTACTGCACGGGCCGGATGATCCGGTGCTGACGCCGGTACTGGGCGCGCTGGAGCCCGCAAGGATGAGCGTGCGCTGGGCGTCCTGGGGCGCTGCGGATTCGGGCTTCTCGATGGCAGCGCTGCAACGGCGCATCGTGCCCGGCACCGAAGTGCAGGAAATCGCCGAGTTGCCGCGCGCTGACCGCTCCAACCCCAACGCACCGCATGGCCTGCTGATGCTGCGCTGGGACGAGGAAGATACCTCACATATTCAACAACGCGAGGCGTTCATCGCCACGCTGACGCAGAGCCTTGAAGCGCCGGGCGCTGCGAAAAACACCACTGGAACGGCACCATGACCAACATCCATAACGACAAGATCCTCATCCTCGATTTCGGCGCGCAGTACACGCAGCTGATCGCCCGCCGCATCCGCGAGCTGGGCGTCTACTGCGAAATCTGGGCGTGGGACCACAACCCGGCCGAGATCGCGGCGTTTGGCGCCAAGGGCATCATCCTGTCCGGTGGCCCGGAATCGACTACGCTGCCGGGCGCCCCGGCCGCGCCGCAGGAAGTGTTCGACAGCGGCCTGCCGATCTTCGGCATCTGCTACGGCATGCAGACCCTGGCTGCACAGCTGGGCGGTGCCACCGAAGCCGCTGACCAGCGCGAGTTCGGCCACGCCGAAGTGAACGTGATCAACCCGGATGCACTGTTCAAGGGCCTGAGCGACCACGGCGGCGAGCCGAAGCTGAATGTCTGGATGAGCCACGGCGACCACGTCTCCGTCGCGCCGCCGGGCTTCACCATCACCGCCACCACCGACCGCATTCCGGTGGCCGCCATGGCCAACGAAGAAAAGCGCTGGTACGGCGTGCAGTTCCACCCGGAAGTGACCCACACCCTGCAGGGCCAGGCGC
>JAEXFD010000002.1 GCA_023400405.1 Pseudomonadota bacterium
GTCGTCGCGCTGGGCTTGGCGGCGAACGCGGCCTCGCCGCTGGCGGCGGCGCAGGGGCTCGACCTCGGCGGCAGCGCGGTGCCGATCGGCCCCGGTTGTCGCGCCTGCCTGCGCCCCGACTGTCCGCAGCGCTCCGCCCCGCCGGCCGGACGGGTCGCGATCAGCGCCGGTGGCGAAGAGGGCGTGGCGCCATTTCGCTTCGCCGTGGATTAGGGAAGCGCCGCGTTGAACATGACGCAAAAACAAGCACGTTGCTGCGTAAGTTACTGAAATCGCGCGCCGATCATGGTTAGAAAACGGCAAATCCGTGCGGCGTAGCAACACTTTAGGTGAATTTCCCGATTGTCGAATCCGGTCGAGTGCTCCCGCGCGGTCTATACTGTTCCCACAAGTCTCTCCAGCGAGAGCAGGAAATACGGGATACGCCGCCATGCACTGGTTCAGAACGATCGCCCCCATCCGCCAGAAGACCTTCGTGGCGTTCGGAAGCCTCACCGGCATCGCCGCCTTCATCGGCCTGTGCGCCGCCTTGTTGCCGACGATGATCGGGCTGGGCGTCACGCTGGCCGGCGTCGGCCTGGCGGCTTGGCTGGGCGCCAATTTCCGTCGCGCGATCTGCGACCCCTATGTTTCGACCGTGGTGCGCATGGAAGCGCTGGCCGCGGGCGACTTGGAGAGCCCGATCGAGTTCACCGACTATCAGGATTGCGTCGGCCGCATGACCAAGGCGATGTTCACCTTCCGGGATTCGGCGGTGAACGAAAAGCGCGTTGCGGCCGAGCAGAACGATGTCGTGAAGGCGCTGGGCGAGCATCTCGAGGCGCTGGCCGAGGGCGATCTCACCGCCCAGATCAAGCACAGCTTTCCCCAAAGCTATGAAGCGCTGCGTTCGAGCTTCAATGCCGCGATGACGAGCCTGCATGGCCTGATCGGTGCCGTCGCCGAGAGCGCAAGCGCGATCCGCACCGGTTCGCAGGAAATCGCGTCGGCATCGGAAGACCTGTCGCGCCGTACCGAGAGCAATGCCGCGAGCCTCGAGGAGACCTCGGCCGCGATCGCGCAGATGGACGACCGGCTCAAGACGACGGCCGAAGCGGCCACCCGCACGGTGGAGCGCGCGGACAAGACCATCGCGACTGTCGAGAACGGCCGCACGATCACCGACGACGCCGTGCACGCGATGGGTCGGGTGAGCGATAGTGCCAAGGGCATCGACGCCGTGATCGAAGGGCTCGACAAGATCGCCTTCCAGACGCGGGTGCTCGCGATGAACGCCGCGGTCGAGGCGGGACGGGCCGGCGAGGCGGGGCGCGGCTTCGCGGTGGTCGCCGATCTCGTCTCGGCGCTGGCGATGCGCGCCGAGGAAGAGGCCAAGCGGGCCCGCGAGCAGCTGACCGTCACTCAGAACGAAATCACCGGCGCCGTCGATGCGGTGCGCAAGGTCGATGGGGCGCTGGCCAACATCTCGGGCGACGTGACCGTGGTGCACGAACTGCTCGCCCAGATGGCGGCGGACAACCGCGCCCAGTCCTCGGCGATCGGCGAGATCACCGCCGCGGTCTCGACGATGGACCAATCGACCCAGCAGAACGCCGCGATGGTCGAGGAGACCTCGGCCGCGGCACGGACGCTGACCAACGAAGTGGTGACCCTGGCCGACCAGGCCGCGCGCTTCCGGACCGATGGCGCGGGGGCACCGCGCAAGGCACAGGGCGCGGCACGCGACTTCGGCAAGGTGAAGCCCTTGCCCGCCGCGGCGATCCCCGCGCTGATCGCGCCTGGGTCGGACGGAGACTGGGCGAGCTTCTGATCGATCCGACCGCCAAGGCGCCGGCTCGCTTTCCGGAAGGGAAGCGAGCCGGTGTCGATTCTAGCCGCGCGCCATCAGGCGCGGGATCTCGGCCAGGATCTCGCGGGAGAGGAAGCCGATCGGGCCGATCCGTTCGCCGGCGCGGCGGCCGGCCTCGCCATGCAGCCAGACGCCCCAGGCGGCGGCGACCCGCGGCGGCGTGCCGCGCGCGAGCAGGCCACCGATCACGCCGGCCAGCACGTCGCCCGAGCCGCCCGTGGCGAGGCCGGGGCCGCCACCGGGATAGTGGAGCACCGGCTCGCCAGGCGTCGCGATCCAGGTCTCGGCGCCCTTGAGCAACACGGTCACGGCGAAGCGATCGGCGGCCTCTTGGGCCAGCGCGGCAGCGTCCTCGCGAGCGCGGGCTTCGTCGCAGTCCATCAGCGCGGCCATTTCGCCGGGATGCGGGGTGAGGACGGTATCGCCGTTGCGGGCACGGATCGCCTCGGCGCAAGCGGGGACGGCGGGGATGACGCCGGCATCGAGCAGCAGCGCGACGTCGCCGCTTTGGGCGAGCACGGCGTGGAGCAGCGGTTCCGCATCGGCATCCTTCCCCGTGCCGGGCCCGAGGACGAGCGCATCGCAGCGATCGATCATCGCGGCAATCGCCTCGCCCGCCTCGGCGCCGAGCTCGCCCTTGGCATTGGCGGGTAGGGAGAAGACCGCGGCTTCGGGCATCGCGATGCCGAGCGGGATCGCGGTGGTGGGGGGCACGGCGAGCTGGAGCTTGCCGGCACCGGCGCGCAATGCGGCCTCGCCGGTGAGGCGCAGCGCCCCGGGGACGGTTTCGGCGCCGCCCGCGACGAGGACGCGTCCGCGACGGTTCTTGTCGGTGTCATGGCCCGGCTCGGGCAGCGGATGGGCGTCGAGCCAGGCGGGATCGAGCTGCGTCATCCGCGCGCGCCCACCATCGCATCGGGGGCGCTGGTGACTTCGGTCTGCCCGTCTTCCTCGACCGGGGCAGTGACGTTGTAGCGGACCAGCACGAGCTGGCCGTCCTTGCCGCGGTCGGGATCGTGGACATATTCGGTGACCGAGCAATTGGCGACGTCGCCCTCGCGGTCGATCGCCAGGATCTCTTCCTCGCTGAGATTCTCGATGACGTAGCGCAGGCACAGCACGACCACCTGGTGCGCGACGATCATTACTCGGCGGCCGCGATAATGGAGCGAGACCGTATCGAGCAGCGAGCGCAGGCGGAAGATCACGTCGCACCAGCTCTCGCCGCCGGGCGGGCGGTGATAGAATTTGCCGAGCAGGCGGCGGAACTCGGCCTGTTCGGGGGCGAGGGTGCGGATGCCGGCGGTAGTGAGCCCGTCGAGCACGCCGAATTCCTTTTCGCGCAGCCGCTCGTCGACGCACACCGGCTCGCCGGGATCGGCGCCGCCGGCATCGCGGAAGCGTCGGGCGGTATCCTGGGCGCGGACATAGGGGCTGGCGAGGATCACGTCGGGGCGGCCATTGCCCTTGCCGGCGGCGAACCAGCGGCCGAGCGCATCGGCCTGGTCGCGGCCGAGCGGCGAGAGCGGCACATCGACGTCGCGCTGATCGAGCTCGATCCGAATCGCGCCGGCCTCGTGCGCGCGGTCGCGGGCGAGGTTGCCGGCGCTCTGGCCATGGCGGACGATCCATAGCCGCTCGGGCCAGCGTTGCTCAGTCATTGCGGGAAGCGCGCAAAAATCATGGCTTGCTCAATGCGTTGGCCGGCGCAGCGTTCCCTGAAATTAAATAGATAGCAATTATATTGTGCGCAATCTATATACCAGCCTCCACTTCATGGGAGAATGACGATGAGCGCATTGTACAGCACCCGGGTTTCCGCGGTCGGCGGCCGCAGCGGATCGGTGCGCAGCGAGGACGGAATCCTCGCGCTCGACCTGGCGCTGCCGAACGGCTTGGGCGGCAAGGGCGGCAAGACCAATCCCGAGCAGCTGTTCGCCGCCGGCTATGCTGCCTGTTTCGAAAACGCCGTGCTGCACGTCGCCAAGGCGCAGAAGGCGGGTATCGCCGACGATGCGGTGATCGTCGTCGCGGAGGTCGGCATCCATCCCAATGGCAGCGGCGGCTTCCGGCTTTCGGTCGCGCTCGAAACTTCGATCGCGGGGATCGACCAGGCAAGCGCCGAGGCGCTGGTCGCGGCGGCGCATCAAGTGTGCCCCTATTCGAATGCCGTGAAGGGCAATATTGACGTTGCCCTGACCGTGAAGACCCATTGACCCGAGCGAGTGAGGCAGCGCTGAGCGACGACCTAGACGATCCGCTGCGGCTCGACCGCCAGATCTGCTTCCCCCTCTATGCCGCGACCAATCTGATCACGCGGCTCTATCGCCCGATCCTGGCCGAGCTGGGGCTGACCTATTCGCAATATCTGGTGATGCTGGTGCTGTGGGAGCAGGCGCCGCTCAGCGTTTCAGCGCTGGGCGAGCGGCTGCACCTCGACAGCGGCACGCTGACGCCGCTGCTCAAGCGGATGGAGACCGCGGGATTGGTGACGCGCACGCGCGACTCGGCCGACGAGCGGCGCGTGCTGATCGCGCTCACTGCGAAGGGCGATGCGCTGCGCGAGCCGGCGCGCAAGGTGCCCGAGGCGATGAGCGCGGGCATGGCGATCGATCCCGCCGAGGCGGACGATTTCCGCGAGGCGGTGCAGGGGCTGGTGCGCGCGCTTGCGTCACGCACCGGCTGAGCTGCGGCGTCAGGCGCCCGCGGCAGTGAGCCGGTCGAGCTGGTCGTGCGTCAGCGTCACCTCCCAGGCACCGATCAGTTCGTCGAGCTGCTGGACCGAGGTCGCGCTGGCGATCGGCGCGGTCACGCCCGGCTGGGCGGCGAGCCAGGCGAGCGCGATCTGGGCGAGGCTGGCGCCGGTTTCCGCGGCGACTTCATCCATCGCGGCGAGCACCGCGGGGCCCTTGCCCTCCAGATAGGCCTGCATCCGGCCGCCGCGCACGCTCTTCCCGAAATCGGCTTCGCTGCGATATTTGCCGGTGAGGAAGCCCGAGGCGAGGCCGTAAAAGGGCACTACGCCGATATTGTGCTGGATGCACAGATCCTGGAGCTCGCCCTCGAACTTGTGGCGGCTGACCAGATTGTATTCGTTCTGCAGCGCGCGGAAATGCGGCAGCCCTTCATGCGCGGCGAGATCGAGCGCGGCCTTGAGCCGGGCGGCGTGGAAGTTGGAGGCGCCGATCGCGCGGACCTTGCCCGCATCGATCAGCTTGCCGAAGGCCGCGAGATACTCGGCCTGGGGAACCGCTTCGTCGTCTTGATGCGCGAAATAGAGATCGATCGTCTCGACGCCGAGCCGCTGGAGGGAAGCATCGCAGGCAGCGGCGATCCGCGCCGGGGCGAGCTTCTCGCCGCCTTCCCCGGGCAGCATGCCCACCTTGGTCGCGACGTTCACCTTGCCCGCCTTGCCCGACGCGCGCAGCCATTCGCCGATCAGGCTTTCGGATTCGCCGCCCTGATGGCCGGGCACCCAGGCCGAATAGACGTCGGCGGTATCGATCAGCGTGCCGCCGGCATCGACGAAGCGATCGAGCACCGCGAAGCTGGTCGCCTTGTCGGCGGTCCAGCCGAAGACGTTGCCGCCGAGGACGAGCGGCGGCGTTTCGATGCCGCTCGCGCCGAGTTCGCGCAGGTTCATGGAGTCGCTCCGTTGCTTTGGGCCGCGTTGATGTCGATCGAGGCGGCATCGGCATCGAGCCGGCGCGCCTCGCTGGGGCTCAACCCGCCATCCCCGTCATCCGATCCACCGTTGCCGCAGGCGGCGAGCGCGAGCAGGAGAAGCAGCGCGAGCGGGCGCATCAATCGGTGATTTCGTTGGCGTTGGCGTCATCGCCCTCGTCGCCGCTGCCGCCCGGGGGCGGCGCCTCGGCGCCGTTGCCGAGATCGCCATCGACCGGCCCCGCGGCGGCGGCATTGGCGGCGTTCACGTCGGCTACTGCCTCGGCCATGGTGTTGCTGTCGCCAGCGAGCGATTCGTTCGCCTCGGCCGCCTCGTTCTTCGCCTTGTGGCCGCAGGCGGACAAGGCGAGCAGGGCGATGGCGGGGAGCAGGAACTTGCGCATCCGATAGGGCCTCTCTTTTGCTTGGGCCCGGGGCTAGAATGGCAGCCGCGGCAAGGCAATGGCCGCAGTGAATTGACCTGATATAAAGATATCTTTATATCTTGATCGGTCATGCCCACAGCCCCCAACGCCCTGGCCATCTTTCGCGCGCTCGCGGATTCGACGCGGTTGCGCATCGTCGCGCTGGTCCGCTCGATGGAGCTGAGCGTCGGCGAGCTGGCGCAGGTGCTCGGCCAGAGCCAGCCGCGGGTGAGCCGCCACGTCAAGATCCTGTGCGATGCCGGGCTGCTCGAGCGGCGCAAGGAAGGCAGCTGGGTATTCGTCGGCATGGGCGCCGACGGCACGGTGGCGCCGGTGCTCGGCGCGCTGGATGCCTGGAAGGCGGCCGATCACTGGGCGCTGGCGGACGAGGCGCGGCTGGCGGCGGTGCGCGCCGATCGCGCGGCTTCGGCGGCGGAATGGTTCGAGGCCAATGCCGGGCAATGGGATGCGATCCGATCGCTCCACATCGCCGAGAGCCAGGTCGAGGCGGCGATGGGCGCGGCGCTGGGCGGCGCGCCGGTGGGGCTGATGGTCGATATCGGCACCGGCACCGGCCGGATGCTCGAGCTGTTCGCGCCCAGGGCCGAGCGCGCGCTGGGCATCGATCGTTCGAGCGAGATGCTGCGGCTGGCCCGCGCCAAGCTTTCCGAGCAGGGGCTTGCCAATGCCGAGCTGCGCCAGGCCGATCTCTATGCGCTGCCGATCCAGGATGGCGGCGCCGATCTCGCTATATTGCATCATGTGCTCCACTTCGCGCAGCAGCCGGGCGCGGCGATCGCCGAGGCGGCGCGCGTGCTGGGCGATGGCGGGCGGCTGCTTATCGTCGACTTTGCCCCGCACGACCGCGAGGAGCTGCGCACGCGCGACGCGCACAGCCGCCTCGGCTTTTCGGACGAGCAGGTGCTCGGCTGGTTCGAAGCGCACGGGCTGGCGCCGGTGAAGACCGAGACGCTGGAGGGCGGCGAACTGACGGTGAAATTGTGGCTCGGGCGGAAGACCGGACTGGAGAAGCAGAAGGTGAAGGCCGCATGAGTAAGTTGGACCCGCTGGCGGCGCCGCTGTTCGCGGACGTGGCGGGCGATATCGATGTCAGCTTCGAATTCTTCCCGCCCAAGACGGAGAAGATGGAGGAGACGCTGTGGGACTCGATCGAGATGCTGGCGCCGCTCGGCCCGCGCTTCGTCAGCGTGACCTATGGCGCCGGCGGCTCGACGCGCGAGCGGACGCACAACACGGTGGCGCGGATCGCGCGCGAGACGGCGATTCCGGCTGCGGCGCACCTCACCTGCGTCGAGGCGACGCGCGAGGAGATCGATCAGGTCGCGCGCGAATATTGGGCGGCGGGCGTGCGCCACATCGTCGCGCTGCGCGGCGATCCGCCGCGTGCCGGCGAGAAGTACAGCACCCATCCGGGCGGCTATGAGAATGCCGCGGCACTGGTCGCGGGACTGCGCAAGCTCCATCCGTTCGAGATTTCGGTCGCGGCCTATCCCGAATGCCATCCCGATTCCCCCAGCGCCGACGCCGATCTCGACAATCTGAGGCGCAAGATCGATGCGGGCGCCAACCGGGCGATCACGCAGTTCTTCTTCGAGCCGGACACCTTCCTGCGCTTCCGCGACCGGGCCGCCGCGGCGGGGATCGATGCCGAGATCGTGCCTGGGATCATGCCGGTGATGAGCTTCGCCAGCGTCGTCCGGATGTCGGGCATGTGCGGTACGGCGGTGCCGGGCTGGATGGAGCGATTGTTCGAGGGGCTCGACGAGCGTCCGGCGGCGCGCCAGCTCGTCGCGGCGACACTGGCGGCCGAACTGTGTCGCAAGCTCTATGCGGGCGGCGTGCGGCAATTCCATTTCTACACGCTCAACCGCGCCGAGCTGAGCTACGCGATCTGCCATTTGCTGGGCGTGCGGCCGAAGCCGGCGGCGCGGGTGGCGGCGGGCTAGGCCATGAATAGCCCCTCCTCTTCAGGGGAGGGGTTGGGGTGGGGGACTCACCACGAGCGACGGTCTCGGTGAGACACTGCCCCACCCCCAACCCCACCCCAGAAAGGGAGGGGCTTAAGAAGGTGGAAGAGATGACAGTACGCGAGACATTCCTGGCCGAGGCGGCCAAGCGCATCCTGATCACCGACGGGGCGTTCGGCACCGAGATCCAGAACTGGAAGCTCGACGAGGCGGCCTATGCCGGCAATCTCGGCCTGAGCCACGACCAGAAGGGCAATAACGACATCCTGGCGCTCACGCGGCCCGACGTGCCGGCGAGCATCCACCGCGCCTATTTCGAGGCGGGGGCGGACATTGCCGAGACCAACACCTTCTCGGCCAACCGGATCAGCCAGGCCGATTACGGCGCCGAGCATCTGGTGCGCGAGATCAATGTCGAAAGCGCCCGGCTCGCACGGAGCATCGCCGACGAATTCCAGGCCAGGGACGGCCGCCCGCGCTTCGTCGCCGGCGCGCTGGGGCCGACCAACAAGACGCTGTCGCTTTCGCCCGACGTCAACGATCCCGGCTTTCGCGAGATCGACTTCGATTATCTGAAGGACGTGTATCGCGAGCAGATCGATGCACTGGTCGAGGGCGGGGTGGACTTCATTCTGATCGAGACGGTGTTCGACACGCTCAACGCCAAGGCCGGGATCATGGCGGCGATCGAGGCCGGCAACGACCTGGGCCGAGACCTGCCGATCATGCTGTCGATGACGCTGACCGATCTTTCGGGGCGCAACCTTTCGGGCCACACGGTCGAGGCCTTCTGGCATGCGGTGCGCCATGCCCGGCCGGTGACGATCGGGCTCAATTGCTCGTTCGGCGCCGAGCAGCTGCGCCCGCACGTCAAGACGTTGTCGGCGATCTGCGATACGCTGATCATGGTCTATCCCAATGCCGGCCTACCCAACGAGCTCGGCGCCTATGACGAGATGCCGGCGACGACCGCGGGGCTGGTCAAGGAATGGGCCGATGCGGGGCAGGTCAACGTGCTCGGCGGCTGCTGCGGATCGACGCCGGCGCATATCGGGGCGATCGCCGAGGCGGTGCAGGGCCTCGCACCGCGGGCAATCCCCTCGCCCGAAGTGCGGACCCGGCTGGCGGGGCTGGAGCCGTTCACGATGGCGGCATGACTTTACTTCCCCCTCCCGCGCGGGAGGGGGCAGGGGGTGGGCGGACGCTCTCCTCCGAAGACGTGGCTCGCGATGAACGGGCGCCCACCCTCGATCCCCTCCCGCAAGCGGGAGGGGAGGCAGAAAGACGAATGAACACCACCCCTTCCTCCACCCATTTCGTCAATGTCGGCGAGCGGACCAACGTCACGGGCTCCGCGGCGTTCAAGAAGCTGATCATGGCGGGCGATTACGCCAAGGCCGTGGAGGTCGCGCGCCAGCAGGTCGAGAACGGCGCGCAGGTGATCGACGTCAACATGGACGAAGGCCTGCTCGACGCGCACGAGGCGATGACGACCTTCCTCAAGCTGATCGCCGCCGAGCCCGACATCGCGCGCGTGCCGGTGATGATCGACAGCTCGAAATGGGACGTGATCGAGGCCGGGCTGAAGTGCGTCTCGGGCAAGCCGATCGTCAATTCGATCAGCATGAAGGAAGGCGTCGACCAGTTCCTCGACCATGCCCGCAAGTGCATGGCCTATGGCGCCGCGGTGGTCGTCATGGCGTTCGACGAGACCGGCCAGGCCGATACCCAGGCGCGCAAGATCGAAATCTGCGAGCGCGCCTACAAGCTGCTGATGGGCATCGGCTTCCCGCCCGAGGACATCATCTTCGATCCCAACGTCTTCGCAGTGGCGACGGGCATCGAGGAGCACAACAATTACGGCGTCGACTTCATCGAGGCGACGCGCGAGATCAAGAAGCGCTGCCCGCATTGCCATATCTCGGGCGGGCTCTCGAACCTCAGCTTCTCGTTCCGCGGCAACGAGCCGGTGCGCCGCGCGATGCATTCGGTTTTCCTCTATTACGCCATCCCCGCGGGAATGGACATGGCGATCGTCAATGCCGGCCAGCTCGACGTCTATGACGCGATCGAACCCGAGCTGCGCCAGGCCTGTGAGGACGTGATCCTCAACAAGGATCCCGAGGCGGGCGACCGGCTCGTCGCACTGGCGGAGAAGTTCAAGGGCACCGATGCGGTGGCTGAGAAGCAGGCGGCGGAATGGCGCGGCTGGGCTGTCGAGAAGCGGCTGGAGCATGCGCTGGTCAAGGGCATCGACCAATATGTCGTCGAGGATACCGAAGAAGCGCGCCTGAAAGCGGCGCGGCCGATCGAAGTGATCGAAGGCCCGCTGATGGACGGGATGAACGTGGTCGGCGACCTGTTCGGATCGGGCAAGATGTTCCTGCCCCAGGTGGTGAAGTCCGCCCGGGTGATGAAGAAGGCCGTCGCGCACCTGCTGCCCTTCATCGAGGCGGCGAAGGAAGAGGGCGCCAAGGGCAAGGGCAAGGTGGTGATGGCCACCGTCAAGGGCGACGTCCACGATATCGGCAAGAACATCGTCGGCGTGGTGCTCCAGTGCAACGGCTTCGAAGTCGTCGATCTGGGCGTGATGGTGCCCTGGTCGAAGATCCTCGAGGCGGCGAACGAGAATGACGCCGACATGATCGGGCTTTCGGGGCTGATCACGCCGAGCCTCGACGAGATGGTCACCGTCGCCGAGGAGATGGAGCGGGCGAGCATGAAGATGCCGCTTCTGATCGGCGGCGCCACCACCAGCCGCGTGCATACCGCGCTCCGGATCGAGCCGGCGTACAAGGGGCCGGTGGTGCATGTGCTCGACGCGAGCCGCGCCGTGGGCGTGGCGACCGCGCTCGTCTCCGACACCCAGCGCGACGATTATGTCGCAAGGGTCGCCGCCGAATATGAGCAGGTCCGTGCGGCGCGGGCCGGGCGCGGGCAGAGCGAGCTGCTGCCGCTCGACAAGGCGCGCGACAATGCGTTCGAGGCGGACATGCGGCTGAAGCCGGGCAAGCCACGGCTGCCCGGCGTCCACACGTTCGACGATTGGGACCTCAAGGACCTGCGCCGCTATATCGACTGGACGCCCTTCTTCCGCGCCTGGGAGCTGGCCGGCAACTATCCGGCGATCCTCGAGGACAAGGTGGTCGGCGAAAGCGCGACCAGCCTGTTCGCCGATGCACAGAAGATGCTCGACCGGATCGTCGAGGAGAAGTGGCTGACCGCGCGCGGCGTGGCCGGGCTGTGGCCCTGCGCGCGCGAGGGCGACGATATCGTCGTCCATGTCGAGGACGAAAACCATGTCCGCCTGCCGATGCTGCGCCAGCAGATCGCGAAGCGCGAGGGGCGGGCGAACATGTGCCTGGCCGATTTCATCGATCCCGATGGCGACTGGATCGGCGGCTTCGCGGTCTCCATCCACGGCATCGAGCCGCATCTCGCGCGCTTCAAGAACGCGATCGACGATTATTCGGACATCCTGCTGAAGGCGCTGGCCGATCGCCTGGCCGAGGCGTTCGCCGAGCGGCTGCACCAATATGTCCGCACCGCGCTATGGGGCTATGCCGAGGGCGAGCAGCTCGACAACGAGGCGCTGGTCCGCGAGCAATATCGCGGCATCCGCCCCGCACCGGGCTATCCGGCCTGCCCCGAGCACAGCCTCAAGCCGATCCTGTTCAAGATGCTCGACGCGCACCATCGCACCGGCATCTCGCTCACCGAAAGCTTCGCGATGCTGCCGACGGCGGCGGTGTCGGGCTTCTATTTCGGCCACCCGCAGGCCGAATATTTCGGCGTAGCGCGGATCGGCCAGGACCAGCTCGAAGACTATGCCGCGCGGCGCGGGGTGAGCATCGAGCAGGCGACGCGCTGGCTGCGGCCGAACCTGGACTGAGGAAGGGCGGCCCACGCCAAGTAGCCGAACAGGGAACCCCGGCTCCCATCGTCATGCCAGCGCAAGCTGGCATCTCCCGCAGCGATGCTATTCCGTCGTCGCCCGACCCTCAAGACCCCAGCCTGCGCTGGGGGGAGGGCGCAATGCGCGGATGCGTTCGACTCCACATAGCCGGCTGTCGATCATTTCCGCGCGAGGAAGTCGGTCACCAGCTTGACGGTGGCGTCGGGATTTTCCTCCATGATCCAATGGCCCGAGCCGGGGACGACGCCTTCGGTCACGTCGGTGGCGGCGAAGCGCATGATCGCCGCCATCTGGAGCCCGAAGCTCTTCTCGCCGCCGATCGCGAGCACCGGCATCGCCAGCTTGCCGCGGGAGGCGAGCAGGGCGCGATTGTCGATCGCATCCTGATCGAAGGCGTGAAACTGCTCGAACCCGGCATGCATGTTGCCCGGCCTGGCATAGAGCGCCGCGTAATGCGCGCGCGAGGCTTCGTCGAAATGCGCGGGATCGGCGGAGAAATCGTTCCAGAAGCGATCGAGGTAGATGCGCTCCCGGCCCGCCACCAGCCGCTCCATGTCCGGCCCGCCGAAGCGGAAATGCCAGAGGATCGGGTTCTTGAGGATTTCTTCCCAAGGGCCGATGCCGGGCACCGGGGCGTCGATCAGCACCAGCCGAGTGACGATTTCCGGATGCTGCACCGTCAGCGCATAGGGGACCATGTTGCCGATGTCGTGCGCGACGACGTCCGCCTTGCCGACGCCGAGCGTGGCGAGCAGCGCAGTCATGTCCTGCGCCTGGTTCTTCTTGTCGAACCCGCTGGTCGCGACCGCGGAAAGGCCCATTCCGCGCAGATCGGGGGCGATGACCATGTGGCTGCGCATCAGCGCCGCCGCCATCGGCGCCCACATGTCGCCGGTCTCGCCATAGCCGTGGAGCAGCAGCACCGCCGGCCCCGAGCCGCCCACGCGGACGTGCAGCGTGGTGCCGTTGACCGGCACTTCGCGCGTGGCGAAGCCGGCGGGATAGGCCGGGACCTGGGCGGAGGCACCGGGAACGAACGCAAACAACGCGACGAGCAAGGCAAGGAAGCGCATGGGCCGAATCCTTTTTCCGCTATTGCCCGCACCCTAACTCGATCCGCGCCATTCGCCTAGGGCTGCAACCCAAGTTAAGTTCTTCGGATCATTTGCGCATCTGTGAACGTTCTGGCAGCGTCACGGCCGGGAGAGGGCGCAGGCGCATGGCCGATCAAGAACAACCCAAGAATGAATTCCCCTCGGTCGCGAAGCAACTCGGGCCAGGGCTGATCACCGGCGCAGCCGACGACGATCCCAGCGGCATCGCCACTTATTCCCAGGCTGGCGCACAGTTCGGCTACGGCCTGATGTGGACGATGTTGCTCACCTATCCGCTGATGTCGGCGGTTCAGTTGATCAGCGCGCATATCGGGCGGGTGACCGGGCGCGGACTCGCGGCGAACATGAGCCAAATCCTGCCGCGCTGGCTGGTGATGCTGCTGGTCGCGCTGCTGTTCTTCGCCAACACGATCAACGTCGGCGCGGATCTTTCGGCGATGGGCGACGCGGCGCGGCTGGTTGCGGGCGGCAATCCGCACGTCTTCACGGTGGCGCTGGCCCTGATCAGCCTCGTTCTGCAGGTCTTCGTGCCCTATCACCGCTATTCGCGCGTGCTCAAATGGCTGACGCTGTCGCTGCTGGCCTATGCGGCCGTGGCAATCGCGGTGAAGGTCGATTGGCGTGCGGCGGCGACCGGGCTGGTCGTGCCGCACCTCGAGGGCAAGGAGGCCGTGACGGTGATCGTCGCGCTGTTCGGCACGACGATCAGCCCGTATCTGTTCTTCTGGCAGACCGCACAGGAAGTCGAGGAGATCGAGGAGGATCCCGAGGCTGAGCCGCTGCGCAAGGCGCCCGCCCAGGCCCCGCGCGAGATGCGGCGGATGCGCATCGATACGCTGGTCGGCATGGGCTTTTCGAACCTGATCGCGCTAGCGATCATCGTCGCCACCGCGGCGACGCTGCACGCGGCGGGCAAGACCGAGATCGGCACCGCCGCCGAAGCCGCCGAGGCGCTGCGTCCGGTGGCGGGAAGCTTCGCCTTCGGGCTGTTCGCGATGGGGATCATCGGGACGGGACTGCTTGCGGTGCCGGTGCTCGCCGGATCGGCGGCGTTCGCAGTGGGAGACAGCTGCGGCTGGAAATGCGGGCTCGAGCACAAGCTGATGGAGGCGAAGGGCTTCTACGCCGTAATCGCCGCATCGACCTTGCTCGGCATCGGCATCAGCTGGTCGGGCATCCCGCCGATCAAGGCGCTGTTCTGGAGCGCGGTGATCAACGGCTTTGCCGCCGTGCCGATCATGGCGGTGATGATGGTGCTCGTATCCCGGCCGAGCACGATGGGCCGCTTCCGCGCCTCGCCGCTGCTGCTCGGGCTAGGCTGGATTGGCACGCTGGTGATGGCCGCCGCCGCCGCGGCGATGCTGATCTGGCAGTGAGCGCCGCTTGCCGCGCGGCAGAGACGCGCTAAACCCTTCCTCCAAGAGAGAAGCGGGAGAGGGACCCATGGCCGCAGCCGAGCCGAATGCGCATGACATGCGGCTGGTGATCAGCGCCTCGTCGCTGGGCACGATCTTCGAATGGTATGATTTCTTCATCTACGGCACGCTCGGCGCGACCGGCATCATGGCCAACACCTTCTTCCCCGCGGGGAACGAAGTGCTCGGCCAGTTGCTCGTCTGGGCGACCTTCGCGGTGGGCTTCGGCTTCCGCCCGCTCGGCGCGGTGCTGTTCGGCTTTCTCGGCGATCGGCTCGGGCGCAAATACACCTTCCTGATCACGATCACCCTGATGGGGCTGGCCACCGCCGGCGTCGGGCTGGTGCCGAGCTATGCGACGATCGGCCTGGCGGCGCCGCTGCTGATCCTGCTGCTGCGCGTCTGCCAGGGGCTGGCGCTGGGCGGAGAATATGGCGGCGCGGCGATCTATGTCGCCGAACATTCCCCGCCGGGGCGTGCCGGCTTCCACACCAGCTTCATCCAGGCGAGCGTGGTCGGCGGCTTCATCCTGAGCCTCATCGTGGTGCTCGCGGTGATGGGCGTCCTGAGCGCCGAGCAATGGCAGCAATGGGGCTGGCGCGTGCCCTTCCTCTTCTCGATCGTGCTGCTCGCGGTCTCGCTGTGGATGCGGCTGAAGCTCTCCGAAAGCCCGGTGTTCAAGGCGATGAAGGAAGCCGGCGAGACCGCGCGCAATCCGTTCGTCGAAAGCTTCACCTATCCGGGCAATCGCAAGCGGCTGTTCGTCGCGCTGTTCGGCATTTCTGCAGGGCTGACGGTGATCTGGTACACCGCCATGTTCTCGGTCCTCTCCTTCCTCTCCGGACCCATGCGGATCGAACCGATCGCGGCGCAGCTGATCACCGGCGGCGCGGCGATCGGCGGGCTCGTCTTCTTCATCCTGTTCGGCCATCTCTCGGACCGGATCGGGCGCAAGAAGCCGATCGTGATCGGCTATGCGCTGACGCTGGTGCTGCTCTTCCCGCTCTTCTGGATGATCGGCGGCGCCGCCAATCCCAGCCTGGCGGCGGCGGCGAAGCGCGAGCCGGTGGTGGTGGCCGGGCCGGATTGCGGATACGATCCCTTCGCCGCGAAGCAGGCCGGCGCCTGCGCGCAGATCCTCGACCATTTCTCGAAGAAGGGCATCGCCTACACCACCGCCAAGGCGAGCGCGGTGGAGGTGACGATCGGCGGCGCGCGCGTGATCGACACGCATCCCGACGCGCTCGATTCGGCATTGGTCGCGGCGGGATACCGGCTGGACAAGATCGTGCCGCGCCCGGCCGACATTGCCCGGATCGTGCTCGCGGTGCTGGGGCTGATGGCGCTGGCGGGGGCGACCTATGGCCCGGTCGCCGCGCTGCTCAGCGAGATGTTCCCCAGCCGCATCCGCTATTCCTCGATGTCGATCCCCTACCATATCGGCACCGGCTATTTCGGCGGTTTCCTGCCGCTGATCAGCCAATATATCGTCGCCAAGACCGGCGATCCCTATGCCGGCCTGTGGTACACCTTCGCGGTGGTGGCGATGGCGCTGGTCGTGACGGCCTGGGGCCTCAAGGAGACGGTGGCATCGGCGGCGCGGGAGCGCTAACCGCTCGGGGATGATTGCTCCCCTGCGCCTGCGGCTAGACGGTGCCGCGCTGGCTTCGAATTGGCGGCTCCTCGATCGGCTGAGCGGCAGCGCCGCGTGCGGCGCGGCGATCAAGGCGAACGGCTATGGCCTGGGTGCGCGCGAAGTCGCCCGCCGGCTGGCGGAGGCGGGGTGTCGCGATTTCTTCGTGGCGACCTGGGCTGAGGCGGAAGCGATTGCCGATCTCGGCCTGTCGGTCTCGGTGCTGCACGGCGCGCGGGCGGAGGACCCGCAGGATGCGCGCTATGCCCGGCCGGTGCTCAACAGCGCGACACAGGTCCAGCGCTGGAAGGCGACGGGACTGCCGTGCGACGTGATGGTCGATACCGGCATGAACCGGCTCGGCGTGAGTGCGCAGGAAATCGGCGAGGGGCTGCTCGACGGGCTGGCGATCGACACGCTGCTCAGCCACTTGGCCAGCGCCGACGAGGACGTGCCGCTGAACCGCCGGCAGCGCGACGCCTTCGCGGCGCTGAAGGGGCGGACCGGGGCGAAGCGGATGAGCCTCGCCAATTCCGCCGGGATCGCACTCGGCGCCGATTATGCCTTCGACCTGACTCGGCCGGGGATCGCGCTGTACGGCGGCCGCCAGCGCGCCGAACATGACGGCATCCGCCAGGTGGTGACGCCCGAGGCGCAGGTCCTCCAGCGGCGCACGGTCCCGAAGGGCGAGATCGTCGGCTACAACGCCACCTGGACGGCACCGGCAGACACCGAAGTGGCGATCCTCAATCTGGGCTATGCCGACGGCTATCTGCGCTGCTTCTCGGGCAAGGGATCGGCGCGTGTGGATGGACGCCGGCTCCCCTTGATCGGCCGCGTTTCGATGGACCTGACCGCGATCGACGTGTCGGCGGCGCCGGAGATCGGCGAGGGCGACTGGGTTGCGATCGATTATGCGTTGCCGGAGACGGCGGCGCTGAGCGGGCTGTCGCAGTACGAACTGCTGACCGGGCTGGGCGGGCGGTTTGAGCGGGTTTGGGGGTAGCACCGGCGGTCAATCGCCCGTGGCGATTCGGGCTTCGTCGGACAAGGCCCAGGGAGTCGTCGGCTGCGCCCTGATCCACCGCGTCGCGATCCACTTGGTGCCGCTGACGACGGGAAGACCGGCGTGTTGGCTGAGCCGTTCGGGCATGCCCGTCGCGTCGACATTGTCGAACACCAGCAGGTCGCCCATCCGCGGCGAGACCCTCACGCCAAGCAGCGAAAATTCGGTCTCGCCGCCGGTGAAATTGGCATTGAGATACAGAATTGCCGTCCGGATCCGCTGGTTCTCTTGCGACGGCAAGGTGTCGAGGTGCGGGCGGTATTGCTGGCCCGGACGATAGCGGAGCACGGTCAGCGGCTCGGCCTGCCCGACGTCCGTTTTCGTCACTGCGGCAATTCGTCGATTGATGGCCTGAACGACCAGAGATTCCTGGGTCGGGCCGATCGGTGCATTGTCCGATGCGCGGATCGGATGCGCGATCATCCTTCGACTGGCGGGATCGAACACGACCGCGGGCTGCAGCGAAGGGGCGGCGACCGACGCGACATGGGCGCATTCGATCGGCGTGCAGAGCCCCGTGTAGCGCTCGATGCGCGGGCTCGCATGGATGGGTTCGGGTGGAGGCAGGTTGCGGGGGTTCCCGTCACCGGAAAGCGACATTTGCTCGAGGAGCTCGAGATGTTGGCATGCGAGAGGATCATGCACGGCTGCGCGCCGGAGCAGCCCCACAGCGCCGGCCCAATCGGGCGCGCCACCGCTACCATTGGCCGTGAGAGCCACTTCCATGAGTGCGGCGTCGACATGGCCGATCGTGGCGGCGCGGCGTAGCAACGCGCGGGCGGCGGGCAGGTCACGTGAGACATGCCTTCCGCCGATGTGCCATATCGCCAGTTCGGCCAGCGCCTCGGCATCTCCGGCGTCGCCCGCGGCGGCGAGAAGTGCGACAGCGTCCGCCGCGTTGCCCTGGGCCAAGCTCGCCTGTGCTGCGGTGATCGGATCCAAATCAGTCCCGTCCAAAAAATAAGGGGCGAAGGTTTCCCCCCGCCCCCAGGTTAGCAGTTGTTTCGAAATATCAGAACTTGGCCTTGAACCCCGCGTAGAAGGTCCTGCCGCGGAACGAATAGATCGAGCTTCCGGAACCGGTCGCGGTCGAGCCAAGCGGCGGCTGCGTATCGAGCAAGTTGTCGATACCGCCGTAGAAGTTGAACTTCTGGCCGCTACCGGTCTTGCCGATGTCGAAGTCGAACCGGATGGCGTGGTAGAATACTGCCGGATACTCGAGCGTATCGGCATAATCGACATTCGCCGGGGGGATGCCGTTAATCGTATAAAGGTCGCTGTACGCGGTAACCAGCATCGGACCGATATAGTGCATGTTGTAGCCGAAAGTGAAAGGCCCGGTGCCGACATTCACATCCCAGCGGAACTCGTCCTTCGGATCGCCGAGCTGGCCGAGGTTGCGAGTTTCGAAGTTCGGGTTGGTCGGGTCCTGGTAGTTGCTGTTCTTCAGCACATGCACATAGACCACGTTGGTCCCGAGCCGCACGTCACCGATGTTGGCGCGATATTCGAGATCGACATCGACGCCCCGGCGCTGGCGGCTAGCGAAGTTTAGCGGTGCCGAAATCAGCGTGTTGAACAGGATGCGTCCCGGGACTTCGCCGTTCGGGCCGTTGGTCGTACCGCGGTTACGCTGGAACTGGGCGCAGAACACGTTGTTCAGCGTGGCCGAATCATAGCAGCTGTTCACGATCGCCTGCGCGCTGAGCGAGGTGATGATCCCGTCCACCTTGATCTGGTAGTAGTCGGCCGTGAGGCTGAAGCCAGGAATGAAGCGCGGCTGCAGCACAGCGCCTACCGTCAGCGAGTTCGAGGTCTCAGCCTTGAGTCCAGGGTTCGAGCCGCTGACGATCCCGAGCGACTGCGTGATGTCAGTCAGGTTGCCGAGCAGGTTACCCAGATCTGCCTGGCAGTTAGTGTTGCGGATGCCAGTGCCGCGGCTGCCCGGCTGGCAAGGGTCGACAAAGCCCGGCGCGAAGTTCGGGACCAGCGGGAACGCCGTTTCCGAAACGTTCGGTGCGCGAACCGAGTGGCCATAATTCGCGCGGAAGCGAATGTCCGGGATCGGCGCCCAGACGCCGCCCGCATTCCACGCCCAAACGGTGCCGACATCACCCTGATACTTGGCGACACGAGCCGCTCCGCTTACCGTCAGCTCCTTGAAGAACGGCATGTCCTTGAGAAGCGGAACGTTGAGTTCGCCAAAGGCTTCCTTCACTTCGAACGGGGTAGGCTGAAGGTTGGGATCGAGACGCCGTTGGTGAAGCCATCGGTAACGAATGGGTCTTGGTAGTAGAACGACTTTTCCTTGCGGTACTCGCCGCCGAGCGCGAAGCCGATCGGCCCCCCGGGCAGTTCGAACAGCTGGCTCATGTCACCCGACACGAAGCCCTGCAGTACGATCTGCTCCAGGCCCGAGCGGTTGTTGGCCGGGCGGCTGAAATAGGAGACCGCCTTGCTGTTGTCTGGTGAGCCGAAGGGATTGTAGGGCACGCAGGCGGCGATGTCGGCTGCCAGACGAGCCTGATTGCGCGCCGCGATGGCGACCGAGACCGCATCCGTACGCTGGATCGGTAGGGCGGAGGCGGCATCATACTGCGCACGGCACTTGATCGTGTTCGTGGCGGGGTCGAGGCCCGCGTCCATCGACAGCACGAAACGCTGCCGATCGATATAGCCTTCGGTGGTGATCTGCTCGCGGAACTTCCCGTAGTTCAACGACAGTTCGTAGCTCCAGTCCCCGTTGAAGGTTCCGCGCATGCCGGTGACGACGCGCCAAGTATCGCGCGAGAAATGCTCGTCGCGCAGACCTACGTCGAGCAGGTTGCGCGCGACGACGAAGCGATAACTACCGTTGTTGATCGCGGTGATGTCAGCCGCGGTGAGGTTGCCGGCAGCCGGGCAGGTGGTCTGCAAGTCGGAGCGACAGCCCGAAGTGAGAAGTGCATTGGCTAGGGTGGTGCGGTCGGCCGGATTCAAGAACGGGTTGTCCAGGCGCGTGCGCTCACGGAAGTCGAACTGCGACTGGGTGCCCTGGATGAACGACGGGCCTGCATTGTTGCCCACCGTGTTCACGCGATTCCACTTGGCTTCGACGAACAGCTCCAGCTCAGGTGCCACTTCATAGTGCGCAAGCAGGTTGGCGTTGTAGTGCTCGTTGAACGGCAACACCGAAAGCGTCCGTCCCTCGCGACCGGTCTGGCCGTTGCCACCGATGATCGAACTGTTGATGCCGGTGCCGAAGCGCGTACCAGTCTGCGGGACAAGGCGGCCGGCGTCGTTGAAGATATAGGTGCAGCTGAAGGCCACACCGAGGCTGTTCGGGCCGCCATTGTTGGCTGTGGTAGCGTTGCCGCAGGCGCCGCCGACGGCATTGCGCTGGTTGATCGGGACCAGGCCGTTATAGTGGATGGTGGTGCTACGGAAATCACGGAAGAAGGCGCGATCCGGATACCCGTCGCCACCGTTCACGATGCCGGCGCCGCCATCCGAATCGATGACGCCTAAGCCGTCACTGCGCCTGAAGGCCGGGACGTCCGACGCGAAAACGCGGTCGGCGCGCGAGTAATCGGCCTGGACGGTGACGTTGCCGCGGCCACCGGCGAAGTTCTTTCCGTACATGCCCGAGATCAGCTGGTTACCGCCGTAGCCGTCCTGCACGATACCGGCCTGGCCTCGCAACTGCGCGCCATCAAAATCCTTACGCAGGATGAAGTTGACCACGCCGGCGATGGCGTCTGAGCCGTAAATGGCCGAGTTGGCGCCGGTGAGGATGTCCACGCGCTCGATCAGATCAGTCGAAATCGAATTGACGTCAGGCGAGACGGCGTTGTTCAGGATGTCCGCTGGCACATGGCGACGGCCATTGACCAGGACAAGCGTCCGCTGCGTGCCAAGGCCGCGAAGATCAAGCAGGTTAAGGCCTGCGATACCGATGCCGAGGCCGGGATTCTGTTGCGCGAACGTGCTCCGCAGCTGGGGATAATCGTTCAGCGTGTCGCCGATGCTATTCTGACCCTGTTGGAAAAACTGCTCGCCCGCGATCGTGGTGACGGGCACTGGCGAATCGACGTTCGGGCGCCGAATGCGCGAACCAGTAACGATGATCGATTCTTGGTCTGCGGACGGGCAGCTCGCGTCGGCCGGATTCTCGCGGCAGAATTCAGGCGAGGATTGGCCCGTCTCCTGAGCCCATGCGACGCTCGGAAAACTCAGCAACGACCCTGCAAGCGCGGTCGCGCCGAGAAGGCGATTCAGTTTCATATGTTGCCCCTACCCGGGCGGGAGTGCCCGAAGAGTGCAACAGGCCGGACACATCAGCGCAACACAAGCCGGATTCTTTAACGGCGGCTGAACAAATTCCTGCTGTGTTGCACAAAGGTGACTGTAGCTTTCACTTTGTTTCAGGCAGGGCAGTCTAAGTGAAATATCCTTAAAGCGTTCTGCCGATGTAGAGCGCTATGACGGCAGGATCCTCTCGCGCTCACCGCTCCACGCACATGGCGATTCCCATCCCGCCGCCGATGCACAGGGTCGCCAGACCCTTCTTCGCGCCCCGCTTCTCCATCTCGTACAGCAGCGTGGTCAGCACGCGTGCGCCGCTCGCGCCGATCGGGTGGCCGATGGCGATCGCGCCGCCATTGACGTTGACCTTGTCCGCGTCCCAGCCAAGCTCCTTGCCCACCGAAAGTGCCTGGGCGGCAAAGGCTTCGTTGGCTTCAATGAGGTCGAGATCGGCGATCGTCCAGCCGGCCTTTTCGAGTGCCTTCTTGGAGGCGGGCACCGGGCCGATGCCCATGATCGAGGGATCGACGCCGGCGGTCGCCCAGCTCTTGATCGTGGCCAGGATCGGGGCGCCGCGCTTCTCGGCTTCCTCGCGGCTCATCACGACGAGCGCCGCAGCGCCGTCGTTGAGGCCGGAGGCATTGGCGGCGGTGACGGTGCCGTCCTTCTTGAACGCCGGCTTGAGCCCGGCGACGCTCTCGATCGTCGCGCCGGCGCGGATATATTCGTCGTCGGCGACCACCGTCTCGCCCTTGCGGGTCTTGACCGTTACCGGCGCGATCTCGTCCTTGAAGCGCCCCTCCGCCCGCGCCTTTTCGGCCAGGTTCTGCGAGCGCACCGCAAAGGCGTCCTGCTCGCCGCGGGTCACCTGATATTGCTCGGCGAGGTTCTCGGCGGTGATGCCCATGTGATAGCCGTTGAACACGTCGGTCAGGCCGTCCTTGATCATCGTGTCGATCAGCGCGACGTCGCCCATCTTGGCGCCGGGGCGCAGCGACTGCGCATGCGTCGACATCGACATCGATTCCTGCCCGCCGGCGACGACGATGGTGGCATCCCCGGTCTGCACCGCCTGGGCGGCGAGGGCGACGGCGCGCAGGCCAGATCCGCAGACCTGCTGGACGCTCCAGGCCGGCACTTCCTTGGGCAGCCCCGCGGCCATCGAGGCCTGGCGCGCGGGGTTCTGGCCCTGCGCCGCGGTGAGCACCTGGCCCATGATCACTTCGCTGACGTCCTCGCCCGAAACGCCGGCCTGGGCGAGTGCCGCCTCGATCGCGACGCGCCCGAGTTCGTGCGCCGGGGTAGCGGCGAACGCGCCGAGGAAGCTGCCGACGGGGGTGCGCTTGGCGGCGGTGATCACGACTTCGGTCATGGCTTGGAGACTCCTGCGGCAGCCTGTTCTGGTTGGCGGCTATCTAGGGTGCGCTGCGGCAATTAGCCAGTCGCGCAGTGGCGCCCACAGCGCCTCGCGCGCGCGGCTGCCGACGATCATGCCGACATGGCCGAGCCCGATCAGGCGCTGGTCGGGCAGGCCGATCGCCGTCGCGGCCGGGACGATGCGATCGGTGCGCGACACGAATTCGACCGCCGGGCAGGCGAGCCGCCGCGGGACCGCGCGATGGCCGGCGACCCACCAGCGGCCGCGGCCGGGGCGGTCGGCATCGAAGAACCAGTCGAACATCTGCTGCCCGGCGGCGAAGGTGAGCGGGGCGCCGCCATTGGCCCAATCCTCGAGTGCGACGAAGGCGCGGGCCGTCTCGCTGCCCCGGTCCATCCGGGCGAACTTTTCGAACTTCGCGATGGTTCGGGCGGGGTCGAGCTGCCAGAAGCCGGCCTGGAGCACTTCCATCGGCACCAGGCCAAGCGCGCGCGAGGGTTCGCGGGCGGCCTCCCAATGTGCGGCGATCGCGGCGCGGGCGAGATCGCCATAGCGTGCGAAGCGCCACGGCGCGGCGATCGTCGCCAGCCCGCGCACCGGCCGCGAACCGGCGGCGGCGACCGCGAGCGTGCCGCCCAGGCAGTAGCCGACGAGCAGCGGCGGCTCGCCGAGCGCGTCGAGCAGGGGGAGCAGGCGGCGGGTGACATGGTCCGAAATGCCTTCGTCGCGATCGGCGGGGCCTGGCGTGCCCCAATCGACGAGCAACGGGCGCAGTCCTTGCGTCGCGAGCCAGGCGAGGAGCGAATTGCCCTCGGCGAGGTCGAGCACGAAAGGCGGATTGATCAAGGAGGGAACGAACACCGCGGGCGGCCCACCACCGCCATAATCGCGCAGCGATGCTCGCCCAGCGGTGGCGATGGCCGGCGGCGGCACGCGTTCCGGTGGGCGTTCCGCCTCCTGATAGGCCTTCAATCCCGCCAATGCGGCGGCGCGCCGCTCGGGCGATGCTGCGGTTTCGCTGCGCAACAGCGAAAGAAACAAGGGCAGCGGGCGCGGGCCTTGTTGCGCCGCAGAATGAAACGATGATAGTGATGTCCCATTCATGCGGGGGTCCTAATGAAGAAAGCTGCTGCTGGATCGGGTCCGGTCATCATCAAGAAGTACGCGAACCGGCGGCTCTACAACACCGAGACCTCGTCCTATATCACGCTCGACCATCTCGCCGCGATGACGCGCGAGGGCCGCGACTTCAAGGTCGTCGATGCCAAGACCGAGGAGGACATCACCCATAATGTCCTCACCCAGATCATCATGGAAGAGGAGCAGCGGGGCCAGACGATGCTGCCGGTGAACTTCCTGCGCCAGCTCATTTCGCTCTATGGCGATTCGATGCAGGCGATGGTGCCGGGCTATCTCGAAGCGTCGATGGAGAGCTTCCGCCGCAACCAGGAGCAGTTCAAGAGCGCCGTCGAGGGGGCCTTTGCCAATTCGCCCTTTGCGGAGATCGCCAAGCGCAACATGGCGATGTTCGAGGCGGCGGCGCAGGCGTTCAAGCCGGGGACCGGCGCGCCGGTTGCCTCCGAGGTGCCGGCCGGCAAGAGCGACGACGACGTGGCCGCGCTCAAGGCCGAGCTGGCCCGGCTTCAGGACAAGATCGAGAAGCTCGGGAAATAGCCTCAGGCGTGGGTGCGGGCCCGAAGCCCGCCGAGCGCCGCACGGATTTCCGCGCTGCTCGGCATCTTCTGCTCGATGACGCAGCGCAGGCCAAGGCCGTCGAATCCGAGATAATCGGAGGCAGTGGCGAAGGCGATCGTGCTGTCCCCGCGCACTTCGGCACCGCGCACGGCATTGGGCGGCAGCGCGAGGCGCTCTCCATGGCGGCCGCCGATCGAATCGGCGACGATCCGGTCCGCCTCGTCCACGATCGAGATACGGGTGCGCGCCCAGTCACGCTCACCGAGCAGCGCGCGATCGGAGAGGATGGCCGGAACGTGCCCCTCCCAGTCGAATTCGAGGTAAAAGGCGCCGAGCGGTGCCCCGTCGCTTCCCGCGGCGCGGATGCCGGTGACGAAGACCAGGACCGCGCGGTGATCCGAATAGGGATTGAGCCAGACCTCGTCGGTGAACCATTCGTCGCGTCGGTGGCTGGCCATCGTCTTCAGGAATTGCGGCGCATCCGATAGATCGATGCCGCGCACCCGGGCGCGCGGATCAGAAGCGGCGACCACGCGACCCTGCGCGTCGGCCATGAAGGCGTTGACGTAATAGGGCGAGACTGCAGTCATCAGGGCGAGCCGAGCGTCCGCCGCGGTGATGGTTTGCGGATTGGGATCGGCGAGCGCGGCAACGATCTCGGTATCCGAGGCCATCAGTCGCAGGTCGATGCTCCGCCCGTAAAGCTGGCGCGAGACGTTCTGGATCAGGGCCTGGGCGAGCTCGACCAGGCGCGTGCCCTCGATCTCGCTCACCATCTCGTCGGCGATCCCGGCGCCCATGGCGAGCCGCTCGCGCACTTCGGAGCGAAACTCGACCGAGGCGCCGCGCGCCTGCTGGGCGAGCGCCTTCACTTCCTGCGCGACGACCGAAAAGCCGCGTCCGGCCTCGCCCGATCGGGCGGCCTCGATCGCGGCGTTGAGGGCGAGCAGGTTCGTCCGCGTGGCGATTTCCTCGCTCGTCGCGGCGTAGCTGTCCACTTCCTCGCGAAGGACGGACAAGAGGGTTCGAATGCGTCTCGGCACGATTTCGGTGTAAATGGAATTGGTTAACGCGAAATGAGGGGCTCGCTTGCGCCATGAGGGCGGCCATGGGAAGGGGCGCGCGATGCAGGCCCATCTCTTTGCCGGCGCCGGAATCGCGCTCACGCTCGCCATTGCCAGCGGGATCGGGGAGGCGCGGCGGCGCCGCCGCCGTTCGCTCGATGCCGTGGGCTGGATTCCGTGGCAGCTGGTCCAGATGCTCGCGATCCTAGCGACGCTGATCCTGGTGAGCGTGGCGCTCAACCTGCGCTAGGGGTTCGCGGGGCTCGGGCGGCCGCTAATAGAATTGCCGCAGCGTGAGGCTTCGCGCGCGGCCGTCGCACAGGACCAGCTGCACGGTTCGGCCGGGCGCTCCAGCGGCCCAATCGACCGGACGGTCCGCGACGGGGGCGCCATCGGCATAGCAGATCTCGTCGCCGTTATGCCATCCACCGTCCGCGGCGGGCGACCCGCGCATAACGTGGAGGACGCGCAGGCGATCGCGCAGGGCGGCGAGCAGCAGTCCGCTCGTCGATCGCTGCACAGGTTCGTGCGCGCGCGCGCCGGGGCGAAGCACCATCCGCCCGGCGCGCGGATCGAGCAGGACATGATAGCGCGACAGCAATCCCGTGCCGATCCGCCCCGCGACGCCCGCCGCGATCGAATAGCCGCCTTCGCTCTCGATGCGGATCTCGGTGTCGCCCAGCGGTACGCCCGCGAGCCGCATCGTCGTCAGGACGGCGACCTCGTTCACCACCGCCCCGCCCATCCCCCAGCCGAGCGTGGTCGAAAGCTGCGCCCCGCGATCGTCGGCCGCGTTCCAGGCCGCGCGGCTGAGCGTCACCCAGGCGCCGTCGCCGGTATCGACGATCACAGGCCGCAGCCTTTTGCCACCCAGGCCCAGGTCCGTCACCGGCACCCCGGAAGCGGGGGCCGATTGGAGGCGGGCGGTCGCACCGGTGAACGGCAGCCGCCCGCTCGGCAAGATGCGGAACCGCAGCAAATCGTAATCGATCTCGACGGCGCAGCATCCGAGCACGTCGCTGCCGACCAGCAGATCGGCGCCGAAGCGTTCCTGGCCGGGAAGGTCGGTGATGCCGATGCGGCCGCCCTGATGGGTCAGGCCGCCGAAGGCGAGGGCGGGGCCCCGGGCCCAGGCGATTTCGACACCGCCGCCGATCGCCAGCGCCTGCTGGTGCCCGGTTGCGCGTAGCCCCGCGCTGCGCGCAAAGCTGCCGGTGACGATCGTGTTGCTGAGGCCGGTATCGAGGATCGCGCGGGCGCGTTGGCCCCCAACCTGCGCTTCGAAGCGGATCTGGTTGGTCGGCGTGAGCTCGAACGGCACCCAGCGCGCTTCGGCATCGGGCGCGAGGACCGTGGTAGCGGTCGCCTGGACGCCCAGGGCTGCGACGGCGAGGGGCAGGAAGAGCGGCATCGCGCCGTTCTTAGCCGGTCAGGTGATCAGAGGCACGCCTCGAGCAGCGCCTGGTCGAAGCCATATTGCTTGGCCTTGTCGAGCGTATAGGGACGCAGGCCCATCGAGCGATATTCGCCGATGATCTTCCCGTCGGCGCTCTCGTCGAGATATTCGAACTTGAACAGCTCCTGGGTAACGATCACCGGACCTTCCATGCCGATCACTTCGGTGACGTTGGTGACTCGCCGCGAGCCGTCGCGTAGGCGCTTCACCTGGATGATCAGGTCGACCGAGTCGGCGATCTGGCGGCTGATCGCTTCCTTCGGCACTTTGATATCCGACATCATCACCATGTTCTCCATACGCGCCAGGCATTCGCGCGGGGAGTTGGAGTGGAGCGTCGCCATCGAGCCGTCGTGACCGGTGTTCATCGCCGCGAGCAGGTCGAAACACTCGGCGCCGCGGATTTCGCCCAGGATGATGCGGTCCGGACGCATACGCAGCGCGTTCTTGACGAGGTCGCGGATGGTGATCTCGCCCTGGCCTTCGAGGTTGGGCGGTCGCGTTTCGAGCGGCAGCCAGTGCGGCTGCTGCAGGCGGAGCTCGGCGGCGTCTTCGATCGTCAGCACGCGCTCGCCCGGATCGATCATCTTCGAAAGGGCATTGAGCATCGTCGTCTTGCCCGAGCCGGTGCCGCCCGAGATGACGATGTTGTAGCGGCTGGCGCCGGCTATCTTGAGCGCGGTGGCCATCTTCTGGCTCATCGATCCGCCCTGCGCCATCATGTCGAGCGTGATCGGCTTGGCCGAGAATTTACGAATCGAGATCGCGGTGCCGCGCAAGGAGAGCGGCGGCACGATCACGTTAACGCGGCTGCCGTCCTTGAGGCGGGCGTCGGCGAGCGGCGTGGTCTGGTCGACGCGGCGGCCGACCGAGTTGCAGATGCGCTGCGCGATCTGGAACAGGTGCTCCTCGTCGCGGAACTGGATGTTGGCGAGCTCGAGCCGACCCTTGCGCTCGACATAGGTCTGGTCGGGGCCATTGACCATGATGTCGCTGATCGCCGGATCGGAGAGCAGTTCCTCAAGCGGGCCCAGGCCGAGCAGTTCGTCGACCAGCACCTTTTCGAGCGCGAACTGCTCGCGGCGGTTCAGCGTCAGCTTCAGCTCGGCGAGCACTTCGCCGATGATCGGGCGGAATTCCTCGGCGAGCTCGTCCTTGCTCAGCGTCGCCGCTGCTTCGGGATCGACGCGTTCGAGCAGGCGGGGAAGCACCTGTTCCTTGATTCGGTGGACCGAGGCCTCGAAGCCCTCCATCCGCGAGCTCGCGGCATCGCCGGTCGCAGCCTGGCGATCGGCGAGGCGCTGCAGCGCGTCGGCGTTGGCGTTGCTTTGTCCTGCGGGATCGCGCTCCGCGAGCGCGTCCACGGCGCCGGCGCCCGGAAGGGGCACACTGTTGATCGGCGGAAACTGATCGCCGCCCAGCGGCGGCTCGCCCGGGCGCGGCGCCGGGGCGCCTTGCATCGGACGCGCCACGCCGAAGGCCGGCCTGCCGCCGGCGGCGCCTCCTAGACCGTTGCGTCGACCGAATGCACTCATCGAAACCTGCTATCCCCAGCCCGTGCCATGGGCGTAACCGCGAAGGCTTTAGAATTGCCTAACCAGTTCCGCCTCGCGAGGTTGCGGGGCGGCGCGGGGGATTCAGGGTTAACGCGGGGCCCGGGTGCGCGAAGCGAAGGGGGCGGCGCTCAATCGGCTTTTTCGGCGAGGACCGTCAGGCCCTTGGCGTTCACTTCGGCGAAGCCGCCTTCGATGCGGATCGTCTCGGGCGTGGTCGCGCCGGTCTTGTAGATTTCGAGATTGCCGTCGCGGATGGTGCTCATCAGCGGGGCATGGCCTTCGAGCACGCCGAAATCGCCCTCGGTGCCGGGGACGACGACCATATGCACCTCCTCGGAGCGGACGAGGCGTTCGGGCGTGACGAGTTCGAAGTGGAGCATCATCTTCTTCCTAAGCCCCTCCCCTTCAGGAGAGGGGGAAGGGGTGGGGTTGCGGCGGCGGGGATCGATGCCCCCGGCGTCGCACTTCGAGGGCCGTTCGGGACGCTCGCTATTGCTCGCGCCCCACCCCAACCCCTCCCCTGAAGGGGAGGGGCCAGTTGTTCCTTACGCCTCGCCGGCGAGCTTCTTCGCCTTGGCGACGGCGTCGTCGATGCCGCCGACCATGTAGAAGGCCGCCTCCGGCAGATGGTCGTATTCGCCGTTCACCACCGCCTTGAACGACTTGATGGTGTCCTCGATCTGCACGAACGCGCCGGGGATGCCGGTGAACACTTCGGCGACGTGGAAGGGCTGCGACAGGAAGCGCTGGATCTTGCGGGCGCGGCTGACGGTGAGCTTATCCTCTTCGGAAAGCTCGTCCATGCCGAGGATCGCGATGATGTCCTGCAGCGACTTGTACTTCTGGAGGATCGACTGGACGGCGCGCGCCGTCTCGTAATGCTCCTGGCCGACGATGCGCGGCTCGAGCACGCGGCTGGTCGAATCGAGCGGATCCACCGCCGGATAGATGCCGAGTTCCGAAATCGCGCGGTTGAGCACGGTCGTCGCGTCCAAGTGGGCGAACGACGTTGCCGGCGCCGGGTCGGTCAAGTCGTCGGCCGGCACGTACACGGCCTGCACCGAAGTGATCGAGCCCTTGTTGGTCGAGGTAATGCGCTCCTGCAGCGCGCCCATGTCGGTCGACAGCGTCGGCTGGTAGCCCACGGCCGAGGGAATGCGGCCGAGCAGCGCCGACACTTCGGCGCCCGCCTGGGTGAAGCGGAAGATGTTGTCGACGAAGAACAGCACGTCCTGGCCTTCGACGTCGCGGAAATATTCGGCGATCGTCAGGCCCGACAGCGCGACGCGGGCACGGGCGCCCGGCGGCTCGTTCATCTGGCCATAGACCAGCGCGACCTTCGAACCTTCGCTGATCGCATTGCCATCGGCGTCCTTGGCGATGACGCCCGCGTCGAGGAACTCGTGATAAAGGTCGTTGCCTTCACGCGTCCGCTCGCCGACGCCGGCGAACACCGAGGTGCCGCCATGGCCCTTCGCGATGTTGTTGATCAGCTCCTGGATGAGCACGGTCTTGCCGACGCCCGCGCCGCCGAACAGGCCGATCTTGCCGCCCTTCGCGTACGGCGCGAGCAGGTCGATGACCTTGATGCCCGTGACGAGGATCGAGCTTTCGGTCGACTGGTCGACGAACAGCGGGGCCTCGGCGTGGATCGGGGCCTTGAGATCGGTCGCGACCGGGCCACGCTCGTCGATCGGCTCGCCGATGACGTTGAGGATGCGGCCGAGCGTGGCCGGGCCGACCGGAACCTGGATCTGGTTGCCGGTGTCGGTGACGGTCTGGCCGCGGGTCAGGCCCTCGGTCGAGTCCATCGCGATGGTGCGGACGGTGTTCTCGCCGAGGTGCTGCGCGACCTCAAGCACCAGGCGGTTGCCGTTGTTGTCGGTCTCGAGCGCCGACAGGATAGCCGGCAGCTCGCCGTCGAACGCGACGTCGACGACCGCGCCGATCACCTGGCTGATGCGGCCGACATTGTTGGTGGTGCCCGGGCGGGCCATTTCAGCGGCGGTGGCCATCTTCACTTCCTTGCGGTTGAATCTTGTGGGTTGGTTGCGGGCGCGATGCGCACGAGAAGCTGGGCAGCGCCCTTGGGCGCGCCGGCAGCACGCAGGGCATCGACGCGGATCGTCGCGCCGGGCAGGGGTGCGGTGACCGGCTGTTGCTGGTTGATCGCAGTGTTCACGGCGTCGCCGGGACCGACATCGAAGCGCGAGAGGAAGCCGCGGACGATGCGCGACGGGATGCGTGCGGCATCGGCCTCCTTGCCCGAGTTCGCCTTGCCGTTCACTGCGACGTCGAAGGTGAATTCGATCGACTCGACCCGATCGGCCTTGGCGCCGGTCGCGAGGAAATCGGTCTTGACCGTGATCGGCGCGTCGGCGGCGGGCAGCACCTGCGGCTTGCCCTCGGCGCGATAGCCGCTGCCGGCCTGGGCATAGCCCGGCACGGCATAGCCGAATTCGTTTGCCGCTTTCACCACGGCGGCGGGATCGGCGAACAGCTTGCTCCAGCGATCGCGCAGCACTGCCTCGCGATCGGGCGCGACGCCGCGCGCCGCCGCTTCGGATTCGTTGTACTTGGCGTCGGACGCGCCATTGCAGCCGGCCAGCGCGAGGCCGGTTCCGAGCAGCAAAAGGGGCGCCGCAAGCCGCATCAGAGCGCCTCGGCTCCCGAGATGATCTCGACGAGCTCGGTGGTGATCGCCGCCTGGCGCTGGCGATTGAACTGGGTGTTCAGCCGCTTGATCAGGTCGCCGGCGTTGCGGGTCGCATTGTCCATCGCCGTCATCTTCGAGCCCTGCTCCGACGCCGCATTCTCGCGGATCGCGCGATAGAGCTGGATCGCCACGTTGCGCGGCAACAGGTCGGCGAGGATCGCTTCCTCGTCGGGCTCATAGGTGACCGCGGCGCCGGCATCGGCCGGCTCGGTGCTGCCCTGCGGGATCGCGACCGGGATGATCTGCTGCGCCGTCGGCTCCTGGGTAAGGACCGACTTGAAGTGCGAATAGAACAAAGTCGCCACGTCGAACTCGCCGGCCTCGTAGCGGGCGATGATGTCGTCGGCATAGGCGCGGGCATCGGCGAAGCCGAGCTTGCCGAGGTCGCCCGGCTCGATCGAATGGACGATGTTCTTCGGGAACAGGCGGTTGAGCGGCGCCCGGCCCTTGCGGCCGATCGTGTAGATCTTCACCGTCTTGCCCTGGGCGATCAGCGTCTCGGCATGACGGCGCGCCAGGCGGGCGATGTTGGTGTTGAACGCGCCGGCCAGGCCGCGATCGCTGGTGGCGACGACGAGCAGGTGGACCTGGTCCTTGCCGGTGCCGGCGAGCAGCTTGGGGCTGCTCTCGCTCACCGTCACCTTGCTCGCCAGGCTGGCGACGACGCTCTCCAGCCGCTGGGCATAGGGGCGGCCGGCCTCGGCCGCTTCCTGCGCACGGCGCAGCTTGGCGGCGGCGACCATCTTCATCGCCTTGGTGATCTTCTGGGTCGACTTGACCGAGTTGATCCGGATCTTGAGTGCCTTGAGAGAGGCCATGACGAACCCTTCAGTTCGTCATCCCGACGAAAGTCAGGATCTCGTGCGGCAAGCGTGCGCTCGCGGCCTGAGATCCCAGCTTTCGCTGGGATGACGAGGTAATCAGATCAAGCAAACGTCTTCGCGAACGCTTCGAGCGCAGCCTTGAGCTGGTCGCGCACGTCGTCCTTGAGGTCCTTGCTGTCGCGGATCGCGGCGAGGATGTCGGCGTGGCTGGTCCGCATCTCGGTCAGCATCGCGGCTTCGTAGCGGACGACGTCCTGCACCGCGATGTTGTCGAGGAAGCCCTGGGTGCCGGCGAAGATCGACACGGTCTGCTCTTCGAACGGCAGCGGATTGAACTGCGGCTGCTTGAGCAGCTCGGTCAGGCGCGCGCCGCGGTTCAGCAGCTTCTGGGTCGAGGCGTCGAGGTCCGAGCCGAACTGCGCGAAGGCCGCCATCTCGCGATACTGGGCGAGGTCGAGCTTGATCGAGCCCGACACCTTCTTCATCGCCTTGGTCTGCGCGGCCGAGCCGACGCGGCTGACCGACAGGCCGACGTTGATCGCCGGGCGGATGCCGGCGTTGAACAGGTCGGTCTCGAGGAAGATCTGGCCGTCGGTGATCGAGATCACGTTGGTCGGGATATAGGCCGACACGTCGCCCGCCTGAGTCTCGATGATCGGCAGCGCGGTGAGCGAGCCGCCCCCGTTCGCGTCCGACATCTTGGCGGCGCGCTCGAGCAGGCGCGAGTGGAGATAGAAGACGTCGCCCGGATAGGCTTCGCGGCCCGGCGGGCGGCGCAGCAGCAGCGACATCTGGCGATAGGCGACGGCCTGCTTCGAAAGATCGTCGAACACGATCAGCGCGTGCATGCCGTTGTCACGGAAATACTCGCCCATCGCAGTGCCGGTGTACGGCGCGAGGAACTGCAGCGGAGCGGGCTCCGACGCGGTCGCGGCGACCACGATCGAATATTCCATCGCGCCATTCTCTTCGAGCGTGCGGACGAGCTGCGCGACGGTCGAGCGCTTCTGGCCCACCGCGACATAGACGCAGTAGAGCTTCTTCTTCTCGTCGGTGCCGGCGTTGACCGTCTTCTGGTTGATGAAGGTGTCGATCGCGACGGCCGACTTGCCGGTCTGGCGATCGCCGATGATCAGCTCGCGCTGGCCACGGCCGACGGGCACGAGCGCGTCGATCGCCTTGAGGCCCGACTGCATCGGCTCGCTCACCGACTGCCTCGGGATGATGCCCGGCGCCTTCACTTCGACGCGGCTGCGCTTCTCGGCGACGATCGGGCCCTTGCCGTCGATCGGATTGCCGAGGCCGTCCACGACGCGGCCGAGCAGGCCCTTGCCGACCGGCACGTCCACGATGGTGCCGGTGCGCTTGACGGTGTCGCCCTCGCGGATTTCGGCGTCCGAGCCGAAGATCACGACGCCGACATTGTCGGCTTCGAGGTTGAGCGCCATGCCCTGCACGCCGTTGGCGAATTCGACCATCTCTCCGGCCTGGACATTGTCGAGGCCGTGGATGCGCGCGATGCCGTCACCGACGCTGAGCACCTGGCCGGTTTCCGAGACCTCGGCCTCGGTGCCGAAATTGGCGATCTGGTCCTTGATGACCTTCGAGATTTCTGCGGCGCGGATATCCATGGTTCTAGCCTTAGCCCTTCATTGCGTGCGCGAGGGAATTCAAACGGGTCTTGATCGACGAATCGATCATCTGGCTGCCGATCTTCACGACCAGCCCGCCCAGGAGCGAGGGATCGACCGAAAGGTCGACAGCGACGTCGCGGCCGATCCGGGTGCGCAGCTGCTGCTTGAGCGCGTCGACCTGATCGTCGGTGAGCGGATGCGCCGAGACGACTTCCGCTGTGGTCTCGCCGCGATAGGCGGCGGCGAGCTGGCGGAAGTCGCGGATGATCTGCGGCAGCTGATTGAGCCGCCGGTTCTGCGCGAGCACGCCGAGGAAGTGCGTCGTGGTGGTGTCGAGGCCGAGTGCGGCCGCGGTGGCCGCCACGGCCTTGGCGCTGTCGTTCCGCGAAACCAGCGGGCTGGTGGTCAGCGCCTTGAAGTCGGCCGATTCGGCCAGCGCCTGGCCGACGGTGGCGAGGCTCGTCTCGACCGCGGCGATCGTCTTCGATTCGCGGGCGAGCTCGAACAGGGCGGTTGCGTAGCGTCCGCTTAGGCTAGCCTGGATACCGGCGGAATTCTCCACGCGCGTTGATTCCTCTCGGAGGGTTCGGAAAATGGCCCCATGCCAAAAAGGGGCAGCACCATATGGGCGCCCCGATGGGTTGGCGCGCGACTAGCATCGGTGTCACGGGGATGCAACCCGAGTCGGGAACTGCCAGGCTCCCAGGCGATCGTTGCCTATGGTAAACGAATCGCGTCATTGGAGCCGGGGGAGCGGAAACGATGCGCAAGACGATGGCGGCGTTTGGCATAGGCGCGTTGGCACTCGGAGCCGCGCGCGGGGAGGTGATCGAGATCACCGGCGAGTTCGCGGCGCCCTACCGCGAGGCGAGCCTGCTCCGTTCGATCTCGATCGACCGCATTTCGGGCGAGGACGGGCCGGCACTGGCCCGGGCGATCGAGCAGGGGCTGGAGGGCGGCCCATTCGAGCTGCTCGGCGGCCGCACCGGCAGCGACATCGCGGACGGCGCGCTGACCGGGGGCGTCACCAGCGGCGTCGAGGAAACGCGGTTCGAGAAGCAGGAGAAGCAGTGCGTCCAGAAGGGGCAGGACGGCAAGTGCCTGAAGGAAGAGCAGGTCAAGACGCTGTGTCGGCGGCGGATCGTCAATGTGAACGTCGATCTGCGCCTGGTCCGCAACCGCGATGGCCGGATCCTCTATTCGGTGAGCAAGCCATTTCGCAGCGAGGCGAGCTGGTGCGCGGGCGAGCAGCCGCAAGAGACGGTTGAAGAGACGATCTCCGGGGCGGTGCGAGACATCGGCGCGTCGGTGCGGGCGGACCTTGCGCCCAGTGTCCAGACCTATCGAATCCGCGTGCGCGAAAGCGACAGGGGGATGTCGAAGGCACAGGCCTCGCACTTCAAGGCGCTGGTGAAGCTCAGCAAGCGCGACGCCGGCGCGGCCTGCGCGGGTTGGGCCGCGCTGCGCTCAGAGCTGCCGGCGCACCCTTCGCTGCTGTTCGACCTTGGCCTGTGCGCCGAACAGGCCGGCCGTTATGAGGAAGCCATGGCATTCTATCAGGACGCGGCGCGCGCGGGCGCTGGCGAGGGGAATGAAGGGGTCGGCCGGGCGCAGCGGCTCATCGACGGCCGCGAGGACGCAAGGCGCCGCGCCCAGGGGTGACGGTTCGAGACGCTTATTTGGCCGGCGCCGCGCTCACCCGCCAGATCACGTTGCCGACATCGTCCGCCACCAGCAGCGCGCCGCTGGCGTCGGTGATCACGCCGACCGGGCGGCCATGGGTGGTCTTGCCATCGGTGGCGAGGAAGCCGGTGAGCAAGTCGATCGGCTTGGCATCCTTGAGCGGATAGCCGTCATTGCCGAACGGCACGAAGACCAGCTTGTAGCCCGACAGCGGCTGGCGGTTCCACGAGCCGTGCAGGGCGATAAAGGCGCCGTTGGCATAGCGTTCGCCAAGCTTGGCATCGGCGGCGAAGGCAAGGCCGAGGGGGGCGGTGTGCGGCCCCAGCGCGAAGTCCGGGCGCTTGGTGTATTCGCGCAGGTCGGGCCGTTCGGGCTCGACGCGCTTGTCGACATAGCCGCCCCAATAATTCCACGGCCAGCCATAGAAGGCGCCGAAATCGACCTGGGTCAGATAATCGGGCGGCATGTCCGATCCGAGCATGTCGCGCTCGTTCACCACCGTCCACAAATTGCCCGAATGCGGCTCGAACGCCATGCCGTTGGGATTGCGCAGGCCCCAGGCATAGACGCGGGTGGCCTTGGTCTCGGGATCGACTTCGAGGATCGCGGCGCGGGTGAGCTTGGCGGCCCCGGGGTTCTTGCCCGCCGCGAAAGGCGACTCGGCGGTGTAGAGCGTGCCTTCCTGGTCGAGCCCGTTCTCGCCGATGTTCGACGACGAGCCGACCGCGACAAAGATGCGCTTGCGGTCGGGCGAGGCGAGAATGTTGCGCGCCCAGTGATTGCCGCCGCCGGCAAGCGCGATGATCTTCTGCGGCGCCGCGGCGATCTGGGTGTCCCCGGGCTTATAGGGGTAGCGCACCAGCCCATCAGTGTTCGCGACGTAGAGCCAGCCGCCGATCAGCGCCATGCCGCTGGGCGAGTTGAGGCCGGAGAGCAGCGTCGATCGCTGATCCGCCACGCCGTCGCCATTGGTGTCGCGCAGCAGGGTGATGCGGTTGGGCGAGGGGACGTCGGCACCGGCCTGACCGAGCAGCAGGCCCATCACCCAATCGGTGATGCCGCCCGCCTTTCGCGGGGGCGAATTGGTCTCGGCGACCAGCACGTCGCCATTGGGCAGGCGATAGAGCCAGCGCGGATGGGTGAGCTTGTCGGCGAAGGGCGCGACCTGGAGGCCGGCGGCGGCGACCGGCTTGGCGCCATTGGCCCAACCGATTGGCCTGGCGATGCCGATCGTCGGGAAATCCTGCGAACGCGCTTCGCCAAGTTCGGGCACCCGGCCGGTGACGACCTGCTCGCTCAGCTGCGCCTTGTCGGGCCGGGTAATCCAGAAGGCGAAGGCGCCGAGCGCGACGACGAGGATGGCGAGGGCGATCAGGAGGCGCTTGAGCATGAGCGCAGGAATAGGGGGCGGGCGGGCCGAAGCCAATTCCCTATTATCAAGTGCAAGGTCCCTAATCTCCGTCATCCCAGCGGAAGCTGGGATCGGGACGATCGACGCTGCGCCGTCAAAGCCAAGCCCGTAAAGGCCCCAGCTTTCGCTGGGGCGACGGGTGGCGGGGCGCACCTCACCGTCTGACGTCACTCCTCCCCAGCATCGCCGGGGAGGAGTTTCGTAGTCACGCCAAATCGAAGCGGTCCGCGTTCATCACCTTGGTCCAGGCGGCGACGAAGTCCTTCACGAACTTCTCCTCATTGCCGTTTTCGGCATAGACTTCGCCGACCGCGCGCAGCTCCGAATTCGATCCGAAGATCAGGTCGGCGCGAGTCGCGTGCCAGGTCTCGCCGCCACCCTTGCGATCGGTGGCGACATAGTCGTCTTCGCTGCCCTCGGCGGCTTTCCAGACATTGGTCATGTCGTAGAGGTTGACGAAGAAATCGTTGGTCAGCTGGCCCGAACGCTTGGTGAAATGGCCGTGGCCGCGCTCGCCGTGATTGGCGCCGAGCACGCGCAGGCCGCCGATCAGCACCGTCATTTCGGGCACTGACAGGCCGAGCAGGGAGGCGCGGTCGAGCATCATCTCCTCGGTTTTCACCAGCAGCTTCTTCTTGCCGACATAGTTGCGGAAGGCGTCGGCCTCGGGCTCCAGCCAGTCGAAGCTTTCCACATCGGTCTGCTCCTGGCTCGCATCGCCGCGCCCGCCGGTGAAGGGCACGGGCACGTTGAAGCCGGCATCGCGGATCGCCCTTTCGAGGCCGACCACGCCGCCCAGCACGATCGCATCCGCAAGGCTCATCGACCCGCGCAGTCCGTTGAGGGTGTCGATCACTTTGGCGAGCATTTCGGGCTCGTTGACTTCCCAATCCTTTTGGGGAGCGAGCGCAACACGCGCGCCGTTTGCGCCGCCGCGGTGATCGGACTTGCGATAGGTGCTGGCCGAGGCCCAGGCGGTCTTGATCAACTGGCTGACGGTCAGGTCGCTTGCGGCGATCTTCTGCTTCACCGCTGCGACGTCGGCATCCGAAGGCTGGGTGCCGGCGGGGATCGGATCCTGCCAGATCAGATCCTCTTCGGGCACTTCCGGCCCGAGATAGCGGATCTTCGGCCCCATGTCGCGATGGGTGAGCTTGAACCAGGCGCGGGCGAAGGCGTCCTTGAAGGCTTCGTGGTCACGGCGGAAGCGCTCGCTGATCGCGCGGAATTCGGGGTCGCGCTTCAGTGCCATGTCGGCGGTGGTCATCATCGTCGGGACCTTGATGTTCGGGTCCCAGGCCGCGGGGGCCATGTCCTCTTCTTTCTGGTTGATCGGCTGCCACTGATTGGCGCCGGCGGGTGACTTCACCAGCTCGTAGTCGTAGTCGAACAGCAGGCGGAAATAATTCTCGGTCCATTCGCGCGGCGTGTTGGTCCAGGCGCCTTCGATGCCGCTGGTGACCGTGTGCTCGCCGATGCCGCCGCTCTCATGGCCGCTGACCCAGCCGAAACCCTGCGCGACGATGTCGCCGCCCGCGGGCGCGGCGCCGAGCAGCGAGGCGTCGCCATTGCCGTGCGCCTTGCCGAAGGTGTGGCCGCCGGCGGTCAGCGCGACCGTCTCCTCGGCGTTCATCGCCATGCGGCGGAAGGTTTCCTTCATGTCGCGCGCCATGCCGGCATCGTCATGCGGATTGCCGCCCGGGCCCTCGGGATTGACGTAGATGAGGCCCATCTGGATGGCGGCGAGCGGACCTTCGATCTCGTGCAGGCCATGCTCGGGGGCGATGCGGGTCTGCACGCCCTGGTTCACCCATTTGTCTTCCGAGCCCCAATAGATGTCGCGCTCGGGCTCATAGACGTCGGCGCGGCCGCCGCCGAAGCCGAACACCGGCCCGCCCATGCTCTCGATCGCGACATTGCCGGTGAGGATGAACAGATCGGCCCAGCTGATATGCTTGCCGTATTTCTGCTTGATCGGCCAAAGCAGGCGGCGCGCCTTGTCGAGATTGCCGTTGTCCGGCCAGCTGTCGAGTGGAGCGAAGCGCTGTTGCCCGCTATTGGCGCCGCCGCGGCCGTCGGCGGTGCGATAGGTGCCGGCGGCGTGCCAGGCCATGCGGATGAAGAAGGGGCCGTAATGCCCGTAATCTGCCGGCCACCAGGGCTGGCTGTCGGTCATCAGCGCAGTGAGGTCGGCCTTGAGCGCGTTGTAATCGAGCTGCTTGAAGGCTTCGGCATAGTCGAAATCCGCGCCCATCGGATTGGAGGGGCCGTTGGGATTGAGGATCTCGGTGGCGAGCATCTCGGGCCACCAGTCCTTGTTGGTGCGGCCGAGCAGCGCACGCACGCCGCCCGAGCCGTGCATCGGGCATCCGCCGCCGTCGATCGATCCCGTCTTCGCATCCATCTCCGATCTCCTTGCTGATTTCCCGGCAAGGGTGCCACTCGGGGCGGGATCGGAGAAATGGATTAGATCGCCGATACTGATCGACTGGGTGATTTTTGCGACATGCGGTTGTAACGCTCAGCTTTCCGGGATCGCCTTCTCTTTGGGCGGGTGCAGGCGCAGCCGGGTGACGCGCTTGGGATCGGCCTCGACGATCTCCAGCGTCCAGCCGCTCTCATGTTCCAGGCATTCGCCGGGCTGGGGGACATGGCCGGCAAGGACGAAGGCAAGGCCACCCAGCGTATCGACATCCTCGTCGACTTCGCCGAGCCGCGAATCGACCGTCTCGGCGACGTCCTCAAGCTCGGCGCGGGCGTCGGCATCCCAGCCGCCGCCGTCGATCGGCACGAGCAGCGCTAGCGGGGCCTCGTCATGCTCGTCCTCGATCTCGCCGACGATCTCCTCGATCAGGTCCTCGATCGTGATCAGCCCTTCGGTGCCCGAATATTCGTCGAGCACGATGGCGAGGTGGGTGCGCCGCGCGCGCATCTGGGCCAGCAGGTCGAGCGCGCCCATCGACTGGGGGACGTAGAGCGGCTGGCGGATCAGGCCCGCGATGCTCGGCGGATGCGGCGCGCCGCTCGCCAAGATGTTGAACACGTCCTTGATATGGACCATGCCGATGATCGTATCGAGCTCCTCGCGATAGACCGGCAGGCGGCTGTGCCCGGCCTCCTCGAACAGCTTTACCAGATCGGCGAAGCTGGTCGCCTCCTCGACCGCGATGATGTCGGCGCGCGGCACGCCGACGTCGCCGGCATCGCGCTCGCCGAAATGGAGCAGGTTGCGCAGCATCTGCCGCTCGATCGGGGCGAGATCGCCCGCGGGCGCGCGGCCGCCCTCCTCCTCATGCTCGTCGATCGCATCCTCGAGCCGGTCGCGCAGCGTCTCTTCCTGTTCCTCGCCGAACAGGAGCGTGCGCAGGCCCCGCCATATCCCGCCGCCCTCCTGGGCATCGCTGGTGGTGACGGTGCTGCTACTTTGGCCCTCGGGCATGGGTCGGTTCAGTCCTCGCTTACGGGATAGGGATCGTTCAGGCCGAGCTCGGAAAGCGCTTCGCGTTCCATCGCTTCCATCGCCTCGGCTTCGGCGTCGTTCATATGGTCATAGCCTAGCAAATGGAGCAGGCCGTGGACAATCAGGTGCGTGGCGTGATCTTCGAGCCCGACCTGGCGCTCGATCGCTTCGGCGGCGCAGATGCCATGGGCGAGGACGATGTCGCCGAGCAGCACTTCGCCATCGTCGCTATTCTCGGTCACCGCGTCCATCAGGTCCGGCTGGATCATCGGGAAGGAGAGGACGTTGGTCGGCCGGTCCTTGTCGCGATACTGGCGGTTGAGGACATGGACCTCGGCGTCCGAGGTGAAGCGCACCGCGACTTCGATCGTGGCGGGATGATCGATCCATTGGAGATACGGCGTGCGGCGGATCGCGGCGTCGCAGGCGCGGGCGGCGAGGGATTCCCAATCGGCATCGGGCCATGGGGATTCGATGAGGGCGGCGACGTCAAGCAAGGGCCATGTCCGTTCGGGTGAAGTCGTTGCCCTTGTAGAGCAGCCTGGCCTGGTTCGATTTGGCGCAGGCATAGGCAAAGCAATCGCCCATGTTCAAGCGCGCCTTATGGCCCGAGTTCTTGCCATATTGTTGATAGGCATCCAGCGCCAAGCCCATCTCCCGTTCCCCGATCGCCACCATCTGGATGTGATGGAGCTCAGCGAATTCATCGACGAGCCCACGCGCGATTTCCACGGTTGTGTCCAGGCGCGAGCGCAGGCCGGCAACGCTTTCCCATTGCGCGACGGCAGACCAGATGCGGTGGTGGTCCTCGTCGAGCCGGTCGGCAAGCAGCTCCCAATGCTCCTCCGCGCCGAGCATCGACACCGCGACCGAGGCGTCCACGAACCAGGTCACAGATCGCCCGAAAGATCGTCGTAAAAGGCCTTGTCCGGCATCGGGCCGAGCTTCGGCGGAAGCGGGTGCCGCTGCCAGAAACGACGCATCTTCTCCGCGGCCGAAGGTTCGGGTGCGAGATCGCGAGCCAGCTCCTGCCGCAGAGCCAGCTTGACGGCGGCCGTCTTGGTCAGCCCCCGCCGCTCCGCGAGCTGCTCGGCCAGCAGGTTGGTTTCCGCGTCCTTGATGTAGAGCGATGCCATATTCGCCTCCGGGATATCCTCTATCTAGTAAAGGATATCCCCGCACTCAAGCCTGGGGTCCTTCATAGGCTTCGACGATCCGGCCCACGATCGGATGCCGCACCACGTCGCCCGCGGTGAATCGCGAGAAGGCGATGCCCTCCACGCCTTCGAGCCGGCGCACCGCGTCGTTGAGGCCCGAGGCGGGCGGGCCGCCGGGCAGGTCGACCTGGTTGGGGTCGCCGCAGATCACCATCCGGCTGTTCTGGCCGAAGCGGGTGAGGAACATTTTCATCTGCGCCGGCGTGGTGTTCTGCGCTTCGTCGAGGATCACGAAGGCATCCGCCAGCGTGCGCCCGCGCATGAAGGCGATCGGGGCGATCTCGATCTCGCCGCTGGCGATCCGCCGCTCGACCTGTTCGGCGGGCAGGCAATCATAGAGCGCGTCGTAGATCGGGCGGAGATAGGGATCGACCTTCTCCTTCATGTCGCCGGGCAGGAAGCCCAGCCGCTCGCCGGCCTCGACTGCGGGACGCGACAGGATCAGCCGCTGGACACTGCCGGTGATCAGCTGCGCCACCGCCTGGGCGACGGCGAGATAGGTCTTGCCGGTGCCGGCCGGCCCCAGCGCGAAGATCATGTCGTTCGAGACCAGCGCATGCATATACTGGGTCTGGGCGATCGAGCGCGGCACGATCGTCTTCTTGCGCGTGCGGATCATGATCGACGGCGGGGCATGGCCGTGATCCGCCTTGACGATGCCGGTGAACATCGGCTCGCTCGACATCGCGATCACCGCATCGATCAGCCCGGTGTCGATCGTCTCCCCGCGGATCACACGGGCATGGAGCTCCTGAAGCACTTCGCGGGCATGGGCGACGGCTTCGGCCGAGCCTTCGATCTGCACGCGCTGGCCGCGGGCATGGATATAGACGCCGAGCCGCTCCTCGAGCGCGAGGATGTTGCTGTCGAACTCGCCGAAGAGCTGGGGCAGGAGCTGCGGCTTGTCGAAATTCACCTCGACCCGGGAACGTTCGCCGGACTGGGCGGGGACAGGCTTGCGGCTCATGCGGCTCCTTCGGGTTCGAAAATATTGACTCTGTTGACCGATTTGCGGGTGTCTGCCGCGAACGTTCGCCCGGCGCGCGTAGCGGCGCTGCGTGTCAAGGCGAAGACGATGCGGGCGGTTCCATGGCGCATGCGATATGGGGAGAGTGACAGAGGTTTTCCAACTTGGACAGGGCCAAATTGGTCTCGCTTCAGAGAGGGGCGGCACTGTGCGATCGCGGCAACATCATTGGACGCGCCGCGATCGATAGGACGGAGATGATCGCCCAAGGCCAGGGCGATGTGGAAATCGCAAGCCCTGCGCGATTTCGGCTTTACGCAGCCGCCTTCACCTTCTCCACTCCCGCCAGCGAGTTGGCGAACCCCGCGGCGATCTCGACTTGCACCATGTCGCCGATCTGCGCGTCGCTGTTCAGATATACCGACTGAAGCCAGGGCGACTTGCCGAGCATCTGGCCCGGAAGCTTGCCCTTGCGTTCGATCAACACCGTGCAGGTGCGGCCCAGCGTCGAACGATTGAAGGCGAGCTGGTCGCGGTTGAGCGCGGCCTGGAGACGCTGGAGCCGCTCGTCCATCACGTCGGCCAGGACGAATTGATCCGCCAGCTCGGCCGCCGGCGTGCCGGGCCGCGGGCTGTATTTGAAGCTGAAGCACTGGGCATAGCCGACCGCATCAACCAGGCTCAGCGTCTCGGCGAACTCGGCTTCGGTCTCGCCGGGGAAGCCGACGATAAAGTCGCCCGACAGCGCGATGTCGGGCCGCGCGGCGCGGACGCGATCGAGGATGCGCAGGTACGAATCGCGGGTATGGCTGCGGTTCATCGCCTTGAGGATGCGGTCGCTGCCCGCCTGCACGGGCAGATGGAGGAACGGCATCAGCTTCTCCACCTCGGCATGGGCACGGATTAGCCCTTCGCGCATGTCGTTGGGATGGCTGGTGGTGTAGCGGATGCGGTGCAGGCCCTCGATCCGATCGAGGGCGTGGATCAGCCCGTGCAGCCCGCGGCCTTCGGTATCGTCCCAGGCATTGACGTTCTGGCCGAGCAGCGTGATCTCGCGCGCGCCCGCATCGACCAGCGCCTTGGCCTCGTCGACCAGGTCCGCGAACGGCCGGCTGACTTCGGCGCCGCGCGTATAGGGCACCACGCAATAGGTGCAGAACTTGTCGCAGCCTTCCTGCACGGTGAGGAAGGCGCCCGGCGCGACCTTGCGGCGGCGGGGCAGCGCCTCGAACTTGCTGATCGCCGGCATGTCGGTGTCGAGCGCCGCGGTGCCGGCCGCCGCCTGCGCGACCAGCTCGGGCAAGTTGTGATAGGCCTGGGGGCCGACTACGACATCGACCTTGGCGCGGCGGACGATCTCGGCCCCCTCGGCCTGGGCGACACAGCCGGCCACGGCGATCATCGGCGCGGCGCGATCCTCGGCGGCGGCCGCCTTGCGCAGCCGGCCGATATCCGAATAGACCTTCTCCGTCGCCTTTTCGCGGATGTGGCAGGTGTTGAGCACGACGAGGTCCGCCGCCTCGCCCTCCGCCGCCGCGGTCATGCCTTGCGCCGCCATCAGCTCGGCCATGCGCTCGCCGTCATAGACGTTCATCTGGCAGCCGAAGGACTTGACGTGGAAGGTCTTGGGATTGCGGGCGCCGTTCATCGGGTGGGCCTATACGACGATACTGCCCCTTCGTCATCCCAGCGGAAGCTGGGATCGGGGCGAGCAGGACTTTGCGGTTGCAGCTCCGCCCGGAAAGACCCCAGCTTTCGCTGGGGTGACGGGCGCGGGATGGGCTGACGCTGAAACAAGTTCAGCGTGACGAGTTTTAGGATGCTGCTTCCTTCGGCCGATAGCCGATCGCTTCTTCGGCAAAGCGGAACGGCCGCAGCGGGTGGCCGATCAGCCGGACCAGCGCCTCCTCGATCCGTCGCCGGCTCTCCGCCGCGATGGCCTTGCGCCCGGCGAAGTCGCGCGGATCGAAGGGGTCGAGGAAGTGGACGTCGAGTCGGAAGCTGCCCTTGCGCGCCAGCACGCGCTTGGCGTTCACAAGCCCGGTCTCCTGGCCGATCCAGCCGATCTCCTCGCCGGCCGCGCCATAGTCGAGCACCACCGGCTGGACCATCACGCCGGGCGGCGGCGGTTCGAGCACGCGCAGCATCGGTGTCTTGAACGGCAACAGCGACTGGCCGTCGGTGGTCGTGCCTTCGGGGAAGACGGTGATCGACCAGTTCTCCGCCAACGCATCGCGCAGCTGGTTGATCTGGTCGGCGACGCCGAGCCGGTTCTCGCGCTTCACATAGACGGTGCGGTTCATCCCGGCGAGCCAGCCGACCACCGGAGAGGCTTGGATCTCCGCCTTGGCGATGAACGCCGTGCCGCTCGCACCGCCCAGTGCGAGAATGTCGATCCAGCTCAGATGGTTCGAGACGAAGAACACGTCGCGTTTCAGCGGCGTGCCGATCCGACGGACCCGCGCCCCGCAGATGCCCGCGGCCGTGCCGAGGAACAGGCGCGGCCAGGGGGAGGGCAGGCGGAACAGGCGGAAGAAATAATGGAGCGGCACGAAGACCAGCAATGCGCCGATCAGCTGCGCAACGCGGCGCGTGACGCGGAGGCGTTCGCGCACATTCAGTTCGATATCGCGCCCCAGCGTCGCCGCCTCGCGGCGCGCGGCATGGCGGGCGGCGGCGTCCGCGTTCGCCAAGCGCTACGACTTCCGGTCGAGCGAGACTCCGTACAGTTCCATGCGGTGATCGACCAGGCGGAAGCCCAGCCGCTCCGCGATCTGCTTTTGGAGCAGCTCGAGCTCGGGATCGACGAATTCGATCACTTCGCCGGTCTCGACGTTGATCAGGTGGTCGTGATGCGCTTCCGGCGCCGGTTCGTAGCGCGCGCGGCCATCGCCGAAATCGTGGCGATCGAGGATGCCGGCCTCTTCGAACAGGCGGACGGTGCGATAGACCGTGGCGATCGAGATGCCCGGGTCGATCGCCGAGGCGCGCTCATAGACCTTTTCGACGTCGGGATGATCCTCGGCATCGGACAGGACGCGCGCGATTACCTTGCGCTGCTCGGTGATGCGCAGCCCCTTTTCGTGGCAAAGCGCTTCGAGATCGATCTTGCGGGGCATGGCGCCGATGTAACCATAATGCCGCGGGGTTGAAAGAGGGGCCAATGAAAAGGCCGGCCGAGGGTGCCCCCGGCCGGCCGGATGTTTTCCCGCTCTCGCTCGGCTCAGCGCTTGCGGCGCTTGGTGCCCAGGCCGATCTTCTTGGCGAGGCTGCGGCGCTGCTCGGCATAGTTGGGCGCGACCATCGGATAGTCGGCCGGCAGGTTCCACTTGGCGCGATACTGTTCCGGGGTCATCTGATAGTGCGTCATCAGGTGCCGCTTCAGCATCTTCAGCTTCTTACCGTCCTCGAGGCAGACGATATAGTCGGGCTTGATCGAAGCGCGGATCGAAACGGCCGGCTCCTGCTTCACTTCTGGCTCGGCAGCGGGGCGGCCAAGTCCCGAAAGGGCGCCGTGTACGTTCGCGATCAGAAGCGGCAGATCGGAAACCGAAACGCTGTTGTTGCTGACATGGGCGGCGACAATATCGGCGGTCAGGGAAACGAGCGTCTCGTCAATCTCGGCTTGGTTGTCCATCACTATCCTTTCGACCCAAATAGGCGACTATTGGCCAGTCGTCCGCGCGGCGATATCGGGCCATTTCGGACCAAAGGCAAGCGACAAACGTGGCAAATATTCGGGATCTTCAGGCCATGTGGCGGGCATAGGTATGGGCGTCGAACGACTGTCCATTTCGACCGCTATAATAGTTGCGGCGTTCGCCAACCTTTTCAAAGCCTTCTTGTCGGTAGAGCCGGACGGCATCGTTTCCTGAACGAACCTCGAGGTGCAGCTTGTCCGCGCCGCGCGCCTCGGCTTCCGCGATCACGGCGCGCAGAAGCGCCCGCGCGACCCCTCGCCGGCGGGCCGCCGGCCGGGTGGCGAGCAGCAGGAGTTCGGCCTCGCCGGCCATGGCGCGCGCCAGGGCGAAGCCAGCATCTTCGCCATCTAGGCTCGCGATTACCAGCCACACGCCGGGCAGCGAGAGCATGCCGAGGCACTGCGCGCTGGTCCACGCCTCGCCGAAGCGCGGATCGAAGGCCTGCTGCATGATCGCATTGACCTGGGGGAGGTCGTGCGTGCCGCCTTCGCGCAGCTCGGTGAAATGAAGCGTGCCGGTCATGCCAGGCCCCGCTCGGCGAGCGTCTTGGCATCGGGCGCGCGTCCGTAGATCGGCCGCGGGGGCAGGCCGGCGAAATCCGGCGGGAGCAGCAGCGCGTCTATCGCATTGGGCAGCGCCTCGGCGAAATCCCCATCGGCGGTGATCGCCGAAAGGTGGCGCACGCCGCTGCCGATTGCGGGAATGGCGCCAAGTGCCTCGAGCGCCGCGGCGGGTGCGAGCGAGCGGAGCGGGGCCGCTTCGGTGAGGAATGGCGAAGAACGAAACGCCTGCATGAAGACTTCACCGTGCCCGCCTTCGAGTACCACGGCAAGCGCGGGAAGGCTGGGGCGTGCCGCGAAACCCGCCGCGGCGAGCAGCGCGAGCGACGAATAGCCTTGCACCTCGGCGCTCCAGCCGATGCCCAGGCCGATCGCCGCGGCGATCCCGACCCGGACGCCGGTGAAGCTGCCCGGGCCGACATCGACCAGGATGCGCGCCGCGCGGCCCCGGTCGGGCAGCGCAGCGATCATCGGCACCAGCCGCTCGGCATGGCCACGGCCCACCACGTCATGCGCCGCGGCGACGACTGTGCCCGCCTCGATCAGCGCCACCGAACAGGCGGCGGTGGCCGTCTCGATGACGAGCGTGCGGCCAGCCGGATCAGACGATGCGATTGAACTGCTCGAATTCGGGACGGGGGAGTCGATCGAAGATGGTGGAGGGGTCGCCATGGCCCAGTGTCGTGATGAAATTGGATTTCACATGGGGCTGGTCCGCAAAAAAGGCTTCGTCAACCTTGGCGTTGTCGAATCCCGACATGGGACCGGTATCGAAGCCGAGCGCGCGCGCCGCAATCAGCAGGTACGCGCCCTGCAGCGTCGAGTTGCGAAAGGCATGGGCGTGGCGGATTTCTTCGGACGGGAACCAGTCCTTCGCCCCCGGCGCATGCGGGAAGAGCCAGGGCAACTGTTCGTTGAACGCGAGGTCCATGCCGATGATGACGGTCGCCGGGGCCTTGCGGATCTTGTCCGGGTTGCTGCCGGTGGCGAGCGACGCGAGCTTCTCCTTGCCCTCGTCCGTGGTCAGCCAGACGAAGCGCGCCGCCTGGTTGTTGGCGGAGGTCGGCCCCATCTTGAGCAGGTCGTAGATGCGGCGGATGTCCGCCTCGGTCACCGGCTCGTCGGTATAGCCGTTATAGGTGCGCGCGGTACGAAAGATCGTATCCAGCCCCGCATCGTCGAGGGGTCGGCCCATGGTCCAGTCCTTTTCGGTCGGTGAAATCGCGTTTGGGGCGGCGGCTCAGACCGCACGCACCTCGGTCACTTCGGGAACATAATATTTGAGCAGCTGCTCGATGCCGTTCTTGAGCGTCGCGGTCGAGGAGGGGCAGCCCGAACAGGCGCCCTGCATCTGCAGATAGACCTTGCCGGCATCGAATCCGCGATAGACAATGTCGCCGCCGTCATTGGCGACCGCGGGGCGGACGCGCGTCTCGATCAATTCCTTGATCTGCGCGACGATTTCGGCGTCCTCAGGATCGTCCCCGAAGCTGGCGTCTTCCGATGGCACCGCGAACCCCGCGGCGGCGGGGCGGAACAGCGGCATGTTCGCCGAGAAATGGTCGAGCAGGATGGCGAGCACGTCGGGCTTGAGGCCCTGCCATTCGACGCCCGGCGCCGCGGTCACCGAAACGAAGTCGCGGCCGAAGAACACGCCGGTCACGTCGCCCAGCCCGAACAGTGCCTCGGCGAGCGGCGAGGCTTCCGCTTCCTCGGGTGTCGCGAAGTCGCGCGTGCCCGCGTCCATCACGGTACGGCCCGGCAGGAATTTGAGCGTCGCCGGATTGGGCGTGGCTTCGGTCTCGATCAACATGCCGCCCATTTGGGCGCAAGGGCGATGCGGATCAAGCGCGCGGCGGGAAACGGATGGTTTCTCGCCTGCAAGAGGGGTTACGGCTCGTCCTCGTGCCGGGTGGCTTCGGTCACGCTCTGGTCGTGGCCGCTCTTGTCGCTGAAGAAGGCGGCGGCGAACAGGCCGCAGCCGAGCAGCGTCGAGAGGAAGACGCCGCCGATCGTCGCCAGGATCGCCGACGGATAGAGTGCATCGTAGAGCGAAAGGTAATAGAGCGCGCCGGCGACCATCAGCACGCCGATCAGCGCGATCCAGCCGATCATGCGGCGGAATTCGGCCCAGGCCCGGGTCTCGTTTGCAGTCATCTGGCGCTACTCCTCGATGGCGCCGATGTGGCCCGGAGGGGAGCGAAGTTCAACCGTCGAGCGCCTTCATCGCCGCGTTCCAGCGGTTCACATTGGCGCGCGCCTCCTGGACGAAGGCGGAGCTGCGGATCCAGGCGAGGAACTGGTCGACGAACCAGCGGCCCGGCTGGCGGAGCGGCCGGCGGAACTGGATGAGCAGCACGACCCGGGTGCCCGACGTGTCGTTCCACACTTCGTGGTCGTAGGTGTCGTCGAACACCAGCGTCTCGCCCTCCGCCCAGCGCACGACGCGATCGTCGATGCGCATGCGCACGTCGCCGTCGCGCGGGACGATCAGGCCGAGATGGCAGGTGATCAGTCCCTTGGTGACGCCGCGATGCGCGGGGATGTGCGTGCCGGGCGCCAGGATCGAGAAGAAGGCGCTGTTGAGCCCCGGGATCCCTTCGACCAGCCGCGTCGTCACTGGACAGCGATCGAGATTCTCCTGCACGAAATAGCCATAGCCGTAGAGGAAGAAGCTGCGCCATTGGTTGACCGGCGCGATTGCGCGGTGATCGGGTGAGATTTCGGAGAGCGACGGGGCGGGGCGATGCCCGAGCGCGGCGGCGATCGCCTCGTGGCGGATCGCCTGCCAGTTCGCGCGCAGCGCCTGGGTCCAGGGAAAGTCGCGGACGTCGAGAACCGGCTCGGTGGGGACGAGCGACGAACCGGCGATGAACCGGTCGAACAGCCCACGCAGGTGCTTGCCATATTTGATCAGGAAGGGCCGGTTCTTCTCCGCCCGCATCGGCGCGTCGGGCATCCGGGCGCCGGACATCATCGCGAGGTCCGGGATCATCTCCCGGGCGTCCGCCTCGGGCATTTCGCCCGAATCGCGCCACATCGCGCTGCCGTTGCTGGGCGCCACCTTCACGTCAACTGGCCCTTGATACGCTTTTCCATCGGCGGAACTTGCCGCCAACCCGGCACCTACGAACCGGGTGGGTCGAAAACGTGGCGGCGCATAAGTGCCAGGATGTTTCCGTACATCTGCGGGAAAGCTTCGCGCTGGCATGGCTCGGCGTTCCGCCTTAATGGACACCGCATGAAGTTCTTCCCGCGCGCCGCGCGCTTCGGCCTCCTCGCCCTCGTCACGCTTTCGCCGGTCCTGCCCGTCCGCGCGCAGACCGCCGTCCCCGCCACCCAGACGGTCGGCCGCCCGGTCCAGACCGCCGACGATCCCTGGCTCTACAAGCATAGCGACCTCGTCCATGACGATGCGTGGAAGTTCGGGCGGCTGCCGAACGGGCTGCGCTATGCGGTGCGCAAGAACGGGGTTCCGCCGGGGCAGGTCTCGATCCGCGTCCGCATGGATGTCGGTTCGCTGATGGAGCAGGACAGCGAGCGCGGCTTCGCGCACTTGCTCGAGCACTTGTCCTTCCGCGGATCGGTGCACGTGCCGGACGGCGAATCGAAGCGGATCTGGCAGCGGCTGGGCGTGACCTTCGGCTCGGATTCGAACGCCAGCACCACCTTCGTTGCGACGACGTACAAGCTCGACCTGCCGATGGCGACGCCGGCCGGGCTCGACGAGAGCTTCAAGATCCTTGCCGGCATGATGTCCGGCCCGCAGATCACCCAGCAGATCCTCGATTCCGAGCGGCCGGTGGTGCTTGCCGAGGGCCGCGAGCAGCCGGGGCCGCAGAAGCGGCTGCAGGACGCGATGCTCGACCTGATGTTCGCGGGCCAGCCGCTTGCCGACCGCGAGCCGATTGGCACGGTCGAGACGCTGACCGCCGCGACTCCCGCCACGGTCCAGGCCTTCCATGATCGCTGGTATCGCCCCGAGCGCGCGACCGTGATCGCGATCGGCGATGTCGATCCCGCGTTGCTCGAGCAGCTCGTGACCCAGTACTTCTCGGATTGGAAGGGCGTCGGCCCTGCCGTGCCGAGCCCGGACTTCGGCCAGCCGGTCGAAGGCAAGCCGGTTGCCGGCAGCCTGGTCGAGCCGGCGATCCCGACGCTGACGACGATGGCGATCGTGCGCCCGTGGACGGTGCTCGCCGACACGGTGATCTTCAACCAGAAACGGATGATCGACCTCGTCGCGATCCGCATCATCAATCGCAGGCTCGAGACGCGGGCGCGGTCGGGCGGCAGCTTCATCGCGGCGGGGGCGGACCTTTCCGACATCGCCCGCTCCGCCAACGTCACCACCGTCCAGGTGCTGCCGGTCGGCGACGATTGGGAAGCGGCGCTGCGCGACGTGCGCGGCGTGATCGCGGACGCGCAGAAGACCCGGCCGACCCAGGCCGAGATCGACCGTGAGCTCGCCGAGATCGGCAATTCGATGCAGCAGCGGATCAATACCGCGCCGGTCGAAGCCGGCGCCAAGCTCGCAGACGACCTGGTCGAGGCGGTCGACATCAACGAGACGGTGACGACGCCCGAATTCTCCTATGCGATCTTCAAGGGCGCGGTGGACGCCAAGATGTTCACGCCGGCGACCGTGCTGGAATCGTCGAAGAAGGTCTTCCAGGGCACGGCGACCCGCGCGCTGGTCAATACCCATGTCCCCGATCCGACGATCACCGCCAAGGTGACCGCCGCGCTCAGCGCCGACGTCTCGGCTGCCGGCAAGCGCAAGGTGATCGGCAATGTCAGCTTCGCCCAGCTTCCCAAGCTCGGCGCGCCGGGCAAGGAGACCAGCCGCACGCCGATCCTGCCGGGCACCGGCATGGAGAAGGTCGTCTTTGCCAATGGCGTCAACCTGCTGCTCCGCCAGGATCCGTCGGAGACCGGCAAGGTCTATGTCCGCGTCCGCTTCGGCCGCGGCCTCAATGCGCTTCCGGCCAAGCCCGGCACGGCGGCCTGGGCCGGCGAGCCCGCGCTCGTCGCCAGCGGCATCGGCAAGCTCGGCCAGGAAGAGCTCGATGCGCTGACCGGCAGCCGCCAGATCGGCTTCGACTTCGATGTCGGCGAGGATGCGTTCACCTTCTCGGCGCAGACGAGCAAGGCCGATCTCGCCGACCAGCTCAAGCTGTTCGCGACCAAGCTGGTCGCGCCGGCCTGGGATCCCAATCCGGTGATGCGGGCGCGGGTGGCGATGCTGAGCGGCTATGCGGCGCTGTCGTCTTCCCCCGACCAGGTGCTCAACCGCGATCTCGAGCGGCTGCTCCACAATGGCGATCCGCGCTGGGGCATTCCGGCCGAATCGACGGTGCGCGACACCACGCCGGCCAGCTTCCGCAAATTCTGGGAGCCGCTGCTCGCCACCGGGCCGATCGAAGTCGAGGTGTTCGGCGACATGGATGCGGCCGCGACCGTTGATGCCGTGGCCGCTACCTTTGGTGCGCTGAAGCCGCGCGCGGCGAGCAGCGCGCCGGTGCCGCCGGTGACGTTCCCCGCGCATGTGACCAAGCCGGTGCGGCTCACCCACACCGGCCAGCCCAATCAGGCGGCGGCGGTGATCGCCTGGCCGACCGGGGGCGGCAGCGCCGGCATCGGCGAGAGCCGCCGGCTCGAGATCCTGGCCGCGGTGTTCCGCGACCGGCTGATCGACCAGCTGCGCAGCCAGGCCGGCATCAGCTACTCGCCGCAGGTCGCCAGCCAATGGCCGCTCGGCATGCCGGCGGGCGGGCGGATCATCGCGCTGGGCATGGTCCCGCCGGACAAGACCGACTTCTTCTTCAAGCTCGCCCGCGACATCGCGGCGGACCTGGTGGCGAAGCCGATCGACGCCGACGAGCTCAATCGTGCGATCACGCCCGTCAAGCAGCAGATCCTGCGCATGTCTTCCGGCAACATGTTCTGGATGCGCCAGGTCGAGGGCGGCAGCTACGATCCCGCCCGCATCGCCGGGGTCGAGACGCTCGCACGGGACTACGCGCTGGTCACCTCGGCCGACCTCCAGGCACTCGCCGCGAAGTACCTCCAGCCGAGCAAGGACTGGACGCTCGAGGTCGTGCCGGAGAAGCAGTGAGGGGGAGGTTCGGCTATCCTCGCCCCTTGATAGGGAAGAGGATAGCGTAGCTTGGAGAGGGGTAGAGCGGAGCGCAGCTCCGCGCGGCTGTGTCGCAGCCGCCCACCCCTCACCCAGCTCCGACTAAGGCTCTTCGACCCTAAGTCTGCGCAACCCTCTCCCCTCCTTCTGAGGGGCGAGGGGGTGGGATCAATACAACCCGTCCAGCCGCTCGCCGTACACGCCCTTCAGCACGTGCCGGCGGATTTTCAGGCTCGGCGTCAGCTGTTCGTTCTCGATCGTGAACGGCTCGTCGGCGAGGAGGAACTTGCGGACGCGCTCGATCACCGACAGGTCCTTGTTGACTCGCTCGACCGCGGCGGCGACCGCTGCGCGATAGTCCGGGTCCTGCTTCAGCACCTTGAAGTCGCACTTGCTCGCCGTCCTGGCGCACCATTCGGCGGTCCATTCGGGATCGGGGACGATCACGGCAGTCATGTACGGCTTCTTGTCGCCAGCGATCATCGCCTGGACGATCTCGGGCTGCAGCGTCAGCATCCCCTCGATCTTCTGGGGCGCGACATTGTCGCCCTTGTCGTTGACGATGATGTCCTTCTTGCGGTCGGTGATCTTGATCCGGCCCTTTTCGTCGATCAGGCCGATATCGCCGGTGTGCAGCCAGCCGTCCTTGAGGACGCGCTTGGTCTCTTCCTCGTTGCGCCAATAGCCGTGCATGACCAGCTCGCCGCGCACCAGGATCTCGCCATCCTCGGCGATGCGCACCTCGACGCCTTCGAGCGGCGGGCCGACCGTGTCCATCTTCAGCCCGGCCTTGGGCCGGTTGCACGAGATCACCGGCGCCGCCTCGGTCTGGCCATAGCCCTGGAGGAAGGTGAGGCCGAGGCTCTGGAAGAAGATGCCGACTTCGGGGTTCAGCGGCGCGCCGCCGGAGACCATCGCCTTGATCCGCCCGCCGAAGCGCTTGGCGAGCTTGGGGCGGAGCGTGGCGCCCAGCAGCAGGTTCATCGGCAGGTCGGCGACGCCCGCGGTGCCCGCGGCCTTGCGCCCGCCGATCGCCACCGCGCGATCGAGCAGGAAATTGGCGAACTTGCCCTGCTTCTCGACCTGCTTGGTGATGCGGGTGCGCAGCACTTCGAACAGGCGGGGCACCACGACCATGATCGTCGGGCGGACTTCCTCGATGTTCGAGGCGAGCTTTTCGAGCCCTTCCGAATAATAGATCTGCGCGCCGAGGCCGATCGGGAAGAACTGCCCGCCGGTATGTTCATAGGCGTGGCTCAAGGGCAGGAACGATAGGAACACCTCGTCGTCCCAGCCGAAATCCTCGCTGATCAGCGCGCAGCACGCCTCGACATTGTGGAGGATCGCGCCGTGATGCTGCATCACGCCGCGCGGGGATCCGCCGGTGCCGCTGGTATAGATGATGCAGGCCAGGTCCTCGCGCCGATAGGGGCAGGAGAGGCCCCGCGGATCGGAGTCGTGCTTCGCGATCAGCGCGTGCCAGTCGTGGAATTCCAGGCTGCCCTGCTGGCCGATCCGCATCTCGTCGATGCCGATGATCATCCGCGGAGACGAGCCGCGCAGCGCGGCAGGGACCAGGGTCTTGGCGAGCTTGGCGTTCGAAACGATGATCGCACAGGCGCCGGAATTCTCGATGATGTGCTGGTGGTCGCGCTCGGTATTGGTCGTGTAGGTCGGCACGGTCACGCAGCCCGCGGCCATGATCGCGAGATCGCTGATGCAGAATTCGGGGCGATTCTCGCAGACCAGCATCACCCGGTCGCCACGCTTCAGCCCCAGGCCGTTGAGCGCGGCGGCGAGGCTGGCGACCTGGCGCGCGGCCTCGGCCCAGCTCGTCGATTGCCAGGCGCCGCCGCCCCGGTGCCAGAGGAAGGGAACATCGCCCTTTTCCTTCGCGCGGGCGAAGAACATCTGGACGAGGTTTTCAAATCGTTCGAGCCTGCGCATTCACTCTCCCCTGTGCGGCCACTCCTTGTGGAGCGTGCCGCTTATTCCGACGGCCGGTTCGGCTGCGCGCCCACGCGGCGGATAACGGTCGTGCGGCCCTGCTGGTCCATCGCCACGCCTTCGCTGCGCGGATCGGCGGCGCCGGTCCAGCGGCCCTTGACCCGCTCGACCGCATTGGCCTTGAGCCCGAGCGGGCCTGACTGGACCTTTTCGCCCAGCGCCTGCAGCGCCGGCAGCATCGCGTCGAGCTGCGTGCCCTTCTCGGCCATCGCCACCGGGCCGGGGGCATAGAGCAGCCCCAGCCCGATCGCGTCCTGTGCCGAGAGCTTCCAGTCGAGCACGCCGATCAGGGCCTTGGCGACCTGCGCGATGATCGTCGATCCGCCCGCCGCGCCGATCGCGATGCGGACCTTGCCGTCGGGGCCATAGACGATCGTCGGCGCCATCGAGCTGCGCGGCCGCTTGCCGCCCTCGACGCGGTTCGCCGCGAGATAGCCGTCCTTTTCGGGAACGATGTCGAAATCGGTCAGCTCGTTGTTGAGCATCGTGCCATCGACCGAAAGCCCCGATCCGAACGGTCCTTCGATCGTGGTGGTGACTTGGGCGATGTTGCCGGCCTTGTCGACTACGGAGAGCGAGGTGGTGCCCGGCACTTCCTGCGGCGTCGCGCGGACGCGCTGGGGGGCGCCCGGCGGTGTGCCCGCCTCGACTTTGGGCATCGTCACATCGGCGCGGATCAGCGCCGAGCGGCTGGCGAGATAGCGGCGATCGAGAAGGCCGGCGATCGGCACCTGCACATAATCGGGATCGCCGACATAGAGGTCGCGATCGGCATAGGCGAGGCGCGAGCTTTCGGCGAACAGGTGCCAGGCGACGGGATTGTCCTTGCCGAGCTTGGCCATGTCGAACCGCTCGAGCTGGGCGAGGATCATCATCACGGTGACGCCGCCCGAGGAGGGTGGGCCCATCGAGCAGATCTTGTAGGTGCGATAGCGGCTGCACAGCACCGGCCGGTCCTTGGCCTCGTAAGCGGCGAGGTCGCCGGTCGTCATCTTGGACGGATTGCGCTGGGCGCCGTTGACGGTGGCGACCAGCTTTTGCGCCTGCGGGCCGACATAGAAGCTGTCCGGCCCCTGTGCGGCGATGCGTTCGAGCAGCGCGGCCTGATCGGGATTGTGGATCTCGGCCCCCTCCGGCATCGGCTGGCCGGCCGGTCCGAAGAAGATCGCGCGGACGCCCGCATCGACATGGCCGGTATAGCTGCGCAGTGCGTTGGCGAGCCGCGGCGAGACGAGGAACCCGTCGCGCGCCAGCCGGATCGCCGGCGCGAACAGCCGCGCCCAGGGCAGCTTGCCGCCGCGCTGGTGCGCCAGCGCCATCGCCCGCAGCGCACCGGGCACGCCGACGCTGCGCCCGCCCGGAACCGCCGCCATGTGGCTGAGCGGCTGGCCGTCGACCCCGTAGAACCAATGGTCGTTCGCCGCCATCGGCGCCGCCTCGCGCCCGTCGACCGTGCGGATCTTGCCGGTCTTGCCATCATATTGCAGCCAGAAGCTGCCGCCGCCGATGCCCGAGCTCTGCGGCTCGACGACGTTGAGCGCGAGCATCGTCGCGATCGCCGCGTCGGTGGCGCTGCCGCCGGCATTGAGGATCTCCGTGCCCGCCGCGGCCGCGCGCGGATCGGCGGCACTGACCACGCCTTGCGCGAAGGCCGCAACGGGGGCGAAGAGCAGGGCGACCAGCAGCAACAGCTTTTTCATGGTGCTAGCCGTAGCGGGCTTCGCGCGGCGCGCAAAGACGCTACGTCCCTCGGCCGCCCCCCGTCCGGGATTGTCCGCATGGCGTTTCGGGTTCAGGCTGCATAATCGTGAAGTTGTCGCGGACGGCCGCCGGCACTGGCGCGCGCGGCACGAGGGAGGTCGCACCATGTCCGATGCCGTTGCCGATCGATTCGCGTTCCCCACAGCGCCCAGCCTGGTGCGCGGCCTTGCCAAGAGCTGGTGGCTGTTCCTCCTGCGCGGGCTGGCGGGCATCGCCTTCGGCGTGCTCGCGATCCTGTGGCCCGGCGTCGCGCTGGTGACGCTGGCGCTGGGCTGGGGCGCCTATGCCATGGTTGACGGCATGCTCGCGCTGGCGACGGCGATCTCGGGCCCGACCAAGGGCACGCCGCGCTGGTGGCTGGTGCTGGTCGGCCTCTCCGGCGTCGCTGCCGGCGTGGTGACCTTCCTGTGGCCGGGAATCACCGTGACCGTGCTGTTGGTGGTGATCGCGATCTGGGCGATCGCCACCGGGGCGATGGAGCTCGCCGGCGCGATCGCGCTGCGCAAGGAGATCGAGGGCGAGCTGTTCCTGATCCTCGCCGGGCTGCTCTCGATCGGCTTCGGGATCGCGATCATCGCCTGGCCGGTCGCGGGTGCGCTGAGCGTGGTGTGGCTGATCGCCTGGCTCGCGATCCTGGGTGGCGCGGCCTATCTCGCGCTCGCCTTCCGGTTGCGGAAGCTGGCCGCTTTCTAGGCGAGCCCGGCGGCGATTCGCCGCGCGAGACCCGGGCCTTTGTAGACCAGCGCGGAGTAGATCTGGACGAGGCTGGCGCCGGCATCGATGCGGCGCCTGGCCTCGTCGACGCTGTCGATTCCGCCCGCCGAGATCAGCGGCAGTGCGCCCGCGGCGATGTCCGCCGCCTCGGCGAGCTTGGCGCGAACGAGGGGGGCGAGCGGCCTGCCCGACAGGCCGCCGGTCTCGCCGGCGGCGGGCGAGGCCAGGGGCGGACGCGAGATCGTCGTGTTGGAGACGATCAGGGCGTCGATATGGTGGTCGAGCGCGGCCCGGATCGCGCCTTCCAGCCCGTCCCGGTCGAGATCGGGCGCGACCTTGAGGAACAATGGCGTCCTGCCGCGCGCCGCATCGGCGGCCGCGAGCAGCTCGTCGAGCGCCGGCCGGGACTGGAGATCGCGCAGGCCCGGCGTATTCGGCGAACTGACGTTGATCGTCACGTAATCGGCGTGCGGCGCGGCCTTGCCGACCCCGAGCGCATAGTCCGCCACGCGATCGTCCGAATCCTTGTTGGCGCCGACATTGATACCGAGCACGCCCTTGCGCGCGCCAAGCCCGGCAATCCGCGCCAGCGCCGCGTCGATCCCGTCATTGTTGAAGCCCATCCGGTTGATCACCGCTTCGTCCTCGGCAAGGCGGAACAGGCGGGGGCGGGGATTGCCGGGCTGGGGGCGCGGCGTCAGCGTGCCGACCTCGACGCTGCCGAAGCCGAGGCCGAACAGGCCGGGGATCGCGCGCGCGTCCTTGTCGAAGCCGGCGGCCAGGCCGACTCGATTGGGAAAGCGGATGCCGGCGATGGTGACGGGGTCGGCGGCCATCGCCGCTCCGAACGGCACGCCGAGCGCCCCCCAAATCCGCAGCGCGCCGATCGCGGCATGATGTGCGGCTTCGGCGTCGAGCGCAAACAGGGCGGCGCGGAAGGGATAGGCCATGCCCTGGCCTTTGCACCCGGCCTGGCCTCCGTAAAGCGCCGGATGTCGAATATTTCCAATACATCGGGCTGCGGGGGCTCTAGAAAGGCAATGCGACCCGAGGGGTTCCACAATGGGGGACCCTTTCCTTTAGGCCCGGTCTGGCGAAAGCCGGCCGGGCCTTTTTTAATCCGTGATAATGCAGTATGTTGCAGGCGGATAAGACGAATCCGAGGGAGAGGCACTCGGACGGGGCACTATGCGGGTTGCAACCAGGACTAGGCCGGACGAGCCGGCACTCGACGATGGCCGCGCGCCGCGGCCGAACATCGAATTCCGCAAGGCGGAAGGCGCGCTGCTACCGCATGTCGAATCCTATTATCTCTATCGCTACGACGCGCCGCTGATCGAAGGGATCGAGCGAGTCGACATGGGCCAGCTGCGCTTCCTGATTCGCGGCGATGGCGAGGTGTTCTTTCCCGACGGCCATGTCGAGCGCACCAAGCGCGTGATGGTCAACGCGCCGGGCACCGCAGCGGCCGGCTACCGGATGAACGGGCCGTTCCACTGCTTCGGCGTCTCGCTGCGCGCGATTGGCTGGAAGGCGCTGATCGGCCTGCCCGCCTATAAGGTTGCCGATCACCTCGTCGATGGCGAGAAGCTGTTCTGCGAGCAGGCGACGGAGCTGTGGCACGCGCTCCAGCATATGGAGACGCTGGACGAGATGATCGCGGCGATCGAGCCGCTGCTCCAGATGCGCCAATATGAAGTGCCGCCGGTGCCCAAGGCGCATCTCGTCTTCCTGCGCGCGATCCGCGAATGGGCCGCGACCGAGGATCCGACGCTCGACGATCTCTATGCCCGCATCCGCCAGAGCTCGAACATCGGCGAGCGCCAGGTACAGCGCCTCTGCAAGGAATATTTCTCAGGGTCGCCCGCGCACCTCAAGCGCAAGTTCCGTGCGATCGGGGCGGCGATCCGGATCTATCAGGGCGCGAGCAACGACGAGGTGGTGGGCCCCTTCTCCGATCAATCGCACATGATCAACGAAGTCCGTCATTTCACCGGCCACACCCCCGGCACGCTGCGCGCGAGGATCGATCCGGTGCTGGCGGTGACGCTCGACAACGAAACCTTCCATTTCCTGCCCGACGTGATCCCCGAATCGGTTGACCTTCGCCCTCGTTGAGCCCATCTGCCCAATCGGAACGAACTTGTCCGATTTCCCTTGCGCGATGCGCATAAGGGCCGTGAAGGGATCCGATGCGGCTTTCTAGCCTTGCCGATTATGCCATCGTCATGATGACGGCGGCGGCGCGCCAGTGCGGTGCGACGTGCCGACTTAACGCGACGACGCTGGCGGGCGAGACCGGACTGCCGCTGCCCACCGTGCAGAAGCTGGTGAGCAAGCTTTCCGCCGCCGGCCTGATCGAGAGCGCGCGGGGCACCGGCGGCGGCTTCCGCCTCGCTCGCCCGCCTGCCGCGATCAGCCTGGCCGACATCGTCGAGGCGATCGAGGGTCCGATCGCGATGTCGACTTGCGCCGATCCGGGCCGGCATGACTGCGCCGTGGAGAGCAATTGCCGGATCAAGCCGCAGATGAATGCCGTCAACGGCGCAGTGCGCGGCGTTCTCGCCGGCGTGTCCCTCGCCAGTTTCGTGGTGCCGGCACAACCGGCGCTGCCGCAGCTTCGGGACGGCCCCGCCAATACCTCGCAGGTGCACGCATAATGGCTACCAAGAATGCCGAGGCGCTCGCCGCCGCGAACAAGAAGTACGAATGGGGCTTCGCCTCGGACGTGGAGCAGGAATTCGCGCCCAAGGGGCTGAACGAAGACACGATCCGCTATATCAGCGCCAAGAAGAGCGAACCCGAATGGATGCTCGACTGGCGCCTCAAGGCGTTCCGCATCTGGCAGGAAATGACCTTGCCCGAATGGGCGAAGCTGTCGATCCCGCACATCGATTACCAGGATGCCTATTATTACGCTGAGCCCAAGGCGAAGAAGACGATCGAGAGCCTCGACGATCTCGATCCCGAGATCCGGCGCACTTATGAGAAGCTCGGCATCCCGATCGAGGAGCAGAAGGTGCTCGCCGGGGTGGAGGGCGCGCGCAAGGTCGCGGTCGACGCGGTGTTCGACAGCGTCTCGGTGGCGACAACGTTCCGCAAGGAGCTGGAGGAAGCGGGGGTGATCTTCCGCTCGATCAGCGAGGCGATCCGCGAATTCCCCGATCTGGTGAAGCGCTGGCTGGGCAAGGTGGTGCCGGTACGCGACAATTTCTTCTCGGCGCTCAACGCGGCGGTCTTTTCCGACGGCACCTTCGTCTACATTCCCGAAGGCGTGCGCTGCCCGATGGAGCTGAGCACCTATTTCCGCATCAATGCCGAGAATACCGGCCAGTTCGAGCGGACGCTGATCGTCGCCGACAAGGGCGCCTACGTATCCTATCTCGAAGGCTGCACCGCGCCGATGCGCGACGAGAACCAGCTCCATGCCGCGGTGGTCGAGTTGGTCGCGCTCGACGATGCCGAGATCAAGTACAGCACGGTGCAGAACTGGTATCCGGGCGACGAGAATGGCGTCGGCGGCATCTTCAACTTCGTCACCAAGCGCGCGCTGTGCGCCGGCAAGAATTCGAAGGTGAGCTGGACCCAGGTCGAGACCGGCAGCGCGATCACCTGGAAATATCCGAGCTGCATCCTCCAGGGCGACGGCTCCGTCGGCGAATTCTATTCGGTGGCGGTCACCAACGGGCGGCAACAGGCCGATACCGGCACCAAGATGCTCCACATCGGCAAGAACACTCGCTCGACGATCGTCTCCAAGGGGATCAGCGCCGGGCGCAGCGACAATACCTATCGCGGCCGCGTGCTCGTCAATGCCGCGGCGGAGAATGTCCGCAACTTCACCCAGTGCGACAGCCTGCTGCTTGGCAACCAGTGCGGTGCGCACACCGTGCCGTATATCGAAGTGAAGAATCCCAGCGCGCAGATCGAGCATGAGGCGACCACCTCGAAGATCAGCGAGGACCAGCTCTTCTATGCGATGCAGCGCGGGCTCGACCAGGAAGCCGCGGTGGCGCTGATCGTCAACGGCTTCGCCAAGGAAGTGCTGCAGCAGCTCCCGATGGAATTTGCCGTCGAGGCGCAGAAGCTGCTGGGGATCAGCCTGGAAGGCTCGGTGGGATGAGCGAGCGGTTCGACAAGGGCTGGACGCCGAAAGCCCCTCCCCTTCAGGGGAGGGGTTTGGGGTGGGGGCTGTCCGTCGAGCGCATCCAGTGGCTCCAGCAGCGCGCCAGCGAGATGCGCCGGAACCCGACCGAGCCGGAGAAGCGCCTGTGGCGTCACCTGTCTAACTCGCAGTTGGACGGCCACAAGTTCCGTCGCCAGTCGGTGATCGGGCCTTACATTGCGGACTTTCTTTGCTCGCAGAAGGCGCTGGTCGTCGAAGTGGATGGCGACACCCATGACGACGCCAAGGATCGGTTGCGCGACGATGTGTTGCGTGAGCATGGATATCGAGTCCTGCGCGTCACCAATTACGAGGTCATATCGAACATGGAAGGCGTGGTTCGGGTCATTGCCTCCGCTTTAACGGACGCCCCCGATCGGTGGGACAGCCCCCACCCCAACCCATCCCCTGAAGGGGAGGGGCTTGTATGATCCTCGCCGCGCTCGCCCTGCTCGCCGCGCAGACCACGCCAGCCCCCGCCCAGGACGTCGTCCAGGGCGAGGACATCGTTGTGCGGGCGACCTTCGGGCATACCACGATGCTGTTCGACAAGGGCGCGGACGGGCGGCTTTACAATTGCCGGATCATGGTCTCGAGCGGCAGCCAGAAGCGCGATACCAATGCCTGCCAGGCGACGCCGGTCTGCTATGCCAAGACCGCCGACGAAGTGACCGATTGCGTCGATCTGGTCGCGGTGGTGCCCGTCACCGCACCGCCCTCCGCGGCGCCGGGCGCTGGCAAGCCGGTGGTGTTCGACATGCCGCAGCTCGTCAAGCCGGGCGCGCCGCCGTCACCGAACCTCGTCGGACCGACCGACCTCGCCGAAGACAGCCGCGAGACCGAGCGGCAGCGCGTGAAGAAGATCGCGCCGCCGGTGAACCCCGCCTCGGGCGGTCCCGTCATCCGGGTGACCGCCGGCAACACCGAAGACCAGCGCGAGACGCGGCCGTGATCGTCGCGACATCTACCAAAACCGCCGCCGCGCGCGCCGGCCAGGGAAACCGATAATGTTGAAGATCGAAGACCTCCGCGCCGAAATCGACGGCAAGGAAATCCTCAAGGGGCTGAGCCTCGCCGTCAATGCGGGCGAAGTCCATGCGATCATGGGACCGAACGGCGCCGGCAAGTCGACGCTCGGCTATACGCTGGGTGGCCGACCTGGTTACGAGCCGACCGGCGGCAGCGTGACGTTCGACGGGCAGGACCTGCTCGAGCTCTCGCCGAGCGAGCGCGCTGCGGCGGGGCTGTTCCTCGGCTTCCAATATCCGGTCGAGATTCCCGGCATCTCCAACCTCCAGTTCCTGCGCGAGGCGCTCAACAGCCAGCGCCGCAGCCGGGGCGAGACCCCGCTTTCGGGCGGCGAGTTCCTCAAGCTCGCCCGCGCCCAGGCCGATGCGCTGGGCATGGACGTCGAGATGCTCAAGCGGCCAGTCAATGTCGGCTTTTCGGGCGGCGAGAAGAAGCGCAACGAGATGGTGCAGATGGGCATCCTTGGCCCCAAGGTCGCGATCCTCGACGAGACCGATTCCGGCCTCGACATCGATGCGCTGAAGGCGGTGGGCGAGGGCATCAACCGGATCATGCGCGCGCCCGACAAGGCCGTGCTGCTGATCACTCACTATCAGCGGCTGCTCGATTATGTGCGGCCCGATTTCGTCCATGTGCTCGAGGCCGGCCGCATTACCCGCACCGGCGGGCCCGAGCTGGCGCTCCAGCTCGAGCGCGAAGGCTATGGAGTGGCGGCATGATCGGCCTGTTCGCCCTGGCGGCGCTGCTGCAGACGGCGCCCGCCGATGTCGACAACGAGATCGTGGTGGTCGGGCGCAAGCTCGCGGCGATTTCGGTCACCGTCGCGAAGGACGCGCGGGGGCGGCTGAGCTGCTCGCTCAGCGAGACGAGCGGCAACGGCCGGATCGACGCCCAGCTCTGCCGGACCGCGACGCAGTGCGTGCGCAAGGGCACGAGCGATGTGAAGGCCTGTGTCGATCGCCGCAAGCCCGCGCTTCTCGAGGATTTCCGGCGCTCGCTGAAGGGCAGTGGCGGCCGATGAACGCGCTGCTCCCCCATCCGCGCCAGGAGGAATGGCGTTGGGCCGACATGGCCGCGCTCAAGGCCGCGGCCGAGGCGCCGCGCGTGGCGACCGGGGTCGATCCCGCCAGCTTGTTCCTCGACCTCGACGGGCCGCGCCTGCTCTTCGTCGATGGCCGGTTCGAGCCCGCGCACAGCCGGCCGGGCCCGGTGCAGGTCACCCAGCAGACCGCGGCGACCGACCATCCGCTCGGCAGCCTGGCGGAGGGCGAAGGATGGTCGCTGCATCTCGGTGCCGAACATGCCGCGACGGCGATCCAGATCGTCCATCTCGGCACCGGCGGCGAAAGCCATGTCCCGGCGCGGCTGATGCTCGGGCCCGATGCGGTCGCCTCGGTGGTCGAGACCTATGCCGGCACCGGCTGGGCCAACCGGCTCACCACCTTGTGCCTCGAAAAGGGCGCGCGGCTGATGCGCTCGGTGCGGCTAGTCCAGGAAGCGGGCTTCGTCTCGCTGCGGGAGGAGGCGGAGATTGCCGAGGCGGCCAGCCTGGTGTCGATCTTCCTCGGCGCGGGCGGCATGGGCAGCCGGATCGACGGTGCGCTGACGCTGACCGGCAAGGGCGCGTTCGCCGAGATGGGCGGTGCGCTGCTCACCTCGGGAACGCAGCGGCAGGAAGCGGCGGTCGTGGTGCGGCATGAGGCGGTGGAAGGCACGTCGCGCCAGCTCTGGCGCGCGGTGGCGGCGAACCGTTCGGTGGCGAGCCTGGCGGCGCGGGTCGAAGTGGCACGCGGCGCCCAGCAGACCGACGGCGAACAGTCACTGCGCGGGCTATTGCTCCAGCGCGCGGCGACGGTGAATTTGAAGCCCGAGCTCGAAATCTTCGCCGACGACGTGAAGTGCGCGCATGGCGCGACGGTGGGCGAGCTCGACCGGAATGCGCTGTTCTACCTGCAGAGCCGCGGCCTGGACGAAGCGCGCGCCAAGGCGCTGCTCACCCGCGCCTTCGTCGCCGACGCGCTGGCGCGGATCGGCGAGGAACCGGTGCGCGCCGCGTTCGAGGCGGATGCCGATGCTTGGCTGGATCGCTCCCTCTCCCAGCGGGAGAGGGAAGGGGCCCATCGCGCCAGCGATGGGAAGGGTGAGGGCGACGAATGACGGCCCACCCTCACCCTTCCGCGCCTACGGCGCTCCCTCCCTCTCCCAGTGGGAGAGGGAATGACGCTCCCCTCGACGTCCTCGCCGATTTCCCGGCGATTCCCTCGGGCTGGGCCTATCTCGACACCGCCGCCACGGCGCAGAAGCCGCAGCCGGTGATCGATGCGATCACTCGCGGCTACGATACCACCTACGCCACCGTGCATCGCGGCGTGTACCAGCGATCGGCGGACATGACGCTGGCCTATGAAGCCGCGCGCCGGCGCGTTGCGGGCTTCATCGGCGGCGAGGAGCGCGAGATCGTGTTCGTCCGCGGCGCGACGGAGGGGATCAACCTCGTCGCGCAATGCTGGGCGGGCACGCAGCTCAAGGCCGGCGATCGCATCCTGCTCTCAACGCTCGAGCATCATTCGAACATCGTGCCCTGGCAGATGGCCGCCGAGCGCGTCGGCGCTGCGATCGACGTCGTGCCGCTTACCGCAGATCAGCGCATCGATCTCGACGCGATGGCGGCGATGCTCACCCCGCAGCACAAGCTGGTCGCGCTCGCCCATGTCTCGAACGTGCTCGGCTCGGTGCTCGACGCCAGGCGCGCGACCGAGCTCGCCCATGCGGTCGGCGCCAGGATTTTGCTCGACGGCTGCCAGGCGGTGCCGCGCATGGCCGTGGACGTCGCCGCGATCGGCTGCGACTTCTACGTCTTCTCGGGGCACAAGCTCTATGGGCCGACCGGGATCGGCGTGCTCTGGGGCCGCCATGAGCTGCTCGACGCGATGCCGCCCTATCAGGGTGGCGGCGCGATGATCGATCGAGTGACCTTCGCGAAGACCACCTACGCCCCGCCGCCCGCGCGGTTCGAGGCGGGGACGCCGCACATCGTCGGCGTGATCGGGCTGCATGCCGCGATCGACTATGTCGAAAGCATCGGGCTCGATCGCATCCACGCGCACGAGGCGGCGCTGGTGCGCGAGACGCGCGCGGCGCTGTCGCAGCTCAATTCGGTGCGGCTGTTCGGGCCGGAAGACAGTGCGGGCATCGTCAGCTTCGAAGTGAAGGGGGTGCATCCGCACGATGTCGGCACCATCTTGGACGAAGGACAGGTCGCGATCCGTGCCGGCCATCACTGCGCCCAGCCGCTGATGGACGCGCTCGGCGTGCCGGCCACCGCGCGGGCGAGCTTCGGCGTCTATAACGGACCAGGCGACATCGCGCGGCTGGTCGAAGGCATTCAACGGGTCACGAGGATCTTCGGATGAACGAAGAGCGGAAAATCGAAGTCGAGCAGGTCGAGACGGTTGCCGCGCCGCCCAAGGCGCGTGTTGACGATGTGGTGGAAGCGCCACGCGAGACGATGGAGCGCAAGCGCGACTATCTCGCCGGCTTCCTCGCGCAGAAGCCGGAGCCGCTTTCGGGCGGCGAGCCAGGGGGGCCGCTCTACGAAGCGGTGATCGACGCGCTCAAGGAAATCTACGATCCCGAGATTCCGGTGAACATCTACGATCTCGGCCTGATCTATGGCGTCGATATCACCGAGGACGGCCATGCCGCGGTAACGATGACGCTCACCACGCCACATTGCCCGGTGGCCGAATCGATGCCCGGCGAAGTCGAGCTGCGCGTCGGATCGGTGCCGGGGATCGGCCATGCCGAAGTCCATCTCGTCTGGGATCCGCCCTGGGATCCGCAGAAGATGAGCGACGAGGCGAAGCTCGAACTGGGGATGTTGTGATGCAGGAAGCCACCGCCCGCCAGCGCCCCGCCGCGCTCAAGCTGACGCCGTCCGCCGAGCAGCGCATCGCCGATCTGATGGCGAAGGCGCCCCCAGGCACCGTCGGCGTCAAGCTCTCGACGCCGCGCCGCGGCTGTTCGGGCCTCGCCTATTCGGTTGATTACGTCACCGAGGCCAAGCCGTTCGACGAACGGATCGAGACGCCCGGCGGCACCTTCTTCGTCGATGGCGGATCGATCCTCTATCTGATCGGTTCGACGATGGACTGGCAGGAAGACGATTTCACTGCCGGCTTCGTGTTCGAAAATCCCAACGCCAAGGGAAGCTGCGGCTGCGGCGAGAGCTTCACGGTCTGATACCCCCGTTCGTGCTGAGCTTGCCGAAGCACCGTTCTTTTCTTCGGCGGTGGGGAAGGTAGAAGGACTGCCCTTCGACAAGCTCAGGGCGAACGGGAGTTCGTTCGCTTTACAGGAGCCTCCCCATGGCCTTCCCCCACCCCTACGTCGCCGATCCCGCCCGCTATGACGGCCGCATGCCCTATCGCCGCACCGGGCGCTCGGGGCTCGACCTGCCGGCGATCAGCCTGGGGCTCTGGCAGAATTTCGGCGGCGCCGATGTGTTCGAGACCGGCCGGGCGATGCTGCGCCGCGCCTTCGATCGCGGTGTCACCCATTTCGATCTCGCGAACAATTACGGCCCGCCCTATGGCTCGGCGGAGGAGAATTTCGGCCGGGTGATGGCAAGCGACTTCGCCGGCCATCGCGACGAGCTGATCGTCTCGACCAAGGCGGGCTGGGACATGTGGCCCGGGCCCTATGGCGATATCGGCGGCAGCCGGAAGTACCTGATCGCCTCGTGCGACCAGAGCCTCAAGCGGATGGGGCTCGATTATGTCGATATCTTCTATTCGCACCGCGTCGATCCCAAGACCCCGCTCGAAGAGACGATGGGCGCGCTCGCGCATCTCCATGCACAGGGCAAGGCGCTCTATGTCGGCATCTCCAGCTATTCGCCCGAGTTGACTCGCCAGGCCGCGGCGATCCTCGCCGAATACAAGGTGCCGCTGCTGATCCACCAGCCGAGCTATTCGATGCTCAATCGCTGGATCGAGGAGGAACTGCTCGACACGCTCGATACGCTCGGCACCGGCTGCATCGCCTTCTCGCCGCTGGCGCAGGGCATGCTGAGCAACAAGTATCTGAACGGCGTGCCCGAGGACGCCCGCGCGGCGCGTGACGGCTCGCTGGGGCAGGACCTGCTCTCGGCCGAGAATATCGAGCGCATCCGTGCGCTGAACGCGATCGCCGAGCGTCGTGGCCAGAGCCTCGCCCAGATGGCGATCGCCTGGGTGCTGCGCGATCCTCGCGTCACCTCGGCGCTGATCGGCGCACGGACCGTGCAACAGCTCGACGATTCGCTCGATGCGGTGAACAACCTCGATTTCTCGGCCGAGGAGCTCGCCGAAATCGATCGTTATGCAACCGAAGGCGAACTCGATCTTTGGAAGGAATCGTCCACCGTCGAGGAATTGCCGCAGCGATGAGCGTCGCCTTCCGTCGCGAGAGCGACGAGGAACATAAAGAACCTAAGTTCGAGATTCCGCTGCCGCCAGGACCGAACCTGGTGACGGCGCGCGGGCTCGCGCAGATCGAGGCGAAGCTGGCCGAGCTCGAGGCCGCGGTCGCGGCCGAGGCGGAGGAAGAGCCGCGCGAGGCGCTGCGCCGCGAGCTGCGCTATTGGAACACGCGCCACAGCACTGCCCAGCTCGCGCCGCCGCCGGAGGAGGGCGTGGTCGGCTTCGGCTCGCGCGTCGAAGTCCGACTGAACGGCAAAAAGCGGGTGATCGACCTGGTCGGCCATGACGAGGCCGATCCCGCCGCGGACCGGCTGTCCGTCCAGGCGCCGCTCGCCCAGGCCCTGATCGGCGCGGAGGAAGGCGAGCGCGTCGACTTCGGCGGGCGTGCCGGGGCGATCGAGATTCTCGGGGTCGAGACGATCCCGTCATAGCCGCGGCAGGCTATCGCCGGATCGCCGCGCCGCGCTTATGGTCGCGGCATGACAGAGCGATCGCCTTCGGTGTCGAGCCTCGACTATCGGACTTACCCCGCGCACAGCCGCATCGCGCCGCATCGCCACGCGCGGCCCAGCCTGACGATCGTTCTCGGCGGCGACTATGAGGAAAGCATCGGCGGGCGCGCCGGCATGCAGCAAGCGGGCAGCGCGCTGATCTGCCCGGAAGAGTTGTCGCACGAACAGCATTTTGGCGTGCGCGGCGCCCGCAAGGTGATCGTCCATCCGGCTGGCGGCCTTCTCGACTATCTGAACTCTACGATGGCGCTGCGCACTGCGCCGGCGGCTCGATCCGCGGCGATCCGGGCGCTTGCCGCGCGCATCGATGCCGAACGCCGGACCGACGATGGCTTTTCCCGCGGCGCGATCGAGGGGTTGGTGTGGCAGGTCTCGGCGGAGATGGGGCGAGGCCTGGCGGGCGCGTGCGTTCCCACCTCCACGATCGTTCGGCGCGCCTGCGCGCTGATCGACGGGGCCGAAGGCGAGACTCTGTCGATCGCGCAGCTTTGCCACGACCTCGATTGCCATCCCGCGACACTCACCCGGGCCTTCCGGCGCGAACAGGGCTGCACCCCGGCCGACTATCAGCGGCGCATGCGGGTCGAGAAGGCCGCGCGGCTGCTGCGCACCACGCGGATGCCGATCGCGGAGATCGCGGCGAACTGCGGGTTCTGCGATCAGGCGCATCTCGCGCGATCCTTCCGTGCCGCGCTGGCCTGCGCGCCCTCCGAATATCGCCGTCGCGCTTAGGACTGCCGCAGGGCGATCGGCGATTGCATCCCGATTGCGCGTCGCGTCCAATCCCGGCCGCACCGGCGCAGCTAAGGGAAGGTGCATGTCCCGTTCCGGATGGAGGAAATGATGCGCCTGGCCTTGTCGATCGCCCTCAGTCTGCTCGTTGCCGACGGCGCGTCGGCCCAGGCCTTCGACCGGGAGGCTTGGCGACAGGATTATGCCCAGCTCAAGGAAGAGCTGGTCGCGCGCTACGCCAATCTCGCCTGGAAGGCCTCGCCGAGCGGAGGCGTCGATCTTCCGGCGCTCGATCGCAAGACGAATGCGGCGCTCGCCGCCGCCGGCGACGATGGCGCTGCGACGGATGCCATTCGCGCCTTCATCCTCGGCTTCCATGACGGGCATCTGTCGGAGATTTCTCATCTCGCGCCCGCGACAGCCCCGTCTGCCGAGCCCGAGCGCGCGACGCTCGATCCGCAGGCGCCCGTCGCCGGCTGCGCGGCGCTTGGCTATGCGTCCACGGGCGCGGTGGCGTTTTCGCTGCCGTTCGAAGGGTTGCCCGGCTTCCGATTGGTCTCGGACGGGCTGGCGTCGACCTTCCGGGCCGGCCTGGTCGATCGGTCGGGTGTGAGGATCGGCGTGATTCGCATCCAGAATTTCACTGCGCGCGCCTTTCCCGCCGCCTGCCTCCACGCCTGGGCGGATCTTCGACGGGCAGGCCGGGCGATCACGCGGCAGGAGGTGCGGGACGCGACGCGGCTGCGCTGGTTCCAGGACATGGCCGAGGCCGTCCAACTGCTGCACGCGGCCGGCGCAACCGCGCTCCTGCTCGACATCGGCAACGATAGCGGCGGCGACGACAGCGGCGATTGGGCGGCGCGACTGTTCACCGATCGTCCGGTGCAGTCCGCCCGGCTGATGATGGCCGATGCACCGGAGTCGTCCGGCTATTTCGACGAGCAGATCGAGGGGATCGACGCGCTGCCCGCCGCCCCGCGCACGGCCGCGGCAAAGGCTGCGCTCGCCGAGGCTCGAGTGTTCTTCGCGCGGCAGAAGGCGGCACTGGGCACGCGGCACTGCGACTTGTCCTGGGCCTGGAGCACACAGCGCGCCTGGTCGCCGACCAGCTGCGACCGCCTGCTCGCGGCCGGCTATGCGGGCGGCTATGCGGCGGGATTGCCGCGCGGCGCGATGGGCGATCGTGAGGCCGCCATGGCCCTCGCCTCTTCCGCGGAGGTCGAGCCCTTTTATGGCAGCTGGACGGGGCCGACCTATGTCCTCGCCGATCGCCGCTCCTACTCGTCGGCGGAGATGTTCGCGGCGCTGATGCAGGACAATCGCATTGCCAAGATCGTCGGCGCGCGGACGGGCGGGGACGGTTGCGGCTTCATGACCGATGGCGAGCCGATCGTGCTGCGCCACTCGCGGCTTCGCTTCCGCGTCCCGAACTGCATGCGGCTTCGAGCGGACGGCAGCAACGAGGAAGCCGGAATCGCACCGGACATCGCCGTGGTACCGACCGAAGGGGAGAGCGACCGCGCGCGCGGCGAGCGGGCATTGAACCTCGTCGCGCGGGACCTTGCCGCTCGCCATTGAAGCGGCGGCGCGATGCCGCTCCCTGTACCGCGAAAACGCGCTTATGCTGGCCGGATGAAACCCGTGCTTTTCGCCGCCGCGTTGCTTGCCGCCGCGCCTGCCGCCGGCCAACCAGGCGATCTCGCCCGCTGGCGCACCGAAGCGGCGCGCGTCACGATCACGCGCGACGATTGGGGCGTCGCGCATGTGAACGGCAAGAGCGACGCCGATGCGGTGTTCGGGATGATCTATGCTCAGGCCGAAGACGACTTCAATCGGATCGAGGCCAATTACCTGGCAAGCCTGGGCCGGCTTGCCGAGGCGGAGGGGGAGGGCGCGATCTGGCAGGATCTGCGCCAGCGGCTGTTCGTCGATCCCGAACGGCTCAAGGCCGATTACGCCAGGAGCCCCGAATGGCTGCGCAAGCTGATGCGGGCCTGGGCGGACGGGCTCAACTATTATCTGGCCACCCATCCCGAGGTGAAGCCGCGCGTGCTCACCCGATTCGAGCCGTGGATGGCGCTCAGCTTCTCCGAAGGCAGTATCGGTGGCGATATCGAGCGCGTGCCGCTGAGCCAGCTCCAGGCCTTTTACGGGCAACAGAAGCTCGCGATGACGGTGGCGGAGCAAGGGCTGACCTTCCGCGAGCCCAAGGGATCGAACGGCATCGCGATCGCGCCGAGCCATACGCGTGATGGCCACGCGCTGCTGCTGATCAACCCGCACACCAGCTTCTTCTTCCGCTCGGAGCAGCAGGTGACGAGCGGCGAAGGGCTCAATGCCTATGGCGCGGCGACCTGGGGGCAGTTCTTCATCTATCAGGGCTTCAATGCCCATGCCGGCTGGATGCATACCTCGAGCGGCGTCGACAATGTCGACGAGTTTGCCGAGACGATCGTCAGCAACGTGCCCGGCAAGCGCTTCTATCATTATGGCGGCGAAACGCGTCCGCTGGCGGTCAAGCGGATCACGCTCGCCTATCGCGCCGCCGATGGCAGCCGCGCGCAACGCAGCTTCACGACCTATGCCACGCATCACGGCCCGATCGTGCGCGAAGCGGACGGCAAGTGGATCTCGGTCGCGCTGATGAACAGGCCGGTCGAGGCGCTCGAGCAGAGCTTCCTGCGGACCAAGGCACGCGATTATGCGGGCTTCATGAGGGTCGCCGAGCGCAAGGCCAACAGCTCGAACAACACCTTGTTCGCCGACGACAAGGGCGAGATCGCGTTCCTGATGCCGCAATTCATGCCGATCCGCGACGATCGATTCGATTATCGCAAGCCGGTCGATGGCAGCGACCCGGCAACCGACTGGAAGGGTCTGCACAGCCTCGCCAGCCTGCCGCAGGTGGTGAACCCGACGAATGGCTGGGCGTACAACTCGAACAACTGGCCGTGGACCGCCGCGGGTGCGGACAGTCCCAAGGCGGCCGACTATCCGCGCTATTTCGACCAGGCCGGGGAAAATCCGCGTGGGGCCCATGCGCTCGAAGTGTTGAACGCGCGCCGGGCCTTCACGCCGGAGACGCTGATCGCGGCGGCGTTCGATTCGCATCTGCCGGCGTTCGAGCGGCTGCTGCCCGGCCTGGTTGCGGCCTATGACCGGCTGCCCGCCGGCGATCCCGGAAAGGCCCGGCTCGCCGGGCCGATCGCGCTGCTGAAGGGCTGGGACCGCCGCTGGGGTGCCGACTCGACCGCCACGTCGCTCGCGGTGTTCTGGGGCGAGGCGCTATGGGCGCCCTCGGCCCAGCCCGCCAAGGACGCCGGCATCCCCGTCTGGGACTGGATGGCGACGCGGGCGAGCGACGCGCAGCGGATCGCAGCGCTGGTCTCGGCGGTCGATCGGCTGACTGCGGATTTCGGCCGCTGGCAGGTGCCATGGGGCGAGATCAATCGCTTCCAGCGCAACGACGGCGCGATCGTCCAGGCCTTCGACGATGCGAAGCCGAGCACGCCAGTGCCCTTCACGTCGGCGCAATGGGGCTCGCTCGCCTCGTTCGGGGCCAGGCGCTATCCGGGGACCCGGCGCTATTACGGCACCAGCGGCAACAGCTTCGTCGCGACCGTCGAATTCGGCCCACGGCTGCGCGCCTGGGCAGTGACCGCGGGGGGCGAAAGCGGACATCCGGACTCGCCGCATTTCCAGGATCAGGTGGGTCGCTATGCCAGTGGCCAGCTGCGGCCAGTGTACTTCTATCCGGACGATCTTAGGGGCCATGTCGAACGACGATATCGGCCCGGCAGCTAGTCGCGTTCTTCTTCCCGCGCCCGGCGCAACAGGCTGCGGCCCCAGCTGAACAGCCCCAGTCCCACTGCAAAGGGGACGCCGCCGATCATCCCGACCAGGAAGAGCATTTCGAGCAGCCCAGCGCCGCCCCCCCCGGCGACGGTGGCCAACACCGCGAGCGAGCACAGGCCGCTCGCGCCGGCGATCAGCAGGCCGACCGCGACCAGGATGCCGCCGAACAATGCCTTCATCGCGTCCCTGCCTTGGCGAGCGCCCGATGCCGCGCGAGCACGCCCGCGCCCTCGGCCCCGTCGCGATAGAATGTGTTGTAGGTGTCGAACGGAATGATCGCGCCCTCCGGCGTGACGAAATGGACGCAGCTGCGCTTCACGGTGCCCAGATCGAAATTATAGCGATCGAGGAATTGCAGGATCACCACGCGGAAGCTGTTCGCATAGCTGAGCTGCTCCGGCACCATCGCCTGGGGCAGGCAGCAGAGCAGGCCTGCCAGCTTCTCTTCGGTATTGGCCTGGGCCGTGGCGAGCGAAAGCAGGTCGAGGATGCGGGCGCGCAGCGCGGGATGCGCTTCGTAGCTGATCGTGTTGGGGCCGCTCAGGATCATCTCGCGTGGCAATAGCGACGTGATCGGCGTGACGTTCGGCCCGTCGCGCAGGCCATAGCCGATGCAGATCTGGTCGGGATTGCAGGGCAGGGGGATCATGTCCTCCAGCCCGAACACGCCCGCCTTGGCGACTTCGCGGCGGATCTGCGTCAGCAGCACGCGATTGGCGTCGCCGTCGAAGCCCTGGTTGCGCCCGGCGTCCTGCACCGGCTGGAACGTGACCCCGCGCACGCAGCGCCAGTTCAGCGCCTCGCGGACGATGTCGGCGATTTCGCCGTCATTGACGCCGCGCTTCACCACTGCGACGAGCGTGGTGGAAAGGCCGACGGCTTCGAGCGTTTCGAGCGCCTGGCGGCGGATGCGCGAGAGCCGCGCGCCGCGCAGGTCGATCAGTGCGTCGTCGTTCATCGAATCGAATTGCAGATAGACTTCGAGCCGCGGGGCATAGCTGGCGAGCCGGGCGACGAATTCGGGGTCCTGCGCGATGCGGACGCCGTTGGTGTTGATCATCACATGGCGGATCGGGCGGCGCTTCACCGCATCGAGCACCGCGAAGAAATCGGGGTGGATCGTCGGTTCGCCGCCGGAGAGCTGGACGAGATCGGGCTCGCCCTCGCTTTCGACCAGCGCGTCGAGCATCGCCTCGATCTCGGCGAGCGGGCGGTGGCTGCCGTGCACGTCGGTCGCGTTCGCGAAGCAGACCGGGCAGGCGAGATTGCAGGCCTGGTTGATCTCGACGATCGCCAGGCAGCTATGCTGCTCGTGATCGGGGCAGAGGCCGCAATCGAACGGGCACCCCGCCTCGGTGCGGGTCTGCGCCGTGAGCGGGCGGTCGCCCGGCTTGATCCACAATTTCTGCTGGCGCCAATAATCGATGTCGTCGCTGATCAGCGTCTTCTGCACGCCGTGCGCGAGGCAGCGCTTCAGATACCAGACGCACTCCTCCTCAAGGATGATCTTGGCGGGGGCGGGCTCGAGGCAGGTCTCGCACAGGCTGGTGGTCTGGCCGTGGAAGACATAGGGCGCCGCCTTGCGCGCGAACGGCTCAGCCGGCGCCTCCGGCGGGAGCAGGCTCGTCACGTCGCCACCAGACAATCCCATAGACGAACAGCCCCAGCATCAGGAAGTGGAAGAGATTGAACGGCCCGATCAGCGGCGGATAGGGCTTCAGGAACTCCCACGCGAAACGCTGGGCAGCATAGACGCAAATCAGCGCATGGAAAGCATGCGTGCGCGCCCAGTGCCGGCCGCGGCTCCGCGCGCGCAGATAGACGAGCAGGAAGGCGAGCATCGTCAGCGATTCGTAGAGCTGCACCGGATGCCGGCCGATCCCGTCGCCCAGGTCGACTGCCCAAGGCAGGCGCGTCGGGACGCCATAGGTGCGATCGGTGAGGCCGGCGAACAGGCAGCCGAGCCGCCCCACCGCGATGCCGAGCGCGAGCGGGGCGACGAAGGCGCCGCCGGTCGAGCCGCGCACGCCGTGCCGCCATTTCCACAGCTCGACGCCCAGGATGGCGCCGGCCAGCGCCCCGGCAATGCTGTGCGAGGGCACGATGCGGCCCGCCTCGGTCGGGTTGAGCGTGCCGGCCAGCCAGGCGCCGAAGATGCCCGTGAGCGCCAGGGTGACGAAATAGCTCGGCTCGGTCCGCCGGGCGAGCTGCTGTGCCTCGTCCGGCCAGCGGCGATATTGCCAGCGCGCCATCAGCGCTGCGGCCATCCATGCACCGAGATCGCCGAGGTAATGCGCCCACGGCGCGGTGGGCACGACGATCATGTCTCGCCTGCCCGCGCATCGAAGGCCAAGGGCAATTCGTCGCCGCTACGCTCGCCGAAATTCGAGACGGTCACGCCGACCAGCCGGATGCCCTTTGGCGTCGGCAGCAGCGATCGGATCAGCCCCAGGCTCATCTCGCGCAGCGCGTCCCGGCGATCGACCAGTCCGGCGGAGAGGCTGCGGCTGCGGGTGATGATCTGGAAATCGGCATATTTGACCTTCACCGTCACCGTCCGCCCGAATGCTTGTGCCTTGTCGCACCAGGCCCACACTTCCTCGGCCATTTCGAGCACGCCGGCTTCGATCTCGGCATCGAGCAGGAGGTCGCGGTCGAAGGTCGTCTCGGACCCCGAGGACTTGCGGACGCGGTCCGCCTCGACCGGGCGATCGTCCTCGCCGCGGGCGATGCCGTAATACCAATCGGCGGCGCTGCCGAAGTGCGCGCGGAGGAACTCGATCGGCTTGGCGCGCAGGTCGGCGCCGGTCTCGATGCCGAGCACCTGCATCTTGCGCGCGGTGACCGGTCCCACGCCGTGGAAGCGCTTGACCGGCAGCGTCTCGACCCAGGCTGCGCCCATTTCCGGCGTCACCGCAAACTGGCCGTTGGGCTTGCGATGGTCCGAGGCGAGCTTGGCGAGGAACTTGTTGTACGAGATGCCGGCCGAGGCGGTGAGACCCGTCTCGGCGAGGATGCGCGCGCGGATTTCCTTGGCCGTGGCCCAGGCGGTCTCGATGCCGCGGCGGTTTTCGGTGACGTCGAGATAGGCCTCGTCGAGCGAGAGCGGCTGGATCAGCGGCGTATAGTCGGCGAAGATCGCATGGAGCTGCTTCGAGACCGCGCGATAGACGTCGAAGCGCGGCTTGACGAAGACGAGTTCCGGGCAGCGCCGCTGCGCCGTCACCGAGGGCAAAGCCGAGCGCACGCCGAACTGGCGTGCCTCATAGCTCGCCGCCGCCACCACGCCCCGCGCCGCGGCATAGCCCACCGCAACCGGCCGCCCGCGCAGCGACGGATCGTCGCGCTGCTCCACCGACGCGTAGAACGCGTCCATATCGACATGGATGATCTTGCGGACCGGCGCGGCCATGCCGCTTCCTTAGCTCAGGGAGAACGGAGTGGGAACGGCGGATCGTCGTCGGGAGGCCGGCCGTCGCGGCCGGGTTGGCAGTGGACCGGCGCTCGGACATAAGCCCATCGAGCGCATCGGTGCGCTTCGGTTCTGAGGGGAGTTTCATGACCAGGTTCGCAACTCGCGTCGCGCTGGCGACGGCCGCGTCGCTGTCGTTCGTAGGCGCCGCCGCCGCGCAGGACAGCGATGGCGAGGACCATCCCCTGCTGCCCCGCTATCCCGGCGCGGAGATCGACGGCTATCGTGCGCCGTCGCTGGATCAGATCGTCATGCCGACCGGTCCGATCGCCAACGAGGAGGCGCAGACCAATCGGCGCGTCCTGGAGGGACAGGTCACCCATATCGATTATCGCGTGAAGCCGGCGACCGCGCCGCTGCAGATCGAACGCTATTATACCGGCCTTCTCGGCAAGGCGGGGTTCGAGACGGTCTATTCGTGCGTGGGCCGCGCGTGCGGCAATGCGATGGGCGCCTTGATCCTCAATTCGGGCAAGGTCGCGCCCACGGGGCTTGCCGACGGCCTGTTCAACGATGGGATCCGGGTGGTCATCGCCCGCCGCGAGGACAGCTGGGTGCTGCTTCACATCGCGCAGGGCCCGGACCGAACCCAGATTTTCGAATCGGTGGTCGAAGGTGCGCACAATGCGGCGGACGGCGCCCGCCATGTGGAGCTTTAGATCAACGCGATGCCGCTGAGGAAGGAGATGGTGCCCAGGGGCGGGATCGAACCACCGACACTGCGATTTTCAGTCGCATGCTCTACCAACTGAGCTACCTGGGCACACCAGCGAACCGCTGGGGAGCGGGCCTCTTAGTCGGGCGAATCGGTGCTGTCCAGCCCAGTTTGCGACTCCGGATCGGCCGGCGCGCCGGGCAGGCGATAGCCCTCGCCCAACCATTTCAGCAGGTCGCGATCCTTGCAGCCGCGGCTGCAAAAAGGGGCGTGTTCGGGATCGGTCGGCTTGCCGCAGAGCGGGCAGCCCTTTTGCTTGGTCAACGCTTCACTCCTTCGCGGTGACGAACTCGGTTCGCCCGCCGATGCGCCGCGCCAGCTCTTCGGTCCAGCCCGGCTGCTGGGCGAGCCGGCGGGCGATGCTCTTGAGTACCATATGGGTAGCCGGCGGCGGCGGGGGAAGCCGCTCGATGCGGCGCAGCTCGGCGCGAGTCGCCGCGCCGGCGGGATCGGCGCGGAGCCGTTCGGGCAGCGAGGGGCGCACGCGCGGGCGGACGATCTGGAGGAAGCCGAAGCCGTTGACCGCGGTGCGTTCGAAGGGCTGGGGCAACGCCGCGTCGATCGCCTCGGCCACGGCCTGGCGCGCGGCCTTGCCGGCAAGGGTGGGGAAATCGATGCCGATCGATCCGGCGATGCCGTGCCGTTCGATCGCGCGCGCGACGGCATGGGCGGCGGCGACCGCCAGCGGTTCGAGCGGGCCGCTGCCGTCGACGTCGAACAGCGCCATTGCCGGCGTGGGCGACAGGCGCAGGGCGCCGCCCGGAAAGGCGATCTCGCCGGTCATCGCCTCTTCGAGGACTTCCGACCAGCCGGCCTCCTCGAGCGCGTCGGGCTCATGCGCGCGCAGGGTTCGCACGGGATAGCCCGTCGCGGCGATGCGATCGAGCAGCGAGGGCCCGTCACCCAGGGGCTCGTCGCTGGGCACGGCCTTGGGCAGCTTGGCGCGGCCGGGTTCGGGAATCGCCTCGCGCACGATCTTGACGCGCAATCTGGCGCCCTGGGTGACCGAAGCGGGGATGTGGTCGCACAGCGCCTCGCCGCCGCCGTCGAGCGCGACCAGCTTGGCGGCCTTGTCGATCAGCCGCGCCTCGCGCACCGCGCCGGCGCGGGGGCCGGTGCCTTCGAGCTCGATCCGCGCCTTCCAGATGCTGCCGCGCGCGACCAGGGCGGCGCGGTTCTCGCCGATCCCGGCCTCGTACAGCCACTCAGCCAAGCGGGTATCCCGCGGCCGAGAGCAGCGCGCGCGTTTCGAACACCGGCAGGCCGACCACGCCCGAATGGCTTCCGGAGAGGAAGCGGACGAACGCCTCCGCCCGGCCCTGGATGGCATAGCCGCCGGCCTTGCCCATGCCCTCGCCGCTGGCGACATAGCCATCGATCTCGGCCTCGGTCAGCCGCTTGAACGCGACAACGGTATCGGAAATCCGCGTGCGCGCGCGGCCGTCCGCGCCGATCAGGCAGACCGCGGAGAGGCAATGGTGGCGCCGGCCCGAAAGCAGCGCGAGCATGCGGCGCAGATCGGCTTCGTCCGCCGGCTTGCCGAGGATGCGGCGGCCGACCGCGATGGTGGTGTCCCCCGCAAGCACGATCTCGTCCGCGGCACGCTCAACAGCATGCGCCTTGTCGATCGCAACGCGCAGGACATAGGCACGGGGGAGCTCGCCAGAGCGCGGGTCCTCGTCGACGTCCGGTGCCGCCACGCGCGCGGGGACGGCGCCGATCCGCGTGAGCAGATCGAGCCGGCGGGGCGAAGTGGACGCGAGCACGAGCCGCAAGGGCACGAACCGCTTATTTGAAGCGATAGGTGATACGGCCCTTGGTCAGGTCGTAGGGCGTGAGCTCGACGAGCACTTCGTCGCCGACCAGCACGCGGATGCGGTTCTTGCGCATCTTGCCGGCGGTGTGGCCGAGGATCTCGTGATCATTCTCGAGCCGGACGCGGAACATGGCGTTGGGCAGAAGCTCAACGACCTGGCCCCGCATTTCAAGCAGTTCTTCTTTGGCCAAAAATTACCTCATGAACTCAAGCGCGCGCGAAAAAGTGGCGGTGCCTTACAGCGGCGCGCGCGAAAAGGGAAGGAAAAGGGAACCGGCAGCCCGCGCCGCGGATTCCTTTGCCCGAAGATAGTCCATCGAGAGGAGCTTTGCCATGGCCGAACGCGAATTGATCGAGCCGCACAAGGGCGACAAGCGCTATGTCCGCCGCGACGAGGAGGGCCGCTTTGCCGAGAGCGACGATGTTTCCGCCTCGCTGAGCCGCGACGTGCGCCAGCATGCGAAGACGCCCAAGCCCCGTAACCAGGGCGATCACGGCGACTGAGACGCAGCGCTCCGGCGCCGCCGCGCATCCGCTCGCTGCCGGGGAAATGAAAAAGCCGCCCGGATCGCTCCGGGCGGCTCGTTTCAGGCGCAGTGCGCGAGATCAGCCGCCATGGCCCGCCGCCAGCGCGGCGAGCAGCAGCAGCGCGACGATGTTGGTGATCTTGATCATCGGGTTCACCGCCGGGCCGGCCGTGTCCTTATAGGGATCGCCGACCGTGTCGCCGGTCACCGCCGCCTTGTGCGCGTCGGAGCCCTTGCCGCCATAATTGCCGTCTTCGATGTACTTCTTGGCATTGTCCCAGGCGCCGCCGCCCGAGGTCATCGAAATGGCGACGAACAGCCCCGAGACGATCACGCCGAGCAGCATCGCGCCGACCGCGGCGAAGCCCGCCGCGGAGCCTTCCTTGGCGACGGCCGAGATGATGAAGTAGATTGCGATCGGGCTGAGGACCGGCAGCAGGCTGGGCACGATCATCTCCTTGATCGCCGCCTTGGTGACGATGTCGACGGTGCGGGCATAGTCCGGGCGGCTGGTCCCTTCCATGATGCCGGGATTGTCGCGGAACTGGGTCCGCACGTCCTCGACCACCGATCCCGCCGCGCGGCCCACCGCGGTCATGCCGAACGCGCCGAACAGATAGGGGAGCAGCGCGCCGAGCAGCAGCCCGACGATGACATAGGGATTGGACAGCGAGAAATCGACCGGGCCGGTGAGCCCGAGGGCATCGCGATAATGGTCGAGATCGGTCGTGTAGGCGCCGAACAGCACGAGCGCGGCGAGCGCGGCCGAGCCGATCGCATAGCCCTTGGTCACCGCCTTGGTGGTGTTGCCCACCGCATCGAGCGCGTCGGTGCGGTGGCGGACCTCGTCCTCCAGGCCGGCCATCTCGGCGATGCCGCCGGCATTGTCGGTGACCGGGCCATAGGCGTCGAGCGCGACGACCATGCCGGCGAGCGCGAGCAGCGAGGTCGCGGCGAAGGCGACGCCGATGATCCCCGCGATCTGGTAGGTGGCGATCACCGCGACGACGATCACCAGCGTCGGCAGCGCCGTCGCCTCGAGGCTGATCGCCAGGCCCTGGATGACGTTGGTGCCGTGGCCGGTGACCGAGGCCTTGGCGATCGACTTGACCGGGCGATAATTGGTGCCGGTGTAATATTCGGTGATCCAGACGAGCAGGCCGGTCACCGCCAGGCCGATCATCATGCAGATGAACAGGCTCCAGCCGGTGAATTGCGGCGCGGCGGCGAGCCCGGCGACCGCTTCGGCGGTGAGATCGCCATGCGTGTCGAGCAACGCCGCGCTATCGCCGGTCGCGCCGACGACGGCGCTCAGGTCGCCCAGCACATATTGGGTGACGAAATAGATGGCGGGGACCGACAGCAGCGCCGTGGTCCAGAAGCCCTTGTACAGCGCGCCCATGATCGACTGGCCCTTGCCGAGCCGGACCATATAGGTGCCGATGATCGACGTGACGATGCACACGCCGCCGACGATCAGCGGCAGCGACATCAGCTTGAGCAGCGTGTCGCCCGAAAGGTTCGGCAGCAGCAGCGCGATCGAGACCATGGTGAGGCCGAGCGTGACGACATAGGTCTCGAACAGATCGGCGGCCATGCCCGCGCAATCGCCGACATTGTCGCCGACATTGTCCGCGATCACCGCCGGGTTGCGGGGATCGTCCTCGGGAATGCCGGCCTCGACCTTGCCGACCAGATCGGCGCCGACATCGGCGGCCTTGGTGAAGATGCCGCCGCCCAGGCGTGCGAAGATCGAGATCAGCGAGGCGCCGAAGGCGAGCGCGGTGAGCGTTTCGACCACCTTGCGGCTGTTCGGCGCTTCGCCGGCGACGCCGACCAGATACCAGAACAGCACGGCGATCGCGAGCAGGCCGAGCCCGGCGACGAGCATCCCGGTGATCGCGCCGGAGCGGAAGGCGAGAGTGAGGCCGCCCTGCAGGCTGGTGCGTGCGGCCTCGGCGGTGCGGACATTGGCGCGTACCGAGATGTTCATGCCGACAAAGCCGGCGACGCCGGACAGGATCGCGCCGACCAGGAAGCCGACGGTCGACAGCGTGCCGAGCGTGAAGAAGAGGACGACCGCGACGATCACGCCGACAATGGCGATGGTGCGGTATTGGCGGCCCAGATAAGCCTTGGCGCCTTCCTGGATGGCGGCGGCGATGCTTTGCATTTTCTCATTGCCGGCCGGCGCCTTCAGCACCTGCTGGCTGGTCAACAGCCCATAGAGCACGGCCAGGATGCCGCACGCTATCGCGATGTACACGATCGTCATCGATTGCAGTCCTTCCCCTGTGAACGCTTCGGTTCATGCCCGCGCCGCTCTTCGGCGGTCGTCGGACGGGCGGAGCGTATAGGAAAGGCGCGCGAGCGCAAGCGGGGCTAACGGTGCTCGTAGCCGAGGGCGAAAGCGGGGACGACGCCGTCGAGCAGCAGCGGTGCCGGGCCCGGATCGAGCAGCGTGCCGATGCAGGTCGCGGGGATCGCCGGGGTGAGGCCCGGCGGGGCGGCGAAGAGCAGTTCGTAATCGTCGCCCCAGGTCATCGCGCGCTGCGGCTCGGCACCCGCGGCGATGGGGACCGCGCCGCGCACGATATCGGCAGTGCACCCGCTCGCCTCGGCCATGCGGCGCGCGTCGAGCAACAGCCCGTCGGACACGTCCATCATCGCATGGACATGCGGCGCGAGCGCGCGGCCCTCGGCGAGGCGGGGGCGGGGCCGGAGATAGGCGGCGCCATCGCCCGCCTCGTAACCCAGCATTGCGGCGCCGATCGTACCGGTGATCCACACCGCATCGCCTGGGCGTCCGCCGCTGCGCGTGGGGAGCGGGCGCGTCGTCGCCCGGCCGATCGCAGTGCAGCCGAAGCTCGCCGGGCCGTTGGGGCGGATCGTATCGCCGCCGAGGAGCGGAACGCCATAGTCCGACAGGATCGCGCGCAGCCCCTCGACGAAGCGATCGGCGCCCTCGACCAGGCTGGCGCCGACCAGCACGCCGATCGGCTCGGCACCTTTGGACGCGAGGTCCGACAGGTTCACCGCGATCAGCTTCCACGCGATGTCTGCCGGATCGGTGCCCGGGCGGTAATGGACGCCCTCGGCGATCATGTCATGCGTGAGGATCAGCGTTTCGCCGCCCATCTCCAGCGCGGCCGTGTCGTCGCTGAGCCCGTCCGCGCCGGGATGGAGCGGCAGGGTACGCAGGGCGGCGATGAATTCGGCTTCGGTCATGGTGCGCTCTAATTCCTCCCCTGGGAGCTGCGCTCCCGGGGGAGGGAGACCATTGCCGCAGGCAATGGTGGAGGGGGTCTACGCCGGGGAGAGTGCGATGCCGTTTCCGGCACCGCCGGACGCGAGCCGAGCGGCTCGCGCCCCCTCCACCATTTTGCCGAAGGGGCAAAATGGTCCCCCTCCCCCTGCTCCGCATGGGGAGGATCGCTGAGGTTCAACCCCGCACTTCCTTCGCCACGGCATCGAGGATGCCGTTGACGAAGCCCTTTTCGCGGCGATCGTAAAAGGCGTCGGTGACGTCGAGATACTCGCTGATCGCAGCGCCGACCGGCACGTCCTTGCGGGCGAGCAGCTCATAGGTGCCGGCGCGCAGGATCTGGCGCATCGGCTTGTCGAGCCGATCGAGGCTCCAATCGGCGGCGAGCTTGGCGGCGATCAGCCGATCGATCTCCTCGCGGCGCGCATCGACCCCCTTCACCAGATCGTCGAAAAAGGCGACATCCGCCTCGGCATATTCGACGTCCTCGATCGTCGCACCGAGGCGATGCGCATGGAATTCGTGGAGCAGCGACGGGATCGGCGTCGCTTCCATCTCATGCTGGTAGAGCGCCTGGACGGCGGCGAGGCGGGCGGCAGCGCGCGCCTTGGAACGGGATTTGGCAGTGGGACTTGGCATGGCGCGCAGATAGGCGCGCGCGGCGGCAAAGGCAAAACCCGTTCGAGCGCAAGCCGCGGGAAGCGGCGCGGCGGGGCAGGACCTTACCAAGGCGGCGAAGGAGAAAGTCCATGTCCATGCTCGCCGGAAAGACCGCCATCGTCACCGGAGCCTCGTCCGGAATCGGCCGCGCGACCGCGCTGCTGTTCGCGTCGGAGGGGGCCGCATTGGTCCTCAACGGGCGCGACGCGGCGGCGCTGGCGGCGGTGGAGGCCGCAATTGGCGAGGGCGGCGGCCGCGCTTGTTCGATCGCCGGGGATGTCGGGGACGAGGCGACCCATGAAGCGCTCGTGCGGGCCGCCAGGACCCGCTTCGGCGGCCTGCATGTCGCGATCAACAATGCCGGCGTGGTCGGTGCCTATGGGCGGCTGGAGGACGTCTCGCTAGCCGATTGGGAGGCCCAGCTGCGGACCAACTTGACCGGCGCCTTCCTGGGCGCGCGGGCTCAGATCCCGGCGATCCGTGAAGCCGGCGGCGGCGCGATCCTGTTCGTGTCGAGCTTCGTCGGCACCAGCGTCGGCCTGCCCGGCATGGCCGCGTACGGCGCTAGCAAGGCGGCGTTGATGGGGCTGGTAAAGGGGATCACCGCCGATCACGCGCAGGAGGGCATCCGCGCCAATGCCCTGCTCCCGGGCGGCACCGACACGCCGGGCGGCGGCTCGGCGGAGCAGAAGCAATGGGCGGCGGGGCTGCACGCGATGAAGCGGATCGCCGAGCCTGGGGAAATCGCCCGGGCCGCGCTGTTCCTCGCTTCGGATATGAGCAGCTTCGTCGCCGGATCGGCGCTGTTCGCCGATGGCGGCAATGCCGCAGTGAAGTGATCAGTCGCGCAGTCGGATCGCGACCGATTCGGCATGCGCGGGCAGGCCCTCGGCCTTGGCCAGCGCAACCGCGGCGGGGCCGATCGCGGCGAGGCCGGTGGCGTCGAGCGAGAGGAAGCTGGTGCGCTTCATGAAGTCGAGCACCGACAGGCCCGAGGCGAAGCGCGCGCGGCGCCCGGTCGGCAGGACGTGGTTCGGCCCGGCGACATAATCGCCGACCGCTTCGGGCGTGTAGCGGCCGATGAACACCGATCCGGCGTGGCGGACCTGCTCGAACAGCGCCTCGGCATCGTCGCAGGCGAGTTCGAGATGCTCAGGCGCGAGGCGATCGACCAGGGGCAGGGCGGCCGCCAGATCGGGCACGACGACGATCGCGCCGTTGGCGTCCCAGCTCGCCCGCGCGGTCGCTTCGGTGGCTAGCGTGGCGAGCTGGCGCTCGACGGCTTCGGCGACGCGGTCCGCGAAGCCGGCATCGTCGGTGAACAGGATCGACTGGCTGGTGGGATCGTGCTCGGCCTGGCTGAGCAGGTCGGCGGCGGTCCAGTCGGGATCGTTACGGCCATCGGCGACGACGACGATCTCGCTCGGCCCCGCCACCATGTCGATGCCGACCACGCCGTAGAGCTGACGCTTGGCCTCCGCCACCCAGGCATTGCCGGGGCCGGTGATCACGTCGACCGGGGCGATGCGATCCGTGCCATAAGCAAGCGCGGCGATCGCCTGCGCACCGCCGACGCGCCAGATCTCGTCGACGCCGGCAAGATGCGCGGCGGCGAGGACGAGCGGGTTGATCTCGCCGTTCGGCGTGGGCGTCACCATCACCAGCCGCTCGACGCCCGCCGCCCTGGCGGGCAGCGCGTTCATCAGCACCGAGCTGGGATAGGCGGCGCGGCCGCCGGGAACATAGACGCCCGCCGCCTCGACCGCGCGCCAGCGGGCGCCGAGGCGGACGCCGGCGGCGTCGGTCTCGTCGCGGTCCTCGGGACGCTGCTTGGCGTGATAGGCGGCGATCCGCTCGGCGGCGAGTTCGAGCGCGCCGCGAAGGTCCGGCGCAAGGCCCTGCCAGGCGAGGAGGCAATCGGCCCGATCGATGCGCCAGCCTTGCGCGTCGAGGTCGAACCGGTCGAAGCGCTGGGTGAGGTCGCGCAGCGCCGCGTCGCCCTCGCTGCGCACGCGCGCGATAATCGCGGCGACGTCGCGCGCGACATCCGCATCGGCCTCTCGGCGGGCGTTGACCAGATCGGTGAAGGCGGCCGCGAAGCCGGGGGCGGAGGCGTCGAGGCGGATCATCGGCGTTCACCCTCACCCTTCCCACGCCGCTTCGCAGCGCGGGCCCCTTCCCTCTCCCAATGGGAGAGGGAGGGAGCGGCGAAGCCGCGGAAGGGTGAGGGTGTCCTCACCTTCACGCCGCCACCGCCTTGCGGAACGCATCGACCAGCGGCACGACTTCCCCGGCGCGCGTCTTGAACGCCGCGCGGTTAACCACCAGCCGCGACGTGACCTCCGCGATCACCTCGACTTCGGCGAGCCCATTTTCCTTCAGCGTGCGCCCCGAGGAAACCAGATCGACGATGCGCGGGGCGAGGCCGAGCACGGGGGCCAGCTCCATCGCGCCATTCAATTTGATGCACTCCGCCTGCACCCCGCGCGCCTCGAAATGGGCGCGCGTGATGTGCGGATATTTGGTCGCGACGCGGACATGGCTCCAGCCGCGCGGGTCGTCCTTCTCGGCCATGTCGGCCGGCTCGGCGACCGAGATGCGGCAATGGCCGATGCCGAGATCGACCGGCGCATAGAGTTCCGAATAGGCGAATTCGGCGAGCACGTCCGATCCGACGATGCCGAGCTGGGCGGCGCCATGCGCGACGAAGGTCGCGACGTCGAAGGCGCGGACGCGGATCAGGTCGATCGCCGGCGTGTTGGTGCGGAAGCGCAGTGCGCGCGAGCCCTCGTCGGCGAAATCGGGCTCGGGCACGATGCCGACGCGCGCGAGCAGCGGCAGCGCCTCGTCGAGGATGCGGCCCTTCGGGACGGCGAGGATCAGCGGTTCGGACATGGACGGGCGGGGCTTTACTTGCCCCACCCCCCGGGCGCAACAGACGCGCGCGGAGGTGAGGCCATGGCGAGCGAAGAGAATAACCGCGGGGCGTTCCGGATCCAGGAATTCTATTGCCGCAAGATGGATGCGCCGATCTACGCCGATATCGGCGCGGCGCTGGCGGAGGGGCTGACGCGCGAGAGCGAAACCGGGCGGCGCGTGCTCGATTGGCCGGGCGAGCCGACTCGCGACGCGCTGCCGCTGCGGCTGCTCGGCGGGCTGCATGCGCTGGTGCTGGCGGGCAAGGATGAAGAGCTGGCACGGGTGTTCGCAGGCGAGGTCTCGGCCGAGGCGCTGAACCGGGTGCTCGTCCGCAACGACGCCGCGCTGCGTCCCTGGCTCGACGGGCCGCCCCAGACCAACGAGCCCGGCCGCTCCGGCGCGCTGATCGTCGGGCTGGGCGAAGTCGCGCGGCGCCTGGGGCCGAAGCTGGAAGTGCTCGAGATCGGATCGAGCGGCGGGCTCAACCTGCTGATCGATCGCTATCGCTTCGATCTGGGCGGCGCCATGTTCGGCCCGGAGAATGCGCCCGTGACGATCCGGCCCGAATGGCGGGGCGAGGCGCCGGCATTTCCGCCGATGGAGATCGTTTCCACCCGCGGCTGCGACGTGGCGCCGCTCGACGTCACCGATCCGGCGGTCGAGGCGCGGCTTTCCGCCTTTGTCTGGCCCGAAACGCCGGAGCGGCTCGATCGGCTGCGGGGCGCGATCGGGATGGTGCGCGAGACGGGGGTACGGCTCGAACGCGCGGACGCCGCCGACTGGATCGAGGCGCGGCTCGCCGAGCCCCAGGCCGAGGGGGTGGCGCGGGTGCTGATGCATTCGGTCGTCTGGCAATATCTCCCCGACGAGAGTGCCGAGCGGATCCGCGCGGCGATGGAGGCCGCCGGCGCGCGCGTCGATGCCGGGCGACCGCTCGCATGGGTGGCGATGGAGCCGGATCGCGAACTGGGCGAGCAAGTGGTGAGCGTGCGGACCTGGCCGGACGGCGGGGAGCGCGAAGTGGTGGCGACGGCGCACGCCCATGCCGCCTGGGTGCGGCCCGGTGCCGGGCGGACGACGCTGCCGGGGATCGAACTGGCCGCCGGGGCGAAGGTCCGCCTCTAGGCGCCCTGCGCGGCCAGCCAGTCGCGGATCGCGCGGGTGACGGGCTCTGGCTTTTCCCAGGGCACGAAATGCCCCCCGTCCTCGACGCGGACCAGCGTGAGGTCGGGCACCAGCGGCGCCAGGCCCTCGATCTGCGAGGGCAGCAGCGCCTTGTCCTTCATGCCCCAGATCACCAGCGTCGGCTGAGTGACCGGCGGGAACGGCCCGTCGATCCAGGCCGGGCGCTCCACGTTCTCGCCGGTCTCGGGCACCACGATGCTCGATGCGCGATACCAGTTGAGCATCGCCGTCATCGCGCCGGGATGGCCCCATTGCACGAGATAGGCCGCCTTCTCCTCGCCCGCGACGGCCTCGACGAGGTGCTGGGTGAAGGTGGAGGCGAAGAAGCGTTCGAGCCCGGCGCCGATCAGCCCCTGATCGATCTGCGTGTCGCGGAAGCGACGGATATATTGGCTCGCCTTGCGCTGGGCGGGATCGTCGAACAGCGTCCGCTGGAAGACGAGCGGGTGCGGTGCGTTGACGATGATCAGCCGGGCGATCCGCTTCGGGTTCTGCAGCGCCGCCATCCAGGCGATCGCGCCGCCCCAATCATGGCCGACCAGGGTGAAATCGCCGATGCCCAGATGGTCGGCGAGCGCGAGCAGGTCGGCGACCGGCTTGTCGGGCGTGTAGTTCTCGACGCCCTCGGGCTTGGACGAGCCGGCATAGCCGCGCTGGTCCGGCGCAACCACATAATGGTCGCGCGCGAGTTCGGGGATCTGATGTCGCCAGGTGCGGTGCGATTCGGGAAAGCCGTGGAGCAGCACGATCGGCGGGTTCGCCGGATCGCCGGCGATCGCGACGTCGAGGGTAACGCCGGTCGGCAGCGATATGCGTGTAAGATCACGATCCGGCATCTTCGTTTCCCCTCGCTCCGGGCTTCGCCAAAGGGCCCTTACGCCCAGGATTAGGGCTGACAGGATCAAATGAAAACCTGAGGCAGGGGAACCCGGGTGGGTGGGCCGACGCGAGACCGGGTAGTAGCGGTCGACCCACCCTGGAATGAAGCGTTGAACGCTTGGGGTGCTGCGGATGATGCACCCGGCGTGCCAAGCGTGCGCGAGCGCGGATTCGTGCGGCTTTGGATGGTTTCCGCCGATTCACCTTTTCCAGCGATTGTAAGCCCTTCCGACAGTTTTGGTGCCACCTGCCAAGGCACCCTGGCGCGCGCCTAGAAAAATCCGTTCAGCCCGCGTTCACCCACTTGACTACACACGTAATCGTAACGATTACACCAGTAGTCAAAGAGGGACCGACATGACCGAACGGATCAGCGACGCCGAGCATGCCGTGATGGAAGTGCTCTGGGAGGATTCGCCGCTCACGGCACAGGAAGTGGCCGAGCGGGTGCCCGCCGAGCGCGGCTGGAGCGCCAATACGGTCAAGACCCTGCTTGGCCGGCTGCTCGCCAAGAACATCATCGCCCACCAGGAAGAGGGCAGGCGCTATCTCTACAGCCCGCGCGTCGCGCGCAGCGACTATGTCGCGGGCGAATCGCGCAAGCTGATGGACCGGCTGTTCGGCGGCAAGCTTACCCCGCTGGTCGCGCACCTCGCCGAGCGCGACGCGCTCACCGACCAGGACATCGCCGAGATCGAGGCCCTGCTCAAGGACCTCAAGCAATGAGCGCGCTCACCGGCTGGGTCGTCGAGACCTTCGTCGCCAGCACGCTGCTGATGCTGCTCGTGCTGGCCGTGCGCGGCCCCGTCCGCAAGGCGTTCGGCGCGCATATAGCCTATGCGCTGTGGCTGATCCCGGTCGCGCGGATGCTGATGCCGCCGCTGCCGGGCGACTGGCAGCTCACCCGCCTGCTCGAGCCGTTCACGCGCAAGGCAGTCGAGGCGCCGGGCTTCGTCGCCGGCGTGATCAAGCCGGAAAGCCTGCCCGCCGAGATCCCGGCCGGTTCGCTGCCGCAGATCACCGTTGAGCTTGCCGGCCACCAGGCGAGCGCCGCGCTGGTGCCGCCGACCATGGTCGCGAACGGCCCGAGCCTGCTCGTCCTGCTGCTCGGCTTGTGGGTGATCGGCGCGCTGGGCTTCCTCGCCTATCACCTGATCGCGCATCGCCGGCATTGCGCCCGCCTGCTCGCCGCGGCGCGGATCGACCGCACCGTCGCCCAGGGCCGGGTCCGCGTGATCGAGACCGGTGCGGCGCACGGGCCGCTCGCCTTCGGCATCTTCCGCAAATATGTCGCCTTTCCGCGCGACTTTTCCGAGCGCTACGACGAAGTCGAGCGCGACCTGGCGCTGGCGCACGAGCTCGGCCACCATGCCCGCGGCGATTTGATCGCGAACTGGGCCGCGCTGATCGTGCTCGCGCTCCACTGGTTCAATCCGGTCGCCTGGCGGGCCTTCCGTGCCTTCCGCGCCGACCAGGAGATGGCCTGCGACGCCTTGGTGCTCGCCGGTCGCGCCCAGGCACTGCGCCATGCTTATGGCCGTGCGATCGTCAAGTCCGCGCATGGGGGTGCGGTCTCGGCGGCCTGTCACTTGCACACGATCAATGAAGTCAAAGGGAGGCTCCGCATGCTTTCGAAGACCCAGAAGAACACCCCCGCTCGCCTTGCCGCCGGCCTGGCCGGCGTCAGCGCCCTGACCCTCGCCGCACTCGGCCTCACTGCCTCGGGCACCCAGGCGGCGGAGACGATCAAGGAGAAGGTCGTCTCGGTGACCAGCGTCGCGCTCGGCCAGGATGCGCCCGCTCCGGTCGCGCCGCCGGCCCCCGCTGCGAGCCCCGAGGCTGCCGCGGCCCCCGAGGCGCCCGCGCCCGCAAAGCCGCACGTCCAGGTCTATCGCCTGAGCCAGAACGGCGACGGCAAGGCCGTCAAGAAGGTCGTCGTCGTCCACACCGACGGCAGCCGCCAGGAGACGGTGATGCCCGATCTCGACAAGATCATGGCCGACATGCCCGAAATCCGCAGCATCAATTGCAGAGGCAAGAACGGCGACGCGGTCGTCGAGAATCGCCAGGAGGGCGCCAAGAAGCTCGTGATCATCTGCAACGATCGCATCGCCGCGCTCAGCATGAATGCCGCCCAGACGGCGATGCGCAGCAAGCAGTTCGGCATGCGCAGCGCGATGTTCGGCCTGCAACAGGCCCGCGCCACGATCGCGGGCCAGACCGACCTGACGCCCGAGCAGAAGGCCAAGGCGCTGAAGGGAATCGACGAGGCCGTTGCCGAGCTCCAGAAGGAATCGAACAGCGACGACTGACCCGAGGGGGAGGGACGCGCGGTAATTGTTGCCCCTTTCCCGCGCGTTCCTCAACGGGGCGGGGTCGGCCGAACTCCTTCGCGGCCGGCCCCGTTTCGCAGGCAATCTTCTCGCGGGGCTGGGCGTTGCCCCTCCACCGTTCGCCATGAGCTTGTCGAAGGGCGGTTCTTCTCTTCGACCAAAAGGCACGAACAAGGCTGCCCTTCGACAAGCTCATGGCGAACGGGTGCGGTGCTTCCGCCGTCCTGGCGAGCGCGCGTCCCCACAGCAAACCCTTGCACCCCGGCGCCCCACGGGCCATCTCCGGGTCATGGAACAGCCCCCGACCGGTCTGGCCGTGGCCCTGGACCCGCTGGTCACGCGTATCCTTGCGCCGAACCCGTCGCCCTTCACCTACACCGGCACCCAGACCTATCTGGTCGGCACCACCGAGCTGGCGGTGATCGATCCCGGCCCGGACGAGCCCGCGCATCTCGATGCGCTGGTCGCGGGAATCGCCGGCCGCCCGGTGACGGCGATCCTGTGCACCCACACCCATCGGGATCACAGCCCCGCCGCCGCGCCGCTCAAGGCGCTGACCGGCGCGCCGATCGTCGGCTGCGCGCCGCTCACCCTCCACGATGCCGGGCCGCGCGCGGATGCCGCGTTCGATACCGGCTATGCGCCCGATCGCGTGCTCGGCGATGGCGAGGCGGTGAGCGGCCAAGGCTGGACGCTGTGCGCGGTCGCCACGCCCGGGCACACTTCCAACCATCTCTGCTTCGCGCTCGAGGTGGCCGGCGCGCTGTTCAGCGGGGATCATGTCATGGGCTGGTCGACCACCGTGGTGGCGCCGCCCGATGGCGACATGGCCGCTTATATGGCCAGCCTCGACAAGCTGATGGCCCGCGAGCAGGACCGCGTCTATTACCCCGCGCACGGCGATCCGATCGACAATCCCCGCCGCTTCGTCCGCGGGCTGATCGGCCATCGCAAGCAGCGCGAGGGCCAGATCCTGCGCCTGCTGCGCGAGGCGCCGCGCGCGGTGCCCGATATGGTTGCGCGCATGTATGTCGGCCTCGATCCGCGATTGACCGGTGCGGCCGGCCGATCGGTGCTCGCGCACCTGATCGAATTGCGCGATCGCGGCGTGGTCGAAGAGGAGGGCGAAGCGTGGACGATGGCGGCGTGAAGCGGCAGGGGCGGGGCGGCTGCGTCGCCGCGGTGATCGCGCTGCTGGTGCTGGCCGCGGCGATCGGCGGTGGGTTCTGGTTCCTCGGCGACACGATCCGCCGCCAGTTCGCCGGCGCCGATCCCGAGACGGTCGCGCAGGCGAGCCTCGCCGGCCTGCGCGAGCAGAACCGGCTCTCCACCTTTGCGGCGAGCTTCGTTGCGGTGGTCACTTCGACGCAGAGCCGGCTCGGCCTCACGGCAGAGCGCACGATGATCATGCCGGGCAGCGTCCGCTACGAGATCGACATGGCGAAGCTGCGCGAGCAGGACCTGCGCTGGGACGCCGCGAGCAAGACGCTGACGGTGAAGCTGCCGCCGGTGGAGATCGTCGGCCCCACGGTCGATCTCGACCATATCCGCCAGTACGACAATGGCGGCATCCTGCTGTCGGTCACCGATATCGGCGGCAAGCTCGATGCCGCGAACCGCAAGGCCGGCCAGGCCGAGCTGCTCCGCCAGGCCAAGGCGGGCCCCTATATGCGCATGGCCCGCGACGCCACGCGACGCGCGGTGGAGGGCAGCTTCGCCCTGCCGCTCAAGGCCGCCGGGCTCGACGCACGGGTCAAGGCGATCTTCCCCGACGAGGCCAACCGCCCCACCGAACGCTGGGACGAATCCCGCCGCCCGGAGGACGTGCTTTCGAACAAATGGTGAGGCGGTCTCCCGCCCATCGGCAAGCTTGGGGCGAACGGCGGTCGGGCCGGCCACCTTCTCACCGTTCGCCCTGAGCCTGTCGAAGGGCTGCTGGCGACGCCCCTTGCCAAACAGGACTTCGCTGCGCATCCTCGCATCCGCGCCGGGGAAGGCAGATGGGACGTCGCGGGCAAAGACCCGTTCCCCGATTGCACAGGTAAACGCGTCGACATCGTCAATCGGATCGGGTGATCCCCGAACCCCGGGGAGGGGCGGGATCGCGGCGTTTTCAACGCATTGGGCGTCAAGGCGCTGCCGCGAGCCCGAAGGTTGCCGAATGGGCGGGTCTTTGATGCAGTCAAACTGCGGGGGAGCAGCGATGGCAAGTCTGGCCGAATCGATTCCGACACCGGTGCGACGCGATCGCGCCTTTCTGATCCTGACCTTGCTGATGTGCCTGGTGATCGTTGCCGGCTTCTCGGTCAATCTGGCGACCGGGCGATCGAGCTTCGGGCTGCCGCTGATCTACCATATCCATGCCTTCGTCTTCATGGGCTGGCTGGCGCTGTTCCTCACCCAGACGCTGCTGGTCGCCACCGACAATGTCCGGCTGCACCGCACGCTCGGCTGGGTGGCGCTGGCCTGGGTGCCGATGATGGCGGTGATGGGGGTCGTGATGACCTTCCACGCCCTGCGCGATCATGGCGGCCCGCCCTTTTTCGCGCTGGGGGAGTTTTTGTTCGGCAACCCGGCCGGGATCGCCTGTTTCGCCGGTCTTGCCTTCGCGGCGATCGCGATGCGCCGCCGCACGCCCTGGCATCGCCGGCTGATGCTGTGCGCGCTGGCGAGCATCACCGGGCCGGGCTTCGGGCGACTGCTGCCGGTGCCGTTCATGATCCCCTGGTCCTGGGCGGTCGCGGCCCTGATCGCGCCGGCGGTCTTCCCGCTGGCGGGCGCGATCATCGATTGGCGGCGCGGCGGGCGCGTGCATCCCGCCTGGCTGTGGGGGCTGGGCGCGATGGCGGGGACGTTCCTGGCCGCCGAGGCGCTTGCCTTCACGCCGCTGGGCGAGCGCATCGCTGCCGCCGCGGTGGCCGGCACGCCGGGCGCCAAGCGGCCCTACGCCGCGCACTGGCCGCCGGTTCAGCCTTGAACCCGCGCCCGCGCCGGGCCATGTGCGGCGCGGGCAAGGGAGTTTGAGGACCATGGACGCGCGCAACGGCATCGGCGGCAGCCTCACCGGGCTCGACCTCCGCGCAGAGATCGACCGGCTGCGCAAGGAGCGCAACGCCGTCATCCTCGCCCATTATTACCAGAAGCCCGAGCTGCAGGACTTGGCGGACTTCGTCGGCGACAGCCTCGACCTGTCGAAGAAGGCGGCCGAGACCGACGCGGACGTCATCGCCTTTTGCGGCGTGCGCTTCATGGCCGAAGTGGCGAAGATCCTCAGCCCGCAGAAGATGGTCGTGCTGCCCGACATGAACGCCGGGTGCAGCCTGGAAGACAGCTGCCCGCCCGAGCAGTTCGCGGCCTTCCGCGCGCAGCATCCCGATCACATCGCGATCACCTACATCAACAGCTCGATCGAAGTGAAGGCGCTGAGCGACATCATCGTCACCAGCTCCTCGGCCGAGAAAATCCTGGCGCAGCTGCCCGCCGACCAGAAGATCATCTTCGGCCCCGACAAGCATCTCGGCGGATACATGAACCGCAAGACCGGGCGCGACATGCTGCTCTGGCCGGGCGTGTGCATCGTCCATGAGGCGTTCTCGGAAACCGAGCTTCTCAAGCTCAAGGCGCAGCATCCCTCAGCGCCGGTCGCCGCGCATCCCGAATGCCCGCCGCACGTGCTCGATCATGCCGATTATGTCGGCTCGACCAGCGGCATCCTGGAGTTCGCCAAGACCTTCCCCGGCGACACGCTGATCGTCGCCACCGAACCGCACATCATCCACCAGATGGAAAAGGCGGTACCGCACAAGAACTTTATCGGCGCGCCGGGCGCGGACGGCAACTGCAACTGCAATGTCTGCCCGTACATGGCGCTCAACACGATGGAGAAGCTCTACCTCAGCCTGCGCGACCTCGAGCCGCGGATCGACGTGGAGGAGGGGCTCCGCCTCAAGGCCAAGACGAGCCTCGACCGGATGCTCGAAATGGCGAGCGCGACCGTGGGGCAGGGCGATGTCGGCCCGATGCCCGTGGGGGGCGATATGGGCCCGGTGACCAAGGGCGACTGATGGCCTTCGAACTCGCCGGCTTTGATCTCGACGGCTTCGTGCGCTCCACGCTCGACGAGGATCTCGGAGAGGCGGGGGATATCACTTCCGCGGCGGTAATCCCGGCCGATGCAGTGTTCGATGGCGTGATGGACAGCCGCGATGCGATCACCGTCGCCGGCCTGCCGATTGCCGAGGCGTTCTTCCGCGCGCTCGATCCCGAGGTGCGGATCGAACGGCTGGTCGAGGACGGTGCGCAGGTCGCGGCGGGGACCGACCTCATGCGGCTGCGCGGCCGTGCGCGCGCGCTGCTCACGGCCGAGCGTTCGGCGCTCAACACCGTGCAGCATCTGTCCGGCATCGCGACGATGACCCGGACTTATGTCGATGCCATCGCCGGCACCGGCGCGACGCTGCTCGACACGCGCAAGACCATCCCGGGCCTCCGCCGGCTCGAGAAATATGCGACCCGGATGGGCGGTGCGACCAATCACCGCATGGGCCTGTGGGACGCGGCGATGATCAAGGACAATCACGTCGCGATCGCCGGTTCGGTGGACGAGGCGGTCCGGCGCGCGGTGGCAGCGGGGATCGAGCGCATCATCGTCGAGGTCGACCGCATCGACCAGATCGCCCCCGCGCTCGAGGCCGGCGCGACGCACCTGCTGCTCGACAACATGTCCCCCGCGATGCTGCGCGAGGCCGTGGCACTGGTGGACGGTCGCGTACCGACCGAAGCCTCGGGCGGCGTCACGCTGGGCACGATCCGAACCATTGCCGAAAGCGGCGTGACCTTTGTCAGCGTCGGCCGCCTCACCCAATCTGCGCCCGCCGCCGATATCGGGCTCGACTTCGCGGCGGCATGAGGGAGAGTGCGATGAAGCGGGCAGTTTCGATCGGAACGACACTTGCGGCGCTGGTGGCGCCGGCCATGGCGAGCGCGCAGGCGCAGATGTGTCGCATCCCCAGCCGGATCGAACGGCCCCGTCCCGACCTGCCGAGCCTCGACCAGCCGCGCCGGGTGCTGCCGATCGGCAGCTACACGCTCGCGCTCACCTGGGCGCCGGGCTATTGCCGCGCGCATGGCGACGAGCCCGACGAGGCATTTCGCTGCGGCAGCGGCAATGCCTTCGGCTTCACCCTGCACGGCCTGTGGCCCGACGGCCGGGGCAAGACCTGGCCGCAATATTGCAAGGCGACGCCGATCCTGCCGCGGACGGTGGTGCGCGATACCTTGTGCAGCACGCCCTCGGCGCAGCTCATCCAGCATGAATGGGCCAAGCACGGCACCTGCACCGGCTGGTCGAGCACGCAATATTTCGCCAGGGCGACCGCGCTCTATCGCGGCCTGCGCTTCCCCGACATGGCGGCGCTTTCCCGCGCGCCGCTGACGATCGGCCAGTTCAAGGCGCGGATGGCGGCGGCCAATCGCGGCCTGCCGGCCGCCTCGATCCGCGTAACCACGACGCGCGAAGGCTGGCTCGACGAACTCTGGCTCTGCCTCGACACCCGGCTGCGCTATGAGCCGTGCAAGGCCGGCACCGGCGGCGGCCCCGACGCGGCGCTGCTCAAAATCTATCGCTGATCGATCGTCACCGAGGCAGGGTGGTGCTTGTCGAGGTGGCGCTTGATGATCTTCAGGTTGCGGCTGTTCGATCGGAAGAAGAAGTCGGGGACCGCGCCCACCACCGGGATCAGCCCCAGCGCCCAGTCGAAGCCGACATTGCCCATCATCCGCGCGATCGCCGATTTGGGCATGCCCAGGTTGCGCGCCTCCATCACCATGTAGAGCCCCATCGCCGCCGCGATGAAGTCGCCGCCGATCGGGATCAGGTCCAGGATCACGTCGAGGCCGAATTGCTGCTTGGTGCCGGGGATGGTGAAGCTGCGCTCGAGCAGCTTTTCCATGGTCTCGATCCGCGCGCGCACCGCGGCCGGGTCCTTGCCGATCGGCACCCGCATTCCGCCCGGCATCCGCGTCGTCTTGGCCACAGCCCTACCTCGTTTCGTTGCGCAGGTGGTTCAACGGGTGCCAGGCCCGCGCGTTCCCTTGCCAGGCCTGCAGCCGCAGCGCGACGATCGACCAGCGAAAGGGCTGGGCGATCGGGATGAACGCGGACTCGTCGGCGATCGCGGCGTCGGCGTCGGCGATGCGCTGGGCGCGGGTGTCGAGATCGGGGGCATCGCGGCCGGCCTCGACCAGCGCGGTGGTCGCTTCCGAGCAGCGCTGGCAGGCGGTCGCGACGAACCAGCGCGCGCTGTCATAGGGCGCGACGGCATCGACCAGGCGCAGGTCGGCGTCGGCATCGTCCATACCGACGCGCTCCGGCAGGATTCCGATCGCCAGCAACGAACGCGCGATCCCGGCCCAGAGCAGGGTGATGCCGGGCCCGCCAGGCAGGGCGACGCGCAAGGTGACCGGGCCGGCGTTCCGCTTCCAGGCGGCGACGGCGCCGCGCGCGGTGGCGAGGCGATCCTCAGGCGAGAGCGGCGCCCAGCCGGGTTCGGCCGGTGCCGCCGACGAATCGAGCTGGGCCGGCAGCAGCGTCTCGATCGGCGCCCAATTGGGGTGGAAGGCAGCGGTGATCGCCGGGCGATCGATCGCCATCGCCAGCGCCTTGCGATTGGCCGGATCGGTCAGGAACCCCTCGCGCGCGACGATGGCCAGTCCGAACAGGCCGATCGCCGGATCGATCCGGATATTGCCGCCGGCGATTCCCGCCGCGCCGACGATCGGCCAATCCGCAAGGCTGCCGCCGAGCACGAGGTCGGACGCGCCGGCGCGAAAGCGCGCGATCGCCCGCGCCGCAGGCTCGGCGTGGAAGACCAGCGTCTCGGCGGGAGAGGGGCTGGGCGCATCGCGATCGGCGTTCGGATCGAGCGCCGGGCGCAGCCGCCAGGCGCCGCGCATCTCGCTCGCGCGGAATGGCCCGCTGCCTTCGAATCCCGGCGCGCGATCGATGGCGAGCTCGGGCTGGGCGAACAGCTTGAGCAGATCGGGGCGCGGGTGCCTGAGGCGCACTTCGACGATCTGCGGAGTCATTTCGACGATGTCGTCGATCACCGCGAGAAACGGGCCGAGCGCGTTGCGGCTGTCGGGCGCGATTGCGCGGCGCAGGATGCGGACGACTTCGCCGGCGGTGACCGGCGTGCCATCGGGCCATTCGGCGCCCTCGCGCAGGCGGAAGATGTAGCTCAGCCCCTGGTCGATCACGATCCAGCGTTCGGCGAGGCCGGCCTCGATCTGGCCGGCGCCGTCGAGCCGGACGAGGCCCTGCGCCGTCGCGCTGAGCCAGATGCGCCGGGCGGGATCGAGCGTTCCCGCGTCGGGATCGGCGGGTCGGACGCCCGATCCGATCGCGCTGACCACCACCGGCGAATCGTCGCCGCGCGTGCCGCCCGGCGTGCAGGCCGCCAGCAGCAGGATCGTCAGGCAGGTCAACGGGCGGAACATCGGCGGGCTCCCGGGGGCGCTCCTTCCTCCTATGGCCGGCATGGCCTCCTGCCAACCCCGCGGCGGGGCGCTTCGGCGCGGCTTGCGTGCGGTGCAGCAATGCATCGGAACCATTTGGCGCGGCGCCGGTTTCCGTTCGACCGACCTTAGGGAGATGAATAATGCGCCAACTTCTCGGCAAGGCCGCGGCTGCTGCGGCGATTGCTTCCATGGCCGTCGCGCCGGCGCTCGCCGCGCCGACGTCGGCCGCATCTGCGCTGTCGCTGCGCGCCTCGACCGCTTCGAAGCATGATTCGGAGCTTATGGGTGCGCCGGTCATCGCATTGATCGGTATCGCCGCGATCGTCGCTGGCGGTGTGATCATCGCCACCGAGGACGACAACCCCGACAGCAACTGATCGGGCTGGTGCGGACGGCGGGACTCGAACCCGCACGCCCAAAGGGCAGGAGATTTTAAGTCTCCGGCGTCTACCGGTTCCGCCACGTCCGCACCGGGACACCCAACGAAAAGGGGCCAGCGCCGTCAAGCGGCTCTGGCCCCTTTTTCGTGGATAGCCTGCCCAGCCGGCTTCGCCTCAGACGTTGAGGCGCGCGCGCATTTCCTTGCCGGGCTTGAAATAGGGCACGCGCTTGGCATCGACTTCGACCGTCTCGCCGGTGCGCGGGTTGCGTCCGGTGCGGGCATCGCGTGCGCGTGTGGAGAAGGCACCGAAGCCGCGCAGCTCGACACGACCCTCCTCGCTCAGCCGGCCGACGATCTCGTCGAAGAAGACCGCGACGATCTGCTCGACCTCCCGGACCGACAGGCCCGGATTCTCTTGTACCAGCAACTGAACGAGTTCCGATCGGATCATCCGCACCCTCCTATGTGCTTGCGGATGGCGGGATCCCCCGCAAGCGCTAACCCCACCCCGGGTTCTAGCGTCGTTTCACTATCTGCATCAAGGTGCAGATGCGAAATTTTTCAATATCATGCGAAGGGGAACGGCGATGTCGCCGCTCCCCTTGCGCGGATTACTGCTTCTCGTTGCGGGCCTTGAGGGCCTCGCCCAGGATGTCGCCCAGCGACGCGCCCGAATCGGACGAGCCATACTGCGCCACTGCCTGCTTCTCTTCGGCGATCTGCATCGCCTTGACCGAGAAGGTCGGCTTCTTCGAACGATCGAAGCCGGTGACCATCGCATCGAACTTCTGGCCGACGGCGAACCGCTCCGGACGCTGCTCGTCACGGTCGCGGCCGAGGTCGGTGCGCTTGATGAAGCCGGTCGCGCCATCTTCGCCCACCTGCACTTCGAGGCCCGCATCGCGGACTTCGAGGACGCTGACGGTGACGATCGCGTTCTTGTTGAGGCGGTCGGCCGAGCCGGTCGAGCCCGCCGCGGCGACGCCGCCACGCTCGAGCTGCTTCATGCCCAGGCTGATGCGCTCCTTGTCGGGCTCGATCGCCAGGACGATGGCCTTCACCTGCTCGCCCTTGCGGTGCAGGTTGAGCGCGTCTTCGCCCGAAATGCCCCAGGCGATGTCCGACATGTGGACCATGCCGTCGACGTCGCCGTCCAGGCCGATGAACAGGCCGAATTCGGTGGCGTTCTTGACTTCGCCCTCGACTTCGCTGCCCACCGGATGCTCGGCGGCGAAACGCTCCCACGGGTTCTGCTGGGCCTGCTTGAGGCCAAGCGAGATGCGGCGCTTCTCGGCGTCCACCTCGAGCACGACGACTTCGACTTCCTGCGAGGTCGAGACGATCTTGCCCGGATGGACGTTCTTCTTGGTCCAGCTCATCTCCGAGACGTGGACCAGGCCTTCGATGCCCGGCTCGAGCTCGACGAAGGCGCCATATTCGGTGATGTTGGTCACGCGGCCCGACAGCTTCGCGCCGACCGGATACTTGGCGGCGGCGCCATCCCACGGATCGCTCTCGAGCTGCTTCATGCCCAGCGAGATGCGCTGGGTGTCGCGGTTGATGCGGATGATCTGCACCTTCACCGTGTCGCCGATGTTGAGCATCTCGGACGGGTGGTTGACGCGCTTGTAGCTCAGGTCGGTGACGTGGAGCAGGCCATCGATGCCGCCCAGGTCGACGAACGCACCGTAATCGGTGATGTTCTTGACGACGCCGTCGATGATCTGGCCCTCGGCCAGGCTCTGGATGAGGCCCGAACGCTGCTCGGCGCGGGTCTCTTCGAGCACGGCGCGGCGCGACACGACGATGTTGCCGCGCTTGCGGTCCATCTTGAGGATCTGGAAGGGCTGCGGGATGTCCATCAGCGGGGTGACGTCGCGCACCGGGCGGATATCGACCTGCGAGCCGGGCAGGAAGGCCACTGCGCCCGAAAGGTCGACGGTGAAGCCGCCCTTGACGCGGCCGAAGATCACGCCCTCGACGCGGGCGGTCTTGGCGAATTCGCCCTCGAGCTTGTCCCAGGCGGCTTCGCGGCGGGCGCGGTCGCGGCTGAGCATCGCTTCGCCGTTCGCGTTCTCGACGCGGTCGACATAGACTTCGACTTCGTCGCCGACCTTGAGGTCCGCCTTCTGGCCCGGCGCGGCGAACTCGCGCAGCGGCACGCGGCCTTCGGACTTGAGGCCCACGTCGATAACGGCGAGGTCGTTCTCGATGCCGGTGACGGTGCCGATCACGACACGGCCCTCGAAGCTGTCGGCCTGACCCAGGGTCTGGTCGAGCATCGCCGCGAAATCGTCGCGGCTCGGATTTGCCGTAGTGGCCATAGAAATCAGGTTCCTGTCTTCACGTTTTTCCGGCCGGCCGGTTGGTTCCGGCGGTCTTGTAGGCCAGACTTGCCGCGGCGGCCGATCGCCGGTCGCGGCATCCGATGGGCGCGGGAGCGCGGAGGAAAGGGCACGCCGTCTAAAGCGAAAATGGCGCGTGAGAGTCGCCTCCCCGCGCCTTCCTCCGCAGGCACTCGCCCGCCGGACGCGCGCGCCATAGCCGAAGCGGCGCTGACTCGCAAGCAATTGCGGGGCGGGAAAAGGCCGATGCTGCGACCAGTTCAGGCCGTTTGCGACGCGGCCGTCAGTCGCAGTCCGCGCATTTGCCGCGCACTTCGATCACGGGGCGTTCGGGCGAGAAGCCGGCCCCCTTCGCGGCGGCGCGGACGGTGCGGGTGATGGTGTCGTCGTCGATATGCGTGGTCTGGCCGCAGCTGTCGCAGACCAGGAAGATGCAATCGTGCAGGCAATCCGGATGGGTGTTCGCCATATACGCATTGGCGCTCTCCACCCGGCGGGCGAGGTTCGCGCCGACGAACAGGTCGAGGATGCGATAGACGCTGTTCGCCGCGACTCGCCGGCCCTCCGCCTTCGAGACCGCCTCGGCGATGTCATAGGCGGAGGCGGGCTTCTCGAATCCGGCCAGTGCCTCGAACACGCGCTCGCGCATCGCCGTCCATTGCTCGCCCGATTTCTCGAGCGTGGTCTGGGCGGCCTTGGTCAGGTCGTTGCCGTGATGTTCGTGATGCTGGTGCGCGGCCATGGAAGAAATGTAGGCCCGGCGCGGGGCCGGGGCAAGTTCAGTAGGTCGCGCGGCGATTGAGATCGTGGCCGAGCGCGACCAGGCTGACGCCGACCAGCGTCCAGAAGGTCTCGAACCCGCCATGCGGCAGCGACAGCGCGCCGGCCATGATGCCGATGCCGAAGGCGCCGACCACGGCGGGGGCCATATAGCCATGGCGCATCACGCCCTTGCCGAGCGCGAGGATGCCGAAGCCGATCGCGAAGGTGAGGCCGATCTCGTGGATCGCGGGGTTCACCAGCCCGCCCGCCGTCGAAATCACGGTCAAGAGGACCGTGGTGGCGACGCAGTGGACGAGGCATAGCCCGCTGATCCCGATCGCGATACGATCGAGATAGGCGTCAAGGCCGCCCCAGACGCGACCGAGCGGAAGACTCACCGGCATGAAGGCGATATAGACCGCCGGGGGTGAAGGTACAACATATCATTGGGTGCCGGCGCCGATAAAATGCGCGCCCGTTACCCGAGCAGCCCGTGGTCCTTCGCCCAGGCCAGGAACAGGTCGGGCCACGCCGCAACCGGCTTGCCGGCGGCACCGCGCAGGCCGAAGCCATGCCCGCCGCGTTCGAACAGATGCAATTCGACCGGAACGCCGGCCGCCTTCAGCGCGCGGCGGAAGATCAGGCTGTTCTCCACCGGCACGACATCGTCGTCCTCGGCATGGATCAGGAAGCAGGGCGGCGTGGCCTTGCTCACCTGCAGCTCGGGCGAATGCGCGGCGGCGAGGGTGTCGCTCGGAGTCTCTCCCAGCAGCTGCTTGCGCGAGCCGCTATGGGCGAAGTGCGGGTCCATGGTGATCACCGGATAGATCGGCGCGGCGAGCATCGGCCGCGCGTCGAGCGCGTCGATCGCGTCGCGTGGCGGCAGCACGCTCGCGGCGTGGCGCGTCGCCAGGTCGGCGCAGAGATGCCCGCCGGCGGAGAAGCCCATCGCCGCCACGCGCGCGGGGTCCACCTTCCACTGCGCGGCCTGGCTGCGGATCAGCCGCATTGCCCGCTGGGCGTCGGCGAGCGGCACGTTGGCGCGGTCTTGCCAGCCGTCGCCGGGCAGTCGGTAGAAGAGCACGAAGGCCGTCACGCCGCGCGCCGCGAGCCAGCGGCCGATCTCATAGCCCTCCTTGTCGAGCACCACGCGCGAATAGCCGCCGCCCGGCATCACCAGCACTGCGGCGCCGTTCGGGTTCGCCGCACGGAACACGTCGAGCCGCGGTGTGCGGATGTGATCGGCGGAGCGATCGGGAAAGCTGGGATCGGCGCTGCGCGTCTCGACATGGTCGGCAAGGGCGGGGTTTTCGAGCCCGGGCGCCTCGCCGGGCCACAGCTTGATGCGCGCATCGGGTTCGACCGGCCCGGGGCCAGCGACTGCCCGGGCGGCCAGCGGGAGGAGCGGGCCGGTCAGGCCGGCGGCGGCAAGCAGGTCGCGGCGATCCATGGCCAAGGTCTAGCGCGCGGCCGATGGCGGCGAAAGTCAGGAAAAGGTAGGCCGGGTGACGCTCTAGGGTACGCCACCCGGCCACGCCCGCACCCCTATTTAGGGGCTCTGCGGGGCTTTGCCAGCACCCCTGCGGCGGCCGGGGGCAATCACGCGCCCAGTCCCAGATAATGCGCCTGCGCGGCATCGGTGGCGCTCACGGCGAGCAGCGAGCGCGCCTCGGCGGCCGAGCGGACTCGGCCCGAGCGGTCCGAGGCGGCATCGAGCACGCGGTCGAGCAGCGCCTGGCCTTCCTCCCACCAACCGATCCCGCTGGCGGCATTGAGGTGTCCCTGCGGTCCGGCATCGACGAAGAAGCTGCCCCAGCCCTTGGCGAGCGCATGGGCGCGATCGATCTCGATCCAGGGATCGTCCTGGCTCGCGACAGTGATCGACGGGAAGGGCAGCGGGCGGGTCGGGGTCGGGCTGAACCCGGCGAGCTCGCGCTTGACGCCGGCCCGGTCGACATCGGCCGGGGCGACGAGCAGCGCACCCGCCACCGGCCAGCCGAAGGGTTGCCCGGCCAGCTCGGCCCACCACGCCACGGCTAGGCAACCCAGGCTGTGCGCGGCGAGCACCACCGGCGCCTGCGCGGTGCGGATCGCCTGGTCGAGCTTGGTCACCCAGGCGTTGCGATGCGGCGTATCCCACATGCCGAGCTCGACTCGGCTGGTGTCGGGGCGCGATTGCTCCCAGAGCGTCTGCCAGTGCGAAGGTCCCGAGCCGCCGAGCCCGGGGACGGTGAGGATGATCGGCGAATGATCGTCGTGAGGCGAAAAGATACCCATGTCATTTGCGCTCCAGTTGGAGGGCAGGCCGGACCGCCAACATATTCCCACTAGATAAGTAGGCAATAGGTGCTGCGGCGGAGCGAAGCCGCGGCGCGCCGATCCGAAAAGCTGCTGGCAATGTAGGAATTCGCCTGACAAGGACGGCGCTTCGGAACCGCGCCTGTGGGCGATGTTCGTCACGTTAGGAAGGCCGATGCCCAAGCTCCGCGCCGATCAGCTTCTCGTCGACCGCGGCCTTGCGGAGAGCCGGACGCGGGCGCAGGCGCTGATCATGGCGGGGCTGGTGTTCGTCGGCGATCGCAAGGTCGATAAGGCCGGGCAGCAGTTCGCGGATGACGTGGCGCTCGATGTGCGCGGGCGTGATCATCCCTGGGTCTCGCGCGGCGGGATCAAGCTCGCCCATGCCCTCGACCATTTCGGCTGGGACGTGGCGGGCGCCGTCGCGATCGATGTCGGCTCCTCGACCGGCGGCTTCACCGACGTGCTGCTCAGCCGCGGCGCCGCGCGAGTCTATGCGGTCGACAGCGGCACCAATCAGCTCGCCTGGAAGTTGCGCCAGGATCCGCGGGTGATCGTCCACGAGCAGACCAGCGCGCGGATCCTCACCGACGCGCACATCCCGGAGCCGATCGACCTGATCGTCTGCGATGCCAGCTTCATCGGCCTCGCCAAGGTGCTCGAGGTGCCGTTCCGCTTCGCTCGGTCGGGTGCGCGGCTGGTGGCGCTGATCAAGCCGCAGTTCGAGGCGGGGCGCACCGAGGTGGGCAAGGGCGGCGTGGTGCGCGACCCGGCGGTGCACGAGCGCGTGTGCCGCGAAGTCGCCGATTGGGTGGCGGCGCAGGGCTGGGCGGTCGCGGGAATCGCCACCAGCCCGATCACGGGGCCCGAGGGAAATGTCGAATTCCTGATCGGGGCCACGCGCGAACGCTAGCGTGGCGCTTGCCTTTGGACGCGGTGCACCATAGCCCTTGCGGCGACGAATTGAGGAGGTCTGGCTTGCGGGAAATCGCCTCGAAGGGACAGTTGCGCCTCGCCTATCTGCGCTGGGCGATGGTGACGGTGCCGTTCATCCTGCTGCTCGGCTTCGCCTCGGCGCGGCTGGCGCCCTCGGGCAGCGCCAATCCCTGGTTCGCGCGGCTGGTCAAGCCCGCCATCTATCCTCCGGAATGGGTGTTCCCCACCGTGTGGTCGGCGCTCTACGTGCTGATGGGCCTGGCGCTGGCGATGGTGATCAATGCCCGCGGGTCGCGCTGGCGGGGGCCGGCGCTGGCGGCGTTCGCGGTGCAGATGGCGGTCAACCTCGCCTGGTCGCCGGTGTTTTTCGGGATGCACAAGGTGGTCGCGGCGCTCGCGATCATCGTGGTGCTGTTCGTGCTGGCCTTCCTGACGCTGGTCCTGTTCCGGCGCGTGCGTGCCGGCGCCGCGCTGATGCTGGTGCCGTATCTCGCCTGGCTCGCCTTTGCCGGCGCCTTGCTCTTCCAGGTCCACCAGCTCAATCCGGATGCCGAGCACCTTGTACCGGGGCGGACGGTTGACCAGATTGAGATCCGATAACGCTTTCGAGGAATTTCTAAGATGCAGACCGACAACCGCCTGTTCGACGATGTCGTCAAGTTCGTGAACGGCGCGGCCGGAACGCTGGCCGGCATGGCGCGCGAAACCGAAGGCGCGGCGCGCGAGCGGGCGCGCGAATGGATCGGCGGGCTCGATTTCGTCAGCCGCGACGAGTTCGAAGCGGTGAAGGCGATGGCCGCGGCCGCGCGCGACGAAGCCGATGCGTTGAAGGCGCGGCTCGACGCGCTCGAGGCGCAGCTTGCCGCCGCACCTGCCAAGGCGCCGAAGCGGGCCGGACCCGCTGCGGCGCCGGGCGTCCAGGGATAAACGCCTTGTCCACAGCTTTTGCGCAGCCTTGCCAAGGCCGCGCTTGTGCCGAATCCGCGTGGTCGGCAGATAAGCGGCGGGCGTTATCCGGGTGGAGGTTGTGATGCTCGACGAGGCCGAGTTCGACCGCGAGGACGCTGCGCCCATCGACATGCTCGAAAGCTATTTCGCGGCGCATGGCTGGACCCATGAGCGCGAGGACGACGAGGTCGTCGCCAAGGTCAAGGGCAGCTGGACCGAGTATGAGCTGCGCGCGATCTGGCGCGAGGATGACGGGGTGCTCCAGTTCCTGGCGTTCCCGGACATCCGCGTGCCCGACGAGCGGCGCAGTGCGCTGTACGAGACGGTCGGCCTGGTCAACGAGCAGCTCTGGATCGGCCATTTCGAGCTGTGGTCGCAGAGCGGCATCCTGCTCTTCCGCCATGCCGCGATGATCGACGGCGACGAGCCGACGCTTAGCCTCAACCAGGCCGAGCTGCTGGTCGAAAGCGCGATCGACGAGTGCGAGCGCTTCTATCCGGTGTTCCAGTTCGTGCTGTGGGGCGGCAAGACCCCCGCCGAGGCGCTCGCCGCCGCGCTGATCGAAACGCAGGGCGAGGCGTGAGCATGGGTCCGCCGGCCAGCCTGTGGCTGGTCGGGTGCGGCAATATGGCCGGCGCGATGCTGCGCCGCTGGATCGAGGCGGGGACGATCGATCCGGCATCGGTGTTCGTCGTCAATCGCCAGGACCGCGATCTGCCCGCCGGCGTGAAGCAGGGCAGGGCGTTCCCGGACGGTCCGCTGCCCAATGCCGTGATGCTCGGGATGAAGCCGCAGCAATTGGGACTGATCGCCGAAGCGCATGGCGCGCGGATCGCGGGCGTGCCGCTGCTCGTCTCGATCCTCGCCGGCGTCGAAGTCGCAACCCTGGCCGAGCGGTTCGAGGCGGGCGCGATCGTCCGCGCGATGCCGAACCTGCCGGTCGCGATCGGCAAGGGCGTCGTCGGCCTCCACGGCACCCAGAGTGCGGAAGCCGAGGCGCTCATGCAACCGCTCGGCCTGGTTGAATGGATCGCCGACGAGGCGCTGTTCGACGTCGTGACCGCACTCGCCGGTAGCGGGCCGGCCTTCGTCTATCGCTTCATCGATGCGCTCGCCGCGGGCGGCGCCGCGCTCGGCCTTCCCGGGGATCAGGCGCAGCGCCTCGCGCTGGCGACGGCCGAAGGGGCGGGGCTGTTGGCCGCAGCGGCCGACGTCTCGCCGGGCACGCTCGCCGAGCGGGTTGCGAGCCCGGGTGGATCGACCCGCAAGGGCCTCGACGTCCTGGACGCCGACCAGTCGCTCGCCCGGCTCGTCGCCGAAACCCTTGCGGCCGCGACCCGGCGCAATGCCGAAATGGCCGCCGAAGCGCGCAACTAGCTGGCCAAATCGCTGGAACGCCTGTGCTTCTCAGCGGTTGAAACGCCGACTGCGAAACGATGGAGGCTGTTATGGCGACGACCACGGCGACGCGCGATACCAAGGGACGGTTCAAGGGTTCGAAGAAGGAAGGCGGCAATTTCGGCGTGATCGCCGGCGCGGCTGCCGGCGGTGTGGCGCTGGGGGTGCTCGCGCTGCTCGGCCGCAAGGCGGCGGTGCAGGCGCCGACCGCGCTCGCCGGCAATTGGGACGACGCGCTCAAGGCCGAGCATGCCGCGACGCTCAAGGTGTTCGACGCGATCGAGGCGACCGACGAGCATGCGACGACCAAGCGCAACATGCTGCTCTCGCATCTCAAGCACGCGTTGATGAAGCACGCGGTCGAGGAAGAGAATGTGATCTACCCGGCGCTTCGCGATGCCGGCCAGAAGGACGCGGCCGACGCGCTCACCAAGGAGCACGGCTATGTGAAACAGTATCTCTACGATCTGGAGAACATGCCGACGAACTCGCCCGACTGGATCGCCAAGGTGCGGCAGTTCCGCATCGATATCGAGGCGCATATGCGCGAGGAGGAGGACCAGCTTTTCCCGATGCTCCGCGCCCAGCTCAGCGAAGAGCGCAACAAGGCGCTGACGCTGCAGATGAACAAGGAGGGCTTCAAGGTCGCCTGAGGCGCGCGGGCGCCGTGGTCACGCGACTGCGGCGCCCGTTCAGCGGCTCGAGAGCCGCTCCAGATAGCCGCACAACATGTCCGCCAGCTCGTCCGAGAAGGCGGTGATCTCCGCATCCGAATGGAGCTTTTCCGAAAAGCTCGCCCCGACGCCGCTGAGCGTCGATTTCACCAGATGCACCGCGAGCAATCGTTCTTGTTCCGGCACGCCAGGCAATGCCTCGCCGATGAAGGCGCGGAACACCTCGACATTCTCGGCCTTGGCTTCGATCGCCTCCGGGGCGTCGCGATAGAGCGGCGCGGCGTCGGCGAGCGCCATGCGGACCTGCGCTTCCTCGCATTCCGAGCGGATAAAGGCATGGACGAGCTGCCGCAACCGTTCGAGCGGCGGCACCTCCCGGTCCTGCAGGATGCCGCGCAGCAGCGCCGAAGTGCGGCGCCATTCGTCGCTCTGCAGGCGGAACAGGATCGCCGCCTTGTTGGGGAAATATTGGTAGAGCGAGCCGACGCTCACGCCTGCGCGCTCGGCGACTCGGGCGGTCGTGAATCGCGCCGCGCCCTCGCTCGTCAAAACCTGAATAGCCGCGTCGAGCACGGCCTCGACGAGTTGGTTCGAGCGGCTCTGCTTGGGCTGTTTGCGCGAGGAAATGCGGGCGGTTCGGGCAATCGGCATGTGGAGTCTCGGCCAATGCGAATAGGAAAGCTGACGAACTAGTCGTATTTTTGCGGCGAGCAGGCAAGTCCCCCTGCTCGATACCGGAGAACCCAATGACGACGCTTTCCAACGCCCCCGTGGCGCCCCTCCTCGCGCGCCTGTTCGCCGAGGCTGAGGCCAATCCGCCCGCCGCCAGCCCGATCTTCGCCGGCACCACGGCCGAAGACCATGGCCGGATGATGCGCAGCAAGACCGATTATCGCGAATTCTATCGCCTGCTCGGCAGCTTCGCGCTGCCGGTGTCGCGCGAGACCGGCACCCTGCTCTACATGCTCGCGCGCGCCACCCGTGCGACCTCGATCGTCGAATTCGGCACCTCGTTCGGCCTGTCGACCGTCCACCTCGCCGCGGCGCTCCGCGACAATGGCGGCGGCCGCCTGATCACGACCGAGTTCGAACCGGCCAAGCTCGCGCGTGCGCAGGCACATCTCGCCGAGGCGGGCCTGGCGGACCTGGTCGAATTCCGCGAAGGCGATGCGCTCGAGACCCTGGCGCACGATCTGCCCGAAGCGATCGACCTGGTGCTGCTCGACGGTGCCAAGGGGCTCTATTCGGACATTCTCGACCGGCTGGAACCGCACCTGCGGCCCGGCGCGATCCTGATCGCCGACAACGCCGATTATTGCCCCGAATATCTCGCGCGCGTCGGCGAGGTCGAGAATGGCTATCTGTCGATGCCGTTCACCGACGAGGTCGAGTTTTCGATCCGGCTGGGCTGAACGGAGCGCTCACAGCCCGAGGGCGGCTACGCGCCTGCGTTCTTCCTCGGGCATCAGCCCTTCGAGCACGGCCCAGAAGCCGCCGACCGCGCCCTGGCCGGCGCTCGAATAGGCGCCGGCCATCTTCTCGCGCAGCGCGTCGAACAGCTCGGCCTCCAGCTTCGCGCCGGCCGGCGTCAGTCGCAACAGGCGCTGGCGCCGGTCGCGCTCGCCGGTACGCGTCTCGACGAAGCCGCGCTCGCCGAGTTCGGTGAGTACGCGGCCGAGCGATTGCTTGGTGATCGCCAGGATGGCAAGCAGCTCGCTCACCGTCAGGTCGGGCTTGCGCGCGATGAAATAGAGCGCGCGGTGATGCGCCCGGCCCAGGCCCTGCTCGGCCAGACCCGCATCGATCGAGCGCGTCAGGTTGGCATAGCCGAAATAGAGCAGCTCGACGCCGCGCCGGATTTCGGGTTCGCGCAGGAAGAGCGGAGAGGCGGGAATTGGGGCAGCCATGTTGACGCTTTCTGCCACCGCGCCTAACCCGCTGCAAGCCGATCACGGCAAGAGTCGGGAACCCATCGGGAAGGCGACAATGGAAGACACCAGCATCCTGGATTTCGAGTTCGAGGCACACCCCCAGCCGGTCGGCGATGCCGATCGCGCCGCGGTGCTCGCCGATCCGGGGTTCGGCAAGGTGTTTACGGATCACATGGCCGTGATCAACTATTCGGCCGGCAAGGGCTGGCACAACGCCCGGATCGCGCCGCGCAAGCCGCTCGAGATCGATCCGGCGACCGCCGTGCTCCATTACGCGCAGGAGATTTTCGAAGGCCTCAAGGCCTATCGCCTGCCCGATGGCGGCGCGGCGCTGTTCCGCCCCGGCGAGAACGCGCGGCGCTTCCGGGAGTCGGCCGATCGCATGGCGATGGCGCCGCTGCCCGACGATTTGTTCCTGAAGTCGATCGCCGCGCTGGTGAAGGCCGATCGCGACTGGATCCCGCATGGCGAGGGCGCCTCGCTCTATCTGCGCCCCTTCATGTTCGCGAGCGAAGTCTTCCTCGGCGTGAAGCCGGCGAGCGAATATCTCTACCTCGTCATCGCCTCACCCGCCGGCGCCTATTTCAAGGGCGGCGCGCCGTCGGTCACGCTGTGGGTCTCGGATCACTACACCCGGGCGGCCCGCGGCGGCACCGGCGCGGCCAAGTGCGGCGGCAACTATGCCGCCAGCCTGATCGCGCAAAAGGAAGCGATCGCTCAAGGCTGCGACCAGGTCGTGTTCCTCGATGCGGTCGAGAACCGCTATGTCGAGGAACTGGGCGGCATGAACGTGATGTTCGCGATGGACGATGGATCGCTGATCACGCCGCCGCTGGGCGGCACGATCCTGCCCGGCATCACCCGCGACTCACTGCTCACCCTGGCGCGCGATGCCGGCGTAACGGTGCGCGAGGAGCGCTATTCGATCGACCAGTGGCAGGCCGATGCCCAAAGCGGCAAACTGCGCGAGGCGTTCGCCTGCGGCACCGCGGCGGTGGTGACGCCGATCGGCCGGGTGCGCGGCAACGGCTATGATTTCCAGATGGGCAATGGCGGGCCGGGCGTGCTGACGTCGAAGCTGCGCGAGCAGCTCGTCGCGATCCAGCGCGGCACCGCACCCGATCCGCACGGCTGGGTTGAACGGTTGTTCTAAGGCCGTATAAGCGCCGGCTCTGTTGGGGCGTCGCCAAGCGGTAAGGCAACGGTTTTTGGTACCGTCATTCGGAGGTTCGAATCCTCCCGCCCCAGCCAACCCCCTCTTCGCAGGCTCCGGCGCAGTTCCGGCTGGAACCTTTGCAGCGCGAGAGTGCTCTGGTTAATTGCTCCGTCGCAACGAGATGGGCGGGTTGGCTGGAGCGGGCGTGGACCGTAGCGAAGACGAGGAGAGTGACGGCGAGGTGCGGGCGAGCGGCCGGCCCCGATGGTCGCGCGCACGCCGCATCGCGATCGCGTTGCTGCTCGGGGTCGTGGTTGTCCTCGCGACGGCCTGGCTCGAACGACGGACGATCGCGCGCGGCTTCGTCGATCGCGAACTCGCCAGGCGAGGCGTCCCGGCGCGCTACGAAATCGCGCAGCTCTCGCCGTGGCGGCAGCGGCTGACCCATGTCTCGATCGGCGATCCGCGCGATCCCGATCTCGTCGCCGATTGGATCGAGCTGCGGACGGCCTTGCTGCCCTGGCGCGCCGAGCTGCTGGTGGCGAAGGCCGGCAGGGTCCGGATCAAGGGGCGCATCGTCGATGGCGCGCTCTCGCTCGGCAGCCTCGATCGCCTCATGCCGCCGCCCTCGGGCAAGCCGTTCGCGCTCCCCCGGCTGAGCGTGGAAGTCGCCGATGCCCAGCTTCGGCTCGACAGCGCCGCCGGCCCGCTCGAGATCGGCCTCTCTGGCAAAGGGCTGCTGAGCGACGGCTTCGCCGGAACGGCGAGGCTTCGCGCGCCGCGCCTGGCGCTTGCCGGCTGTGCGCTTGAGGGCGTTGCCGGCCGGCTGCAGGTGCGCGTGCGCGAGGGCGCGCCCAGCCTCGCCGGGCCCCTCGCCGCATCGCGGCTCGGTTGCGGAGACGGGCGCGTCGAGCAGGCCCGGATCGACGTGCGCGCGGCTCTCGATGCATCGCTGGCGCGCTGGAAGGGCAGTGCGCGGCTTGCGGTTGCCCGGCTTGCCGGCGGCGGTGGGCGGCTGGAGCGCCTTGCCGGCACCGTCGATTTCGCCGGCGATCGCGCTCGCACCGAGGGCAAGGTTGCGCTGAGCTCGGGGGCGCTCGCCACCCCCGACGCCGTCGCGGCCTCGGCCACGCTCGCGGGCCAGTACGTCCTTGCCGAGACCAGCGCCTTCCAGGGCAAGCTCGCGGTGGCGCAGGTCGCGCTCGCGCCGGCGATGCGCCGCCGGGCCGCCGCAGTCGCCGATACGGACCGGGGCACGCCGGTTGCGCCACTGGCCCGCCAACTCGCGGCGGCACTGGACCGCGCCGGCCGCAGCTTCGACGGGTCGGCCGATCTGGAGCTGACCACCCGCGCGGACGGGAGCACACTGCGCGTCCGTTCCCTCGACCTCCTGGCGCGGTCGGGCGCGAGGATGCGGTTCGGCCAGGGCAGGGGGCTCGGGCTCGCGCTTCCCAGTGGCGCGGTAGAGCTTGCCGGGCGATTGACGCTCGGCGGCGGCGGGCTGCCCGACGCGACGCTGCTGCTGTCGCGCCGGCCGGGAAGCGCGGAATGGCGCGGGACCGGGCTGGTCCGCCCCTATGCCGCAGGCGGCGCCAGCCTCGAACTCGCCCGGCTCGACGTCCGCGCGCGGGGGACGAGCGGCGAGCTCCGCACGGTCGCGACGCTGTCCGGCCCGCTGCAGGGCGGGCGCGTGGAGGGCCTGTCGATGCCGCTGCTCGCCCGCTGGCAGGCCGGCGGAATCGCCGTGAACCCCGCTTGTGCCCCGCTCGGCTTTGCGCGCATCGCGGTTGCCGGCATGACCCTCGACGGCAATCGGCTCCAGCTCTGTCCGCTCGGCGGCGCAATGCTGCAATGGCGCCCGCAGGGCCTTGCCGGCGGTGTCCGCACCGGACCGGTCGCGTTGTCCGGCAAGCTGGGCGACAGTCCGCTGCAGTTCCGCGCCGCTGCGGCGCGGCTCGATCTCGCAGCGAGCCGGTTCGGCGTCGACAAGGCCGCGGTGCGGATCGGTGCCGAGCGTTCGACCCGGCTCGACATCGGCCAGCTCAGCGGCAGCTATCGTTCGTCTCTCGGCGGCAGTTTCGAGGGGCTGGGCGGGCAGATCGGCGCCGTTCCGCTCGTCCTCTCCGGCGGCAAAGGCGATTGGCGCGCCGATCAGGGCGACCTTTCCCTCCTCGGCGGATTCATCCTGTCCGACGCGGAATCGCCGGCGCGGTTCGAGCCGCTTTCGGCGCCGCAAGCGCGCCTGAGGATGAGCGGCGGCAGGATCGAAGCCGAGGCCAACCTTGTCGGCACCAAGCGGCCGGTGGCCGTCGGCACGGTGCGGGTCACGCACGATCTCGCGAAGAGCGAGGGGCAGGCGCTGCTCGACGTGCCCGGCGTTCGCTTTCGAATTGACGGGCTCCAGCCGACCGATCTCACCCGGCTCACCTACGGCGTGATCGCCGACGTCGACGGGCTCGTTTCCGGCACCGGCCGCTTCGCCTGGTCCGGGGACAGCGTGACGAGCAGCGGCCGCTTCACGGCGAGCGATGTCGGCCTCGCCGCCGCCTTCGGCCCGGTTGCCGGCCTCACCACCACGCTGGACTTCACCGATCTGCTCAACCTGCGTACCGCGCCCGGCCAGCGCGCCGACGTCGCCGAGATCAATCCCGGCGTGCCGGTGCGCGAGGGCGTCTTCCGCTACCAGTTGCTCGACAGCCGCCGCGTCCAGGTCGAAGGCGCGCGCTGGCCCTTCGCCGGGGGCGAACTAGTGCTCGATCCGACCGTGCTCGATTTCAACGAAGCGGGCGAGCGGCGATTGACCTTCCATGTGAAGGGCGTCGATGCCGCGCTGTTCCTCAAAGAAATGGCGTTCGACAATCTCGACGCCACCGGCACGTTCGACGGCACCCTGCCGATGGTCTTCGATGCGCAGGGCGGCCGGATCGAAGGCGGCGAGCTTCGCGCCCGGGCGGGCGGCCATATCGCCTATGTCGGCGAAGTCTCGCAGCGCGATCTCGGCTTCTGGGGAAACATGGCGTTCCAGGCGCTCAAGTCGCTCGACTATAAGAGCCTGGCGATCCGGATGAACGGCCCGCTCGCCGGCGAGATCATCACCGACATCAGCTTTGCCGGAGTAAGCCAGGGCAAGGGCACGCGGTCGAACTTCCTGATCCGCCGGCTGGCGCGGCTGCCCTTCGTGTTCAACGTGCGGATCACTGCGCCCTTCCGCCAGCTGCTCGACTCGGTCCAGTCCTGGTACGATCCGCGCCGGCTGATCGAACGCAATCTCCCCGCGTTGATCGAAGAGCAGAAACGTGCGCAGGAAGCGGCCAGGCCCGTCGTTCAGCCCAGCGAAAGCGCCCCTGCCCCATGAAAGGGAAGAGAAATGAGCTTCGAAGCATGACCCAGGTTACGCTGCGCCTTGCCGGCAGTCTTGCCGTTGCGCCGCTGGCACTCGCCGGCGGGTGCGTCAACGTGACAGCGCCCGACAAGCCGATCGTCATCAACCTCAATATTTCGATCACTCAGGAAGTGGTCTATCGCCTCGACAACAAGGCGAAGGCCATCATCCAGGACAATCCGGGGATTTTCTGATGCGCAAGTTGCTTTCCACCTTCGGCTTGGCGGCGGCACTCGCGGCAGGCCTCGCCGCGCCCGCCTTCGCCCAGCGTGACCCGGCCTATCAGGCGGCCCGCCAGCAAGGCCTGGTCGGCGAGCAGCCCGACGGCTATCTCGGCATCGTCGGCGCCGCGACGCCGGAGCTCCAGGCGATGGTCAACAACATCAATATCCAGCGCAAGCGGCAATATACCCAGCAAGCCGCGGCGAGCTCGACCGTCGAGCAGATGGCGTTCGTCACCGGCTGCAACCTGATCGCACGCACTGCCCAGGGCGAGAAGTACCGCACGCCCGACGGGCGCTGGCTGACCCGCGGCAGCGACGCGCCGGTCCGCGATCCGCGCTGCCTCTGAACCGCGCTCGGCGCCTCAGCGCCGGCCAGCGGTAACCGAATCCGCCGGTGGCTCGGCGCCCTTGGCACCGGACCCGCGCGGACACGCTGTCGACGCGCGGATCACCAGATCGGCAGGCACGATCGAGGGACCGGACGGCGCCTGCCCCTTGGCGCTGTGTGCGATGATCAACTCCGCCGCGCGCGCCGTGACTTCGGCGATCGGTTGCGCGACCGCCGTCAGCGGCGGGTGCACGAAGCGGACGATCGGCGTGTCGTCGAAGCTGACGATCGACAGGTCGGTGGGCACCGCCAGGCCGCGCTCGCGGGCCACTTCCAGCGTCGCCAGCGTCATCTGATCGTTGCTGGCGATGATCGCCGTCGGGGGATCGCGCTCATCGAGCAGCGTCGTCGCCGCAGCGCGTCCGGAAGCGAAGCCGAAGTCGCCGGTCGCAAGCAGGCCCTCCACCGGCAGGCGGGCGGCGGCCATGGCTCGACGCCAGCCGGTCACGCGCCAGCCGCTCAGCTCATATTCGGCCGGCCCGGCGATGAAGCCGATCCGGCGATGGCCAAGACCGGCCAGGTGTTCGGTCGCGCGCGCGGCGGCGCCCTCGTCATCGATCGACAGCGCGAATCCGGGGCCAGGCGCCAGCGACCCGATCCGGGCGAAGCTGATCCCGCGCTTCTCGAGCAGCCCGGTGATCAGCGGATTGCTCGAATGGGGCGGGGTGAGGATCACCCCGTCGGGCTGCAGTGCGGCGATCATCGCGCGCAGCTCGCGCTCGACATGGTCGCTATGCGTGTCGACGAGTTCGATCAGCATGCGATAGCCATGCTGGGCGCAGGTCAGCATCCCGCCCAGCATCATCTGATCGACCCAGTCGGTCCCCTGCCGATTGCGCCAATCGGCGATCGTGCGATCGCGATCGTTGAGCGCGACGATCAGATAGGATCGCGATCCTCCCATCCGCTGTGCGGCGATGGAAGGAACATAGCCGAGCTTGTCGATCGACGCCTGGACGCGCGCCGCCATCTCGGGCCGGACATTGGGCTCCTTCTTGACGACGCGGCTCACCGTCTGGAGCGAGACTCCGGCATCGGCGGCGACGTGGCGGATGGTGACGGCCTGGCGCCGCCGCGGCATCAGTCCGGCGCCCCGCAATAGCGCGCGACATAATCGCCATGCGCGGGCAGCCCGCGGACCGTCGTGCTCACTTGCTGGCGCAGCGTCGAAAGGAAACGGTCGAGTTCGTCGTCGGGCAGCTTGCCGGCGATCGGATGATGGCTGTGCGGCGTAATGCCCTGGCCCATCATCACCTGGATCCAGCTGTTCTCGGCGAACAGTTCCTCGTTGCGGCGGAAGACGCGCCCGGTCTCGCGGAACAGCTCGATCTTCTGCGCCAGGCTGTCGGGGATCTCCATGGCCGCGCACTGCCGCCAGAACGGGCTGTCGCGCCGCTCGGTCACCTTATAGTGCAGGATCAGGAAGTCGCGGATCTGCAGCATGTCGATATGCTGCTGGTTGTTGAATTCGGCGACGTCGCGCGCGCTCACGGGGCCCGCCGGCAACATGCGGATCAGCCGCAGGATCGCGCGCTGGATCAAGTGGATGCTGGTCGATTCGAGCGGCTCCATGAAGCCGCCGGCCAGGCCGATCGCGATGCAGTTGCGGTGCCATTGCTTGCGGCGTGCCCCCGCGGTGAAGCGCAGCATGTTGGGCTGGGTCAGCACCTTGCCCTGCACGGTGCCGAGCAATCGCTCCAGCGCGGCTTCGCGCTCGAGATAGCGGGTGCAATAGACGATGCCGTTGCCGACCCGGTGCTGGAGCGGGATGCGCCACTGCCAGCCGCTGTCATGCGCCATGGCGCGCGTGAACGGTACCGGCGGGCCGACGCTTTCCGTCTGGACCGCGATCGCCGCGTCGCAGGGCAGGTAATGGGTCCAGTCGTCATAGCCGACATGCAACGCCTGCTCGATCAGCAATGCGCGAAAGCCGGTGCAATCCAGGAACAGGTCGCCTTCGATCCGCTGGCCGGATTCGAGGACCAGCGCGGCGATGTCGCCGCTCTCGCCATCGAGCTCTACCGTGGCGATCTTGCCTTCGACGCGGCTTGCCCCGTCGGCTTCCGCCATGCGGCGCAGAAACTGGCCGTACAGCGTCGAATCGAGTTGATAGGCATAGTTCATGCGCTCGTCGGGCAAGTGCGCGAACTTGCCCTCGCGCGCCGCGATCAGCTCGAGGCAATAGTCGCCATAGGGCTCGGCATGGCCACGCGCCTGTCCGTTCAGCCAGAAATGCTGGAAGCCGGCCGCCCAATGATCCTTGCCGGTCAGCCCGAACGAATGGAAATAGCTATCGTCGGGCCCCTTCCAGCCATCGAACTGGATGCCGAGCTTGAAGGTCGCACGGGTGGCCCGCATGAATTCGGCTTCGTTGATCCCCAGCAGCCGATTGAAGGTGATGATCGGCGGGATCGTCGATTCGCCCACCCCGACCGTGCCGATCGCGTCGGATTCGATCAGCGTGACGGCGGCGGTGCGCCCCAGGGTGCGAGTTAGCGCCGCGGCCGCCATCCAGCCGGCGGTCCCGCCTCCGGCAACGACGATGCGGCGGGGCTGGGGCGCGCTCATCGGCTGAGCGACCGCAGCAGATAGGCCCGCATCCGGTCGGCCAGGCTCGGCGTCATCGGCGCGAGTACGCCGCGACCCTCTTCCGGGATATGCGCGGTCACCTCCGAGCCGTTACCGAAGACATAATAGTCGAACATGTCCTGCCAGTGCGCTTTCTGATCTGCGGGAAGATCGCGGATCGCCATCATTGCGAGATTGAGGGCGTCCTGAGGCTGGCCGAGCCAGCGCGGGGTCTCGCGCCACCAATAGTTGACCAGCACGTTGAACGGATCGAGCCCTTCGACATGATGCCACCAAAGCGCCGGGATGTAGAGCGCATCGCCCGCCTCGAGGTCGGCGACCTGGGCATGCGCCAGCGCGTCGGCGAAGCGCGGATGGCGATCGAGGTCCGGCGCGTGGAAATCGACCATGCTCACCGCGCGCCCCGCCGGGGTGTTGTCGACCGGGCCGAGATAGAGGTTGCGGAACTGGTCGCGCGGGAAAAGCGTGAATCGTCGCCGCCCGACCGCGACGCAGGCAAGGTTGTGCGGCACGTCGTTGTGCGCGGCGATCCGCGTTCGCGTGCCGATCCAGATGCTCGAAAGCAGCTCCCGATCGCCGAGATCGACATGGTTGGCCGCGTGCAGCCCGTCGAAGAACTGATGGACGTCGATCGAGGCCAGGTAGATGGCCGGCGCGTCTGGGCTGTCCGCGAAGGCGGCCATGCGCGCGAAGATCTCTGGCAGCTTCGCATTCATCATGCGAAAGTTCATCGCCATCGCTTCGTCGTAGAATAGCCGGCCGCCGCTGCCGGGATGGCCGACCGAGACCGCGAAGGGGCGGTCGCGGTGATGCTGCAGCAGATAGCCGCGCGCCGCCTCGGCGGATTGCCGGCCGGCCTGGACGAGCGGCCAATCGCGCACCAGTCCGCGCACGATGAACGGCCGATCCGCGCCGCGAAGCCGGGCATCGAGCGCGGCGGCATCGGCGACCTCGACCTCAGGGACCTTTGTCAGGCCGGAAAGGGCGCCCGGATCGGCTTCAGCCATGCGCCGATCGCTGATTGCGGCGGGCGACGAGGGCGCTCAGATTGGCGAGCGAGGCCAGCGCCATGTAGATCGGCAGAAGGTGCCCGCCCGCTTGCAGATCGGCCAGCGCGGCGCCCTCCAGCGCCTCCAGCCGGTCCTCGTTGATGATGTGGAAGCCGACGAGCCGGTTCTCCGAGCCGTCGTCGAGCGTCACTTCCAGCGTGAACGGTTCGAGCAGCTCGTACCGCTCCAGTGCGGCGAAGAAGCCCGCAGAATCGCGATAGCCTTCGTCCAGCGCGCCGAGCAGTTCCGCGATCCGCTCGAGATAAGGGGTCGGGCGCCCGACCTCGTCGAACACGCGCATCCCTTCGCCTTGGGCGATGCGCGGCGAGGCGAGGTCGACATGGACCTGTTTCTCGCCCTCGTCGGCGGGGCCGCCGCCGATCAGGAAAGGCTGGATCTCCATTGCCAGCGGCCGATAGCGCGCGTGCCAGCCGGTCTCGTCGAGGAACAGGTTCTCGCCCGGCTCAAAGCCGAACATCGCCAGCGCCGAGAACTGGGTGCGCTCTTCGTTGAGGCGGAACAGGATCGGATATTCGTTCTGCACCGCGCGGAATTCGGTCGGCACGGTGATGCAGCACATTTGCGCGTCGCCGAGCGCGGCATGGCGCTCCGTGCGGATCCGCAGATCGCGATGCGCCTCGAGCGTGAGGATCGCGTGGGTCATGGAGCGCAACTTTCTATGGCGGGTGTGGCCGCGGCGCGAAGGCCGGCGAGATAGGCTCGGTTGGTCGGCAGGCTCGCGGCCAGCGTGCGGGTGCGCTGGTCGAGCTGGCGGAGCTGCGGGGCGAGGTCCGCGCCGGCGGGCCGAGCCGCCGGGCGGTCGGGCAGCGGGAAGCCCATGCCCCACAGCACGTAGCGATAGCTGGCCGCCGGGAAGACCTCGTCCTGCATGGGAAGATCGATAGCGGCGGGCGCGCGGTGGCGCCAGAGCGCGAGGTTCTCCGCCAGGCGGGGCGGCAGGCCCGCGGGATCGCGATGCGCGCGCCAATAGGGCTCCTCGCGCCGGCTGACGGCATAGTGGAGCTTGAGGAACTCGACGATCCGCTCCCAGCGATAGCGGACCAGCGCATTGAATCGCCGCGCCTGGATCGCCATCCCCTCAGGCTCGATCGGAAAATCGTCGAGCAGTGCGTTGAGCGACAATTCGATCATCACGATCGCCGAGGCCTCGAGCGGCTCGAGAAAGCCTGCCGACTGGCCGATCGCCAGGCAGTTGCGCTCCCAGAAGCGCTCGCGATAGGCGGATCGGAAAGCGAGCCGGCGGAAGGGCGGCGGCGCCTGCTCCGGCGCGATCCTGCGGCAATAGGCGGTGAGGATCTCGCTCGCCGCATCGTCGTCGATGAAGGACGATGCGTAGACGCAGCCGATCCCGCGCCGGGTCGGGAGGGCGATGTCCCAGATCCAGCCCGCGGCATGGGCCGTCGCGGTGGTCTGGGAGGCGATCGGGCTGTCCGCCGCGACCGGAAGCTGCACGGCCAGCGCGCGATCGTTCGGCAGGATCGCCGCGCAATCGACGCTGCCCACGCCGAGATGTTCGCCGATCAGCAGGGCCGCGGCGCCGGTGCAATCGAGGAAGAGGTCGCCGGCGATCCGGCCGGATCCGCGCGTGCCCACCGCCGCGATGTCGCCATTCGGCGCGGCGTCGATCGCATCGACATGGTCGCGGACATGGCGAACTCCCAGCCGCTCGGTGGCGTGGCGCTGGAGTAGTGCGGCGAGCTTGGCCGCGTCGAGATGATAGGCATAGTTCAGTGCGCCGGCATAATCGGGCATCGTGCGCTGGCGCGGCGCAAGGTCGGCGGCGCAAATCCGCGGCTGGGGGCTTGCCGCCGCCGCGAACGGTATGCCCGCGGGAAGGTCGCGCGGATCGGCCTCGATCGGCGGGACGAAGGGGTGGTAATAATGCTCGCCCGCCGCGCCCGTCGCCCAGCCATCGAAGCGCGTGCCCTGCTTGAACGAGCCGTCGCAGGCGAGCAGCAGCTCGGTTTCGGAGATTCCGATCTGCTGAAGCGTGTGCCGCATGGTCGGCCAGGTCCCCTCGCCGACGCCGATCGTTGCGACGTCGGGCGATTCGACCAGCGTCACCTCAAGCGATCCGGGACAGGCGGCAGCGATGCGGCAGGCGGCAAGCCAGCCCGCAGTGCCGCCCCCGACGATCACGATCCTGGTGATGGCTGTCCGCACCGCCGTTAGTTTCCAGCCGCTTCGGGCGTCACCCCTGCCATCGGGCCCATGAAAAAGCCAGCCTCCCGGGGGAGGCTGGCTCGATCGTGCCGATCAGAAGGCGAAGCGCATGCCTGCCGAGTAACGGGCATCCTGCTTCGTGACGAAGGTGATGTTGCGCTCGGAGCGCAGATGCCCGCCGCGATTCTCGCCGAGCAGGTTGATGCCCTCGACGAAGAGCGTGATGTTCTTCGTGAACGCATAGCTCGCGCTCGCGTCGAGCTGGCCATAGGTGTTGACATAGACCGGGTTGGTGCCCGCCGCCGCCAGATAGCCCTTGCGCCAGTTGTACGCAGCACGCGCCTGGAGCCCGTTCTTGTCATAGAACAGCACCGCATTGGCGCTGTCGGAAAGGCCGGTGATCGCGAATTGCGGCTGGCTCGCCGGCAGGGTGTTGTCGTACTTATGGTTGCCGTTGACGATCGTGTAGTTGAGGATCGTGCCGAAGCCGGTGTTCCAGAAGCGATGCTGGATCGCGAACTCGAACCCGTTCACCGACGCTGTCTGGTCGCTGTTGAACGGGGTAGTGACGACGAAGTTCACCGCCGGATCGTTCGGTTGCGCGACGATCGTCCCGTTGACGACGCCGCCCGGATAGTTGGCGGCAATATAGTCGCGGATCTGCCCGAAGGTCGCGTTCGCCCCCAGCGCGTTGATCGCTGCCTGGTAGCGCGGACCATATTGAGTCACGCCGTTGAACGTGGTGACCGGCGAGGTCACGCCCGGCACGGTCGTGTTGATCTGGGTCTGGCCGATATAGTTCGACACGACCTTGTGGAAGAAGCCGACCGAGAAATAGCTCTCGCGGTCGTAATACCACTCGGCCGACAGATCGATGTTCTTCGACTTGTACGGGATCAGGTTGGGATTGCCCACGCCGCCGGTGCCGCCGCCGATGCGGAACAGCGTGTCGAGGCGGCGACCGCCCTGCAGGCTGCCATAGTCCGCACGTGTGATGGTGTGGCTGTACGACGCACGCAGCTTGACATCTTCGAGCGGCTGGAAGTCCACGTCGATCGACGGCAGCCAGTTCTCATAGCTGCCCTTGAAGGTCGTGAACCCGCTTCCCGAGAACAGGATGTTGAACTCGTTCTGCGAGTTCTGCCGTGCGCCCACCGGCGTCGGCACCAGCGCCGAAGCCGAGACATCGGTATTCTCGTAACGCAGTCCGGCGATCACATGCGCGGGCCGCGAGAACAGCTCGAGCTTGCCGTTGAACTGGATGTACGGCGCAACCGTCTTTTCCTGGATGCGCGAATCCGTGGTGTAGGGCAGGAGGCACTGCCCGTTGCCGCCACAGATATTGTAGGCCTTGTCGAGCAGCGACACCATCGTCGGCAAGTCGAACGAATAGAAGGACTTGATGATCGCCGGGTCGTTCGCGCCGCTGATTCCCGAGAATTTGTCGGGAATGCTGACGAGATGGAAGATGCTGTCCGGAACCAGCGCCGCCGCGGCCGCGCGCTGCGCCGGGCTGTCGCCGCCGGTGCCGCCCCAGGTGTCGTTCTGCAGCACGCTATAGGCCGAACGCACCTTGTTGTCGGTATATTCGAAGCCCCAGTCCAGGCTGTCCATGAAGCCATGGCCATTGTCGTAATGGCCGCTCAGATGGACCTGGTTGATCTCGTCGCGGAAATAGGAATTGCGGAAGGCGTTGCCGGTCGGGACGATGTTCGCCGCGTTGAGCGGATCGATGCCCGGATACATGTTGAACGAGATGACCGGCAGGTCGTGATCGAAGTTGATCGTCTGGCTCTGCACGCCGAACACCGCGGTGCCCACCGAGTTGCTGTTGCCATAGGGGCTGTCGGGCTTCGACGTCGCGATCGAGTGGTGCGCGTCGAGCACGACGGTCACGCCGCCCGGCGCATCCCATTTCAGGTTGCCGCCGATCGAGTTGTTCTCGCTGCGCGCCGAGGTCTGCGACGCCGAGTAGGAGAGGTCCTTGGTTTCGTTCGCGCCAAAGCGCTCGGTGTAGAAGATCGGGCCGGCGACCGGGCCGTTGGTCCAGGCGCTCGACGTGTCGTTGTGGTTGTACCAGACGCCGACGCTATTGTCGCGAATGTCGACCGTATTGCGCGAATAGGTATAGTCGAACGTCGCGGTCAGGCTGTCGCTCGGGCGGAATTGCAGCACCGCCTGGCCGTTGATCCGCTCGCGCCGGCCATTGACCACGTCATAGCCGCCATTCTGCGGCACCTGATAGACATCGGTCGCCTTGGGGCGATTGGTGATGTTGGCATAGCGCGGATCGCCCTGCTGGGCGAGCGAGCCCCAATTGTTCTCGGAGCCGAGATAGCCGTCGCGCCAGCCGACATTGACCGAGTTCGAGCTGAAGTTGCGGCGCTGGTACGAGCCGATCAGCAGGATGCCGATCCGGTCGTCCGCGAACGTGTCGGAGAAGATGCCCGAAACTTCGGGCGTGATGTCGTTGCGGCCGTTCTGCGAGGTGTCGATCACGCCGCGGGCCGAGAGCGAGCCGCGCAGGCCCGGCTTGTCGAACGGGCGGGGCGTGCGGATGTTGATCGTCGAGCCGATGCCGCCCGACGGCACGGTGGCGCGGCCGGACTTGTAGACTTCGAGCGCCGCGACGCCTTCGGACGCGAGGTTGGCGAAGTCGAACGAGCGCGACGAGGGCGCGCTGTTGCCGTCGCCGATCGTCGAGGTCGGCATCTGGCGGCCGTTCAGCGTCACCAGGTTATATTCGGGGCCGAAGCCGCGAACCGTGACGAACTGGCCTTCGCCGTTCGAGCGGTCGATCGAAACGCCGGTGATGCGCTGCAGCGACTCGGCGAGGTTGGTGTCGGGGAACTTGCCGATGTCCTCGGCGCTGATCGCATCGACGATGCCCTGGGCATTGCGCTTGAGGTCGATCGAGGCGCGCAGCGAGGCGCGAATGCCTGTGACAACGATGTCATTTCCGGAGTCGGAAGTGCCCGCCGGCGTTTGGGTGTCCGACTGCGACGGACCCGGATTGCCGACCGTCGACGCAGAATCCTGCGCGGCGGCGACCATCGGGAATGTCAGGGCGAGCGTAGAGACGCCAATGGCGAATTTGGAAAGCAGACGAGCGCGCACGATATCCTCCCCTCTAAGACGGGCGCGGTTCGTCCGCGCTCTTGAGAACGTTCACTTCCTTGATCGTTTGACTCATGTCAAGCTGCCCGATCGAGCGAAAGCCTGCGGTTGAGAACGTTCACTCATTATGCTTGATGGGTGTGTGAATCATGCCACGCCGGCGAGCGGGGCCGAAGGAGAGGGACTTCGAATGACGAAAACAGGGACTATTCACCGCGCGTCGCTGGCTGCCCTGGCATTGGCGCTTGGCGCGGGATCGGGCGCCGCGCCGGTGCAGGCGCAGACCGCCGGCGCTCCGGCCCGGTCGGTGCCGGCAGCCGACGCGCGCGCTCGGGCGGACGCGATCGTCGCGCGGATGACGCTCGAGGAAAAGATCGCGCTGCTCCACGGCCTCTTCCCGCCGATGGCAGCGGGCAAGACCGGCAACGAACTGATACCCTCGGCCGGCCATATCGACGGCGTTCCGCGCCTCGGCGTGCCGCTGGTCCGCGAGAGCGATGCCTCGCTCGGCGTGGCCAACCAGGTCGAGCAGCGCAAGGGCGACGTCGCGACTGCGCTGCCTTCGAGCCTGGCGACCGCGGCGAGCTTCGATCCCGCGATCGCCCATGCCGGCGGCGCGATGATCGGCGCGGAAGCGCGCGACAAGCGGTTCAACGTGCTGCTCGCCGGCGGCGTCAACCTGACGCGCGATCCCTGGAATGGGCGCAACTTCGAATATCTCGGCGAGGATCCGCTGCTCGCCGGCACGCTCGCCGGCGCGCATATTGCTGGGGTGCAGAGCAATCGCATCGTCTCGACGATCAAGCACTTCGCGCTCAATGCCCAGGAAACCGGCCGGATGGTGCTCGACGCCCGGATCGGCGAAGCGGCGCTGCGGATGAGCGACCTGCTCGCCTTCCAGATCGCGATCGAAACCGGCCAGCCGGGCTCGGTGATGTGCGCCTACAACAAGGTCAATGGCGACTGGGCGTGCGAGAACAAACACCTGCTGACGGACGTGCTCAAGCGCGACTGGGGCTATCGCGGCTGGGTGATGAGTGACTGGGGCGCGGTCCACTCCACCGTCAAGGCGGCCAATGCCGGACTCGACCAGCAGTCCGGGCAGGAACTCGACAAGGCGATCTTCTTCGGCGCCCCGCTCGCCGAGGCCGTTGCCAAGGGCGACGTCTCGATGGCGCGGATCGACGACATGGTCGCGCGCTACCTCACCGGCCTGATCGAGACCGGCGCCTACGATACCGCCATGCCGGCCAAGGCGATCGTCCCGGATTACGCTGCCCACGCCCAGGTCGCCCAGCGCGCCGCCGAGGCCGGGATCGTCCTGCTCAAGAACGAAGGCGGCGTGCTGCCGCTCGCGCGGACCGCGCGGCGTATCGTCGTGATCGGCGGCAATGCCGATGTCGGCGTGCTGTCGGGCGGCGGATCGTCGCAGGTCCGCTCGGTGGGGGGCGCCCCGGTCGAGATTCCGCTCGCCTATGGCGGCTCGGCCTCGTTTGCGCGGATCACCTATCATGCCTCGTCGCCGCTGCTCGCGCTGCGCAAGGCGCTGCCCGGCGCGCAGATCAGCTGGGTCGATGGGCGCAGCCTGAACGCGACGGTCGAGGCGGCGAAGAAGGCCGATCTCGCGATCGTCTTCGCCACGCAATGGACCACCGAGGCGGACGACGTTCCGGACCTGCGGCTGCCGAACCATCAGGATGCGCTGATCGCTGCGATCGCCGCGGCGCAACCGCGCACCGTCGCCGTGCTGGAGACCGGTGGGCCGGTGCTGATGCCTTGGCTCGACAAGGTGCCGGCGGTCGTCCAGGCTTGGTATCCCGGCCAGCGCGGTGGCGAAGCCATCGCGGCGATCCTCACCGGCGCGGCCAATCCGTCCGGCCGCCTGCCGATCACCTTTCCCGCCGATGCCTCGCAGCCGCCGCGTCCGCGCCCCGTGGGGCTCGACCGGCTCACCGGGCTGGAAGCAGCGGCTGCCGCCAATCCGGCGGCGGCTTCCGGCGTCAAGCTCGAAAGCTTCCCGGTCGATTATGTCGAGGGGGCGGATGTCGGCTACCGCTGGTATGAGAAGAAGGCGCTGAAGCCGCTGTTCCCGTTCGGCCATGGCCTCAGCTACACCCAGTTCGCCTATCGAAACCCGGTCGTCAGCGGCGGTCGCGCGCTCACCATTTCTTTCGAGGTGGTCAACACCGGCAAGCGCGCTGGCGCCGACGTGCCGCAGGTCTATGTCGCGCGCGATGGAGACGATGCGCCGATGCGGCTTGCCGCCTTCACGCGCGTCACGCTGAAGCCGGGGGAAGTCCGCCGCGTAACGCTCGTCGCCGAGCCGCGGATCATCGCCGATTACGACACCCGCCTGCCGGGCTGGCGGATCGAGGCCGGTCGCTATCGGGTGGCGCTGGCGCGCGACGCGATGGACCGCTCGACGGTGCTGACCACCACGCTCGATGCGCAGACGATGAAGCCCTGAGCAGATCCCGTCGTCCCGGCAGGGGCCGGGACGACGGTTTCACTTGCGCCGTTTGGCGCCGCCGGGGGCGGCCCAATAGCGGACATAGTCGATCGCCATGCGCTGCGGCAGCGCCGCGTCGTCGATGCCCTTGGCGCCGCCCCAGTCGCCCCCCATCGCCAGGTTGAGGATCATCTGGAACGGCTTGTCATAGGGCCAGGCGGCGGCGTCGCCGGGCCGGTCGTTGAGCACGCGCATATAGGCGCGGCCGTCCACGCCGATCAGGATCGCATCGGGCCGCCATTCGAGCTGGTAGCGATGGAAGGCGGTGCAGGCGGTCGGCAGCGGATGCTCGGCGCCGCGCTGGGTGCCCTTGAGGTGGTTGTAGGCGGCGCTGTGCAGCGTCGCGTGGACGATGTTGGGGTTCCAGCCCACCATTTCCATGATGTCGATCTCGCCCATCGCCGGCCATTCGCCCTTATCGGGCAACAGCCAGATCGCCGGCCAAGTGCCGCGGCCGCAGGGCAGCTTGGCGCGGATCTCGTAGAAGCCATAGCCCATGGCGCGCCGGCTGATCAGCTTGGCGGAGGTATAGTCCTGGCCGCCCGAATCGGGATGGCGCGGCGTTTCGCGGCGCGCTTCGATCACCAGTGCGCCGCCGGTCACTCGGGCATTGTCAGGCCCGTAATACTGCTTCTCGTGATTGGGCCAGCCTTCGCGATTGCGTGAGGTGTCGAACCGCCATTTCGCCGGATCGACCCGCATGCCGCCGAACTCGTCGGCGAAGTCGGGCTTGCGCTTGGGCGCGGCGATCGGCTGGTCGGTGCGGTGGTCGCTTGCGCCGAGCGTGACGGTCTGGAGGGCAAAGAGGATCGACAGCATCAGTGGTCTCCGGCGTCGGGGGGATAACGAGTGAGCGTCTGGCGGATCGCACCGGGCCGGGCGGCGGCGCCGGCCTCGTTGACCAGGTGCGCGATCGTGCCCTTGCCGCCACCCAGCGAGATGGTGGTGACGTTAGCGACGCGCACCCCCGGGCGCTTCGGCACTTCCACGGCGCTTTCGAGCACGATCGAAGGATCGGCGGTCAGGTTCGCATAGATGCCCATGCCCACCGCCTCGTGCCGCGTCACGCTATCGGCGACCTTATACGCGGCCCAGCCGCGCGTCTTGCCCGCCATCCACCCGGCCTGGCTCGGCGGATCGTAAGGCAGCTCGTTCTGATAGAAGAAGGTCCGCCCGCGCTCGCCTGTCCAATAGGTCTGGTAGCGGCGGAAATGCTCGACGAACAAGCCGTACATCGTCACGTCGTCGCCATTCACCACCAGCCCCTGGTTGCCGATGCTCTCGTCCCACCCGACATGCACGCGACCCGCCTCTCGATCCCCATGATCGGCGCGCCAGATCCATAGATGGTCGCCGATCACGTCGTGGCTGTTGATCTCGAGCGCCGTCTCGACATTGCCGATCGTCGCGCCGCCGATGCGGAAGAACAGATCTGCCAACAATGTCGGGTCGTCCGCATGGCTGCGCGAGGCGCCGCGCGGGCCGATCTCTACCAGCACTGGCGACATCTGCGGGCCGGCGTCGATCAACAGGCCCGCGATCGTGACTCCCGGCACGTCGGCGACGGTGATCGCCTTGCTTCCCGCCGCGGTGAGCAGGGTCGCGAGGCCGAGGCCCAGCAGCACGGTGCCGGGCCGGGTGACTCGGATCGGCTCGCGCAGGCGATAGATCCCCGGCGTGAAGAGCAGGTGTCGGCCCGCGGCCAGTGCGCGATTGAGCGTCGCGGCCGTCATCTCGGGCCGGGCGATCAGGAAGTGCGACAGCGGGATCGTGCGCCCCGCCTTCTGCGCGGGCCAGCTCGGGCCGCTGGCGGCGCGTCGAAGCGGCGGAACCTGGACCTGCCATTCGCCGCCCGCGCCGACGCAGAGAAACGGCTTTTCGCGGATCAGCGGCACGTCGGGAAGCGTGGTATAGGGCGGCTCGGGGAAGCTCGAGCGCGGCGCGCCGGCCACCCCCATGAACATCATGTTCCAGTTCGCACCTTCCCAGCCGCCGATCGCAGCGTTTCGGCTGAACCATTGCTGCTGGGTGCCGGATCGGATCGTCCCATCGACTCGACAGTCGGCAAGGAAGCCGCCGCTCGACCAGCCGCCATCGTCGAGCGCAAGATCACCCTGAAGGTCGATGCGCCGATACGGCGCCGCCTGCGAGACGGCCCAGCGATCCTGGCGATCGGGCGGGCGAATGGCGAGGTTCTCGGCGCCGCGCCAGAAATTCACCAGCGCCATGCCCTTGGCCCAGTCCGCCTCGGCATGGACATGGCCGTCGATCACCACGTCGCCCGGCTCGCGGCCAAGGCCGGCAACCTGGGTGAAGAAGCCGACATTCACATCGACGGCGTAGCGCCCGGGCTTGAACAGGATAGCGTAGCGCGCATCGGTGAAATGCGCCCGTTCCTGTGCGCGGAAAATGGCGTCTATGCGCGCCTGCGTCACCGAGGGGGGAATGGAAGGATCGATCAACAGGACGTTCGGCCCGAAATCGGGATCGCCGCCTTTGGCCGGCTCTCCTCCCCAGGCGGGTCCGGTCGCCAGGGCGGCGGCCCCGCCCGCCAGCAGCGTTCGACGCGACACCTTGGAGCAGCGTTCCTGCCGATTCATTGATTCTCCCTCTCCCTGGTTTGCAACCGCCCTCGAGGCAGTGCCATTATCCCTCCCGGCTCCACGCTAGAAGAAGCGGGGTATCGGCCCTGGGTGCGGGGTCTGGTCGGGCAATTCGACAAGGACCTCGTCGATATAGCACCAGCCCCATCCTTCGGGCGGATCATAGCCTTCCATGATCGGATGCCCGCTCGCCTCGAAATGCGCAGTGGCGTGACGGTGGGGCGACTGGTCGCAGCAGCCGACATGGCCGCATTCTCGGCACAGCCTGAGATGCACCCACCAACTGCCGATCGCGAGGCATTCCTCGCATCCGGCGGCCCTGGGCGTCACCGTCCGTACGGTGATGCTCGACAAATGGGAGCAACCTTTCATCATTTTCTCCTTGGTTGGCCGGGCAATCGACAACGGAAGACGTCCCGAAGTTCATGCCCAGTCCGCCTTGCGCGACGTCTGGCCGATGCCGGGGTTGAGGCTGTTGGTCGGATCGAGTGCGCGATAGTGCGCGGCGAGTGCCGGTTTGGCGGGATAGAGATGGCCGACATTGTGCTCGGCTGGATATTCGGCACCGCGCGCATCGAGCAGTGCCAGCATCGCCGCCTCGAACGCGTGCGCATCCTCGCCCTTGCGCAGCAGATAGTCGCGGTGAAAGACGTGGCAGAAGAAGTGCCCGCAATAGCTCACGCCGACGATCTTCTCGGCCAGGGCAGGGGGCAGCTTCTCGTCCCAATCGTCGTCGTTGCGCCGGTGCGCGACGTCGAGCGCGACAAAGTCTTCGACCGTGTCGCGGTGGAGCGCCCGGTACCGGATTGAGGCGCCGGCGACGGCGAAGCGATGGAGAAAGGCCTTTTCCCCCTCCTCCTTGCTGCACTCGAAATAATCGCCCTGCGCGGAGGGGAATATCTGGTGGAGCAGGTCACGCGCCTCGGCGATGCCCGTGCCGCCCATGCGCAGGATCAGGTGATGTTCGAAACGCCGATCGAAGTCGCGCATCCGTTCAGGGAGATGGCTGGGCAACAGCGACATGGCGGCCTGGACGATCCGGTCCGACAGGTCGCGCGGCATCCACGATTGCCGCGCGCAAAAGGCGTCGATCCGAGCCTTGATCGCAAACAGCTGCGGCAGCCGCTTGGCGCCGAGATGGCGCACCGCGAGAAAGGTGTCCTTGCCATAGCGCTCGGTCAGCCGGAACGCGGATCGGTGGATATATTCGCCCTGGATCGGCAAGTCCGCGAAGTGCGTGAGGATCGTGCGCCGAATGGCGCTGAGCTCGGCCGGATCGTTGGTCCCGATATAGAAGTCGGCGGTTTCCGCCTCGCGCGGAAACGTGTCGAGCCGGACCGCGAAGACGACGACATGGCCTCCGCTGCCGGACGCTTCGAACAGGCGGTTCGGGTCGTTATTGTACCGGGCGGGAGTGTCGGCATCGACCTCGCGGACGTGCTGCTGGTAATGATGGTCGGAGCAGGCGCGGTCGGGTGCGTCCAAGATCTCGGCCTCGCTCAGCTCGCCGCGATCGAGCCTGGCGAGCATCGTCTCGGGGTCGTCGCCAAGCGCGACGCCGAGATGGTTCACCAGCCGCACGCTGCGATCGGGCTCGATCCGCGCATAGAGTGCCATCTGCGTGAAGGCGGGCCCGCGGTGGATCAATGCGCCGCCCGAATTGTTGCACACGCCGCCCAGGATCGAGGCGCCGATGCACGACGACCCGATCCGCGAATGCGGCTCGCGTCCCGCGGCGGCGGCGATCGACTCGAGCTCGAACAGGCGCGAACCCGGCAGGCAGATCACTTGGTGGCCGTCGCGGATCAGCTGGATGCCGGCGATCCGCATCGCGCTGACGATCACGATCGGTCGATCGTAATCATCGCCATCGGGGGTCGATCCACCGGTGAGCCCGGTATTCGCCGCCTGGACGATCAGGATCACTCCTGCGCGCGCGCAGGCATTCACGACGCGCCACAGCTCGACCAGGCTGCCGGGTCGCACCACCGCCAGTGCCCGGCCGCCGCCGAAGCGATAGCCCATCCGATACCGCCGGGTTCGCCCTTCGCTGGTCAGCACGTCGCGACGACCGACGATCCCCGCCAAGGCGCGGATCAGTTCGGCACCGGCATCGCGATCGGCCATCAGCCTTGCGGTTCCGCGCCGCCCGTAGCCCGGTTCGTCATTTCCGCTTCCTCGGTCCTGTCGCCTTCACTGCCGAACGCGATGGCGGAGTTGCAGGCCGGCGGCAAGCAGCGCGAACGCGATTCCGAGCAGAGACACTGCCGTCCATCCGCCTGCACCCCAGGCCGCAGTCGCCAGCGCCGCGCCGCCAGCGCCGCCGAGGAACATCGATCCCATGAAGATGGTATTGAGCCGGGCCCGCGCCTCGGGGCGCAGCGCGTAGACGATGTGCTGGTTGGACACGAGCGCGCTCTGCACCGCGAAATCGAGCAGGATGCAGCCGACGACCAGGCCCGCGATCGCCTGCCACAGGCCGAACACCGCCCAGGCGGCCACGCTGAGCAGCGTTCCCCCGAGGATCACCTTGCCCGGCCCCCGGCGATCGGCATAGCGGCCCGCGATTGGCGCGGCGAGGATCCCGATTGCGCCGACGATCCCGAACAGCCCGGCGATTTCCGGGCCGAGGCGGAACCGTGGCTCTTGCAGGTGAAGCGCGAGGATCGACCAGAACGCAGTGAACGCGCCGAACAACAGCGCCTGGGTGAGCGCCGCGATCCGCAGCGGGGGAAACTCGCGCCAGAGATGCACCAGCGATCCCATCAGCCGGCGATAACCGATCTCGCTGTCGGGCTTGCTGTGCGGAAGGGCCGCGGCCATCAGCCCGCCCGCTCCCAATGCCAGCGGCACGCCCAGCCAGAACATCGCCCGCCACCCGTGATGCGCCGCGACGAAGCCCGCCAGCGTCCGGCTGAGCAGGATGCCGCACAATAGCCCGGCCATGACCGTTCCGACGGTCGCGCCGCGCTTCTCGGGAGCGGAAAGATGCGCGGCCAGCGGCACGATCTGTTGCGCGACGGTCGAGGCGATGCCGAGAAGGAGCGAGGCGACGAGCAACAGCGCAGCGTTGGGCGCCAGCGCAGCACCGACCAGGCCGAGGGCGAGCAGCGCGAACTGGACGACGATCAGCCGCCGCCGCTCGATCAGGTCTCCGAGCGGCACGAGCGCGAAGAGGCCGAGCGCATAGCCGAGCTGGGTTGCGGTCGGCACCAGCGCCGTCGTGCCGCCGGGCAGGTCCCGCTCCATGATTCCGAGCATCGGCTGGTTATAATAGATGTTCGCGACGGCCAGGCCGGCAGCGATCGCCATCGCCAGGGTCAGGCCGCGGCCGATCGCCGGCGCGATCGGGTCGGGACGGCTCTCGCCAGATGCAGCTTGGGAATTCATCGGACGATCCTTGGCGTTGCTCGCGCCCATCCGGTCTCGGCAGGCGGAGGGGTTCCGGGCGCCGATATGGCAGCTGAAATGGGATCGCGGTACTCACCCGATCGGTGGAAATTGCCGGACTCCAAGCGATCCCGATCTATCCGGTCGTTCAGACGCGCTCGAGCAGGACGGCGATGCCCTGGCCGACTCCGATGCACATCGCACAGAGCGCATAGCGCGCGCTGCGGCGCTGAAGTTCTTCGGTCGCGGTGAGGGCCAGCCGCGCGCCCGACATGCCCAGCGGATGGCCGAGCGCGATGGCGCCGCCATTGGGGTTCACATGCTCGGCGTCGTCTGGCAGCCCGAGCATGCGCATCACCGGCAGCGCCTGGGCAGCGAACGCTTCGTTGATCTCGGTGACCTCGACATCCTCGATCGCGAGCCCGAGCCGATCGAGCAGCTTCTGCGCGGCGGGGGCGGGGCCGATCCCCATCACGCGCGGCGCGACTCCGATCGTCGCGGTGCCGACGATGCGCGCGCGCGGTACCAAGCCCTGGGCGACTGCGCGCGCCTCGCTGGCGACGATCATCGCCGCTGCGCCGTCATTGACCCCCGAGGCATTGCCTGCGGTGACGGTCCCATCGGGCCGCACGATCGGCTTGAGCTGCGCGAGCGCCTCGAGGCTGGTCGGCCGGGGATGCTCGTCGCGATCGACGATCAGCGGATCTCCCTTGCGCTGGGGGATCGTCACCGGAACGATCTCGGCCGCGAAACGGCCGCTCGCCTGGGCCCGCGCGGCGCGTTCCTGGCTGCGCAGCGCAAAGGCGTCCTGATCGGCGCGACTGACCTGCCACTGGTCTGCGACATTCTCGGCGGTGGCGGGCATCGCATCGTCGCCCCACGCCGCGCGCATTCGCGGATTGACGAAGCGCCAGCCGATCGTGGTGTCGTAAATCTCGGCGGTTCGATCGAAGGCGATGCTGGCTTTCGGCATGACGAAGGGTGCCCGGCTCATGCTTTCGACGCCTCCGGCGATCACCAGCGCCGCGTCGCCGCTGCGCACGGTACGCGCGGCGCTCGCAATCGCATCGAGCCCCGATCCGCAGAGTCGGTTGAGCGTCACGCCGCCGACGCTCTCGGGCAGGCCGGCAAGCAACGCTGCCATCCGCGCCACGTTGCGATTGTCCTCGCCCGCCTGGTTCGCGCAGCCATAGAGGACGTCCTCGATCGCTCTCGGGTCGAGTCGGGGGTTGCGGTCGATCAGCGCCGCGATCGGGATGGCGGCGAGGTCGTCGGCACGGATTTGGGAGAGGCTGCCGCCATAGCGGCCGATCGGCGTGCGCACGGCATCGCAGATAAAGGCGTCGGTCATGGCATCCCCTCCCTCCGGTTCCGCCTTCCCTGTCACGGGTGGGCCGCGGGGCCAAGGGGGTCAGTGTGCCGCCCTCTCCGGGTCTCCGAAGTGCGCGCTCCTCGCGAACGGCGAGCCCGGTATCAATGCCCGAACTCGCCGCTCCGGCCGAGAGCCTGCGAAAGCTTCGGCTGCCATCTAAGATTCAGGCCTCGGCCGGAACCGGCTTGGTCTTGCCCGCGCCGGGCCCGGCGCCCAGATCGGCGCCGGTGGTCGGATCGCCGCTCGGATCGGACATGCCGCGCTCGGCCATCTGCCGCTCGGCGTCGTCCTGTTCCTTCGTCAGGTCGACCGAGGCCGTGCCGTCGCGCCCGTCGATCGGCATAGTCTGCTCGAGATCGTCGATCCGCTCCCATTGCTCGCCCGAATTCCACGGACCGCTCGCATCGCCTTCGCCCTGCGAGGTGTTCACATAGAGATTGGCATATTGCTCGATCCCCGGCAGCTTGCCCGGCGGGAAGTTGTTCTCGATCGAGTAGAGCGCCTTCTCGAACGATTTCTGATGCGCGATCTCGCGTGTCATCAGGAAGCCGAGCGCTTCCTTGATCCCGGGATCGTCGGTGATGTTGATCAGTCGCTCATAGACGATCTTGGCGCGGCTCTCCGCGGCGATGTTCGAGCGCAGGTCCACGGTCGGCTCGGAGCGCGAATCGACATAGGCGGCGGTCCAGGGCACGCCGGCGGAATCGATCAGCGCGGGGCCGCCGCCGAACAGCAGCGCTTCCTTGGCGCTGGTGCCGGTCTGGCCTACCATCGCGAACAGCTCGGCCTCGGACTGCTGCGCTTCCGAAAGCTGGGCGCGCGCGCCCTTGTTGAGCATTGCGACGATCGATCCGATCACTTCGAGATGGCTCAACTCCTCGGTCGCGATGTCGAGCAGCATGTCCTTGCGACCGGGGTCTTCCTCGCCCAGCCCTTGCGTGAAATAGCGCATCGCCGCGGCCAGTTCGCCATCGGCGCCGCCGAACTGCTCGAGCATCATGCAGGCGAGCCTCGGATTGGATTCGGAAACGCGGACCGTATATTGTAGCCGCTTATTGTGCATGAACATGTGAACACCTCGTCGCTGTCCCGTCACCAACCGGGGGCGAGGTGCGCAGTTGCCAAGTGATGGCAACAAATAGATTTTTCAATTTTGACTTGGGTTGTTGACGGCTCTTGCTGCGCACCGCGAAGGTGCTCCCCCGCCCATGATCGCCAATGCTCGCGTCATCGATAAAATCGCTGGAACGCTATTGCTGCCAGCCGCCGCCAAGCGCCTTGTACAGCGCGGCAAGGTCCTGGCGCAGCTGGCCGTCGCTATTGGTTAGGCGAAATTCCGAGCCCAAGCCTGGAGGCGTCGCCGTCTCGCGGATTTTGGTAGACGCGAGCGGAGGCGATAAGGCTGCGAGCCTGTTTTAGTTCCGCAATGGATTTGCGCCACGTTCTAGGATGAGCGGGGTCAAACCGCCGTCGCCTTCGCTCCGTGCGATCGCGGCTTCCGCGGCATCGAGCTGGAGACAGGTCAATTCGGCGTGGAGCGTCCGCAATTGCCGTCGCGTGGCTTCGATCGTCGCGGTCAGTTCGGCGAGGTCGAGGAGCATCGCTTGGATCGCCGCGGCTCTTCGGTCCTGCTCGTTGTCCATCGTTCTTCCTCGGCGCCGAAATGAAACGTTCGACAAGCTCGTGCGCTTAACCAAGGCTGTCCAGAGGGGAGGGCGCTTTTATTGCGGCAGGGTCCCTTCATCGCGCCGCCGGGCCGGCCGGCGAAGCCCCGAACTCTTTCGGGTAGGTCACTCCACAGCCGCCGCCGCCTGAGCTAAAATCAAGTGTGGCATTCTGTCCGGCCAATCGGATATATTGGTCTGGCCATTTGAGTTGACTCCCTTGGGATTTTGCGCCTTATTGGCCTGACACCGGTGCCAGCGCGTGACTGGCGATGCAAATAGCCGGGAACATGGGGAGGATTTATGCTCAAGGCTGCTTTATGCGCCGGCACCGCACTGTTTGCGCTCACCACCATCGATTCCGCGCGTGCCCAGACGGGGGACCCGGCATCCCCGGGCCCGTCCGCCGCCCAAGCCGATGACGGTGCCGGCGCGCAGGATGGGGGCGAAATCGTGGTGACCGGTTTCCGCCGTGCCTATGCCGATGCGCTCAACATCAAGCGCGAATCCGATCAGATCACCGATTCGATCTCCTCGGACGGGCTCGGCCGCTTCCCGGACCTGAATGTCGGCGAGGCGGTGCAGCGCATTCCCGGAGTGCAGATCAATCGCGAGGCGGATTCGCGCAACGCGACGATCTCGCTTCGCGGCCTGCCCGGGTCGTTCGCGCGGACCACGCTCAACGGCGGTGGCTTTGCCGATCCGATCCTGGGCAGCGCCAGCAACACCTCGTCGACGCCGCTCGGCGCCTTCAATTCGGATATCTTCTCGTCGATCACCGTGATCAAGTCGCCCTCTGCGGCGAACCTGGCAGGCGGACTTTCGGGCAATGTCGACCTGCGGATCGCACCGGCGCTGGGCCGCAAGCAAGGCGGCTGGGCCAAGGCATCCTATGAGTATAACGATCTCGGCGATCTCGGTAGCCCTGCGCTGTCCGCCGGCTACAACGCGCACATTACCGACAATTTCGCGGTGTTCGGCGTCGTCGCGTGGAAGGACGAGAAGTTCCGGCGCGATTCGATTTCGGTCAACACCTGGGCGAACAAGCTGGGCTCGATCCAGGTCGGCAATCAGCAGGCGGCTGCGAACAACCCGACCTATCAGGCGCTGATGTCGCAATATCCGGGCGGCGTCTATTATCCCAGCCAGGTCCGTCAGTTCGTCAAGTTCAACAAGGGCCACCTGCTCACCGGCGCCGGTGGCTATGAATGGCAGGCGACCGACACGATCAAGTTCGGCGCAACCGGCTTCTATACCGAGCGCAACCTCGATCAGGGCACCAACCACCTGCTCTATATCGACACCTCGCAGGGCAACAACACCAACACTGCACTCGGCGCGACGTCTGCCGTGGCGCATTTCACCAGCCTCGGCACGCCCTATGTCGTGCAGACCTCGACGGGCCCGCGCGCCTATATCAACCAGTTCTCGGCCGAGAATCTGCAGACCTACGATTCGATCCGTTCGGAACCCGCCAAGCAAAAGACCTGGGCGATCAATCCGACGATCGAGTTCAAGGACGACCAGTGGCATGTGACGGCGCAGGGCACGATCTCGCGCGCGCAGGTGCTCGCCAACCAGATCGAACTCGACATCATCGAGAATCCGTATCGCAATCTCGGCCCCGCCGGGCTCAACGGGATCACCGCCTCGATTTTCACCGGCGGCACCAGCCTTCAGGACGCCCGCTTCCTGCTCAACACCCCCAATGCCTCGCACATTCCCAATGGCGGCTACACGATTCCGTCGGCTGCCAACCAGGCGACCCAAGCCAGCGCACAGATGCCGGGCCAGGCCGCGGGCATTGCCGGCGATCGCTTCGGCGTCACCGGCACCAACGGCCAGGCGTGGAACGCGCTCGATGCGATCCAGCTCGATTTCGAGCGGAGCTTTGCAGGAAGCCTCCTCTCCGCAGTGCAGGTTGGCATGCGCTACGAGCACAATCGCTACACATCGAGCGGATCGCGCAACACCTCTCTCGGCGCGAACACCGGCGCAATTACGCCGGCAATGTCGCAGGCCAATCCCTATACCGGCGATTTCTTCGGCGGCACCGCACCGGGCTATACCCAGAGCTGGCGCAGCCTGAACGTCGATCAGATCCTCGGCGTCATCACCCCGGTCAACACCGCGCCGCGCAGCGCCACCAACCCGAACGGGCTGCCCGGCCAGTTCGTCATCGGCGATGCCTATGGCGTGTTCCTCACGCCCTATGGACTCACCAACAATTATTGGGACGCGAATTACTGGAACAACAATTTCACCAACAGCAAGAGCATCATGTCGGCCTATTTCATGGGCCGGTTCGATGGCGACATCTTCGGCATCCATATCCGCGGCAACGCCGGGGTGCGCTACGAGACGACGACGCAGAAGATCGACGCGCTCGATTGCCAGAACTGCGCGAGTGCGCTCTCCACGGTTGCCGCGCCGCCGGTGAACCACCGGATGATCGGCCGCACCTACAAGGACAATTACGATTACTGGCTGCCCTCCGCGATGTTCGCGGCCGATCTGGCCAGGAACCTCGTGCTGCGCGGCGCCTATTACAAAACCTATGTGCGCCCCCAGCCGCGCGATACGGTTCCGATCACCTTCGTCCAGGTGCCCGAAGCGCTGACGCCGCCGGTCGATCCGGTCTACAACGTCACGATCGGCGCGACCAACATCAAGCCCTATACCTCGAACTCGTTCGACGTGTCGCTCGAATGGTACAACCGCCCCGGCGGCGCCTTTGCGGTTGCGGTCTATCAGAAGAACATCGACGGCTATATCGGCCCGATCACCGATCAGAACGTCCTCTGCCCCGCGGATGGCCGGATCAACGGCGTCGATTATGGCCTCGGCACGCTTACCATCTCGGGGCCGAACTGCATCAGCTCGAACCGGTTCGTCGGCGCGGCCGGCACGCCAGTCAATGCCCGCGTCCTGGCGAGCGGCCTGACCAACCAGCGGCCGATGCGCGTGCGCGGCGTCGAGCTCTCGATCCAGCAGAATCTCGATTTCCTGCCCGGCTTCCTCAAATATCTTGGCGGCGCGGCGAACTACACCTATACGCAGATCGACGGGAAGGACACGGCGGGCAATCCGATCACGCTGCCCAGCGTCGCGAAGCACAATCTCAACCTGATCGGCTATTACGAAACCAAGCTGTTCGGGGTGCGCGCGGTGTTCAATCATCGCGGCAAGTACGATCTCGCCGCCGGCAACAGCTTCGTCGGCGATGCGCGCACGGTGAAGGCGCGCAGCCAGCTCGACGCCTCGGCCTCGCTCAACATCAGCTCGAACCTGTCGCTGTCGGTCGATGCCTATAACCTGACCAACGCGACACGCTCCGAATATGAGAATGATCCGATGCTGCCGCGGCGCATCGATTATGACGGCCGCACCTACACCGCGACGATCCGCGCAAGTTTCTGATATCCCTGCTGCGGAGCGGCTCCACCGGCCGCTCCGCCTTTTTTTTGAGGACACAGGATGCGCAAACGCCCGGTTCGCCTGCTGGCCCTGCTGGTCGCGATCACGCCGATGCCGGCGTTTGCCCAGCACCATGCGTTGTTCGGGCCGGATTTCGCCCGCGATGCCCGCAACCTTCCGGCGGCCGAGCGCCTGGTCGCTCGCGCCGACGCGGCGCTGACCCGCCCACCCGAGGCGATCCCCCGGCTCCACACCGAAGGCACGCTGCCCGGCAAGGGCATCCGCGACATCAGCATCAAGGCCAAGGCCGACCATCCGATCGCACTGGCGCTTGCGCTCGCCTGGCGGCTCACCGGCGATCGACGCTATCTCGATCAAACCGGCCGCTATCTCGAGGCCTGGGCCGATCTCTACCAGATGTCGTTCAATCCGATCGACGAAACCGGCTTCGACGCCCTGATCCTTGCCACCGATCTGACGGAAGCGGACCTGCCGCCCGCACTGGCCGCCAAGCTCGACGGCTTCTGGCGGCGGATGGCCGAGGGCTATCTCGACGCGATGGATCGACCGCGCGACAAGCCGCATACCAATTGGCAGAGCCACCGCGTCAAGCTCGCGACCATGGCGGCCTTCGCCGTCGGCGACCCCCGGCTGATCGATCGCGCCCGCGCCGCATATCGCGACCAGGTGGCGGCGAATGTCCAGCCCGACGGATCGGTGTTCGATTTCCATGAGCGCGACGCGCTGCACTACGTCACCTATGATCTCGATCCGCTGCTCATGGCGGCGCTGGCGGCCAAGGCGCATGGCGAGGATTGGTATCGCTGGAAGAGCCCGGCAGGGGCCGGCCTGGAGGCGGCACTCGCCTGGCTTGCTCCCTATGCGAGCGGGGCAAAGACCCATATCGAGTTCGTCCATTCGCAGATCGCCTTCGATCGCGAGCGCGCGGCGGCGGGCGATGCCGAATATGCGCCGCACGCGTGGAATCCGGCGAGCGCCGTGAACACCTTCGCGTTCGCTGCGCAGCTCGACTCGAAATATCGCGATTTCGCGCGCGATCTGTCGGCGCGGACGGGGCGCAAGCCGATCGACTGGATTACGCTGCTGCCGCGCTGATCCCGACGCTCAGATGCGGATGAAGCCCCGCCGCGCAGCAACGATCACCGCATGCGTGCGATCGCCGACGTCGAGCTTGGCGAAGATGTTCTTGAGGTGCGCCTTCACGGTGTCGGTGGACAGCGACAGCCGCCAGGCGATCTGCTTGTTGGGATGGCCCTCGGCCACGAGCCGGAGGATATCGGTCTCGCGGTCGCTCAGGCGATCGTCGAACGAATGCAACGCGATTTCCTGGGCGACTTCCGGAGCGATCGCCCGGCGACCAGCATGGACCGCGCGGATCGTGTCGAGCAGATCCTTGCGGATGCAGCTCTTCAGCAGATAGCCGGTCGCCCCGGCGCGCAGCGCGCGCAGCGCCTGGGTGTCGCCGGGATAGGTGGTGAGCACCACGATCGCCGCTTCGGGGCTCGTCGCGCGGATCGCCTCGATCGCCGCCAGCCCGTCGACCCCCGGCATCTGGACGTCCATCAGCGTGACGTCGGGTTTCAACCGGGCATGGGCGTCGATCGCTTCCGCGCCGTCGCGCGCCTCGCCGACGATCGTCATGTCGGCCTGGCGCTCGATCACCGCGACGATGCCTTCGCGCAGCATCGGGTGATCGTCGGCGACGAGGATCCGCAGCGGCGCGGGCGCGTCGTTCGAAGCGACTTCAATCAACCTTGCCTCCCATCGCCAGGCGGCGCCAATGGCCGGGCCGCGTCGCGCCCGAATAGGCGATCGCCCCGGGCACGACCAGCCGCACTTCGGTGCCGCCGCTCGCGACCTTTTCGACGACAAGCTGAGCCTGGATCTTCGCCGCGCGCTCGCGCATTCCCGGCAGCCCGAAATGCCCCTCGCGATGGCCGCGGCTCAGGACCAGGGCGTCGATGCCGATGCCGTCGTCGATGAAGCTCACGGCGAAGCTGGCGGGACGGAAGGCGATGCGGATCGTCACCTGGCGGGCATGGGCGTGGCGCCAGATGTTGAACAGCGCCTCATTGGCGATCCGCGCGACTTCGTCCCAGACCAGCGGGTCCAGCGAGCGGGGCTCGCCCTCGGTCGCGATCGAAAGCTGCACGCCCGCATCGAACGCCTGCTTGCGCGCGATCTCCAGGATCATATGGGCGATGTCGTCGGCGCCGCCGATCAGCCGCAGGTCGCGCACGCGGTCACGGCCTTCGGCAAGCACGTCGTCGGCGCGGTCGAGCGCCTGTTCGAGCGCCTGGCGCGAGGGGTCTTCGGGCGACATGTCGTCGGCCACCAGCTGGAATCGCAGCACGAGCGCTTGGACCCCCTGCAGCAAGGTGTCGTGCAGCTCGCGCGCGATCCGTTCCCGCTCGACCAGGCGTTCGCGCATCCGCATCCGCATCCGCCCTGCCATCGCATGCAGGCGCACGCGATAGAGCAGCCAGAGCAACAGCACCGCGGCCAACGCGCACAGCGCAGCGAACGCGCGGCTCTGGGTGAAGGTCGGCGGGATGGTGAAGGTCAGCGTCGCGCCGCTCCGGTTCCACACCCCGTCATTGTTCGCCGCGATCACGCGGAAGCGATAGGTGCCCGGATCGAGCCGGGTGTAGAAGGCCTGGCGCCGGGTGCCCGGATCGACCCAGCCGCTGTCCACTCCTTCCAGCCGATAGCGGAACCGCACGCGGCTCGGCACGGTGAGGCTCAATCCGGTATATTCAATCGAGAGGTTTTCGGTGCCGCTCGGCAGCGTCAGCGAAGCGGGGTCAAGGTAGCGCCGGCCGTCGACGGTCAGCGCGTCGATCACCACGGGGGGCGGCGCCGGGTTGGAGACCAGCCGCGCGGGATCGACCAGGATCACGCCCTGACGCGTCAGGAACCAGAGCCGGCCATCGCGGCCCGCGGCGAGCTGCAGTCCGTCGTTGCGCTGGGTCCGGCTCGACAGGCCGTCCTGCTCGTCGAACAGCGTATGGGGCAGGGGGCGATCGGGCTCGGCAAAGGCGCGGACGAGCGCGTCGGTGGCAATCCGCAAGATGCCGGCATTGTTGATCATCCAGCTCTGTCCGTCGGGCGTCTCGACGATCCCGCGTACACCGCGCAGCCAGGGATGGGCGGCGATGCCGAGCCGCTGGAAGCGGCCATCGTGCCAGCGGGCCAGTCCCTCGCCGCCCGCGACCAGCAGCCCGTCACGCCCGCCATAGACCGACGTGATGCCGGCAACGCCGATTTCGTCGTTCGTCCAGGCTCGCGCGATGCTGCCGTCGATATGAACCAGCGTCTTGCGGTCCAGGATCACGACCGGATTGCCGCTGCGATCGATCACCACGTCCTGCGGCCGTCCTTGGGCGGGCAGGACGATGTGCCGCCAGCCGCCGCCGTCGCGCAGCAACAGTCCGCGGCCGAACCGCGCGATCCACAGCCGGCCGTGCCCATCCTCGGCGCAGGCGAAGGTCTCTCCGATGCCGGGCAGCGCGAGCCGTTCGACCGCGCGCCCCTCGCGCAGCCGCACAATGGCGCCACGCACCCCGATCCAGATGCTGCCGCCGCCGCCGCGGCACAGCGCTTCGACGTCGCGATAGGGGCCCGGCACCGGTTCGGGCGGGCGGCCCGGCATCGCGCGATAGAGGGCGGTGCCGTCGGCGAACCACACTGTGCCGCCGGTGTCCGCCGTCATCATATAGCCCGCAGCCGATCCCGGCGGCGGCATCGCAGCGCTCGATACGTTGGCGGGGCGGAACTGGTCGAGGCCCAGCTCGGTGCCCACCCAGATATTGCCCTCGCGATCCTCCATCGCCACGACGGCCTGGTTCGAGGTGAGGCCGTCGCCGGTGCGGAAGGTCCGCGCTCGCGGAGCCGGCGCTGCCGCGCTCGCCCGATCGACGGCAAAGACGCCGCCGGTGAAGGTCGTGCCCCAAAGATTGCCCGCGCGATCGAAGAGGATCGAGGCGTGGCGAACCTGCCCCGGCGGCGCGATGGTCACGTTCCGCTGCGGGCGCGTCGCTCCGGCCGGGTAATCGGGCAGCATCCGCGTGCCGGCGGCATCGGAAAGCCAGATCTCGCCCCGGCGATCCTCGGCAAGCGAGGCGCCGGGCGCGACCTGCGCCGATGTGGTGACGAAGCGGCGCGCGCCGCGGGGCAGGTAGAGCAGGGTGCGTTCGGTCGTGACCCAGATCGTCCCGTCGCGCGCGGGCAGCAGGCTGGTCACATATTGATCGTCGGGAACGCCCCAGGCGGAGTCGATCCGCTGCCATTTGCCATCGGCGTAGCGGCGCAGTCCGCGCCGGGCGCGGCCGCTCACTGCCCAGATCGCCCCGTCGCTGCCTTCACGCAGGGCGGTGATCTCGCCCGGAGGATTCGGCATCCCGGTCTGCGCCATGCGTCCATGGCGATAGATTTCCACCCCGCCCCCGCCGATATAGCCGACCCAGATCGCTCCCGAACGGGCCGCAAGCACTGCGCCGACCGGGATTGCTCCGCGCGCATGGCCGGGGGCGGGGCCGACATGGTCGAAGCTGACGCCGTCGAAGCGATAGAGCCCGTTGCCGGTGCCCAGCCAGAGAAAGCCGTCATTCCCCTGGGCAAGTGCCTGGATCATTCCGGGCACGCCGTCCTTGCTGGTCCAGCTGCTGTGAACGAAGCCCGGCAGGCCGCCGACGGCCTCGCTTGGCGCAGTCGCGCCGAGGCGCGGCACGCATAGCGCGAGCACCCCGGCGAAGAGCAAGGCGAGCCGCAAGACAATTCCCAATTCGATGGCGCCGGAGGCGATGGATAGCATGGATCGTGCCGCCGCGCAGTAGCCCGATCGGGTGCCCGGGGTAGCCTAGCTGGGCTTGGCCCCGTCACCACGACGGGCGAAAAGCGGGCGGTGTGGAAGCTCTGACTGCGGTCGGCAGGGCGCGCCGCCTTGAGGTGCGGGGCGACCGGCCTTTCGCATGGCGATGGGGCATGGATGCCGAACCAAACAGGCCCGGCCAATATCGCGCCGTGGCAGCGGGGTCCGACGGAGGCTCGAATGGCCGATACGGTCGTGCTGGTGCACGGGGCCTGGCTCACGCCCAGCATGTGGGATCGCTTTCGCCAGCGCTACGAGGCGGCAGGAATGACGGTGATCGCGCCGGCTTGGCCCTATATGGACCGGCCCGTCGACCAGTTACGAACCCGTCCCGATCCGCGGCTGGCCAGGCTCGGCCTGCGCGAGATCGTCGACCATTATGCCGGCGTGGTCGAAAGGCTGCCGAGCCCGCCGATCCTGATCGGCCATTGCTTTGGCGGATTGATCGTCCAGCTGCTCGCGGATCGGGGTCTGGGCGCGGCCGTGGTGGCGATCGATTCGGCTTCGCCCGCCGGGGTGCCCGTGCCGCCCCGTGCGCTTCTGAGCGTCGCGCCGGTGTTGCTCCGCTGGAACGGCTGGAACCGCATCCTCCGGCTGCCGCTGGGCGCTTTTGCGTGCGGGATTGCGCAGACGCTGCCTGCGGCGGAGAAATCCTATGCCCATGAAAAATTCGTGGTGCCCGCGCCCGGGCGCATCTTCTACCAATGGCTGCTCGGCATCGGCAGCCGGGTGCGCTGGGGCAATCCGGGCCGCGCGCCCATCCTCTTGATCGCCGGCGACGCCGATCGCATCGCGCCTAAGGCATTGGTGCGCGCCAATTATCGCCGTCTCCGGCGCTCTCCGGTTCCCACGGCGTTCGAAGCCTTTCCGGGCCGGTCGCACTGGCTGTGCAACGAGAGTGGCTGGGAGGAGGTCGCCGATCGCGCACTCGCCTGGGCGCGGGCGCACGCCCGAGCCCGGCCATTCAGCCGCAATTCAGTCGTGGGAGCGCCTTGACGGCCCGGGCTTTCCGGGAAATTACAGCGGCGAAAGCGGCACGCGAATGGGTTAATGCGCGGCCGTCGAGATCGCTCTCCCGAGGGCGAAGGGGCGGGGAGCGGCGATGGTTGCCGGCTCTTTCCGGGGGCAGGTCAGGCGATGCGTAATCCGATCTTTTTCGATGCGAGCGGCAAGCGGCGGAAATGGGCGCGGCGCAGCGGCCTGGCGCTGATTCTCGTCGGACTGGCCGCGGTCGCGGTGTTCGCCGCCACCCTGGTCTACATGCCCGTCGGACCCGACCTTCCGCTTCGCTTTGGCTCGGCCCGCCAGGTGCCGCTGCAAACGCATGGCAAGCCGGCCGCGGCGATCCACTCCCCGCGCGACTGGCTGCCGGGCAAGCCGGCCACGGCGACCCGCGCGCCGCTGACCGTCGGCTTCTACGTGCCGGGGGAAGACAACAGCGCGCCTGCGCTGCTCCGCCACGCCGACTCGCTCGACTGGGTCGTTCCCGCCGCGATCAGCGTCACCGGTCCCGATCATTCGGTGAAGTTCTACAGCGATTCCCGCTTCGATCGCATCCTCCAGACCGCGCGCCACCGCCCCAAGGTGCTGCCGATGGTGCAGAACATCGCCGGCGAAGGCGCCTGGGACAGCGAGAACACCGCCCGGCTGCTGCACAATCCCGCGGCACGGCACGCGCTGGTCAAGCAACTCGCGGACCTCGTCGCGCGGCGGCGCGATGCCGGCCTCGTCTTCGATTTCGAGAGCATCCCCGCGGCGCGGCTGCGCGACTATCAGCGGCTGCTTGCGGAGATGAACGCCGCGCTGCCGCGCGCGAAGGTGCTGGCGGTCACGGTGCCGGTCGGCGATCCGGCCTGGCGCCCCGGCGAGTTCGCGCGGGTCGCCGATCGCGTGATCCTGATGGATTATGACGAGCATTGGCAGGGCGGCACCGCCGGGCCGATCGCCTCGCAGCCCTGGTTCGTCAGCGACCTCGCCGCGGCGGTGCGCGAAGTGCCGGCGGCCCGCCTGATTGTCGCGATCGGCAGCTATGGCTATGATTGGCATGGCGGCAAGGTCGATGCGCTGACGATGAGCGAGGCTTGGCTCGCCGCGCACGACAGCGACGCGCAGATCGTCTTCGATCAGGCGAGCGGCAATTCCGCCTTTGCCTATGAGGAAAATGGCGAACGGCACGAAGTCTGGATGCTCGACGCGGCGACAAGCTGGAATCAGCTCCAGGCAATCCGCGCGGCCGGGATCGGCAGCGTCGCGCTGTGGCGGCTGGGCAGTGAGGACGAGGGGGTCTGGTCGGCGCTCTCCGCCTATCGTACGGGCAAACGCCCCAATCTCGCCGCGCTCTCGCCGGGCGCGGACGTCGATGTCGAAGGCAGCGGCGAGATCCTGCGAATCCGGGCGGCGCCGACCATCGGCGCGCGCGACCTGACCTTCGACAATGCTGGGATGATCCGCGACGAGCGCTACACGCGCCTGCCGACCCCCTATGTCGTCGCCCGGACCGGCGCGAGCAAGCATGACATCGCGCTGACCTTCGACGATGGGCCCGATGGCGAGTGGACGCCCAAGATCCTCGACATCTTGCGCCAGAAGCACGTGCCGGCGACCTTCTTCGTCATCGGCGAGAATGCGCTGGAGCATCCGGGACTGCTCCGCCGGATGATCGACGACGGGCACGAGATCGGCAACCACACCTACACGCATCCCAATCTGGCGCTCGACGGCCCGAATGCGTCCGAGCTCGAGCTCAACGCCACCCAGCGCCTGGTCGAGGCCTATACCGGCCACGCGATGCGGCTGTTCCGCGCACCCTATTTCGGAGACGCCGAGCCGACCACCGCGGACGAAATCGATCCGGCGATGACCGCGCAGAAGCTGGGCTATACGATCGTCGGGCTGCACGTCGATCCCGACGACTGGCAGCGCCCGGGGACCGATGCGATCGTGAGCAAGACGCTGGCCGAGGTCGGGGCGGCGAGCCCGGAGCGTTCGGCCAATGTCGTGCTGCTCCATGACGGCGGCGGCGACCGGTCGCAGACGGTGGCGGCGCTGCCGCAGATCATCGACGGACTGCGCGCGCGGGGCTATCGTTTCGTGCCGGTCTCGTTCCTCGCCGGGGTGCCGCGCAGCCAGGTGATGCCGGTGGTGTCGGGATCCGACCTGCTCGCAGTGCGCGCCGATGTCGGCATCTTCCTCGTCCTTGCGGCGTTGGGCTGGCTGCTCAAATGGCTGTTCTTCATTGCGATCACGCTCGGCATCGCGCGTGCGCTCGTTCTCACCGCGTTGGCGATCCGGCAGAAGCGGCGTGAGCGCGGCGAGGCGCCGGTCTATGCGCCGAGCGTCACGGTGATCATCCCCGCCTTCAACGAAGCCAAGGTGATCGAAGCCTCGGTCCGCCGCGTGCTCGCCAGCGACTATGCTGCGATCGAGATGATTGTGGTCGATGACGGTTCGAAGGACGAGACCAGCGCCATCGTGCGCAGCGCGTTTGGCGACGATCCGCGCGTCACGCTGCTCACGCTCGAAAATGGCGGCAAGGCGCGCGCGCTAAATACCGCGCTGGCCCAGGCCAAGGGCGAGATCATCATCGCGCTCGATGCGGACACCCAGTTCGAACCCGAGACGATCATGCGGCTCGCGCGCTGGTTCGCCGATCCGGGCCTGGGCGCCGTCGCCGGCAACGCGCAGGTCGGCAATCGCGTCAATCTCGTCACGCGCTGGCAGGCCGTGGAATATGTCACGGCGCAGAATCTGGAACGCCGCGCGCTCGCCGCGTTCGGCGCGATCACTGTCGTTCCCGGCGCGGTGGGCGCCTGGCGCCGCACGGCGCTGGACGCCGTTGGGGGCTATCCCGAGGACACGCTGGCCGAAGACCAGGATCTCACCATCGCCATCCAGCGCGCCGGCTGGCGCGTCACCTACGATCCCGATGCGGTGGCGTGGACGGAGGCGCCGGAAAGCTTCAAGGCACTCGCCAAGCAGCGCTATCGCTGGGCGTTCGGGACGCTGCAATGCCTGTGGAAGCATCGCGCGATCCACAAGGATGCGCCCGCCAAGGGCCTCGCGCTGGTCGGGCTCCCCCAGGCGTGGCTGTTCCAGATCGCCTTCGCTGCGATCTCGCCGCTGATCGATGCCGCGCTGGTCGCCGCGATCGTCTCGACGGCGATCAAGGTGTGGCAGCATGGCTGGGCGCAGACCCAGACCGATGTCGCCGCGATGGCGATCTATTGGCTGGTGTTCACCGGCATCGACGTGCTGTGCGGCTGGGTCGCCTATCGGCTCAATGCCCGCAAGCAGCGTTATCCGGCGCTGCTGCTCGTCGCCCAGCGCTTCGTCTATCGCCAGCTGATGTACTGGGTCGTGCTGCGCGCCATCGGCTCGGCGATCGGTGGGCTCTGGGTCGGCTGGGGCAAGCTCGAGCGGACCGGCAGCGTCGGCAGCGGCGAGCGGCAGTCGACGGCGTAGGCGCCTCTGTGAGCCCGCTTCCTCGACGATGATGGCCCGCCACCCCTAAGCAGTGGGCTCGTGGCGTTCGTTGCGCATCTCAGCTCCCCGGCGAAGGCCGGGGTCCAGCTTCCGCGCAATCTCGGCTGCGGGCCGCCATCTCAAAGCGCATTGCAACTGGGCCCCGGCCTTCGCCGGGGAGCTGATTGAGGAATGGCGGTGGCGTGAATCGGTCGGGCCCCAACCCCGACCCGGCCATCCGGGAATCTACGCTCCCGGCGGTTTGACCAAGATCAAGGGCCTGGCGAAGGTCCGGCGCGATAGCGTCCCTGCATTTCTGTGGGGAAGGCAATGGACAACATCGTAGCACGCGGGGGGCTCTGGCTCGTCCTCGCGATCGCCTGCGTTCTGGCGGCCGCCATCGCGGTCGATACCGGTTTCGCGGTGCATATGGGAATTTGCGCGGCCGCTGCGGCGATCGCGGCGTTCGTGAGCCTGCGCGGCATCGCGCAGGAACAGGCACCGGCCTCGGTGCTGGCCGGGCGCTATTATGACGACGTGATCCGATGGGGCGTGATCGCGACGGTCTTCTGGGGCGTGGTCGGCTTCCTGGTCGGCATCCTGATCGCCTCGCAATTGACCTTCCCGCTGTTCAATCTCGAGCCCTATCTGAACTTCGGCCGGATCCGGCCGCTGCACACCTCGGCGGTGATCTTCGCGTTCGGCGGCAATGCCCTGATCGCGACGAGCTTCTACGTCGTGCAGCGCACCTGCCGCGCGCGCCTGTTCGCGCCGGCGCTCGCCCGGTTCGTGTTCTGGGGCTACCAGCTGTTCATCGTCCTGGCCGCGACCGGCTATGTGATGGGCATCACCGAGGGTCGCGAATATGCCGAGCCCGAATGGTATGTCGATATCTGGCTGACGATCGTCTGGGTGAGCTACCTCGCCGTGTTCGTCGGCACGATCGTAAAGCGGTCCGAACCGCACATCTATGTCGCCAACTGGTTCTACCTGGGCTTCATCATCACGGTGGCGATGCTCCACCTGGTGAACAACATCTCGCTGCCGGTCAGCTGGGTTGGCAGCAAGTCCTATTCCGCCTTTTCGGGGGTGCAGGACGCGCTGGTGCAATGGTGGTACGGCCATAACGCGGTGGGCTTCTTCCTCACCGCCGGCTTCCTGGGCATGATGTATTACTTCGTGCCGAAGCAGGCCGAGCGCCCGATCTACAGCTATCGCCTGTCGATCGTCCACTTCTGGTCGCTGATCTTCCTCTATATCTGGGCCGGTCCGCACCACCTCCACTACACCGCGCTGCCCGATTGGGCGCAGACGCTGGGCATGGTCTTCTCGGTCATGCTGTGGATGCCGAGCTGGGGCGGCATGATCAATGGCCTGATGACCCTCAACGGGGCGTGGGACAAGATCCGCACCGATCCGATCATCCGCATGATGGTCTTCGCGCTCGCCTTTTACGGGATGAGCACCTTCGAAGGCCCGATGATGAGCGTGAAGAGCGTCAACTCGCTCTCGCACTACACCAACTGGACCATTGGCCACGTCCATTCGGGCGCGCTCGGCTGGAACGGCATGATCACCTTCGGCGCTATCTACTACATGACGCCGCGCCTGTGGGGCCGCACCCGGCTCTATTCGCTGCGGATGGTGAACTGGCACTTCTGGTGCGCGACGCTGGGCATCGTGCTCTATGCCGCCTCGATGTGGGTGGCGGGCATCACCCAGGGCCTGATGTGGCGCGAATATGGCGACGACGGCTACCTGGTCTACTCGTTCGCCGAAGTCGTGGCGGCCCTCCACCCCTATTACCTGATCCGTACCGTGGGTGGCCTGCTCTACTTCACCGGCGCGCTGTTCATGGTCTGGAACGTCTGGATGACGATCGCGGGCAAGCTTCGCGACGAAGCCCCGCTGACCACCGCCGCCTATGACCCCGCCCGCGATCGGCCGCTCGTGCCGGCCGCCGCCGAATAAGGGACCCGAGCAATGGCTACCTGGGCAAACCGCCACAAGGTCATCGAGCGCAACGTCACGCTGCTGATGGTGCTCGCGCTGATCACCGTCGCGATCGGCGGCATCGTCGAGATCGCGCCGCTCTTCTGGATCCAGTCGACCGTCACCAAGGTCGAGGGCGTGCGGCCTTACACGCCGCTCGAGCTCGCCGGACGGAACATCTATATCCGCGAGGGCTGCTATGGCTGCCACAGCCAGATGATCCGTCCGTTCCGCGACGAGACCGAGCGCTACGGCCATTACAGCCTCGCCGCGGAGAGCATGTTCGACCATCCGTTCCAATGGGGGTCGGAGCGGACCGGGCCGGACCTGGCCCGCGTCGGCGGCCGCTATTCGGACGAATGGCACGTGCAGCACCTCAAGGATCCGCGCGCGGTCGTTCCTGAATCGATCATGCCGAAATACGCATTCCTCGCCGATCGCGACCTCGACGTTCCGAACATCGCGGCGCACCTGAAGGCGCTTCGGGCCGAGGGCGTTCCCTATACCGACGAGGACATCGCCAAGGCGGCGGCCGACCTCGCGGCGCAGGCGAGCCCCGATGGCGACGCAGCGGCGCTGGCGAAGCGCTATCCCAAGGCGCAGACCCGCGATTTCGACGGCAATCCCAGCCGCCTGACCGAGATGGACGCGCTCGTCGCCTATCTCCAGGGCCTCGGAACCCAGGTGGACTTCAAGGCGGCGGCGCCGCGCGAGGAGGCGAAATGAGCGCCTACGACACGCTGCGCCACCTGGCCGACAGCTGGGGGCTCGTCGCGATGACGGTGAGCTTCCTGCTCTTCACCGGCTGGGCCTTCCGACCCAAGAGCGGCGCCGCGAATCGGCGCGCCGCCAACAGCATCTTCGAAAATGAGGAGCGCATCGATGGCTGACAACAAGCGCGTCGACGAAGCGACCGGCACCGATTTCGTCGGCCATGAATGGGACGGGATCGAGGAACTGGATACCCCGATGCCCCGCTGGTGGCTGGTCATCCTCTATGGCACCATCGCCTTCGCGATCGTCTATTGCGTGCTCTATCCGGCGTGGCCGCTGGTCACGCGGGCGACTGCGGGGTCGCTCGGCTGGACCAGCCATGGCCAGCTCGACAAGGAGCTCGCCGCCGATCGCGCCCGCAAGGCGCCGGTGATGAGCGCCCTGGCCGCAACGCCGATCGATCAGGTTCCGGCCAATCCGAAGCTGCTCGCCGCGGCGATCGAGGGCGGCCGCGCCGCCTTCAAGGTCAATTGCGTCCAGTGCCACGGCTCGGGCGCGGCGGGGGGCAAGGGCTATCCGAACCTCAATGACGACGATTGGCTGTGGGGCGGCGATCTCGCCACCATCCAGCAGACGATCCTGCACGGCGTGCGCCAGCCCGGCGATGATGCCACCCGCATGTCCCAGATGCCCGCCTTCGGCCGCGACCAGATCCTGACCGAGGCGCAGATCCAGGACGTCGTGTCCTTCGTCCGCAACGTCTCGCACCAGGAGCCGGTCTCCGCCTCCAGCCGGCGCGGCGCGACGCTGTTCGCGGCCAATTGCGCGGCCTGCCACGGCACGGATGCCAAGGGGAACCGCGCCGTCGGCGCGCCGAACCTGACCGACGCGATCTGGCTCTATGGCGGTGATCGCGCGACGCTGACCCAGACGGTGACCAACGCCCGCTACGGCATCATGCCGGCCTGGGCGAGCAAGCTCGACCCCGTCACCATCAAGATGCTTGCCACCTATGTCCATTCGCTGGGCGGCGGCGAAGCCAATCCAACCCCGGCACCGGCGCCCACCGCGGCACCGGCGCCCAGCCCGGCGGCAGCCGCCGCGAAGTGACCATGTCGAATCCCCAGGACTTGATGGGACCGCAGCACTTCTTCGAAGCCCGCCGCAAGGTCTTCCCGCGCAAGGTCGACGGTGTGTTCCGTCGCCTCAAATGGGCGATCATGGTGGTCACGCTGGCGGTCTATTACATCACGCCCTGGATCCGGTGGGATCGGGGGCCCTATGCCCCCGATCAGGCCGTGCTCGTCGATCTCGCGCACCGCCGCTTCTACATGTTCTCGATCGAGATCTGGCCGCACGAATTCTATTATGTCGTCGGCCTGCTGGTGATGGCCGCGATCGGGCTGTTCCTCGTCACCTCGGCGGTGGGACGCGCCTGGTGCGGCTATGCCTGCCCGCAGACGGTGTGGACCGACCTGTTCGTCCATGTCGAACGCTTCATCGAAGGCGATCGCAACGCCCAGATCCGGCTCGATCGCGCGCCCTGGGGGCTGGAAAAGATCGCCAAGCGCGGCAGCAAGTTCGCCGTGTGGCTGGCGATCGCCGCGGCGACCGGCGGCGCCTGGATCTTCTATTTCGCCGACGCGCCGACGCTGGCGCGGCAGTTCTTCGACGGCACGGCGCCCTATGCCGCCTATGCCACCGTCGGCATCCTCACCTTCACCACTTTCACGCTCGGCGGCTTCATGCGCGAGCAGGTGTGCATCTATATGTGCCCCTGGCCGCGCATCCAGTCGGCGATGATGGACGAGAATTCGCTCAGCGTCACCTACAAGGAATGGCGCGGCGAGCCGCGGACCCGCGGCCTGAAGCGCGCCAAGGCGGCGCCGGCGCCCGTTGCGCTCGCCCCGGCGGATGCCGGAACCCCGTCGCTCGTCGCGCTGGCGAACGGCGAGACCAAGGTCGGCGACTGCATCGATTGCGGCGCCTGCGTCGCCGTCTGCCCGACCGGCATCGATATTCGCGAGGGACCGCAGATCGGCTGCATCACCTGCGGGCTTTGCATCGACGCGTGCGACGAGATGATGCTCAAGGTCGGGCGCGAGCCGCGCCTGATCGGCTACACGACCGAGGCGGATGCGAAGCGCGCGCGGGCGGGCCAGCCGACCGTGCCGGCGCTCAAGCGGCTGTTCCGTGTCCGCACCCTCGTCTATTTCCTCGCCTGGGCGGCAGTGGGTTGCGGCATGCTGTTCGCGCTCGGTAGCCGGACGCGGATCGACATCAGCGTCGCGCAGAACCGCAATCCGATCTGGGTGCGCCTGTCCGACGGCAGCATCCGCAACGCCTATATGGTCAAGATCCGCAACATGGAGGCGCGGCCGCGCACGGTCGAGATCTCGCTCGGCGGGGTGCCGGACGCGGTGCTCTGGAACGAGGAGGGCAGCCGCGAGACGGCCGCCCGCAGCGTGCGCATGACCGTGCCGGCGGACAAGGTCGCCAAGACCCAGATGTTCGTCGCGGTGCCGGCCCAGGGCCCGCAGCGCAGCGACATCGCCTTCACGGTCCGCGCGCTCGATGCCGAGGACGGCAGCGCGACCGACAAGAGCTTCCTCGAACGTCCGGAGTGAGACCGATGACCCGACGCTTCACCGGCTGGCACATGGCCGCCATCATGATCGCCTTTTTCGGGGTGGTGATCACGGTCAACATCGTGATGGCGCGCGACGCGATACGCACCTTCGGTGGCGAAGTGGTCGAGAACAGCTATGTCGCGAGCCAGCGCTACAATCGCTGGCTGGCCGAGGCGCGGGTGCAGGAACAGGCCGGTTGGCACGCCGCGCCGATGGTCGGTGCCAATGACGTGCTGCACCTCGAACTCAGCCGCGCCGGCGCCAAGGTGAGCGACGCCGAGGTTGAGGTCACTGCACACCATCCGCTCGGCCAGCTGCCCGATCAGCATCTGCGCCTGCACGCCGCCGGCGCCGGGCTCTACCGCGCCGACAAGCCGCTGCCCGCCGGGCGCTGGCTGCTCAAGATCGAAGTGCGCCGCGGCGGCGAGGACGCCCGGTTCGACGACGAGGTGCGGCTGTGAACGCACTTGCCTCGATCGATGGCGGGGCGCCGGTCGAGCGCTCCGACTTCGTGGTCGAGGGGCTGCGCTGCGCGGCGTGCATCGCCAAGCTTGAGCGCGGGCTCGGCGCCTTGCCGGGGGTCGCGCTCGCCCGCGTCAACTTCACCACGCGCCGCGTCCGCGTCGAGCATGCCGCCGAGCTCAGCGACGATGCGCTGGCTGAGGAGATGGGCCGGCTCGGCTTCACGGCACATCCCTTTGCCGGCGAGGCCGCGGCGAGCGCGGCCAGCCGCGAAAGCCGCCGCCTCGTGCTCGCGCTCGCCGTCGCGGGCTTCGCGGCGATGAACGTGATGCTGCTGTCGGTCTCGGTCTGGTCCGGCGCGGACGGCGCGACCCGCGACCTGTTCCACTGGCTCTCGGCACTGATCGCGCTGCCGACGATCGTCTATTCGGGCCAGCCCTTCTTCCGCAGCGCCTGGAGCGCGCTGCGCCGCGGCCGCACCAACATGGACGTGCCGATCTCGATCGGCGTGATCCTGACCGCGGCGATGAGCCTGTACGAGACCGCGACCGGCGGCGCGCATGCCTATTTCGACGGCGCGGTGATGCTGCTGTTCTTCCTACTCGGCGGCCGCTTCCTCGACAGCGTGATGCGTGCGCGGGCCGAGGACGGCGTCGCAGCGCTGCTCCAGCGCGTGCCGGCGGATGCGCTGGTGATCGGCCCCGACGGCACCACCCAGCGCCGCGCCGCCGACGAGCTCGCGCCCGGCATGCGGATGCTGCTCGCCGCGGGCGAGCGGATCGCCGCCGACGGCGTGGTCGAGGACGGCAGCAGCACGGTCGATCGCGCGCTGGTCACCGGCGAAAGCGTGCCCGAGGACGTCACCGTCGGCGACAAGGTGCTTGCCGGCACGGTCAACCTCAGCGGGGCGTTGCGCGTGCGGATCACCGCGGCGGGGGCGGGCACGGCGATTGCCGACATCGCCCGGCTGATGGAGAGCGCCAGCCAGTCCAAGTCGCGTTACGTCCGCATCGCCGACCGGGCCTCGCGCCTCTATGCGCCCGCGGTGCATACGCTCGCGGCGCTGACCTTTGTCGGCTGGATGATCGCCGGGGCGGGGTGGCACGAATCGCTGCTGACCGCCGTCGCGGTGCTGATCATCACCTGCCCCTGCGCGCTCGGGCTCGCGGTGCCGATCGCGCAGGTGATCGCGGCGGGGTCGCTGATGCGCGCCGGCGTGCTGATCAAGGACGGTTCGGCGCTCGAACGGCTCGCCGCCGCCGATACGATGCTGCTCGACAAGACCGGCACGGTGACGCTCGGCCGAATCACGGTTTCGGGTGGCCTGCCCGACGATCCCGAGGCCCGCGCGGTGCTGCGTGCCGCCGCCCGCGCCAGCCGCCATCCGCTCGCCCAGGCAATCGCCACCGAACTGGGCGAGGGCGAAGCGGCGCCGCTCGCCGATCTGGTCGAGCATCCCGGGCTGGGGGTTGAGGCACGGCTCGATGGGGCGCCGGTGCGTTTTGGCCGGCCCGACTGGGTCGATACTGGATTGAGCGGCGGCACTCAGACCGAAGTCGCGCTGCGCATCGGCACTGCCGCGCCGCTGCGGATCACGCTGGCCGACGCGCCGCGCGCCGATGCGGCCGAGGCGATTGCGCGGCTGCGCGACCAGGGCTTCGCGCCGGAGATCGTCTCGGGCGACGTGCCCGCGGTGGTCGATGCGCTCGCTGCCCGGCTCGGCGTCCAGGGCAATGCCCGGATGTCGCCCGCCGACAAGCACGCCCGCGTCGCCGCGCTCGAGGCTGAGGGGCGCCATGTCGCGATGATCGGCGACGGCCTCAACGACGGGCCGGCGCTCAAGGCCGCCTCGGTGGCGATGGCGCCGGCCGCGGCCACCGATGTCGGCCGGCTCGCCGCCGACCTGCTGTTCTTCGGAGACAAGCTCATGCCCGTGCCGATCGCCGTCGCCGCCTCGCGGCGCACGATGCGCGTCGTTCGCCAGAATTTCGCGATGGCGATCGGCTATAATGTCCTCGCCGTGCCGCTGGCGATCGCCGGGGTCGTGACCCCGCTGATCGCCGCGATCGCGATGTCGGGGTCCTCGTTGCTCGTCGTCGCCAATGCGCTCCGCCTCCGGAGCGCGGCACGATGAACGGGCTCGCGGTACTGGTGCCGGTGGCGCTCCTGCTCGGCCTCGCCGGGCTCGGCGCCTTTTTCTGGGCAGCGCGCGGCGGCCAGTTCGAGGACCTGGATGGCGCCGCGATGCGCATCCTGATCGAAGATGGCGAAGACGATTCGACCATTTGATTCGGATCAACAGGCTGCGCGCCGGACATGGCATGACGACCCTCATGTGGACCTATCACCCCGATCTGCTCGCCACGCCGGTGCCGCGCTATACGAGCTTCCCGACTGCGGCGGAGTTCGGCGAAGAGGTCGGCCCGGCCGACCTGTCGACCGCGCTCGACGGCGTCGCCGACGACCAGCCGGTCTCGCTGTATCTCCACATTCCCTATTGCGAGAAGATCTGCTGGTATTGCGGCTGCAACACCGGAGCGGCCAACCGGACCGGGCGGCTGGCAAGCTATCTCGAGTCGCTCGGCCAGGAAGTCGATCTGATCGCCCGCGCGCTCGCCGGGCGCGGCAAGGTCGGCCGGATCGCTTTCGGCGGCGGCAGCCCCAATGCCATCGCGCCCGAGCAGTTCGACGCGCTGATCGGCCGCGTCCGTAGCGCCTTCGCCTGCGGTGACGCCACCGTTTCTGTCGAGCTCGATCCGCGCGGCTTCGGGACCGAATGGCGCGACACGCTGGCGCGCAACCATGTGACCCGCGCGAGCCTGGGCGTGCAGACGTTCGATCCCGGCATCCAGGCGGCGATCGGCCGCGTCCAGCCGCTCGAGGAAGTCGCGCGGGTCACCGACTGGCTGCGCGAGGCCGGCATCTCGTCGCTCAATTTCGACCTGATGTACGGCCTGCCGGGTCAGAGCGACGCGATCCTGGAGGAGACGATCGACTCCGCGCTGGCGCTTGGCCCCGATCGGCTGGCGGTGTTCGGCTATGCGCACGTCCCGCACTTGGTGCCGCGCCAGCGCCGGATCGAAGCGACCGCGCTGCCCGATGCGCCGGCGCGCTTCGGCCAGGCGCTGCTCAGCTATCGGCACCTGACCGAGGCCGGGTACGCGCCGATCGGCTTCGATCACTTCGCATTGCCCGACGATGCCATCGCCATCGCCGCGCGCACCGGCAAGCTGCGCCGCAACTTCCAGGGCTTCACCGAGGACCAGGCCGATGTGCTGATCGGTATGGGTGCCTCGGCGATCAGTGCCTTTCCGGGCGCGCTGCTCCAGAACGAGAAGAATTCGGGGCGCTATCAGCTCCGTATCGGCAGCGGCAGCTCCGCGATCGCACGGGGGCTGCGCCGCAGCGCGCTCGACCAGCTTCGCGCAAAGGCGATCGAGTCGCTGCTGTGCGCCGGCACGGCCGATCTCGCCTCGCTGCCCGATCTCGACCATGTCCGGCGCCGGCTGGCCGGGATCGCCGATCGGGGCCTGATCTACTGGACCGGAAGCCGTCTGGGCCTGGCCGACGGCGCTTTGCCCTATGCCCGCACGATCGCAGCGGCGCTCGATCCCTATCGCCATGCCAGCACGGTGCGCTTCAGCAGTGCCGTCTGAGCGCCGCCTCGGCCGCGCGCTGGCGCTGCTCGCCTGCCTGGGGCTGGCGACCGCTGCCGTGCCGGTTCGTGCCGGGCAGCGCTATCTGCTGACGCATCTTTGCGGGACGGGCGCGCTCCAGCGCATCCCGAGCGGCCCCGCGGACGACGATCCGCACCGCCGCGACTGCCCCTCGCCCTGCCATGCGACCTGCCCGCGCAAGAATACGGGGTTCCCCCAAGATGATTGCGACGACTGCTGAGCGTAGAGAAGCCCCGTCGCCGGATGAGGGAGCGTGGGAATGCAGGTCGGCCAGTCACGGTGTGAGAACTGCGTGGTGCGCAAGCACTCGCTGTGCGGTAGCATCGATGGCGGTGCCCTCGCGGCGCTGGGCGGGATGGGCCGCCGCAAGCATTTCGCCGCCGGCGACGTGATCGCCTGGTCGGGCGACGAGAACCTGCTGGTTGCCAATGTCGTCGATGGCGCGCTCAAGATCACCGCTTCGACCGAGGACGGGCGCGAACAGATCGTCGGCCTGCTCTATCGCGGCGACTTCATGGGCCAGCCTTTCGCCGAGGAAGCTCCGCTCACGGTCACCGCGCTCGGCGAGACCGATCTCTGCCTGTTTCCGCGCGGCGCGTTCGAGCGCACGCTGGCGGATCACCCGCGGCTTGAGCGTTCGCTGCTGTTGCGCACCATGGCGCAGCTCGACGAAGCGCGGCAGCGGATGCTCGCGCTCGGCCGCAAGAACGCGCAGGAGCGTCTCGCCGGCTTCCTCATCGAAGTGATCGAGCGGACGCTGCCGGCGCGGGCGAACGGCCCGCTTTCGATCGAAATTCCGATCAGCCGCGGCGAGATGGCCGATTTCCTCGGCCTGACCATCGAGACGGTGAGTCGCCAGCTCGCCAAGCTGCGCAGTGCCGGCGTGATCGAGTTCAGCAAGGGCGATCGCAGCTGCACCGTGCTCGATCGGGCGATGCTCCAGCAGATCGCCGCGCCGAACTGATCAGTGGCGCGTGCCGGTGCGCGCGCGGGCGAGCAGCGATTCCTTGAAGGCGATGGCGCGGCGGCAGCCGTCGAAATAGCAGCGCAGCATATAGCCGAGCTGGACGGCATTGACGCCCGGATCGCGGCGGACGTGCCGCCACAGCGCCACCACCAGATCCTCGCCATGCGTGGCGTCGTTGGCCTGCATCGCAGCGAGGATCGCGAATTCCTCGGGCGACGGTGCGCAATCGGCCGGCAGCGTGCCGAGCAGCGCCAGCGCGCGGGGAAAGTGCAGCGCTGCGACTCGCTCGATCCGCTCGCCGACTCGTCGGATCGTGTCGGGGGAGGGCGCGTCGGGCAGCGCGTCGGCGATCGCTTCGAGATCGCGGCACAAGGCGCGCTGGACCTGGTGATCGTCCTCGAGCTGGTCGAGGTCTGCCGAGACGGAGTCTGCCATTGTCGTCGCGTCCATCGCCTCTACTCCGGGTACTGGAAGGAGAAACGCTAGGACAGTGCGGGGGAATTGCTTTGACGGGGGTCAAATGCCCGGATGCGTTCAGGCATCGGACCCCGGGGGCGGCGCGAACAGCGTCCGCGCCAGCGCCGACGCGCTCGGGGCGCGTGTCGCATCGCGGAGCATGAGCGCCCACTCACGCAGCGCGAGGACGAGCGGGTTGGCGCTTGGGCGGCGATGGGCGAGGCCGTAGCGAAGCGCCTCGCCGGGGCTTTCCTGCGCAAGGGTGCCGAACCACCGATCGAACAGGATCGTCACGCCGCCATAGTTGCGATCGATATAGGCCGCGTTCGAGGCGTGGTGGCGGCGATGATGCGCGGGCGTGTTGAACACCCATTCGAGAGGGCCGAGCTCTCCCACCGCCTCGGTGTGCAGCAGGAACTGATAGTGGAGATTGAAGGCGAGCAGCGCCACCAGAGCGAGCGGCGGAAGGCCAAGCAGGACCAGCGGCACGTACAGCAGCCATCCCGCGGAAAGCAGGTTGGTCCAGCCGAGTCGCAGCGACGCGAGGAGCGTCATCTGCTCGGCGGAATGATGCACCGCATGCGACGCCCAGAGCCAGCGGATCCGGTGGCTGGCACGATGGAACCAGTAATAGGCGAATTCCACCGCGACGAAGCCGAGCGCCCAGGTCACCCAATGATCGGCGGGCAAGTGAGCCGGAGCGTGGCGCCAGGCGAAATCGAAGACGATGCCCAGCAGCCAGGCCTGCAGCGCCGCAAAGGGCAGCCCGCCGATCACCAGGCCGAGCGTCGCGAAGGCAGTGCGGCGGTCATAGCCATGCCCGCGTGCCACGCGCCAGCCGAGCTCGGCGACCACGAGGATCGCCATTGCCGCCAGCCAGTGGGGGGAGCGCTCCGGGCCCATCGTCAGTCGCGCATCTGCGCCATTCGCGCCTTGGCCGCAGCGAGTTCCCGCGCGTCGACCCGGCCATCGTGATTGGCATCGACGCGGTCGAAGATCGGGAAGGGGCTGGCGGCGAATTCTGCACGGGTGACGCGTCCGTCGCCATTGGCGTCGGCGCGCTGCAGCATCGTCTGGAGCTGCTTCGCCGCATCGGGACGGAAGCGCGCGATCCGCTTGAAATCGGCATCGGTCAGCGCGCCATCACCGTCGCGATCGAGCTTCGAGAAGTTGCGCATCCGCGCCGCGCCATATTCCGCGCGCGTGATGATCCCGTCGCGATTGGCGTCGGCCTTGTCGAACAGCTTCAGGCCTTCGCCGGACTGGGCATGGGCGGACGGGGCCAGGAACAGGGCGGCGGCAAGGATCAGGGTCTTGGGCATCAAAGGTCCTTCGTCGGGGGAGAAGGGGGCGGCCGCGCCCGGGGACGAGAGCCAGGGGGGGCAGGGGCGCGGCCGCGCGCCGTCAGGGCCGGCTGACGGTGCCGGACACCGTGCGCGTGGTCCCGTCGGCGCGGTTCAGGGTCGTCGCGTAGCTCGCGCTGCCGTCGCCATTGGCGGTGGCGCTGGTCGAGCGGCTGCGCGTCGCGCCGCTATTGGTTGTGGTCACGTGGCTGCCATTATAGGCGCCGTCACCCCAGCTGGCCGAACGGCTGCTCTGCGCGCCCCGGCCGTCATTCGTCTGGAAGCTGCGGTTGCCCTGATAGGAGCCTGGGCTCGCCTCATGGCTGCGAGTCGCGCGATACCCACGGCCGCCATTGGTCTGCAGGCTGCGTTCGACGGCACCGGTGCCATGATCGCGGCTGACCGAGCGCGACTGGACTAACCCGCGCCCGAGCGGGCCTTGCGCGCTGACCATATGGCCGCGGCGCACCTGCGCCTCGGCGGGCGCGGCAGTGGCGACGAATGCCGCAGCGGTGGCGGCAATGGCGACGATAGGCTTCAACATCGATCTACTCCGTTTACTGGCGGCGGTCCGGCCGCCACGCCTCCGCTTCTGGCAGCCTAGTGTAAGCCGGGGACGAGCAGGAGGTGACGATGTGTAACGGAGTGTAACGCCGCCCTGCGTGGCGCTTCGCACCGCGGCCGCCACTCGCTATGCCGTCGCCCATGGCCGAAAGCTGCATTGCCGTGGTCGAGGACGACCGCGAAATCCGATCGATGCTGGTCGAACTGCTCGTGCGCGAGGGCTTCGAGGCCACGGGCTGCCGCACCGTAGCCGAGTTCGATCAGGTCAATATGCGACGCCGCGTCGATCTCGTCGTGCTCGACGTGATGCTGCCGGGCGGGGAGGACGGGCTTTCGCTGTGCCGGCGCCTGCGGGCGAACGGCGACGTGCCGGTACTGATGGTGACCGCGAAGGGCGATGCGGTGGACCGCATCGTCGGCCTCGAAATCGGCGCGGACGACTATCTGCCCAAGCCTTTCAATCCACGCGAGCTCGTCGCCCGGGTGCGCGCGATCCTCAGGCGGACCCGCGACCATCACCGCGTCACCCCCTCGCTCGCGGCCGAGCGTTACCGCTTCGCCGGCTGGCGAATCGACGCCGGAGCGCGTGCGCTCGAAGCGCCGGACGGAAGTGCGCTCGATCTGTCCGCCGGGGAGTTCGATCTGCTGCTCTGCTTCGTCACCCATCCGCAGCGCGTGCTGAACCGGGATCAGCTGCTCGACTGGACGCGGGGACGCAGCGCCGGGCCGTTCGATCGCGCGATCGACGTGCAGCTCAGCCGCCTGCGCCGCAAGCTTGCCGCCTGTGCCGGGGGCGAAGGAATCATCAAGACGGTGCGCGGCGGCGGATACCAGTTCGCCCATCCGGTCGAGCGGGTGTGACCATCGGCTGGAACCTGTCGCTGCGGCTGGCGGCGATCCTGCTGGCCGGCTTCGTTGCCCTTCAGCTGCTGATTGCCGGCTGGGCGCTGTCGCCGGGGGCGGATGGCCGCCTGCCCTATGGGCTCCCGCCCCCGCCTCAGGCCGCCGCGATCGTCGCCGCGGTCGAGCGCGCGCCGCAGGCCGAGCGACCGGTCCTGGTCGATGCGTTGGACAATTCGCTTTATTCGATCGACCTGGTCGCGGCGCCGCCGCCGGCGCGGGGCGGGAGTAGCGCCGCCGAGACGCTGGCCGCGCGCTATGCTGCCGCGATGCCCGGCCGCGCGATCGAAGTCGACGGCCGGCTCCGGCGGCTCAATCGCTGGATGGGCGGCGCCGCGCGGCCGGCGCGCTTCTTTGCGCCACTGCGCTTATCGGTCCGGCTCGCGGACGGTCGCACGCTGCGCTTCACCAGCCAGCCTTCGGCGACGGTCCGGCGCTATCTGCGCAACCGCTCGCTGTTGGGCGCGATCGGCGGGCTGTTCGTTCTGGCGGCGCTGCTCCTCGCCATCCGGCGCACCACGCGTCCGCTGGCGCGCCTGTCGCGCGAGGTCCGTGGCCTCTCCCGGTCGCTGGATGCGCCCGATCTTCCGGCTTCGGGGCCGCGCGAGGTTCGCGATCTGGCGGTCGCGTTCAACGAGATGAAGACGCGCATCCGCGCGCTCATCGCCGAGCGCAGCCGCGTTCTGGCAGCGGTTGCCCATGACATGCGGACCTACCTGACGCGGCTGCGGCTCCGGGCCGAATATATCGACGATCCCGGGCATCGCGAGCGCGCCGTGCGTGACCTGGACGAGATGACGGCGCTGCTCAACGACACGCTGTTCTTCGCCGAACGCGATGCTGCGCCCGCACCCGCCCAGGAGCCAGTCGATCTCGGCGCTGAGCTTGCCGCGATCGTGCGGGTGCGCGCAGAGATGGGCGAGCCGGTGGACCTGGCGGCCATGCCGCCGGACCTCCACGTCCGCGCGACGCCCCTCGCCCTCCGCCGCATCCTGGCCAACCTGATCGACAACGGGCTGCGCTACGGCACGCGGGTCTCCATTGCGGTGGAGCGCGGCGAGGACGCGGCGGTGCTGACGGTTGTCGATGACGGCGCCGGGGTACCGGACGCGGTGCTCGGCCGGCTGGGGCAGCCCTTTCAGCGGCTCGACGAATCCCGCAGCCGCGACACGGGAGGAGCGGGCCTGGGCCTCGCGATCGTCCGTGCCCTGGCCGATCGCGAGGGCGTATCGCTCCGCTTCGCCAATCGCGAGCAAGGGGGACTCGCGGTGCGGCTCGAATGGCCGCTCGCCTAACGGCTTGCACTCACCCGCCGCTTCGATAACCTGTGTGCATGAATCTCCGCCACATCGAGATCTTTCATGCCGTCTATGTGAACGGGTCCGTCAGCGGCGCGGCACGCGCGCTCAACGTCTCCCAGCCTTCGGTGTCCAAGATGCTGCGCCACGCCGAGAGCCTGCTCGGCTTCCAGCTCTTCCACCGCACCAACGGGCGGCTGGTGCCAACGGACGATGCGCACACACTGTTCACCGAAGTCGCCGAGATTCAGGACAAGGTCTATGCGCTGCGCGAGGCGGGACGGAACCTCAAGCGCGGGGCAGGGGGGATGTTGCGCATCTCGGCATTGCCGAGCCTGGCGCTCAATGCGCTGCCCACTGCGGTGGCGCGCTTCATGCGCAATCACAGCGGCGTGCGCTTCGACCTGCAGACCGTCCATCACGACGACCTGTTGCGCAAGCTCTACGAGCGCGAGACCGATGTCGCGATCGCCTATGAGGTGCCCGAGGCGGCGCCGGTCGGCAATCGCTGGCTCGGCGAGGGCGAGCTCGTCGTGCTCTACCGCGAAGAGGACATGCCCGACGCGCCGGCGCGGATCGAGCTCGACAAGCTGCGCGGGCGCCCGTTCATCAGCCTAGCCGCGAGCGGGCCGATCGGCCAGCTCTTCACCCAGGAGCTCCACCGGCTCGACATCGAGCTCGACGAAGTCATTTCGGCGCGGACCTTCTATATCGCCACCGCGCTGGTCGCGCAGGGGGTGGGGATGACGGTGGTCGACAGCTTCACCGCGCAGGCCTCGCTCGTGCCCGGGCTGGCGATGCGGCCGCTCAAGCCGCAAGTGACGTTCGACGTGCACGCGATGTTCCTGCTCAACCGCCCGCCCACGGCGCTGGCGACCGATTTCCTCAAGGCGGTGGCCCAAGTAATCGACATGCCATAACGGCAAGCTATGCCGCGGGCCGCACTCGCTATGTGCGGCAAGAAGGGGGCGTCGTTAGCGTTATCGTGAAATGACACCTTTCCCTTATCTGCTCTATCTCGGGCACAGCACCGATTTCGCCGGCATCAAGACTTCGCGCGGGCTGGCCCAGTTCCGCCGCGAAGACTGCGTCGGCGAATTCCGCCACGACGATTGCCCGCTGACGCTGGGCCTGCCGCGCATGACGATCGAGGAAGCCGCCGCCGCGGGCGCGCGCACGCTGGTGCTCGGCGTCGCCAATTCGGGCGGGATGCTGGGCGGCGATCTGGTGGCGGATTCGATCGCGGCGCTCAACGCCGGGATGAACGTCGCGGCGGGGCTGCACCAGCGGCTGCGCGACGTGCCCGAACTCGCTGCGCTCGCCAGGGAGAAGGGGCTGCAACTGATCGACGTGCGCGATCCGCCCGCGGAGCTCCGCGTTGGCAATGGCTATCCGCGCGCCGGGCGTCGGCTGCTCACCGTCGGTACCGATTGTTCGGTCGGCAAGATGTACACCACGCTGGCGCTGACCGCCGCCCTGAAGGCGCGCGGCGTCACGGCCGATTTCCGCGCCACTGGCCAGACCGGCATCCTGGTGGCGGGCGAGGGGATTCCGATTGACGCGGTCGTCGCCGATTTCATCTCGGGCGGGATCGAAATGCTGTCGCCCGAGCGGACCGATGGCGGCTGGGACCTGATCGAGGGCCAGGGCTCGCTTTTCCACCCGAGCTTTGCCGGCGTCTCGACCGGCCTGCTCCACGGCGCCCAGCCCGAGGCGATCGTGATGTGCCACGATCCGAGCCGCAGCCATATGCGCGGGCTGCCGGGCCGCGCGCTGCCGGACCTGAAGGAATGCCTGGAGGCGAACCTGCAGGTCGCGCGACTGACCAGCCCGAACGTCCGCGCGGTCGGCGTCTGCCTCAACGCCTCGCGCATGGCGCCTGACGAGGCGCGCGCGCTGTTCGCCCGGATCGAGGACGATCTCGGCCTGCCCTGCACCGACCCGATTGCCTTTGGCGTCGAAGCGATCATCGACGAGCTGCTATGCGAACCTTCGACGCTCGCCACGACCGCTTCGCGCTGAGCCGCCCCTTCCGCATCTCGCGGGGCGTCAAGATCGCGGCGGACGTCGTGACCGTGACGATCGGCGAGGGCGGGCTGGCCGGGCGGGGCGAGGGCGTGCCCTATCCGCGCTATGGCGAGAGCGTCGAAAGCGCGCTGGCGGCGATCGAGGGCATCCGCCCGGCGATCGAGGCGGGGGCGGACCGGCAGGCGCTGCTCGCGCTGCTGCCCCCCGGCGCGGCGCGCAATGCCGTCGATTGCGCCTTGTGGGATCTTGAGACGAAGCTTTCGGGCAAGACCGTGGCCGAGCTGATCGATGCGGACGAGCCCAAGCCGCTGGCAAGCGCGCTGACCATCGGCATCGACACGCCGATGATGATGGGCGTCGCGGCGCGGCGCGTCGCCGGGGCGCCGTTGCTGAAGGTCAAGGTCGATGCCGAGCTGCCCGATTCGCAGCTGCGCGCGGTGCGGTCGGCGGCGCCCGAGCCGCGGCTGATCGTCGATCCCAACGAGAGCTGGGACGAGCGGATGCTGCGCGCGATGATGCCGTTGCTGATCGAGCTCCGGGTCGATCTGCTCGAACAGCCGGTGCGCGCCGATGCGGATGAGTGGCTGGAGGATTACGCGCCGGCGGTTCCGATCGCCGCGGACGAGGCGGTGCACACCGCCGCGGACCTCGACCTGGTCGCGCGGCGCTACGACGTGGTCAACGTCAAGCTCGACAAGGCTGGCGGCCTCACCGCTGCGCTCGAACTCGCCAACGCGGCGCTGGGCCGGGGCATGGGGCTGATGACCGGCTGCATGGTGAGCTCTTCACTGTCGATCGCCGCGGCGCTGCCGGTCGCGCGCCTGTCCGAATTCGTCGATCTTGACGGCCCCCTCTGGCTCGCCGAGGATCGGCCGGGCGGGGTCGAGGATCGCGACGGAACGCTCCATCCACCGGCTCCGGGATTTTGGGGAACGCCATGAAGGTTGCGCTGCTGCTGGGAACCGCCGCTCTCACGCTGGGGGCCGCGCCGGCGACCGCGCCGCAACAGGTGGACCTGCTGATCCGCGGCGGCACGATCTACACCGGCGATGCCGCGCCGTTCGTCGGCGACGTCGCGATTTCGGGCGACCACATCGTCTCGGTGAGCCGGCATGCGGCGGTGACGGCCGCGCGCACGATCGACGCCAAGGGCATGATCGTCGCGCCCGGCTTCATCGATCCGCACACGCATATGGGCGGCGACCTCGCCTCTGCCGATCCGGCCAAGCGGCTGATCCCCGCCTTCCTGATGCAGGGCGTCACCACCGCATTCATCGGCAATGACGGCGGCGGCGATCCCGATCTCGACAAGGTGCTGGGCAGCGCCGCGGCGCGTCCCGTCGGGATCAACTATGCCGCGTTCGTCGGCTTCGGCGCGATTCGCGAGAAGGTGATCGGCGAAGACGATCGGGCGCCGACCCCGGTCGAACTGGCGACGATGAAGGGCATGGTCGCCGATGCGATGTGCCACGGCGCGCTCGGCCTTTCGACCGGGCTGTTCTACGCCCCGCAAAGCTTTTCCAAGACCGAGGAAGTGATCGAGCTTGCCAAGGAAGCCGGCAAGCGCGGCGGCGTCTATGACAGCCATATCCGCGACGAGAGCAGCTATACGGTCGGCCTGGAAGCGGCGATCGACGAGGCGATCCGGATCGGTCGCGAGGGCGGGCTGCCCGCGCATATCAGCCATATCAAGGCGCTCGGCGTCGACGTGCAGGGCGATGCGCCGAAGATCATCGCCAAGGTGCAGGCGGCGCAGGCGCGCGGCCAGAAGGTGACTGCCAACCAATATCCCTGGTCGGCATCGGGCACGAGCCTGGTCGCCTCTCTCGTGCCGCTCTGGGCGCAGGACGGCGGCCGCCCGGCGCTGCTCAAGCGTTTCGACGATCCGTCGCTCAGCAAGAAGATGCACGACGGCATGGTCGAGAACCTGCGCAAGCGCGGCGGGGCGAGCAAGCTGCTGATCGTCGAGGGCAAGTACAAGAACCGCTATCTCGACGCGGTGGCCAAGGAGATGAAGCTCGATCCGGTCGATGCGGCGATCGCCGTGATCCGCATCGGCGATCCCGGCACCGTCTCGTTCAACCAGAGCGAGGCGGACATCGCTGCCTTCATGAAGCAGCCCTGGGTGATGACCGGCTCCGACGCCTCGGGCGGCCATCCGCGTGTCTATGGCACCTTTGCGCGCAAATACGACAAATACGTCAAGACCGACCATGTCATCAGCCTGCGCGACTTCATCGAGCGCAGCTCGGCGCTGACCGCCGACACGTTCGGGCTGAAGGGACGCGGCCACCTGAAGCCCGGCGCCTTCGCCGATGTGGTGGTGTTCGATCCCAGGACCTATGCCTCGCGCGCGACCTATGAGCAGCCGACCCTGCTCGCTGCCGGGGTGCAGACGGTGGTGGTCAACGGCGTGCTCGCGGTGGACAAGGGCGCGATGACCGGCAAGGCGGCTGGCCGCGCCTTGCCGCACACCCCGACGCCGGGGACCTGCGGCTGATGCACTGGTGGTTCGGCACGGCGCTGTGGAAGCGCGTGCTCGTGGCCCTGGCGCTCGGCGTGGTGTTCGCGCTGGTCTTCCCGGCGGGAGCGCCCTGGATCAAGGGGGTGGGCGAGCTGTTCGTCCGGGCGATCCGGATGCTCGTCGCGCCGATCGTGCTGGTGACGATTGCCTCGGGCATTACCAGCCTTGCCGATCCCAAGCGGCTCGGCAGCCTGGGCGGGCGGACGATCGGCATGTTCGCCCTGACCACGGCGATCGCCGTCTCGGTGGGCATGCTGGTCGCGGTGCTGCTCCAGCCCGGTATCGGCGCGCCGCTCGGCACGGCCGAGGCGCATCCGCTCGGCATGCCGGTCACTCCCTATGACCAGCTGATCGGGATCATCCCCACCAATATCTTCGATGCGCTTGCCAAGGGCGACATGCTCGCGCTGATCTTCACCTCGATCCTGATCGGCTGCGGCACGGTGGTGGCGGGCGAGGCGGGCAAGCCGTTCGCGACGCTGCTGCAATCGACGTCCAGCGTGCTGCTCAGGGTCGTCGGCATCGTCATGGAAGCGACTCCGTTCGGCGTTTTCGCGCTGATCGCCAATGCCGTGGCGGCGAACGGCGCGGCGGTGTTCGTCCATGTCGGGTGGCTGGCGCTGGCGGTGGTGCTCGGCTCGCTGATCCAGATGCTGGTGGTGCACAGCCTGCTCCTGCGGCTGGTGGCGAAGCTGCCGCTGCTGCCCTTCTTCCGCGGCATCACCGATGCGCTGGCGATCGCGTTTTCCACCGCGTCGAGCGGCGCGACGCTGCCGGTGGCGATGCGCGTCTCCGAAGAGAATCTCGGGATCGGCCGCCCGGTCTTCTCCACCGTGCTGCCGCTCGGCGCCAGCATCGGCAAGGACGGCACGGCGATGTATGTCGGCCTGCTCAGCATGTTCGCGCTGCAGGCGTTCGGCGTGCCGCTGTCGCCGACTGTCTATGCCACCGTGCTGTTCACCGGCGCGCTCGCCGCCTTCGGCACGGCGCCGGTGCCCTCGGCCTCGCTGTTCATGCTCGCCGCGGTGCTGAGCGCCGTGGGCGTCGCACCGGAACAGACGGCGCTGGTGGTCGGCTTCGTGCTACCGTTCGATCGGCTGCTCGACATGACCCGCACCGTGCCGAGCGCCAGCGCGAACCTGACGGTCGCGACGCTGGTCGCGCGCTGGGAGGGCGAACTGGACGAAGCCGTTTACCGGGCGCCGGACCGGGCCTGAACTCGCCAGCCGCAATAACCGCCGCGATCCGTCACGGGCGGTGTTACCGACGCAAAAAAACGCCGGCGGGCATGCGAGCCCGCCGGCGTTCGATCCTTCGATTCCGAGTTCAGAAGGTGGCGCGGATCCCCACCGCGTAGCGCGGGCCGTAGGTCTCGTAGGTGATGACCCGCTCTTCATAGACCGAGTAGTTCAGCGTCTTCTCGTTGAACAGGTTCAGACCCTGCGCGAACAGCGTGACCTTGTCGTTCAGCGCATAGTTGATGCTGGCGTCCCAGATGCCATAGGCCGCGACGTTCACCGGCTGGCCCCGATTGCCGCGTTCGGTCTGCTGGTAGGAGTCGCGATGGTTGTAGGCCAGGCGCATCTGCAGCGGGCCCTTCTCATAGAATCCGACCAGGTTGAACGTGTTGCCATCCTTGCCGACGAAGCTGACATTGCCCTGGAACCCCAGGCCGTCCAGCGGCGCGGGCAGCCCGGTGAAGGTGTATTGGCCGGACAGCTCCAGGCCGCGGATGCGGTCGTCGCCGACATTTTCGGGACGCGTGCGCCGGAAGTCCAGGCCGAGGATGTTGACGGTGGTGGTCACCGATTCGGACAGGTTCTTCAGGTCCTTCTGGAACACCGCCGCGCTCAGATAGCTGGAGCGGTCGATGTACCAGGTCAGCGCCGCGTCATAGTTCCAGCCGATCAGCGGCAGCAGCCCTGGGTTGCCGTCGGTGATCGCCCGCTCGCGCGGCCGCGGATTGATGTTGCGGATGAGCAGCAGGTCGCTCAGCGTGGCGCGGGTGAGAGTCTTGGCGACCGCCGCCTGGAAGACGACGTCCTTCAGCACGTCGAACTTTAGATTGGCGCTGGGCAGCCACTCGTCATACTTGCCCTTCTGGCTGATCGGCTGCGGGGCAGAGAGGTTGACCACCGGGTCCAGCCCAGGCGGGGTGGTGATGCTCAGAATCTCCTGGCCGAATCCGCGCGAGATCACGTTGGTGCGCGTATAGCGCACGCCGAGATTGCCCGACCAGCGATGCGAGCCGAGGTCGCCGCCGAACGAGGCCTCCACGAACCCGCCGAGCGTGCGCTCCTGCGCCGAGCCGCTGTTGCTGGGGATCAGCACCACGCCCAGATTGCCGCCGTTGGCGGCCAGCGCGGCGCGAGTCGCTGCGGGATCGCGAGTGGCGTTGATCGCGGCGTCGGTGAGCAAATAGGCGGCGACGTCCGCGGCGCTGTAGGCCGGGAAGCCGTTGGGGAACATGCCGATGCCGAAGAAGTCGCTCGCATCGGCCCGATCGCCGAACAGGTTCTGCGGCACCGCCACGCCCCCGAACACGCTCTGCAGCGCGTCGGGCGTCTTGTAGGAGGAGCGACCCTTCTTGCGGTCCGAATAATTGGCGCCGATCGTCAGCGCGCGCAGCGGGCCGGCCTCGACCTCGTACTTCAGCTGCGAATTGGCCTGGTAGATCTCGTCGGAGACGCTGACGCCCTCATAGGTGATGTAGCCGAGCTTCGCGTTGCTGGTGTCATTGAAATTGCCCAGCCCGGTATAGACCGGCAGGCCGTTCTTCACCTGGAATTGGACGGTCGCGGGGTTGTAGGTCGGCGAGGCGAGGTTGCTCTCGAACCAGGCCTGGTTGCCGCCTGTGTCATCGGTCGCCTTGGACCAGGACACGTCCAGGAAGCCTGAGAAATGCCCGTCCGGCTTCCATTCGAGGTTGCCGCCTACCTGGTAGGTCTTGGCCAAGCGCGGGCGAATCTGGTTGGTGATCATCGGCCCGGAGGCGATGCCGGTATAGCTGGTCAGCGTGTTGTTCGCGTCCACCGTTCCCGAGCGCACGTCGCCCGGGCCGCCATAGACGAAGAACACCTTGTTGTCGTCGTTGACGTCCAGCTTCGAATAGAGCCCGTCGATGGTCAGCGTCAGCGCGTCGGACGCCCGCCACTGCGCCGTGAGCAACCCGGAGAGGCGCTTGCGCGTGGTCGCGTTCACGCCATATTCGACATAGGTTGGCAGCGAGACGCCGGTATATTCCGGCGTGCCGTCGCGATTGAAGTCCAGGCTCTGGTTCGCCTCCCAGCCGTCGGTGAAGATGCGCCGTCCCTCGATCTTGCGATCGATATACGAAACCGCGGCCAGGATTCCGAAGTCGCCGCCGCCGAAGGTGGTGCTGAACAGGCCCGAACCCTGGGGGGAGGCCTGCCCGCGCAGCTTGTCGTAATTGGCCTGCGCCGACACGGCGATCTTGGTGCCGTCGAAGTCGAACGGGCGCGCCGTGTACATGCTGACGGTCGAGGCGATGCCGCCTTCGGCCTGGGCGGCGGTCGGCGTCTTGGAGACGTCCACCCGGTTGATCAGTTCGGCGGGCAGGATGTCGAAGCTGAACTCGCGGCCCTGGTTCTCGGTCGCCAGCACGCGGTTGTTGTACAGCGCCGCGCTGAACGCCGGTCCTAGGCCGCGCACCGTGATGAACTGGCCTTCGCCATTGTCGCGCGAGATGGTGACGCCGGGGATGCGCTGGATCGCCTCGGCGATGTTCTGGTCGGGCAGCTTGCCGATATCGTCGGCGACGATCGAATCGACGATGTTGTCGGCCGAACGCTTGATGTCGACCGCGCGGCGAAGGCTCTCGCGCAGGCCGGTGACGACGATGTCTTCGGCCTGGCCGTCGGGCGCCACGCTGGCCTGCGCGGCCTGGCCATCCTGCGGGGCCTCCTGCGCGAAGCTTGGCGTGGCAACGACCGGCAGCGCCGCGACCATGATCGTCGCCATACCGGTCACGTTGAGCAAGCGTGATCGCCCGTTACGCATATGCCTTTTCCTCTCCTGTGTGTCGGTGATTGCCTCGTCCCTCTGCGTGGACTTCGGGCTCCCGGTGGGTTGTGTTTAACGATCAACCTAGCTTCGCACAAGCCGGCATGATTGCCGTTTCGCGAAGCGCTAGTTTCAGGAAATCGCGGCGCCGTCGGCGTCGAAGAGCAGCAGCCGATCGGGATCGGCATGGAGCGTCAGCGCGCCGGGCACGGTCACCGGATGATGGCCGTCGAGCTTGGCGCGGAACTCGCCCGCCTGCTCCAATTGCCCGTAGACGAAGGTCGAATGGCCGAGCGCCTCGACCGCTTCGACGACGATGGGGAGCGGGATCGCCCCCTCGCCGCCGGCGAGTCGGACATGCTCGGGCCGCAGCCCCACCGTGACGCGGGTGCCCGCCTGCAGCTTTCCACCGTCGCGCCGGGAGAAGCGCATCCCGCCGGGCAATTCGATCGTCGCCGCATCGCCGTCTCGCCCCACCGCCTGCGCGTCGAGCAAGTTGATCCGCGGGCTGCCGATGAAGCCGGCGGTGAAGACATTCGCCGGCCGCTCATAGATTTCGAGCGGGGTGCCGACCTGCGAGATGCGGCCGCGATCGAGCACCACCAGCCGGTCGGCCAGCGTCATCGCCTCGACCTGGTCGTGCGTGACGTAGAGCATGGTGCTGCCGAGTTGCTTGTGCAGCCGGGCGAGCTCGTGCCGCATCCGCACGCGCAAGTCCGCGTCGAGATTGGACAGCGGCTCGTCGAACAGGAAGATCGCCGGATCGCGGACGATCGCCCGGCCGATCGCGACGCGCTGCCGTTGCCCGCCCGACAATTGGCTCGGCATGCGATCGAGCAGCGAGTCGAGCTCCAGGATCGCGGCGGCGTTCTTCACCTGCGCGGCGATCTGGTCGCGCGGCGTCTTGAGGTTGCGCAGGCCGAAGCTCAGATTCTCGCGCACCGTCATGTGCGGATAAAGCGCGTAGGATTGGAAGACCATCGCCACGCTGCGATCGGCGGCGGGGACATGGGTGACGTCGCGGTCGCCGATCCGGATGCTGCCCGCGGTGACGTCTTCCAGCCCGGCGATCATCCGCAGCACGGTCGACTTGCCGCAGCCCGACGAGCCGACCAGCACGACGAACTCGCCCGATACGACGTCGAGATCGATCCCGCGGATCGTCTCGGCGCCGTCATAGGATTTGCCGAGGCCCGAAAGCACCAGCGCGCTCATGCGCCGGCTCCTTGCCAAACCGCGGCGCTGCTGTCGCCGATCACGAACTCGGCCTCGATCTGCACGCTGGCCGGATCGTCCTTCTTGCCGCGCAGCAGGATCGCCGCGGCCTGGCGGCCCTTTTCATAGGCGTTCTGGCGCACGGTGGTGAGGCGCAGCGGGTCCGGCTGGCGGCCCGGCGGCTCGAGCCCGTCGAAGCCGGTCACCGAGACTCGGCCGGGGACGTCCAGGCCATGGGCGCGGCAATAGTCGATCGCGCCGTGGGCGAGCCGGTCCGAGAAGCAGACGAGCGCAGTCAGGTCCGGCCGGCGCTGCATCAGCCGCTCGGCGGCGCGCTGGCCACCCTCCTCGCTGTTGGTCGTCTCGCAGACCAGGACACCGGCCTCGGCGACGCCGGCCGCCTCGAAGGCGTCGCGGCAGCCCTGGATGCGCTCGATCACCACATAATTCTCTTCGGAGAAGTCGCGATCGAGCGAGAAGATCTCGCCATTGTCCTCGGACAGCGGGAAGGTGACGATGGCGATGCTGCGGTGGCCGAGATCGAGCAGGTGCGCGACCACGGCGCGCATCACTGCCCGATCGTTGGTCAGCACGCTCGCCAGCCCAGGTGCGTCGAAATCGACGACCACGGTGGGCAGGCCGCGGGCGAGCGCGGTGCGGATCGTCGGATGGCTCTTATAGGGCGCGTTGAGGATGTAGCCGTCGACGATGGCCGTCAGCGAATCGCGCGATTCGGGGCTCTTGTTCTTGAGCGGGATCAGCACGATGTTCGCGCCTTCCTCCTCGCACACCGAAGAGATGCCGCGCAGGAAGGTGATGTCGTGCGCGTCGGTGAAGGCATAGCTCAGTTGGTCGTTGAACAGCACGCCGATCGCGCCGCAGCGGCCGGTGCGCAGCGAGCGCGCGGCCGGGTCGGGCCCGTCATAATTGACCGCGCGCGCATGTTCGATGATTCGGTCGCGCAGTTCCTTCGAGACTTTTGCCGGATTGTTGTACGCATTCGAGACCGAGGTGTGCGTCACCCCGAGATCGGCTGCGATCGACTTCAAAGTGGCGCGTTTGGCCCGCAAGGTCCTCTCCATCACCGGACGGTTGGTCCGCCTTCGTTGCCAAGCCTTAAGCGTTCGCCTTGACACGCACAACCGCTCTTGTTTAACGTTCAACCTGTCACTTGTTAATCAAGGACCGGAGAGGGGAAGGCGCACCCGATGTCCAGCACAGCCGATCATTCGCGGACAGTCCGGCGCCGAGTGCTGCTCTCGGCGGTCGCGCTCGCGCTTGTGGGAACCGGCGCGGTGCCCGCCACTGCCCAGACCGGCCGTCCCTCGGCTGTGCGGACCGAGCGCCGCGAAACTGCGATCGTCCTTCGCCATTTCGACCATCTCTTTGTCGAAGCCACCGTCGGCGGCGAGCGCGTCGGCGTGCTCAACATCTATAGCGAGGCGCCCGACTTCCGCTTCGCGATCGAGCCGCGCGAAGGCTATGCCTGTGTCGACGACGTGGCGCGCGGCATGGTGCTGCTCGCTTCGACGCCAAAGCTCGAACCCAAGCGGCTGCACCAGCTCGAGCTGATGTCTCGCTTCGTGCTGCAGATGCAGGCGGAAAACGGCTATTTCCACAATTTCATCTGGGGCGACGGGCGGATCAACCGGGAGTACCGGACTTCGCTCGCCGAGCTCAACTGGTGGTCGCTGCGCGCGCTGTGGGGGCTTGAGGCGGCGCTGCCGCATCTGCCGAAAGGCTCGCCGCTCGCCCGGCGCGCGGAGGCGGCGACGGCGCGGCTGGTCGCCAATCTCAAGCGCGACTTGCCGGCGCGCACTGGCCTCGAGACGTTCGAAGGTATCGAGGTGCCGAGCTGGCTGCCCTTCGGCGCCGGCGCGGATGCGGCCTCGACCGCGATGCTCGGGCTGATTCCCTATGCCCGGCGCACCCAAGATGCGGAGGCACGCGCGCTGATCGCCCGGCTCGGCGAGGGCCTGGTGAAGATGCAGGCCGGCGATGCGCGGCGGTTCCCGTACGGCGCGCATCTCAGCTGGCGCAACCAATGGCATGGCTGGGGCAACGCCCAGGCCTATGCGCTGCTGCGCGCCGGCACGCTGCTTGGCCGCAAGGACTTCACCGCCAGCGCGCTGGCCGAGATCGACCATTTCTATCCCTATCTGCTCGATCACGGCATGCTCTCCAGCTTCGCGCTGCGCCGCTCGGCCGAGCGGATCGAAGCCTATGACGTCGCGCGCTTCCCGCAGATCGCCTATGGGCTGAGCCCGATGGTGATCGCATCGATGGAAGCCTATCGCCTGACCGGCCAGCGCCGCTATCGCGCGACGGCGCAGCGGCTCGCGACCTGGTTCAGCGGGCGCAACGACGCGCGCCGGCCGATCTACGATCCGGCGAGCGGACGCGTGCTCGACGGGATCAACGCGCCGCTTTCGGTCAATCCCAATTCAGGCGCCGAATCGACCGTGGAGGGCCTGCTCGCCCTGCGCGCGCTCGGCGGAACCGCGCTCCCATGACCGCCCGGCGCGAGCTGTTGCGGCTGGCACTCGGCAGCGGCGCGGCCGTGCTCGCGGGCTGCGCGCCACGACGGGCCGAGAAGCGCACCGATCGCATCCGCTTCTGGGTCGCGCCCAATGACGCCGAGGAAGGCTTCTGGAAGATCGCGGTCGCGCGCTGGAACCGCGAAAAGCGCGGGCTCCCGGTGGATTTCACGACGATTCCGACGGCGGGGAGTTCCGAGGACACGGTGCTGTCGGCGCTGGTCGCCGGGACGGAGCCCGATCTCAGCACCAACATCTTCTCCGGCTTCGCGGTGCAGCTCGCCGCGCTCGGCCAGGTGGCGAACCTGGCGGCGATGCCCGGCTATGCCGAGCTGATCGCGCGCCGGCACATGCAGGCGATCGTTCCCGGCTGGACGCAGGACGGCCGCGTCTTCGCGCTGCCGATCTATTCGAGCCCGACGCTGATCTGGTGGCGCGCCGACCTGCTCGAAGCCAATGGCCTGTCGGCGCCGCCGCGGACCTATGACGAGGTCTATGGCTTCAGCGCGCGCTATGGCAGGCCGCGGCGCCGCTACGGGATGCAGGTGGTCGCCGGGCGCGGCTGGGCGGACCGCTGGTTCGATTTCATTTCCTTCTATTACGCCGCCTCGGGCGGGGCGCCCTATCTCGCGGGGCAGAAGGCGCTGTACGACAATCCGGCCGGGCTGCAGGCCGCAGGCTTCATGGACCGGATGTTCCGCCAGGGCTGGACCGCGCTCGATTTCGACGCGGAGGAGCCGCTGGTCACCGGCCTCGCCGCCGGCGCCGTCCGCGGCCCTTGGGACGTCGAGCGCTTCTCGCGCGTCTATCCGGAGACGCTGGCGCGGATCGAAGTGGGCCCGATGCTCGCCGATGCACCGATGGCGGGGCAAGGCGCGACCTTTTCGGATAGCAAGGGCGTGGTGGTCTTCAAGAACAGCCTGGTCTCGCGCCAGGCCTTCGAATTCCTCGCCTGGGCACTGGGCGACGAGGATCTCAACCTGCTCTGGCTCCAGCGCACCGGGCTCTCGCCCGCACGCGGCGACCTGCTCGAAAACCCGCGCTTCGCCGCTTATTACCGCACCAACAAGATCGCCCGCGCCTATGCCCAGCATGTCGCCAATGCCCGGCCCCCGGCGCTTTCCGAATATACGATCGACATCCAGAAGATCATGTCGGCCAAGCTGGTCGAACCGCTGATGACCGGGCAGCGTTCGCCGGCCGAAGCACTCGCGCAGGCGGTGGCGCAAACCGATCGCATGCTCGAGGTGCAGGCATGAGCGTCAAGCGGCCCGCGCTGAACCGCGAGGCGGCGATCGGCATCGCGCTCGCCGCCTCCTATCTCGTCTTCACGGCGATCTTCTGGGCCTATCCCTTCTTCTGGCTCGCCAAGCTTTCGGTGACGCAGTGGCGCTTCTTCGACGAGCCGGTGTTCACCGGCGCGCGCAACTTGCTGCTGACCCTGCGCGATCCGCAATTCCTCCAGGCGCTGTGGAACGTCGTGCGCTTCCTCGCGATGTACTTGCCGATCGCCTTCGGCGGCGCGCTGATCGTCGCCTTCGGGCTGCAGCATGTCCGCCGCGGCAAGGCGTTCATCGCGCTCTGCTTCCTGCTTTCGAACGTCTCGTCGGGCGTGGCGCTGTCGCTGGTCTTCACCAAGATCTTCAGCTCCACGGGCCCGCTCAACGCGGCGTTGTTCGCCTGGACCGGCATCACCATTCCCTGGACCAACGATCCGACGCTGGCGATGCTGGCGATCGCACTGGTCGTCGCCTGGAAGTTCGTCGGCTATTACGGGCTGATCCTCTATTCGGGGCTGCTCACCATCCCCAAGGAAATCTACGACGCGGCGCGGCTCGATCATGCCGGGCCGTTCACTCGGCTGGTGCGGATCACCCTGCCGATGATGAATCCGCAGCTGATGATGGTGCTGGTCTTCGCGATCCTGGTCTCGTTCGGCCTGTTCACCGAGCCGTTCCTGATCACCGGCGGCGGCCCGGCGGACAGCACGATGACGCCGCAGATCATGATCTACGAAACCGCGTTCCGCCGGCTCCAGCCGAGCCATGCAGCGATGATGAGCATCATCGTCTCGGCGGGGAGCTACGCGCTGGTCGTGCTCGCCCGGCGGTTGTTCGAGAAGAAGGTGGTGCTGGTATGATCGCGCGGATCGCCGCCTTCGCCCGATCGCGCAGCCTGGCGGGCTGGATCGCGACGATCGGCATCTATGCGCTGGCGCTGAGCTGGCTCTATCCGTTCGCCTGGATGGTCGCCGCCTCACTGAAGCCGACCGGGCAGATCTACACCACTGGGCTGTTCCAGGGCGATTTCGGGCTCGACAATTTCCGCTTCCTGTTCGCCACTGCCGACAAGCTCAACCGGCCGTTCCTCCAGGCGCTCGCGATCTCGGCGCTGGTGACGTTCACGGTCACCGCCTCGGTGCTGCTCTCCTCCGCGTTCATCGCCTATGCGCTGGCGCGGCTACGCTTTCCGGGGCGCAAGCTGTTCGGCGATTTCCTGCTGCTCCAGATGGTGATTCCCACCACCATGTTCATCCTTCCCCTGTTCGTGCTGGTGAAGGAATTGGGGCTGCTCAATTCGCTCGGCGCGCTGATCCTGCCCTCGATCATGTCGGGCTGGGGCATCTACATGATGTCGCAGTCGTTCAAGGCGATGCCCGAGGAGTATCTCGACGCCGCGCGGCTCGACCGGGCGAGCCTGTGGCAGACGGTGATGCGGGTGGTCGTGCCGCTCAACAAGTCGATCATCGCCATCGTCGCCTTGTTCACCTTCACCGGCACCTGGGACAATTTCCTGTGGCCGCTGATCGCGATCTCGGACACCGATCGCATGCCGCTTTCGGTGCTGCTCGCGACGTTCAGCAAGCAATATGGCGGCTATGTCGGTCCGGTGATGGCCGGGGCGGTGCTCCAGACGCTGCCGCTGATCCTGCTGTTCGTCTTGTTCCGCCGACATTTCCTCCAGGGCATGTCGCTCACGCTCAAATAATTCGATTCGAAAGGGTTTCTTCATGCTCAAGCGGTGGCCGGGCAATCCGGTTGTCACGCCCGCGGACGTTCCGCCCAGCCGGGAAGGCTGGCAGGTGGACGGTGCCTTCAATGCCGGCGTCGCGCGGATGGGCGACGAGATCGTCATGCTGCTGCGCGTCGCCGAAAGCGTCGCCGGGGCAGGCGAGGGCGAAGTGCGCGTGCCGGTGCTCGAAGCCGATGGCGATGCCTGGCATTGCGGCGTGCGATCGTTCCGCGCCGACGATCCCGATTATGATTTCTCCGATCCGCGCATGGTCCGCTCGGTCCAGGATCCGCGCCAGGTCCACCTCACTTCGATGTCGCACCTGCGCATCGCGCGCAGCCGCAACGGCACCGATTTCGCGGTGGATGCCGAGCCCTTCCTGTTCCCCGCCAATCGCGCCGAACGCTATGGCTGTGAGGATGCGCGGCTGACGCTGATCGAAGGGCGCTATTATGTGAACTACACCGCGGTTTCCGATCTCGGCATCACGACGGCGCTGGCGGTGACCGACGATTTCACGAGCGTCGAACGGCTCGGCATCGTCCACGCGCCGGACAATCGCGATGTCTGCCTGTTCCCGCGCCAGATCGCCGGCAGCTATTGGTGCCTGCATCGCCCCGCGCCGCTGCACCTCGGCCTGCCCGAAATTTGGATCGCCCGCTCGCCCGACCTGCTCCATTGGGGGCGGCACGAGCACCTCGTCGGCCGCACTGACCAGGCTTGGGAAAACAGCAAGATCGGCGGCGGCGCGCAGATGCTCGAAACCGACAAGGGCTGGCTGCAAATCTATCACGGCGTCGATGCCGATCAGCGCTACAGCCTGGGCGCGCTGCTGCTCGATCGCGACGATCCGCGCATCGTCCGTGCGCGCCTGGCGCAGCCGCTGGGCACGCCGACCGAACCCTATGAGCGCACCGGCTTCTTCGACAATGTGCTGTTCAGCTGCGGCGCGCTGATCGAAGGCGACGAACTCTGGGTCTATTATGGCGCGGCCGATCAGGTGATGGCGCTCGGCACGGTGGCGCTCGCCGATCTCTGGGCCGCGATGCGGGTCTAGCCAGCTCTTCCAAGACACCCCCTCGCAACGAAAGAAGGAAAACGCTCGTGGATCGCCGAGGAATCACGCGGATCAAGACCCTGTACGATGCCTTTGCCGCAGGCGCTTCGTCCCTGCCGGGGCGGAGCGGCAAGCTCCGTTTCGTCGGCATCGACGGCTGCGACGTCTACAACATCACGGCACCCTTCCATTCGGCGGGCCGCCGGGTGATCGCCGGCCGCGTCGAGCGGCGCGACAGCGAGGATTCGGTGGCGGTCTTCTTCGAGCAACGCGATGGCGTGTGGCATCCCATCGAAGGGGCGCCGCGCTTCGCGCTGCAGGATCCCTTCGTCACTCGGATCGGCGGCGAACTGGTGTTCGGCGGGGTCGAGATCAGCCACGATCCGACGGGAATCACCTGGCGCACGACCTTCTATCGCGGGTCCGACATCTTCGGCCTGCGCCGCTTCTTCTCCGGTCCGGTCGGGATGAAGGACATCCGGTTGTGCGCCTTGGCGGGCGGCCGCGTCGGCATCTTCACGCGGCCGCGCGGGCTGATCGGCGAGCGGGGAATGATCGGCTATGCCGAAGTCGGCAGCCTCGACGAGATGGATCTCGCGATCATCGAGGATGCACGGCTGATCGAGGACATGTTCCATCCGCACGATTGGGGCGGTGCGAATGAGGCGCACGCGCTGGAGAGCGGAGAGATCGGCGTGATCGCGCACGCCGCCTATTTCGAGAATGACGATCGTCATGGCCAGCGGCGCTATTATGCCGTGGCCTTCGTCTTCGATCCGGCGACCCATGCCTGGCGCGACTATCGCATCATCGCCGCGCGCAGCCAGTTCCTTCCCGGCCCGGCGAAGCGGCCGGACCTGGTCGACGTCGTCTTCTCGTCCGGCATCGAGCGCGTCGGGGAAGTGACCCGGCTCTACGCGGGCACTTCCGACGCCGAAGCACAGTGGCTGGAAATCGATTGCCCGTTCGACACGCCGCTCGCCGAGAGCTCCGGGATCGAAATGCCGCGGCCCGGCGGCATGGCGGCCGCGGGTTATTCGACGGCGACGGAGATCGTCACCACGTCCGAATAGACGCCGGCGCGCTTCTGCTTGGTATCGCCGATCAGGAAGCCGATCGGCAGGGTCGCGGTGCGGCGGCCCGGACGGCTGTCGGAAACGAAGCCATGGTCCGAATTCGCGGCGGCGCGGCCGTCGATCAGGATCTGATAGGGGATCGCCCAATCGGTCCCGCCGAGGCGGAGCTTGCCGTTGTTCTGCGATTCGACGCCGAGCCGGAAGGCGCGGGTGCTGCGGACGTTGAGGTTCAGCGGCACCTTGGCCAGCCCCTCGTTCAGCTCGCCAAGGTCGACATCGGCCTGGCCGCGCACGCGGGTGAACGCGCCGGCAAGGCTCATCACTGCCGAGGGCAGCACTTCGATCCCGATCGACATCTGCCGCTGCGCCAGCACGGCGCCGTCAGCCTGCTCCGCCTGGAGCTGCAGCGACTGGCGGAAGAGACCATCGCCCGGGATGCGGTCCGGATCGATGTTGACGATGTAGCGAACCATCTGCTGCCCGCGCGCCGGCACCACCACCGAACGGTTGTTCACCCGTCGCAGCGTCCGCCCGCCGAGCGGAGTCGCGTCATAGCCGTCGGTCTCGTCGATCAGCGTGTAGGGCACCGGCGATCCGGCGTCCGCCCGCAATCCGAAGCCGGTGCGATCGGCTTCGAATACCGGATAGAAGCGGCAATCCTGATTGCCCTCGTTGACGAAGAGCACGTCATAGCTGCCGGTCGGCTGGTTCGACGAGAAGGGGTCGTACCCCCGGATGATCCAGTTGGCCGTCGTCGTGTCGATCCGCAGCGCGCACTGGCTGCTGCGCACTGCGGTCGGCAGGACCTGCGCGGCGGCGGTGCCGCTGGCGCACAGGGCGAGGCCGGCCAGCAGGGCGGATCGAAGGGGGCTGCGCATAGCGATCCTCATGGCTTGAGCTTCACGACCTTGAGGTCCACCAGACCGTCGGTCGTCTTCGGCACGCTGAACTCGAACGTCTGGCTACTACCAAAAAGCTCGACGCGATAGGTGACGCCGGGACGCAGGTTCTGGATCGCGAACCGCCCCGCCGAATTGGTGAAGAACGACATCGATGCCCGGTCCTTGCCGTCCAGCGCGACGACGCGGCCGCCGGCGAGCGAGACGGGCTTGCCGTCGGCCTGGTCGAGCGTGCCGGTCGCGCTGACGAACGCGTCGGTGCCGACCTGGAGCGCATAGCCGCTCTTGTAGGGCGGCTTCACCCGAACCACGCCCGAGCCGACATCATAGCCGCGCGGCGCATCCTCGACGTCGTACTGGATCGACTGGGTCGTGTAGCTGTTGAGATAGCCGTTGACCGCGCCGCCGAACGTGCCGCTCTTGCTCATATAGTCGTTCTTGGCGAGCGACTGGCCGGCGACGACGCTGTGGCCCTTCAGAGTCTCGTGCGGGTAGAGCACGGCGAAGCTGTCGGTGATGCGGCGGCCGACGCCGAAATGCCCGTCGGCAAAAGCGAGCGACGTGCCGACGCGGATCGACGAGACCTGCTGGTCGGCGATGCTGCCGAAGCCGGTGCCATAGCCCGAATGGCTGATCGACGCGTCGAAGCGATTGCCGACATAATCGGCAAAGGCCTGGGCGTTCGCCGAGCCGAAGTCGCGGCCGACCACCCCGCCATAGCCAACGCTGCCGATCAGGCCGCTCGGCGAATGGACATAGGACAGCGTGGCGTTCTCGGTGTTGCTTTCGTAGCGCGCCTCGCTGCGGTCGCGATAGCTCGGCTGGAACACCAGCGAGACGTTGAAGCCCAGGCCGTTCTGGCGCGCGAACGAACCCCCATAGCGCGTATAGTTGACGCCGCCGCGCACGCTCCACTGCCGCGAGAAGCGATAGGAGGTGTTGGCGTCGATCCGGTAGCTGTCGCCGGTGTTGCGGCGGCCCTTGATGTAGCTGAGGCCGAGCAGCGCCGTCACTTCCTGGGTGAAGCTGCGCGAATAATTGGCGCTGAGGCTCCAGGAAGAGGGATTGTCCGGTTCTTCGTTGCCGAGCCCGGCATAGCGCCGCGAGATATAGTCGGCGCGGAAGGTGAGCGCATCGACCTTGTCGCCGCGATCGAACAGCAGGTCGTAGGTCACGCCGGTCGAGTAGCCGGTGCCGAAGCGCCGGGTGTGGCTCGCCGCGACGTCGAACTGCAGGCGGCTGCTGTTGGGCAGGATGAACTGGGTCTGCCCGACCACGTTCTGGACCTTGGCGCTGGCCTGGAGGCCGACGCCGATCGCCGGCTTGTCGACGAACGCCTTGCGGAAGAAGCCCGAAAAGGCGAACTCGCCATTATAGACCGGCGAGCGGCCATAGCGGGTCGAGGTCTTGCCGATATAGCCGGCATATTCATAGTCGCCGGGCTGAAGGTCGATCGGGTCCAGATAGGAATTATAGGCGATGTTCTGCACGCTGCCCGCATCGTCGCGGACCTGGATGCTGACATCGTTGCTGCCCGAGATCAGCGGCAGCGTGCTGAGGTCGTACGAGCCCGGATCGAGCCGGAATTGCCGCAGCAGCGATCCGTTGCGATAGACGTCGATCGTCGAGCTGCGCTGCAGGACGATCTGGCGATTGCCCTGGAGGATCGCCGAACGATATTGATCGAAGCGGCGGCGCTGGCGAGACACACCGATGCCGCCCATCCGCACGAAGGTCTGCTGGCCGCGGATCTCCGGCTGGAGATCGCCGGCATAGAAGCGGCGATAGGAATCGGGCTGGTCGTAGACCAGGCGGACATAATTGCGATCGAAGCGATAATTGCTGCCGGTGGGACCGAAATCTTCGCTGAAGGCGCCATCGCCTTCGAGCACGACGCCGCCGAAGCGCATCGCGCCGTCAAGATAGACGCTGGGCTTCAGGAAGCGGCTGTCGGCGCCCCACAGCTTCACGCCCACCACGTTCAGGTTGAGGAAGGCGGAGAAGCCCGCGGGCGCGAGATCGGGCATCTCGTCGTCACGCGCAGGAGCGGGGAAGAGATATTCGAGCGCGCGCTCCTCGGCGCTGATCTGCACGACGACGACGGCCAGCGCGCTTGGATCATAGGTGAGCGAGACGCCGGTGCCCTTGAGGTCGTCTTCGCCGAACGTCGCGCGCGTGCCCAGCGCCGCCTGCAGCCGATCGCGCGCCTTCTGATTGAGCAGCGGGACCAGCACGTCGAGGAACGGCTTCGCCGCGATCGCATAGCGGTCGTCGGCCGTCAGGTGGATCGGGATCTCGCCCAGCGTGCGATCACGATAGGTGATCGGCACTGTCAGGTCGATGTCGCGATTATAGGGATTGATGTCCGGCCGCCCCTCGGCATTCAGCGGAATCGAGGGCGCACCCGGCAATTGCACGGGCACGCTCTGGCCGTCCTGGCGCGGCGTCGGGGCCGAGACCGGCCGGTCCTGCGACACCGGGGGCGTCGAGGTCGGGGCGGACGGCGCGGGGGTTGGTGCGGGGCGCGCCGGGCCGGGCAGGGGCACCCGCACCTGCGCAGCCGCCGGCAGCGCGTAGACGCTGAAAGAGGCGGCAGCGAGAAGGCGGATCCGTAATCGCATCAGTTGAAGCGAACCTTGATCGGCGCGGGCCCGAAGGCCGTGCCGGTGTGGACCTGGAAGCTGCGCTGGCCCTTCAGCGCGGCGACATAGCCGACGCCGATTTCGCGGTTGAGGGCCTCCTGATCGAGGACGACCGTGAGCGGCTTGCCGTCGGGACCCTTGCCCTCGATCGTCCAGCGTGCGCCGGCCATCATCGCATGGCGCGCGCCGGTGTTGCGCACGGTGACTTCGACGCCGGGTTCCGGCGCACCCTTGCCGGGCTCCTTCGAGCCGGGATCGGCCTTGGGGGCGATCATCACCGGCTTGGCCGAAACGACTTCGACCTTGGGCTGGGCGTTGGGCGGCGCGACGACGACGAGCGCCTTCATGTGATAGACGACCTGGACCTGGGCGCCCGGCTCGACGGTCGCGCCGGGGGCGAGCTTCACCGGAAGCTGGTTCACCGAAACGTAATAGCCCTGGCTGGCGGCAATGTCGGGGCTTCCGAGCCATTGCAGGCGGACGACCTGGCGGGCCTTGGGCTGCAGGACGCCCTGCGGCGGGAAGACGAGGAAGTCCTCGTCCGCCGGCGTCTCGGTCATCTTGCCTTCGGCGTCATAGTCGATCCGCGTGATGCGGGTCTCGTAGGCGAGTTGGGTGTCGTTGAGATTCTGGATCTCGAGGCGTCCGGTCGCACCGCTGCCCTTCGCGGTCATCTCGATGACCATCGGGGAAACCCGCATCGCTTCGGCGACACCGGCAATGCCGGCCAGGATCGCGAGCGGCAGGAGCAGCTTGGCCGCGCGACGCGCGACAAGAGTGTGAATACGCAACTTACATCCCCCCCGGGACAGACTGAGTTCGAACCGGCATGATAAAAGAGGGGAGGTCAACAGAACCTCCCCTCTCTTGGTTACCGGATCTTACGACGCGGCGAGGGTCACCGTGATGGTGTCCTCATAGGTGCCGGCGACCAGGCCCTTGGTCTGGGCCGGAGCGATGATGTCCATGTTGAACGACGAACGCCATGCGCCGCCGGTCTTCGGAGCCGGCACGGCCTGGCCCGGAGTCCAGGCGATCGTCTGCGTGCTCGGGGTCTGGCCCGCGCCCGTGTCCGAAACGCCCGACCAGGTCGCGGTCAGCCCATAGGGGATGTTGTCCGTGAACTGGCCGTTGTCATAGTCGCCCGGGCTGCCGTTGAGCAGCTTGCCGCCATGGGCGGTCGTGATCGACACGGTGTTCTTGGTGTTGCAGCCGGCGGTGGCGGTGTTGAAGTTCGCCGTGATGTCGCCCGCCTGGTTGAAGGCCTGCGACACATTGTCGGTGCTGTTGGTGCGGATGCCGATCGTGTTCAGGGCGATCGTGTGGCTCGAGGTGCCGCCGCCGTAGAACGAGCAGTCCTTGTTCACCGAGCCGGTGAGGGCGAAGGTCTGCTTGTTGGCGTCCGCGCTGGCATCCGCCGTGCCGACATTGTCCGGCGCGCTCGACGAGGAGGCGAAGCGGCTGCCGACATGGTCGTCATTGTAGCGCTGTTCGGAAGTCTTGGCGGGGACGTCCTGCACCCAGTGCGGGTTCCACCACGGACCAGTCCAGTGGCCCTGGGCCGGGGTCGGGTTAGCCGAATAGGTCGTGCTGCTGGTGGTGTGCTGCGCGAAGGCGGCGGGAGCGCCGATCAGCGCAACGGCCGCAATGGCGGTCTTGAACATGGTCTTCATGATAGTCTCACCTTAAATCTGGTATCGCCGCGTCAGCCGCGGCCGAATGGCGGGGTTCGCGGCTTAGGAAGCGGCGAGGGTCACCGTGATGGTGTCCTCATAGGTGCCCGAGACGAGGCCCTTGCTCTGAGCGGGGGCGACGATGTCCATGTTGAACGCCGAACGCCATGCGCCGCCGGTCTTGGTCGGGGTGCCGACCGCGTCGCCCGCATTCCACTTGATCTGCTGCGTGCTGGCGCCATGCGCACCGTCGCCGACATTCACGCCCTGCCAGGTGGCGTTGAGGCCATAGGGGATGTTATCGGTGAACTGGGTGTTGTCGAACGCGCCCGGGGTGCCGTTGAGCAGCTTGCCGCCATGGGTGGTGGTGATCGACACGGTGTTGTTGGTGTTGCAGCCGGCGGTGGCGGTGTTGAAGTTCGCCGTGATGTCGGCCGCCTGGTTGAACGCCTGCGAGACGTTGTCGGTGCTCTGCGTGCGGATGCCGATCGTGTTCAGGCTGATCGTGTGGGTGTTGGTGCCGCCGCCGTAGAACGAGCAATCCTTGCTCACCGAGCCGGTGAGGGTGAAGGTCTGCTTGTTGGCATCGGCGCTGGCATCGGCGGTGCCGACGTCGTTCGGGGCGCTCGAATCCGAGTGGAAGCGCGAACCGCTCAGCGTCTTGAGCGCCGGGCCGCCGATCGCCTGGGTCAGGTCGTAGGCAGCGTCGGCGAGGACCGCCGCACCGCCCGTGACAGTGCCGTTGCCGCCGGTCGAGTAGGTCGAGGTGTAGGTGGTGTGCGACTGGGCCTGGGCGGTGCCCGAGACCCCCACCAGGGCAACCGCCGCAATGGCGGTCGTGAACATGAGCTTCATGACTGTTTCCTCACTGATTGCGGGGGTCGATCGCCAATCGATCTTCCTTCCGCGGCTCCGACTGTGGGAACATCCCCTCGCGAGGGATCTTCCGATTATCCCACCCCGAACGACCGATGTTTTTGCCGGGGCAGGCTACTCGTTCGGCAGGATACGCGCCGAATTCCTTCGGGCTGGCGCCCGGGATATCGCGTCGCCGCTCAGCTGGGGGCGACGGTGATGACGATGGTTTCGCCGTAGTTTCCGGCGAGCAGCCCGGCGTCGCGGCTGGGCGGATCGAGCGAGACGTTCAGGTCCATGCCGTCGAGTGCGATGCCGCCGCCGCTGGACACCACGGCGCCGCCCATCAGCTGGCGGCTGGTAAAGCTGCGCCGGACCACGCTCGACTGCGGCTTGAGCACCGGGATCGAGACGTCGAGATTGTAGGTGACCGTCCCCGCATAGGGGCCCTGGCCGTTCGGATAGAGATCGTTGGCGAGGCCGCCATGGGCTGCCTGGATCTTCATTTCGAACGGTACGTTGCAGCTGAGCGCGACCCTGGCGGTGCGGCTCAGATTGCGCCGCGTGAGATCGCCGAAGCTCATGTCGTCGATATGGCCGAGTTCGCAGAACTGGCTGATCTGGCCGTGCACGTTCAGCTCGACCCGCTTGACGTTCTCGACGCTGTCCGGACGCGCCTCCGCGCTTCCCGCACCACCGATCGTCGCGGCGATGGCGCACGCCGCTGCTGCCAGCCACGCGCCATGCGCCTGACTGCCCCCAGTTACCCCAATCACAGGTGTCCCTCCCGACCCTTACTCAATCTTTAATACAATTTTAATCCATTATGAGTCGAATCAATTGAAGGTTAACCCGTGTCGAAACCGCACGGGCCCGCGAATCGCGGCCGGAAATCAGTATTTTATCGGATGTGCGCTCGACGCCGGCTCATGCACCGCGGAGCGCGAATCGTCGCGCGACTCGGGAAAACTTGATCCATTCTAGACGGGTTTGACCAGCCCGCTGGATACCCGTTCTGGCGGATTTGAGAGCGTCTCGGGCGTGAAGTGCGATGCGCTGCCCCGGAAACCCATTGGATTGCCGTGAGTTATTGTCTGAACGCAGCATTAACCTTGGTCTTAACCGGATCTTCAATGCCCCTGGACTAGACCAAGCCGCAAATAGCGTGAGTTCAGTCCGATGGCGTTCAAGACACTGAGCAAGGTCTCCGTTCTGGTCCTCTTCCTCGCGGGCTCCGCCGCTGGCGCGCAGTCCGTCTCGACGAGCAGTTTCCAGCTGCAGGTTGCGGTGCCGGTGATCTGTACGGTCTCGCACCATGCTGCGATCAGCGCGACGGGCGACGGCTATCTGCTCGGCAACCTGCAGGAATATTGCAATTCCCCGCGCGGGTATAACCTCGCGGTCGACTATGCGCCGGGCTCGATGCGCGGCGCGGTGGTCTCGGTGGGCGACGAGCGCATCGTGCTCGACGGTTCGGGCCACAATGTCATCAGCCGTGCGACCGGCCCGCGCATCCGCGATCGCGAGATCTTCTCCGCGCCGGGGCCTCAGGGCTTCGACACGGATCATCTGGACTTCCGCGTCGAGGCGAACTGACGTGTCCGCCGCGCAGTCGTTCGCCCCGTCGATCGGCGCGCAGGGCTGATGATTCAATCCCGTCCGACGGCGACCGAAACATGCTGAGCACGCGGGATGGCGCGGACCTGGCGGCCCTGGTCGATACCCTGATCGAAGGGCAGGCGCTGCTCGTCTCGTCGCTCTACATCGACCTGATCAATCTCGGCCTGCTGGAATCGGAGACCGCGGCGGGCAGGCTGCGCGCCTTGGCGACGCTCGCAAACAGTCCGTTGCAGCGCCACCCCGAGGCCGCAGCGGCGCTGGCCCGGCGCATGAACGACTATGCCGATGGCCTCAGCCGCACCGAGGGCGGCGGCCACGAGGCGCGCCTGCGCCTGATCCTCGGCGGCCGGAAGGATTAGCGGCTTCGGCCGCGCTTGGCTTGGGGGCGATGCGCGCCGCGTCAGGCTCAGGCCCGCCGCGCTTCCTCTTCCCCGCCCAGCACGCGGGTATCCCGGCAAAGCTCGGGCTTGAGGGCCCAGCCCTTGCTGCGGACCGATTCGAGGAATTCCGTCCCGCCGCTGATCAGCTTGAGCTTCTGGCGCAGCTTCGAAACGAAGACGTCGATCGTCGCCGCGGCCGGCTTGTTGCCGTGCGGATAGAGGGCGTCATGGATCGCCTGGCGCGAGATCGGTTCGGGCATCGCCTGCCACAGCAAGTCGAGGATCTGCTTCTCGGTATCGGTCAAGGCGATGCGCCGGCGGCCGAGGCGATAGCTGTCGTCCTCGCTCCGGTGCACCAGCGTGCCGGCAAAGCCGTCCCGCTTGCCGCGCCGCTTCGCGGTATTTTCGAGCGCGGCGACGACCATGCTGACCAGTTCGTCGCGATGCGATTCGAGGACTTCCTGGATCGGCGTGGCCGAGCTCGTTTCGACCCCCGGCTCGCGCAACGCGTCCTTCACCTGGGACAGCGACTGCTCGAGCGCGTCGAGCGCGCGGCGGCTCGCGGCGAGTTCGGCCTCGCACTTCTTCAGCAGGGAGGGCAGCTCCTTTTGGCCCACGGCCGGCAATCTCCGAAAATGCAGTGCGCTTCATGGGGCCGAGTTCGTTCCCAATCCGTAAAGGCGATCGCGCATATGTGAGGCCGGCGCGCGTCCCGTACGAAGCACAGCTCGGGCCCGCGCAGTTTCGCAATTGCCTGATCTCGCGCGCTATTTAGCATCGAACCTATGCCTGGCTTGGCGATTTACTACTCACACTGCCCGAACTCATGCCGAGTCGTGCAGGAATCTCCATGAATGGTGGCAATAGCGCCGCCGAGGAGCACTTGAACCGGTTCAGTCGATCGACCTTGCACCTCGATAAAGGCGAAGACCCGCGACAAAAGTCGTAGTTCCCGCGCACTATTGCGAGCTGATACGCTGCTGCGGTGCCGATTGCGGCACGATGGACTCAGGCGAGCAAGGCAGCGTCTCGTGCAGCGATCGACCCCTTTATCCGAACGCGCCATTCCGCTCCTGGCGGGCATGGCGCTGGCAGCGGTGTCGCTCGCGTTCGGATCGACGGCGAAGGCCCAGTCGGTCCCCCCGCCGATTCCGCTCTGGCCGAACGGGGCACCGGGCTCGGAGGCGCGGCGCAGCGAGCCGGAACGCATCGACAACAGCTATGTCAGCAATGTCCACCAGCCCTCGCTCACCGTGTTCCGCGCCGATCCGGCCCATGCGAACGGGGTTGGGATCATCGTCATTCCCGGCGGCGGCCATCGCATGCTCGTCTGGATCAACGAAGGCGTGGTTCCCGCCCGTGCGCTCAATCGCTTCGGGATCACGGTCTTCGTGCTTAAATATCGCCTCGCCCGCGAACCGGGCTCGACCTACTCGATCGAGCGCGATGCCGCCGCCGATGCGACGCGCGCCGTGCGCTGGGTCCGTGCCCATGCTGCGGAATATGGCGTCGATCCGCACCGGATCGGGCTGATGGGCTTTTCCGCCGGCGGCGAGCTGGTGGCGCTCGAAGCCGACAATCCGGAAGGCACTCGCGCCGCAGCCGCCGATGCCGTCGATCGGCAGAGCGCCCGCCCCGATTTCCAGGTCCTGGTCTATCCGGGGCCGCTCGGCATTCCCGGCAAGGCAGTGGCCGGGGCGCCGCCCGCCTTTCTTGCGGCCGGCACGCTCGACGCCTGCTGCGCGGCGCCGACGCTGGCGCTCTACCAGCAACTCCGCGCGGCGGGCGTCTCGGCCGAGCTCCATCTGTTCGCGGATACCGGCCACGGCTTCAACCTGGCGATGCATTCCGAGCGGCTCTCGCTCCAGCACTGGCCCGATCGGCTGCACGATTGGCTGAGCGACGGCGGCTGGCTCGTGCCCGGCGGTGGAAGCAGGGCGACCCCGAGCAGCACGACGCCATGAAGCGGGCAATCCCGTCCGCGACCTCGAACATCGATGGAGTGAACCGCATGGAACTGGCCCGACGCGATCTTCTCCTCGCCGCCGCATCGGGCGCGTTCCTGTCCAGCGGGATCGCCCGTGCCGCGCCGGAACGGCGGCTCGGCTATGCGATCGTCGGCCTCGGTACCTACGGGTTGGGCGTGATCATCCCGCAATTCGCCCATTGCGCGCACAGCCGTCTCGCGGCGATGGTCAGCGGCGATCCGGCCAAGGCGCGCCGGGTGGCGGCGGAGCACGGCCTGCCGGAACGCTCGATCTATTCCTATGACAGCTTCGACCGGATCCGCGACAATCCCGATGTCGATATCGTCTATGTCTGCCTGCCCAATTCGATGCATGCCGATTATGTCATCCGCGCCGCCCGGGCCGGCAAGCATGTGATGTGCGAAAAGCCGATGGCGGTCTCGGTCGCCGAATGCGAGGCGATGATCGCGGCGTGCAAGGCCGCGAAGCGCAAGCTGATGATCGGCTATCGCTGCCATTTCGAGCCGTTCAACCTCGAGGCGATGCGGCTGGCGCGCAGCGGGGCGGCGGGCAGGATCCGCTATGTCCGCTCCGAACATGGCTTCGTCCAGCGCGATCCGTCGAAATGGCGGCTGAAGCGCGCGCTTTCGGGCGGGGGCTCGCTGATGGACATGGGCATCTACTCGCTGCAGGCGGCGCGCTACATGACCGGGGAAGAGCCGATCGCGGTGCAGGCCCTCGAATCGACCGACCGCAGCGATCCGCGCTTCCATGAGGTGGAGGACCAGATCGACTGGCAACTCCTGTTCCCTTCAGGGGCCGTCGCGGCGTGCAAGTCGATGTACAGCGCCAATCAGAACCACATCATCGCGATGGGCGACACGGGCCGGATCGAGTTGGAGCCGGCGACCCGCTATGACGGCAATCGCCTGTGGACGGGCCGCGACGGACGCGAGAACGAAGTGCCGAGCCCGCCGCCGGGGCCCGGCCAGACCCAATTTGCCGGGCAACTCGATCACCTGGCCGACTGCATCGCCACCGGACGCGAGCCGATCGTCTCGGGAGAAGAGGGGCTGCGCGACATGCGGATCATCGAAGCGATCTATCGCTCCGCCCGCGAAGGCCGGACGATCCGGCTGTGAAGCGCCTGCTCGCCGCGCTCGCAATGCTCGCCCCTTGCCCGGCGCTGGCGCAGGCCGGCGCCGACCCGGCGTCCTTCGCCTCGTCGGCGGAGGTGCAGGCCCAGATCGAGGCGATGCGCGAGGCGTTGAAGCCGGGGCAGGGCTTTGCCTGGCGGCCGCTCGTGCGCGGCGGCGCGGCGGTCGCGGCGCTCGAATATTGGACCCGGCCGGGCAAGCCTGCCGTGCACCCCGATCAGGCCGAATATGTCGTTGTCGTCGCCGGCTCGGGCACGATGCTGTCGGGTGGCCGGCTGGTCGATCCGGCCGAGACCAATCCGACGCTGATCGAAGGCGCCAGGATCGAAGGCGGAACGACCCGGATGCTGCGTCGCGGCGACGTTTTCCTCGTTCCCGCGGGAACGCCGCACTGGTTCGGAGTCACCGGCGATCGGCTGGTGCTGCTCGGCACCAAGATCGATCAGCCCCGCCGCTGAGCGCGCGCTTCAGCCTCCCTCGTCGATCAGCACCGACTGCACCGGTCGCCGAAGCGAGAAGGGCAGGGCGGGCCCGTACCCGAAGCGCAGGACAAGGTCCGGCCGCTTGCCGGGCGCGCCGACCTCGCGGGCAAGCGCGTCTCGCAGTGCGGGGACTTCGATCGGCTGGTTGAGGAAGGCGTGACGCAGGCCCAGGCTGGTCGCCGTCAGCATGAATCGCTGGCAGGCGCGGCCGACCTGGATCCAATGGTCGCGATCGGCCCCCGCGCCGACGAAGACCGCGAGGCCGGCGGAGGAGGCGATGTGGCGGGCATAGCGCGCATTGTCGGATCGTGCCGTGAAGAACAGGTCGAGCGCCGGCTTGCCGAGCCAGCTGGGCAGCACCGGATTGCCGCTGGCAGCGGAATAGAGCCCGTCTCCGTGCGCCATCGCGGCGCGCGGATTGAAGCGCAGCCAGTGCCGGAGCTCGCGGATGAACGCCGGATCGCCGAGCTGCGCCGCATTGCCGGCAAGGACGAGGTCGCGGATGCGATTGATCCGCGGGCGATCCGTGATCAGCATCAGGTCGACGCCGGGCATCGCAGCGGCCGCCGCCAGCCGACCGAGCAGGTTCGCGGCAACGGCGCGACCGTCATACACGCCACGGGTCGATTGGCGCCGGGGAATGGCCGCAAGCAGCGGGTCCGGCCGGGCCGGGCCGTGACGGAAGGCGTAGCGGAGGCCCGCGGCATCTTCGGCGGCGGTCAGCTCGCCGGGTCGCCCCGATCCTGCCGCCGCGATGGCAAGGTTCTCGCCCGCGCATCCCAGGCTGACGAACAAGTGATGATCGTCCGGATCGACGATCGGCGTGCGCCGGGTGAAGTCGGGCAGCAGGTCGATCGCCTCGGCTCCGATGCGGAAGCGCCAGGGCTGGGTGTTGTGGCCGTTCGCCGCCAGGGTGGCATAGCGGATGAGGTCGGCTGGCGGCGGATCGCTGGGCAGCGGGGCGCGAAGCCGGGCCGCCGCCGCGGCATAGGCGCGGGGCGATCCCTCACTCGCGATCGAGGCGCCGACGCCCAGGCCGAGCAGGGCGGCCGTTCCGCCGGCACCGATCAGCAGGCTGCGCCTGTCCATGAAGCTGCCCCCTTTCCACGACGGCGGTCCTGAGCGGACTAGCGGGCGCATCGGCGCCGCGGCATCGGGAATGTCCCGGACGCGCTCAGGCCAGCGCGGTTTCGAACAGGGTCACGAGCCGCCGTTCGAGCTCGCCCGGGTCGGCGCTGCAGATCGGATCGAGCTGCATCGCCGAACGCAGGATGCTGCTGCCCATCAGCAGGGCGAGGCACAAGGTGACGCGCATCTCCGCGTCCTTGCCGCCGATCAGCGCCGCCGCCGGTCCCAATATGTCTTCGTCGATCACTTCGCGCAGAATCTGGCTCGCCTTGGGCGAGGAGGCCGATCGCAGCACGATCAGCAATTGCTCGGTCTTGTCGTCGATTTCGGCAGGATCGCTGCCATGCTTGTCCATCAGCAGGGCGGCGAAATGCGCCGGCAACTGGTCGCGCTCGACGCCCTCGAGGAAGTCGTCATCGTCGTCGCGCACCGCCTCTTTGAACAGCGCTTCCTTGCTGCCGAAATAGCGGCTGACCAGCGCCGGATCGACGCCCGCGTCGCCTGCGATTTCGCGCAGCCCGACATGTTCGTAACTTTCGCGCGCGAAATGGCGGCGCGCCGAGGCGAGGATCGCCTGTCGCGTCGCGGCCGCGTTGCGCGATCGCGGCGCTGCCTGGACGGGTGGGATCATGGAGCAACCCTTATCATGCTTCTCGGCGCCGTCTTATCAGGGAATGGACGTAAAGTCATCGGTTGTTGACAAAGCGCGGCGCCGGGCCTAGCGACCCCGAATGGGCACCGTTTCCGCAGAGTAACGGACCCGGGAGGATGTCCGATCGGACCCCGATCCAGGAACGCGCGCATGTCTGCTAAAACGAATCGGCTGCTTCTTCCGGCGCTCGTCGCCACGCTCGCGCTCGGCGCGTGCGGCAAGGGCGAATCGGGGCCGCCGCAGCAGGGGCCCGCGCCCGTCTCGGTCTCGACTCCGCTGGTGCAGGACGTCGTCGATTGGGACGAATATGTCGGCCGGTTCGAGGCGATCCAGAATGTCGAGGTGCGCCCGCGCGCCTCGGGCTATCTGGAAGGCATCCATTTCCGCGACGGGCAGATGGTCAAGAAAGGCCAGCTCCTCTTCACCATCGATCCGCGCCAGGCCCAGGCGGCTTCGGCCCAGGCGGTCGCGCAGCTCGCCCAGGCGCAGGCCGCGCTTGCCAATGCGCGCACCGAACTCGCCCGCTCGCAGGTCCTCGCCGCGCAGCGCGCCGCCAGCCAGGAGGAAGTCGAGCAGCGGCTCGCCACGGTGCGGTCGAGCACCGCGCAGGTCGCCGCCGCCCAGGCCGGGCTGCGCGCGCGCCGCCTCGATGTCGGCTTCACGCGCGTCTATGCGCCGATCAGCGGCCGCATTTCCGAGCGCAAGGTCACCGTCGGCAATTCGGTGACGGCGGACCAGACCGTGCTCACCACGATCGTCTCGGTCGATCCGCTCCACTTCGTCTTCCAGGGCTCCGAGGCGCTGCTGCTGAAGTACCAGCGCCAAGGCGTCGGCCAGAGCGGGACGCCAGTGCGCATCAAGCTTTCGGACGAGAACGACTATCTCCATGCGGGCACCCTCGATTTCGTCGACAATGCGCTCGATGCCGGCGCCGGCACGATCCGCGCCCGCGCGATCGTGCCCAATCCCGGCGGCTTCCTGAAGCCGGGCATGTTCGGTTCGGCGCGGCTCGAGGCGTCGCGCCCCTATCCGGCGATGTTGGTGCCCGATACTGCGGTGATGGCCGATGCCGCACGCCAGATCGTCTTCGTCGTCGACAAGAGCAACACGGTGGTGGCCAAGCCGGTGCAGACCGGCCCGCTGCGCGGCAGCCTTCGGGTCATCCGCAGCGGCATCGCCCGGGACGACCGCGTGATCATCGGCGGCGCCCAGCGCGCACGGCCCGGCGTGAAGGTGACGCCGCAGCCGGGCAAGATCACCGCGCAGGCGGCGCCTGCTGCGGCGGCGCCGGCCTCGAACGATCTCCCCGCTACGACCGCGCAGCCCGCGGGCAACCGCTGAGGTCCGGGCGATGAGCGAACCCCAGGTCGCGCCGCGCGGCGGCATTTCCAGCTTCTTCATCGAGCGGCCGATCTTCGCGGCCGTGATCTCGGTGTTCATCACGCTGATCGGCGCCTTCGCCTATCCGCTGCTGCCGCTCTCGCAATATCCCGAGATCGCGCCGCCGACCATTTCGGTGCAGGCCTTCTATGCCGGCGCCTCGCCCGAGACGATCGCCGATACCGTGGCGCAGCCGCTGGAGCAGGAGATCAACGGCGTCGAGGGCATGCTCTACATGACCTCGTCCTCGACCCAGGGGCAGGGCCAGATCACCGTCACCTTCAAGCCGGGCACCGATCTCGATGCCGCGCAGGTGCTGGTGCAGAACCGCGTCAACCTGGCGGTGCCGCGCCTGCCCGAGGAGGTCCGCCAGATCGGCGTGACCGTGAACAAGCAGGAATCGGGCTTCCTCCTGATCGTGGCGCTGACCTCGCCCGACAACAGCCTCGATGTCGATTATATCGGCAACTATGCCAACACGGTGATCCGCGACCGGCTGCTGCGCCTCAACGGCATCGGCACGGTGCAGGTCTTCGGCGGCGGCAATTATTCGATGCGCGTCTGGATCGATCCGGACAAGGCGGCGGCGCGCAACCTGACCGCGGACGAGATCATCGCAGCCCTGCGCGCCCAGAACGTCCAGGTTGCGGGCGGCGCGCTCGGCCAGGCGCCGGGCGGCAAGGACAATCCGTCGTTCGAAGTGCCGATCGACGTGCAGGGCCGTCTCGCCTCGATCGAGCAGTTCACTAACATCACGGTGAAGGCCGATCCGACCGGCGCGAGCATCACCCGCCTGGGCGATGTGGCGCGGGTGGAGCTCGGCAGCCAGGATTATTCGATCCGCGGCAGCTTCGGCGGCAAGCGCGGCATCGCGCTCGCGATCGTCCAGCAGCCGGGCGCCAATTCGCTCTCCGCGGCGGACCTGGTGCTCAAGGAAATGGAGACGCTGAAGAAGGACTTCCCGGCGGGCCTTCAATACAGCATCCCCTACAATCCCACCGAATATGTCGGCGCGTCGGTCGAGGCGGTGCAGCACACGCTGTTCGAAGCGGTGATCCTCGTCGTGCTGGTCGTGCTGGTCTTCCTCCAGACCTGGCGCGCGGCGGTGATTCCGATCGTCGCGATCCCGATCGCGCTGGTCGGCACCTTCGCGGTGCAGCTCGCGCTCGGCTTCTCGATCAACTCGCTGTCGCTTTTCGCGCTGGTGCTCGCGGTGGGCATCGTCGTCGACGACGCGATCGTCGTGGTCGAGGCCGTGGAAAAGCATATTCGCGAGGGCAAGGCGCCGCGCGAGGCCGCGCACCAGACGATGCGCGAAGTCTCGGGCGCGCTGATCGCGATCGGCCTGGTGCTCGTCTCGGTGTTCGTGCCGACGGCGCTGGTCGGCGGCATCCCCGGCATCTTCTACCGCCAGTTCGCGGTGACGATCGCCGCGGCCTCGGCGATCTCGCTGCTCGTCTCGCTCACGCTGTCGCCCGCGCTCGCCGCACTGCTGCTCAAGCCGCACCACGATATCGATGCGGATTCCGGCCCGCGCTGGATGCGCCCGGTGAAGCGCGGCGCGGAGAAGTTCAATGCCGGCTTCGATTGGCTCTCGGACCGCTATGGCCGCCTGACCGGCCGGCTGATCCGCATGGGCCTGATCATGATGCTGATCTATGCCGGGCTGCTCGCGCTCACCGGCTGGCGGCTCACCGCGACGCCCACCGGCTTCATCCCGGAGCAGGACCAGGGCTTCCTCATCGGCGTCGTCCAGTTGCCGCCCGGCGCCTCGCTCGATCGCACCAGCGAAGTGGTCGACAAGGCCTTTGCGATCGCCAGCAAGACCGATGGCGTCGTCGATGGCGCGGCGTTCGCCGGCCTGGACGGCGCGAGCTTCAGCCAGGCGTCGAATTCGGGCGTGATCTTCCTCAAGCTCAAGGACTGGTCCGAGCGCGGATCGAAGCAGAGCGCGGCGGCGCTGGCCGGCCAGCTCACCGGCGCGCTCGCCGGGCAGATCCAGGGCGCCAACATCTTCATGATCTCGCCCCCCGCGGTGCAGGGCCTGGGCAACGGTTCGGGCTTCGTGATGATGGTCGAGGACAAGTCGGCCAATGGCGGCTGGCGCGGCCTGGAAGGCGCGACCGGCGCGATGATGGGCGCGGCGATGCAGGAGCCGAAGGTCACCCAGGTCTTCTCGCTGTTCAACACCGCCTCGCCCAAGATCCGCGCCGAGGTCGATCGCGACAAGGCGCAGCTGCTCGGCGTCGATCCCAGCCAGGTCTTCTCGGCGATCGGCACCTATATCGGCTCGACCTATGTCAACGACTTCAACCTGCTCGGCCGTACCTTCCGCGTCACCGCGCAGGCCGAGCCGGGATCGCGCGACCAGCTGACCGACGTGGCACGGCTGCAGGTCCGATCGAAGAGCGGGGCGATGGTGCCGCTCTCGGCGGTGGCGACCTTCAGCCATGATTCGGGATCCTCGCGCGTGGTGCGCTACAATCTGCTGCCGGCGGTCGAGCTGCAGGGTCAGGCGGCGCCGGGCGTCTCCTCGGGCGATGCGCTCGCGGCGATGGAGGCGATGGCCGCCAAGACGCTGCCTCCGGGCTATGGCTTCGAATGGACCGGCCTCGCCTATCAGCAAAAGGCGGCCGGAAGCAGCTCGGCACTGATCTTCGTGTTCGCGGTGGTGTTCGTGTTCCTCGTGCTTGCCGCTCAGTATGAAGCGCTCACCCTGCCGCTCGCAGTGATCATGATCGTGCCGATGTGCATCCTCGCGGCGCTGCTCGGCGTGAACCTTCGGGGCATGGACAACAACATCCTCACCCAGGTCGGCCTGGTCGTGCTGATCGCGCTGGCGGCGAAGAACGCGATCCTGATCGTCGAATTCGCCAAGCAGGGCGAAGAGGAAGGGATGAACCGCTTCGAGGCGGCGATCCATGCGGCGCGCTCGCGCCTGCGGCCGATCCTGATGACCTCGTTCGCGTTCATCTTCGGCGTGATCCCGCTCGCCATCGCCAGCGGCCCGGGCCAGGAAATGCGTCAGTCGCTCGGCACCGCGGTGGCGTTCGGCATGCTCGGCGTCACCGGCTTCGGCCTGATCTTCACGCCGATCTTCTACGTGCTGCTGCGCAAGCTCGGCGGCGGCCGGGTGAGCAAGGACGCGCCGCCGCCGCACGAAGAGACCCCGGCGCCGCAACCGCCTGCCGGCCCTGCGGGAGAAGCCCAATGAAGCGCACGCTCCTCCTGATCGCCTCGGGCCTGACGCTGTCCGGCTGCGTGGTCGGCCCCAATTATGTCTCGCCCGCGCCCAAGGCGCCCGCCCAGGGCACGCTCAGCCAGGCCAATGCGCCGGGCTTCGTGCCCGACGAGCCGCCGGCCGATTGGTGGAAGCTCTACGACACGCCCGCGATCGAACGGCTGGTGGGCGAGGCGCTGGCGGCGAATACCGATCTGCGCGTCGCCGCGGCGAACCTGCGCCAGGCGCGCGCGGTGCTGCGCGAGACGCGCTCCGCCCGGCTGCCGACGACCAACGTCACCGCGCAGGCGACGCATTCGCGCCAGCCCGGCGCGTCGCTGGGCGTGCCCAATCAGTCGTTCGAAGGCGAGACCTACAGCGTCGGGCTCGACGCCAGCTACCAGGTCGATCTGTTCGGCAAGATCACCCGCGCGATCGAAGCCGGCCGCGCGGATGTCGAGGCCAGCCAGGCCGCCTACGACCTCACGCGCGTGACGGTGGTCGCCGAGACGATCCGCGCCTATTCGGACGCCTGCGCCGCCGGCGAGCAGCTCAAGGTCGCCTCGCAGACGCTCAAGCTCCAGGAAGAGACGTTCGATCTCACCCGCCGGCTCGAAGCGGGCGGCCGCGGCACCGGGCTGGAAACCGCGCAGGGCGCCGCGCTGCTCGAACAGACCCGTGCGAACGTGCCGATCGTCGAGGCGCAGCGCAAGGCGGCGCTGTTCCGCCTCGCCGTGCTCACCGGCAAGCCACCGGCCGAAGCTCCCGCCGATGCCGCGAGCTGCGAAACGCCGCCGGCGGTCCGCCAGGCAATCCCGGTCGGCAATGGCGCGACGCTGCTCGCCCGCCGCGCCGATGTTCGCGCGGCCGAGCGCCGGCTGGCCTCGGCGACCGCGCAGATCGGCGTCGCCACGGCGGACCTCTATCCCAATATCTCGATCGGCGGCTCGATTGGCTCGACTGCGCTCGATCCGAAGGACCTGTTCAAGAGCTCGAGCTTCCGCTTCAGCATCGGCCCGCTGCTCTCGTTCAGTTTCCCGAACATGAGCGTCGCGCGGGCGCGCATCGCCCAGGCGCGGGCCGGGGCCGATGCGGCGCTGGCCAGCTTCGACGGCACCTGGCTGGTCGCGCTGCGCGATACCGAGACCGCTCTCGCCAATTATGTCGCGGCCGGGCAGCAGGTCGAAGCGCTGCGGCGTGCGCGCGACCAGAGCGCCGAGGCGGCCCGGATCGCCCGGCTGCGCTATCGCGCCGGCGCCGAAGGCTTCCAGGTCGTGCTCGATGCCGAACGGTCGCTCGCCTCGAACGAGGCACTGCTCGCCCAGGCCGAGGGGAATTTCTCCGACGCCACGGTCACCTTGTTCCTCGCCCTGGGCGGCGGCTGGCAGACGAGCTGAAAGGATCGGGCGTGATGCGTGCCTCCGGACAGCAAATCGGGCCCGCTTCACGATTTTCGGAAGGGTCGGGGCGCTTGTCCCCAGCAAGGCACCGGCCCATCCGCCTCCCCTGGAGCGGTCCGCTCCGGGGGAGGATCCCGGTCAGAGCGCGGTGAAGCGAAAGTCGCGGAATATCGCGGCGCCTTGGCCTGCCGAATAGAGGCCGGGGCGCAGCATCAGGAATCCGCCACGCACATTGTGGTGGTAGCCCGAAACCTCCATGCCGCGATCGAATCGCCGCCATGTCTTGCCCGCGTCTCCGGAGGTGTGGAAGGAGACGATGTGGCGGTCGTTGGTCACGCGCATGCGCATCCGGCGGCCGTGCGGATTGTTGGGTCGCCCACGTTCCATGCCATATTGATGCGTGACGAAGCGCGTTTCGTCGAATCCCAGCCCGCAATAGAGCCGCTCATCGTAGAAGAGCAGCATCCCGGCCGTGCCGCCCGGCGCGATCTCGATATCGCATTCGAATCGATAGGCCGGATCGCCCGCCGTCAGCAGCAAGGGCGCGGAGTCCGCCGGAGCACCGCCCGACGCTTGCAGGAAGAGTGCGCCCTGCTCGGTCCGCACCCGGTCGGCCTCGTGCGGGCCGGGCTTGAAGAAATTCCATTTGCGCCCGAGTGCCAGCGGCCCGGAGAAATCGTCGGACAGGGCCTGGCCGTGGGGCACCGCGGTGCCCCCCTTCGGTTTCGCGAGCGGCTGCGAGAGATCGCCGCCTTTCATCCGAAACCAGCCGTCCGGCGTCCATTCGATCGGATCGAGCAGTGCCTGGCGGCCGAGCGTCCAATAGCCATTCTCATAGCCGTGATAGACCGACCACCAGCTTCCGTCCGGGCCCTCGATCAGGCTGGCATGGCCGCGCGACCACCATTTCTCGGCATTGTCGATCGTCCGCACGAGCGGGTTGGCCGGGCATTGCTCCCAGGGGCCGTGGATCGAGCGCGAGCGAGCCGCGATGACCATGTGCCCGGTGGGCGGTCCTGCCGTGCCGCCCACCGCCGTGATCATGTAGAACCAGCCGCCATGGCGGTGGAGCTTCGGTCCTTCGGGCGAGAACCCCTCGACCTCCCAGTCCTCGGGATAGTGCCAGGGATCGTAGACATGTTCGATCGCTCCGACGGTGGAGAGGCCGTCGTCCGAAAGCCGAATCCGGTCCCCGCCCGAGAGGAACAGCCAGCGCGATCCGTCCTCCCCGACGGCGTGGCAGGGATCGATATGGCGATGCAGCCCAAGGTCGATCGGATCGCTCCATGGGCCGTCGATATGATCGGCCCAGATCACGTAGATCGTGTTGGGAGCCGCCTTGACCGGGATGTAGAGGAAATAGCGGCCGCCATGCTTTTCGAGGCTGACTGCCCAGACCGACCCGATGTTGTGCGTCAGCGCGGCGCCCCGCGGCTGCCAGTTCACCAGATCGCGCGAATGCCAGAGCGTGAGCCCCGGATAGGAGTCGAAGCTCGAAAAGGTCATGTAATAGTCGGCGCCGTCCTTCAGGATCGCCGGATCGGGATGGTCGCCGGCGAGCAGCGGATTGAGGAACCGCCCGTCGCCGAGATCGCAGACCCGTTGGCGGTCGAAGCCGCGGCGCCAAGTGGGGGCGGCGGCTTCCGGCGCCGCCCGTGCGGAAGCATCGGCACCGAAAAAGGCGAGCAAGCCGCCACTCAGCCCCGCCCCGAAAGCCCCGCGCCTGCTGATCGTCATGACCTCTCCCATTTTCGCAGGATGCTATGATACCGGTGTCAACATGACAATGACTTGCACGGCGAAGTCGCAATTCGGCGTTCACCTTCGAAATACGGCTAGGAATAACGGAAATGCTGTGAAACATTCCGCCCCGGCGTTCGTGGGGATCGGGCGGTATGCGGCAGACGACCTTGTCGGTGGCTCTCGAAGTCAAGCCGGAGAGCTATCAGCATCTCTCGGGAATGCTCGATGCGCTGCGCGATCGGCGTAGCCAGGATCCTTCGGGCGGCTCGGGGCCTTATGCCGAATTCCTCACGCGTGTTCCGGCGCTGCATTTCCTCTCGCTGACGGCGTTTCCCGGGTTCGATTACGATCCCCTGTTCGTGATCGAGGCCAATTTCGATGGGCCGCCGGGGCCGTTTTGGGCGCAGCTCGAAGCCGCGGCCGGGGTGGACCTGCGGGCGATGCTGCGTTGCTGCAAGCGGCCGCTCGACGATCATGGGCCCCTCTACGATGCGGTCACCGCGCCCGATGCACGTGCACCGATCGCCCCCTATCTCGAGGCGCGGACTCTGCGCCCCACGGTATTCCATCACGGCAATCGCGGCTTGACGCGCGATCGCATCCTGGGCGACCGCGCCCTGTTCCTGGCGGTCCGCGACGAACTCGCCGCCGGGGTGCCGAGCCCTTATCGCAAGCTCTCGCCGGGCGAGATCCATGCTCGGCTGCGGGCGGCGATGCTGCCGCGCTTCGCCTGGCTGGCCGAAAAGCCGCCGGTGCGCATCCCCTGGCAGACCGATCTGGCCGACAAGGCCAGGCTCGCGCTGTTCGTACTCGCGGCGATCTTCCTGCTGTCGCTGCCGGGGCTGGCGCTCAAGGCCGAGCTGCGCTGGCCCTGGTTCGCAGGCGCCTGCTTGGCGATCGTGTTCGGCTGTGGGGCGACGCTGTACCGAACGGGCGCGGCGCTGCCCGGCACCGCCACGCCGACGCGGTTCAGCTTCGCGCGTTTCTTCCTGCGCAGGCTATTGGTGCCGCTGGTCCTGGCGCTCGCCGCCTATGTCGCATTGGCCGGGCTGGTGACGGCGCCGGTCTGGATGGCGATCGGGCGCACCGGCTTCCGGCAAGCCTGGCTCGACATGAGCATCTGGGCCGGCTGGAGCGCGGGGAGCATCGTCGTAGTGGTGGCGCTGCTGCTGGTCTGGCTGCGCTGGCTCGAACGGCGCGACAGTTCGCAGGATGCGCCGCCGGTCGATCCCAAGCTGCTGCGCGAAATGGCGCGGCGCGAGGATTGGATCCCGCAGAACCACATGGGGTCGATCGTGCTGATCAAGCCCGGCGTGCTGCGCGCGGTGATCGTGCGGGCCGGGCATCTGGGGCTGCACCTGCTGCTGCGCGTGCTGCCGGGGCCGCGCGCCGGCTATCTCGGCGCGATGCGCACCATCCATTTCGCGCATTGGGCCCGGGTCAACAACGGCAGCCGGCTGATGTTCTTCTCGAACTTCGACCAGACCTGGGAGAGCTATCTCGATGATTTCATCGAAAAGGCGCATATCGGCCTGACGCTCGCCTGGAGCTGCGGCATCGGCTTTCCGCCGACTCGCTTCCTGCTGCTCGACGGCGCCAGCCATGGCCGCCAGTTCAAGGATTGGGCGCGCCATTCGATGGCGGTGAGCCGCTTCTGGTATTCGGCATACAAGGACCTGACCGCCGAGCAGATCGAGCGCAACTGGCGGATCGCCTGCGGGCTGCGCGAGCCCGTGCTCAGCGACAAGGAGGCGGCTGCGTGGATCACGGACCTGTGAGCGGCGGCGCCCAGCCCCGGGGGAATTGGCACCTCGCCGCGCCGCACGACAAGCGCGCGCAGGGGCTGGTGGTGAGCGGCTTCGCCTCGCTGCCCACCGGGCGCGCGCTGTTCCTCGAATTCGGCTGGAAGGGCGTCAAGAAGAAGGGCGGGGGCGAATGGCTTGCCGCGCTGCGGGCGGTCGCGCCGATCACCGATGCCGACGGCCGCGAACCGCGGGCCGTGGCGCTGGGGCTGACCTGGCTGGGGCTCAAGAAGATGGGGCTGGCCGACAATGCCCTCGCCTCGTTCGACCGGCCGTTTCAGGAGGGCATGTTCCAGGAGGACCGGCTCCGCCGCCTGGGCGATCGGCGCGGTGAGGACTGGCTGGAGACGGTGATCCCGGGCGGCCCGGCCTGGAGCGGCAACACCCCGCTCGACGATGCCGCCGAGCCCGAGGCGGCCGCCGCCTTCGACGATCGCGCCGAGATCCGCGAGCAGCGGATCAAGACGCCGCTGACCGTCCACGCCCTGCTGCTGCTTTATTGCGAGCATGAGGAGGCGGCCGAGCAATGGTGCGCCGACGTCAGCGCCGCGCTGGCGCCGCACGAAGTGACCGCGGTGCATCACCTGCCGCTCGACCTTCGGCTCGACAAGCAGGGCGTGGCGCGCGAGCATTTCGGCTTTGCCGACGGCATCTCGCAGCCGGTGCCGTTCGAGGATGGCGCGGTGGTCGATCGCGACGGCGCAGCCTGGCCGCGCGACGCCTGGAACGGCGTGCCGCTCGGCGAGATCCTGATGGGGCATGTCAACGGCCATCACGAAGTCGCGCAGGGGCCGGTGGTCGAGGACGGGCCGGCGGGGCAGGCGGCGGGGCTTGCCCGTCATCCGCGCGGCGAGGGGTTCCTCGATCTCGGGCTCGACGGCAGCTACATGGTCGTGCGCGAATTGAAGCAGGATGTCGTCGCCTTCTGGGAATCGATGCGCGCCGCGGCGAAGGCGATCCGCGAGGCCGATCCCGAAGGCTCGGCGCATGTCACGACGACCTGGCTCGCCGAGCGGGTGGTGGGGCGCGATACGCATGGCAATCTGCTCTGCCCGGCGGGCACGCTGCCGGTGGACGACAATGGCTTCGGCTTCTGGGACCGCGACCGGCACGGCGCGGGATGTCCGCTCGGCAGCCATGTCCGCCGCGCCAATCCGCGCGACGGGCTGGCGCCGACCGCCGCCGACAAGCCGACACTGCTGGCCGCCGCGAACAATCACCGCATTCTCCGGCGCGGGCGCAAATATGGCAAGACGATCAGCGTGCCGCCCAAGGAAGACGGTGTCGATCGCGGGCTGCTCTTCATCTGCCTCAACACCGACATCACCCGCCAGTTCGAGTTCGTCCAGCAGACCTGGATTCTCAACCCCAATTTCCAGACGCTCTATGACGAGACCGATCCACTGATCGGGCCCAAGGGCATGATGACGATCCCCGAGGCGCCGCTGCGCCGCCGGATCGAAGTCGACAGTTTCGTCCAGATGGCGGGCGGGGAGTATTTCTTCCTGCCGAGCATTCCGGCGCTCGATTATCTGGTGCGGCTGTGAGCGTGCTCGCGTCCAAGGCGGCGCTGCGGCCCGGCAAGAAGGGGCTGGCGCGGCTGATCGAGTGGGCGATGTTCGCCATGTTTCCCTATGCATTCGCCTTTCTGCGGCGGTGGAAGCCGGTGGCGAAGATCGGCGGCATGGTGCTGACCGCGCGCTACGACGACGTGCGCGAAGTGTTCGCGACCGACGCGGTGTTTGGCGTGCCGTACAAGGCCAAGCTCGACGTGATCATGGGCGGCGAGCCCTTCTTCCTCGGCATGGGCGACACGCCGGAATACCGCGCCCAGACCGAGGCGATGCGCAAGGTGGTGCTGCCCGGCGACCTGGCGGGGCTGGGCGACAACGTAGAGGCGATGGCCGAGGCGATCGTCGCCGCCGCGCCGGGGCGGATCGAAGTCGTCGACGCGCTGGTGCGGCGTGTGACCTTCGCGGTGCTCGGCGATTATTTCGGCGTGCCCGATCCGCCCGGCGGCGATTTGCGCGTCTGGGGCACGCGATTGTTCGAGTTCCAGTTCGCCGATGCCGGCAACGATCCCGAACTGCGCGCCGAAGTCGACGAGATCGCCCCCGCCCTGCGCGCGCATATCGATGCGGAGATCGCGCGGCGTCGCAAGGCGCCGGCCAAGGACGACGTGCTCGGCCGCTGCCTGGCGCTGCAGAAGAAGGGCGTGGCGGGATTCTCGGACGTCGAGATCCGCACCAATCTGATGGGCTTCATCGTCGGCGGGCCGCCCCAGCCGCCGATGGTGGTGCCGCAGGGGCTGGAGCAGTTGTTGCGCCGGGCGCAGGCGCTCGCCGGCGCGCAGGCGGCGGCGCGGGCAGGCGAGGACGAGCGGCTGCGCGGCTATCTGTGGGAAGCGATGCGCTTCGATCCGCTCGCGCCTGGACTGCCGCGCGTGGTGCTGGCCAATGACGCGGTGATCGCCCGCGGCACCGGTCATGCGACGCCGGTGCCGAAGGGCGCGACCGTGCTCGCCGCCTTCGCGTCGGCGATGATGGACCCGCGCCGCGTCGCCGATCCACTCCGCTTCGATCCCGCGCGGCCGGCGAGCGACTATCTCCATTTCGGCTATGGCCTGCACGAATGCTTCGGGCGCCACATCAACGCCGCGACGCTGCACCGGATGCTCAAGCCGCTGCTCGTGCGCCCGAACCTGCGCCGTGCGCCGGGGCGGGCGGGACGGCTCAGCAAGAACGGAGCGTTCGCCGAAGCGTTGACGGTGGTGTTCGACTAGCGCCGGCCTATTCGACGAACGCGATCAGGTTGCCGCCGGGATCGCGCACGATGAAGGTCCGGGCGCCCCAGGGCTCGCTTCTCAGCCGCTGGTGCCAGGCGACGCCAGCCAAATCGAAGCTTTGAAACAGCGGCTCGATTCCCTTCACCGTCACCGTGGCGGAAAGCGCGTCCTCCTCCCGATCGCGGAAGTCCTCGGCGAACACCGCACCATCGCTGTGCCGCAGGTTCAGGCGCACACCGCCTCGGCGGACCTGGGCATAGAAGGGCGGATCGCCATGCTCGAAGGCGAGCGTGAAGCCGAGGCGATCGACATAATAGGCGCAGGCGGCGGCGAGGTCCGGCACGAAGAGCTGGGGCTCGGCGGCGATCAGTTCCGGTTCCTCTTGCACGATCGTCCTCCTTCCGAGCCCGGGTCGCCTAGCGGCGCGGCGACGGCGCCCCGCGATAATTGCCCTGGCGTTCGAGCATCCAGCCCGGATATTCGGCGGGCAGTTTGCTCACCGCATCAAGCCGCGCAAGCTCCTCGGCGGTGAATTCGACATCCACCGCGCCGAGATTGTCGGCGAGCTGCTCGGGACGCTTGGCGCCGACGATCACGCTCGATACCGCCGGCTGGTGGAGCAGCCAGCCGAGCGCGAGCTGGGCGACCGAGCGGCCCTTAGCCTGGCCAAGTTCGCGCAGCACGTCGACCACGTCATAGCCGCGTTCCTTGTCCACCGGTGGGAAGTCGAAGCCGGCGCGGCGGCCCTCGCCCTCGCCCTCGCGCGTATATTTGCCCGTCAGGAAGCCGCCGGCGAGCGGGCTCCACACCATCAGGCCGACGCCTTCTGAACGGAGCATCGGGATCACTTCGCGCTCAAGATCGCGGCCGGCCAGCGTGTAATAGGCCTGGAGCGAGGCGATTGGCGCATAGTTGCGCGCCGCCGCGATGCCCACGGCCTTCATCACTTGCCACGCCGCCCAATTGGAGAGGCCGATATAGCGAACCACGCCGCGGCGGACGAGGCTGTCGAGCGCGTAGAGCGTCTCGTCGATTGGCGTCGCTTCGTCGAAGCCGTGGATCTGATAGAGATCGATATGATCGGTGCCGAGCCGATCGAGGCTGTGACGAACCTGATCGTGGATGTGCCCGCGCGAGGCGCCCGCGCCGTTGGGGCCTTCGTGCATCCGGCCGAGCACCTTGGTCGCGATCACCACTTCCTCGCGCTCGATGCCCAAATTCTTGAGCGATTGTCCGAGGATGCGTTCGGACCGTCCCTCCGAATAGACATTGGCGGTATCGAAGAAATTGATCCCCGCATCGAGCGCCGCCTTGACCAGCGCATCCGCCTCGTCCTGCTGCAGCTGGCCGATCCGCCCCCACATGCCGCCCTCGCCGCCGAAGGTCATGGTACCGAGCGCGAGTTCGGAGACGATCAGGCCGGAATTGCCGAGCTTGTTGTAGCGCATGGGAAACCTCGAGCGGGTGGGAGGAGCGCCGCAGATGTGGTCGGTCCAGGCGATCTGCAACGGGCCCGCCACCCGCCTTCACAAAAATTCCCGCCCTCATCGCCGACGAGTCGGGGTGCAGTTTACTCGGACAACTTGCACACACCGGAGCACGATCTGCTCTATGTGACTGATAAATAGAGTCTAAAATGCTTTTCAAATGTATGAGTTGACAGTCTATGTCATTGGAGCATAGCCCTATGGGACCGCTAACATCGCAGAAGCGAGTGGCAATCATGGCCCGTGAAGAGGCTATCGAGGAGGGGACGATGGACAGTCGAAATGCACTCGCTTTCCGTGGACGGCGCAGTGCGCTGATCGCCGCGGCGCTGCTCGCCGGAACGGCCTGGCCCGCACTGGCCCAGACCGCGCCTCCCAGTGGCGGGCAGGAACAGGCAGTGCCCGCGCAAGAGCAGGACATCGTCGTAACCGGCTATCGGGCGAGCCTCGAAAGTTCGACCAACGCCAAGAAGAACGCGACGGGCTTCACTGATTCGATCTTTGCCGAGGACATCGGCAAGTTTCCGGACACCAACATCGCGGAGAGCTTCAACCGCATTCCCGGCGTGACGATCGCGCGCGAAGTGACCGGAGAGGGCCTCAACGTCACGATCCGCGGGCTCGGCACCAATTTCACGCGCGTGCTGCTCAACGGCGCGCCGGTGGCGGTCGCGTCGACCGGGCGGACCGATTCGCAGAACACCAATCGCGAAGTCGATCTCGACATGTTCCCAACCGAGCTGTTCACGTCGCTGACGGTGAACAAGAGCGGCATCGCCGACATGGTGGAAGGCGGCGCGGCGGGCACGGTGAACATGCGCAGCGCGCGGCCGTTCGATCGCGCCGGAACGCATGTGACCTATGGGGCTCAGCTCACCAAGAATACCAATGTCGACAAATGGGGTTATCGCGGCTCGCTGCTCGGCTCGACCACGATGGGCGATTTCGGCGTGCTGCTCGGCGTGGCCGGCGTGCACAACCAGGTGCGCACTACGGGGTTCGAGACGATCGGCTGGACCAATCCGAACCTCAGTGCAGCACAATGCGGCGCGGCCAGCGGCTGCAACCCGACCGGCGGCGGCAATTGGACGATTCCCGCGACGGTGCCCGCCAATGCCGGCAACGGCCTCGTCCCCGGCACCACGATCGACCAAGCCTTCCTGCTCGCGCACAATCCGGGAGCGACGATCCAGCAGATCGACAACGGCATCATCCCGCGCCTCGGCCGGCCGATGGTCGAGCAGGGGACCAAGGACCGGATCAACGCGATCGCCAGCCTCGAATACAAGGGCGAGAATTTCCACGCCTATATCGACGGCATGTTCGGCTGGAAGGACAATCAGCTCGAGCGCTACGACATGAATTGGGTGGGAAGGAACGGTGCCGCGATCCCGCTCAACACCAGCTATGATCGTACCGATTGCTCGGCCGGCTGCGTGGCCACCGGCGGCACCTACGCCAATGCCCAGTTCTTCCTCGAATATCGGCCTTTCATCGAGAAGACCAAGTTCTGGGGCGTCAATCCCGGCCTCGAATGGCAGTTCGCCAACGATCTGAAGCTCGATCTTCAGGGTAATTACACCTGGTCGAGCTTCCATCGCGAATCGCCGAGCGGGGTGCTGGTCACGCCGGCAAGCTCGGGCGTGACCGTGACATTCGCCACCAAGGGTGGCGACGTGCCGAGCATCGGCACCAACGTCGATCTCAACAATCCGGCCAATTTCGTCTGGGCCGGGGGCGGGCGCGTCAACATCCAGGACGAGCGCCGGACCACCGAAACCAAGGGCGTGCGCGGCAACCTCACCTGGGGCGACAATCGGTTCAACGTCAAGGTCGGCGCCGCCTATGACGACACGTCGCGGCGGATCTCGGCCTTCGACAACAGCCAGGCCTGGCAAAACGCAGTGTGCGGAAATCGGCCGAGCGTGAACCTGCCGGCGCCCAACACCCAGCCAAGCTGTGCGGGGCTCAACCAGCCCGGCGCCGCCCCGGCGGGCTATCCGAGCTATCCGGCCTATGGCACCGGCTATACGGCAGGCCAGACCGGGCCGGTGACCTATGCGGGATCGCTGGTCCCGGTCGGCGCCGCTTCGCAATATCTTCGCCCGAGCCCCGCGGGCTTCGTCACGGTCGATTGGAACGCCTTCAAGGGCGCTTCCAACTACGATGCCTTCCACGATGCCGCGCCCGAGGCGGGATCGGCGAACACCGGCGCCAGCGGCGGCTATGTCCGTGAGAAGGTGCTCGGGGCCTATGCCGAAGTGAATGGCGACGCCGATCTCGCCGGCGGCCACCTCCAATACAATGCCGGCATCCGCTATGTCCGGACGGATCAGCGGATCGGCGGACGGGTCTCGCTCAGCGATCCGCGCAATTCGCAGGACCCGGACGGCGCCGGGCCGCTTCCCGCGGCATGCCCGGGCACCGGCAATCCCCGCGACGGCAGTTGCTATCCCAACCTCGTCAATTTCGTCTACACCGACAGCAAGTACGACAACTGGCTGCCCTCGGCGAGCGCCGCCTTCCACGTCTCCGACAGCGCAGTGGTGCGCGCTGCCGCCTCGCGGACGATGACTCGGCCCAATCCCAATACGATGCTGCCCGGGCTGAACTTCTCCAGCCCCTCCGCTGATACCGGTTCGGTCGGCAATCCTTCGCTGACGCCCTATCTGTCGACCAATCTCGATCTGGGCTTCGAATATTATACCGGCCGCGAAGGCTATGTCGGCTTCACGGCCTTCCGTAAGGCCGTGACCGGCTTCACGACGAACGGCACGAGTACGGTGCTCTTCTCGGCGCTCGCCGCCTATGGCGTCACCTTCGACACGCTGACGCCGACCCAGCAGGCGGCGATCAATTCGCGTGGCGGCCCGGGCAGTGCCACCGTCGTGCTCCAGCAGCAGGTCAATGCCAGCGGCACGCTCAAGGTCAACGGCCTCGAGGTGAACTGGGTGCAGCCGCTCGATTTCCTGCTCGGCCGGATGGGGCTCAACGGCTTCGGCTTCAATGCGAACCTGACGCTGATCGATCAGACCGGATCGGGCGCAGCTCCGGCGGTGGCGGTCGGGGTCTCGCCGGTGACCTACAACATCACCGGCTATTACGAGCATGGCGGGCTGAGCGTGCGGCTCTCGACCACCTTCCAGCGTGGCACCACCCAGTCCGATTCGAACCAGAGCAGCATCCCGGCGGCGCGGCTCTATTCGGACGACTATCAACAGTTCGATCTGTCTGCGAGCGTGGACTTCGCCGAGCTGCTCGACGTCAAATGGGCACCGCAGCTTACCATGGACGTGATCAATCTCACCAAGGAGCGCCAGCGCAGCTATTTCCAGTTCGAGAATGCCGCTTTCACGCTCTACGACCCAGGCCGACAGGTCATGATCGGGCTGCGCGGCCGCTTTTGAGCCTTTAATCCCCGTGACCAACCTGGCCGCCTCCGGGCGGCCTCTTTTTTACGCCGCCAAACCGGGCTAGCGCGCGGGCATGGCAACTTCTCCGCTGATCGCCGGCCTGGAGCTGGGTGGTACCAAATGTGTCGCGCTGCTCGCTTCCGGGCCCCAAGACGTCCGTGACCGGGTGACGATCCCGACCACGGCGCCGGAGGAGACGGTGGCGGCGATCGAAGCGGTGCTCGATCGCTGGACCTTCGACGCGATCGGCATTGCCAGCTTCGGGCCGCTCTCTCTCGATCCTCGCGCCGCCGATTTCGGATCGATCACCGCCACGACCAAGCCGGGGTGGACTGGCACCGACCTGCTGCGCAGGCTCGAGCGGCGCTATGGCAAGCCCGCGCGCATCCAGACCGACGTCAATGGCGCCGCGCTGGCCGAGGGGCGCTGGGGGGCGGCGCAGGGAATGCGCGGTCATGCCTATATCACGATCGGAACCGGCGTCGGCGTCGGGCTCGTCTCGGGCGGCGTGCCGGTGATGGGCTGGGCGCATGGCGAGGCGGGGCATATGCGCGTGCCGCGGGCACCTGGGGACGGCTATGCCGGCTGGTGTCGCTTCCATGGCGATTGCATCGAGGGGCTGATCTCGGGGCCGGCGCTCGCCGAACGCTTCGGCCGACCGGGCAGCGAGATCGCCGACGAGGCGCCGGAATGGGACTTCTTCGTTCATGACCTGGCGGGCTTGCTTCACAATCTGGTGGTGACGCTGGCGCCCGAGCGGATCGCGATCGGCGGCGGCGTGATCGCGACACGCGATTCGCTTTTCCCCCAACTCCGCGCACGCCTTGCCGAGAGCCTGGGAGGCTATGGCGCCTTCGATACCTATGCGCGCGAACTCGACGTCCGGCTCGGGCCACCGGGGCTCGGGACCATGACGGGGCCGCTGGGAGCGATTGCGGTGGGGCTGGGAAGCGCCAGTTAAGAGGGCTGCGGGAAGGGAAGCCAGCAGGGTTTTAGGTCCGCCTCGGTCCGGGTCCACCAAGCGCGGAACGGGCCGCTATACTCGCTGATCGAGATTCGCTGCTGCCAGGGGAGGGCGCCAGCCGGCCCCGCTGCGCGAGGCCACCCCTCGACCGTCAAGAGGGATGCGTCGGCAACAACCACGGCCTTCGCTGCATCGGGATCGGCGAAACTGGGCAGCGGGATCACCGAAAGGGCCTGAAGCGCCTCGGCTAGCTGGGGGCAGGACTGCCCATCGAACTTGTCTCGCGTTTTGGTTTTCGTCGCTGCGCATGAGCTGGCGCTCGGGTGCTTTCCGCACCAGTTGCTCTCTTCTCGGGCCCTCTCGGCGATCCAGCGGCCCCCGCCAAGCGTCGTGAACGTTACGGTTTGGTCGATCCATACCCCGAGGCCGCCGCCGCGTTCGGTGACGCGATAGACCTCGGCCGTTGCGTTTTGCCGTGCTTCCGCGGGCATGCCCAAGAGAAGGAGTGCCGCGCTGAGCGCAAGAGGATGGGGCATGATCAGATCACCGCCATATCGACCTTGTAATGGTGCCAGGCGAAGATCGCCGCGGCGCCGCGATGGGGGCGCCAGGGTTCGGCGAGTTCGCGCGTGCGCTTTTCGCTCGGCCGTTCGGGCAGGCCCATGATCCGGCCGACTTCGATCTGTACTGCCAGGTCGCCGGCAGGCCAGATGTCCGGCCGGCCTTCGGCGAAGAGCAGGTAGATCTCGGCGGACCAGCGGCCGATTCCCTTGATCCGGACGAGCTGTGCGATTGCCTCCTCGTCGTCGGCGGGGAGGGCGGAAAGGTCGAGTTGCCCGCTCGTCACTTCCTCGGCCAGGCTGCGGGCATAGCTCGCCTTCTGGCGCGACAGCCCGATCGCGCGCAGCGTTTCGTCGGAGGCGGCGGAGAGCAGCGCGGGATCGCGCGGGTCGCCGAGCGCGGCGGCGAGCTTGTTCCAGATCGACTGGGCTGCGGCGACGCTGACCTGCTGGCCGACGATGGTGCGCAACAGCGTCTCATAGCCGCGGTCGCGGATGCGCGGTTCGGGATAGCCGGCGCGGGCGAGCGCCGTGGCGAACGCGGGCTCGATCGCCGCCAGCGCATCGAGCGACGTGCGCAGCTGCTCAGCGCTCAGACCCATGCGCCGCCGCCTTGCAGTGCCGCGCGTTCGGCGGCATGGACGGGGCCGGACCAGGAGATTTTCATGCCCAAGCTTATCGTCGTGACCAGGGATGGGGAAGAACGTGCGGTCATCGGGGATGCGGGCCTGTCGGTGATGGAAGTGATCCGCGAGAATGGCTTTGACGAGCTGCTCGCGCTGTGCGGCGGCTGCTGCAGTTGCGCGACGTGCCACGTCCATGTCGATCCGGCATTTGCGGACAAACTGCCGAAGATGGGCATGGATGAGGACGATCTGCTCGACAGCGCCTCGGATCGCGACGCGACGTCGCGGCTTTCTTGCCAGATTCCGTTCACCGATGCGCTGGACGGCCTGCGGGTAACGATCGCCGCCGAGGATTGAGCGCGAAGCTGCGACGATGGCCGTTCCGCGGCAAAGGCCGGCGGCCGGCTGCCTAGCCGCTTCAACGGAGTCCCGCCGCTTCGACTTTGCGGGAGCTGGGCCCCCTGAGTTCACGCGCCAAGTGCAACACTGTAGGGTGTTGTTGCGATGGGAGAACAGTACGGCCAGCTCAGCCTTGCGGAGCGGATTGAGATTTACCGCCTGCATGCAGGCGGTAAATCTCTCAGAACGATCGGCGCCGCGCTGGCTCGGGCGCCATCGACGATCAAGCGCGAGTTGCAGCGCAACGGCCGGGCGATCGGCGTCTGGCCTGGTGGTTATGATCCGGTGCGCGCCGACGGCCTCGCCGCGTGGCGACGGCGACGTGATAAGCGGCACAAGCTGGCGCGCCAGCCGGACCTGCGCGCGCTGGTGAGGAGCAGCCTTGCGATGGGAATGTCCCCCGAGCAGATCGCTGGCCGACTGACGCTGGAGCACGGTCGCACCGTCATCAGCCACGAGTCAATCTATCGCTACGTCTATCACCGCTCGTCAGCCAAGGATTACTGGCATCGCCTGCTGCCCAGCCGCAAATCGCGCCGCGGATGGCTTGGCATGCGCGGCTGCAGCCCGGCCCAGCTCATGCAACGCCGCAGACCTATCGCACAGCGCCAGCCCGACGCCAACGACCGGCAAACCCCAGGCCATTGGGAAGCGGACTACATGCTGTTCTCGAAGCCGGGCCAGTCCGTGCTCGTCCTCCACGAGCGCAAGACCCGCTACACCCTCATCGACACCCCGCCCGACCGAAAGGCCGCCACCACCGTCGCGCATCTCGCCAGGCTGCTCAAGCCCATCGCCCCAAACCTCAGAAAGACCATCACCATCGATAATGGCACCGAGTTCGCCCTGCACTACCGCCTCACCGATCAACTCGGCATCGAAACCTTCTTCTGCGACACGCACTCGCCCTGGCAAAAAGGCGGCATCGAGAACGCCATCGGACGCCTGCGAAGACGCATCCCACGCAAAACCGATCTTGCCGCGTTCTCCCAAACCGAACGCCAGCGCATCATTCACAACTACAATCATACCCCCAGAAAATGCCTCGACTTCAAAACCCCCGCCGAGGCATTCTCGCAACTCCAATCAACCGTTGCACTTCAAACGTGAATCCACACCCCGGCCTTCGCCGGGGAACAGCGGTGCGCTCAGCGAAGGGCAGGGTTCAGGGCAGCGGCTTGACGCGGACCGATGCCATCGGCGCGTCGTCCGTCGTGGTATCGACCTTCCAGGTGACCGTCTTGTCCTTGCCGACGGTGGTCGCGCCTTCCTCGTTGTTCTGGCTGACCAGTTCCGCATCGGTCGTAAAGGTGAAGGTGCCTTCGAGGCGCGTGAAGGCGTCGCCGATCCCACCGGGGAGCATCGACAAGGCCGCACTCATGTCGCTCGCGCCTTCCATCCCGTTGACGCCGCCGCTCTTCATCCGCCCATATCCTGGTGCCTTGATGCGGACGAGGTCCTTGCCGCGCAGCTCGACTGCGATCCACGGCAGGATCATCTGATTGTCCGGATTGTAGGGGAAGACGAAGCCATGATCGAGCACGCCTGAAATCTGGTAATCGACGAAGAAGATGCCGTTCCCGCGATATTCGACAGAGCGATAGCCCGCTTCCTTGACGACGTCGGCAGCGAGCTTGCGGAAGGTCTCATCGCGCTTTGCCTGTTCCTCGGGCGTAAGCGTGAAGTCGGGCGGGGGGGTGGCGGAACCGGCGTCCTTCTTGCCCTTGCTCTTGGCGCCTTCGGCCATGCCCTCCTTCATCGCTTTGGCCATCAGCCCCTGAATGTCGACGGCCATCACTTCGCCCTTATAGGCGAAGCTGAAGCTGCGATCGGCATGGACGGTCAGCGACGACTGGAACTTGCCCGGCACGAACAGGCAGCTCGCCAGCGCGAGCGGCGCGATCAGCGCAAGCGCGATCACCTTCAAACGATGCAGCATTCGATCCCCCTCGGCGTTCAGCCGCGGACGGTCACCGCATAAAGGGCGATCGCCGCGGCATTCGAAACATTGAGGCTTTCGACCTTAGGCGAGATCGGCAGCTTGGCAAGCTGATCGCAATGCGCCTCGGTGTTCTGGCGCATGCCCTCTCCCTCGGCGCCGAGGACGAGTGCGATGCGGGCGTCACCCATCACTTCGGCGAGCGTGCCCTTGGCATGGCCGGTGAGGCCGATGCGCCAGAAGCCGGCCTCGGCGATCTCTTCGAGCGCGCGGGCGAGATTGACGACGCGGACCCAGGGCACGGTTTCGAGCGTGCCGGCCGCCGCACGGGCGAGCGCGCCCGATTCTGACGGCGAATTGCGGTCCTGGGTCACGATGCCGAGCGCGTCGAACGCCGCGGCGGTGCGCATGATCGCGCCGACATTGTGCGGATCGGTCACCTGATCGAGCACGACGAGCGGCCGGAGATCGTCGCGGCCCTGTTCGAGCAGGTCGCCGAGCCAGAGGTCCTCCAGCGGATCGACTTCGGCGACTAGCCCTTGGTGCGGTGCGTCGCTCGGTACCAGCCGGCCGAGATCGGCAACGTCGGCATAGGTGATCGGGATCACCGGCGGGATGTCGAGCGCCGCCAGCGCCTCACGGGTGCCCCACAGCTTGCGCACCGTCCGCTCGGGATTGGCGAGCGCGGCGAGGACCGCGTGGCGGCCGTAGAAGCGTGGCCGCGAGGCGGAAGCCTGGCTCGGGCGATGGCCGCGGCGCGCCATCAGTTGGCTCCCCCCTGCGCGGGATAGGCATAGCTGCCGTCCGCGGGCTTGGGCTGGGTCGCCATCGGCATTCGCGGCAGCGCATCGCCATTGGCGGCATTCACCAGGAAGGCGGCGAGGATGATCGCGCCCTGGCGCATGTCGTCGGCGCGCAGATGATCGAAGGTGTCGACATTAGTGTGGTGGACGGTCGAGCCGTAATCGAGCGGATCCTGGATGAACTGGAAGGCCGGGATGCCGACCGCATCGAAGAAGACGTGATCGGTGCTGCCGGTGCGGCCGGTGGCGACGCGGGTAGCCCCCATCGAATTGAACGGGGCGAACCAATCGCGGAAGATCGGCACGACCGCGGTGTTCCCCTGGGTATAGATGCCACGGACCTTGCCCGATCCGTTGTCGAGATTGAAATAAGCGGCGAGCTTGGCGTGGTCCGGCCCGGGCGTAATCGGGAAGGCGTCGCGCCAGCCCAGATAGCGCGCCGTGCCGGTGAGCGCGGGATCGACCGGGCGGCTGGCGACGTGATTCTCGACATAGGCCATCGAGCCGAGCAGCCCCTGCTCTTCGCCGGCCCAGAGCGCGAAGCGGATCGTGCGGCGGGTCTTGATGCCGGACGCCTTGATGATCCGGGCGGCCTCCATCACCATCGCGACGCCGGCGCCATTGTCCGCCGCGCCGTCGCCCATCGCCCAGCTGTCCATATGCGCGCCTGCCATGACATAGCCGGCCTTGGGATCGCTGCCCGGGATATCGGCGACGATGTTGTACGCCTTGGTGTCGCTGTCGTCGAAGACGTTCGCGGCGCTGAGCTCCAGCCGGGGCGCGGCGCCCATCTTGGTGAGGCGGGCGAGGCGGCGATAATCCTCGGCGGCAATCTCGAAGCCGGGCAGGGGCGGCGTGGCGCCGACCTGGAACTGGCTGTTCTGGCCATGGATCAGCTTGCCGTTGCGGCTCGACATGGTGGCATAGGCGATCGCGCCCTCCGCCTTCAGAAAGGCGTCGCGCTTGGCGGCGAAGGCGAGGCGGCTGGCGCTGCTCGGCCGGCGCGAATCGCGGCCGCCATTGGGCAGCTCATAGGTATCGAATCGATCGAGATCGGCATCGCCCCAGCGGCGGAAGGCCGGGTCGGTGGCGTCGGTCATCTCGGCCGGCTCGCTGATCAGCACGATCCTCCCGGCGAGCTTGCCCTTATATTGCGCGAACGCCGCTTCGTCGGCGAGCGGCGCGAGGACGACCTCGCCAGTGACCGGCGCCGTCGTGCCGGGCGTCCAGGCGAGCGGGGCGGCGGTGAGCTGGAGCGGGCGCGGCGCGACCATGCGGACGCTCGCCCCCTGGCTCGACCAGCCGCGGCCGAATTCGAACCCCTCCTTGTGCACGTTGACCAGGCCCCATTCGCGGAACCTGGCCTGGGTCCAATCCTCGGCCCTGCGCATTGCGGGGGAATTGGTGAGCCGCCCGCCGATCACGTCGGTAAGATATTGGGCGATGCGCATCACTTGGGAGTGATTGGTGCCCTCGTCGATGATCCTGTCGGTCGTCGCGGGCGACGGGCCCTGCGCGGCGAGCGGCACCGCGGCGGCGGCACAGAGCAGCGCGGCGATGGCAATGGGAAGACGGCGCATGAAGGAACCCCCGGGAAGCTTTTGAAGCTGGCGACGCTATGCGGCACCAAGGTTGCGCGCAAGGCGTTGACAGGGGCCGGTTGCTTCGGCAATGGACCGCCCTCGCTCAGCGGCGGCGCCGTGGATAGGTGGCCGAGTGGTTAAAGGCAGCAGACTGTAAATCTGCCGGGCTTCGCCCTACGGTGGTTCGAATCCATCCCTATCCACCACCGCCGCTGGGCGTGTTTCCCAAGAGATCGGCGGAAAGAGCCCAGGGCCGATATTCAGGTCCCACATTCCTCAGAGCGGCGCGCGCGTTCGGAGTCGCCATGCCTGGTGGGCAGCTTCGCTGCCAGCCACGCCTCGGCCAACGCATCGTCACCGGGCGTCACTTCGCGCCGATCGTTCGGCCCGCGCGGCGTCTCTTCGGTTCGAACATGTCGGATAACCGTCGCCCAGCGGCGAAGTGAACCCATGATGATCCCCCTGTTTGCGACCATGGCCGCATCGCATGGGTCTATAATCGAAGTTAAGGTCCCGGCAGCATGGAATGATCGTTAAGTTCCTGCCAACGCTTTATTTTCGTGGCAGCACCGCGGCGACGAGCTGGCGGAAGGCATCGGCGCGATGGCTCATCGCGTGCTTTTCCGCGGGGTCCATCTCGCCGAAGGTCTCGTCACGCCCGAGGGGGACGAACATCGGGTCGTAGCCGAATCCGTGGCCGCCGCGCGGCGGCCACACCAAAGTGCCATCGACCCGGCCTTCGAACCACTCGACATGCCCATCGGGCCAGGCCAGCGCGAGCGCACAGACGAAATGGGCATTGCGGCTGGTCTCGGGCGGGAGCGCCGCCAGGCGATCCTCGACGCGCTGCATCGCCAGGCCGAAATCGCGCGGCTCGCCCGCCCAGCGCGCCGAGAAGATGCCGGGCTCGTTGCCCAGCGCCTCGACGCACAACCCCGAATCGTCGGCCAGGGCAGGCAGGCCGGACAGGTCTGCGGCCTGCAGCGCCTTCAGTTCGGCATTGGCGACGAAGGTCGTGCCCGTCTCCTCGGGTTCGGGCAGGTCGAGCTCGGCGGCGGAGACCGGCTCGATGCCATAGGGGCCGAGCAGCTCGCGGATTTCGCGCACCTTGCCTTCATTGTGGCTGGCGATGACCAGCCGACCCGGCGCGAGCCTGCGGATCGCCTGGGGCGCCTCGCCGCCTATACCTTGATTCGCTTCGCTCATCCGATGGCCTTCAACTGTGCCTCGAAGATTCGGTTGCATCCGATCCGCGCGAGGCGGAGCAGGCGGAGCAGCCCTTCCTCGTCATAGGTCGCGCCCTCGGCCGTCGCCTGTGCCTCGGCGATGTTGCCATTGGCGAGCAGGACGAAATTGGCGTCGGCATCGGCCGAGGAGTCCTCGGGATAATCGAGGTCGAGCACCGGGGTGCCCTGATAAATGCCGCAGCTCACCGCCGCGACCTGAGTCAGGATCGGGTCCTTCTCGAGCAGGCCGGCAGTCAGCAGCTTGTTGGTGGCGATGCGCAGCGCCACCCAGGCGCCCGAGATCGCCGCGGTGCGGGTGCCGCCATCGGCCTGGATCACGTCGCAATCGAGCGTGATCTGGCGTTCGCCGAGCAGCTTAAGGTCGGTCACGGCGCGCAAGGATCGGCCGATCAGGCGCTGGATTTCCTGGGTGCGGCCCGATTGCTTGCCCTTGGCCGCTTCGCGCTGGCCGCGGGTATGGGTCGCGCGGGGGAGCATGCCGTATTCGGCGGTGACCCAGCCTTCGCCCTTGCCGCGCAGGAAGGGCGGGACGCGCTCCTCGACCGAGGCGGTGACGAGCACGCGCGTATCGCCGAAGCCGATCAGCACCGATCCTTCGGCATGGCGCGTGAAATTGGGCTCGATCGTGATTGCCCGCATCTCGTCGGGGGCGCGGCCGGATGGGCGCATCTGCTTCAGTCTCCTGCAAGGTTGGTTCGGCCAAGTAGACGGAACGAACCCGCCGCGCCAGTGTTGGGCGGCGAGCCGAACAGGGAGACGGGCGATGCGGAGTGTGGCGGTGGCAATGGTCGGGGCGCTTGCGCTGGCGGGCTGCGTGGCGCCTTCGCGCGATCACGCCGGGCCGGGTCGGCCGGTGCCGATCAAAGGCGATTCGATCACGTACGAAACCGGTCCCTGCTTCGGCGCTTGCCCGGTCTATTCGGTGACGGTGCGGCCGGACGGCACGGGCATGTTCGTCGGCAAGCGCTTCACCGCGGTGACCGGTGAGCGCCGCTTCACACTCAGCCGCGCACAATATGACGCCTTTGCCGGCAAGCTCGCGCCCTATCGTCCGGCGAGCGGCAGCCTGCGTTATGCGCCGGGCGAGCCGACCTGCCCCAACCACGCCACCGACATGGCGAGCGTCAACGTCACCTGGACGCGCGCGCTGGGGGACAGCCAGAACCTCTATGTCTATTATGGCTGCGTCATGCAGGGTCATGCTGCGCTGAAGCAGGCGCTGGGGGAGGCGGCCGACGGACTGCCGATCCAGGCATTGATCGGCGAGCGGCCCTGAGATTCAGCGGGCGGCGCCCCGGGGGCATTCGCACCATTTAGAAAGGCCGCGACCCTTGCGGACCGCGGCCTCCCTGCCCCTGTACGGAATTCGATTCAGGCGACGGCCGACACCGGCTCCTCGGCACCGTCGGGCTCGCGCAGCACATAGCCGCGGCCCCAGACGGTCTCGATGTAATTCTCGCCGTCGCACGCCATGCTCAGCTTCTTGCGCAGCTTGCAGATGAAGACGTCGATGATCTTGAGCTCGGGCTCGTCCATGCCGCCATAAAGGTGGTTGAGGAACATTTCCTTGGTCAGCGTCGTGCCCTTGCGAAGCGAGAGCAGCTCCAGCATCGCATATTCCTTGCCGGTCAGGTGCACGCGGGCGCCATCGACTTCGACGGTCTTGGCGTCGAGGTTCACGGCGAGCTTGCCGGTGCGGATCACCGACTGGCTATGGCCCTTCGAGCGGCGGACGACGGCGTGGATGCGCGCGATCAGCTCTTCGCGGTGGAACGGCTTGGTCACGTAATCGTCGGCGCCGAAGCCGAAGCTGCGCACCTTCGAATCCATTTCGTTGATGCCCGATAGGATCAGCACCGGCGTCTGCACCCGGGCGACGCGAAGCTTCTTGAGCACGTCGTAGCCGTGCATGTCCGGCAGGTTCAGGTCGAGCAGGATGATGTCGTAATCATACAGCTTGCCCAGATCGAGGCCTTCCTCGCCCAGGTCGGTCGTATAGACGTTGAAGCCCTCCGTGGAGAGCATCAGCTCGATTGCCTTGGCAGTGCTCGGCTCGTCCTCGATCAGCAGCACGCGCATCGTCAAAGTCCCCTTAGCCCTGTTGGCACGCCAAGGTTTCGAGGCGCGCTGAGCGATTCATTAACCTAAGCACGTCTGAAGGCAAAAGGTTAATTTCCTCCTAACCGGCTTGAATCCACGAGTCGCGGGGTTCTACCTAGGTCGCGGAATCGGAACGGGCGCAGAGTCCAGCCCATTTTAGACGAGTTCGCTGCACCGGGTGCGCAACTTCTCGGAAAGAAATTCGATTAACGCTTCTACGCGAGCAGGGCGCAGCGTGCCCGGGGGCGTGAGCAGGTGGAGGCCGATCGCGCCGATCGTCCAATCCTCCAGCACCGTCTCGAGCCGCCCGGCCGCGATATCCTCATCGACGAGGAAGTGGGGAAGCCGCGCCAGGCCCAGGCCGGCGCGCACGACCGGCAGCATCGCATCGCCACTGTCGGTGCGCAGCGGTCCCTCGATCCGCACCGCAGCTTCCTCGCCACCCGGCTTGCGGAAGCGCCACACGTCCGGATTGCTGGTGTTGAGATAGGCAAAGCAGGCATGATGGGCGAGGTCGGCCGGATGGCGCGGCCGGCCCGCGCGCTCGAAATAGGCGGGCGCGCCGACGACGTGCGCGGTGATCGGCCCTAGCCGCCGGGCGCGCAGCGAGCTGTCCGGCAGCTCTGCGATGCGCAGCGCCACGTCGAAGCCTTCGCCGACGATATCGATGAACGCGTCGGAGAGCCGCAACTCGACCTTGATGTCGGGATATTGCGCCATGAAGTCGGCGAGGACCGGCGCGACGGCAAAAATGCCGAAGGTGAGCGGCGCCGCGACACGCACCAGCCCAGCCGGTGCGCTGGCCGATTCGAACGCCGCTTCTTCCGCGGCTTCCCCCTCGGCCAGGATGCGCTGGGCATATTCGGCGAGCGAGCGACCGCTGTCGGTAAGCGTCAGGCGCCGCGAGGTGCGATGGAACAGCGTCGTGCCGAGCCGTACCTCGAGGCGAGTGATTGCCTTGGAGACTGTCGCCTTCGAGACTGCCAAAGCGTCCGCGGCGCCGCTGAAGGATCGATGCTCGACCACGGCGGCGAAAATCGCCCAGGCTTCGAAATCCGGTAGCTTCATTCCCAATGCGTAACATGGAAACGATCGGTTTCCAACGTTTCCATTTGCGTTTCGATCGGCATCCCTATCTTGGCGTTCAAGACAGGAGTTCCTCCCGATGATCGACAAACGACCCTTTGAAACCCTCGGCCATGCCGACCATGGCTGGCTCAACGCCCGCCACCATTTCAGCTTCGCCAATTACTATGATCCCGCCCGGATGGGCTGGGGCGTGCTGCGCGTCTGGAACGACGACGAGATCGCCGCCAATAGCGGCTTCCCGCCGCATCCGCACCAGGACATGGAGATCATCACCTATGTCCGCCAGGGTGCGATCACGCACCAGGATTCGATGGGCAACCAGGGTCGGACCGGCGCGGGTGACGTCCAGGTGATGAGCGCCGGCACCGGCGTCCGCCATGCCGAATATAATCTCGAGCCCGAGACGACGAAGATCTTCCAGATCTGGATCATGCCGCGCGAACGCGGCGGCCAGCCGAGCTGGGGTGCCAAGCCGTTCCCCAAGGGAGATCGTTCGGGCAAGCTAGTGACGCTGGCCAGCGGCTATGCCGAGGATGGCGAGGCGCTGCCGATCCGGGCCGATGCCCGGGTGCTCGGCGCCACGCTCAAGGCCGGCGAGAGCGTCACCCACAGCGTCGGCGAAGGCCGTCACGCCTATCTCGTCCCCGCGGTGGGAACGATCGAGATCGACGGCGAGCAGGTGAATGCCCGCGACGGCGCCGCGCTCGAAGGCGGCAAGACCGTGACGATCACCGCGACCGAGGACGCCGAGATCGTTCTGGTCGATAGCGAATGAACGTATCCCCCTCCCGCGTGCGGGAGGGGGCAGGGGGTGGGCGGCCGCTCCCCTCCTAAGTCCACGCTCGCGCTTCGCGGGCGCCCACCCCGATCCCTCCCGTTCGCGGGAGGGGCATTTTTGAAGGAAGCCCGCATGTCCAAGATCCTGGTTCTTTATTATTCCTCCTACGGCCATCTCGCGAAGATGGCGGACGCCGTCGCCGAGGGCGCGCGCAGTGCCGGCGCCGAAGTCGATGTCCGCCGCGTCGCCGAGACCGCGCCGGAGGAAGTCGCCAAGGCGGCCGGCTTCGTCGCCGATCACAGCCATGCCCTGTTCGACAACCCCGCCGAGCTCGCCCAGTATGACGGCATCATCGTCGGCGCGCCGACTCGCTTCGGGCGCATGGCGAGCCAGATGGCCGCGTTCTGGGACAAGGCGGGCGGCGTCTGGTTCCAGGGGCAGCTCAACGGCAAGGTCGGCGCGGCCTTCACGTCGACGGCGTCGCAGCATGGCGGCCAGGAAACCACCCTCTTCTCGATCCTGACCAACCTGCTGCATTTCGGGATGACGATCGTCGGGCTCGATTATGGCTTCCAGGGCCAGATGGGCGTGGACGCGGTGAAGGGCGGCTCGCCCTATGGCGCGACCACGATCGCCGATGGCGACGGCAGCCGCCTGCCCAGCGAAGTCGAGCTCGAAGGCGCGCGCTACCAGGGCCGCCGCGTCGCGGAACTGGCCAACAAGCTCGCATAAGGTCGGGGCTCCCGTCCCCGACAGCGAGACCGCGCAATCCCCCTGGCGCGGTCTTCCCGGGCGGCGGCTGGATCCTTAGGGTCCGGCCGCCGCTTTGGCATGGGCGATCGATCCGCTGGCGCTCGCCGCGTCGCAGTGGCATGGGCGGGCCATGCTCAAGGATCGCGTTCTCTTCATCGATGGCGAAGCGCTGGTGATCGACAAGCCGGCGGGCCTGCCGGTCGATCGCCCGCGCGATCGCAGCGAAAGCGTCGAGGATCTGCTCGGCACGCTCACCTTCGGCTTCCAGCGCCTGCCGCTCCCCGTCCACCGGCTCGATCGCGACACCAGCGGCTGCCTGCTGCTCGCGCGCAATCCCAAGGCGATGAAGCGCTTCGCCCAGGCATTCGAGGCGGGCACGGTCGAGAAGCGCTATCTCGCCATCCTCGACGGCGAGCCGATCGAAGACGCGGGGACGATCGACCTGCCGCTCGCCAAGGTCTCGACGCGCGAGACCGGCTGGCGGATGACCGGCGATGCCAAGGGCAAGCCCGCGCGCACCCGCTGGGAAGTGCTCGATCGCCGCGGCGGCCGCGCCTTGGTCGCCTTCTTCCCTGAGACCGGCCGCACGCATCAGATCCGCGTTCATGCCGCCGAAGGGCTCGGCATCCCGATCCTGGGCGATCCGGTCTATGGCCGCGGCGGCCCCGCGGTGATGCTCCACGCCGCCGAACTCACCGTGCCGCGCGACGGCAAGCCGCCGGTCCATGCCGAGGCGCCGCTGCCGGTGCGCTTCGCCAATCTAGGCTTCGCCGATCCGGGCTTCGGCCATGGCTGAGATCCCCGAAGCGGCGATCGTCGAGGAGAAGTTCCTCGCCGCCACCGGCCCGGGCGGGCAGAACGTCAACAAGGTCGCGACCGCGGTGCAACTGCGCGTCGACGTCTTCAAGCTCGGCCTGGCGCCCTATGCCTATCAGAAGCTCAAGACGCTGGCCGGCACCAAACTCACAGCCGGCGGCGAGCTGATCATCACTGCCCGCCAGTTCCGCACCCAGGAAGCCAATCGCGCCGATGCCCGCCAGCGCCTGTCCGACCTCATCGACAAGGCACATGAGCGCCAGGCCCGGCGGATCAAGACCAAGCCAAGCAAGGCCGCCAAGGCACGCCGGGTCGATGCGAAGAAGGGGCGGTCGGAGGTCAAGGCGGGGCGGGGCCGGGTGCGGGTGGACTGAGCCGTATCCGTCATGCCAGCGCAAGCTGGCATCTCGCTCCACGAGCCTTCCGGCAAGTGGCTTGGGGCCCCAGCTTTCGCTGGGGCGACGGTTAAGGGGCCTCTCCCCAAAGCCACGCCGCGCGCTATATCCGCCCCATGTACGCCTTCGATATCGCCGCCACCGACAAGACCGAACTCTATCGCGATCTCGCCGCCGCGCTCGATGCGCTGACCGCGGACGAGCCCGATGCGATCGCAAACATGGCGAACGCCGCGGCGCTGCTCTGGCAATATCTGCCCGATCTCAACTGGGCCGGCTTCTATCGCAATCTGGGCGGCGAGCTCGTGCTCGGGCCGTTCCAGGGCAAGGCCGCCTGCATCCGCATCCCCTTCGGCAAGGGGGTTTGCGGCGCCGCCGCAACGACGCGCGAGACCCAGCGCGTCGCCGACGTCCATGCATTTCCCGGCCATATCGCCTGCGATGCGGCGAGTCGGTCCGAACTCGTCGTGCCGATCATCCATCAGGGCCAATTGCTCGGCGTGCTCGATCTCGATAGCCCCTTGCCGTCTCGCTTCGATGCAGGGGATGCGGCCGGCTGCGAGGCGCTGATGCGCATCCTGGGTCCCAGATTGGTCGATTGACCCGGATCGGGACGCCGTTAAGCATAGGCAATGATGGCGGCCCGCCCTTACGCGGTTTAACTTTCCCTCAACCATGTCAGCGGCGGGGCTGGGCTTGGGCGAAGGAGTTTCTGCGATGAATCACTGGGGCAGGCCGGGTCTTCTGGCGATCGCGCTGCTCGCGGCGGCGCCGGCGGCGGCACAGGGGCGCCCCGGCGGCCCGGGTTGGCAGGGGCCGCCTCCGGGCGCTCCGGGCGCGTCCTATGGTGGTGGCGCGATCCCCGCGCCGGGCCAGGTCCGCTATGGCCCGCCGCCTGGACCGGTGGCACCGCCGCATGCCGGACCCGTTCCCGGCGCCCCGATCGGCGGCTCGCGGGTGTGGCAGAACGGCCGCTGGGTCGGCATGCCGCCGCAGACCGGCTATCGCGGCGAACATCGGCGTGATCGCTGGGGCGGCACGATCGACGGCCGCTGGTATGCCGGCGCCCATGCCCCCGGCGGCTGGCGCGGCTATCATCGCCTCGGCCGCGGCGGGCGCCTGCCGCATTATTGGCTGAACAACTCTTTCCGCATCCCCGACTATCTGTCCTGGGGCCTGGCCGCGCCGCCTCCCGGCTATTTCTGGGTGCGCTATTACGACGATGCCGTGCTCGCGGACGATCGCGGCGAGGTTTGGGATTCGATCGGCGGGATCGGCTGGGCCGACGGCGATGCCTATGCCGACAGCTATGAGGCCGTTGAGCCCAGCGTCGATTACGCACCCCCGCGGCCGCTCCCGCCGGCACCGCCGATCATGCCAGTCGATCCCAACGTCTATTATCAGGACTATGGGCGGGGCTATGCCGCCCCCGTCGCCGTGGCGCCGCCTCCTCCGTCGGTGCAGGTCTATGGCGGGTCCTATGGCAGCTATCAGGCCGGCGCCTATTATTACGGAGTCCCCACTAGCTCCACGGTGGTGGTGACGGTGCCGACCACGACGACGACCGTGACCGAGGAAGTGATCGAGACGCGCACCTATCGCGCCGCGCCGCGCCGGGTGGTCCGCAAGGCGCCGGTCCGCCGCCGCGTCGCCTGCTGCGTTTGCGGCTGCCGTTAACTCCGCATTCAATCCTCCCCCGGGCGCTGCGCGCGCGGGGGGGAGGGGGACCGCCGCCGAAGGCGGTGGTGGAGGGGGTCTACTGCTCCCTCGGTAACCCTCTCCACCATGCTGCGCATGGTCCCCCTCCCCCGGAGCCGCAGGCTCCTGGGGAGGATCTTTGGTTCAGCGCCGCTCGCGCGCTCCGAACGTTACCAGGCTCTCGGCCCCATCGGCGCCCAGCGCCGAAACCCCGATGAAATTGTCGTCGACGATCACGCCCTTGAGCACCGCTTCCGTGCCCGAGACGTCGCGCTGGTCGGTCCAATCCTGAGCGTCGGCGCGGCGCCAGTGGATGCGGTATTTCGCCGCGCCCGGCACTTCCGTCCATTTGACCGAGGTGTCGCTGGATAAAGCGCCGCCGATCGTCACCTTGTCGGGGGCCGCCGGCGCCGCCGCAAGCCGGCGGATCGTCGCGACGTTGATCGCCGTCACCTTCGCCAGATAGGGAAAGTCCATCTTGTCCGGCGTGTCGCCCCTGCCGGACACCAGGTCCTGATGCTGCGCGTCGTAATTTTCGATGCCCACGCTGAAGCGGATCGCCGGATAGCCAAGCTTCTGGAACGGAGAATGATCGCCGCCGCGGCCGAACCGGTCGGGCCGGCGCACCAGCATCGCATCCAATCCGCCGGGAAGGCCGGCGGCGACATGATCGATCGCCTTGGCGAGCGCGCGCGACGGGCTGTCGTCCTCGCCGCCGTCCGCCCGCACGGCCTTCAGCGCCGCGGCCGCATCGCTTTCCCCGAAGCTCTCGGAGAACACCCGCACCCGATCGGCGACTCGCCGCCCGTCGGCCCCCACCGTATTGCCGACGATGTCATTGTTGAGCACTGCGCTCACCGTCCAGCCGCGTTCCTTGGCGGTTTCGGCGAGCAGCTGGCCGCCGAACAGCCCCTGTTCCTCGCCCGAGAGTGCCGCATACACGATCGTCGCCTTGAACTTCTCCTCCGACAGGATTCGCGCCGCCTCGAGCACCAGCGCGACGCCCGATCCGTCGTCATTCGCCCCCGGCGCGTCGGCGGTCGCGTTCATCACGTCGCTCACTCGGCTGTCGATATGCCCCATCACGATCACCACGCGTTTGGGATCGGTGCCGGCCTGGAAGCCGAGCACGTCGACGATCTGCACCCCGTTCGGCGCCCGCTCGCCGGTGAAGCTGCGCGCGATATTCGCCACTTCGATGCAGCCGCACTGGTCGCCGAGCCTGGCGAGCTCGCCCGCGAACCAGCGCCGCGCCGCGCCGATGCCGCGGGCGGGATTGTCGGGATCGGACAGGGTGTGGCGGGTGCCGAAACTCACCAGCTTCTCCACCGTCGCCTTCAGCCGGGCGGGATCGGGCTTCTCCTGCGCCTGGGCGGGCAGGGCGGCAAAGGCGAGCGGAGCAAGGAGCAGGATGCGCATAAGCGACAAAACTGGCGGCGGAATTTGGCGGGGTCAATCTAGTCTCCCGCTCCCACTGGGAGCGGGAAGGGGCCCGCGAGGCGAAGCCGAGTGGGAAGGGTGAGGGTCAATGACGGTATTCGCCCTCACCCTTCCGCCGACTGCGTCGGCTCCCTCCCTCTCCCGACGGGAGAGGGATTAGCCTCTCAACTCAACCGGTCGATCGCCTCGGTATCCAGCCCGCCGGGGATGATCATCAGCGGCACGCTCAGCGTCCCCGCGTCCGCGCCGGCGAAGTGAGTCACCAGCGGCCCCGGCGTCCCGCTCGCCGCCGCGCCGAGCACGAGTGCCGCAATATCCGGATTCGCCGCCAGCATCTCGCGCACGATCTTGGGCCCGTCGCCCTCGCGCACCGTGATCGAGGGCTTGATCCCCGATTCGGCGAACAGCGTCCCCGCCGCGCGTGCCACCAGGGCCTCGGCCCGCTGGCGGCCTTCTTCCTCGATCGTCGCCATCACGCCACCCCATTGGACGAATTCCTGCTGCGGCAGCAGCGCCAGGATCTCCACCGTGCCGCCGGTCTTCACCGCGCGCCGCGCGGCAAAGCGCAGCGCGATCTCGGCTTCGGGGCTTTCGTCGATCACGACCAGATAGGTGCGCATGGAATGCATCCTCTTTCCGTGCGTTGAGTGCCTTGCGATTGCCGTTACTGCAAGCGCATGTCTTGACCCGCTCGCGGCCCGGCGCAAAGAGGGCGCACGCTGACCACGCCTCCAACGACGGAACCCTTCATGTCGATCGAAATCAAAATGCCGGCGCTTTCCCCGACGATGGAAGAGGGCACGCTCGCCAAGTGGCTCGTCAAGGAAGGCGACGTGGTCAAGTCCGGCGACCTGATGGCCGAGATCGAGACCGACAAGGCGACGATGGAATTCGAAGCGGTCGACGAAGGTACGATCGCGAAGATCCTGGTGCCCGAGGGCAGCGATAACGTGAAGGTCGGCACCGTGATCGCCGTGCTGGCAGGCGAAGGCGAAGACGTCTCCTCCGCCGCCGCTTCAACCCCTCTCCCGGCGGGAGAGGGGCAAGGCGCGCAAGCGCCGCGGGGTGAGGGCGAGCGGGAAACCGCTCCGGCTCCAGCCCCGTCACCCTCACCCGTCGCCGCTGACGCGGCTCCCCCCTCTCCCAATGGGAGAGGGGAAGAAAGGGTCAAGGCCAGCCCGCTCGCCCGCCGCATCGCCGCCGAGAAGGGCGTCGATCTCTCCGGCGTCGCCGGTTCCGGCCCGAACGGCCGGATCGTCAAGGCCGACATCGAAGGCGCCCAGCCCGGTGCCGCACCTGCCGCCCAGCCCAGCGCCGCCGCGTCCGCACCCGCCGCGACTCCGGCGCCCGCCGCCGCGCCCGCTGAGAACAAGCCGGTCTGGTGGGACGAATCGATCCCGCACGAGGCCGAAAAGCTCTCGAACATCCGCAAGACGATCGCGCGCCGGCTCACCGAATCGAAGCAGACCGTCCCGCACATCTATCTCACCGTCGATATCCGGCTCGATGCGTTGCTCAAGCTGCGCGCCCAGCTCAACGAGGCGCTGGCGGGCCGTGGCGTGAAGCTTTCGGTCAACGATCTGCTGATCAAGGCGCTCGGCGTCGCGCTGGTCCAGGCGCCCAAGTGCAACGTCACCTATACCGGCGATCAGCTGATCAAATATAGCCGCGCCGACGTTTCGGTCGCAGTATCGACGCCCACCGGGCTGATCACCCCGATCGTCCGCGATGCCGCGAACAAGAGCCCCTCGGCGATCTCGGCCGAGATGAAGGACCTTGCCGGCCGCGCGCGCGAAGGCAAGCTCCAGCCGCAGGAATATCAGGGCGGCACTGCCAGCCTCTCGAACATGGGCATGTATGGCATCAAGCAGTTCGAAGCGGTGATCAATCCGCCCCAGGGCATGATTATGGCGATCGGCGCGGGCGAGAAGCGGCCCTATGTGGTCGATGACGCGCTCGCCGTGGCGACGGTGATGAGCGCCACCGGCAGCTTCGATCACCGCGCTATCGACGGAGCCGACGGCGCCGAGATGATGAAGATCTTCAAGGAACTGGTCGAATCGCCGATGGGGATGATCGCCTGAGCCGGGGGAACGGGCCGATGCGCGTCTTGATCGAAGTGGTGCATATCGCGATCGGGCTGATCGCCGCGACCCTGATCGCGACCGCGGCGGCCTGGTCCTATCCGCGCGCGACCAACGACATCTGGCTGGTCGCCTATGTCTGCATGGTCGCGGTGGTGCTGATGGGAATCGAGCCGGTGCGCAAGGCCTTCGCGATCGACAAGGCGAAGCTCGCCCGGCGCGAGGAGCCGCGCGCCGATGGTTGAGCAGGGCGCCGAACAGCCCACGACCCAGCCGGCGATCCGCGTCAGCACCATGCCGGCGGATGCGAACGCCTATGGCGATATCTTCGGCGGCTGGCTGATGGGTCAGATGGACTTGGCGGCGGGCCTCGTCGCCGCGCGTCATTCGCGCGGGCGGGCCGTCACCATCGCGGTGGAAGGCATGAAGTTCCATGCGCCTGTATCGGTCGGCGACGAAGTTTCGGTCTATGCCGATCTCGTCAAGGTCGGCCGCACTTCGATGACGATCGAAGTTCAATCCTGGCGCCGCGCCCGCCACTCCGAGGAAAGCTGCCTCGTCACTCAGGCGCAGTTCGTCTTCGTCGCGGTCGACGAGAACAAGCGCCCCCGGCCGATTGAGCAGGCGGCGTGAGCTTCGATCAGGACAAATGGTGGCGCAAGCAATTCGCACGCCTTCTTCGTTTGGAGACGCAGGGCCGCGATCCTCGTTCGCTTGAAGATCGGTGGCTTTTGCTGGCTTCCCGAACTTGGGGCGACAAGCGCTGGACGGTGTCCTTCGAAGTCCCGATCCCTATCTATCATGTGCTTGATGACGCGGACGTGCGGTCGAAAGACCGCCGTTATGCGGAGCATCAGTGGCAAGTTGCCTCGGAGTGGTTGAATGGCTGAATCCTATGACGTGATCGTGCTCGGCTCGGGACCGGGGGGCTATGTCGCGGCGATCCGCGCGGCGCAGCTCGGGCTCAAGACCGCGATCGTCGAGCGCGAGCTGCTGGGCGGCATCTGCCTCAACTGGGGCTGCATCCCCACCAAGGCGCTGCTCCGCTCGGCCGAAATCTTCCACTTCATGCAGCACGCCAAGGATTACGGCCTGGCGGCGGAGAAGATCAGCGCCGATCTCGATGCGGTGGTCAAGCGCTCGCGCGGGGTCGCCAAGCAGCTCAATCAGGGCGTCACGCACCTGATGAAGAAGAACAAGATCGCCGTGCACATGGGCACCGGCGCGCTCACCGCGAAGGGCAAGCTCACCGTCACGGCGGCCGACGGCAAGAAGACCGAGCTCGAGGGGAAGAACGTCATCCTCGCCACCGGCGCGCGCGCCCGCGACCTGCCAAACCTGCCGGCGGACGGCAACAAGGTGTGGACCTATCGCCACGCGATGACGCCCAAGGAGATGCCGAGCAAGCTGCTGGTCATCGGCTCGGGCGCGATCGGCATCGAATTCGCGAGCTTCTACAACGACATGGGTGCCGAGGTGACGGTGGTCGAGATGCTCGACCGGATCGTTCCCGTCGAGGACAAGGATATCTCCGCGCATCTGGAGAAGGCGCTGACCAAGCAGGGGATGAAGATCCTCACGAGCGCGAAGATCGAGAAGATCGCCGCCGATGTCTCGGGCGTGAAGGCGACGATCACGGCCAAGGACGGCAAGGCGATCGACGGCCAGTTCAGCCATGTCATCGTCGCGACCGGCATCGTGCCGAACACCGAGGGGCTGGGCCTCAAGGAACTCGGCGTGAAGATGAACGAGCGCGGCTTCCTCGAAACCGACGCGGCGTGCCGCACCAATGTCGAGGGCCTCTACGCGATCGGCGACATCACCGCGCCGCCCTGGCTGGCGCACAAGGCGAGCCATGAAGGCGTGATCGCCGCCGAGGCGATCGCCGGCAAGCATCCCCACGCGATGGACCCGCGCAACATCCCGGGCTGCACCTATTGCCACCCGCAGATCGCCAGCGTCGGGCTCACCGAGGCGAAGGCGAAGGAAGCGGGCTATGAGGTCAAGGTCGGCAACTTCCCCTTCATCGGCAACGGCAAGGCGATCGCGCTCGGCGAGCCGGAGGGCTTCGTGAAGACGGTGTTCGACGCCAAGACCGGCGAGCTGCTCGGCGCGCACATGATCGGCGCGGAAGTGACCGAGATGATCCAGGGCTATACGATCGGCAAGACGCTGGAGACCACCGAGGCCGAGCTGATCGAGACGGTGTTCCCGCACCCGACGATCAGCGAGACGATGCACGAAAGCGTCCTCGCCGCGTTCGGCCGGGTAATCCACATCTAGGCGTGCGCATCGCGATTTGCCGCGTATAGTGGGCGCACCATCTCGCCCAGGGGGAGGCGCCATGCGTTCGGTGAAGCTTGCGTTCGGACTTCTGGCCGCGATCCTGCCGGTCGCCTATTGCGGCTATCTCTTCTTCTACTTTCTCGGGACGGGCCAGTCGCCGGGCGCCATCGGCACCAGCGGGCTCGGCCCGACCCTGCTTGGGCTCGGCGCGATCGGGCTGCTGCTGTTGATCCCGCTGGTGTTCAGGCTGCTGAAGCTCGTCACCGGTTCGGGAGCGGCGCGCACAGCGGTTCCCGATTCGGAGACGGAGAGCAGCTTTGACCCGGATGCCGTGATCGCGCGCTACCTAGAACGCCGGGCGGCCGAGGGATACCCGCCGCCGCAACCAGAGAGTTCGACGACCGGCGCCGCGCCGGAGCGCCCCGTTTTCGGTCGCAAGCCGGGATGATCGCGACCATGTCTTGTGATCGGCTGCCGCCGCTCGCGGCGCCGGAGACTGCGACATGAGCGACTCGCGTGCATCGCTGGTCTTTCGTATTGTCGCGGCGCTGCTCGGCGTCGGCGTAACGCTGTTCTTCTGGCCGGGCGTCGCGATGTACGACAGCGTCGCGCAATATATGCAGGTGGTCACCGGCCACTATTATGACTGGCACCCGCCCGTCATGGCGCGGCTCTGGTCGTTGTTCAGCGCGGCCGGCTGGCGCGGGCAGGCGCCGATGTTCCTGCTGCAGACGCTGCTTTACTGGCTTGGGCTGGGGCTGCTTGCGGCCGCGCTTGCTCGGCAGGGGGCAAGGATCGCGGCGTCGGCCGTGCTCGTGCTCGGGCTCTGGCCTCCCTTTCTCGGTTGGAATGCGGCGGTTCTCAAGGACGTCCAGATGGCGACGGCGATGCTGGCTGCCACGGGGCTCGTCGCCTGGGAGCGGCTCGATGGCCGGCCGCTCGGGATCCCTGTCGCCGTCGCGGTACTCGTGCTCCTCGTCTATGCCATGCTCGTGCGGGTCAATGCGGTTTTCGCCGCGGCGCCGCTCGCAGTGGGCCTGTTCGCGCCCTGGCGCTGGGACCGGTGGATCTCTCGTTTCGCACTGGTGGGCGCGGTGGCGATCGCGGTCCTGGCGATATCGCCGGTGGTCAATCACGGGCTGTTCGGCGCGCGGCAGACGGGGGTCGAGACGACGCAGCCCATCTTCGACATGGCCGGAATCGCGCACCGGGCGGGACCCGACTCGGTGCCGCTGATCCCGCCGGCGATGTGGCACAAGCTTGAGGCGGAGCGTTGTCACTCATCGGTGCTGTGGGACATTTTCTCGGCCGGGATGCGCTGCGATGCGATCCAGAAGAACCTGGAGGGCAAGCCGAACGCCGCCGTCTTCGCCGGCTGGACGCGCGCGATCCGCGAGCACCCCGTCGCTTATGCCGAGCACCGGATATCGCACTGGAACGCGACGATGCGTTGGTTCGTGCCCTGGCACTTCCCGCAGGCCGTGCCCCAGGCGGAGTCCGAACCCAACGATCTCGGCCTGGGGTCGCCCCCCGCGCGAGTGGCGGTGTTCGACGGGATCGCGGGATGGTTTGCCAACAGCCCGCTGGGCTCGCCGATTCTCGCCTTGGCGGTGGCGCTGGCAGTGCTTGCCCTGGCGCGGCCTGCGCAGAGCGCGGCGCACGCGCTTGCCGTCCCGCTGGCGCTGTCAGCCGCGGCGATGGAATTCAGCTTCCTGGTCATCAGCATTGCCGGCGACTGGCGCTATCACCTCTGGTCGATGATCGCGGCATGGCTGTCGGCGATCCTGCTGCTCACGCGGCCGGTGTCGCGCCGCGCCGCCGGCATCGCGCTGGCCGGCGTGCTGCTCGTTGCAGTCACCGGTCTGGCCGCCCGCCTCGCGCTGCCACAGGTGGGAGACGATTATGACGCGCTCGTCCGCTGATGGCGACGATCACGATCGGGTATGGCGGAACTTCCGCGAGGCGGTGAACATGGCACCGGCCGAAATTGAGGCGTGGCTCGAAACCGAGGAGAGCCGCAAGGTCGGCTTCAAGCGCGACGGCGGCGAGAGCGTCGGGCACGCGTCCGGGCGGCGCATCGTTGCGATCCTGCGCAGCAGGAAGGCTGACCTCGACGGCAGCGACTTCGCCCATATGCGCAAGGTCGTCGGCTATGTGCGGCGTCACCTCGCACAGGGCCCGCATGAAGAATTCAAGATTCCGACCTCGCGCTGGCGCTATTCGCTAATGAACTGGGGGCATGATCCGCTCAAGGATTGAGCGGCTAACCCATGTTGGAAAAAGGGAAATTCGGCGCGACGGGCGGAACGGCGGGGATGGAGCGCGCGTTGGACCGGCTCCAGAGGAGGAGCCTGCATGAACAAGTATTTCTTCGCGCTGGGCCTGGGTCCGGCAATCGCACTCGGCGCGTGCGGCAATCCCACGAACGACACCACGGCGAGTGCCGAGAATGTCGTGAGCACCGATGCCATGGCGTCGAGCAATGCGATGGACGCCAATCTGATGAGCGGCAACGCCACCGACCCCGCCGCCATGGCCATGACCGGCAAGCAGTTCGCCGACACGGCCGCCGCCAGCGACGCCTACGAGATCGCCGCCGGCAAGCTCGCCCAGCAAAAGGCCGCGAGCCAGGCGCTGAAGGACTTCGGCGCGATGATGGTCAAGAACCACACCGAATCGACTGCCAAGCTGAAGGAAGCGGCGGGCAAGGCCGCCCCCGCGATCACGCCGGACCCGAAGCTCACCGACGAGCAGGAGGCCAATCTCGCCACGCTCAATTCGGCCACCGGCGCCGATTTCGACAATGCCTACAAGACGCAGCAGCTCGCCGCGCACCAGAAGGCGCTCGCCGCGATGCAGGGCTATGCCGAAAGTGGCGACGTCCCGTCGCTCAAGACCTTCGCTACAGACACGTCGAAGGTCGTCCAGATGCACCTGGACAAGATCCAGTCGATGTAAGCTTCAGGGGCGCGCTCCACAGGGCGCGCCTCGCTGACTCAGGCCGCCTGTTCGGCGACCGGCGCGATCTCGACCGGCCTGGGACCGGAAATCGCAGCCGCCGACGCGGCGCTCATATGCTTGAGGCGGCCGTCGACATGGCCGCCATTCTCGATCGTGATTGTCTCATATTCGACGTCGCCGGTGATCCGCGCCGATCGCTCCACCGTGAGCTGCTTGATCCGCACCGAGCCTTCGATCGTGCCGGCGATCCGCGCGACATCGGCGCTGACATTGCCGAAGATCTGGCTGTCGGCGCCCTGGGCAAGCGTCGCGCAGGCGACATCGCCCTCGACGCGCCCGTCGATGTGCAGGTCGGCCGTCGCGTGGACATTGCCCACGATCGCCATGTCGGGGCCCAGCACCGAGAACATGCCGCGCTTGCCGTTGCCGGGCAGCGGAGCCATGGCAGGCGCGCTGGCCCGATCGTCCCGAGCGCGACCGCGGTTATTGCCGTTGAACATGCGTCACTCCCCAATCCCGCACGAATCCCCGCCAATCTCCATAGCATATCGGCCCAGGCCCGGTATCAGGCAAAAACCATAGGACTGCGCCAGCGCGGGATTGTCGTTGGCGGCAGGGCTTCGGGCGCGGCAAAGCCATGCTCCGGCGAGCATCGCGGCCGTCGCGAGGACAGCGCCCGCGGCGGTTCCGATCCAGGCCGCGGCGATTCCGACGGCCACGAAAAGCCCGGCCGTCCGTGCGCGGCGTGGCAGCATCGCAGCAAGGGCCAGCGGCACGAGCAGCCCCGCCGCGCCGCAGTCCGGCAACGCGGCGACGGGCAGCAGCGCGGCGGGGAGCGCCGCACGGGCCAGGCCGGGAGCCGCGTGAACCGGCGCGGTGAGCGCGGCGAGGTGCCAGGCCAGCAGGCCCGCCGCAGCCACCATCGCCACGCCGAACGAGCCCCAGCCGAGAAGGCTGGCGGCCCCGGCGAGCCGGGGGCCGGTCATGCCCAGCGCGAGCGTGATGGCGAGCGCTAGCAGCGCGGCGAAGACGGGCTTGCGAGACGGGCTGGGGATGCGCATCTGTCACGCTCTACCCGCAATCGGTTGACGCTCTGTTAGCTCGCCCCTGCAGCTCCGCGAGGAGTCGGTTGACCGTACAACCGCCCCCCGCTATAGGCGCCCCCGTTCCGCGTGGGGCCATATGGCCGCGCGGGGCAAGCGCTGAACGTTGCTGGAGACGCAATGGCCCGGGGGGTCAAAGGACACCCGGGGCTTTTTCGTATTCTCAAACAAGGGTTCCAGCAAAGTAACCGCCGGCCCAGGCCGGTAACATAAGGTGAAGGGCTTCATGCCGACGATCAACCAGTTGGTCCGCAAGGGCCGCGAACTGCAGAAGACCAAGTCGAAGGTCCCTGCGATGGAGCAGAACCCGCAGAAGCGCGGCGTCTGCACCCGCGTCTATACGACGACCCCGAAGAAGCCGAACTCGGCGCTGCGCAAGGTGGCCAAGGTCCGCCTGACCAACCAGCGCGAAGTCATCAGCTACATCCCGGGCGAAGGCCACAACCTGCAGGAGCACTCGGTCGTGCTCATCCGCGGCGGCCGTGTGCGCGACCTTCCGGGCGTGCGCTACCATGTGCTGCGCGGCGTGCTCGACACGCAGGGCGTCAAGGACCGCAAGCAGAGCCGTTCGAAGTACGGCGCGAAGCGTCCCAAGTAACCACAGCCAGAGTAGGCCCCGGACAGGTTCCGGATCGGCCGAAGTTTAGAAGGAAATTCAGATGGCTCGTCGTCGTCGTCCCGAAAAGCGGGAAATCCTGCCGGACCCCAAGTTCGGTGATATCGTCCTTTCCAAGTTCATGAATTCGGTCATGCTGGACGGCAAGAAGTCCGTGGCCGAGAGCATCGTCTATGGCGCGCTCGACACCGTCGAGACCCGCGCGAAGAAGGACCCGCTCGCGGTGTTCCACGATGCGCTGAACAATGTGAAGCCGGGCATCGAGGTCCGCAGCCGCCGCGTCGGCGGTGCGACCTACCAGGTGCCGGTGGAAGTCCGTCCGGAGCGTGCCCAGGCGCTGGCGATCCGCTGGCTGATCTCCTCGGCCCGTAATCGCTCGGAGCACACCATGGCGGCCCGCCTCTCGGGCGAGCTGCTCGACGCTTCGAACAATCGCGGCAACGCGGTGAAGAAGCGCGAAGACACCCATCGCATGGCCGAAGCGAACCGCGCCTTCAGCCACTATCGCTGGTAACTCCGGCGCTGGTAACTCTGGCGCTTAGCGCTTTCGTCACTACATATCGGGGAGCCGGATCGTCCGGCTCCCCACATCCTTAAGGAAACCAGGTCATGGCCCGCAGCCATCCGCTAGAGCGTTACCGCAATATCGGCATCATGGCGCACATCGACGCCGGCAAGACGACGACGACCGAGCGCATCCTCTACTACACCGGCAAGTCCTACAAGATCGGCGAAGTGCACGAAGGCACCGCGACGATGGACTGGATGGAGCAGGAGCAGGAGCGCGGGATCACGATCACCTCTGCGGCGACCACGTGCAAGTGGCGCGCGGCTGAGGGCAAGGGCGAAGAGCACCTGATCAACATCATCGACACCCCCGGCCACGTCGACTTCACCATCGAAGTCGAGCGTTCGCTGCGCGTGCTCGACGGTGCGGTGGCTTGCTTCGACGGCGTTGCCGGCGTTGAGCCGCAGTCGGAGACGGTGTGGCGCCAGGCCGACAAGTACGGCGTGCCGCGGATGTGCTTCATCAACAAGCTCGATCGCACCGGCGCCGATTTCTATTACTGCGTCGATACCATCGTCGAGCGCCTGGGCGCCAAGCCGGCCGTGCTGTATCTCCCGATCGGCATCGAGGGTGGCTTCAAGGGCCTGGTCGACCTGGTCGAGAACCGCGCGATCATCTGGCTCGAAGAGTCGCTGGGCGCGAAGTTCGAATATGCCGAGATCCCGGACGACCTGAAGGAAAAGGCCGCCAAGTATCGCAGCGATCTGATCGAGCTCGTCGTCGAGCAGGACGACGAGGCGATGGAAGCGTATCTGGAGGGCAACGAGCCCGACGTCGCGACGCTCAAGAAGCTGATCCGCAAGGGCACGCTGGCGATGGACTTCGTGCCGATCGTCTGCGGCTCGGCCTTCAAGAACAAGGGCGTGCAGCCCCTGCTCGACGCCGTGGTCGACTATCTGCCTTCGCCGCTCGACATTCCCGACGTGCAGGGCGTGAAGCTCGACGGCGAGACCCCGGATTCGCGTCCGGCCTCGGACTCGGCGCCGCTCTCGCTGCTCGCCTTCAAGATCATGAACGATCCGTTCGTCGGCTCGCTCACCTTCGCGCGCATCTATTCGGGCACGCTGTCGAAGGGCAGCTACCTGAACTCGGTGAAGGACAAGAAGGAAAAGATCGGCCGCATGCTCCTCATGCACGCGAATTCGCGTGAGGACATCGACGAGGCGCGTGCGGGCGACATCGTCGCGATCGCGGGCCTCAAGGAGACCACGACCGGCGACACGCTGTGCGATCCGGCGAACCCGATCATCCTCGAGCGGATGGAGTTCCCCGAGCCCGTGATCGAGCTTTCGGTGGAGCCGAAGACCAAGGCCGACCAGGAAAAGATGGGCATCGCGCTCAATCGCCTGGCTGCCGAGGATCCCTCGTTCCGCGTCTCGACCGATCACGAATCGGGCCAGACCATCATCAAGGGGATGGGCGAGCTCCACCTCGAGATCCTGGTCGATCGCATGCGTCGCGAGTTCAAGGTCGAGGCCAATGTCGGCGCGCCGCAGGTGGCGTATCGCGAATATCTCGCGAAGCCGGTGGACATCGACTACACGCACAAGAAGCAGTCGGGCGGCACCGGCCAGTTCGGTCGCGTCAAGGTCAAGCTGACGCCGGGCGAGCGCGGTTCGGGCTTCGTCTTCAAGGACGAGATCAAGGGCGGCAATATTCCCAAGGAATATATCCCCGCGATCGAAAAGGGCTTCCGCGAGACCGCGATGACCGGTTCGCTGGTCGGCTTCCCGATCATCGACTTCGAAGTGCTGCTCTATGACGGTGCGTACCACGACGTCGACTCGTCGGCGCTGGCCTTCGAAATCACGGCGCGTGCCGCGATGCGCGAAGGCGCCCAGAAGGCGGGCATCAAGCTGCTCGAGCCGGTGATGAAGGTCGAGGTTGTCACTCCCGAGGATTATCTCGGCGACGTCATCGGCGACATCAACAGCCGTCGCGGCCAGATCCAGGGCACCGATTCGCGCGGCAACGCGCAGACGGTCGAGGCCATGGTGCCGCTGGCCAACATGTTCGGCTATGTGAACCAGCTCCGCTCGTTCACCCAGGGCCGCGCGCAGTACAGCATGCAGTTCTCGCATTACGACGAAGTGCCACCGAACGTGGCCGAAGAAGTGAAGGCGAAGCTGGCGTAACCTGAAATCACCCGCTATGGGGCCGCGTTCTCGCGAGTCCCCGGGCGGCACGGGAAATTGAATCAGAAGGTAGGAAGACAATGGCGAAGGCAAAGTTCGATCGGAGCAAACCGCACCTCAACATCGGCACCATCGGTCACGTCGACCATGGCAAGACGTCGCTGACGGCTGCGATCACCAAGATCCTCGCGGAGAACGTTGCGGGTAACGCTGCGGTCGACTTCGCGAACATCGACAAGGCGCCGGAAGAGCGCGAGCGCGGCATCACCATCTCGACCGCGCACGTCGAGTACGAGACCGACAAGCGCCACTATGCGCACGTCGATTGCCCGGGTCACGCCGACTATGTGAAGAACATGATCACCGGCGCAGCGCAGATGGACGGCGCGATCCTGGTGGTGGCAGCGACCGACGGTCCGATGCCGCAGACCAAGGAGCACATCCTGCTCGCCCGTCAGGTCGGCGTGCCGACCATGGTCGTGTTCCTCAACAAGTGCGACCTGGTCGACGACGAGGAAATCCTCGAGCTGGTCGAAATGGAAATCCGTGAAGAGCTCTCCAAGCGTGAGTTCGACGGCGACAACATTCCGATCATCCGTGGTTCGGCGACCGCCGCGCTCAACGGCACTGACGAGAAGCTCGGCAAGGACGCCATCCTGGCGCTCATGGCCGCTGTCGACGAGTCGATCCCGGAGCCGGAGCGTCCGCTCGACAAGCCGTTCATGATGCCGATCGAAGACGTGTTCTCGATCTCGGGCCGCGGCACGGTGGTGACGGGCCGCGTCGAGCGCGGCATCGTGAAGGTCGGCGAGGAAGTGGAGATCGTGGGTCTGCGCGACACGCAGAAGACGACGGTCACCGGCGTCGAGATGTTCCGCAAGCTGCTCGATCAGGGCCAGGCTGGCGACAACGTGGGCGTTCTGCTGCGCGGCACGAAGCGCGAGGACGTGGAGCGCGGCCAGGTGCTGTGCAAGCCCGGCTCGATCAAGCCGCATACGAAGTTCAAGGCCGAGGCGTACATCCTGACGAAGGAAGAGGGCGGCCGTCATACGCCGTTCTTCGGCAACTACCGTCCGCAGTTCTACTTCCGCACGACGGACGTGACGGGCGTGGTGAAGCTGCCTGAGGGCACCGAGATGGTGATGCCGGGCGACAACATCACGATGGAAGTGGAGCTGATCGCTCCGATCGCCATGGAAGAGAAGCTGCGCTTCGCTATCCGTGAAGGCGGCCGTACCGTCGG
>JAEXFD010000008.1 GCA_023400405.1 Pseudomonadota bacterium
GTATATATTTGCCTTATATTAAAGCTGTAGTATATGATAGACAAGCAATGCGAGATTAAAATATTTCGATGTACTAGCTTAGCAAAAGCAAATTTTTAAAATCAGAATTTGATTGGTTATAGTGTAACCATGCACATGCGAACGGGATCATAGACATTTGATTAACTGTCAGCATCTCGATGTTTTAGGTTATATGGAATAACATAACTGTCAATTCCCGGCCACCCAATGAAAATTGAGCGGTCGGGAATTTTACGTTATTTAAGGGAGATTCCTTCTTTGAGTTTTTATTGAATTATGCAGTTTAATGAATATCAACTGTGCGAGATATTTTATTTTGAAATTTAGCCGTTTCGTTTTTATATCCTTAAACATAGCAAAAAAGGCAGGACAGTGAAACATAATAATAAGACTGACGCAGCGACCCATATTGCAATATATTTTTTGCGATCCACCTGTACGCCTCCATTATACGGCGGGGCGGGCAAAAGAATAGACCTGCCATTTTCCGCTGCCGAGTCCCCATAATTCCTGAATCACAACGCAGCCCTTTGAGCTGCTTGCTTCAATCACTTGGTTATTTCCTGCATAGATCCCGACATGATGAATCTCATTCCAGCGCCCGCATTCACAGGTCGTTTTTGACCAAAACACGAAATCGCCGGGCTGAAGCTCTGATCGACCTACATTCCGCCCGTTCTCCTGACAATACCGCGCTTGTTCCACGGAAGTCGTCGGGATATCGATCCCCGCTTGCTTATATGCCCACCACGTAAGATAAGAGCAGTCCACATAATCGCCCTGTCCGCGCAAAGACTGACTATACGGATGACCGAGCCGTGTGAGCGCCGCTTGTACGATCACGGTTCCTTTTGTTCCCTGTGGCAGACCGGAAATGATGTCTGTCATCTCTTCGTTCGTCATACTGCCGTAAATATCCGTGCCGAGAAGTTCATCAAACAAGGGATAATAATCCGGCCTTGCGAGTTCTTCCGCGATCTGCATCTGGCTTTTATCAAATTCAAACAGTTCAGCACCTTCCTGCCATAATTTGCTGTCTATGGTCACATAGATGTTGAGAATATTTCCCTGTTCTGTGTCCTGCACCGCTTCTGTTCTGTATGATACAGTGTTCATGGCATAAAAGATGTGACGCAACTCCTCGCGGGATTCTTCCGTTAGCTCAATGGACGGTTCGCCGTCCGCCATACGTTTGCCGGAAAAGACGATTAGGATGTCCCGCCAGTTGTTGACAGTATCGCTGTCTCCGTCCATGTTGCCACCGTAAATGATATTGACTTTATCATAAGCCCCGCCGGCAGAAAGGCTGCTGATCTGCGTATCAATGGCGAGCCGGAAATCTTCATTAACCTGAGCGGCGGTCTCGCTTACGGACAGTCCCCCGGATTCGTTTGCAAAGAATATCCCCATCAGGAACACGACAAGAATAATAACAACTACTACAATCAAGATCACGAGCAAGACTACCCAGCCTCCTGCCGCGATTGCTGCAACGAGCGCTTTGACTGCCGCGATCACAGCTTTTACGATAGCCATCGTTATTTTAGCGGCGGTCTTTGCGGCGGTAACAGCCGCTTTTGCCGCCATTTTTGCCGTCTTTACTGCGGCCTTTGCAGTTCTGACTGCACGGCGGGAAGCCTTAACGGTATTCCGCGCGGCTTTCACAGTATGCCGCACAGACTTGACTGTCCGTTTTGCTGTTGTTTTCACTGTTCGCTTTGCCGCGTGTCTTGCACTGCGGACGGAGCGGCGCGCGCTACTCGTTCCTGTTTTCGTTGTTTGTGACGGAGTATTCTTTTTCACCGCATCACGTACTGTTCGAATCGCCTGCTTCCCATGTTCTTTTGCCTTTCTGCCGGAACGTTGCGCGGCTTCCTGCATCTGGTCCTCGGCATACTGCTGTGGGGATTCCTCCTGTTCATTATGTCCGCTGTTTGTGCTTTCTGCTTCACCGGAAAGTTTATGCAGCAGTTCTTTAGGCATCCTCGTCGCTTCGGCCAAAATGCGCGGGGCTTTGTCTGTTGGTTTCGTTCGTATCGTTTTCATAGAAATATCCTCCTACACCATATTTTTTTTGGCGGGAATATAATCCGAATAATCCGGGGTAGCCTTAAAGATAGGAAAACTATTTGCCCAGCGTTGTAAATGGCACGTTATCTTGGGTGCTTTTGGCTTATTATAGATCATGACGTAGGGCCGATACCCTATTTCCCATACCTTATAAATACGCTCCAAATCCTGTTCATGAGTGCTGTTAAAATTCGTTAGAATATATACCGATCTATGGTTACAATCAAGTTTTGTTTGTTTTGAAAACCACTTCAACATCCTGGGGGTAATTGTGTCGTCTGGAATATCCCATGCGAAGTGTAAATTTTTCACTTTGATACGTTCGATCAACTTTGCGTTGTCCTCGTTTAATAGTCGCGCGTCAAGACCTTGCGTGAAATGTACCCAAGCGCGGCTGTCTGCTAGTTGCTGCAATAATTTCTCGTGATCTTTACAAGCAAGGAGATTGGGATCGAGAAGCCGGATTTCCCGTTGTCCATGCCAAAATTCCGAGAGGTCAGCGACATACACTGACCTTGCTCCTTCTTTTTTACTCACGATATAAAAAGGATACCCTCGCGGACATCCGCGTGTTAGGTAACCATAAGCTGCCGAAAACTTTGGATAAAGACTTTAATCCGGATACTGATGCTCGATCTTCTCCGGCAATTTGACTGAAAGACTGTATTCCGCTCCGCCTCGTATAACTTTGTCCGCTCGAATACAATGTATTTCACCTTGTGAATAAATATCAGTAAAAATACGGCTTATGTATACCAAATCATAAGACAAAAAACCGTTCCACCATTCCACAGTATCGCCTCTTTCCTTGTGATAAGCGGAAAGTTTCATCAATGCGATATTCGGGAAATTATGACCATCCACATCAATCAGTCCTATTTTCATAGTTCCTCCTTTTTGCAAACAGTAAAAAAGACGGGAGAAATATCCCGTCTCTCTTAACATATATACTTTCTACACCAAAATCTCCTCGATCTCACCCGGCTTAGTGCTCATCAA
>JAEXFD010000010.1 GCA_023400405.1 Pseudomonadota bacterium
GTAAATCTCCACAGCGAACATCCCCGCCAACCCCGAAAGGGGTCAGCCTATCCAGTGGCCGACTTTTACGCCGCCCGCGCCGGCACAAACGCAGGCGCTCCAATGGATGGTTTTCTCACCGCCGTGCACACCTCATGGACCGTTCCGGTCGGAAAGTGGCTGCACAATGCTTGAAGTACAGTACTACGTCGCTGACGCGCTGTCCTGAACGAGAGGCGCGAAGCATCGCATGAGCGGGCTTGAGATGTTGGCATTTTCCCGAACGAGTGCCATCTCAAGGGGCAACTGGAACGTCCGCAACGAGGTGGGGAGCTGGCATCGTCAGTCCCTCTCTGGTCGGCTCGATCGCGCCAACAGCTGACTTTAGCGCGCTGCCCGGAAGCGGACATCGCCATTTGGTCTGGATGAAATTGGCTGATGGAACTCTAACGCGAACTGGGGAGATGAGTAGGCTAGGCACCTCACCTGTCCTGGCCTGGCCTGAAGCTATCCGCTTGCTTCCGAAGATAAATTTAACATTTATTAGGATCTGTGAAACAAATATTTGCCTTCTCAAAGTCGATCGCTCTAACTCTAATAAGACCAGTCTTCTCGAAGTTTACGTTCTGAACCATGAGAATAAATTTTTTCGATCTTTCTGTTGTATCGGATTTATCAACTGCTTCAAAAACTTTTGTATCTGCCTTGAGAATGTCTTCGATGACGTTCTTGCTGAAATTGTTGCTCGCGGAAAGAGCATTGTATTGAATTAATTCATTATGAGAAGCACTGGAGGTTGCTCGAAGGGAATCCGGAACTTTCCCATTCTCGGCCGACGAGATCTGAATACTTGGTAGTCCATTGCTGGCCACAAACTTGGACAAGACCAGGCTCGATGTTGGATAAACATCTGGAGCAAGTGAAAATTTCGGTAGATCGCTGACGCGCGCGATTTCGTAGGCGAATACAATCGGTTCCTGGAGCGCTATGACAATCTTTTCATCGGCGGCTGCACTTGCACGGGCATTGGCGTCCACGAGGCCACTTTTCAACTTTGCCCATGCCTCCGCGTCCGCTCCATTCTTTCTTCCCAGCGTCAGGCTTGGAACGCCAACATATGCGCGATGAACAATGACCGGGCCGGGTGGCCTTTGGTCTTGGGTTGGGAGTGCTTTGATCCGATCGCGCAGCTGCGGCAACGTCATTTCGAAGATCTGCGCCTTCTGGATGTTCAGGAAGGCTACGGCGGCATGCGAAGCTTCGGCTGACACCCCGAAAAGCGGCAAGAGACTAACACCCGCTGACGCAGAAGCATCCAGCTTGATCTCGACTGACATCTCAAAAGCGGGGCCAGCCGCTGCTGGGTTGTCCTTCTGCTCAGCCCGGACGAGCGCGAACCGCATTCTGCCATCGTAGATCGAGCCGGGCCAGCCCCCGGGTTTGGGAGGTAAATTCATCACGTAAAATTCCGGCTCGGCCTGATATCGCTTTGCGAGGTCGCTTCGCAAGTCGGCCAACCCTTGCGCCGGAAGTCCCAACACTGTGAAAGCTACCGTAGCTATCCAAACACTCTTCATGATCGCCCCGCCCATGAGACAATCCACAATAAAGAGCCCATCAGTGTTTTCGCAATCGAGATTGTGCGTCACATTCTCCGTGCCAGAGCGCTGACATGTTGAACCTATCGCGAATCAGCAACAAGCTTGGTGGCTTATCCTGCAAAGTGCGGCATCGCTTACCCACCTTCCTACTTGAAATGGGACCAAAACGTGGACAGGAGCGACAAGGTCATGGAATTCGTACCGGGAGATACGGTTCAGTTGAGGTCGGGCGGACCAATAATGACGGTGGAGCAAGTTGGCGAGCATTGGTCAATTAGCGGCATCGCAATTTGGTGCGTGTGGTTCGAAAAGGTCGGAAGCAAACAAATCCCATCGCGTGAGACATTTGCCGCCGTTGCTCTCGACAAGGCAGAACGTCCCGGCGTTGTGTCGGTCCCAGTGATGCGAGGCTGAATGAATGATCCGCGGGGCATTCATCGGCATTGATCGGCACGTCGATCCCTTCATCGGCGATCTAACGGGAGCCGCGCGTGACGCCACCGCCTTGTGGGCGGTGCTGTCGGACAGCATCGCCGATCTGAACGCGCCCCTCATTACGGACGGCGCAGCGACGCTGGTTGCGATGCGAGATGCTCTCGACTCAACTCTCGGCGCTGCGGATGAAGAAGATGTGGTGATCCTCGGATTTGCCGGGCACGGCACGCAGGATCATCGCCTCGTTCTGCATGATACGAGTGTGGCCGATTTGCCGAACACCACGCTCGGCATGGACGAGCTGGCTCGGCGTTTTCGAGGAACCAGAGCGCGCGCGGTTATCCTCCTGCTGGATTGCTGCTTTAGCGGCGGTGCTACGGCGCGCGTAATTGATGCTGGCTTGGTTCCCCGCGACGCTGTGGCGTTTCCGCTCGTTGAAGTGGCAGGGCAGGGACGCATTCTCTTCGCCGCGTCCTCCGCACACCAAGAGGCGCTCGAGGATCCCCAATCGCGGCACGGCCTCTTCACCAAGGCTGTCATTGACGTTTTGCTGGAGGCGGACGCCCCACTCGGGGTGCTTGAGCTTGTCGATCGCGTTACTCGCCTCGTGACAGCGAATGCTGGGCGGTTTGGCTATATCCAGTCTCCGACCATGTTTGGCCAGACCGAAGGCGATCTCGTCCTGCCTCCCGGCCAAATCGGCGCCCGCTATCGCGAAGCCTTTCCTGAACGCGTCAACTTTCAGACAACGGGCGACATTCGTGAG
>JAEXFD010000011.1 GCA_023400405.1 Pseudomonadota bacterium
CCGCGCGCCCCCCCCCCCCCCCCCCCCCCCCCCCCCCCCCCCTTCTCCCGGGGGGGGGGGGGGGGGGCCCGGGGGCCGGTGCCGCGATCCGGATTAGTTGCCGAGCTGGACCGCGACGAACTGGCCGGCGGCGCGGCGCTGGACCCAGAGCAGCACGGTGTTCTTGCCGCTGCTCTTCGCCGCGGCAACGAGGCGGGCGACATCGGCGGCACTGGCGACCGGCTGGCGATTGACCGAGGTGATCACGTCGCCGCGCTGGAGGCCCTTGCCGGCGGCATCGCTCGACGGGCTGACGCCGAGGATGACGACCCCGCGCGTCGAGGCGGGCACGCCGACGCTCGGCGCGATCTGCGGCGTGAGCGGCGTCACCTGGATGCCGAGCGAGGCGGCGGCGGCGTTCGCGGTCGAATCGTCGCCGGGCCCAGGTCCCGTGCTGTCGTCGTTCGGATCGAACTGGGCGAGCTGTTCCTCCGGCGGGCGAGTGCCGACCGTGACCGTGACGCTCTGACGCTTGCCGTCGCGGATCAGGTCGATCGGAATGCGCGTGCCCGGCTTCTGGTTGGAAACGAGATAGGACAGCGTCTGCTCGGGCGTGACTTCCTTGCCGCCGACCGCGACGATGACGTCGCCCTGCTTGATGCCGGCCTTTTCGGCGGCTTCGCCCGGCTCGACGCGGCTGACGATCGTGCCGCGGCCCTTCGGCACGCCGAGCCCGTCGGCGAGATCGTCAGTGAGCGGCTGCATGCCGATGCCGAGATAGCCGCGGGTAAGCTTGCCCCCCTTCATCAGCGTGTCGACGATCGGCTTGGCCTCTTCGGCGGGAATCGCGAAGCCGATGCCGACATTGCCGCCCGTGGGCGACAGGATCTGCGAGTTGATGCCGATCACGTTGCCGTTGAGATCGAACATCGGCCCGCCCGAATTGCCGCGATTGATCGAGGCGTCGGTCTGGATGAAGCGATCGAAGGCGCCCTGGCCGGTCACGCGGTGCACGGCCGAGATGATGCCGGCGGTGACCGAGCCGCCCAGGCCGAACGGGCTGCCGATCGCGACGACCCAGTCGCCGACGCGCGCCGCGCTCGAATCGCCGAAATGGACGAAGGGCAGGTTGTTGCCCTCGATCTTGAGCACGGCGAGGTCCGACGAGGCATCGTTGCCGATCACCTTCGCCTTGTATTCGCGCTGATCGGAAAGGGTGACGGTGATCGATTCGACGGTGGCGCCGCGCACCCCGGCCGAGATCACATGGTTGTTGGTGACGATATAGCCGTCGGCCGAGATCAGGAAGCCCGAGCCGAGCGATTCGGCCTGGCGGGTGACCGGCTGGCTGCCGCCGCCGAACATCTCGAACGGCGTGCCGGCGAACGGATTGGCGTTCACGGTGACGCGCTGGCTGGTCGAGATGTTGACGACGGCCGGCTGGAGCTTCGCGACCATGTCGGCAAAGCTCATCGGCGCGCCGGCGCGGGGCGCCGCCGCCTGGATCGCGCCGGGCGCGTTCTGGGCGGTCTGCGCCCCGGCGGGCTGATCGAGGGTCAGCGCCGTGGCGGCGCCGCTGAGGAGCAGGGCAGTAGTGAGAGCGTAGGCGTAACGCACGTGCAGTGGTCCTCTCAGGAGAAGAAGCGTTCAGCCGCGATTCTGGCGCCGAATTGCTGAACGGCGATTGAATATGAACGATCCGAAAGCGTCAACGTTGCCCGGTGAATTCCTTGAGATAGGAGTTCTGGGGCGACAGGATGATCGAGGTCTGTCCCTTGGCGCCATCGCCGAAGGTGCGGTCATAGGACTGCATCGCCCGATAGAAATCGTAGAATTGCGGATCCTTGTTGAACGCCTGGGCATAGATCTGCGCCGCCTGGGCCTGGGCATTGGCGCGGATGATCTGCGCGTCCTTCATCCCCTGCGCCTCGATCGTCTTGGCTTCCTGGAGCCGCGCGGTGCGCATCCGCTCGAGCGCGCTGTCGAGCGGCGAGCCGGTCGGCAACTCGGTCTGCTTGATCCGCACGTCGACGATCGAGATGCCATATTGCGCGGCGAGGCGCTGCAATCCAGTCTGGATATTGTCCATCACTTCGCCGCGCTCGGGGCTGAGCAGGATCGCCGAAGGCCGCTTGCCGAGTTCGCTGCGCAGCGCCGAGCGGAACAGCGGCTGGAGCTGCTCGCGGGCCCGTTCCTCGGTGCCGATCGTCACCACCATCTTGAGCGGATCGGTCACGCGGAAGCGCGCATAGGCATCGATCTGGAGGCGGAGCTGATCGGTCGACAGCACCGGCTCATTGGGCAGATCGACCGAGAGCACGCGCTTGTCGACCCACACCAGCCGATCGATGAACGGCAGGCGCAGGATCGGGCCGGCATGGGTGCGGCCGAAGACTTCGCCCGGGCGATAGGCGTTGACCGTCGCATAGGGCCGTTCGAGCCGCAGGATGACGACCTGCTTGGTCTCGGGGACGATCGCGATCGTGCTCATCGCGACGATCAGGGCGATGATCACCGCGATGGCGATGCCGATGGGGCTGCGCAGCCAGCCGATCATTTCGCGTCTCCCTGCGGCTTGGCATCGCCGGCCGTGGCCGCCCCGCGCAGGCCCGGCAGCGGCAGATAAGGGGTGACGCCCGGCGCCTCCACGATGGTCTTGTCGGTGCGCGACAGCACGCGCTCCATCGTCTCGTAATAGAGGCGGCGGCGCGTCACTTCGGGCGCGGCCTTGTACTGTTCGTAGATCTTGTCGAACTCCGCCGCCTCGCCCTGGGCGACTGCGATCACCTGCTGGGCGTAGGCGTTCGCATTGTTCTTGGCCGACTGGGCGCCCTGCTGCGCCGCCGACACGGCCTTGAACGCATCGTCCACCTGCTCCGGCGCGGCGGCCTTCTGCACGGCCACGCTCTGGATGCGAATGCCCGAATGATATTCGTCGAGCACCTGCTGCATCCCCGCCTGGACCTCGGCCTCGATCTTGGCGCGGCCCTCGCCGATCGCTTCGTTGAGCGTCGTGGTGGCGATCACCGCGCGCATCGCGCTTTCGGCGGTGTCCCTCACGGTCTCTTCGGGCGTCTTGAGCTGGAAGGCGTAATCGGCGGCATCGCCGATATACCAGTTCACCGAATAAGCGAGGTCGACGATGTTCTGGTCGCCGGTGAGCATCAGGTTGTCGCTCGCATTTTCCGGGAACTTGATCGTGCGGATGCTGCCGACATCGACGACTTCGACGAGCTGGAGCGGCGCCGGCAGGGTCAGCTGGATGCCCGAGCCGAGCGTGCCCGAATAGCGGCCGAGCGTCGTCACGACGCCGCGCTCGCGCGGGCCGATCGCATGGAAGCTGGTGAAGATCACCCATACGAGCAGCAGCCCGCCGACCACCATCGACCAGAGCCGTACGCCATTGGGGAAACCGGGAAGGCCACCGCCGGCGCGGCGCAGCAGGTCTTCGAGCGGCCCCTTGCCGCCGCCATTGCCGCCGCCACCGCCCGGACGCGGACGGCGTCCCTCGGGCGGGAAGGACCAGGGATTGCGCGGGCCGCCGCCCTTGCCGCCCTTGTCATCGCCGGAGCCGCCGTCGCCGCCGCCCGATCCCCAGGGGCTTTTCGGTGCGTCGTTGGTGAGGATGCCGAGCCGGGGACGCCAGCCATTCAGGTTGATCATTGCGCCTTTATAAGGCTGCGCGCGCGGATTTACAGTGGCGCGCGGCGATTGTGCGCCTATCTGGCGAGCCATGACCGATCAGAACAGCCTTCAGGCCGCGCTCGATCCGATCGCCGGCGGCCGCGCGACCGCGCGATTCCAGGACGGACGTGCGAGCATTGTCCTGGATGTAACCGGCCTTGGCGAAGCCGCCCGCGCCGAGCTCGAAGCCGATCTGCGCCGCGCCGCAGAGGCGATGCCGGGCGTGCGTGAAGTGCGTGTGCTCCAGACCAGCGAGCGCCGCCAGCGCCGGCTGATCGCCGTGGCGAGCGGCAAGGGCGGCGTCGGCAAATCGACCGTCGCGGCCAATCTCGCCATTGCGCTGGCGAAGCGCGGCCGGCGCGTCGGCGTGGTCGATGCCGATATCTACGGCCCCTCCCAGCCGCGGCTGCTCGGCGTGGAGGGGATCAAGCCCCAGGCCCGCGAGAAGACACTGCTGCCGGTCGCGACGCGCTTCGGCGTCACCATGCTCTCGATGGGTGGATTGGTCGCCGAAGGGCAGGCGATCGCGTGGCGCGGGCCGATGGCGGGCGGCGCGCTCGGCCAGTTGGTCGATGCCGATTGGGGTGATGCCGATACGCTGGTGCTCGACCTGCCGCCGGGCACCGGCGACGTCCAGCTCACCATGATCCAAAAGCACAAGCCCGCGGGTGCCGTGATCGTCTCCACCCCGCAGGACCTGGCGCTGATCGACGCCGCGCGCGCGATCGACCTGTTCCAAAAGGCCGGAGTGCCGATCGTCGGCCTGGTCGAGAACATGGCCGGATACCAATGCCCGCATTGCGGCGAGATCTCGGATCCGTTCGGCCGTGGCGGCGCCGAGGCGGCGGCCGCGAAGCTGGGCATCCCGTTCCTCGGCCGCGTGCCGCTCGAACTCGCGATCCGCGAGGCCTCGGACGCCGGCGAGCCGCCGGCCGCGGGGAACGGGCCGGGCGCGCATGTGTTTGCCGAACTGGCGGGGCAAGTGGACGACTGGCTGAAAGGATAGGGCGATGCCGCTGACACGCGACGAGGATATCAAGGCGCTGCTCGAAAACGTGCGGACGATCGCGATGATCGGCGCTTCGGATCGGCCCGATCGCCCGAGCTACCGCGTGATGGCCTTCCTTCAGGGCCAGGGCTATCGCGTCATCCCGGTCAACCCGCAGATCACGGGCGAGCATGTGCACGGCGAATTCGTCTTCCGCGAACTCGCCCAGATCGGCGAGCCGATCGACCTGGTCGACATCTTCCGCCGCCCCCAGGCCGCCGGTGAGGCGGTCGACGAGGCGATCGCCGCGGGTGCCAAGGCGGTGTGGTTGCAGCTCGGCGTGATCAACGAAGAGGCGGCGGCACGCGCCGAGGCGGCCGGGCTGAAGGTGGTAATGGACCGCTGCCCGGCGATCGAGATCCCGCGGCTGGGGATTCAGCCGGTCGAATAACCGGGTTCACAAGCGGCGGAGCGCCTCGCGCAGGCGCTCGACGTCGGCGAGGGTCTGGTAGAGGCCGAAGCCGATGCGCAGGACGTCGCCGCGGACGTCGGTGATGATGTCTTCGGCGGCCAGCGCGGCTTGCCAAGCCTGCGCCCGCGGACTGCGCAGCGCGATGAAGCGGGCCGGCGAGCCGGGGTTGAGCAGCTCGGCTTCGACAGGCAAATCGGCGAGCAGCGCATCTCGCAGCCCGGCGGCATGGGCGGAGATGGCGGCGGTGTTCAGTCCTTCGTCGGCCAGCATGTCGCGGACCGCGACGAAGCGGTAGATTCCGGAAGGATCGAAGGTGGCGCCTAGGAAGCGGCGCGCGTCGGGGGCGTAGCCGATGCTGCCCGGCGGCAGCGACAGGTCGTCGAATTCGGCGTACCAGCCGGTGATTTCCGGGCGCGGGCCGAAGCCGGGCGGGGCGTGGAGGAAGGCGCAGCCTTCGCCGGCCATCGCGTATTTATAGCCGCCGGCGAGGTAGAAGATCCGGTCGGCGACGGCCGAGAGGTCGGTCTCGGTCGCCATGAAGCCGTGATAGCCGTCGATCACTACCCATGGCCCCTCGGGCCGGGCGAGCGCGGCGAGATCGGCGATCCGGTCAAACAGCCGGCCGGTGCCGAACTGGACCTGGCTGACGAAGATCAAGTCGTGCTCGCCGCTGCGGGCGCGATCGACGATCGTCTCGAGCGGGGCCTGCTCGGCGATCACAGTGCCGGCTTCCTGCCAGCGCGCGGCCTGGCGGCGGAAGCTGTGGAACTCTCCGTCGCTGGCGAGGATGCGCAGCGGCCGGCGCGGCAGGGCGGAGACGATGCGGAGCAGCAGCTCATGCGTGTTTCCGGCGAAGACGATCGTCGTGGTATCGGGCAGGCGCAGCTCGGCGGCGACATGCGCCTGGGCCGCGGGCCACAGCTCTCCCATCACCCGCTCCCATTTGCGATCGGCGAGGCGCACCCCGTCCTGCCAGGCGGCGAGGTGGCCGACATAGGAAGCATCGGGCCAGAGATGGTGCGAATGCGCGGCGAAGTGGAGCCGATCGGGCGCGGCGGCGAGCGCGCGCTGGAAGAGATGCTTGTAGCCGGCGCTCACAATTGCGTCCGCAGCGTCCAGAGTTCGGGAAAGGCGCGCTTGGCGAGGGTCGATTCGAGATAGGGGACGCCGGGGGTGCCGCCGGTGCCGGGCTTCATCCCGATCACCCGGCTGACGGTGAGCACGTGCTTGTGCCGCCAGGTGGCGAGCGCATCGTCGATGTCGACCAGCTTTTCGGCGAGCTGGTAGAGTTCCCAATGCGCCGCGGTGTCGCGATAGACCTGGGCCCAGGCGTCCTCGACGGCCTGGCTCGGCGCGTAGGGCTGGCGCCAGTCGCGCTCCAGCGCCTCGGGCGGCAGTGCGAAGCCGGCGCGGGCGAGCGCGGCATTGGCTTCGTCCCACAGGCTCGGCCGCTGGGCCGCGGCGCTGCTGAGCGGCCCCGGCACGCCGCCGCCGCGCAGGCCGAGCATCGTCTCGACCGCACGGAACTGGTCCGACTGGAAGCCCGAGCTGCTGCCGAGCACTTCGCGGAAGCGGGTATAGTCGCTCGGCGTCATCGTCGCGAGCACGTCCCAGGACAGCGTCATCACCGCCTGGATGCGGCTGACTCGGGCGAGCGACTTATAGGCCTCGACCGGCTTGTCCGCCCGGACCAGCGCGAGCGCCTGGTCGAGCTCGGCGAGCATCTGCTTGAGCCACAGCTCCTTGGTCTGATGGATGATGATGAACAGCAGCTCGTCATGCCGGTCCGACAGCGGATGCTGCGCGGCGAGGAGCTGATCGAGCGCGAGATAGCGCCCATAGGTCATGGGTTCGGTCATGGGCGATGACTACTCCGGGCGGGAGCCGCCGTCACCCTCACCCTTCCGCGGCTTCGCCGCTCCCTCCCTCTCCCATTGGGAGAGGGAAGGGGCCCGCCGCCGCAGGCGGTGGGAAGGGTGAGGGTGGCCGGCTATTTCAATCCCGCAGCAGCTCGTTGATGCCGGTCTTGCTGCGGGTCTGGGCGTCGACGGTCTTGACGATGACGGCGCAGTAGAGGCCGGGCTTGCCGTCTTGCGAAGGAAGCGTGCCGGGAACGACCACGGCATAGGGCGGGACTTCGCCGCGATGGACCTGGCCGGTGGCGCGATCGACGATCTTGGTCGAGGCGCCGAGATAGACCCCCATCGACAGCACCGCGCCTTCGCCGACGCGCACGCCCTCGGCGACTTCGGCGCGCGCGCCGATGAACGCGCCGTCGCCGATGATCACCGGATCGGCCTGGAGCGGCTCGAGCACGCCGCCGATGCCGACCCCGCCCGAGAGATGGACGTTGCGGCCGATCTGGGCGCAGCTGCCGACGGTCGTCCAGGTATCGACCATCGTGCCCTCGCCGACATAGGCGCCGATATTGACGAAGCTGGGCATCAGCACCGCGCCCTTGGCGACATGCGCGCCGTGGCGGACGATGCTGCCCGGCACCGCGCGGAAGCCGGCCTCGCGGAACGCCGCCTCGCCCCAATTGGCGAACTTCGACGGCACCTTGTCGAACCAATTGGCACCGCCGGGCCCGGGCATCACGACATTGTCGTTGAGGCGGAAGGAGAGCAGCACGGCCTTCTTGAGCCACTGATTGACCTGCCAGCCGCCATCGGTGGGCTCGGCGACGCGGACTTCGCCGCGATCGAGCAGGTTCAACGCTTCGGCCACCGCCTCGCGCACCGCGCCCTGGGTGTCGAAGCCGAGGCTGGCCCGGTCTTCCCAGGCGGCGTCGAGGGTGGCGGCAAGATCGGTCACGTCAATTCTCCAGGATCGAATGGAGCCAGGCCCCGAGATCGTCGGTGCTGTAGTCGATAAAGCTGCGGTCCTCGCCCGGCCCCTGTTCCGAGCCATTGTCGATCCATACCGTCGCCATGCCGATCGCCTTGGCGGGCGCGAGGTTGCGCGCCATGTCGTCGACGAACAGGCTCGCGCGCGGATCGAGGCCATAGGCGTCGCACAGGCCGCGATAGGCCTTGGGATCGGGCTTGGGGCGATAGGCGGTGGCGTGGACGTCGTGGATCGCCTCGAAACTGTCGGAGAGGCCCAGCCGATCGAGCACGCGCGCGGCATAGGGCGTATCGGCATTGGTGAAGACGAGCTTGCGCCCGGGCAGCAGGGCCAGCGCCTCGACCAGCGCGGTATCGGTGGTCAGCCGGCTCATATCGACGTCGTGGACGAAATCGAGATAATGGTGCGGGTCGGTACCATGCTCGGCCATCAGCCCCGAAAGCGTCGTGCCGTGCGCGTGGAAATAGCCCTTCTGGATGCGATGGGCTTCTTCAGGCGAGCAGGCGAACAGATTCTGGACATACTGGCCGATGCGCGCGTCGATCATCGCGAACAGGTTCGCGCTCACCGGATAAAGGGTGTTGTCCAGATCGAAGATCCAGTTGCGGACATGCGCAAGCTCGGCAAGCATGGCGCGGGCTCTACGGAGCGGGCGGCGCCGCCGCAAGCGGCGACCCGTAGATTCGCTTAAGCGACTGGAAAGTGCTGCGATCCTATGAGGGGTGGACGTGGCGGGCGAGGGGGCGGCGATGCGAGGCATGCGAGGCGGATTGATGCGATCGGCGGCGCTGTGCGGCGCGGCGGCGCTCGCGGCATGCAGCGGCGGCGGAGGTGGCGGTGGAGTCAACACCACGCCCGCGCCGGCTCCCGCACCGGTGCCCACCCCAACGCCGACGCCGGCTCCGGTGCCGACGCCGAGTCCCACGCCGACGCCGACGCCCAGCGTCAATTACGATACCGCCGAATATCGCGCCACGGTCGGCGCGGTCTCGATGAATGCGCTCACTGCCTATCAGCATGGCGCGACCGGTACCGCGATCAAGGTGGGCGTGATCGACAGCGGCATCGATCTGCAGAGTGCCGAGTTCGGCGATTGCAGCGGCGGCGCCGGTACCGGCAGCTGCCGCATCACCAGTGCCTCACGCGACGTGGCGGGCAATGGCACGATCGACGATCAGGGCGGGCACGGCACTGCGGTCGCCTTCACCATCGCCGGGCGGCGCAACGATGCGGGCACGCAGGGCGTCGCGTTCGACGCGTCGCTGATCGTCGCGCGCGCCGATGCGCCGGGCACGTGCACCAGCACCAGCACGGGCAGCGACGAAAGCGGCTGCCGCTTCAACGACAGCGCGATCGCCGCGGGGATCGACGCGGCGCGCACCGGCGGCGCGCGGGTGATCAACATCTCGCTCGGCGGCGATCCGCCGGGCAACTCGGTCGTGCAGGCGCTGAGCCGGGCGACCGCGGCCGGGATCGTCGTGGTCATCTCCGCGGGCAATGACGGTCCCAACGCGCCGAACCCGGACGCCTTCACCAGTCCCGCGACGAACAGCGCGGTGTCGCGCGGGCTGATCGTCATCGCCGGATCGGTCGGCGCCAACGACGTGATCTCGACCTTCTCCAATCGCGCCGGGACGAGCGCGCAATTCTACCTGGCCGCCGTGGGCGAGCGCGTGCGGGCGCCCGACCAGACCGGCACGCCGTTCCTCTGGTCCGGCACGTCCTTCTCGGCGCCGCAGATCAGCGCGGCGGTCGCGCTGCTCGCCCAGGCCTTTCCGAACCTGACCGGCGCGGACATCGTCCAGCTCCTCTACGCCACTGCGCGCGACGTCGGCGATCCGGGCGTGGATGCGATCTATGGGCACGGCGTGCTCGACCTGACGCGTGCCTTCCAGCCAGTGGGCAGCGTGTCGGTCGCCGGATCGCGAGCGCCGGCATCGACTGAGGTCAACGCCGCGCTGTCCGCGCCGATGGGCGATGCGCGGCAGGGCGCGCTCAACGCGGTCGTGCTCGACGCGTTCAACCGCGCCTATCAGATGGACCTGTCCGGAACGGTGCGCCACGCCGGGCTCGGGCGGCAGCTCCCCGCATTGATGGCGTCGCGCCAGCGCAGCTTCGTGGTCGGCGGCGACGCGATGCATGTCGCAGTGACGCTGGTGCCGATGCGCGATTCGGTGCGCGTCGAGCGGCTGGGGATCAGTGCCCGCGACGCCGATGTCGCGCACATGCTCGCGGCCACGGTGAGCGGCCGGCTCGGCGCCAACACGCGCTATGCGTTCGGCGCCTCGGAAAGCGGCAATGCACTCACGGCCCGGCTCGCCGGGCGTGCCGATCCCGATTTCCTGGTCGCGCGCGATCCGACGCACCAATCGGGGTTCGACAGCGACGTCGGTGCGTCGCTCGCGGTGCGCCAGGCGGTTGCGGGGTGGGGGCTGACCCTGGCGCAGGAACAGGGCGCGGTGCTGACGGCGCGCGACACCCCATTTGCGGGACTGCGCTGGAAGCCGGAGCGGTTCGGCTATCAGCGCAGCACGATCGGCGTCGATCGCCGCTTCGATGCGCTTCAGGCCGGGCTCTCGGTCACGCGGCTGGAGGAGCGCGACACGGTGCTGGGCGCGCGCTTCAGCGGCGCGCTGGGCGCGGCGCGCGCGACAAGCTGGTTCGCCGACCTGGGGCTGCGCACCGATCTCGGGCAAGGCTGGAGCCTGGGCGGATCGCTGCGCCAGGGCTGGACGCGCGCCACGCTGCGGCAGGGGCTGGCCGGATCGGGCATGATCCGCACCAGCGCGTTCGCCGCCGATCTCGGCAAGGACGGCATGTTCGTGCCGGGCGACCGCTGGGGCTTCCGCATCGCGCAGCCGCTGCGAGTGAGCGGCGGCGGCATCGACATCGCCCTGCCCGGCGACTGGGACTATGCCAGCGAGAGCGTCGGGCTGTGGAACCGCGAGCGCATCAACCTGGCGCCGCGGGGCCGCGAAATCGACTATGAGCTCGCCTATCGTTGGCCGCTCGCCGGCGGCGACCTCAGCAGCAACCTGTTTGTCCGCCGCGAGCCGGGCAATTACGCGGCGCTTCCGGCGGACATGGGCGCGGCGGTGCGGCTGACGCTGGGATTCGAATAGGGTTGCTGCGAGGCACTGCACCCTCGATCTGCTTTGCGCGGGGAAAGCGCATCTAGCTGGCGAAGCCGCGCGGGGCTTCCCATCTGACGGCACATGACTGCTTATTCGCTGCTCGATCTCGTTCCCGTCGTCCAGGGTGGAACCGTCTCCCAAGCCCTGGCCAATGCCGCCGATCTCGCGCGCCATGCCGAAGCGCTGGGTTTCACGCGCTATTGGGTGGCCGAACATCACGGCATGGAGGGGATCGCCAGCGCCGCGACCGCAGTGGTGATCGCGCATGTCGGCCAGGCGACCGAGACGATCAGGGTGGGCGCGGGCGGGATCATGCTGCCCAATCATTCGCCGCTTCAGGTGGCCGAGCAGTTCGGCACGCTCGACGCGCTGTTTCCGGGGCGTGTCGATCTCGGCCTCGGCCGCGCGCCGGGTTCGGACCAGCGGGTGTCGGCGGCGATCCGTCGCGGGCTCAGCGGCGACGGCAACGACTTCCCGCAGGACGTGCTCGAGCTCCAGGGCTATTTCGCCGATGACGACAAGCTCGGCATCCGCGCGACGCCTGGGGCGGGCGCGAAGGTCCAACTATGGATCCTGGGTTCGAGCCTGTTCGGCGCGCAGCTCGCCGCCGCGCTCGGCCTGCCCTATGCCTTCGCCTCGCATTTCGCGCCCGGGCTGCTCGACGAGGCGATCCAGGTTTATCGGCGCAACTTCCGCCCGTCCGAGGTGCTGGAAAAGCCGCACGTGATGCTCGGCTTCAACGTCTTCGCGGCCGAGCGCGACGAAGAGGCGGAGTATCTCGCCAGCTCGCAGCAACAGGCATTCGTCGCGATCCGCACCACCGGCCGCGGCATCCAGCTGCCGCCGCCGGTCAAGGGCTATCGCGAGAGTCTGGGGGCGCACGGCAATGCGATGCTCGACCAGGTGCTGTCGGCCTCGGCGATCGGCAGCCTCCATAGCGTGAAGCGGCAACTGGCCGCTTTCATCGAGCGCACCGGCGCCGACGAACTGATGCTGACCAGCGCGATGTTCGACCATCAGGCCCGCAAGCGCAGCCTGGCGATCGCGGCGGAGGCGATGAAGTCGTTCCAGAGCTGAACGCGACCGATCTGCTTTGGGGATTCTTAATTCGCGGGGATTATTTCTTCCGATGAGGGAGGTGAAGCCCATGCGCCTGACAATTTCTATCCTTATTGCAAGTATCTCGAGTCTGCCCGCGTTTGCGCAAGCCACGCCGGATCCGGCGCTTTCCGCGGATCAGAAGGGCTACGTCGCTTATCACCAGTGCATGATGCACGCCGCGATCGAAGCCTCCCACACCTCCGTTGCCGCTGCCGATATTTACGGCATCGCGAAGAAGCAGTGCGCGGGGGTGCGCGCGGCGGTAGTGAGGGGTCAGGAAGGGAACAGGGCCTTCTTGGCCGCGCTAGATGCCGCGGACGCCGACAAGGCCGAAAATTTCCCGAAATGGATCGAAGGCGTGCGCGAGAGGCGTCGGGAATTCGAGGCTGGGGCGGTGCCGGCACCGCCGAAACCGAACTGAGGCCAAGCCTCAGCCCGCCGCCGGCAGCCTCAGCCGAACGAGCAGGCCGCCCAGATCGTCGCTTTCTTCCAGGCTGACGGTGCCGTCATAGATTTCGGCGACGTCGCGGACGATCGCGAGTCCCAGGCCCGTCCCGGGCTTGCCGGTGTCGAGCCGGACGCCGCGATCGAAGATGCGGATGCGGTCGGCCTCGGGGATGCCGCGGCCGTCGTCCTCGACTGCGATCTCGACGAAGCCGGCCTGCGCGCTAACCGTGATGAACACGCTGCCGCCGCCATATTTCGCGGCGTTCTCGACCAAATTGCCGAGGATTTCGTCGAGGTCCTGGCGCTCGATATGCGCGACGAGATCGTGCGGGCCGTCCACGTCGATGCGGACATTGGGATAGAGCCGCGCCACCGCGCGCTCGACCGCCTCGACCGAGGGCCAGACCGGCGCGCGGCTGTGCGCGCTGCCGCGGCGGCCGACGGCGCGGGCGCGGGCGAGGTGGTGGTCGATCTGGCGGCGCATCGTCCGCGCCTCGCGGATCACTGCCTGGTCGAGATCGGGCTGGCCGGCGGCAGCGGCGTTCATGATCACGCTGAGGGGGGTCTTGAGCGCATGGGCGAGATTGCCGGCATGGCGCCGCGCTTCCTCGGCCTGGCGATCGTTATGCTCGACCAGCGCGTTCAGTTCCTCGACCATCGGCGCGACTTCCGCCGGCATCGCGCCTTCGACGCGCGCCGACTTGCCGGCGCGCAGCCGGGCGATTTCGAGCCGCACCTTGCGCAGCGGCAGCAGCCCGTACCAGGTCTGCAACCCGACCATGACGATGAGGCCGAGGCCGAGCAGCACGAAGCTGCGGATCAGCGTGCGCCGCAGCGTCGCGATCTGGCCATCGAGCGTCTCGCGGCTCTGCGCGACCTGGAAGCGCCAGCGCACCGGCGATCCGGGCAGCGTCACGTCGCGCTCGCCGATCCGAAGCTTCTGGGGCGCGAACTCGTTGCTGTCATAGACGTGGAAATCGCGATCGGTGTGGAGCTCGTCGACCTTGAGGTGGCGGTCCCACAAGGATCGCGATCCGAACGGCTCGTATCCCTTGCCGCTGATCTGCCAATAGCCGCCGGAGTTATATTCGAGGAAGCGCTGGTCGGCGAGTTCGCGGTTGAGGATCACTTCGCCGCCGGGGCCGAGCTCGGCCGAGAAGATCATCGCCTTGATCAAATAGTCGATCTGATCGTCGAAATTGCGCGTGACCGTGGTGACCAGTACGCGATCGAGCGCGATGCCACCGCCGACCAGCAGCAGCATGATCCAGGCGGTAGCGACCAGCAGCATGCGCCGGCTGACCGAGCCGGTGGTGCGGACGTAATGGCGCGGCTGCGGCTCGCCCGGTGCGGTGGCGAGCGCATCCGTGCCCTGCACGGCACGCGCGGGCGGAAGCCGCTTGCCGAACAGGCGCCGCCGGAGGCCGCCGAGCTTCCGGGAAAGCGCCGTCATCGGATCAGGCGTCGGCCGGCTCTTCCAGGCTGTAGCCCAGGCCGCGGATAGTGGTGATCACATCGGCACCCAGCTTCTTGCGAATGCGAGTGACGAAGACTTCGATCGTGTTCGAATCGCGATCGAAATCCTGATCGTAGATATGCTCGATCAGCTCGGTGCGGCTCACCACCTTCCCCTTGTGGTGGAGCAGGTAGCTGAGCAGCTTATATTCCTGGGCAGTGAGCTTGATCGGCTCGCCGGCCTTGGTGACCTTGCCCGAGCGCGTGTCGAGCCGGATGTCGCCCGAGATCAGCTCGGCCGAGGCATTGCCCGAGGCGCGACGGATCAGCGCGCGCAGGCGGGCGATCAGCTCCTCGGTCTGGAACGGCTTGGCGACGTAATCGTCGGCGCCGGCATCGAGCCCGGCCACCTTGTCCGACCAGCTGTCGCGCGCGGTGAGCACGAGGACGGGCATCACCCGGCCTTCCTTGCGCCAGCGATCGAGCACGGTGAGCCCGTCGATCTCCGGCAGGCCGAGATCGAGGATCACGGCATCATATTGCTCGTTCGCGCCGAGATAATGGCCTTCCTCGCCATCGGTGGCCAGATCGACGGCATAGCCGGCGCCCTCGAGCGCGTTCTTGAGCTGCTGGCCCAGATTGGGCTCGTCCTCGACGATCAAAAGTCGCATATCTCTCCCCGTGGCGCGCTCAATTGCCCGTGCGGCGGACGACCTGGCCGGTGCGGCCATCGACGTCCACCCAGATCACCGATCCATTGCGCAGGAATTTGAGCGTGTAAACTTCCGTCGACGGATCATAGTCGAAGCCGAGATACTGGGCGCCCGGCACGCGCGGCACGACCCGGCGCTCGACTTCGCGCACCGAAAGCGGCGGGGTCGGCGGGCGGCGCGGCGTGCGGGCGGCGGAGTCGCCATCCTGCCGCGCGGCGGCAGGAAAGGCCTCCGCAGCGGCGCCGCCGGCCAGCGCGAACGCGGCCAGGCAAGCGGTCAGGAGGGGCTTCACCAGCATCTTCATGGCCTTGGCATAGGCACCCGGCATTGAATAGCCCCTGAACATCGCGGTCAGCCCAGCGCAACGACGCAGCGCGCGAACCGCTCCATCTCCCCGCGCGCAGGCGTTGCGGCGGGGCGGCGCACCTCCTAGGTGCGAGCCATGGCTGCACCTGTTCTCGCTTATGAAAATCTCGGTCTCGTCCAGGGCTCGGGCTGGCTGTTCCGCGGGCTCGACCTCTATGTCGGCGAGCGCGACCGGCTGGCGCTGATAGGCCGCAACGGCGCGGGCAAGACGACGCTGCTGCGCCTCCTCGCCGGCCAGATCGACAGCGACGAGGGTCGGCGGACGATCGTGCCCGGCACGCGCGTGATCCTGCTGGAGCAGGAACCGCGCATGACGGGCTGCACGACGCTGCTCGACTATGTCCTGTCGGGCGAGGATGCGCCGGCGCGGCACGAGGCCGAGGCGATTGCCGACCAGCTCGGCATCGACCTGTCGCGCGAGGCGGCGACCGCGAGCGGCGGCGAGCGGCGCCGGGCGGCCATCGCCCGGGCGCTCGCGCAGGACCCCGACGTGCTGTTGCTCGACGAGCCGACCAACCATCTCGACCTCGCCGCGATCGAATGGCTCGAAGACTGGCTGAGCCGCTTCACCGGCGCCTTCATCGTCATCAGCCACGACCGCACCTTTCTCACCCGGCTGACGCGCCAGACGCTGTGGCTCGACCGTGGCACGATCCGCCGCGCCGAGATCGGCTTCGGCGGGTTCGAGGCCTGGACCGACCAGGTCTATGCCGAGGAGGAGCGCAACGCCCAGCGGCTCGACGCCAAGCTCAAGATCGAGGAGCATTGGCTCCAGCGTGGCGTCACCGGACGGCGTCGGCGCAACCAGGGGCGGCTCGAGAAGCTCAAGGAAATGCGGGCCCAGCGCGCGGCGATGATCGGGCCGCAGGGCGCCGCCAAACTGGTCACCGCCGCCGATGACAACCAGACCAAGATGGTGATCGACGCCAAGCACGTCGCCAAGCGATTTGGAGAACGCACGATCATCAAGGATTTCACTTTCCGGGTGACGCGCGGCGACCGGATCGGCATCGTCGGCGCGAACGGTACGGGCAAGTCGACGCTGCTCAAGCTGCTCACCGGCGAGATCCAGCCCGACGAAGGCGAAGTGAAGCTCGCCAAGACGCTCGACGGCGTGATCATCGACCAGCAGCGCAGCCTGATGGACCCGGCCAAGACGGTGCGCGAGGTGCTCGCCGACGGGGGCGACTGGATCGAGGTGCTGGGCGTCAAGAAGCACGTCCATGGCTATCTGAAGGAGTTCCTGTTCGATCCGAGCATCGCCGAGGCGAAGATCGGCACGCTCTCGGGCGGCGAGCGCTCGCGCCTGCTGCTCGCGCGCGAATTCGCGCGGCATTCGAACCTGCTGGTGCTCGACGAGCCGACCAACGATCTCGACCTCGAGACGCTCGACCTGCTCCAGGAAGTGATCGCGGACTATGAAGGCACGGTGCTGATCGTAAGCCACGATCGCGACTTTCTCGACCGCACCGTGACAGTAACGCTCGGCCTCGATGGTTCGGGCGCGGTGGACGCGGTGGTCGGCGGCTATGCCGATTGGGAAGCCAAGCGGCGGCCGCGGAACGAAGCGAAGAAGCCCCCCGCCAAGACCGCGGCGGCGCCCGATGTGCCGAAAAAGCCGACCAAGCTCAGCTACAAGGACCAGCGCGACTACGACCTGCTGCCGAAGCGGATCGAGGAGATCGAAGCGCAGATCGCAAAGGACGAGGCGGCGATGGCCGATCCGGACCTATACACGCGGGATCCGAAGAAGTTCGCGGCGATGAGCGACGGGATCGCGCGGCTGCGCGAGGAAAAGGACGCCGCCGAGATGCGCTGGCTGGAACTTGCCGAGATGGCCGAGGCGCTGGGTTAGGGCTCCAGCGCCACGGTGACCACCGTGCCGGCCACGCCACTTTCGGTGGCGAGGCGTCCGCGGGCCTGGCGAACGAAGGCGTCGATGAGCCTCTGGCCGAGCCCGCCATCGCGCCGCGGGGCATCGCTTTCCGGCATGCCGATGCCATCGTCCGCGACGATCAGGCGCCAGCCCGGCCCCGTCGATTCGAAGCGCACCTCGATCCGTCCGGTCTCTCGGCCGGCAAAGGCGTGCTTGGCGGCGTTGGTGACTAGTTCGTTGACGATCAGGCCGATCGAGACCGCGCGGTCCCGGGGCAGGGCGCCATGTTCGGAACGGCAATCGAGTGTGATGGCGCCCCGCAGGAACAGCGATTCGGCAAGCGCGGTGCTCAGTTCCTGGAGATAGGTCGCCATATCGACTTCGCCCGGCGCGGCGCTGCCGCCACCACGATAGAGGTGGCGATGCGCGCGCGCGATGCTCTCGACGCGAGCGAGCGCCTCGCCGAGCGCAGCTTCGGTTTCCGTGTTGCGTGTGCGGCGTCGCTGAAGGTCGAGCAATGCCGCGACGATCGCGAAATTGTTCTTCACCCTGTGATCGAACTCTTCGAGGAACAGGTCGCGATCGGCAAGCTCGCGGTCGCGCTCGGCGGTGGCGCGATGGACCGAGCGGCGGAAGAGCTCGGCGAAGAGGATGGTGATTGCCAGCGCGCCGCCGACCGAGGCAAGCGTTGCGGGAGAGAGCGCCATCGGCCCGCCCCCGACGCCGCGGATCGGATAGACGACCAGCGAGACGAACAGGATCGAGACGATTGCCGCGACCGCGCCGGCGAGCCAGCGGCCGAACAGCGTCGCGATCATCACCGCGGGGAAGGTCAGCGCAAAGGCAGCGATGTCTGGCGAGACCAGGCTGAGCAGCAGGCGCAGCACGCCCGCGCAGGCCGCTGCGGCGAGGCCAGTGAGCACCGAACTCGCCCATTCCGGCAAGGCCGGAGCGAGCCGCCCCGGCAGATCGAGTTCGCCTATCCGCCCCATGTCGGGGCGATCAGGCCCGCCGCTGCGAGCCGAGTCAAGCAGGGACGAAAGGCCCTTGATCTCGATCAGTACGATTCCAGCGTGCGGCCCGATCGTCCTGCCAAGTCAATGACATATTGCCAGGCGACTCGCCCCGATCGGCTGCCGCGCCGTGTTGCCCAGGCGATGGCCTCGGCGGGATCGAAGCTGAGGCCGTGCGCTTCGGCATAGGCGGCGACGATCGCGACATAGGTGTCCTGGTCGACGACATGGAAGCCCAGGCTCAGCCCGAAGCGATCGGCGAGCGCGAGCCCGTCATCGACCGCGTCGCGCGGATTGATCGCGCTTGCCTGTTCGGCAATATCGCGCGGCACGAGGTGGCGGCGGTTGGACGTGACGATCAGCCGGGTATTCGCCGGCCGCGCCTCCGCACCGCCTTCGAGCAGCGAGCGCAGCGCGCGCGCGTCGCCGACCGCGTCGAAGCCGAGATCGTCGAGGAAGATCGCGAAGGGACGCTTTGCGGCGGCGAGCAGCGCGAAGAGCTCGGGCAGGGTCTCGAGATGCGTCGTCGCAGCTTCGACCAGCGCCAACTGCCCGCCCGCGGCTTGCACTGCCGCGACGGCGCTTTTCACCAGCGCCGATTTGCCGGTGCCGCGGGCGCCCCAGAGCAGCACGTCCTGCGCGGCATGGCCGGCGGAAAGCCGTTCGAGATTGGCGACCAGTGCCTCACGTTGCGCGTCCATGCCGCGGAGCAGCCCGAGCGGCAGGGGCGCGAAGGCGCGCGCGGCGGCGAGACCGTGGCCGCGCCAGACATAGGCAGGATGCGCGGCAAGATTGGCCGGCGGCGGGGGCGGGGGGGCAAGCCGATCGAGCGCGTCGGCGATGCGGGTGAGGGCGTCGGTCATCGCGAGCGGCTATAGCGCGTGCCGCGGCGCGTCTCACCCCATCTTCGCGATCAGCGCCTGTGCCGCCGGCCTGTCCGCGAAGCTCGGGTCGGAAAGTGCGGCCGCGGCATTGGCGCGGGCACCGATCTTATCCCCATTCGCCGCCTGGATCTGGGCGAGGTGCCAGCGCAGCCCGGCATGCTTCGGCGCCAGGGTCACGGCCTTTTGCAACAGCTCCAGTGCGCCGCCTTTGTCGCCGCCGCGGAACAGGGCCCAGCCATAGGCGTCCGCCACGGCCGGATTGGCCGGGGCAAGGCCATAGGCTGCCTCGCCGAAATCGACCGCTGTTTCGGTCTCGCCCGTGCCGGCATAGGCGGCGGCGAGTTCGGCATCGAGCGCGGCATCCCCATCGCCGATCTGGGCGCGGACCGCCTCGAGGCTGTCGATCGCCGAATCATAGTCGCCGGCCGCCAGCTGCCAATGCGCAGAGAGGCGCAGCGCGGTGACGTTCTGCGGGTTTTGCGAGAGAAACAGCGCAAGGGCATTGGCGGCCTCTTCGCGATGCCCGGACCGATCGAGCGCTTCGACCAAGCGCAGCACGGTCGGCTCGTCGAAGCGCAGGTCGGCGGCGCGGCGATAGACGGCAGCGGCCTCGCCGGTTCGCCCGGCGAGCATCAGCACGTCGCCGAGGACGAGTTGAGCGCCGGGTGCGCCGGGACTGGCCGCGGCGATGGCTTGCGCGCGCGCGAGCGCCCCGGCCCGGTCTCCCTTGTCGATCAGCGCGCGGATCAGCGGGACGGTCGCGTCGGGATCGCCGGGCCGTTTGGCGGCCTCACCGGCAAGGATCGCGGCGCTGTCATCGGCGCTGAACGCGGCCGCGTTGCCGATCGCCGGAAAGGCGGCGCGATCGAGATAATGCGCCGCCCGCGCCCGGTCACCGAGCCGCTCATAGGCGCGCCCGGCGAGCGTCAGCGCATAGCTGTCTGCGTCCGCACGGGCGACCACCGGCGCGAGCAGGTCGATCGCCGTGCGCGCGCTGCCGCTGCGCAAATAGGCGAAGGCGAGCAGTTTGCGCGCCTCGATGTTCATCAGTTGCGTGCCCACGAGGTTGCCGAGCCGGTCGATCGCCTGCTCATCGTCGCCGGCCTGGAGATCGAGCGTGCCGGCGAGCAGCATCATCCCCGGAAGGTCATCGAGCGCGCCCTCGGTACGATCGACCAGGCCGCGGGCGAGATCGTAATCGCCTGCGCGCGCGGCCATCACCGCCTGGAGATAATAGGCCTGGGGACTGCCCGCCCGAGCGGCGAGAGCACGGCGCGTTGCCGCGAGGGCATCGACAGTGCGACCGGCATCGCCGAGCGTCGCGGCATATTCGATCAGTACGGCGTGACGTCCGGGGTCACGCTTCAACGCCTGCTCGAACCAAGGCAGCGCTGCGACCAGGCCGAACTGATTGCGCACGACTTCACCGCGCAGGACCAGCGCGGAGACGTCGCCGGGCGCAAGGCGCACCGCGCGATCGCTCGCCGCTGCGGCGCCGGCCAGGTCGCCCGCGGCGAACCGGACCCGGCCGAGATCGGTCCACACTCGCGCGTCGCGGGGGGCGAGGTGCAGCGCCGTATCGAAGGCGGCCCCGGCCCCGGCGGCATCGCCGAGCATGGCCTTCGCACGCCCCTCGATGCGGAGGGCAAAGGCTTGCTGCTCGGGGGCCGCCTTGATGGCCTCGGCCAGCGCCTTGTCCGGCTGGCCCTGGAGCAGCAGCGCCTCCGCGCGCAGCGGAGCGGCCGACCGCGGATCGTAACCGGCGGCGACGGCGCGCTGGACTTCCGCGTCCGCCGCGACGCCTTCGCCTAGCGCGAGCAGCGATCGGGCCAGCACCAGGTGGGCGCGCGGATCGCCGGGTGCGCCGCGCGTGGCATCGGTCGCAGCCGCGCGAGCCGCACTGGCATTGTCCTGGCCGAGCAAGGCTTCCGCACGCGCCAGGGCTGCGGCCGGATCGCCGGGGCCTGCGCGACCGGTCGCGAAGATGACGCCGCCGACAATCGCCGCGACGAACACCGCCACTCCGGCCGCGACCACCAGCAGGCGGCGCAGTTTCGGCGCGCGTCGTTTCGTGCGTCGGCGCCTAGGGCTGAAGGTCATAGGTCTTCATCAGGTCATAGAGCGTCGGCCGGCTGATTCCGAGCAGGCGCGCAGTCCCGGAAATGTTGCCCTGGGTGCGGGCGAGAGCATGGCGGATCGCCTTGCGATCGGCGATCTCGCGCGCAGCCTTGAGGTTGATCGGTTCGATCTCGGCCTGTGCCTCGAGGTCGAGATCGGCCGCGGAGACTTGCTTGCCTTCGGCCATGATCGCCGCGCGCTTCACGCGATTCTCGAGCTCGCGGACATTGCCAGGCCAGTTCCACGCATCGATCGCGGCGAGCGCGTCGGTCGTGAAGCTCTTGGCGCCGGTCTTCATCGATGCCGCGTATTTCTGGAGAAAATGACGTGCGAGCAAGCCGGCGTCGCCGGGTCGCTCGGCCAGGCTGGGGATGCGCACGACGATTTCGGCGAGGCGATAATAGAGATCCTCGCGAAAGCGCTGCTCGGCGACCATCGCGTCGATGTCCTGATGGGTCGCGCAGACGATACGCGTGTCGACCGGGATCGGCTGGCGTCCGCCGATCCGCTCGATCACGCGCTCCTGGAGGAAGCGCAGCAGCTTGACCTGCAGCGGCAGCGGCACGTCGCCGATCTCGTCGAGGAACAGCGTGCCGCCATGGGCGAGTTCGATCTTCCCTTCTGTCGTCTTCACCGCGCCGGTGAACGCGCCCTTCTCGTGTCCGAACAGCTCCGACTCGAGCAGCGTCTCGGGGATGGCGGCGCAGTTGATCGCGACGAAGCGCCCTTTGCGGCCGCTTTCCTCGTGGAGTCCCCGCGCCAGCAATTCCTTGCCGGTGCCGCTGGCGCCGAGCAGCATCACCGAGACGTCGGCACCGGCAACGCGCTCGATCGTGCGCGTGACCTTGAGCATCTCGGGCGCGCCGGTGATCATGCCGCCGAGCACCGCGCCCGCTTCGACCCGCTCGGCGAGCCGGCGATTCTCCGCCTCGAGCGCGTGGACGTGAAACGCACGCGCGACGATGAGCCCCAGTGCATCGATGTCGATCGGCTTTTGATAGAAGTCCCAGGCGCCCATCGAAATGGCGCGCAGCATCGACTCATGGGCACCATGGCCCGAGGCGACGATCACCTTGGTATCCGGGCGCAGGCGGAGGATCGCCTCCAGCACCGCGAAGCCTTCGCTGGTGCCGTCCGGATCGGGCGGCAGGCCAAGGTCCAGCGTGACGACCGGCGGCTCGTCGGCGCGGATCGCAGCGATCGCTTCCTCGCGATTGGTCGCCGTGAGGATCTCGTACCCGTCATAGGCCCAGCGGAGCTGGCGCTGTAGGCCGATATCGTCCTCGACGATGAGCAGCTTGGGGAGGGGGCGGGGCTCGGTCATGCGGCTCTTCCGACGGTGAGATCGGCCGGGTGGGCGGCCTTGAGCGTGACGCGGAAGCGCGTGCCGCGCCCCTCGCGGGAAGTGACTTCGATGCGGCCCCCCATCGCCTGGGCGAGCTGAAGTGCCTCGAAGGCACCGATGCCGAATCCGCCGTCCTTGGACGAGACGAACGGCTTGAACAGCTGGTCACGAACGAACGCCGGGGACATGCCGCAGCCCTGGTCGATCACCTCGATCGCGACATGCTCGCCATCGGCGGAGACTGCCAGCGTCACGGGCTCGTGCGGCGGGCTTGCGTCGATCGCATTCTGGACGAGATGGCCGAGCAGCTGTTCCAGGCCGATCGGATCGGCATGGGCGATCGCGACCGGGGCGCCGGCGACCACGACCGGATGCTGGGTGCGGCGCCGGATCGCGACGCGTTCGGCGAGCGGCACCACTTCGATCGCATGCGGCGCTTCGCCGCGCCCGCGATGATGTTGCGACAGGCGCGCCAGCAACGCGTTCATCCGCTCGGCGGAATCGCGCAGCGTGGCGATCATATCCGCGCGGAACTCGGGCTTGTCCGCATGGCGTTCGGCATTGCGCGCGGTGAGCGTCAACTGGCTCACCAGGTTCTTGATGTCGTGCAGGATGAAGGCGAAGCGGCGATTGAACTCGTCGAAGCGCTGGGCTTCGGCCAACGCGGTCTGCGCGCGCGCCTCGGCGAGGTAGGAGGCGACCTGCTGGCCGGCGATCTTGAGCAGGTCGAAATCTTCCCAATCGAGCGCGCGGTCGAGCAGCGGTCGCGCGAGGAGGATCGCCCCGGCCAGTTCGCCGAGGTGCGGCAACGGCACGATGACCCAGGCTTCCGGCAGGTCGATCATCCATTGCGGGATCGCGTCCGCTTCGGGGGCCGCCTGATCGGCGCGGAGGGCGTCGAGTTCGACGATACGGCCGGTCTCCCTCAGATGGCCCGCAAGCGCGGTGTCGCTCGTCGTGGGGAGCGCGGCACGGGCCCAGTTCCAGCTCGCGCCGACGCCCAGTCCGCCGCCATCGGGCACGAGCAGCACGCCGGCGGGCGAATCGACCAGATCGGCGATCGCCTTGACGATGCGCTCGTCCAGCGCGGCGCCGCCCTGCGGGGCGCCGAGGGTGCCGGTGAAGCGGATCCACTCGCTGCGATAATCATAGCGATGGCGGAAGAGGTGCTTGGCGAGCTTCACCTTCAGCCAGGCGCGCAGCCAGCTGTTCGCGACGAGCGTGAGGATCGCCGCGGTCGAGCCGAACACGAAGGCGGTCTGGAGGATGCGCGACTGGCCGCCGCCGATCGCGGCGATGGCAGAGGTGGCGAGCGCGAGGAGCGTGAAATAGGCGCCGATCGCCACCAGAGAGAGCGACTGGTAGGTGAAGGCGCGCGAGACCTGCACGTTCCAATCGCCCTTGCGTTGCAGCGCGGTGCCGATGGCCAATGCCGCGACGATCTCGGCCAGGCCGCGCAGGACGAGCCACTCGGGGTGCCATTGGGCGGTGAGGTAAGCGGCGCTGTATACTGCGAAATCGCTTGCCCAGAGCCCCGCCACCGCCAGCACGATCCAGCGGAGCGCGCCGCCCGCGCCCGGCGCGAGTGTCGACCAAAGCGCCTGGGCGAGCACGAGCGCGGCGACGGCGACGAGCATCCGCAGCATCGCCCCCACGGCTTCGATCTGCGCCCCGGCCACTGGATCGCCATGGGCTGCTCCGGCAACGGCCAATGCAAGGCTTGCGAGCGAGACGAGCGCGACGACGCCATAGACGGTGCCGAGCGCGAGCGGCCGAGCTTCACCGTTGCGGCTGTGGAGCGCGGTCATGAAGGCGAGCCACGCAAGGTTGCGCAACGTCTCGGCCGCGCGTGTCGTCATGTCGGTGGCGCCAATGCCGGAGACCGCCAGTGCCCAGAGGGCCGTCGCGGCGAGCGCGAAGGCGAGCGTGCGGCGCGGCATGCCGGGTTCGGGCGATCGCCATGCCCATAACGCCAGCGCGCCAAAGAGCAGCGCCGCCAGCGCATGGAGCCAGAGCAGGACCCCGGCCATCAGCGCGCTCCCTCAGGGAAAAGCACGACCCGGATCGTCTGGAGCAGGATCAGCACGTCGAGAAAGGGCGAATAATTCTTGGCGTAATAGAGATCGTATTCGAGTTTCTGACGCGAATCCTCGATCGACGCGCCATAGGGATAGTTGATCTGCGCCCAGCCGGTGAGGCCCGGCTTCACCATGTGCCGCTCGGCATAATAAGGCAGCTGGGTCTCGAGATCGTCGACGAAGGTCGGCCGTTCCGGGCGCGGCCCGACGAAGCTCATCTCGCCCTTGAGGACGTTCCAGCATTGCGGCAGCTCGTCGATCCGCACCTTGCGGATGAAGCGCCCGACGCGAGTGATTCGGGGATCGTCCTTTTCGGCCCAGACCGCCTTGCCGCCCACTTCGGCGTCCTGGCGCATCGAGCGCAGCTTGATCACGTCGAAGCCCTGGCCATAGAGGCCCACCCGGCGCTGGCGATAAAAGGCGGGTCCTCGGCTCTCGAGCTTGATCGCGATCATGGTGAACAGGATCACCGGCAACATAAGCGCGAGCAGCGTCAGGCTGGCGGCGATGTCGAACAGGCGCTTGAACATCGCCGAAAGCATGCGGCTCGACGAGAAGCCGTCGGAGAAGATCAGCCAGCTCGGATTGACGCTGTCGAGATCGACCCGGCCCGTCTCGCGCTCGAGAAATGTCGAGAGGTCGTTGACATGGACGCCGGTGGTCTTGATCCGCAGCAGGTCCTTGAGCGGCAGCGCGTTACGGCGCTCCTCGAGCGCGAGCACCACTTCGCTGGCGTTGAGCAGCACGACATGATCGGCGAGGTTGTAGATCGCGTCGCGTGCAATTGCTTCCGGGATCACGCGATTGGCTTCGCTCATCGCGACATAACCGACCACGGCGAATCCGGCCCCCGGCGTCCTCGCCAGCGTTTTGAGCCGTGCCGCGCGCGGCCCGGCGCCAAGCACGACGATGCGCCTCTTGAACGCCTGGCTGCCAAGCGCCTTGCCGAGCAGGATGCGCAGGAACACCAGGGCGGCGATCGAAGCCCCCATCGCGTAGAGCAGGTTCGATCGCCAGAAGCCGATCCCCGGGATCAGGAAATAGAGGAAACTCAGTCCGATCACGCCGAGCGAAACGGCGACGATGAGCCGGGCGGTGGCGAAGCGGAGCGACTGCAGCGCATCAGCACCGTAGACCCCGACCGCGATCATCGCCACTTCGAGCATCACGGTGTAGATCGCGAGTTCGGCGATGCGATCCTGCATCGCGGGCAGCTTCATGCCGAGCTGGCGTGCGCGGACGACCCAGCCGAACTCCCCCGTCAGGACCAGCAGCACGATATCGAACAGGCCGAGCAGCAGCACGGCATTGGGCACGTAATGCTTGAACAGCCGGATCATGGGCCGCGGTCTAGAGCCAAAGTGTAAACAAATCCGACATAGCCGCCCGGCAAGTCACTGGAAAAATTATCGCGGGGCGCGGTGAAACCGCCTCGTTTCCCAGGTGTTTGACCGGCGGGGGAAGCTTCACCATAGCCGTTCCAGGAGGTCCGAACTACATGCCGGATTCGCAGCCGATCGTCCCTGTCATCCTTTCGGGAGGATCGGGCACGCGCCTCTGGCCGATGTCTCGCGCCGAAAAGCCCAAGCAATTGCTGCCGCTGACCGCGGAGGAGACCATGCTCCAGCTCACCGCGCGACGGGCGGCGGGCGAGCGTTTCGCGGCGCCGATCGTGGTCGCCAATGCCTATCATGTCGACATGGTCGAGGCGCAGCTCGGCGCGGTCGAGAGCTCCGCCCAGGCGCTGATCCTCGAGCCGATGGGACGCAATACCGCGCCGGCGATCGCCTTGGCCGCCATCGCCGCGGGCGGCGGCGCCGCGCCGTTGCTGGTCATGCCGTCGGATCACGTGATCGCCGATGTCGAGGCGTTCCATGCCGCGATCCATTCCGCGCTGCCGCTGGTCGAGCAGGGCTGGCTGGTGACCTTCGGGATCACGCCGGACGCGGCCGAGACCGGCTATGGCTGGATCAAGGTGGGCGAGGCGATCGCGGCAGGCGTCCACCGTGTCGAGCGCTTCGTCGAGAAGCCGCCGCTCGACAAGGCGCAGGCGATGCTTGCCGAGGGCGGGCATACCTGGAACGGCGGCATCTTCCTGTTCCGCGCCGACGCCTATCTGGAAGCGCTCGCCGCCTATGCGCCGGACATGCTCGCCGCGGCACAGGCGGCGATCGACAAGGGGAAGCGCGATGGGTCGCGGATCTGGCCGGACGCCGATGCCTTTGCCGCCAGCCCGTCCGATTCGATCGACTATGCCGTGATGGAAAAGGCACCGCGCGTCGCCGTCGTGCCGGTCACGATGGGCTGGAGCGACGTCGGCAGCTGGGACGCGCTCCACGCGATCAGCCATGCCGATGAAGGCGGCAACGTCGTGCGCGGCGATGCGGTGGTGATCGAATCCAAGAACTGCCTGGTCCGCGCCGAGGGCGGCCGCCGCGTGGCGCTGGTCGGCGTCGAGGACCTGATCGTGGTGGCGGCCGGCGAAGACGTGCTCGTACTGCCGCGCGGGCGCAGCCAGGAAGTGAAGAAGATCATTGAGGCAATGAAGCGCTGATGCAGGGCCGGGTGCGGCGCAAGGCGGCGCTCGCCCGGCTCGACGCGCCGCTGCCCGAGCCCGCCGACGCGGTCTGTGCCTTGTGCGCCCGCCCGCTAGGCCGGCGCGTCGAGTGGCACCATGTCGTTCCCAAGAGCGAGGGCGGGCGCGACACGGTGCCGCTGCATCCGATCTGCCATCGCACGATCCACGCCAGCGCCTCGAACGCCGAGCTCGCCCGCGCCTATCCGACGCTGGAGGCGTTGCGCCAGCGCGACGACATCGCCCGCTTCCTCACCTGGATCGCCGACAAGCCCCCCGACTTCCACGCGCCGACGCGGCGGAAGCCGGGGAGAGCACGCCTCAGCCGACCAGCGCCTCGGCCTGGTCGAGCACGTTCTTGAAGTCGGCGACGAGCGCCTGGTACGGCGCCGGCGTCGTCATATCGAGGCCCGCGCGCTTGAGGATCTCGACCGGATAGTCCGATCCGCCCGCCTTCAGCACCGACAGGTAATTGTCGCGCTCCTTGGGGCCGCCCTTCAGGATCGCCTGGGCGAAGAAGGTCGCGGCCGAGATGCAGGTGGCATACTGATAGACGTAGAAGCTGTTGTAGAAGTGCGGAATGTACGCCCATTCGTTGCCGTACACCGGATCGAGCCCGAAATTCGGCCCGTGATAGCGCTTCAGCAGGTCGAAATAGATCGACGTGAACTTCTCGCCCGACAGGCCTTCGCCTGCTTCGGCTTTGTCGTGGGCGACCAGCTCGAACTCGGCGAACATCGTCTGGCGATAGAAGGTGCCGCGATAATTCTCCATCTGCTGGCCGAGATAGAAGAGCTTTTCCTGCTTGGTCTTGGCCTGGGCGAGCATGTGGTGGACGAGCAGCTGCTCGTTCAGCGTCGAGGCGATCTCGGCGAGGAAGATCGGATAATCGGCTTTCTCATAGACCTGCGTCGAATTGGCGAGCAGCGAATGGAGCGCATGGCCCCACTCGTGTGCATAGGTGCTCATCCCGTCATATTTTTCGCTGAGGTTGAGCAGCAGATAGGGATGCACGTCGAACGCGCCGGGATTCATATACGCGCCGGGGCTCTTGCCCGGGCGGGGCCAGGGATCCATCCACTTGGCGGCGGTCGCCTTGGCGATGCGCGCCTGATAATCGGGGCCGAGCGGCTTCACGGCCTCGAGCGTTGTCGCGCGCATCTGATCGAGCGTGTAGCTGCGATCGAGCGACACCAGCGGCGGATAGATGTCGTAATAATGGATGTCGGGCAGGCCGAGCATCTTGCGGCGCAGTTCGAAATAGCGGTGGAGCTGGGGCAGTCCCTTGTTCGCCTCCGCCACGAGCGTGCGATATACCGCTTCGGGGATATTGTTGCCCGAAAGCGCGCGAGCCAGCGATGTCGGGTATTTGCGCGCCTTGGCGTAGAAGATGTCGCTGCGCACCTTGGCGGCGTAGGTTGCGCCGAAGCTGTTCTTGAACTTGCCGTGCTCGGTCCAGAAGGCATCGAACACCGCCTTGCGATCGGCGCGGTTGGGGGCGTCGCGGTTGAGCGAATAGCCCTGCGAATCGAGCCGAACCTGCTTGCCGGTGGAAAGCGTGATCGTCGGCCAGGGGATGTCCGACGAGCGAAGCTGCCCGGAGATCTCGCCCGGCGCGGCGAGCGGCGAGCCGGCGCTCGCGAGGATCGCCTCACCCTCTGGGGACAGCGTGTGTTCGGCCTGGCGCAGCGTGTCGGCGAGGAAGAAGTCGAAGCGGGTCTTGAGCGTGCGGTTGGCCGCGAGGAAGCCTTCGATCTTGGGCTTGCCGAGTGTCAGCAACTCGGGCGAAACCCAGGCGGTCGCTTCGCCGAACGCGGTGTAGAGGTCGCGCGCCTGGGCCTGTTTCTCCTGATAGGCGGAGACGCGGACGTCCTCGTCGCCCTTCAAGCTGACATAGGTGTAGATTCGCGCGATCGTGCGGCCGAGATCCGATTGGAGAACCAGCGCTTCGGCGAGCGTATCGGCGCTTTCGCCGAGCCGGCCCTTATACTTGGCGATGCCGGGAAGCGCGGCGAGCGCGCCCTTGCGGGCGGCCTCCCAGGCGGCGTCGTCGGGATAGAGTTCGGTCAAGTCCCAAAGAGGGCCGTCCATCTTGGTCTCCTGCGCCCAGGCGGGCATGGCCGTGGCGAGCGTCGCCAGCGCGGCGGATGCGAGCGCCTGGCGGCGTGAAAGATCGGTCATCGAATTCCCCCGGGGATGCCCGCTCAGGCGGGCTCGGTTGCGAAAGCGGCAGTCTGTCGCGCTCGCACGGCGAAGGGAAGTGCTATGTTCGGCTAAAGCGCCGGGCCGAACGCTCGCTCAGCGGGCGGCCTTGGGCGTGACGATCCAATCGCGCTTGGCCCGCCGGGTCATGTGCACGCCGCAGAAGCGGCACTTGCTGACGAACTGTTCCTGATCGCTTTCACGACGCGCATGCTTTTCCGAACGTTCGTGCCTGCCGCCGAAGCAGCGGACACGACCGGCAATCCATTGAAACACGAGATCCCCCTCGAAGCCCAACCTCGCCAACTTCCCGAAGCAGCGTTCAAGGTCAAGCCGGATTGTGGCCGGCGAGGCTAAAAGAACAGGGTCGGGAATTGCTTCCCGTCTTCCCTTCGCTGTTCGATCTGCTGACCAGCACGAAGGGAATTCGCGATCAAAGTCCATGCCGCCCAAGCCGCGACCCGAGCGCCGGGTTGGATCGACACGCCGCCATGCCCCCAGCGACGGGCTATGCTTGCGAAGGTCGCCTGCCCGGTCACGGTGGGGCTGCGGATGTGGCTGCGCATTGAGATGGAGTCGGCGGCGGTGGCCCGTGCCTGATGGGCGGGATGCGCACATTACGAATATGCGTTCGCGCCGATCTGCTGAATCCGGCGGCCAACCATCCGCTGGTTTCAGGAGGATCGCACTCATGCCCCGTTCCACCCCCGATTGGCTTGCCGCGCAGGCCAACGCCGCGCCACAAGGCTTTGCCCATGCGCCGGACACCACTTCCGGCTACTGGCGCCAGCGCGCGGAAAACACCCTGCCGCCGCCCGATTTCTGGAGCCCCTATGCCCGCAACCGGCCGCTGCCGACGCCGGGCGTAGAGAACCGCAAGGCTTGGATCGTCGGCAGCGGCATCGCGGGACTTGCCGCCGCCTTCTACCTGATCCGCGACGGCCATATGCCGCCGGGCAACATCACCATTCTCGATGCCGCGCAGATCGAGGGCGGCTCGCTCGACGGCGCGGGCGACGCGGAGCGCGGCTATCTGATCCGCGGCGGGCGCGAGATGAACTGGAACTACGACAATCTGTGGGACCTGTTCCAGGACGTGCCCGCGCTGGAACTGCCCGCCGGCTATAGCGTGCTCGACGAATATCGCTGGGTGAACGATCGCGACCCGAATTATTCCAAGGCGCGGCTGATGCACCAGCAGGGTGTGGTGCAGGACTTCCGCACTTTCGGCCTGTCGCGCAAGGACCAGTGGGAGATCGTCCGGCTGCTGCTCAAGCGCAAGGACGAAGTGGGCGACGCCACGATCCAGGACTATTTCAACCCCGGCTTCTTCGGCACCAATTTCTGGGCGCTGTTCCGCACCATGTTCGCCTTTCAGGAATGGCACAGCCTGCTCGAGATGAAGCTGTATCTCCACCGCTTCCTCGATTCGGTGGACGGCTTTGCCGACATGTCGGTCGTCCTGTTTCCGAAGTACGACCAGTTCGACAGCTTCGTGCGGCCGCTGACGAAGATGCTGCGCGAGCAGGGCGTGCGCTTCCAGTTCGATACGCGGGCCACGGACCTCGAATTTGCTGTGGAGGGAGAGCAGCGCACCGTCACCGGCATTCGCGCGATGGTGGGCGGCGAAGCGAAGGTGCTGCCGGTGGCGGCGCAGGACCTCGTCTTCGTGCTGCCGGGCTCGATGACCGAAGGCACCGCCTATGGCGACATGGAGCAAGCGCCGGTGTTGGCGCGCGGGGGGCACGATCCGGGAGCGGACAGCGACTGGACGCTCTGGCGCAACCTCGCCGCGCAGTCGCCGGTGTTCGGCAAGCCGGACAGGTTCTGCGGCGACGTCGCGCGTTCGATGTGGGAATCGGCGACGCTTACCTGCCGGCCGTCGCCGCTCGTCGATCGGCTGAAGGAGCTCGCGGTCAACGATCCGTACTCGGGGCACACGGTCACCGGCGGGATCATCACCTTCACCGATTCGAAGTGGCTGCTCAGCGTCACCTGCAATCGCCAGCCGCATTTCCCCGACCAGCCCGAGGACGTGCTGGTGCTCTGGGCCTATGCGCTGCGGATGGACGTGCCCGGCGACAAGGTGGCCAAGCCGGTGCCAGACTGCATCGGCCGCGAGATCCTCGAAGAGCTGTGCCACCATCTCGGCATCGCCGAGGATCAGGTCGCGGCCGTGACGGAGGCGACCAAGGTGCGCCTGGCGCTGATGCCGTACATCACTGCCGAGTTCATGCCGCGCGCGGCGGGCGACCGCCCGGCGGTGGTGCCGCAAGGCTGCGCCAACCTCGCGCTGGTCGGCCAGTTCGTCGAGACCGCGAACGACATCGTCTTCACGATGGAAAGCTCGATCCGCACCGCCCGGATCGGCGTCTATACGCTGCTGAATGTGCTCAAGCAGGTGCCGGACATCAGCCCGACCCAGTATGACATCCGCAACCTGCTGCGCGGCGCGCGGGCGCTCAACAATGGCGAGCCCTTCCCCGGCGAGCGTCTGGTCCACCGGCTGCTCGGCAAGAGCTATTTCGCCCACATCCTCCCGCCGCTGCCCGACAAGGACGGCGATGCGCTGCACCGGGTAGAGGAAGAACTGGTCGGGCTGTTCGGGCGGGGGAGTCAGTGGGTGAGCGAAGCAGCGGACACCGTGCGCGGCTGGATGGCTGGCGTGAAGGAGCGGTAAAGCCGCACCCATGAAAAGGGCCGGCGGATCGCTCCGCCGGCCGCTTTCCATTTGCTTCGAGCGGACCGGCGCGAAGTGAATTCGCGCCGTCGGCCGGGGCGGCAGCGCCGCCCCGCCGGCCGGACCGCAACGAGTCTCGAATTAGCGTAACGCTAATTCGGCCGTTGCGATCAGAAGTCCATGCCGCCCATGCCGCCGCCCGGCATCGCCGGCATGGCGGGCTTGTCGTCCGGCAGCTCGGCGACGGTGGCTTCCGTCGTGATGAGCAGGCCGGCGACCGAAGCCGCGTTCTGCAGCGCGGTGCGGACGACCTTGGTCGGATCGATCACGCCGGCCGAGACCAGGTTCTCATAGGTGTCGGTCGCCGCGTTGAAGCCGAACGAGGTGTCGGCCTGGTCGAGCAGCTTGCCCGAGACGACCGCACCGTCATGGCCGGCGTTCGAAGCGATCTGGCGGACCAGCGCGGTGAGCGAGCGGCGGACGATGTCGATGCCGCGGGTCTGGTCCTCGTTGGCACCGGTCATGCCGTCGAGCGCCTTGGTCGCATAGAGCAGCGCAGTGCCGCCACCGGGGACGATGCCCTCTTCGACGGCCGCGCGGGTCGCGTGCAGCGCGTCGTCGACGCGGTCCTTGCGCTCCTTCACTTCGACTTCGGTCGCACCGCCGACCTTGATCACGGCCACGCCGCCGGCGAGCTTGGCGAGACGCTCCTGGAGCTTCTCGCGGTCGTAATCGCTGGTGGTGACTTCGATCTGCTGGCGGATCGCCTCGGTGCGGCCCTTGATCGCATCGGCATCACCGGCGCCATCGACGATGGTGGTGTTGTCCTTGTCGATCGTGACGCGCTTGGCGGTGCCGAGCATCGAGAGCGTGACGTTCTCGAGCTTGATGCCCAGGTCTTCGCTGACCACTTCGCCCTTGGTGAGGATCGCGATGTCCTCGAGCATCGCCTTGCGGCGATCGCCGAAGCCCGGCGCCTTGACGGCCGCGACCTTGAGGCCGCCGCGCAGCTTGTTGACGACCAGGGTCGCCAGCGCCTCGCCCTCGATGTCCTCGGCGATGATCAGCAGCGGACGGCCCGACTGCACCACGGCCTCGAGCACCGGCAGCATCGACTGCAGGTTCGACAGCTTCTTCTCGTGGATCAGGATATACGGGTCGTTCAGTTCGACCTGCATCTTTTCCGGGTTGGTGATGAAATACGGGCTCAGATAGCCGCGGTCGAACTGCATGCCCTCGACGACGTCGAGCTCGAATTCGAGACCCTTCGCCTCTTCGACGGTGATCACGCCTTCCTTGCCGACCTTCTCCATCGCCTCGGCGATCTTCTCGCCGACTTCACGGTCGCCGTTCGCCGAGATCGTGCCGACCTGGCCGACTTCCTGCGAGCCCGAGACGGGCTTCGAACGCGCCTTCACGTCCTCGACGACCTTGGTGACGGCGAGATCGATGCCGCGCTTGAGGTCCATCGGGTTCATGCCGGCGGCGACCGACTTCATGCCCTCGCGGACGATCGCCTGGGCGAGCACGGTCGCGGTGGTGGTGCCGTCACCGGCGACGTCGTTGGTCTTCGAGGCCACTTCGCGCACCATCTGCGCGCCCATGTTCTCGAACTTGTCCTTGAGCTCGATTTCCTTGGCGACGGTGACGCCGTCCTTGGTGATGCGCGGCGCGCCGAAGCTCTTGTCGATCACGACGTTGCGGCCCTTCGGCCCCAGCGTGACCTTCACGGCGTCGGCGAGAATGTCGACGCCCTTGAGGATGCGCTCGCGCGCGTCGCGGGAAAATTTAACGTCCTTGGCTGCCATTGGACTGCCCTTTCAAATCTGGAAGTTTAGGAAGTTTAGGCCACGGGGGAGCGGATTCCGCCCCCGCGGGGATCAGCCGACGATCCCGAGGATGTCGCTTTCCTTCATGATCAGCAGGTCTTCACCATCGACCTTGACCTCGGTGCCCGACCACTTGCCGAACAGGATGCGGTCGCCGGCCTTGACGTCGAGCGGGGTCACCTTGCCATCCTCGGCTTTGGTGCCGGTGCCGACGGCGACGACTTCGCCTTCCTGCGGCTTTTCCTTGGCGGTGTCGGGAATGATGATCCCGCCAGCGGTCTTTTCCTCGGCCTCGACGCGGCGAACGAGCACGCGATCGTGCAACGGACGGAAGTTCATTGCGTTGGTCCTCTGCTTGGTTGAACGCTTCTTAGCACTCAGTCCCCCCGAGTGCTAGCGGAGCGGCATATGCGTACGCCCTTCGCGGGCGTCAACGGGTCCGGCCCGGGATTTTTTGCTGTGTTGGCGCGCTAGCACAGCCGTTTACTCGGCCCGGCTTATCGGCTAGCCCGACCGGGCATTCCACAGGAGAGCGGCGAAGTGAAGCTGGTTCGAGGTGCCTGGAAGATTCTGGTCGGGATCAAGGATCTTCTGGTCCTGGTGTTCATGCTGCTGTTCTTCACCATGCTGTTCTTCGCGCTGTCGGTGCGGCCGAATCCGTCCACCGGGATCCGCGACGGCGCGCTCGTCGTCGCGATCGAGGGCACCCTGGTCGAGCAGCCGCAACAGGCCGATCCGCTGAGCCGGCTGGGCGCCGGGCGAGCCGCGAGCCAGACCCGCCTGCGCGACGTGCTGCGCGCGCTCGATGCGGCGCGCAGCGACGGCCACGTCAAGGCAGTGGTGCTCGACCTCGATCGCTTCGTCGGCGGCTATCCGGCCGCAGTTAGCGAAGTCGCCGCGGCGGTGGGCCGGGTGCGCCAGTCGGGCAAGCGCGTGCTGGCCTATGCGACTGCCTATACCGACGACAGCTATGCGATCGCCGCCAATGCCGGCGAGGTGTGGATCCATCCGCTGGGCGGCTCGCTGTTCGCCGGGCCGGGGGGTACGCGGCTCTATTACAAGGGCCTGATCGACAAGCTGGGGGTCAACGCGCACGTCTATCGTGTCGGCAAGTTCAAGTCGGCGGTCGAGCCCTATACCCGCAGCGACATGTCGCCCGAGGCGCGCGAGGCGGACACCGCGATGTATGGCGCGATCCTCAGCCAGTGGCGGCAGGAAGTGCTCCGCGCACGGCCCAAGGCGCGGATCGACGAATTCCTGGCCCATCCGGATGCCGTGGCGGCGGCGGCGAATGGCGACATGGCGCAAGCCAATCTCTCGCTCGGGCTGGTCGACAAGGTCGGCGACCGGCTCGCCTTCGGCCAGCGCGTGGCCGAACTGGTCGGCGCGCCGAGCGGCAAGCCGGCCGGCAATTTCAACACGATCAAGCTCGCCGATTTCGTCACCGCGCATCCGGACGCGACCAGCGGCGACGCGATCGGCGTGATCACCGTCGCTGGCGAGATCGTCGATGGGCGGGCCGGCCCCGGCACCGCCGGCGGCGACACGATCAGCGCACTGGTGCTCAAGGGCCTGGCCGAAAAGAATCTCAAGGCACTCGTGGTCCGCGTCGATTCGCCGGGCGGATCGGCGCTCGCCTCGGAGCAGATTCGCCAGGCGATCCTCCAAGCCAAGGCGCGGGGCCTGCCGGTGGTCGTCTCGATGGGCAGCCTGGCGGCCTCAGGGGGCTATTGGGTCTCGACCGCGGGCGACACGATCTTCGCCGAGCCCAATACGATCACCGGGTCGATCGGCATCTTCGGCATCCTGCCGACCTTCGAGAAGAGCCTGGCCAAGATCGGCGTCGGCACCGACGGCGTGCGCACCACGCCGCTTTCGGGCCAGCCCGACGTGATGGGCGGCACCAACGACGTGACCGACCGCGTGCTCCAATCCGCGATCGAAGCGGGCTATCGCCGCTTCGTCGGGCTCGTCGCGGGGGCACGCAAGCTCTCGCCGCAGCGCGTCGACGAGATCGGCCAGGGTCGCGTGTGGATCGGCGGCATCGCGCACCAGATCGGGCTGGTCGATCGCTTCGGCGGCCTCAACGACGCGATCGCCGAGGCGGCGCGCCGGGCGAAGCTCGATCCGGCCAAGGTGCGGCCGGTGTATCTGGAAAAGCAGCCTTCGAGCTGGGCGGAATTTGCCGACCAGGTACTGCGCGACCGCGACGATGACGATAATTGGGCGGGCCAGCCCGACAGCACCGATCTCTATGCCCGCATCGCCGGCGAGCGGCGCGCGCTGCTCGCCCAGGCCTTGGGCGACGCGCGGCGACTGGCGACCGCCGGGTCCGTTCAGGCGCGTTGCCTCGAATGCGTCGGACTGGCACCGGCCACCGCCGATCCGGGCGATGCGCGGCTGCTCGACCAGCTGATCGCGCGGTTCGGCCTGTGATCGGCATCCGGCCCGCCACGCCCGAGGACGCCGGCGCGATCGCGGCGATCTATGCGCCGCACGTGCTGACCGGCACGGTGTCGTTCGAAATCGACCCGCCCGATGCGCGTGCCATCCGCACGCGGATGGGCGCGAGCGAAGGGCTCTATCCCTGGCTCGTCGCGACCACCGGCGATGCCGAGGGCGGGGTGATCGGCTATGCCTATGCCACCAAGTTCCGCGATCGCCCGGCCTATCGCTATGTCTGCGAAACGTCGATCTACCTCACCGACGCGTCGAGCGGGTCGGGCGTCGGGCGACTGCTCTATTCGGCGCTGATGAAGACGCTGCGCGCGCAGGGCTTCGTCCATGCCATCGGTGCGATCGCGCTGCCGAACGATCGCTCGATCCGCTTGCACGAAGCCGTAGGCTTCCGCCGCGCCGGCGTGTACCGCGAGGTGGGCTTCAAGCACGGCCAGTGGATCGACGTCGGCATCTGGCAATGCGAGCTCAACGAGCCCAAGGTGCCGCCGATCGAGCCGCGGCCGTTCAGCGAAACGGGGCTCGTGCGCGATTAATCGGTCGATCGAACGCCGCGCTGGCCTTGCGCGTTGGCGGTCCTAACCCAGGTTAGGAATCGCAATGCCGGTCTCGTCCTCGCACGCCATCCATGTCGATCCCGTCCGCAATCTGGTGGACGTGCGGCTTGCCGGCTTCTTCAATCCCGAAGATGCGAGCTGGGTGGCCGAGGAAGTGCGTGCCGCGATCCTTTCGCTGGGAGACGCGATCGGGCGGCATGTGACCCTCTACGACGCGAGCGCCGTGAAAGTCGCGCCGCCCGCGACGATCGAGGCGATCCGCATGAGCTATGCGATGCCGCAGGTGCGCGAACTCTGGGCGCGCAAGGTCGCCTTCGTCGCGACGACCGCGCTGGTCCGCCGCCAGGTCGCGCGGCTCACCGACGTGCACCCGGCGTTGCAGGTCTTTCGCGACCGGGCGAGCGCGCTCGCCTGGCTGCTCGAGGATTGATCCTATTCGCCGAGCAGGTGCATCCACATCGGCTCGCCGATCAGGCTGGTCGAGCCCTTGAGCTTGTCGAGCGCCTGGGCGACAGCGCGCTCGGGACCTTCATGGGTGACGATCACCACCAGCGCGGAGCCGTCGGCCGCGGCGCCGCGCTGGATCAGGCTCTCGATCGAGACGCCGGCATCGCGCATCGCCGCGGCGATTTCGGCGAGCACGCCGACCTTGTCGGCAACCGCAAGACGCAGATAGGCGCGGCCGCGGCGCGCGCCGCTATCGGCTTCGTCCGGGACCGCAAGCGCATCGGCGGGCATCGCATAGGGCGGGCCGAACTCGCCGCGGGCGATGTCGATGAGATCGGCGACCACCGCCGAGGCGGTCGGCCCGTCGCCCGCGCCGGCACCCTGGAAGAGCAGGCGGCCGACAAAATTGCCTTCGGCAACCACGGCATTGGTCGATCCGGTGACATGCGCGAGCGGATGGCTGAGCGGGACGAGATGGGGGTGGACCCGCTGGAACAGGCCATAGGGCCCGGCATCGGCGACGCCGAGCAGCCGCACCCGATAGCCGAGCGCCGCGGCTTCGGCGATGTCCGCGGCAATGACGTGGCGGACGCCGGTGACCGCGACCTGGTCGAAGGCAGGCTGAGCGCCGAAGGCGAGGCTGGCGAGGATCGAGAGCTTGTGCGCGGCATCGACGCCATCGATGTCGAAGCTCGGATCGGCCTCGGCATAGCCGAGCGCCTGCGCCTCGGCGAGGATCTCGACGAAGTCGCGGCCTTCGGCCTCCATCTTGGAGAGGATGAAATTGCAGGTGCCGTTGAGGATGCCGTAGACGCGGGCGATCTCGTTCGCCGCGGCGCCTTCGCGCAGCCCCTTGATCACCGGCACGCCGCCCGCGACCGCGGCTTCGAACTTGAGCGCGAGATTGGCCGCCTCGGCGGCGCGGGCGAGCTCGAGCCCGTGATGCGCGATCATCGCCTTGTTGGCGGTGACGAGGCTCTTGCCCGAAGCCAGGGTGGCGCGGGCGAGGGCGAGGGCGGGCCCGTCCGAGCCGCCGATCAGCTCGACCACGACATCGGCCTGCGGGTGATGGGCGAGCGAGGCGGTGTCATCGACCCAGTCGAAGCGGGAGATGTCGACGCCGCGATCCTTGGAACGGTCGCGCGCCGAGACCGCGACCACTTCGATCGGCCGGCCGGCGCGCCGGGCGATCAATTCGCCATTCGCGTCGATCAGGCGAATGACGCCCGCGCCGACGGTGCCAAGGCCTGCCAATGCGATGCGAAGCGGTTCGGTCACGAAATCCCCCGGATAATGGAACCGCTCACCCCTAAACGCAGGGCTCGCGCTAGGGGAAGAAGCTTTTCTTCACCGGGCTTCCACCAAGACGAATTTGCAGCCTTTGCTGCAATCCGGCCCAAACCATTGCGCTTCGATGAAAAGCACGGTCACCGCCAGCACGGGCCCCATCAGCGAGAGACGCCATTTGCGTAGGATGAGCGCCGCCATCTGTGCGGCAAGGATCGCCGCCAACGACCACCCAGCGATCGCATGCGCTGGCTCCGAGTTGTAGCCCCAATACCTTTGAAGCTGAAAGGCGACCGCCAGCGAGAGGACGGCTACGACGATCGCCAGCCATCTGGCCATTACTTCTTGATCAGCCCGATCTCGACGAGTCGCTCGTGCAGATAGTCGTGCGCGGTGATCGGCTCGGGATAGCGGTTCGGCCGGTCCGGCGTGATGCAGCCGGGCAGCGTCTCGATCAGGAAATCGGGTGCCGGGTGGAGGAAGAAGGGCATCGAATAGCGCGGGGTGCCGCGGCGCTCGACCGGCGGATTGACGACGCGGTGCGTGGTCGAGGGCAGGACGTGGTTGGTCAGCCGCTGGAGCATGTCGCCGACATTGATCACCATCGCGCCCTCGGGCGGCTTGACCGGCAGCCAGCGGCCGTCCCGGTCGAGCAGCTCGAGCCCGGCCTCCTCGGCGCCGAGCAGCAGGGTGATCAGGTTGATGTCCTCATGCGCGCCGGCACGAACTTCGGGCGCGTCCTCGGCGACCGGCGGATAGTGGAGCAGGCGGAGGACCGAATTGCCGTCCTTGACCGCGCGGTCGAACCAGTCGGGCGCGAGGCCGAGATAGCGCGCGACTGCGGAGAGCAGCCGGTCGCCGGCATCGTCAAAGGCCTGGAAGAGTTCGAGGAAGGTCTCGCGGAATCCCTCGGGCCGATCGGGCCAGATGTTGGGCGACATCTGCGCCTCGAAGCGATGGCCCGCGGCGAGCTGGCGGCCGATGTGCCAGAATTCCTTGAGATCGACATATTGTGCGCCCTTGGCGATCTCGGTCTTGAACGGCGTATAGCCGCGCGCGCCGCCGCCACCGGCGATGAAATAGCGGCGCTTCTCGTCCTCGGGCAGGTCGAAGAAGGCCTTGGTCATCGCCCAGGCGCGGTTGATCAGCGCCTGGGGCACGCCGTGATCGGCGACCATCGCGAAGCCGAAGCGCTGGAAGGACTGGCCGAAAGCCTGGGCGAAGCCTTCGGGATCGGTCGCCTGATCGGCGAGCGAGACGAGGGGGACCTCGTCGAGAATGGTGGTTGCCATTGCGAATCTCCTGATGCGCGCCAGTTAGACCCGCAGGGCCGCCCCGAACAAGTCGAGGGGCCGCTGCGCTGCCCGAGGCGGCGGTCAGCGGTTCGGCGAGCGCCCGTCCAGCATCCGCCCGAGCGCGACGAAGAAATAGATCAGGGGCGGGACGAGGACGATGCTGAGCACCACCTTGGTCAGCATCTGGCCGACCAGCAGCTCGCCGATCGGGAAGACGCCGTAAAAGGCGATGCTGACGAAGATCAGCGTATCTGCGATCTGGCTGAGCACGCTCGCCACCGCGGCGCGGAGCCAGAGCAGGCCCCCCCCGCCGCTCTTCAGCGCCGAAAAGATGGTCACGTTGAGGATCTGCGAGATGCCATAGGCGACGATCCCGCCCAGCCAGATGCGCGGGGTGCCCGACATCATCAGCTCGAAGGCGTGGCGCCGGTCGGGGTCCATGCTTTCCGAGGCGGGCAGCGAAAGCACGAGGATCGAGAGGAGCACCGAGAGGATCAGCGGCACGAAGCCGGTCAGCACCAGCCGCCGCGCGGTATCCGGCCCGTGCAGTTCGGCGACGGCGCTCGATACCGAGACGAGCAGCAGAAACGCGAAGATGCCCGCCTCGACCGCAAGCGGGCCGACGCCGACCCAATTGCCGATCTGCGAGATCGGGCCGAGCGAGACCTGCTTGTTGCCGAGCACGCCGGCGATGCAGACCATGCCGCCATAGAAGATCGAGAGGAAGAAGAGCGAGCGCGAGATGCCGGTGCGGTAACTGTCCATCGCTCGACGCTAGCCGCAAATGCGGCCATGTAAAGCCGAGCTGCAAAGCGCCGCCTCGCCTCTGGCGCCGCGGATCGCGTCGTGTATGCTGCGTCCATTCGGCCAAGCGGTTGCGGCCGAAGGGGGATCGCGCGTCGCAATGAATCAGTTTCCGGTCGGCATTTTCGGTGTCCTCGCGATCCTCGGCATCGCCGTCCTGCTGTCCTCGAACCGCCGCGCGATCCGGCTGCGCGTCGTCGGATCGGCCTTCGCGCTCCAGGCCGGCATCGCCGTGCTCGTGCTGCGCACCCAATGGGGCCAGGCGGCGCTGCACGGCCTGTCGAACGGCGTCTCGGCGCTGCTCGGCTATGCCGGTGCCGGCACCAGCTTCCTGTTCGGCCCGCTCGCCAAGCCCGAGCTCGGCGGCCAGAGTTTCGCGATCGCCGCGCTGCCGGTGATCATCTTCTTCGCGGCGCTGGTCTCGATCCTCTATCATCTCGGCGTGATGCAGTTCGTCATCCGCTGGATCGGCGGCGGCATCGAGAAGGTGGTCGGCACCAGCAAGGTCGAATCGCTCTGCGCCGCAGCGAACATCTTCGTCGGCCAGAGCGAATCTCCGCTGGTCATCCGCCCCTATCTGGCCCGGCTGACGCCCTCGCAGCTCTTCGCGGTGATGACCGTCGGCATGGCGGGCGTCGCGGGCACGATCCTCGCCGCCTATGCCAGCCTGCTCGGCCCGGCCTCGCTGCCCTATCTCCTCGCCGCCTCGTTCATGGCGGCCCCGGGCGGGCTGCTGATGGCCAAGATCATGATGCCCGATGTGATCGCGGCGCCCGAAGGCGAGCTGCCGCTCGGCGAGGACCGCGAGGAAGAAGCGATCAAGGTCGCCGAGCACGATCTCGAGGAAGAACGCGCCGCCAACCTGATCATGGCGGCGGCGTCGGGCGCGTCGACCGGCGTCAAGATCGCCGTGGCGGTGGGCGCGATGGTGCTTGCCTTCGTCGCCCTGGTCGCGCTCGCCAACGGGCTGCTCGCCGGCTTCGGCAACTGGCTCTATGCGCTCAGCGGCCACGCCGCCTGGGCCGGCTGGCTCGCCGACCTCTCGTTCCAGAAGATTATCGGCACCATCTTCGCGCCGGTGATGTATCTGCTCGGCATCTCGTGGCACGAGGCGACCGCCGCGGGCGGGCTGTTCGGCACCAAGGTGGTGCTCAACGAATTCGTCGCCTTCATCGATCTCGGCAAGATGGCCGATCTCGCCCCGCGCACCCGCGCGATCGTCACCTTCTCGCTGTGCGGCTTCGCCAATTTCAGCTCGATCGCGATCCAGATGGCGGCGACCGGCAGCCTTGCCCCCAATCAGCGCCCGGTGATCGCGCGCCTGGGCATCCGCGCGTTGATCGCCGGCAGCCTGGCCAACCTGATGAGCGCCGCACTCGCGGGGTTGTTGCTGCCGTGACCGCCCCGCGTCGTTACGCTTTCGTAACGCGCGTTAACGCATCCTTAAATGCCGCATCCTTAACGACATTAGAAGACCGTCGGGTCGCGGTACCCCCATGCCCGCGTCGCCGGTCCAACATCGGTATAGGAATGGAGAGCGGGTCGTACGCGTTCTTCCCGGCCGGTCGCGAGCGGATGCGAGGCGGGCCGATTCGCGGAGTCTCTCCGGTTGTCAGGGACTGGAGCTACGATGACGAACATTGCCCTTTTGCATGCGAGGTTTCGAGCCTCGCTGCGTTCGAACGCTACGGTGTCGCAGCACCGCAGCGAAGGCGTGAATACGCTTTCGGCGTTGCGCGACTGCCTGCACGCGGCTTTTCCTGCCGTGCCCGCCCCGGCCCCGGCCTTCGCCTGGCCAGGCCGCTCGGGCGCCGGGACCAAATCCTTTGCGCACTCCCGTAAGGCCGAGCCATCGATCATGACTCAATCGACCCCGGAGGACGAGATCTCCCGAACCGAAGTCTCCTTCCAGCCGGCGATGCCGGCTCCGGAACGCCGCACCGACGATCGCTCGAAGATCTCGGTCTATCGCTCGGCCATGCTGCGCTGGGGCGGGGTCGAGGCGCTTTGCCTGATCCGCAACATCTCGCCCGGCGGCTTGATGGGCAAGCTGCACACCCAGCTTGCCCCCGGCGAGCCGGTCACGGTCGAGATCCGCTCCGGCCGGATGATCCCGGGCCACGTCGCGTGGTCGCATGACGGGCTGGTCGGCGTGCAGTTCGACGAGCGGATCGACGTTCTCGAAGTGCTCCACGCGCCCGTGCACGGGCAGCAGGGACTGACCCAGCGCATGCCGCGGCTTCGGATCAGCTGCCCGGTGAGCCTGATGGTCAACGGGGCGCGCCAACCTGCGACGCTGGTCGACGTGTCGCAGGGCGGCGCCAAGGTCGATGCCGAATTCCTGCGCGAGGGCGACGACGTCACGATCGGCATCCGCGGCCTGGAGCCCCATCGCGGGGTGATCCGCTGGTCGCAGAGCGGCCGGGCGGGCGTCGCCTTCCTGACGGCGATCCCGTTCGACACGCTCGCCAAATGGGCGCTCGAGCGGCAGGCTGAGGCCGCCGCGCAGGGCTGAGAGTCTGTTTGGAAATGCGCGGAAGAGCGCATTTTGAGGCGGCACCAGCCCGCTCCCCCACCCGGCCCCCCCTATGCTACTGCCGGTGGGGGGGCGGGGGGGGGGGCGGGCCGGGGCCGCAATGCG
>JAEXFD010000019.1 GCA_023400405.1 Pseudomonadota bacterium
CCCCCACCCGGCCTCCCATCGGCAGTATCTTGTGGGAGGCCGGGTGGGGGCGAGGGCTGGTGCCGCCTGTTTCAGCCTCGCTGAAACAGTCCTACATAAAGCAACGATGTCCGACCCTAATTCTCCAAACCGCTTCAACGAGGAAAAGGCGATCTACGCCGTGCGCGGCGGCGCCGATGCGCCCGATCTGGAGGCGGGGGTGGCGGCGATCCGCAATGTGCTCAAGACGCTGCCGGTGCGGCCGGGCGTCTATCGGATGCAGGATGCGCGCGGCGACGTGCTGTACGTGGGCAAGGCGCGGGCGCTGAAGAACCGGGTCAACAACTACACTCAGGTGGCGCGGCTTTCGAAGCGGTTGCAGCGGATGGTGGCGCAGACGCGCAGCATGACGATCGTCACCACCAATAGCGAGGCCGAGGCGCTGCTGCTCGAGGCTCAGCTGATCAAGCGCTTCCGCCCGCCCTACAATGTGCTGCTGCGCGACGATAAGAGCTTTCCGTTCATCCTGATCCGCCACGACCATGATTTCGCACGCATTCAGCTGCATCGCGGCGCGCGGCGCTACAAGGGCGACTATTTCGGGCCGTTCGCGGGCGCGGGACAAGTGCGCAAGACGCTCAATGCGCTGCAGAAGCTGTTCCTGCTCAGGAGCTGCACCGACAGCTTCTTCGCGACGCGCGATCGGCCGTGCCTGCTCTACCAGATCCGCCGTTGCTCCGCGCCGTGCGTCGGGCGGATCGACGCGGCCGGCTATGCCGAGCTGGTGAGCGACGCGCGCGACTTCCTCCAGGGCAAGTCGACCAAGGTCCAGGCCAAGCTGGGCGAGCAGATGCAGGCGGCGGCGGAGAATCTCGACTTCGAGCTCGCCGCGATCCTGCGCGACCGGCTGAAGGCGCTGACCTTCATCCAGGGCAGCCAGGCGATCAACGCCGAAGGCGTGGGCGATGCCGATATCTTCGCGCTCGCCTGCAAGTCCGGCACGATCGGGATCGAGGCCTTCTTCATCCGTGGCGGCCAGAATTGGGGGCATCGCAGCTTCTTCCCGGCGCACACCCAGGACGTGCCCGAGGACGAAGTGCTCGCCCAGTTCCTGATGCAATTCTACGAGGAGGTGCCGCCGGCGCGCAACGTGCTGGTCGATCGCGTGCTGCCCGAGGCCGAGCTGCTCCAGCAGGCGATGGCCGAGCGGGCGGGCTATCGCGTCGAGATGAGCGTGCCCCAGCGCGGCGCGCGGCGGCGGCTGATGGACCAGGCCAAGCGCAATGCCGAGGAAGCGCTCGACCGGCGGCTGGCCGAAAGCACGACCCAGGCGCGGCTGCTGCGCGAAGTCGCCGAGCTGTTCGAACTGCCCGAGCCGCCGAACCGGATCGAAGTCTACGACAACAGCCATATCCAGGGCACCAATGCGCTGGGGGCGATGGTGGTCGCAGGGCCGGAGGGCTTCCGCAAGAACCAGTATCGCAAGTTCAACATCAAGCGGCCCGAGACCGTAGCCGGCGACGATTACGGCATGATGCGCGAAGTGCTGACCCGCCGCTTCGCCCGCGCGCAGGAAGAGGACCCCGATCGCCAGGGCGATGGCTGGCCCGATCTGGTACTGATCGACGGCGGGCGCGGGCAACTCAACGTCGCCAAGGCGGTGCTCGAGGATCTGGGGATCGAGGACGTCTGCCTGGTCGGCGTCGCCAAGGGGCCGCACCATGGCCGCGAGGGCCGCGAGGTGTTCCACCTGATGGACGGGCGCGAGCGGATGCTGCCGGTCAATTCGCCGGTGCTCTTCTATCTCCAGCGGCTGCGCGATGAAGTCCATCGCTTCGCGATCGGCGCGCACCGCCAGAAGCGCGCCAAGGCGATCGGCGCGAGCCCGTTGGACGAGGTTCCGGGGATCGGGCCGGCGCGCAAGAAGGCGCTGCTGATGCATTTCGGCACCGCCCGCGCAGTGCGCAGTGCGAGCCTGGAAGACCTGCAGCGGGCACCGGGAGTGAGCGCTGCGGTGGCCCAGCAGGTGTATGACTATTATCACTCCCGATAGCGCGGTTTGATCCGATCCGGAGCGGCAGTTCGTCAGGCTAATGCCGGCGCTCCGTCCCGATGCAAGGCCGAACCTGATCGGCAATCGAGCTAACGCCGGCTTGATCGAGACGCCGGCCGTGCAACGATACCGCCATCATCCGACTCGATCGAATGCCCGCACCGGGATCGCCGCGGGCGAGCGAAACGAAAAGCAGCCACGATCCAAACCGTCGCACGGACAGCCTCGGTGCGGGTGCGGGGTCATGGCCCGTCGATCCCGGGCAAACCGCCGGCAGGCCGCCGGCGAATCCGGCAGCATGAGGAGCATCGATGTCCGACCCTGAATCGTTCGCTGCGCGCCAGGCGCTCAACCTGTCCACCTTCACTCGGCTCAAGGACCTGGTCCGCGAGCTCGAGGACAATGAGAAGCGTGTCGGCCGCGACCTGGCCACCTCGCAGATCGAGTTCCGGCTCGATCCCGACGAGATGGCGTGGTTCGTGGCCTACAAGACCTCGATGCCCGCGCTGGAGAACCAGGCCGTTCTCACCGCGAAGAAATAGCATCTCCCCCTCGCAACCGGAGGATCAGATCATGGCAAAGAACGACAAGAGTGCGCTGCAGGAAGTCGGAATGTCGACCTTCGCGCGGCTGAAGGACCTGGTGCGCGGGCTCGAGGACGACGAGCGGCGCATCGCCAATCAATGGGGCCCGGGCGAAGTCGAGTTCAAGCTGAGCATGGACGAAGTCGCCTGGTACGTCGCCTACAAGACGTCGATGCCGGCGCTCACCGATCGGGAGATCGCCGGCCGCAAGACGCTGGGCTGACGATGGCGACACTGCTCGAACGGGCGCCGGCGGCGCCGCTCGCCGATGCCGACAAGCCGCTCGACGCCGCGGCCTGGGCGGGGATCCAGCGCCTGCTCGACGACTATGCCGAGCTCGGACCCGACGACCGCGTCGTTATCGCCTATTCCCCGGATGCGCGCGATCCGGCGGCGTGGGTGGGCATCGCCTGCGAGGAGCGAGGGATCGCCGTGCGGTTCGTCCCGCTGCGGCCGCTGCACGACGAGGGGTTCGGGGAACGGTTCGCGGCGGCGGTGCCGCTCGCCTGTGGGCAGGCGGGCCGGACGGTGGTGCTCACCTTCGAACGCGACACGATGTCGCATCATGGCGAGATTCGCGCGCATCTCTCCCGCTTCCCGCCCGACCGCTATCGCGTGATCCGCGCGATAAATGCCGGGCACGCGCTGTTCGCGATCGGGCTCGGCGTGGGCCCTGACCGGCTGACCGCGCTCAACGCGACGCTGCTCGACCGGCTCCGCGCTGCATCGAAACTGCGCATCCGCAGCGATGCGGGCACCGATCTTCGGATCACGCTCGACAATCGCCGCTTCCAGTGGATCAGCAATCGCGGCGTTGCCCAGCCTCGCCAGTTCGTGATCCTGCCCGCGGGCGAGGTGGCGACCTATCCGGCGCGGATCGACGGGACGCTGGTCGCCGATTTCGCGCTCAACGTGAACATGCTCTACGAAGGCGATGTGCGGCTGGCCGAGACGCCGGTGACCGCCGAGATCCGCGATGGCGTGCTGACGGGCTTCGACTGCGCAAATCGGCCGATGCGCGACTTTCTCGAACGCTGCTTCGCGCGCGACAATGCGCGGCGCGTGGGCGAGCTCGGCTTCGGATCGAACGAAGCGGTGGTGGAGGCGGTGCCCGAGAACTCGCACCTCAACGAGCGGGTGCCCGGCGTGCATCTCGGCTTCGGCCAGCACAACCAGACCAACGACGCCACCGGCTATGAATGCGACGTCCATGTCGACCTGTGCGCGCAGGGTGGGCGGGTCTGGCTCGACGACGACCCCGAACCACTCGACCTCGGCAACCTCACGCCATCCGGCGCCGCCCATCCCGACTTCGTGCGCGACGAGGATGTCTTTTCCGAGGAGATCCAGGTCGAGGATTGCTGCGGACTGCTCGCGCGGAGCTGACGATGGCCGGTCCCACCTTCGCGCGAACCGAAGAGATCGTCCGCACGGCGCTCGGCTACGCCGCGGAGCGCATCGAGCCGGTGCTGGCGGCGCTGTCGTTTGAGCCCGGAGAAGGGCTGCGCGCACTCGATGCGACGCCGGTCGCGACGCCGGCACGGCCCCAAGTGGAAGCGCAAGTGCGCGACGCGCATCGCTGGTGCGCCGAACGCTTCCCGCTCGGCATCCGCGATGCCGAGGGGCGGGCGTGCCGCGCGGTGTCGGCGATCTGCGTCGGCCAGAGCCGCCATCCGGGCGAGTTCCTCACCGCCTCTTCGCCGCAACGCCCGGGCATCGTCTTCGCCGCCGCGCCCTGGCCGGTGCCGAGCCGATACCGCCTGGCTTCGCTGATCGCGCACGAGGCGATGCATCAGGCGCTGTACCATCGCGAGCGCCAGGGTCCCGTCGCGCGAGTCGGCGCGCTCGGCTATTCGCCCTGGAAAGAGGTGCTGCGGCCGGGGCGGCTGGTCTGGCACGCCTTCTGGACCTTTTCGGCGCAGTTCCTCTTCCTGGCCGAAGCGGTTGCCGATCCGCAGCTGCTCGCCGAGGATCCGGACCTGACCGAATTCCTCGCGGAGATGGATGCGCGGATCGAATGCTGTGCCGGCTCGCTGGTCGCGTTCGAAATCCTCGACCGGCCCGAGACGGATCGCGTCGAACGCGGGCTCGACCTGGTCGCATCGGCACGGACGGAACTGGCGAAGATCGTGCCGGACTATGCCAGGCGCCTGGCGCGCTGGGCGGCTAAAGTTGAGGCCGAACTCGAAGCCTGGGCAGAACGCCAGCTGGACGCGCCCGCCGACGTGTTCAGCCCGGCCTGAGCCAGGCGGCGGGCGTCCACCAGCGCAGCAGGTCCTGGCCGATGCTCACATCGAGCTGCGTGCCGGCAAGCAGCTCCATGCCGATCTGCATCGCGATGCCGGCCGGCTGGGGTGAGGCGAGCCAAGCCGTCGCAGGCAGGCGAAGCGGCCCCAGCGTGAAACGATGACGCCCCGCCGGCGCGGCGGCGACCGGGTGCCCGCTCAGCCCGTGCCCGCTCGGGCGGGCCGGAGCCGAGCCGGGAAACAGCCCCGGGGCGACTTCACAGCGCCGAGTGCCACTGTTGAACATCGCACCGCCGGGCAGTTCCGATCCTTCCGCGACCAGAAGCCACGCTTCGTCCCCGGCGAGGTGCAGCGGGACGAGTTCGGTCGCGACAAGACCGTCCGCGGTGGCGATGGCACCGCCGAGCCGCATCCGGCCCTCGCCGAAATCGAGCGACAGCGTGGCGGCCGGCGCGAGCCGCTGCGGCGACAGGATCCCGCCGATCCCGGCGGCCGAGAAACTGGCCGGCGCCGCGATGACCGGGACATGATCGAGCGGGAAGGTGGCGGCGCATAGCGTGAGAGGGATGGCTTCGCGCGTCGTCCAGCTCGGGACCGCGTGCAGGCCGTGATCGGTTCCCGGTTCGGCGGGCGCGAGGTCCAGGCCCAGCTGGGCGGCGAAATCCGCGGTCAGCAGCGTCTCGCTTGCGCCGGTATCGACGAGCATCCGGGTCTCAAGTCCACCGATATGCGCGGCCACCACCGGCCGGTGGGACGGCGCGAAGCCGAGAAAGGGAAGGTCGATCGGGTACATCGCGCTCCGCCAGGCGTTGCCGCCATCCTGAGCCCGTCGCACCGCGGCTGGCAAGCGCCGACTCATCCGGGCCGAAGTCGATCATCGCCCGCCGGCATCGGAAAATTGGGCAAATCTTCATCGCCTGATGCTAGGGGGCGCAGCATGGCGACGCGGGTCTTCATCACCATCGATACCGAGCTGATGTGGCGGCATCACGTTGCCGGGCTCGATATCGACACGATCGTGGCGCGCTCGCTCGAGCCCGCCGGCGTGGGCGTCGCGTGGCAGCTCGTCCAGCTGGCGCGCCATGGGCTCAAGGCCTGCTTCTTCGTCGATCCGATGCCCGCGCTGGTCTATGGGCTCGATCCGATCAAGCGGATCGTCGGCGCGATCCTGGAGGCGGGGCAGGAAGTCCAGCTGCACCTCCATCCCAATTGGACCGGCGCGCATGCCGGCGATCGGGGAGCGAGCTATGGCCCGTTCGAACTGATCGACTATCGGTTCGAGGAACAGGTCAAGCTGATCCAGGGCGCTTCGGATATGCTGGTTGCGGCCGGCGCGCCCGAGCCGATCGCCTTTCGCGCCGGCAGCTATTCGGCGAGCGACGATACGCTGGGCGCGCTGGCGCAGCTCGGCTTCGCCTATGATAGCAGCCATAACGGATCGGAACATCCCTGGCCGAGCGCGATAGGCCTGCCGCCGCGCCAGATCGCCCCGATCGCGCATCGCGGCCTGATCGAAGTGCCGGTGACGCTGATCGAGGATCGCGCGGGGCATTTGCGGCACTTCCAGATCTGCGCGCTCTCGGCCGGCGAGATGCGCGCTGCGCTCGATCATGCCGTGCTTCAGGATCATGCCGCAGTGACGATCGTCAGCCATGGCTTCGAGCTCGCCAACCGGGCGGGGACGCGGCGAAACGCCGTGCATGTCCGCCGCTTCGAGGCGCTGTGCCAGATGCTGGCCAAACGGCGCGGCGTGCTGGTGACCGAGCATTTCGCCGACCGGCCGCGCCTGCCGCTAGACCGCCAGGATGCGCCGCTTGGGCCGAGCCTGCTGCGCACGCGCTGGCGCCAGGCGGAGCAGCTCTGGTCGAACCTGGTCGAAGAGCGGGCGGCATGAACGCGATGGGCGGCGTGGCTGCCGAAGCGGCGCAGGTCCGCGCGATCGGCCTCAAGTTCGAAGTCGGCGCGCGCACGCTGGCAACGGTGCGGCGCGCGCTGGTGCGGGTGCCGCTGACCCTCGACGCAGCGCGGGCCGGGACACCGCCGCGGCTGCCGCCGCTGCCGCGCGAGGCCCAGGGCTATCTCGTCACCTCGCTGCCCGAGAGCCTCCAAGCGGAGACGATCGCCGCATCGGGCGGCATGATCGGCTTCGTCCGCCAGCGCTATACGCGCTATTTCATCGACCTCGGCATCGGGTTCGACGCGTGGTGGCAGGGGCTGTCGGCGAATGCGCGGCAGGGGATCAAGCGCAAGGCCAAGAAGATCGCGGCGCACAGCGGCGGCGAGCTCGACGTGCGGCGGTTTCGCACGGCCGACGAACTCGACGCCTTCCATGCGGCCGCCCGCGGGATATCCGCCCGCACCTATCAGGAGCGGCTGCTCGGATCGGGGCTGCCCGAGGGCGCGGCCTTCCGCGCCGAGATGCACGCGCTGGCGGCGACCGGGCAGGTGCGCGCCTGGCTGCTCTATCTCGCCGGCGAGCCGATCGCCTATCTCTATTGCCCGGTGGTGGAGGGCGTGGTGATCTATGCCCATGTCGGCCACGACCCGGCGTTCAACGAGCTTTCGCCGGGCGCCGTGCTCCAGCTCGAGGCGATGCGCGACCTGTTCGCGGCAGGGCGCTTCGCCCGCTTCGACTTCACCGAGGGCGAGGGCCAGCATAAGCGCCAGTTCGCCACCGGGGGCATCGCGTGCGTCGACCTGCTGCTGCTTCGCCCCAGCCTGGCCAATCGGGCGATCCTGGCGGCGCTGGGCGGGTTCGACGGCGCGGTGGCGCTGGCCAAGCGCGGCGTGCAGGCGGCGGGGCTGGAACGGCTCGCGAAACGGGTGCGGCGGGGCAGCTAAAGCCCCTCCCCTTCAGGGGAGGGGTTGGGGGTGGGGCGGTGTCTCACCGAGACTGTCGCTTGTGGTGAGTCCCCCACCCCAACCCCTCCCCTGAAGGGGAGGGGCTTTGTATATAGTCCCCATGCACCTGCGCGCCGAAGCCATCATCCTGTCCGTCCGCGCGCATGGCGAGCATGGCGCGATCGTCCGGGCGTTTACCGAGGACCATGGCGTGCAGCCCGGCTATGTTCGCGGCGGGCATGGCCGGACGCTGCGCCCGGTGCTGCAACCGGCCAATCTAGTGCTCGGCGAATGGCGCTCGCGCACCGAGGAGGCGCTGCCGGGGCTGACCGTCGAATTGCTCCACAGCCGCGCGGCGATGTTTTCCGAGCCGCTGCCGGCGGTGGCGTTCCAATGGGTGACCGCGCTCACCGCCGCGGCGCTGCCCGAAGGCCAGCCCTATCAGCGGCTCCATGCCGCGCTCGATGGCGTGCTCGGCGCGATCGAGGCGGCGCCGGCGGCGCGCGGCTGGACAGTGGCGCTGGTCCGCTACGAATTGCTATTGCTCGCGGATCTGGGCTTCGGTCTCGACCTGGAACGCTGCGCCGCAACCGGGGCAAGCACCGACCTTGCCTATGTCAGCCCCAAGAGCGGGATCGCTGTGAGCCGGGCGGGGGCGGCAGGGTATGAGCACAAGTTGCTGAGATTGCCGCCCTTCCTGCTCGCCGGCGGCGCGGCGGAATGGGACGACATTCTCGCCGGCTTCGCCCTGACCGGGCATTTCCTCGCCCGCGACCTGTTGATCGGCAAGGCGGCCGAACTGCTCGCGACGCGCAATCGCCTGCTCGATCGGCTCAAACGCGCGGTTGCGTGAAGCGAACGACGGCGGCAAAGCAGGGGGCGAGAGTGGGAGCTAGAATGCCGCTGATTGCTGTTCTGCCCGGTGACGGGATCGGGCCCGAAGTGACGCGCGAGGCGCGCCGGGTGTTGGAAGCGCTGGACCTGGGCCTGACCTTCGAGGAGGCGCCGGTCGGCGGCGCCGCCTATCTGCTGACCGGACGGCCGCTGCCGCCGGACACGCTGGACCTCGCCAAGCGCGCCGATGCGGTGCTGTTCGGCGCGATCGGCGATCCGCGTTTCGAGGCGCTGGAGCGGCGGCTGCGCCCGGAGGCGGCGCTGCTCGCCATCCGCCGCGAGCTGGGGCTGTTCGCCAACATCCGCCCGGCGACGCTGTTCCCGGGGCTGGAAGACGCTTCGCCGCTCAAGCCGGAAGTGGTGCGCGGGCTCGACCTGGTGATCGTCCGCGAGCTGGTCGGCGACGTCTATTTCGGCGAGAAGGGCCGGCGGCACGATGCCGAAGGGCTGCGCCAGGGCTATGATGTGATGAGCTATGGCGAGGCCGAGGTCGAGCGGATCGCCCGGGTCGGCTTCGAAATGGCGAAGCGGCGCAAGAAGAAGCTCTGTTCGGTCGACAAGGCCAATGTGCTCGAAACCTCGCAGCTCTGGCGCGACGTGGTGAACGAAGTCGCCACCGAATATCCCGAGGTGCACCTCACGCACATGTATGTCGACAATGCCGCGATGCAGCTGGTGCGCGCGCCGGCCGAATTCGACGTGATCGTCACCGGAAACCTGTTCGGCGACATCCTTTCGGATCAGGCGAGCATGTGCGCGGGCTCGATCGGCATGCTGCCCTCGGCCTCGCTGCGCGCGTGGAGCGGCGACAACGGCATGTACGAGCCGATCCACGGTTCGGCCCCGGACATCGCCGGGCAGGGCAAGGCCAATCCGTGCGCGGCGATCCTTTCGGCGGCGATGCTGCTGCGGCATTCGCTGTCGGACGAGGCCTCGGCGGTGCGGATCGAAAAGGCGGTTGCGGCGGCGCTGCAGAAGGGCGCGCGAACGGCGGATCTCGGGGGCGAGCTTTCCACCACGGCGATGGGGGACGCCATTCTCAAGGAACTCGCGTGACTCCCGAATTGCTCGAGCTCGCGGTCGTCATCCCGACGTTCAACGAGCGTGCGAACGTTCCCCTGCTGATCGCCAAGCTCGACGCGGCGCTGACCGGGCGGAACTGGGAAGCGATCTTCGTCGACGACGACAGCCCGGACGGCACTGCCGATGCGGCGCGCGAACTGGGGCGGCACGACCCGCGGGTGCGCGTGATCCAGCGGATCGGGAGGCGCGGGCTCTCCTCGGCGTGCATCGAGGGGATGTGCGCGACCGCGGCGCCGCAAGTGGCAGTGATCGACGGCGACTTGCAGCATGACGAGCGGCTGCTGCCCAAGATGCTCGACGCGCTCGAGGCGGATGACGCCCTCGACGTGGTGATCGGATCGCGCTTCGTCGAAGGCGGCGGGACGGGCGAGTGGGACAGCGATCGCGTCGCCAAGTCCGCTTTCGCCACCAAGCTCTCGCGCCAGGTGCTCAAGGCCGATCTGTCGGACCCGATGAGCGGCTTCTTCATGATCCGCACCCGCATCGTGCGCGAGCTGGTGCCGCGGCTCTCGGCGATCGGCTTCAAGATCCTGCTCGACATCATGACTGCCTCGCCGCACCCGCTGCGCTTCCTGGAGCTGCCTTACGTCTTCCGCACCCGTGTGGAGGGCGAGAGCAAGCTCGATCATGTCGTGGCGATGGAATATCTGATCGCGCTCTACGACCGCATGTTCGGGCGGGTCGTGCCGGTGCGCTTCGCGATGTTCTCGGCGATCGGGGCGATCGGCGCAGGGGTGCATTTCCTCGTGCTCGGCGCCTTCTTCCGCGGGCTGAACTGGCCCTTCGTCAGCGCCACGATCCTAGCCACCGCGGCGGCAATGACCTTCAACTTCTTCCTCAACAACGCGCTGACCTATCGCGAACAGCGGCTCAAGGGGGCCCGAGCCCTGTTCGCCGGCTGGGTCTCGTTCTGCGTGGTGTGCGGCGTCGGCGCGGCGGCGAATGTCGGCGTGGCGGCGTTCCTCCACAACGTCCAGCACGGCGACTGGCGCTTCGCGGCGCTGGCCGGGATCCTGGTGGCCGCGGTGTGGAACTTCGCGCTGTCGTCGCGCTTCGTCTGGGGACGGTACTAAACGCCTCGCTCCGTCCGGACCGAACGGTCTCATTGAAGAGGCGCGCGCTTCACCGCCAGCTGGCGAGCCACATCCAGTTGAGGAAGCCCAGTTCGTCCTTGAGCGGGGCAGCCGAGAGGATCGGGTAGAAATAGCCGAACATCAGCAGCGCGGCGGCGGTGAACCATTCCTCCCAGCCGCGCCCGCGCCCGCGATCGAAATGGAGGAACGCCACCGGGATCGCTAGGCACAGGAAAAGGCCCGAGAGGTGGTAGTAATAATAGAAGCCGAGCGATTTCGGGATCACGACATAGATGCCGAGCGACGCCGTCCAGAGCAGCGCCACCGCCAGCGGCCGGATCGCCTTGTCCTTGAACCAGGCCCAATAGCAGGCGAGCACCGCGATCAGACCGCCCCACATGATCAGCGGATTGCCGAGCAGCAGCACGCCGCGCTGCGCACCGCGATCCCATTCGTAGAAGAACCAGATCGGCCGCAGCATCAGCGGCCAGCTCCACCAATCGGACTGATAGGTGTGGTGCGGCAGCACCTGGGTCTGCAGCTTGTACATTTCCCATTGCTGACTGAAGAGCCCCGACAGCGTTAGCGGCTCGCTCGCATAGAAGAAGGCCGGCGCGAAGGTGATGAAATAGACGGTGATGCTCACCAGCCCGAGCAGCAGCAGCGCCGGAATGGCCGGCAGGCCGGGCCAGTGCGGCTGGTCCTTGCCCGAAAGCGCGGCGGCCAGCGGCTTGCGGGTCAGGCGCGCGTCGCGAGCACGAATGACGAGGAAGGCGAGGCCCGCGAGCGCGACATAGGGGATGGCCGCCCATTTGACTGCCGTCGCAAGCCCGAGCAGCGCGCTGCCGCCGATCCAGCGCCACCAGACCCGGCGCCCGGTGCCGCGCATCGCCCACAGCATCAACGCCAGTCCCCAGACGATGAAGGCCCCGAGGAAGATGTCGAGCATCCCGGTGCGCGCCTGGACGAACAGCGTCTGGTTGAGCATTGCCAGCACCGCGCCGATCACCGCCGCGCGCATGCTTCCCATCAGCAGCCCGAGAATGGCGAAGACGCCGAGTACGGTCGCGGTACCGGCAAGGGTCGAGAAAATGCGCCAGCCGATCGGCTCGTCGCCCACCAGCGCGATGCCTGCGGCGATCAGTTCCTTGCCGAGCAGCGGGTGCTCGAGATTGCGCGGGCCGGAGAGCTCCAGCAGCGTTCGCGCGGCCGGCACATAGTGCATCTCGTCGAACATCACCCGGCTCGGCTGGTCGAGATGGACCATGAACAGCGTCTGGGCGGCGAGGGCGAGGAGCAGTGCGACCGTCCAGGGACGCGTGCGCAGGGCCTTGAGGCGTTCGAGCATGGCCGGTTGTTACCCGACCATTCCGCTTGCGTCATGCCCGATATTCCTCCCTCGCGAAGCGGGGGAGGGGGACCAGCCGAAGGCTGGTGGAGGGGGGCTTCCCCACGCCTCGCCTTGCCGTGAATGCCCCCTCCACCACGCTCTTGCGGGCGCGGTCCCCCTCCCCCGGCTATGCCGAGGGAGGAATTTTGTGTGGTTGACGTGGGCGCTTCCGCCGCCGCAAAGCAGGCGCGTCATGAAACGTCGTACCGGCCAGGACCGCAGCGTCACTCGCAACTGGAAGCCCGCCACCCAGGCCGTGCGCGGCGGCACCGCCCGCTCCGAATGGGGCGAGACGAGCGAGGCGATCTTCATGACCTCCGGCTATGCCTATGATTGCGCCGGCGACGCCGCCACGCGCTTCGCCGGCGAGCAGCAGGGCATGACCTATTCGCGGCTGCAGAACCCGACGGTGGAGATGCTGGAAGAGCGCATCGCGCTGCTCGAAGGTGCCGAGGCCTGCCGGACGATGGCGAGCGGCATGGCGGCGATGACGGCCGCGATCCTCTGCCAGGTGAGCGCGGGGGACCATATCGTCCAGGGCCGTGCCGCCTTCGGATCGTGCCGCTGGCTCACCGATTCGCTGCTGCCGCGCTTCGGCGTCGAAACGACGGTGATCGATGCGCGCGACCCGCAGCAATTCGCCGATGCGGTGCGCCCGAACACCAAGGTCTTCTTCTTCGAGACGCCGGCCAATCCAACGATGGACGTGGTCGATTTGGAAGCCGTGTGCGGCATCGCGCGCGAACGCGGCATCACCAGCGTGGTCGACAATGCCTTTGCGACGCCCGCCTTGCAGCGGCCGCTGGAGTTCGGCGCCGACGTCGTCGCTTATTCGGCGACCAAGATGATGGATGGGCAGGGGCGCGTGCTCGCCGGCGCAGTCGCGGGATCGGCCACCTTCATCAACGACGTGCTGCTGCCCTTCACCCGCAATACCGGCCCGACGCTGTCGCCGTTCAATGCCTGGGTGGTGCTGAAGGGGCTGGAGACGCTCGACCTGCGCATCCGCCGGCAGAGCGAGAATGCACTGAAGGTGGGCAGCTTCCTCGAAAAGCGCGTGCCCAAGGTGAACTTCCCGGCGCTGCCGAGCCACTCGCAGCACAATCTCTTCATGCGCCAGATGGCGGCGGCGGGGCCGATCTTCTCGTTCGAAGTCGATGGCGGGCGCACCCAGGCGCATGCGCTGCTCGATGCACTCGAACTGGTCGACATCTCGAACAATATCGGCGATTCGCGCTCGCTGATGACGCATCCTTCCTCGACCACCCATTCGGGCCTGGCCGAGGAAAAGCGAATCGAGATGGGCGTCACCGAAGGAATGCTGCGGCTGAATGTCGGCCTGGAGGATCCAGAGGACGTGATCGCCGATCTCGACCAGGCATTGGCGAAGGCCGGGCTGTGATGGACGCGCTGTTCACCGAAGCCACGCAAACGCGCGGGATCACCGTGCGCGTCTCGGTGAGCTATCTGCCCGAGCAGAGCGAGCCGCAGCGCGGCCGCTGGTTCTGGGCCTATCACATCCGCATCGAGAATGACGGGCCGATGACGGTGCAATTGCTCACGCGGCACTGGATCATCACCGACGGACGCGGCGCGCGCCATACGGTGGAGGGCGAGGGCGTGGTTGGCGAACAGCCGATGATCGCGCCGGGGGCGAGCTTCGACTATGTCTCGGGCTGCCCGCTTTCGACGCCGACCGGCAATATGCAGGGCAGTTATCACATGATCGGCGAGGACGGCGCCGCGTTCGACGTCGCCATCCCCAAATTCGCGCTGACGGCGCCGGCGGTGGCGGAGTGAAGCGGCTGGATCACCCTCACCCTTCCGCCGCCTTCGGCGGCTCCCTCCCTCTCCCGAGGGGAGAGGGATTGTGGGGCGCTTCACTCCCTCTCCCATCGGGAGAGGGAAGGGGCCCGCGCCGCGCAGCGGCGTGGGAAGGGTGAGGGCGATGGAATGAAGCGCACCCATCTCCCGCTCAACGGCCTGCGCGTGCTCGATGCCGCCGCGCGCCACCTGAGCTTCACCCGCGCTGCCGACGAGCTGGCGGTCACCCCCGCGGCGGTCGGCCAGCAGATCCGCGCGCTTGAGGATACGCTGGGCGTCGTCCTGTTCCGTCGGACCACGAAGGGGCTGGAGCTGACCCCCGAGGCCGAGGCCGGGCTGGTGGCGCTGCGGGCCGGCTTCCTCCAGTTCGAGGAAAGCGTGCGCGCGATGCAGGCGGGGCAATCGTCCAAGTCGCTGACGATCGCCGCGCCGCGCGACCTCACGGCCAAATGGCTGATGCCGCGCCTCGCCGAGATCGCCCGCGAGGACGGCGACCTGCGCTTCGTGTTGGTGCCGGCGGACGACGCGCTCGATTTCACCGAAGCCAATCTCGACCTGGCGATCCGCTGGGGCGAAGGTCCGGGCGAGCATGAGGGCGAGGCGCTGGAGAGCGACGGGATGGTGACGGTCGAGCGCCCCGACGGCGGCATCGATGTGCGCATCTCCTGGCCGGGCTGCATGGCCGAGGATGCGGGATCGCTGGTCCGCGTCGCCGATGCCGGGCTGGCGCTCGACGCGGCCGCCGAAGGGCTGGGCCGGGCGACCGTGCCCGAACTGCTGGCCCGCGCCGATATCGAATCGGGGCGTGTGGTGGTCGCCGGCGCGCCGAAAAGCTCCAATTTCGGCTATTGGCTGGTCGCGCCGCTGCCGCAATGGCGCCAGAAGAAGGTCAAGACGCTGGTCGACGCGCTGGCGTCGTGACCCCGGCGCGCGAGACGCCGATCCTGGAGACCGAACGGCTGCGCCTGCGCCCCCGCACGGTTGACGACGCCGAGGCGCTGCACACCATCTATTCGGATGCCGAGCTGATGACCTGGTGGTCGCACGCGCCGCATCGCTCGATCGAAGAGACGCGCGCGAAGATGGCGGAACCGTGGGGCGAGTGGCGCTGCTGGTCGATCACGCCGGCGGGTGACGATCATGCGATCGGCTTCGTCGCGGCGGGTGAGAAGCGCCAGGGCAACGTCACCGAGATCGGCTATGCCCTCGCCCGCGCGCATTGGGGCTGGGGATATGCGGCCGAGGCAGTGTCGACGGTGATCGACCGGATCTTCGCCGAAGGCCAGCGCCGCGTTTTCGCCGACACCGATCCCGAAAATTCGGCCTCACGCAAGCTGCTCGAACGACTGGGCTTCCGCCTCGAAGGCATGCTGCGCGGCGAATGGGAAACCCATATCGGCGTACGCGACACCGCGCTTTACGGGTTGTTGCGCGAGGAATGGCGCCGATAGGATCGTCCAACACAAGGAGGATTCGCCCATGCCCGCCAGCCCCTGGTCCCATCACAGCCGCAACCCCGGCCTGGCCGACGACATCGATTTCGAGATCAAGGGCCAGGAGCTCCAGTTCGTCGAGATAGAGCTCGATCCGGGCGAGAGCGCGGTGGCCGAGGCAGGCGCGCTGGTGTGGAAGGATGCCTCGGTTGGCATGACGACCATCTTCGGCGACGGCAGCGGGCAGACCAGCGGCTTCATGGGGGCACTGCTCGGCGCGGGCAAGCGGTTGCTGACCGGCGAGAGCCTGTTCACCACCGTCTTCACGCATAACGGCTCGGGCAAGGCACGGGTGGCGTTCGCGGCGCCGGTGCCGGGAGCGATCGTGCCATTGAAGCTCGACAGCCTGGGCGGGACGCTGATCTGCCAGAAGGATGCTTTCCTGTGCGCCGCCAAGGGCGTGTCGATGGGGATCGCCTTTCAGCGCCGGGTGATGACCGGGCTGTTCGGCGGCGAGGGCTTCATCATGCAGCGCCTCGAAGGCGATGGCTGGGTTTTCGTCCAGTTCGGCGGGATGGTGGTCGAGCGCGAGCTGGCGCCGGGCGAGGAGCTGCACGTCGATACCGGCTGCCTTGCCGCCTACACGCCTTCGGTCGACTTCGACCTGGTCACTGCGGGCGGGGTGCGCAGCGTGTTCTTCGGCGGGGAAGGGCTGTTCTTCGCGCGGCTCACCGGACCGGGCAAGGTGTGGATCCAGTCGCTGCCCTTCTCGCGGCTGGCCGGCAGGATGCTTGCGGCGGCGATGCCCAATGGCGGGCAGAATCGCGGCGAAGGCTCGGTGCTGGGCCAGCTCGGCGACCTGATCCAGGGCAATCGATGAAGAGGCCCGCCCCGAACCTCACCGATCCTGCCGAGCGCGCCGCCTATCGTCGCGAGCTCATGGCTGTAGCCAAGGGATGGCGGCTCAGCGGCGTCGCGGTGGCGCTGCTCGGCGCCGCGCTGATCCTCGCCAATGCCTATCTGCTGCCGATCCCGAACCTGATCGTCTGGCCGGTGATCGTGTTCGGCTTCGTGCTGAGGGGCATCGGCCTCTCGGTACGCAACCGTTACCACCGGCAGAGGTTGCGCGGCGCGATCTAGGGAACGAGCTCGGTCGCCTTGGCGATCAGGCCGGCGAACCGGCCCTCCTCGACTTCCTTGGCGGGATCGTTCCAGCTCGCGGTGACGACGTACCAGTCGCCACCCTTCGCCTGGAGCAGATAGGTCATGTTCATCACGCCCGGCTCGGATCCGCCCTTGTAGCCGACCCATTGCCAGCGGCCGCGAGCGTCCGGGCCAAGCCCCGGGTTCTTCGACAGGACCGCGCGGGCATCGGCGCCGGCGGGACCTTCGGTGTTGCGGCGCAGCCAGTCCATGACCCGGACGAGATCGTTGGGGCTCTCGAACCATTCGAGCGTGTCGATCCGCTTGGGAATCTTGTTGCGGAAGCTGCTCTCGTCGATCAGCAGCAGTGGTAGGCGGGCAACTTCGCTGTCGAGCATCTTGCGCCGCCCGGCCTCATCCTGCGCGAGATAGCGATCGGCCAGCAGCCGGGTGTCGGAACCCTGTTCGAGGCCCTTGGCGATGCCCTTGAGCTTGAACATGTCGAGCGTCGACAGGAAGGGACGGTTGCGCGCGGGATCGGCGATGCCGAGCACGGGCATCATCGCCTCTACTTTTTCGCGGCCGAGCGTCTTTAGCAGGATATCGGTGGCGCTGTTATCGCTGACCGAGATCATCTGCGTCGCGAGTTCGCGCAGCGACACCTGGGTGCCCTTGGGCTTCATCGTATAGCCGCCACCGGGCAGCGGGCTGCCGTCGAGCGTGACGAGATCGTCCCATTTGCGCGTGCCGGCATTGGTCTCGCGGACCAGCTCGGAAAGGATCACCAGCTTGAAGGCGGAGCCGATCGCATAGGGCCGATCGGCATTGTGCCCGGCGATGAGCTGCGGCTTGCCGGCGCCGAGCTTGGCGATCGCATAGCCCGCACTGCCGCGCAGGGCGCGCATCTCGGCAAGCGCGGCCTCGGGCGTCGCGGGCGGCTTGGCCGAATCGCGCAGCTCGCTGCCGGCGATCAGCAAGCCGGAGACCTGGTGCGGCGGAGCCGGATCGACGGCCAGCCGGATCGTGACCACCGCTTCGCGAAGTCCGAGCGTCACCGTTCCTTGCCAGGGCGACGCCGGCTCGACCTTTTCGATGCCGGTCACGCCCGCCCGGTTCATCTCGGCGACGACCGGCGCCAGTTTCTCGCGCGGGACCTGCGCCTTGAAACTGGGACTGAAATAGTCGTCATAACCGACCTTGCCGCTCAGCAGACCCGGAAGCTGGTTCACGCGCTCGGTGAAGGCGGGATCAGCCTTGATCGCCGCAGTCGCGGGTGGGGGCGCGGTCTGGGCGAGGGCGGGAGCGGCGAGAAGGAAGGCGGCGACACACGGAAGCAGGCGCATCATGGGCCTCATCGGCTGGAGATGCGCCGTCCTACACCCGATAAATTATGATATCAACATTTATCGATGCACGTCAGGCGTCGATCACTTCCTCGTCGAGCCGGGCCGCATTTTCCTGGATGAAGGCGAAGCGGTGGGCGGGGTTGTTGCCCATCAGCCGGTCGACCAGGTCCTTCACCCCGGCGCGCTCCTCATATTCCTGGGGAAGGGTGATGCGCAGCAGGCCGCGGCTCGACGGGTCCATCGTCGTTTCCTTGAGCTGCTGCGGGTTCATCTCGCCCAGGCCCTTGAAGCGGCTGACCTCGACCTTCTTGCCCTTGAACTCGGTGCTCTCCAGCTCGAGCCGGTGCGCGTCGTCGCGGGCATAGGCGCTCTTCGATCCGGCGACGAGGCGATAGAGCGGCGGCTGGGCGAGATAGAGATGCCCCTGGCGCACCAGATCGGGCATTTCCTGGAAGAAGAAGGTCATCAGCAACGTCGCGATATGCGCGCCGTCCACGTCGGCGTCGGTCATGATGATGATCCGTTCGTAGCGCAGGTTGGCGGCGTCGCAGTCCTTGCGGGTGCCGCAGCCGAGCGCCTGGATCAGGTCCGCGATTTCCTGGTTCGCCAGGATCTTGGCCGAGGTGGCGGAGGCGACGTTGAGGATCTTGCCGCGGATCGGCAGGATCGCCTGGGTCTTGCGGTCGCGCGCTTGCTTGGCGCTGCCGCCGGCCGAATCGCCCTCGACAATGAACAGCTCGGTGCCCTCGGGGCTGTCCGAGGCGCAGTCGGTGAGCTTGCCGGGCAGGCGCAGCTTGCGCCCCGCGGTCGCGGTCTTGCGCTTGACCTCGCGCTCCTGCTTGCGGCGCAGGCGATCGTCCATCCGCTCGAGCACATAGCCGAGCAGCGCCTTGCCGCGGTCCATATGGTCGGAAAGGAAATGGTCGAAATGGTCGCGCACTGCCTTCTCGACCAGCCCCGCCGCTTCGGGCGAAGTCAGCCGGTCCTTGGTCTGCGACTGGAACTGCGGATCGCGGATGAACACGCTGAGCATCAGCTCGCTGCCGGTCATCACGTCGTCGGCCGTGATATCCTTGGCCTTTTTCTGGCCAATCAGTTCGCCGAACGCGCGGATGCCCTTGGTGAGCGCGGCGCGCAGCCCCGCTTCATGGGTGCCGCCGTCGGGCGTCGGAATGGTGTTGCAATACCAGCTATAGCTGCCGTCGCTCCACAGCGGCCAGGCGACCGCCCATTCGACCCGGCCCTGATTCTCGCCCGGGAAATCCTGAGCGCCCGAGAAGAAGTCCGCCGTCGCGCATTCGCGGGCGCCGACCTGTTCCTTGAGGTGGTCGGCCAGGCCGCCGGGGAACTGGAAGGCCGCTTCGGGCGGGGTATCGTCCGAAATCAGCTCGGGCGCGCATTTCCAGCGGATCTCGACGCCGGCGAACAGATAGGCCTTGGAGCGGGCGAGCTTGTAGAGCCGGCTCGGCTTGAACAGCATCTCGCCGAAGATCTCGGCATCGGGCACGAAGCTGACCGAGGTGCCGCGGCGATTGGGGGTGCCGCCGAGATGTTCGAGCGGGCCCAGCGTCCTGCCCTGGCTGAAGCGCTGGCGATAGAGCTGCCGGTCGCGTGCGACCTCCACGGTGGTGTCGACCGACAGCGCATTAACCACGCTGATGCCGACGCCGTGCAGGCCGCCGCTGGTCGCATAGGCCTTGCCCGAGAATTTGCCGCCCGAATGGAGCATCGAAAGGATGACTTCGAGCGCCGACTTGTCGGGAAATTTCGGGTGCGGATCGATCGGCATGCCGCGGCCATTGTCGATGATCGTCAGCCGATTGCCGATATCCAGCGTCACTTCGATGCGATTGGCATGGCCGGCGACCGCCTCGTCCATCGCATTGTCGAGAATCTCGGCGGCGAGATGGTGGAGCGCGCGCTCGTCGGTGCCGCCGATATACATGCCCGGGCGCCGCCGGACGGGCTCGAGCCCTTCCAGCACTTCGATCGACGAGGCGTCATAGGTGCCGGAGGGAACGCCCGGCGCGGCAAACAGGTCTTCGGACATGCGGAACGTATAGGGGGCGCGCCAGTCATGGCGCAAGCGCGGCGCGGTGGGTGCGCTTCCACGAAAACGCCCCGATGCACCATTGGGCCGCCGAGCCTCCTAAAATGGGGAAAGCCAGGGGAGTGCCTCATGTCCTATATGCCGACTGCCGTCGATCCGGCGCAGAGCCCGTTCTTTCCGATCCTCAGCAATCTCGTCGATGCGCTGGCCGACGGGCTCGACCATCCGGAGATCTGGCCGCTGCTCGCCAATGCCGCCGGGCATGACGACGTGGCCGAGCTGCGCGACCTGATCGCGCTGCTGGAGCCGGAGCAGGACGCGCGCGTCCGCAAGACGATGAACCTGCTAGGCGGGATGCTCCATGCGCTGTCGGTGGATCGCCATCGCGGCATCACCTTCCTGCGCGAGCAGATGGCGCACCACCCGCACTGCGCGCAGACCGCGGGGGCGATCTTCTTCCTCGAACGGTTCGGCACCGAGAAGTCTGCCGACCTCTCCGATCGCTTCTGCGAAGCCCCCTTCGTCAAGTTCGAGACGCTGATGGACGGTACCGTCGCGCCCTGCTGCTCGATCTGGACGCAGCAGCGGCTGGGCCATCTCGAGGGCCAGACCTTCGAGCAGATCTGGAACAGCCCCGAGGCACAGGCGATGCGCGAGAGCATCCTCGACGGCTCCTATCGATACTGCAACAAGCAGCGCTGCACCCTGATCAACGAAGATGCCCTGCCGCTGCGCGACGAGATCAGCGATCCCGCGCTCCGATCGGCGATCGACGAGAACCGCACGCATCTGAGCGAGGCGCCGCGCTGGCTGTTCCTGGCGCATGACGTGACTTGCAACCTCGCCTGCCCGTCGTGCCGCGGCGGCATCCTCGCCGCCGACGAGGCGCAGGAGCGCCGCTTCGAGATCATCGAACGCCAAGTGTTCCAGCCGTTGCTCAATGCCGAGGGCAAGGTGCGCATTTCGGTGTCGGGCCAGGGCGACCCCTGGTCGAGCCCGCATTACCGCTCGATTCTGCGCTATCTCGCGGACCATGAACTCAACGTCGAGCTCAACATCCACACCAATGCGCTGTTGATGAGCCCGATGCGCTGGGCGCAATATGCCGGGATCGATCGCTACCGGGCGCTGGTCGACGTCTCGATCGATTCCTGCACGCCCTGGGTCTATGAGGTCGTCCGCCGGCCGGGCAAATGGGACAAGCTGTTCCCCAATCTCCAGTTCATCGCGGACAAGCGCGGCAAGGGCGAATTCCGCGAATTCCACCTCAACGCCACGGTGCAGCTCGACAATTTCCACGAGATGCCGGCGCTGATGCAAATGGCGAAGACGCTGGGTGCGGATTCGATGCGGCTCTACATGATGCAGAATACCGGGGGGCACCTCTCGGCCGACTTCCCCCGCAAGAATGTGGGCGATCCCGGACACCCGCTTTACCGCGCCTTCCTCGAAACGCTGCGTCACCCGCTGCTCGGCGATCCGATCGCGCATCTTTACGATGTCGCGAGCTGGCGAACCCTCGCGTTCGAGACCGAACTGCCGTCGGACGCGCTTGGCGCCGATTATGATCGCGAGGTGCTGGGCGAAGCGATACGCGATGCCGGCGGCGATCCCGGCCGTCGCGTTGCGCTGTGCGCGGCGGGTCGTATCCGCTTTCCCAGGGATGCCGGCCTGTTCCGAATCGAGGCGGCGAGCCTCGAAGAGCTCGGGTTTGCCGATCAGGCGGGCTATCGCCTCGCCGAAGCGGCAGCGTTGTCCGAAGCCTGATCGCGCCAAAAAGCAAAACGGCCCGGATCGCTCCGGGCCGTTTCCATTCGATGCCTCGCGGCTCAACGCACCCGCGGTGCGCCAAAGGGCAGCGGGGGCGGGGGGCGGCGGTCGCGGCGGGGCAGCTGCGCCTGATAGGCGTGGCCGCAATGCGCGACGCAATAGGGGAAGCCCGGGTTCACCTTGTCGCCACAGAAATGGAAGTCCGGCTCGCCCGGATGCCCGATCGGCCATTTGCAGATCTTGTCGCTGAGATCGAGCAGCGAGGTCTTGCCCGCAATCGCTTCCGATGGCTTGGCGGGAACGAGGCGGCGCGGCGGGGCCGGAGCGGCCGGAGGCGCCTGCTCGCCCGGATTCTGCCGCACGAAGCCGCCGGGGCCGACCGAGCGCATGATCGGGGCATCGCTTGCCGGCCGCGGCTCGGGCGCCGGCGCGGCGGCGACCGGCGCAGCCGGGCGT
>JAEXFD010000039.1 GCA_023400405.1 Pseudomonadota bacterium
TTTACGAATTGACTGACGACCTCCGGCTGGCACGCAATGTTCTTCGCCAGCTTGCCGAGGGACAGTACTCTTCCGGCATGCTCCCCTGCCGCTATCCGACCAAGGAACATGCCGGCTACCGGCCTGAACTGGGAGAATATTATAAAATCCACATTCCGGCATTTTCGGCGTTTTACATTCAGATGGTACATGATTACGCCAGGCATACCGGAGATGGCGCACTGGTACAGGAACTTTTGCCGACTATGCGGCGTGCTGCGGATTTTCTGCAGTCGTGCCTCGGAGAAGATCATCTGCTTCATGTACCCGGCTGGAATTTCATTGATTGGCTTGACAACTGGGAAGGCGGTGTGCCGCCGGGGTGCCGGAATGGCGAAGGATGCACTTTGAATCTGGTTTTTCTCCTGGCCTTGAAAGACCTTGCCGATCTGGAAAAACATTTCGGCTCGCCGGAGGCCGCCCGGGAACGGGAATGCCTTGCGGAAAACCTGTCCGCGGCGATTCGCAATACTTATTTTATCCGGGAACGCGGCTGCTTTGCGGAAGACAGCGCCCGCAGCTATGTTTCGGAACACGCACAAGTATTTGCGCTGCTGGCTCTGGGCGAAACCGCGGTGCTGCCGTCGCTTCGCAAAGGCGACCTCGATCAGTGCGGCATCGCCTTTTCCTTCTATTATCTGGAAGCCTGCCGCGCTTTCAAGCAGAAAGAGCTTTTTCTGGCGCGTCTGGAGAGATATTTGCAGACCGCCGATCAACCTGATATGCGCACGATCCCGGAGGTTTTTCCCGGCGGAAACTGGCTTCGGTCGGATTGTCACGCCTGGGGGGCGCATATTCTCTACCACCATTTTGCCGATGGAACGATTTTGGACCCGATTTCCGGAGAGTCCGGACGGTTTGAAAAAACAACAGAGGACGATCATGTGGAATCTGTGGAATCAAAAAAACAGTGAGATATTCGGCGAAACCGGCATGTTTGCCGACTGCGATGAAGTCCGGCTTTTATTTCCGGTACGCAAAATTCAACGGATTTTCTGCTCTGCCACCGGCATGGAGTATCTGCCGGAACGGGATTGGAACTTCAACCCGGAAACACAGCAGATAATTCGTCCCGAAAACTCCCGAATTCCCCGGCTTTCCGATGAAGATCTCCACCCGGCAGGCCCGTTTTATCCAAATCCCGGCGCGCGGGCAATCCAGGGCGGATTGGATGGGCGGCCGCTGTTGTTTGACAATCGCAATTTTTTTGCAGAGCATCAGTTTGCGGTAGATTATATTGCCGAGGAAATTGATTTTCCGCTGGAGGAAATTTTGTCGCCGCTTTCCGGACGTCTTCCCCGGTTCCGCGCGAAATTATCCCGCCGTGGCGGTGCAATACGGATCAGCTGGCTCGGCGACAGCATTTCCGAGGGCTACAATGCTTCCGGCTATCACAAATTTTCCCCGTTTCAGCCGCCGTTTGCTGAATTGGCTGCCCGGCATCTGGGGGAACGTTTCAGCCTCTGTGTTGAGTTGCGCAACCACAGTTTGAGCGGCGCCCGCAGCGAGTATCCGCTTACCTGCGTGAAGAAATGGAGCGACGACTGTCCTGATTTGCAGGTGATTGCATTCGGGATGAACGATTTTGCTGTGTCGGACGGAGCAGAGGAATATCTGGCTAACATCCAGAAAACCGTTCAGATTGCACAACTTGCCTCGCCGGAAACAGAGTTTCTGCTGATTGCTTCAATGAGCGGCAATCCGGAATGGAGTAATACTCCCCTTAAAAAAGCAGATGAATTTTCACGGGCACTTCGGCAGCTCGCCGCCGAAGCGGGAAAGCATGTCGCTTTTGTCGATCTTTTCTCATTATGGCAACGGTTGTTGAAACGGAAGACGTTTATGGATCTGACGGGCAACGGGGTCAACCATCCCAATGATTTCGGTCATCGCGTATTTGCACTCGGTGTCAATTTTATCTTGGAAAAAGAAGCATGAGTGCAAAAAATCGGTTGCGAAAACTTGCCGAAGGTTCCAGGTGTCCCTGCCGTTATACGGCTCCTGGATTTGAACAACCCGGTGTCGAAGCATTTTTATGATGGTCCGGCTTGCCAGGGAAATGCCACCCGGGTGAAAGCAAAGCGGCCCGGCAAAATATAGCCGAAAGAAACAGCGACGCGATCCGATGCAGGAAATAAACCAGCAGAACTTGCGCTTGCTGTCTCCCGGGAAAGCGGCGGAAGCTGCCGGCCGGATTTCAAAGAATACCTGTCCAAGACTGAATACAGTTATCTGTCGAGCTTGCGTATGAGCGCCGGAAACAGGATGATCCGTTCCCGGATCATTGCTTCCCATACTTCGGCTCTTGCCATGATGCCTCCTGTCCTTTGGACTCTGCACGTTCAAATGCCGAGCACTCAGAGCCACGGCAAAAAATAATTTGCAAGAAAAGTTGCAGAAAAATCACGTTTTTTTCTTCTGAAGACTTGACATCCGGGATAAAATCGATCATAATATTAACAACTTAAAGGTTTAATCTATTCTTATGAGCATCTGTGAAATTGCAAAAAAATTCAATGTTTCATCGGTGACGGTCAGCAATGCGCTGAATCACCGCAAGGGGGT
>JAEXFD010000060.1 GCA_023400405.1 Pseudomonadota bacterium
CCCGACCACCCATAGACTATACCGTTGGGTGGCCGGGTGGGGGAGCGGGCTGGTGCCGCTTCTATCAACAAAAACGCCCGGTTCCGCACTGTCCTGCGGAACCGGGCGTTCCCCCTTTTACCGCCTCAGCGGTTCCCGATCTTGAGGCTCGCCGCGATGCCATAGATGCGCGGCTCGCCGGCGATGAAGGTCGGCAGGCCCAGCGCATCGCCGGTATTGCCCGCGTCCTTGATGTATTTCTTGTCGAAGAGGTTGGTGACGAAGCCTTCGATCCGCCAGCGTCCGTTCGCGGTCTCGACGCCCAGCCGGGCATCGGCAAGCGCATAGCCCTTCTGGAACTCGTCCTGGACATTGTCCGGGACCAGCTTGCCCTGCTGGAGCGCGGGCAGGTCGTTGTCGTCGTCGAAGAACACCTTCGACTGCCAGGTGAGGCTCGGCGTGAAATCGATCTTCACCGGGCCGACCGGCGCCTTGAGCTGCAGCGCCACCGCGAAGCTGTGATCGGGCGAAAGGCGGAAGCGATTGCCGTCGCGGGCGCCCGTGGTGAAGCGGCTGTGATTATAGCCATAGCTCGCGAACAGGTTCGCCCAGTCGGTCGCCCGCCAGGTGAGCTGCGCCTCCGCACCATAGCTTTCGGCGCGCCCGGCATTGATCGTCACCAGCGTGGTGCCGCGGCGCTCGGACGTCTGGAAATTCGAGTAGCGATAATAGAAGGCCGAGACGTCGAAGAACAGGCGATGGCCGGCCAGGTCGGTCTTGAGGCCGGTCTCGAAGCTGTCGACCGTCTCGGACGGCAAGACCTGGAAGGCCGGCGCGCCCCCGGGGACCGAGGGTGCGCTCACGCTCAGCACTTCCGGGCGCCGGCCACGGGCGTAATTGGCATAGACGCTGGCCTGATCGCTCAGCTCGAGCCGGGCGAAGGCGCGCCAGGTGAGGCCGCTATCGTCATGGTTCTGATCGTAGCGCTGGCCGTTGGTGCCGCTCGGCTGGAGGCCGAGCCCGAACAGCGGCACGGGGAACGCGGCCGAAGGCGGGATGGTCGCGGCGCCGGGCACCGAAAGCGCGGCGAGCAGCTGCGTCCGCATCGCCGCCGGCTGGCCGAGGGCGCCGACGAAACCGCCCAGGATCGAACGGCCGTTGATCACCGCGGATTCATAGCCCGTGGTCTTCGCGTCATGGCTCCAGCGCAGGCCGCCGCCCAATTCGAACCGGTCGCTCAGCTTCAGCGTCACATCGCCGAACAGGTCCCAGCTTTCGGTGCGTCCGAAATTGGTCGAGGTTTCCTGATGCGCGGGCTGAAGGTTGGCCGCGATCGCCTGGGCCTGTGGAGTCGACAACGCCACCCCCGAGGCCGCCGCGACACCCTGGAGCAGCTGGCCGGTAAAAGCGGTGTTCGAGAACAAGGCGAGCGGCGCCGGATCGAAGGCCGCGCGGCCGGGGATCGCCCCGCCGCCGTTCAGCGTGTTGGTCAGCCGCGCCAGCGCCACGCGCTCGTCGAACTGCGAGGGCGTGCGCTGGAAGCCGTTCTCGCGGAAATAGGTGCCGCCGACAAAGGCAGTGACGCGATCGTTCGCATAGGTCAGCCGCAGCGTGCCCATCGTCTGGTTGCCTTGGGCATCCTCGGCCGCCGTGAGCGCCGGGAGCGAGATGCCGTCGGCGTCGAAGATCTCGATCCCGGCGAACTTGCGGTAAGAGCCGATCGCGTTGAGCGCGAGGGCGTCGTTGAACTTGTAGTTGGCGATGCCGGTGGCGCCCCAAACGTCGCGATCGAGGCCGAGCGGCTTGCCGTTTTCGAAGCCCGGACCGGCAGCCAGCGCCGCGCCCGAATTGCGATCCCGGTTGCCGAGCACCGCGCCCGTCACCGGATCGGTGGGATCATAGGCGATCGACTTGAACGACGTGCCGGTGGTCTTGTCGTGCTGGTAGTTGCCGATCAGATCGAAGGTGAAGGCCGTGCCCGGCGCCCAGCGCAGCGATCCCCGCACCGCTTCGGACTGGATGCCGTTATAATCGTCGCCGCCGAGCAGATTGGCGATATAGCCGTCGCGCTGCTTGAAGCGGCTGGCGACGCGCAAGCCGACATCGCCGCCGAGCGGCAGGTTCACCGTCTCGTCGAAGCGATAGCTGCCGAAATTGCCGAACTGGCCATAGACATAGCCATAGCCGTGATCGGGATCGGCCTTGTTCTGGACGAGGTTGACCGCGCCGATCAGCGCACCGCGGCCATAGAGCGTCGATTGGGGCCCCTTGGCGACCTCGACGCGCTCCATGTCGAACAGCTCGACATAGGAGCCGCGCGACTTGGAAATCGAAACGCCGTCCTGGAAGACCGAGACGCGCGGCTCGTTATAGGCGGAGCCGTCGTCCGAAGTGATGCCGCGCATCACGAAGCCGGGATTGTTCGGGCTCTGGTTCTGCACGTCGAAGCCGGGCACGAACTGGCCGAGCTTGTCGAATTCGGTGACGCCGAGATCGTCGAGGAAGCGGCCCTGCAGCGCCGTCAGCGCGAACGGCACTTCGGTCGGCGCCTGCTCGATCAGCTGGGCGGTGACGACGATCTCGTCCTCGCCGGCCGGCGCCGGCGGCGCGGGCGCTTCCTGCGCACAAGCCTGGGAGGCGGCGACCAGCGCCAACGGGCTGGCAAGCGTGAGCAACGCAGTGCGGACGGACATGATGAAACCCCCTGAAGCCGAGGGGTCGCGCCCCTTGCCCGCCCCGTTGCGCCCGATTGATGACAGTCATGTTGCGGCGCAAAACTTCGAAGTGAATCCGGCGTTTACGATACACTTCTGGAACGAACCCGGATTGGCGACGTTGGGAGAGCGTTCCAGGGGAGGAATGCCATGCGGATCGTGCCGCCGCTTGCGGGCCTGTTGTTTCTCGCCGCCTGCTCGGGGGGCGGAGGCGATGGAGGATCCAGTCCGACGCCGACACCGACGCCCACACCGACATCGGGCAATACTCCGCCCGAGTTCACATCGAATTCGATCCTCTATCTCCCCGAAAACACCATCAAGATCTACCAGGCGACCGCGACCGATGCGCAAGGCAGCCCGATCACCTTCTCGATCGCGGGAGGACCGGACGCGGGGCTGTTCACGATCACCCCGGCCGGCGCGCTGAGCTTCATTTCGAACCCAAGCTTCGAAACGCCGCGCGACGCCAATGGCGACAATCTCTATTTGCTGCAGATCCGCGCGAGCGACGGTTCGCTCGAGAGCCTGCAGAATGTCGAAGTCCATATCGAGGATTCGAAGGAAGGGATCAGCGTTCGCCGGGTCGGGGTGGGCTTCACCCAGCCTGTCTTCGTCGCGCCGGTGCCGGGCGACAACAATCACGTCTTCGTCGTCGAGCGCGGCGGCGACGTCTGGATGTTCGAACCTTCGACCGGCTCGAAGAACCGGGTGCTGATCGTCCAGGGGCTCACGACCGATGGCGAGCGCGGGCTGTTGGGCCTCGCCGCGCGGCCGGACTTCGCCACCTCCAAGACCGTGTTCGTCCACGCCACCGGCGCCAATGGCGCGGTGGAGATCCGCGAATACAACCTCACCAGCGGGGCGATGCGCCTGGTGCTTTCGACGCCCCATGCCGCGGCGAACAACCATAATGGCGGCTGGATCGCCTTTGGACCCGACGGCTATCTCTACGATGCGATCGGCGACGGTGGCGGCGGTGGCGATACCGCGAACAATGCCCAGAATCCCAATGTGCGGCTCGGCAAGATCCTGCGGCTCGCGATCGACACCACGCCCGGATCGGCGACGCCCTTCGCGCCGGCGCCGGGCAATCCCTTCCTCCAAGGGGGCGGCGATCCCTATATCTTCGCGCTCGGGCTGCGGAATCCGTTCCGCAACAGCTTCGACGGCAATCGGCTGATCATCGGCGACGTCGGGCAGGACGCGGTCGAGGAAATCGACATCGCGCCAATCGACCAGCCGGGCCTGAACTTCGGCTGGCACTTCCTGGAAGGAACCCAGCCCTATACCGGCACCGCGCCCGGCGGGCTGACCGCCCCCGTGTCGCAATATCTCCACGGCAACGGCCCGAAGCAGGGCAATTCGATCATCGGCGGCTATGTGTATCGCGGGCCGATCGCGTCGCTGCAGGGATCCTATGTCTTCGGCGATTTCGTCAGCGGTAACATCTGGACGCTGCCGGCCGACCAGCTGGTCCAGGACCAGGTCTTCCCTTCGGCCAATTACGAGCGACGCAATGCCGATTTCCTGCCGGTGACGGGCAATCTCAACCAGCTCGTCTCGTTCGGCATGGACGGCGCGGGCAATCTCTACATGGTCAATCTGGGCGGCGAGATCTACCAGGTCGTGCCCGAATAGCTTGCCTCCGGCGCCGAGCGGGCGCATCTACGCGCCATACCCGATGTTCGGAAAATTCGGAGGCGAGGATGCGCAGCTACCCCAACCACTTCATCGACGGCGCCTGGGTGCCGAGCGAGGGCGGCACGCCGCACCCGGTGATCAATCCGGCCACCGAAGCCCCCGTCAGCGAGATCGTGCTGGGATCGCAGGCGGATGTCGACAAGGCCGTCGTCGCCGCGCGCCGCGCGTTCGAGGGCTTCTCGCGCACTTCGCCCGAGGAGCGCGCCGCCCTGCTCGACCGGATCGTCGAGGAATATCAGAAGCGTGCGGGTGACATGGCGCAGGCGCTGAGCGAGGAAATGGGCGCGCCGATCAGCCTGGCCCGAACGGCGCAGGTCGGCTCGGGCATCGGCCATCTCCTCTCCGCCGCACGGGCGCTGCGCGAATTCCAGTTCGAGGAACGGATTGGCGAGAGCCTGGTCGTGCATGAGGCGATCGGCGTGGTCGCGCTGATCACCCCGTGGAACTGGCCGCTCAACCAGATCGTCTCCAAGGTCGCGCCGGCGCTGGCCGCAGGCTGCACGATGATCCTCAAGCCGAGCGAGGAGGCGCCGGGCTGCGCGATGATCTTCGCCGAAGTGCTCGAGGCTGCAGGCGTGCCGGCGGGCGTGTTCAACCTCGTGAACGGCGACGGGCCCGGCGTCGGCACCGCGCTCAGCCGCCATCCCGGCATCGACATGGTGAGCTTCACCGGATCGACCCGCGCCGGCATCGCGGTCGCGAAGAACGCCGCCGACACGGTCAAGCGCGTCCACCAGGAGCTCGGCGGCAAGTCGCCGGCGGTGATCCTGGAGGGCGCGGATCTCGGCAAGGCGCTCCCGGTCAGCCTGTTCAGCGTGCTGCTCAATTCCGGGCAGAGCTGCATCGCGCCCACGCGCCTGCTCGTCCCCGCCGCACAGGCCGGCGAGATCGCCGCCCAGGCGCGCGAAATGATGCTGGCGACGCGCACCGGCGACCCCGCCGAGGAAGGCCGCCATATCGGCCCGCTGGTCAACAAGGCGCAATGGGACAAGGTGCAGGGGCTGATCGCCAAGGGGCTGGAGGAAGGCGCCAAGCTCGAGGCCGGCGGGCTGGGCCGGCCGGATGGCGTCGAGAGCGGCTATTATGTCCGCCCCACCCTGTTCTCGGGCGTGCGCAACGACATGACGATTGCCCGGGAGGAGATTTTCGGGCCGGTAGTGACGATCATCCCCTATACCGACGAAGAGGATGCCGTGCGCATCGCCAACGATACCGATTACGGCCTCTCCGCCGTGGTGTTCGGCGATGCCGAGGCCGTGAAGCGCGTCGCGCCGCGGCTGCGGGCGGGCATGGTCTATGTGAACGGCGGCCAGCCCGATCCGAACCTGCCCTTCGGCGGCTACAAGCAATCGGGCAACGGCCGCGAATATGGCAAGTTCGGGCTCGCCGAGTTCCTGGAGGTCAAGGCGCTGGTCGGGGCGCTGGCCTGACGATCAGGGCACCAGGATCGTCGAGCCCGTCGTCTTGCCCGCCTCCAGCGCGCGATGGGCCTCGGCGACGTCTTCGAGGGCGAAGCGCTGGCCGATGTCCACCGTCACCGCGCCGCTTTCGAGCATGTCGAACAGCCGGCCGGTGCCGGTGGCGCGCTCTTCGGGCGTGACGTAATAGTCGTTGAGCTTGGGGCGGGTGACGAATAGCGAGCCGTGATCGTTGAGCGTCGCCAGGCCGACATCGGTCACCGGGCCGCTGGCATTGCCATAGCTGACGATCAGCCCCCGCCGCGCACAGGCGGCGAGCGACGCCTCCCACGTCGCCTTGCCGACGCCGTCGAGCACCACCGGCACGCCGCCGCCGCCAGTGATCTCGCGCACGCGCACCGCGATGTCCTCCTCGCGAGAGAGCAGGACGTGATCGGCGCCCGCCGCCTGCGCCACCGTCACCTTGTCCGAGTGGCCGACCGTCCCAATTACCGTCGCACCGATCGCCTTAAGCCAACGCACGGCGATCTGTCCCACGCCGCCGGCGGCCGCATGGACGAGCACCGTCCAGTCTGGCTGGACCTTGGCGCACCGCTCGATCAGGAACTCGGCGGTGCAGCCCTTGAGCATCACGGCCGCCGCGATCTCGTCGCTCACGCCGTCGGGCAGCTTGACCAGGCTGGCGGCGGGCAGATTGCGCTCGGTGGCATAAGCACCGATGCCCGAGAAGCTCGCGACCCGGTCGCCGGGTACGAAGCCGCTCACGCCCTCGCCCAACGCCTCGACCACGCCGGCCGCCTCGATGCCGAGGCCGCTCGGCAGCTTGAGCTTATAGAGGCCCGATCGGTGGTAGGTATCGATGAAGTTGAGCCCGACCGCGGTCGTGCGCACCCGCACTTCGCCGGCACCGGGCGGCGGCAGATGGACATCGACCCACTCGATCACTTCGGGGCCGCCGTTCCGCTCGATCCGTGCCACGCGCGCCATGCCAGCCTCCCTCAATGCACCGGCCACACCCATAGGACGAGCGGCGTGCCCACCACCAGCACCAGCAGCGAAAGCGGCGCGCCAAGCCGGGCATAATCGCCGAACTTATAGCCGCCCGGCCCCATCACCAGCGTGTTGCACTGGTGGCCGATCGGCGTGAGGAAATCGCAGCCGGCGCCCACCGCGGTCGCCATCAGGAACGCCTCGGGCCGATAGCCGAGCTCGTGCGCGAAGGTGGCGGCGATCGGGGCCATCACCAGCACGGTGGCGGCATTGTTGAGGAAGGGGGTCACCGCCATCGCCGCGGCGAGGATCAGCGCGACCGCGCCCCAGGGCGGCAGCGTCGCCGCGAGATGGCCGAGCCCATTGCCGATCAGGTCGCTCGCGCCGGTGGTGCGCAGCGAATCGGCAACCGGGATGAGCGCGCCGAGCATCACCAGGATCGGCCATTCGATATGATCATAGGCTTCCCGGACCGGCAGCGCGCCGGTGAGGATGGTGAGTCCCGCCGCGACGAAGAACGCCACGGCCACCGGCACCAGCCCCAGCGCGGTCGCCACCATCGCCGCGGCGAGGATGGCGAGCGGCAGCAGTCCGCGCCGCGCACTGCCCAGCCGCAGCGTCCGCTCGGCGAGCGGGAGGCAGCCGAGCTCGGGGAGCCGTTCGAGCAGCAGGTCGAGCGGGCCCTGGAGGACGATCACGTCCCCCGCTTCGAGCGCAATCTCGCCCAGCCGGCTGGCGAGCCGCTGGCCCCGGCGCGACACCGCGATCAGATTGACACCAAACCGTTCGTGCAGGCCCAGCCGGCCCGCGGTGCGCCCGATCAGCGCGCTTTCGGTGCCGATCACGGCCTCAATCACGCCGGTCTCGCCTGGCTGGGTTGCCTCGCGCTGCGAGCCTTCGAGCTCGAGCTTGTCATTGGCGATCACGCGTTCGAGATCGTCGGGCGCGCCCGCCAGGATCAGCACGTCCTCGGGCTTCAGCGTCGTGTCGGGAAACGGAGTCGATCGGATGCCGGCGCGCAGGATCGCGGTGACCATCACTTCATGATCGTGGCGTTCGCGGAACTGCGCGACCGTCTCGTCGACCGCCGGGGAGAGCGCCGGGATCTCCGCTTCGGTCACGTAATCCTGGATGTCGATCGCCTCACCCAGCGTCGGCGCGGCGCGGCGATCGCGCGGCAGCAGGCGGTAGCCGAAGCGCAGGAAGACGAGCCCGACCAGCGTGAGCCCCAGCCCCACCGGCGCATAATCGAACATGCCGAAGGGCTGGCCGGTCATCTCTTCACGCACGCGGCTGACGATGATGTTGGGCGAGGTGCCGATCAACGTGATCAGCCCGCCGAGCAACGACGCGAACGACATCGGCATCAGGAAGGCTGCGGGCGAGACGTTCGATCGCTTCGCCATCTGGAAGGCGACCGGCATCATCATCGCCAGCGCGCCGATATTCTTGACCAGTGCCGAGGCGAAGCCGACCGAGGCGCTGAGCAGCATCAGCTGCGATCGGATGCGCGTCACCCGGCGCTGGAGGAAGAGCATCGCATTCTCGATCACGCCCGATCGCTGCACGGCGCCGGAGAGCACCAGCGCCGAGGCGACGATCACGACGATGTCGTCCGAAAAGCCGGTAAAGGCTTCCTTCGGCTTGACGATGCCGAGCGCGAGCGCGACGATCAGCGCCACCACCGCGACCAGATCGTAGCGCAGTTTCCCCCAGATGAAGAGCAACATCATGCCGGCCAGGACGCCGACGGAAAGCATTTGGGGTGTGGTCAATCGATCCTCGGGCGCTGGAGCTAAGTCGCTAACGCCAAAGGATGGTTTCGGGTCCGTCTGTTCGAAGCGGTCTACGCGACGCGGGTGTCGAGCCGATCGAAGGCCGGAGCTTCAGTGCACCGTCCCCACCGCGCGGCCGATCGACATCAGCACGACCAGGCGCTCGATCTGGCGCCAGCGGCAGAAATGGATGTGATTGCCGAGATCGAGGCTACGGTCGGCGCGCTGGGCGGCTTCCGATCCGGCCGATTCGCCGAAGCGGGCGATCAGTTCATGCGCGTCGAGCACTTCGCCGCGATCGGCGAGATAGGGCATGTATTCCATGCGCTGGACCATCCACGCATCGTGCCAGAATCCGCAGACTCGCAGCGCGCGGCGGCACGCGATGCTGAACCGGCGTAAACCATTGCGATCGGGGCGTCTCGCCTGACCCAGCACGGCACAGCTGGTGTCTCGGCGCGGGACGTGGCAGAGCGGCGGCATGACCAATTCCTCGTCCCGCACGCCGATGGCCGGCGGCTTCCTGCTCGCCATCGCCCTGATCGTCGGCGTTTTCGTCGGCATGATCAAGGGCGAAGCGTCGTTCGGCTTCGTTGCGGGGCTTGGCGTGGGGTTGGCATTGCTGCTGATCGTCTGGCTGATCGATCGGCGGCGGCGTTAGGGTCGAAAGCAATTCCGCAAACTTGATGCTGCTCCCCGGCGAAGGCCGGGGCCCAGCTGCCGGCGGCTGCAATCGCGCCCCGTCGCTTCGGCTTCGTGGAAACTGGACCCCGGCCTTCGCCGGGGAGCAACCACTCCTCAGGAGAGCTATAGCGAACGGCCGAGCCAGACGACGCGGCCGATCACTTCGATCTCTCGCGGCCTGGCGAGGCGCACCGGCCAGGCCGGATTGTCCGAGACGATCTCGACGCCGTCAGCTACCGGCCGCAGCCTTTTGACCACCAGTTCGCCATCGAGCCGCACGACGAACACGCCGCCGCGCGGATCGAGCCGCTGGCGGTCGCGATCGACCAGGATCTCGTCGCCGTCCGCCAGGGTCGGCAGCATCGAATCGCCCTCGACATGGATGAGCGATGCCGCTTCGGCGCGCACGCCGAGCTCGCGCAGCAGCGCCGGCGAAAAGGCGCCGGGCTGCCGCCGCCGCTCGACATCGACCCACCCGCCCGGCCCCGCCGACGCCCCGACGTCAAGCCGTGGCACCTCGATCAAGCCATCGGCCTCGGGCCCGCCCAGCCGCGCCTCCGCCACGCCGAAATAGCGGGCGAGCAGCGCGCGGTCCCGCTCGGCGAGCAATCGCGGCGTGCCGCGCACCAGATATTGCTGGAGATAGGCCAGGTTGCGCCCGAGCAGCCGCGACAACTCCGAGAGGTTCGCTCCCGTTTGCGCGATCAACGCGGCCAAGGCCGCCCGCTGCTCCGCCGGCTCCATAGCCGCTCCATACGTCTAGGATTTTTCCTAGACAAGTAGGAAATCAAGAACAAACTACGAACATTCAACGGCGACTCGCATGGAGAAGACAATGTGCGTGCAGTGGAAGGTGGAGCGGTTCCTCCGGGAATCGCGGATGACGGCAGCCAGGTTCGGCCGGCTGGCAGTGCGCGATCCGCGCCTGGTGTTCGATATGCGCAAGGGCCGCGAGCCCGGCAGGCGCATGATCGCGCGGATCGAGGCATTTCTCGCCGCGCAGGAGCAGGACCGATGAGCCGCGGTCCGGATGCCGACACGCTGCTCGTCCGCGCGATCGAACGGAGCGCGGACCAGGCCGGTTACGCGGTGGAGGTGCGGAGTGATTGGAAGCGCTGGGCCAGCGCGACGTTCACCGGCGCGCGGCACATCGTCTCGCTGAATGGGCGCGCATCGCCGGGGCTGGACGCCTGGCTTGCGGGGCTGCCCGAGGCCGAATTCGCGCTCCGAGGCCATCTGGTGGCCGATCTCGCGGTCGAGCAGGTGCGCCGCGACGGCGAGGCGGTGCAGGTGTCGCTGGGCGTGCTGACGGTCGAGCAGCGCTGACGGAGCATTGAATTGGCTCGGGCCGCCGTTGATCTTGGCGAAAGCCCTCCCCCTTGATGGGGGAGGGTTGGGTGGGGGTGACCTCTCCTCATGGTTCCGCCCTTTGTGGTGTGGTCACCCTCACCCGCCCGCCGCTTCGGGGGGGGCCCCTCCCTCTCCCATCAAGGGAGAGGGGTTTGGAACATTAGCGGGGTTGCGGGCCTTCCGGGCCGCCCGGCTGCGGGCCCCCGGGGCCACCCGGCGCGCCGCCCTGCTGCTGTTGCTGCTGCATCATCATCTGCTGCATCATCATCTGGCGGAGCTGCTCGGCAGGAATCAGCTCGTTCATCTCGATGTCGAAGATCAGCACCTGGCCATAGAGCGGATGCTGCGGGCCGGCATCGTTATAGCCGATCTGGGGCGGGAGCCAGAAGCGGTACTTCGAGCCCTTGTTCATCAGCTTCAGCGCTTCGTCAAAGCCCTTGATCGTGCGGCCCTGGCCAACCGGCACCTGGAGCGGTGCGCTCGGCTGGAAGATCGTGCCGTCACGCTTGGTGCCCGAAACGGTCACTGCCGCGCCGTCGCCATCGACCGCGTTCGGGCCGGTGCCGGCCTTCAGCTCCTGATATTGCAGGCCCGAGGCGGTGGTGTGCACGCCGAGCCGGCCCTTGTTCCAGGCGAGGAACTGATCGGCGGTGCCCTTGCTCGCCGCCGCGGCGCGCGTGCCCGACCAGGCCAGCGCCAGCGCCGCCACCACCGCGACGATGATGCCGAGCCAGAGCCACAGCGTGTAGCTGCGCTTGAGGGGCTGGAGCGGAACGGCGGTCACGGACATGCGAAGGGCTCCAGGCGCGAAGGGCTAGCCGAAAATCAGGCAGTCACGGGCATCCGCGCGCCGTGGCAGCACGCGGAGGCCAGTGAAATCAGCGGGCGCTGTCGCGCTCGGCGCGCTTGCGCTCGAGCTTGCGCGCGCGGCGGACCGCGGCGGCGCGCTCGCGGGCGCGCTTCTCGCTCGGCTTCTCGTAATGACGGCGGAGCTTCATCTCGCGATAGACGCCCTCACGCTGCAGCTTCTTCTTGAGCGCGCGCAGCGCCTGGTCGACATTGTTGTCGCGAACGATGATTTGCATAAAGCCGTCAGTGCTCCAGTCTTCAATTCAATAGAAAAGGGTTCGCCGGAACGCAGGGTTGCGGCGTGCTGGCGAGCCCCTATCAGCGCAAAGGGCGCTTTTCAAGGGAAAGCTGCACGTTTCGCGCTGGCTCTACGCCTGGCAGAGGCCGATCCGGCGGCCAGTGGCGCGCAGGCGGATCGCGGCATAGCCGGATTGGCCCTGGGTGCCGGACTTCTGGTCGATCACCACGTCGAAGCCGGTTTTCCCCATCGTTCCATTGGCGAGCACCACCGTCTGCGGGCCGCCCGGCTGGCCGCAATGAATCTCGACGTCGAGCTTGCCGCCCTTCTGGACATAATGCGGGAAGGTGCAGGTGCCGGCGACCTTTTCGAGATTGTCGATGTCGAGCGGCTTGAGGTCCGCCGCGGTCTGGCACTTGGTGGCGTGGCGCTCCTGCCGCTTGACCGCGGCGAGCTGCGCGTCGCGATCGGCGCCGGCGGGATAGCCCGACAGGTCCGCGGTCACGACCTGCATTGTGGTCTCCCACTCGCCCGGCTGCATCTCCGTCTTCTTGCGCGCCGCCTTGGCGACCCCCGAGACTTCGGCGGTCGTCGCATTGGTCAGTTCGATCTCGCCGGTCTCTGCGGCCCGCTTCTCGGCGGCCGACTGGCAGCCGGCCAGGACAAGGGCGGCGGCGATGGGCAGGACGGCAGCGCGCATGGTCAGGATTTCCTCTCCGGTCTCGCCGCGCGTCTCACCCGATCCGGCGGGCAAAGACAAGCGCGAATGCCTTGCTATAGTGCCGCGATGCCCAGCGCCGACAGCTCCTCGCCGCCCCGCCACCGCCTGCGCTCGATTCTCGGCGGATCGGCGGGAAACCTGGTCGAATGGTATGACTGGTATGCCTATGCGGTGCTCGCCAGCTATCTGGCGCCGCATTATTTCCCGGACACCGCGTCGAAGGACCTCAACGCCTGGGCGGTGTTCGCGGTGGGCTTCTTCATGCGGCCGATCGGCGGCTGGCTGATGGGGGTCTATGGCGATCGCCACGGGCGCAAGGCCGGGCTTACCTTGTCGGTGAGCCTGATGTGCGTCGGCTCGCTGATCATCGCCCTGACCCCCGACTATGCCGCGATCGGCTGGCCGGCGACGATCGCGCTGATCGTCGCGCGGCTGATCCAGGGGCTGAGCCTGGGCGGCGAATATGGCGCGAGCGCCACCTATCTCTCGGAAATGGCCGGGCGGCGACACCGCGGCTTCTTCTCGAGCTTCCAGTACGTCACGCTGATCTCGGGCCAGCTCGTCGCGCTGTTCGTGCTGCTGATCCTCCAGGCGGCGATGGGCGAGGCGGCGCTGAAGCAATGGGGCTGGCGCATTCCGTTCGCGGTGGGGGCAGCACTGGCGCTGCTCGTCTTCTGGCTGCGCCGCCGGCTGGCCGAGACCGAGAGCTTCGAGAAGCGCGATGCCCGCCGCCCCTCCGGCGCACTGGCGCTGCTGCGCGATCATCCGCGCGAAGCGGCGATGGTGATACTGCTCACCGCGGGCGGAACCCTCGCCTTCTATGCCTATACCATCTACCCGATCGCCTTCCTCAAGAAGACCGCGGGGTTTTCCGACGCGGCGGCGACCCAGGTGAACGCGGCGGCGCTGTTCGTGTTCATGGCGATCCAGCCGCTCGCCGGCGCGCTGTCCGACCGGATCGGCCGCAAGCCGCTGATGGTGGGGTTCGGAGTGTTGGGGACGCTATTAAGCACCCCGATCTTCGTCGCGCTGGAGCAGGTGCGTGACGGCTGGACCGCCTTCGCGCTGATGACCGGCGCGCTGGTGATCGTCACCGGCTATACCTCGATCAACGCGGTGGTGAAGGCCGAGCTGTTTCCGGCGCATATCCGCACGCTGGGCGTCGCCCTGCCCTATGCGCTGGCCAATGCGATCTTCGGCGGGACGGCGCCCTATGTCGCCTTATGGTTCAAGGATGCGGGGTGGGAGCGCGGCTTCTATTGGTACGTCACCGCGATGATCGCCACATCGCTCGTCACGTATCTGCGGATGCGCGACACCGCGAAGCACTCGCGCATCCTCGAGGATTGAAGGCGCCTCAGCCGAGCGTGCCGCCGCCCCTTAGCGCCAGCACGCGGCCGATCGAATCGAACAGCGCGTCCATCGCCACCGGCTTGAACAGGACGTCGTCGGCGCCCACTGCCAGGCAGCGTTCGCGCAGGTCGACGGCAGTATCGGCCGTGACTACGATCACCGGCAGCTCGCCCTTGGCGTCGCCCCGCGCGCGGATGCGGCGGATCGTCTCGAAGCCGTCGGTGCCGGGCATGCGAAGATCGACCAGGACGACGTCGAACGTCTCCGCGTCCAGCATCGCCAGGCCTTCCTCGGCCCAGCCGGCCTCGGCCATGGTCGCGCCCGCGACGTCGAGCATGTCCTTCACGACCCGACGATTCATCGGATCGTCTTCGATGAAAAGGATGTTCACGTCCTGCCCTTCCGGGCGGAGCGCATGGACCAGCAACGAGCGACCGTCTTTATCATATTTACTGCGCTATCGCCTTACGCGGCCCGCGAAACAAGCGGATCGCCGCCATCCCCATCGGTTTTTTCTTCCGCAGGCGGAATGATAGCATCGACCAGGGCTGCTCCGCCAATGGGTTTTTCCACTACGGCCTGAGCGCCTGCGTCGATGAGTTCTGACCGGGTCTCAGCATCGGGCGCGGCCCAGAGCACGGCGATCCGTGCCTCGCGGGCGGCGGCGCGCAGGTGCCGCAAGGCCGCGAACGGGCCGGTCTCCCCGGCCTTCAGGCTCATTTCATCGGCAATGAGGTCGGTCACGTCGCCGCTCCGGAGCAGGGGCTCGGCCTCTTCGGACGAAGCCACGAAGCGGAGCGTCGCGGCATGCGGCTCGAACAGCGTGCGGAGCATCGAGCGCGCGATCGGATTGCGATCGAGGATCACCATGTTCCGCCCTTCGAGCCGGGTCTCGACGACGACCGCCGGTGCCTCCGCGGGAACCAGCGGCAAGTCCAGCGTGAAGGTCGATCCCTTGCCCAGCTCGCTCGCCACCGTGATGTCACCCCCCATCGCGCGCGCGAGGTTTCGGCAGATGGCGAGCCCCAGGCCGCTGCCGCCGAAGCGACGGGTGGTGCTGGCATCGACCTGGCGGAAGCTCTCGAAAACCTCGTCGAGCTTGGCCGGCGGAATGCCGATGCCGCTGTCCGCTATCACGATCCTCAGCCGGCGCGCCTCGCCCTCCCCTTCGTCGAGCGCCCGAATCGTGACGCCGCCCCTTTCGGTGAACTTGATCGCATTGGAGAGGAGATTGAAGACGACCTGGCGCAGCCGCGCCGCATCGCCGACGATCCAGTGCGGCGCATGGCTGAGCTCGCGGCGGAAGCCCAGCCCCTTGGCGCGGGCCTGCTCCTCCCAGAGCCGGGTGACGTCGGCGAGGACGGCGCACAGGTCCATCGGCTCGGCTTCGACCGACATGTTGCCGGTCTCCATCTTGGCCATGTCGAGAATGTCGTCGACGAGTGCCCGTATGGTCACGCCCGCGTCGCGCACGATGCCGAGCCGCTCGCGGGTCGGGGCTGCGAGCGCCGGGTCGGCGAGCATGACCTGGGTCATGCCCAGGATGCCGTTGAGCGGCGTGCGGATCTCGTGGCTGGTCGTCGCGAGGAACTCGGTCCGCGCCTGCAGCGCCTTTTCGAGCTCCGCATTGGTCTTGCCGAGCACGATGTTGGCGGCGCGCACCTTGCTGCGGCTGCGGTGGATGGTGACGAGTCCCCAGGCGAGCGCCGCCATCACGATCAGCGTCGCGCCGCCGGCGAGCAGGAAGAGGCTGCGCTGGAACCGCGCCTTGCGCGCCTGCTCCTCATTCTGGAGCGAGAGAATCTTGTTCTGCTGCTGGGCATAGTTGAAGCGCGCGGCCATCAGCGCGGCACCGGTCGTCGTCGCGACCTTGGTCGCCTCGTCGGTCAGCCGCCGCACCGCTTCGAGATGCGCCAGCGCCTGCCGGGAGTCGCCGACCTTGGTGTAGATGTCGTAGGCGTAGAGGTGGGCGTAACGGAACTCATTGGTGGTCTTTTTGAGATCGCGGCCGGCGAAGCACTCCCGGATCAGACGGAGTGCCGCTACATAATCGCCTCGATCAGCAGCCAGTCTCGCCCCGGTGGCCAGCAATGCGCTTTTTAGCCCGGGGTCGTCCATTCCTTGGATCAATCGAAAGGCACGATCGAGTGATCGCTGTGCCGGCTCGACTTGCTTGAGGCTGGCCTGCGCCCTTGCCAGATTGCTCAGCATCCGTGCCTCGAGCAAGGGCTTCTGCATATCCCGTGCAAGGTTGAGCGCGGCTTCGTACTCTTTGCTTGCCTCGGGAAATCTTCCCAATGTCATCAGGACGTTCGCGCGATTATTGTGCAGCGTGAACGAGAGGATGGGATCGTCACCGTACAGCTCTGCTGCCTGACGGAAATATTGTTCGGCACGCCCGTCATCATTCGCGGCACTATAAAGAGTGCCAATGTTCTGAAGGGCCACCGCTTGGCTTCGGGGTTCGTCGACCGCGCCGAAAATTCGGAACGCGGCTTGATAGTTGTTCAACGCGTCGACCACTTGGTTGCGGTTCATGAAAAGCGCACCCTGGGACATCAGCAGGTCGCCGCGCAGCTTGATCGGTTCCGTGATCGGAGCCACGAGACGAAGGCCATCGATCAGCAGCGGTGCGGCCTTAGCGGGCGCGTTGCTGCGCAGATGGGCCTCGGCTGCCAGCCACCGCGCCGTCGCGAGCGCCAGGGCGCGTGTGCGCGGATCAGCCAGCGCTCTGCCCTGCGCATCGATTTGCACGGCATGCCGCAACGCTGCCGCCTGGTCGCCGAGCATACTCTCTTTGGCCGCCGCGACTTCTGATTGGATCGTCGGCGGGAATTCCGGCGCGTCCGCCGCAAGCGCCGGGATCGCGGGGGGGATCAGAAGCACCAGCAGGAGCGCGAAAAGCATAAAGGCGCGCATCAGGCGCGCTTCCAGAAGCTCTCGGGGCGCATGAATAGGGATTGCGCGCCGCCCGGCGCATCGAGATGGCCGTTTTCCGCCATGAACTTTCGGAAGGCTTCAAGGCCGAGCGGGCGGGAGATGAGGTAGCCCTGGACCATGTCGCAGCCCATCACGCTGAGCAACGCCAGTGCCGACGGCGTCTCCACTCCCTCGGCAGTGACCTCCATTTCGAGGGCATGGGCGAGGTCGATCGTCGAGCGCACGATCAGGGGATCGCGATTGCTCGATGTGAGCTGAGTCACGAACATCTTGTCGATCTTGAGCTCGCTCGCGGGGAGCTGCTTAAGATAGGCTAGGGACGACAGGCCGGCGCCATAATCGTCGATCGCAAGCGAAACCCCGCTCTCGGCAAAGAGCTGGAGGTGACGGATCGCGCTTTGCGGATCCCGGATCACCGCGGTTTCCGTAATCTCGAAGCCGAGCTTGGCGTCGGTGCTCGCGAGAATCTCGCAAGCTTCCGCAACGAACGCAGAATCCGCAAGCAATTGGCCCGAGATGTTGATGAACAGCGGCAGGTCGAACCCGTCTGCGCGCAGGCGCTGCTGATCGGCGATCACCTGGCGCAGCGTCCACAGCGTCAACGTCGCGATTTCACCGGCCTGCTCGGCGACCGCAATGAAATCGCCCGGCAGGATCAGTCCGCGCACCGGATGCTGCCAACGGACCAGCGCTTCTGCGCTGGCGATCTCCTGCCGGCGGACATGGACCTTGGGCTGATATTGGAGGAACATCTCGCCCGCTTCGATTGCCCGCGGGAGCTCGCGCATCAGCGTCAGCCGATCGAACGCCAGGTCCGCGCGGGACAGGTCGAGCATCACCACCCGCCCCTCGTCGCGCGAACGATCGAGCGCCGACTCGGCCGCCTCGATCAAGCGCACATCGTCATGCTCCGACGAGGGGGCCGCCGCCACCCCGAACAGCATCTGAAGCTGGTACCGCTCGCCATCGATGTCGATCGGCCGCTGAAAGGTCTGGCGGATATGATCGATGTCAGACGCTGCCGCACCCGGGTTGTCGCGTTCGAACGCGATCTCGATCGTGCCCCGGCTCGCCGCGGCGATTCGGGCATCCGGGCAAAGCGCAACGACTCGGCGGGCGACATCATGCGCCAGCGAATCGGCGCGCTGGCGGCCGAGGTGCCGGCGAAGCATCATGAAATTGTCGATTTCGCACAGGCAGAGGATTCGCCAGAAGCGCTGGCGTGCCGCGCGATCCCCGTCGCCGCCGTGTGATCGCCGTCGATTCCTCAGGCCGGGGGGCAAGCCGATATCGGCCCGCCGCAAAGGCGCGCGACTGGCCCTTCGTTCCGAAGATTTCCCTTCGGTTTCCGTAGCTTGAGCCAAGGAGGCGCGTCCCGACGATGCGCTATCCTGGCCGGGCGGGAAAGGATCGTTCGATGCCGGCATGCACCAACGGCCTAGGCCAAGACCCTTGAAGGAACGGTTAAGCGAACGCCTCGCGAATTGCCGCGGAGTCAAGCCGGAATGAATCCGCATTGATTCAAGCTTAACGAGGCTTTAACTATCCTGTCGCGCCACGTGCGCACGATGGGAGAATGATAATGACGTTGTTCACTATGTTTTTCCGTGAAGCCGGCAGCGGTGACACGATCCGTCCGTTCTGAACGGTTCCACTTCCGGGCCGGCGGTGAAGCGGTTTCAATCGGAATCGCGCTGACCGGCCCGGACGATTAGCAAGGGCGGCTGCGGCCGATCCTGCACGAAGCGGCCCGCGGGCCGCTTTTTTGTTGTCAATGGGGCGGTCTCCTCCCCTTGCCCTGACCGCTGGCGTCGCTATCTGCCCGCTGAGACTTGCTCCCGAGGGGAAATAATTTGCGCATCGCGATGATCGGCACGGGCTATGTCGGCCTGGTTTCGGGGGCCTGCTTCTCCGATTTCGGCCATGACGTGGTCTGCGTCGATAAAGACGCGCGCAAGATCGAGCTGCTCCATCAGAATGTCATGCCGATCTACGAGCCCGGGCTCGATGCGCTGGTCGCCAAGAACGTCAAGGCGGGCCGCCTTTCCTTCACCACCGACATTGCCGAGGGCGTGAAGGATGCCGACGCGGTGTTCATCGCCGTCGGCACCCCGAGCCGCCGCGGCGATGGGCATGCCGATCTCTCCTATGTCTATGCCGCCGCGCGCGAGATCGCCGAGAACCTGACCAAGGCAAGCGTGATCGTCACCAAGTCGACCGTACCAGTCGGCACCGGCGACGAGGTCGAGCGGATCATCGCCGAGGTCGCGCCGAACAGCGGCGCCAAGGTGGTTTCGAACCCCGAATTCCTGCGCGAAGGCGCGGCGATCGAGGATTTCAAGCGGCCCGACCGCGTCGTCGTCGGCACCGACGACGAGGACGCGCGCGAAGTGATGCGCGAGATCTATCGCCCGCTCTCGCTCAACCAGAGCGCGCCGATCGTCTTCACCGGTCGCCGCACCTCTGAGCTGATCAAATATGCGGCGAACGCCTTCCTGGCGGTGAAGATCACCTTCATCAACGAGATCGCCGACCTGTGCGAGACGGTGGGCGCCGACGTGCAGGAAGTGGCGCGCGGCATCGGGCTCGACAATCGCATCGGCGCCAAGTTCCTCCATGCCGGCCCGGGCTATGGCGGCTCGTGCTTCCCGAAGGACACCCTCGCCCTGCTCAAGACGGCCGGCGACAACGAGACGCCGCTGCGCATCGTCGAGGCGACCGTCCAGGTCAACGACGCGCGCAAGCGGGCGATGGGTCGCAAGGTGATCAAGGCGATGGGGGGTGAAGTTCGGGGTAAGACCATTGGCATCCTGGGCCTCACGTTCAAGCCGAACACCGACGACATGCGCGACGCGCCGAGCCTTTCGATCATCGCCGCGCTGCAGGATGCGGGCGCGACGGTGAAGGCCTATGATCCCGAAGGCCATGAGCAGGCGCAGCCGCTGCTGCCCGGCGTCGAGTTCAAGGAAAACGCGTATGACGTCGCCGAGGGTGCCGACGCGCTGGTGATCGTCACCGAATGGGACGCGTTCCGCGCGCTCGACCTGCCCCGGATCAAGGCGCTGCTCAAGACGCCGCTGCTCGTCGACCTGCGCAACATCTACCGGCCCGCCGAGGCCGAGCGCGCGGGGCTGACGCTGGTCGGCGTCGGCAAGCCCCGGCGCGGCTGAGGCTGCCGGCGGGGGGGATCGGCATGAAAGCGACGCTGCTTCAGATGACGAGCGGGATCTATCCCGCCGCCAATGCCGCCACGATCGTTTCGGCAGTCGCGGCCAGTGCCGATGGCGGCGCCGCGATGCTGTTCACCCCCGAAATGTCCGGGCTGCTCGATCGCGACCGCGCCCGTGCTGCGCCGAACGTCGTCGCCGAGGGCGAGGACCGCGTGCTTGCGGCGACCCGCGAGGCGGCGGCGAAGCACGGCGTGTGGGTGCATCTCGGCTCGCTCGCGCTCAAGGGAGCGGACGGCAAGTTCGTCAATCGCGGCTTCGTGATCGATGGCCGGGGCGAAATCCGCGCGCGCTACGACAAACTCCACCTCTTCGACGTCGATCTCGCCACCGGCGAGCGCTGGCGCGAATCCGACGCCTATTGCCCCGGCGAGCGCGCGATCCTGGTCGAGACGCCGATCGGCAAGCTCGGCCTCGCCATCTGCTACGACCTGCGCTTCCCCGACCTGTTCCGGGCGCTGAGCGATGCCGGCGCGACGGCCTTTTCCGTCCCCGCCGCCTTCACCCAACCGACCGGCGCCGCCCATTGGCACGTGCTACTGCGCGCGCGCGCGATCGAAGCCGGCGCCTTCGTCTTCGCCGCCGCGCAGACCGGCACCCACGAAGACGGCCGCGCCACCTATGGCCATTCGCTGGCGATCGACCCCTGGGGCGAAATCCTGCTGGACATGGGCGAAGAAGCCGGGCTCGGCTGGGCCGAGATCGACCCTACGACGCTCGACGAGGTGCGCGCCCGCGTCCCCGTGCTGCGCCACCGCCGCCCCATCCCTCCCGTCGAGACCGTCGCATGAGCACCAAGACCGAGACCAGCAGCAAGGCGGCGGCGCCGATCGAGGACCGCGCCCAGCTGATCGACTATTTCGCGCGCGGCGAGAAGCCGAAGGAGCGCTGGCGGATCGGCACCGAGCACGAGAAGTTCGTCTTCTCGACCCGCGACCGCCATGCCCCGAGCTATGACGAGCAAGGCGGCATCCGTGACCTGCTCGACGGGCTGACCCAGTTCGGCTGGCAGCCGGTATTCGAAGGCGACCATGTCATCGCGCTGAGCGGCCCGGACGGCACGGTGAGCCTGGAGCCCGCTGGCCAGCTCGAGCTCTCCGGCGCGCCGCTCGAGAATCTGCACGAGACCTGCGCCGAGACCGGCCGTCACCTCAAGCAGGTCAAGGAAGTCGGCGACAAGCTGGGCGTCAATTTCCTCGGCCTCGGCATGTGGCCCGACAAGGCGCGCGCCGAGCTGCCGATCATGCCCAAGGGCCGCTACGCGATCATGCTGCGCCACATGCCGCGGGTCGGCAGCCTGGGGCTCGACATGATGCTGCGCACCTGCACGATCCAGGTGAACCTGGATTATGCGAGCGAGGCGGACATGGCGCAGAAGTTCCGCGTCGGCCTGGCGCTCCAGCCGCTCGCCACCGCGCTGTTCGCCAATTCGCCCTTCACCGAGGGCAAGCCCAACGGCTTCCTCTCCTATCGCAGCCATATCTGGTCGGACACCGATCCGGCGCGCACGGGGATGCTGCCCTTCGTCTTCGAAGACGGCTTCGGCTATGAGCGCTATGCCGAGTACGCGCTCGATGTGCCGATGTACTTCGTCTATCGCGACGGCAAATATATCGACGCCGCCGGGCAGAGCTTCCGCGACTTCCTGAAGGGCGAGCTGCCCGCCTATCCCGGCCAAAAGCCGACGATCGACGATTGGGCCGATCACCTCTCGACCGCCTTTCCCGAGGTTCGCCTCAAGACCTTCCTCGAGATGCGCGGCGCGGATGGCGGGCGCTGGGGCCGGATCTGCGCGCTGCCCGCGCTGTGGGTGGGACTGCTGTACGATCAGGGCGCGCTCGATGCGGCCTGGGGCCTGGTCAAGGACTGGTCGATGGCCGACCGCGAGGCGCTGCGCAGCGCCGTCCCCAAGCTCGCGCTCGACGCGCCGCTACCCGGCGGCGGCAAGCTTCGCGACATCGCCGGCGAAGTGCTCGACATCGCCGGCGCCGGCCTGACCGCCCGCGCCCGGCTCAACGGCGCGGGCGACAATGAGAGCGGCTTCCTCGATCCGCTGCGCGAAGTGGTGCGCACCGGCAAGGTCCCCGCCCAGCTGCTGCTCGATCGTTTCAACGGCGATTGGGGCGGCGATATCAGCCGGGTTTACGAGGAAGCGAAGTTCTAGCCTGGCGGCTTACGTCAGCATCGCCATCCTCGACGATCCCAGGGAATCTAACGCTTGGTGACGACTACCCGCAGATAGCGCGCGGGGATCAGCGTCTCTTCCGCCGGCGCCTCGTTCTGGGCTTCGAACAGGGCGAGCAGCTCCGCGTGCAACGCTGCTTCGCGACCCGCTCGCGTCGCAGCTTCGAACGCATTCATCGTCGGCCCATAGTATAGCCGGAACGCTTCGAGCAGTGCCGCCGGCGGATGCGGGTATCGGAACGCGTAGGTTGCAGGCGCACAGCGGATCGCGTCGGCGGGGATGCCCGCCGCGCCGAACCGCTCCCGCACATTCTCTTCCACGCCCCATGAGACCGGGCTGACGAAGCCCTCGGGCGGCGGCGGCGGCGTATAGGCCGCGCTGATCTTCAATATCTGCGCGACCAGCGTCGGATCGCCCGGGATCCAGTTCCCCATCACGACCCGCCCGCCGGGCTTCGTCACGCGCACCATTTCGCGCGCGACGTCGAATGGCCGGGGCGCGAACATGGCGCCGAAGATGCTCACCACCAGATCGAACCGATCGTCTTCGATCCCCGTCAGGTCGCATGCATCACCCTCGCGGAAATAGAGGTTCGAAAGGCCTGCTTCACGGGCGCGGCGATTGCCGGCCGCCACCAGATTGGCCGCGATATCGACACCCAGAACCCGCGCGCCAGTCTTTGCCGCCGGCAAGGCCGTCGTGCCGTCGCCGCAGCCGAGGTCGAGCACCTCCAGCTCCGGCGTCACCTCCAGCGCGGCAACCAGCGCCTCGCCGCTTTCGCGCATCGATGCGGCAATTCGAGTGAAGTCGCCTTTCTCCCACAGCATCTTGTTGGGATTGGGGGCGCTGATCTGTCCGTCGGTCATGAGTTCGTCTCCGAATGCGTTGGCGTTGCCCCTGCGCTGCGCCTCTGCTGATCCCCGAGCCAGTCCAGCAAATGGACTGCCCCGATACAGAAACTGAACTGGCGGCATTTCCCGATCGGTCATAAAAGATCGACCACCGCCCGATCGGAGAGCGCCATGTCGTCCTCGGCCAGCCGCCATAAGCAGTTCTGCCCGCTCGCAATGGCCTCCGACGTGCTCGGCGGGCGATGGACAATGATGCTCCTGAGCGAGTTGTTGCGCGGAACCTCGCGCTTCAACGATCTGCGTCGCGGCCTGCCGCGCATGTCGCCGACGCTCCTGTCGAAGCGCCTGAAAGAACTCGAGGCGGCGGGCCTCCTAGCCCGCTCGCCTTCGGCCGAAGACCCTGGCCTCTACGAATATGCGCTCACCGACGCTGGCCTCGCGGTGGAGCCGATCGTCGATGCCATGGGCGATTGGGGGCATCGCTGGGTCACTACCCAGGCGACGCTGGAGCATCTCGACGTCCGGCTGCTGATGTGGAATTTGCGGCGCAACCTCGATCCCAATCCGATGCCGCCGGGCCGCAGCGTCATCCAGTTCGTCTATCGCGATCTGCCGACGGAGACGCGCAACTGGTGGCTGCTCGCTTATCCCGGCGAAGAGATCGACCTCTGCTCCGTCGATCCGGGTTATGACGTCGATCTCTACGTCACCACCGATCTGCGCACGATGACCGAGGTGTGGATGGGCTACGCGCCGGCGCGAGACGCCATCGAGTCCGGGCGGCTCCTCGTGGTCGGCAAGCGCGCGCTCGAAAGCACTTTCCAGGCATGGCTAGGCGCCAGCCGCTACGCCGCGCTCGAAAAATGCGTCGCCTGAACTCCAGGCCCAGCCCAGACGCAGTTTTTCGCACGACCTGACTTCCGATCGGTCATATCTCCCGATTATGGGTTAACCCGCGCTCGGCATGGAACGCCGCCGCTTCATCTGCGCTAGAAGGAAGATATGCCCTATTTCCTCGGCATCGATGCCGGCGGCAGTCATTGCCGCAGCCGCCTGACCGACGAGATCGGCCATATCCTCGGCACGGGCGAGGCCGGGCCTGCCAATACGAGGGTCGGTATCGACCGGCTGGAGGCCGTGTTGGCCGACGTGATCGCGCAGGCAGTGTCTGCCTCGGGCCTCGATCAAGCCGCCGCCGCGACGATCCAGGCCGGGCTGGGCATTGCCGGCATCTCGCGCGCCGGGATGCGCGCGCAGATCGAGGCGCTGCCCCTGCCCTTCGCCCGGGTCGCGCTGGCGACTGATGCGGCGATCGCCAATCTCGGCGCGCATGCCGGCGCCGAGGGCGCGACGCTGATCATCGGCACGGGGAGCGTCGCCGAAGTGCGGGTGGGCGCGAACAGCTTTACGATCGGCGGCTATGGCTTTCCGATCTCCGACGAAGGCAGCGGCGCGGCGCTGGGCCTCAGCGCGATGCGCCACGCGCTGCGCGCGCTGGACGGGCGCAGCGAAGTCACGCCGCTCAGCCATGCGGTGACGGCCGGTTTCGGCCATGATACCGCCCGCGCCATCGCCTGGATGGATGCGGCGACCCCGAAGGACTACGCCGCCTTCGCGCCGCTGGTGATGGATTATGCCGAGAACAATGACAGCATTGCCCGATCGATCGTGGAAGACGCGGCGCTGCATGTCGAGCGCTTCATCGAGACGATCTTCGCGCGCGGCGCGGTGCGCTGTGCGCTCGCCGGGGGCCTCGCGATGCGGATGAAGCCGTGGCTGCGCGCGCGGACGGTGGCGCGGCTGACCGACGCCATCGCCGATCCGCTCGACGGCGCGCTGCTGCTCGCCGGCCTGCCCGCCTCCGCCCTGCCGACGCGGAGGCCCGATGCCGACTGAACTCGCCGATCCGCGCTATCGCGAGATCGATCGTTGGCCGACCGAGACTGCGGTCGATGCCATGCTCGAGGCGCAGCTTGCCGCCATCGCGGCGCTGAAGAGCCAGACCGGCACGATCGCCGCGGCGATCGATGCGGCGGCCGAGCGGCTGCGCGGCGGCGGGCGGCTGGCCTATGCCGGCGCGGGCACGTCGGGCCGGATCGGCGTGCAGGACGGCGTCGAGCTCACCCCGACCTTCAATTGGCCGAGCGAGCGGCTGGTGTTCCTGCTCGCCGGCGGCACCGCGGCCCTGCTCAAGACCCAGGAAGGCGCCGAGGACGATCGCGAGGCGGCGCGGGCTGCGGTCGCGGCGGAGGCGCTGGGCCCGGACGACGTGCTGATCGGCGTGGCGGCGAGCGGGCGGACGCCGTTCGTGATCGCCGCACTCGAGTCGGCGCGGGCGGCGGGGGCGCTGACAATTGCCCTTGCCAACAATCCTGGCGCGCCGGTGCTTGATGCCGCGGAGCATGCGATCCTGGCCGATACCGGCAGCGAAGTCGTCGCCGGATCGACGCGGATGAAGGCGGGCACCGCGCAGAAGGTGACGCTCAACCTGATCTCGACCGGGATCATGCTGCGCCTCGGCCTGGTCCATCACGGGCTGATGGTGAACATGCAGGTTTCGAACGCCAAGCTGCACGGGCGCGCGGTGCGGATGGTCGCGCGGCTGGCGGGCACCGATGAGGATCGCGCCGAAGCGGCGCTGGCGGCGGCGGGGCGCGACATCAAGCGCGCGGTGCTGGTCGCGCGCGGGCTGTCGGCGGACGAGGCGGCGGCGCGGCTGGCGGCGGCGCAGGGCAGCCTGGGCGCGGCGCTGGACACGCTGGCATGAACGCCGCGGCGCGGCTTGCCACGCGGACCCAGGCGCTCGCCAATGGCCGGGTGCTGACGCCCGAAGGGTTCCGCGAGGATTGCTGCGTGGTGCTCAGCGGCGACACGATCGCGGCGATCGAGGCTGCACCGCCGGCCGATGCCGATGTGATCGACCTGAACGGTGGGACGCTGCTGCCGGGCTTCATCGACGTCCAGGTGAATGGCGGTGGCGGACGCCTGTTCAACGACGATCCCAGCGTCGAGACGATCCGCACGATCGCCGAGACGCACCGGCGCTTCGGCACTACCGGGCTGCTGCCGACGCTGATCAGCGACGATCTCTCCGTGGTCGAGGCCGCGATCCGCGCGATCGACGCGGCGATCGAAGCGGGCGTGCCCGGCGTGCTCGGCATCCATATCGAGGGGCCGTTCCTCAGCCAGGCGCGACGCGGCATCCATTCCGAGGGCAAGATCCGCCCGCTCGAGGACCGGTTCCTGGCGCTGCTCGAATCGGGTCGCTTCGGCCGGACGCTGGTGACGCTCGCGCCCGAAGCGGCGACGCCCGAGCAGATCCGCCGGCTTACGCGGGCCGGCGTGATCGTGGCGGCCGGCCATTCGGACGCGCCCTATGAGACGGTGCGCGCGGCGATCGAGGCCGGGCTGAGCGGCTTTACCCATATCTTCAATGCGATGTCGCAGCTGACGGCGCGCGCGCCCGGCATGGTCGGCGCGGCATTGGACAGCGACGCCTATGCCGGGATCATCGCCGACGGCTACCACCTCCACCCGGCGACGCTGCGCATCGCGCTGCATGCCAAGGGGCCGGAGCGGCTGATGCTGGTCACCGATGCGATGCCGAGCGTGGGCAGCGCGGAGGAGAGCTTCCTGATCCACGGCCGCGCGATCCATCGCGAAGGCGACCGGCTGGTCGGGGCGGACGGGACGCTGGCGGGATCGACGCTGACCATGGCCGGGGCGGTGAAGGGCATGATGGCGCAGGCGGGCGTGTCGCTGGAAGAGGCGGCGCGGATGGCCTCGGCGACGCCGGCGGCGTTCCTGGGGCTGGGCGACCGGCTGGGCGCGATCGCGCCGGGCTACCGCGCGGACCTGGTGCTGGTGGACGCGGCGCTGGAGGTGCAAGCGAGCTGGATCGGCGGGGCGAGGCTCTGACCCCCCATCCTGCTCCCCGGCAGGTGTTTAAGGGCGGCGGGTCAGGCCGGCTGCTCTTTCGGTTCGGGAGCGGGCTGCTCCGCCGGCGGGCGCGTGAACTCCAGCGGCACCATCGACCAGCCGTCGAACGCGAACGCGCGCGGCTGGCCCGCCGGCTGCGGCGTTTCGATCCCCTCTTCGTGCATCCTCGGTCCTTCGGCCTGTTCTAGATCATGCACTTACCGCAATTCCGCGGCGCGAGGGAGTCGGCTCGTCGGGGATTGCGGGGTATCCGCCGCTAAACATTATCTAGATCGCGCGCACGCGCGGCGCTTCCTAAATCGCGCGCCATGCTGCATTTGGGGACCATGGCGGAGAGACAGGCAAGCGACGTGCCGGGCGCGCGGCTGACGCATCTCCAGCGGCTTGAGGCCGAGAGCATCAATATCCTGCGCGAAGTCGTCGCCGAAGCCGAGCGGCCGGTGATGCTCTATTCGATCGGCAAGGACAGCGCAGTGATGCTGCACCTCGCGCGCAAGGCCTTCTACCCCGCGCCGCCGCCCTTCCCGCTGCTCCATGTCGACACGACCTGGAAGTTCCGCGCGATGTACGAGCTGCGCGACAAGGCGGCGCGCGAAGCGAGGATGGAGCTGATCGTCCACAAGAATCCCGAGGCCGAGGCCCTGGGGATCAATCCCTTCGACCATGGCGGCCGCCATACCGACCTGTGGAAGACCGAGGGGCTCAAGCAGGCGCTCGATCGCCATGGCTTCGATGCTGCGTTCGGCGGCGCGCGGCGCGACGAGGAGAAGAGCCGCGCCAAGGAGCGGGTATTCAGTTTTCGCACCGCGACGCATCGCTGGGACCCCAAGAACCAGCGCCCCGAGCTGTGGCACCTCTACAATGCCCGCAAGCACAAGGGCGAGAGCATCCGCGTCTTCCCGCTCTCAAACTGGACCGAGCTCGACATCTGGCAGTACGTCCTGGCCGAGGGGATCGAGATCGTGCCGCTCTATTTCGCCGCGCCGCGCCCGACGGTGGAACGCGACGGCATGATCCTGATGGTCGACGACGATCGCTTTCGGCTGCACCCCGGTGAAGTGCCGGTCGAGCGCTCGATCCGATTCCGCACGCTCGGCTGCTATCCGCTCACCGGCGCGGTGGAAAGCCGGGCGGAGACGCTCGAGGCGGTGATCCAGGAGATGCTGCTGACCACCACCTCCGAACGGCAGGGCCGCGCGATCGACCATGACCAGGCGGCGAGCATGGAGAAGAAGAAGCAGGAGGGGTATTTTTGATGGGGGCGCTTCTGCACCGCGCTCCCTCCCCCCTTGCGGGGGAGGGCCGGGGAGAGGGGATCGGCCGGACGGGCTCGATGCCCGTTCGGGCGAGGGGGCGAGCGCCGGCCGCGCGTCTTCGCGCGCGCCCTCTCCCTCCCACCGCTGCGCGGCGGGCCCCTCCCTCCCCCGGAACGGGGGAGGGATAAAGAAGATGACCGCCTATCGCCCCGACGCGCTGATCGCGTCCGACATCTCGGCTTATCTCGCCCAGCACCAGAACAAGTCGCTGCTGCGCTTCATCACCTGCGGCAGCGTCGACGACGGCAAATCCACGCTGATCGGGCGGCTGCTCTACGATTCGAAGATGATCTTCGAGGACCAGCTCGCCGCGCTCGAAGCGGATAGCCGGCGCATGGGCACCCAGGGCCAGGCGATCGACTTCGCTCTGCTCGTCGACGGGCTCGCCGCCGAGCGCGAGCAGGGCATCACCATCGACGTCGCCTATCGCTTCTTCGCCACCGAGAAGCGCAAGTTCATCGTCGCGGATACGCCCGGGCACGAACAGTACACCCGCAACATGGTGACCGGCGCCTCGACCGCCGATCTCGCCGTGATCCTGATCGATGCGCGCAAGGGCGTGCTCACCCAGACGCGGCGGCACTCCTATCTCTGCCACCTGCTCGGCATCCGCCATATCGTGCTGGCAGTGAACAAGATGGACCTGATCGGCTACGACCAGGCGGCCTATGACACGATCGTCGAGGAGTATCGCGGCTTTGCCGAGAGCATCGGCATTGCGGGCTTCACGCCGATCCCGATCTCGGGCTTCCAGGGCGACAACATCACCGCGCCGAGCGCCAACATGCCCTGGTTCACGGGCCCCGCGATGCTGCCGCATCTGGAGAGCGTCGCGATCGATGCGGACGCCGATGCCGCCCGCGCCTTCCGCATGGCGGTGCAATGGGTCAACCGGCCCAATCTCGATTTCCGCGGCTTTGCCGGCACGATCGCGGCAGGCACGGTGAAGCCCGGCGACACGGTGCGCATCCTGCCCTCCGGCCGCACCACGCGCATTGCCCGCATCGTCGCGTTCGGCGGGGACAGGGCCGAAGCCATAGCGGGCGAGAGCGTGACGCTGACGCTGGCGGACGAGATCGACTGTTCGCGCGGCGACATGATCGTCGGGGCCGATGCCCCGCCCGAAGTCGCCGACCAGTTCCAGGCGACGCTCGTCTGGATGGACCCGGCCGAGCTGCTGCCGGGCCGCGCCTATTGGCTCAAGCTCGGCACGCAGACGGTAAGCGCCACCGTCCAGCCGCCGCGCCATGCGGTCGACGTCAACACGCTTGCCGAATTGTCGGTGAAGACGCTCGGGCTCAACGATATCGGCGTCGCCGAAGTCTATACCGATCGCGGCATCGTCTTCGAACCCTATGCCGAGAGCAAGGAGCTGGGCGGCTTCATCCTGATCGACAAGGCGAGCAACGCGACCGTGGCGGCGGGCATGCTCAACTTCGCGCTGCGCCGCGCGCGCGACGTGCATTGGCAGGCGATCGAGATCAATCGCGAGGCGCATGCCCGGCAGAAGAACCAGGCGCCGCGGCTGCTGTGGTTCACCGGGCTTTCGGGATCGGGCAAGTCGACCATCGCCAATCTGGTCGAGAAGCGGCTGCACGCGCTCGGCAAGCACAGCTTCCTGCTGGACGGCGACAATATCCGCCACGGGCTCAACCGCGACCTGGGCTTCACCGACGCCGATCGGATCGAGAATATCCGCCGCGTCGGCGAAGTCGCCAAGCTGATGACCGATGCCGGGCTGATCGTGCTCACCGCCTTTATCTCGCCCTTCCGTGCCGAGCGCGAGCTGGTGCGCGCGATGCTGCCCGAGGGCGAATTCTTCGAGATCTTCGTCGACACGCCGCTGGCGGTGGCGGAACAGCGCGACGTGAAGGGACTCTACAAGAAGGCGCGCGCCGGGCTGATCGCCAATTTCACCGGCATCTCCAGCGCCTATGAGCCGCCGGAGAATCCGCAGATCCGCATCGACACCACCCGCGAAAGCGCCGAAGCGGCCGCGGAGCGGATCGTGGAAGCGGTACTCGGCACCTGGAGTCCAGTGATTTGACCGACGCCGAACTCGCCCATAACATCGCCGAAGAGGCCGGCGCACTGCTGCTGCGCATCCAGGACGAATGCGCCGGCGGCGATCGCGGCGACCGCGAAGCGAATGCGCTGATCCTCGCCGCGCTTGCGCTCGCCCGGCCGGACGATGCGATCCTCTCCGAGGAATCCGCCGACGACCTCGCCCGGCTGGACGCACGGCGCGTGTGGATCGTCGATCCGCTCGACGGCACCCGCGAATTCGCCGAGCGGCGCGAGGATTGGGCGGTGCATATCGGCCTGGCGATCGACGGCGTCGCGGCAGTGGGCGCGGTGGCGCTGCCGCGGCTCGGCTGCACGCTGACCAGCGACGCACCCCCTGCCCTGCCCGAAGGCGCGCTGCCGCCGCGGATGCTGGTGAGCCGAACGCGGGCGAGCGGGCTGTGCACCGACGTGGCGGCGCGGATCGGGGCGGTGCAGCTCGGCATGGGTTCGGCCGGTGCCAAGGCGATGGCAGTGGTGCGCGGCGAGGCGGAGATCTACCTCCATTCGGGCGGACAGCACCAATGGGACAATTGCGCGCCGGTGGCGGTGGCGCTCGCGGCGGGACTGCACGCGTCGCGGATCGACGGCAGCCCCATCGTCTACAACCAGCCCGGCACGAGCATTCCGGACCTGCTGATCTGCCGCAAGGAATGGGCGCCGATCGTGCTCGAAGCGGTGGCCGAATGCGGTCAGGCGTGACCGGTCGCCCGCCCGACAAGCCGGCGGCCCGAGCCTGATCCGTCGCCCCAGCGGGAGCTGGGGGCCTCCCGAGAAAAGCGCACCGATTGGCCTGTACCCGCTTCGTGAGATGCCAGCTTTCGCTGGCATGACGAAATAGGGGTGACTCCCCGCGACTCGCGGATTCACCGCGAGTCGCGCGTAGACGGCGAATCCTGAAGATGGTAAATGTCCCGTTAGGGAGGGGCATTTTGGCCGTCGATTTCTGGTTCCTGCTGGCGATCGGACTGAGCTTCGCGGGCTATGCGACCTACGGGGTCGGCCTGCGGCGCGAGACCGTGCAGCCGAACCGCGCCTCCTGGCTGATCTGGAGCGCCGCGACCGCGCTCGAGGCGCTCACTTATGCCGCGGTGAACCCCGGCGCGCCGCAAGGATGGGTGTTCGCCGTGTCCGCCGTGGCGTGCATTGCGGTGACGCTCGGCATCTGGCGGCGATCGTCCTGGGCCCCGCCCTCGCCCACCGAGACCCTCTGCATCGCCGCCTGCCTTTCCGCACTGCTGCTCTGGCTGGCGTTCCGCGAGGCCTTTTGGGCGCACATGCTCGTCGTCGCGGCCGTGCCGGTGAGCTTCTGGCCGACCTGGCAGAGCGCCTGGGCGGATCGCAATCGCGAACGCTCGCCGGCCTGGGGCCTGTGGACCTTCGGCGACCTCGCCACGCTCCTGATCGCGGTGCGCGGGCCGGAGCTCGGCGTGGCCGAACTCGCCTATGTCTTGGTCGAGCTGCTCTGCCATGCCAGCGTCTGGTTCCTGATCGGGCTGGCGACGATCAACCCGCTGCGCTCGCTCGGCGTGCGGCGCGGCGGGTTGCTGTGGCTCGATCGCTATCGCCCGTCGAGCAACCTGTTCCGCGTCGGCGAGAACCATCTCGGCAAGGCGGTTTATGCCGCCGCCCCGTTCGCCGAGGGCGACGTGCTGATCGAATTCACCGGCCGCCGCTTCCGTGCCGATCAGGTGCCCAGCCTGATGCGCGGCCATGGCGACCGCTTCGTCCAGGTGACGCCCGATCATTATATGGGCCCTTCCGGCCGGATCGACGACCTGGTCAACCACAGCTGCGATCCCAATGCCGGGCTGCGCTTCACCGATCGGGGCCTGTTCCTGGTCGCGGTGCGCGCGATCCGCCCGGGCGAGGAGATCGCCTGGGACTATTCGACGACGCTGAGGGAATCGAACTGGCACATGATCTGCCAGTGCCGCGCGCCCGATTGCCGGCGCGTGATCGGCAATTTCGATTCGCTCGACCCGGACCGGCAGGAATGGTTCCGGGCGCGGAACCTGGTGGCGCCCTATCTGCGGCGGAAGGACGACGTAGCGAAGCGCCGCGCCGGGGGACGGGGGTAGGCGCGCCTCCCAGAGGCTTGAGCGAACATCGGGAGATGCCAGCTTTCGCTGGCATGACGACTTTGGGCAAGCCCCCCAATCCGTCGCCCCAGCGAAAGCTGGGGCCTCTGTCAGTTGAAGGACAGATGGCGCCCGCGCTTCACCGGATATCGTCGAACAGGTCCCGCCAATCCGGATTGTGCTTCTCGATCAGCGCGATCTTCCAGTCGCGTTTCCAGGCCTTGAGCGCCTTCTCGCGCCGGATGGCGTCCTCGATCGTATCGTGCCGCTCGACGTGGACGAGCAGCTTGAGTCCATATTTGCGGCAAAAGGCCGAGCCCTTGTCGCTGCGATGCTGGTTCACCCGGAACGCCAGATCGGCGGTGACGCCGACATAGGGAATGCCGCGCGGCTTGTTGGTCATGATGTAGGTCCAGCCGCCGCGTTCCATGCCGCGAGCTTATGGGCTGGCTTTGAGAGATGCCAGCTTTCGCTGGCATGACGATTTGGTCAGGCGGCGATGTCGTTCGGCTGGGCGATGTCCGCGGTTCCCAGCGTCAGGATCGCGCGGGCGCCGGTTCCCTTGCCGTCGCTGCGCAGTTCGAGCGCGCCTTCCATCGCCAGCATCGAATTGGCGCACCAGTGCAGCCCCAGCCCGCCGGACTTGTGCGCCCGAGTCGAGAAGCCGCGCTGGAACAGGGTCGGCGCCGTGGCGGGGTCGAAGCCTTCGCCATCGTCGCGGATGCTGATCTCGGTCTTGTCCCCGCGCTCCTGGATCGAGACCGCGATCGAGCCGCTGCCGCGTCCGGTGGCGGCGATCGCCTCGGCGGCATTGGCGAAGAGATTGCCGATCACCTGGCTCAAGATCACGCGGTTCGCCATCACCCAATGCGGCGCCGAGGGAAAGGCGAAGGCGATCGAAGTCTCGCCCGAATAGCGCGCGATGGTGGCATTCTGGGCGACGATGTCAGTGATGTCGCAGGCATCGAGCGGCGGGCGCTCGTGCGCTGCCTCCTGCTGCTTGCCGATGATCTCCAGCACATGGTGGAGCGCCTGGCGGCCGATGCCGGACTGTTCGCGCCGATCCTCCCGCTCGCGCTCGATCGCTTCCAGCGCGGCGGCGACGAAGGCGACGAGCTTTTGGCGGCGCGCGGGCGGAATGTCGCCGGAAGCGAGCTCGGACAAGGCGCGATCGAGCAACGCGCGATCGAGCGGGGCGCCGGTGCCGAGGCCCTGGCTCAGCACCGTGCTGATCGGATTGAGCGCGTTGCGCACATTGTGCATCACCGCGACCGCGCTCTCGCTGCGGCCGAGCGTGAAGCTCTGCACTTCGAGCTGTTCGCGCAGGTCCTTCAATTGGCGGAGCATCGAATTGAAGCTGGTGACGAGGCTGCCGATCTCGTCGTCACGGGGCTTGTCGGTGAGCAGGCCGAGCGTGCCCGAGGCGCGGACCACGCCCATATGCTGCTCGACGCGCTTCAGCGGCGCGAGGACCAGCCGGGCGATCGTCCGCCGCAAAACCCAGAGCACGACCGCCAGCACCAGCGACGAGCCGAGCACCGCCAGCAGCAGCATCCAGGTTCCGAGCCGGGAGAGGTCGCGCGGCACGGTATAGGCGGCGGTGGCCACGGCATGGCCGGCCGGGCCGGGAATCGGCACCACGATCTGCGTGCGGGTGCGGCCCGGCGCGATCGCGACCTGATCGACGGGATGGTCGAGCGCCAGGCTCGCGGGCAACTGGAGCAGCGTGCTCAGCTGCTTCGCCGTCACGGTCCGCGCCATCAGCACATAGCCGCGCGGCGCGCCGCTGCCGTCGCTGCGGCGGACCTGGGCGATGCCGACCGCGGCGAGCGTGTCGCCGATGCGCAGGAAGAAGCCCGCCGAGCTGCGCCGATCGAGCGCACCCGCGAAATCGAGACCGGCAATGGCGCGTTCGAGCTGCAGGCGCATCGCCGGCACGTCGGCCTGGCGCTCGAGATCGAGCCAGCGCGCGATCACGATGCTGCGATCGGGCCGGACATAGGCCATGCCGTTGACGTCGAGATTGACCATCGCCAGCGTCGAGAAGCTCTCCTGCTCGAAGGCGCGGCTGGGCGCGGCCATGTAGTCGTAGGACGAGTTCCAGTCGCCATAGTCGCGCACGGCATTCTCGACCTTGGCGGCGACGTCGTGGACCACGGCGCGGGTGCGCGCGACATGGCCGTCGACTGCGTCGCGCTCGAGCCGATTGAAGCTCGGCATGATCACCGTGGCGAGCAGCAGCGCCAGCGCCGCGGCCCCCATCAGCCCGACGCCGGTGAGGATCAGGACGAGCTTGGCGCCGAGCGAGGCCGGCGCCTTGAGGCGCCCCGCGATCGGCATCAGCCGTGCGTCCCGTTGCTCAGCTCGATGGCGTCCTCGACGTGCGGCGCGGCCTCGAGGAAGCGGCGCTCGGCGAGGACCAGCGCGTCTTCGGCATCGATCGGGCGCGAGATGAAATAGCCCTGCATATGGCTGCAGCCCGCGAGGCGCAGCGCCTGGAGCTGGGCCTTGGTCTCGACCCCCTCGGCGACCACTTCCATGCCGAGCGCATGGCCGAGATGGATGATCGAATGGACGATCGCCGCGCTCTCGCGCTCGCGGCCCATGCCGTCGACGAAGCTGCGGTCGATCTTCAGGCAATCGAGCGCGAAGCGGCGGATGTTGTAGAGGCTGGAATAGCCGGTGCCGAAATCGTCGAGCGCGATGCGGAAGCCCATCTGGCGCAGCTTGAACAGCGTCTCCGCCGCGCGATCGACATCATCGAAGATCGCGGTTTCGGTGATCTCGATCTGGAAGCGGCCGGGCTCGACGCCCGCATTGGTGACGCGCTCCATGACGTGCCCGACGAAATTGTGCCGGCGGAACTGGCGCGGCGAGAAGTTCACCGAGACATATTGGCCGGGCCAGGTCTTGAGCGTCTCGACGGCGCGATCGATCACCCAGTCGCCGAGTTCGTGGATCAGGTTCGATTCCTCGGCGATCGGGATGAACAGGCCGGGCGAGACCATGCCATATTCCGGGCTGCACCAGCGGATCAGCGCCTCGAACCCGGTGACTTCGAGCTGGTCGCGCGCGACGATCGGCTGGAAGACGAGCTTCAATTCGCCCTTCTCGATCGCCCCCGAGAGCCCGCTCTCGATCTGGCGGCGAAAGCGGATCGATTCGTCCATCGCCTCGTCGAACACGCGCACGCAGCCGCGGCCGCAATGCTTGGCGTCGTTGAGCGCGAGATCGGTGCGGCGCATCACGTCGATCGGATCGCCGATGCTGCCGGGCTCGACGACCATCAGGCCGAGCGAGGCGCCGCCCTGCACCGAATGGCCAAACACCTTGAAGCTGATCGACACGGCCTTGAGCAGCCGCTCGGACAGCATCACTGCCTCGTCCTCGCCGGTGACCTCGAACAGCATCGCAAATTCGTCGCCGCCCAGCCGCGCGACGAAGCCGCCTTCGGGCACCGCTTCGCGCAGGATGCCGCAGACCATGCGGATCAGCTCGTCGCCGGCGAGATGGCCGAGCGTGTCGTTGACCAGCTTGAACCGATCGAGGTCCATCATCGCCATCGCGAAGCAACGATCGCCCTTCACCGCCTGGCCGAGGGCGTGGAGGAAGGCGAGCCGGTTGGGCGCATCGGTGAGCGAATCGTGATTGGCGATGTGGACGGCGCGCGATTCGTTGGCGGCGAGTTCGAGCTTCTGTTCCTCGAGCAGCGCGATCGCGTCGCGCAGCTTGGCATCGGCCTGCCAGCGATGCGCGAGCGCCGTCGCCGTCTGGATCACTTCCTCGGCCTGGAACGGCTTGGCGATGTAGAAGATCTTGTCCGCCGGGCCCGCGGCACGGCTGATGTCGAGCGGCGAGAAGTCGGAATAGCCGGTGACGATCACCAGGTTGACGTTCGGATCGAGCGCGCGGATGCGAGCGGCGGTTTCCTTGCCGTCGATGCCGGGCGGCATGCGCACGTCGATGAAGGCGACGGCGAAGCGATCGCCGGCTTCGATCGAGGCGCGAACCGCCTCGACGGCGTCGAGTCCCTGCGAGAAATGGGCGCAGTCGAAATCGGGCAGGTCGTCCGCGGGATCGGATGGCGCCGAAGCCTCGTCATCGCCGAACAGCTCGGCCGCCATCGCGCCGAGCGTCGATCGATCCGAGGCGCCCTGCCCCGCGCGGAAGCACTGGCGATAGGATTCGTGCATCGCCGGTTCGTCGTCCACGATCAAGATGCGCACGGTGCCTGAATCCCCTCGGTAGCTCATCGCAAACCGGTAAGCGGACAGGGTTAAGGAGCGGTAAAATCGCAACCTCCCGCAGAGGCCCCCGAACCCCGGACAAGGTTAAGCCAAGTGGCGGGGACTACTGCAAAACTACGGAGTAAAAGCCCGGGGGCGAATGACGTAAGACGTCGATGCGGATCAACCGTCTTCCCGGGGTTCGCGTGTCGCAGCGTCGAACGGAGCCGCTCCTCTCGCCCGGGACGGCTCGTCATCGGGAAGCAAGCCGAAGCCGCGAACGATCCCTCTGCGGCTTCGGCTTGACCGCCGCTCCCAACCCGATACGAAAAGCGCCCGATCCGGGTCTTTCCCGCCTCCGGAACACCTAATCCATTGATTCGTCTTGCGCCGTCGTTAGGGGAAGAGGGCAATGCACCTGCGAGCGGGCCGATGATCGACACGGAAGCCGAACCGCTGCCAGTGGGGACGGACGAGTTCCGCCTCATTGCCGACAGCGCGCCCGTGATCGTCTGGGTCACGCGGCTCGATCGCCAGCGCAGCTTCGTCAACCGCGCCTATGTCGAGTTCCTCGGCGCGCCTTATGAGGAAGCGTTGCGATTCGACTGGCGGGCGGTGATCCATCCCGCCGACGCGGCGAGGATCCTGGCCGAGTCGGTGGCGGGCGAGGCCTCGCTCGACACGTTCGAGCTGATCGGCCGGTATCGCCGCGCCGACGGCGCCTGGCGCTGGCTCCATTCGACCTCGCAGCCCCGCCGCGACGCCAATGGCCGGCACATCGGCTTCGTCGGCGTCGCCCACGACATCACCGAGGCCAAAGAAGCCGAGCTGGCACTGCGCGAGCGCGAGGCGCAGTTGACCGCCTTCATCAACCAGACCACGGCCGGCTTCGCGCAGGTCGACCTGGACGGGCGCTTCACGCTGGTCAACGATCGCTTCTGCGAAATCGCGGGCTGGAGCCGCGAGGAGCTGCTTGACAAGACGATGCAGGAGATCACCCACCCCGACGATCTCGCGCGCAACGTGCCGCTGTTCGAGCGCAGCGTGCGCGAGGGCACGCCCTACACGCACGAGAAGCGCTATGTCCGCAAGGACGGCGGAACGGTGTGGGTGAACAATTCGGTGGCCGTGATCCGGCGGCCGGACGGCGAGCCGTTCGGCGTGCTGTCCGTGACGCTCGACGTCACCCAGCGGCGCGAGGCGGAGGAGCAGCTGCGCAAGCGCGAGGAGACGCTGCGCCTCGCCACCGAGACGGCGGGCATGGCGACCTGGGAGCTGGACCTGGCGACGATGGAGGGGCTGTGGTCGCCCAATCGCTTCGACCTGCTCGGCATGCCGCGCCGGGACGACAGCATGGGCAATTACGCGCAGTGGATCGAGCGCGTCCATCCCGCCGACCGCGCCTTCGTTGCGGCCGCCGCCCAACGCTGCTTCGACACGGCGATCCCCTACACCATCGAATATCGTATCCTGCGCGCCGATGACGGCAGCGAGCGCTGGCTGCAGAGCCATGGCAGCCGCATCGACTATCCGGACGCGCGGCCGAGCCGCTTCGTCGGCGTCTCGTTCGACATCACGGCGCGCAAGCGGGCCGAGGAGGAACTTCGCGAGAGCGAGCATCGCTTCCGCGCGATCTTCGAGGAGGCCAACGACTTCCTGATCACCACGACGCTCGACAATGTGGTGAGCTCGGTCAATCCGGCCGTGCTGGCGACGCTCGGCTACACCGAAGCCGAGATCGTCGGCCGATCGATCGCCGAGTTCATGGATGCCGATCAGTTCGCGATCAGCATGGAGGCGTTCCGGCAGAAGCTGACGCGCGGCGGCACCACGCGGCTGACGATCAAGGTGCGTGCCAAGGACGGGCGCGAGCTGGTCTGGGAAGTCAATTCGCGGCTCAACCTCGACGAGCATGGCAATCCGATCGCCCTGCACGCGATCGCCCGGGATGTGACCGAGGCCAAGCGCGCCGAGGCGCATCTGCGGCTGCTGATCGACGAGCTCAATCATCGCGTGAAGAACACGCTCGCGATCGTCCAGGGCATCGCGCAGCAGAGCTTCAAGCAGGACATGCCGATCGAGCAGGCCCGCGCTGCGTTCGAAGGGCGGCTTGCGACGCTCGCCAAGGCGCACAACCTGCTCACCGAGGAGCATTGGGGCGCCGTCTCGATGCGGCAGATCGTCGGCGACGCCGTGGCGCCGCATGGCGAGGCGAGCCGTTTCGAGATCGAGGGCCCGGACCTACCGATCCAGCCCAAGACCGCCATCAGCCTGGCGCTCGCCATGCACGAGCTTGCGACCAATGCCGTCAAGCATGGCGCGCTTTCCGCAGCGGAGGGCAAGGTGTTGATCGCGTGGCGGCGAACGCACGAAGAGGGGCCAGGGGGATTTTCTCTGATTTGGGAAGAGCATGGCGGCCCCGCCGTCGACGTGCCGACCCGGCGCGGCTTCGGCACGCGGATGATCGAGCGCGGGCTCGCGGCCGAGCTGGGCGGCACGGTCACGATCGAATTTCGGCTCGAGGGCCTGGTCTGCCGGGTCGAGGCGCCGCTGCCGGAGGGGCCGGAATGAGTGCATTTGCCGGACGGCGGGTGCTCATCGTCGAGGACGAGCCGATCGTGGCGATGAGCCTGGAGGACATGCTCGAGGCGATGGACTGCGTTCCGGTGGGCCCGGTCGGCCGCGTGGCGGAAGGGATGGCGCTGATCGAGCGCGAGACCTTGGACGCGGCGATCCTCGACATCAATCTGGGCGGCGAGCGCAGCACACCGATCGCGATGCTGCTGCGCGCCCGCGGCATCCCCTTCGCCTTCGCCAGCGGCTATGGCGCGGCGCCGGAAGGGTTCGAGGAGGGCGTGCCGATGATCGAGAAGCCCTACCGCCCGTTGCAGGTCGCGCAGGCGCTCGCGCTGTTGCTGGGCTGAAGCCGCTTCCTGCCGGCCAGGCCGGCGGAAGCTGCCATCTCGAGCGACCGGTCGGCGGCGGGAGGCCCCAGCTTTCGCTGGGGCGAGGGCACGCGGACGATCGGCGCGCGCTTATTCCACCGTCACCGACTTGGCGAGATTGCGCGGCTGATCGACGTCGGTGCCCTTGGCGACCGCGACATGGTAGGCGAGCAGCTGCACCGGCACCGCATAGACCAACGGCGCGATCAGCGGATGGACCTTGGGCATGGTGATCGTCGCGATGCACCCCTCACCGGCCGCCTCGACTCCGTCATAGTCGGAGATCAGGATCACCTTGCCGCCGCGCGCCTGGACTTCCTGCATGTTCGACACCGTCTTTTCGAACAGCGGGCCCGAGGGGGCGATCACGATCACCGGCACGGCATCGTCGATCAGCGCGATCGGGCCGTGCTTCATCTCGCCCGCGGCATAGCCCTCGGCATGGATGTAGCTGATTTCCTTGAGCTTGAGCGCCCCTTCGAGCGCCAGCGGATAATCGGTGCCACGGCCGAGATAGAGCACGTCGCGCGCTGCCGCGACGACGGGCGCCACCGCCTGGATCGCTTCGTCATAGGCAATCGCGCCGTTGAGCGCCGCCGGGGCCTCGGCGAGATGCTTGACGACCGCCCGTTCCTCGCTTTCGGAAAGCCTGCCCTTAGCCTTTGCAAGGTTGGCCGCCAGCGCGGCGAGCACGGCGAGCTGGCAGGTAAAGGCCTTGGTCGAGGCGACGCCGATCTCCGGACCGGCATGCGTCGGCAGCAGCAGGTCCGCCTCGCGCGCCATCGAACTGGTCGGCACGTTGACCACCGCGGCGATCGTCTGGCCCTCGCTGCGGGCGTGGCGGAGCGCGGCGAGCGTATCCGCCGTCTCGCCCGACTGGCTGATGACGATCATCAGCCCACCCTCTTCCATCACCGGCGCGCGGTAGCGGAATTCCGAGGCGACATCGAGGTCGACCGGCACGCGGGCGAACTGCTCGAACCAATATTTGGCGACCATGCCGGCATAGAAGCTGGTGCCGCACGCAACGATGGTGACGCGCTTGATCGCGGCAAGATCGAAATCGGGGATCGGCAGCGTGACCTTTTCCTCCATGCGCTGGAGGTAGGAGCGCAGCGTCTGGGCGACGACGATCGGCTGCTCGTAGATCTCCTTGAGCATGTAGTGGCGGTGATTGCCCTTCGAAATCAGCTCGCCGGTGACGCCGGAGATGGTGATCGCCCGCTCGACGGGATTGTTGTCCTTGTCGAAGATCTCGGCGCCGTCCCTGGTGATGACGACCCAGTCGCCCTCTTCCAGATAGGCGATGCGCTGGGTGAGCGGCGCGAGCGCGAGGGCATCGGAGCCGAGATAGGTCTCGCCCTCGCCATAGCCCACGACCAGCGGCGAGCCGAGCCGCGCGCCGATCAGCAGCTCGGGATGCTGGCGGAAGAGGATCGCGAGCGCGAAGGCGCCGTGGAGCTGGGGCAGCACCTCGCGCACCGCATCGGCGGGCGCCATGCCGGCCTCGACCTTCTCGCTGACCAGATGGGCGACGACTTCGGTATCGGTCTCGCTCTCGAACTTGCGGCCGCGGGCGATCAGTGCGTCGCGCAGCGGCTTGAAATTCTCGATGATGCCATTGTGGACCAGCGCGACTTCGCCCGTCGCGTGCGGGTGGGCATTGTTGGTGGTGGGGCCGCCATGGGTCGCCCAGCGGGTATGCGCGATGCCGGTGGTGCCGGGCAGCGGATTGGCCGCCAGTTCCTTGCCGAGATTGACCAGCTTGCCCGAGGCGCGGCGGCGCTCGATCCGGCCATCATGATCGGTGGCGATGCCGGCCGAATCATAGCCGCGATATTCGAGCCGCTTGAGCCCATCGTACAGCCGCTCCGCAACGTCTTCCTTGCCGACGATTCCGACGATTCCGCACATGGTTCGATGATTCCTTAAAGGGTGTAGGGCACCCGGACACCCGGCATTGTCGCCGGAAAGTCCTTCGTGTTGCGTGTCACCAATATCGCGCCGTTGGCCTGGGCGGTCGCCAGGATCAAGGCGTCGAGCAACTTCATCCGGGTGCGGTGGCGGATTTCCGCGGCCAGCCCGGCAACGCGCTCATCGACCTCCACCGTCTCGAACGCCTGAAGCAGATCGCGCACGCCTTCGCGCGCGGTCTCTTCTTCACCTGCGAGAATCTCGGCCCAGACGATGCGGCTGATTCGGTGGCGCGGATAACGGCGCAGCTCGGTCTTCGCCTCGCGACGGTCGTACAGCCAGTCGATCAGGATGTTGGTATCGAAAAAAGGGGCGGTCACGGTTCGTCGCGATCGCGCCGCATCTCGCGCTGATATTCGACGGCATCGCCGATATCGGTGCGATGCGCCCAATAGCCGGCGCCCCGCTCAATCCAATCGAGATTTGCCTTGGCGCGATAGGCAGATACCGCCTCGCGCACCACCGCGGCGCGCGACTTGCCGCGCTCCGCGGCTAGCCGATCGAGCCAACGAATGTCCTCCTCCGGAATATCGACCAGCGTACGCATGGCGACTAGATATCACTCCACGATATCATTTTCCAGGGCGTCTCAGCCGAGGATTTCGATCTGATCGGGCGTGTCGACGTCGATCCGGGTCTGGAAATAGCTGCCCCCTTCGCGCTTCGGGATGGCGACGCGCCGCACAACGCCCTTGATCCGCACGCGCTTGCCCTTCAGCAGTTCCTCGGGATAGCCGCCCAGCTTCTGCTTCAGCGCGTTGGTCGCGCCGGCATGCAGCTCGGCCGAGAGATTGTCGGCATCGCGATAATTGGCCGACGAGTTCAGGAACACATTGAACCCGGAGGCGCCGGTGGAGGCGGCGACGAATTCGACCGTGGCCTCGACCTTGCCTGAGGGCGCCGCGGTGGCGGCGGCGATCGCCTGGGCCGGGGTCAGCGGCGCGGCGGTCTGGGCGAGCGCCGGTGCGGCGAACGCAAGCATCGACATGGCAATGAGGGTACGCATTACTTCCTCGCTTCCTTCCTGGCCTTCATCTTCTCGCGAAACTTCCGCGCCCAATCGGGAATCGCCCGCTGCTCGGCGCGGGTAATGCCCAGCGCTCCCGCCTCGACGTCGCGCGTCACCACCGAACCGGCGCCGACGATCGCGCCCTCGCCGATCGTCACCGGCGCGACCAGGGCGGAATTGCTGCCGATGAACGCGCCGGGGCCGATCACCGTCGGATATTTGAGGAAGCCGTCATAATTGCAGGTGATCGTGCCCGCGCCGATGTTCGCGCCCGGGCCCACCGTCGCATCGCCGAGATAGGTGAGGTGATTGGCCTTGGCGCCGGGGCCGATCACGGCCTTCTTGGTCTCGACGAAATTGCCGACCTTCGCACCCTGCTCCAGCCGCGTTCCCGGCCGCAGCCGGGCATAGGGGCCGACATCGACCCCGGCGAGGATCTCGGCGCCCTCGATATGACAAAAGGCGTGGATGGCGACGCGATCGGCGATCGAGACGCCGGGGCCGAACACCACGTTGGGTTCGATCGTCACGTCGCGGCCAACCACCGTGTCGTGCGCGAACCACACCGTCTCCGGCGCGATCAGCGTCGCGCCGTCCGCCATGGCGCGGGCGCGGCGGCGCTGCTGCCATTCGAATTCGAGCCCGGCGAGCTCGGCGCGGCTGTTGACGCCGGCGACTTCGATCGCATCGGTCTCGATCCCGACCGAGAAACGCCCCTCCTCGGCGGCGAGCTGGACGAGATCGGTGAGATAATATTCGCCCGCGGCATTGTCGTTGCGGAGCTTGGCGAGCAGCCGGAACAGGTCGGCCGAGCGCACCGCCATCAGCCCCGAATTGCACAGGGTGACGGCGCGCTCCTCGGGCGTCGCATCCTTATATTCGACGATCTTTTCGAGCCGCCCGTCGGCGCCGACGATCACGCGGCCATAAGCGCCGGGATCGGCCGGGCGGAAGCCGAGCACCACGACGCTGGGGCCGCCCGGCCCATGCAGCGCGTCGATCATCCGGCGCATCGTCTCGGTCGTGACGAGCGGCACGTCGCCATAGAGGATCAGCACGTCGCCCTGGAAGCCGGCGAGCGCCGCCTCCGCCATCCGCACGGCATGGCCGGTGCCGAGCTGCTCGGCCTGCTCCGCGGTCTCGACGCCGAGCGGATGGACCGCCGACTCGACCTGCTCGCGGCCCGCGCCAACCACGACGACTTCGCGTTCGGCGCCGAGCGCCTTCACGCTGTCGATCAGGTGGAGCAGCATCGGCCGGCCGGCGATGGGATGAAGGACCTTGTGCAGGTCCGATTTCATCCGCGTGCCCTTGCCCGCGGCCAGGATGATCGCTGCGATCGGTGCCGTCATGTCGCCTCCTGGCCGCTCCCCTGCCACGGGACGCTTGCCAACGCCATAGCGATGCTGGCAGCGCGCGGCGATGCAGGATTTTCCCTTCGATATCGTCGGCTTCGACCTGGACGGCACGCTGCTCGACACGGCCGAAGACCTGGCCGCCGCGCTCAACCATGCGCTGGCGGGGCTGGGACGCCCCACGCTTCCCGTGGCGGCGGTGCGCGGGATGATCGGGCGCGGTACGCGGCACATGCTCGACTTGGGGCTGGCGGCCACCGGCGGGAGCGATGCGGCGCTGCTGGAGGCTACCTACCCCGCCCTGCTCGACCATTATGCCGCGCATATCGCCGTGCATTCGCGGCCCTATCCGGGGCTGGAAGACGCGCTGGAAGCACTGTCAGCGCGCGGCGTGGCGCTGGCGGTGGTGACCAACAAGCTCGAGCGTCTGGCGGTGCAATTGCTCGACGAAACCGGGCTCGACCGCCATTTCTCGGTCGTGATCGGCGGCGATACGACGCCCGAGCCGAAGCCCTCGGGCACCCCGATCCGCGAGATGGTGCGGCGATGCGGCGGCGGACCGGGGGCGTTCGTCGGCGATTCGATCTACGACATCCTCGCGGCGCGCGATGCCGGCGTGCCGAGCGTGGCGGTGCGGTTCGGGTTCCTGGGCGACGATGCCGAGCCGTTGGAGGCAGACGCGACGATCGACGACTTTGCCGCCCTGGTGCCCACGCTCGAATGGCTGGGGGTTCAGGCCGGGCGATAGCCCTTGCGATATTTGGTCCAGAGGTGCCGGGCGAGCATCAGCGGCGGCATCCGCAGCCAATGGCCGCGCAGATAGAAGCCGAAGCGCAGCAGCTTGCGGCTCGGCCGGCCCCAGCCGTCGCGCGCGGTGAGACGGCGGAGGAAAAGGCGATCACTTGGCCTTGGCGCCAGCGAGACGGTGATCGGCGCGCGATAGCTTTTGACCGTGGTGCCGTACACGCGCCCCGCAAGCCGCAGCGCGCGAACGACGGCGGGCAACAGGCCGTGACCCACGCTCTCCTCATAGAGGCTCAGGCAGAAATCCGGATCGCGCTCGCTAAACTCGCGGCAGAGGCGATCGATATCCCAAAGGTTGCGCAGGCCGCCGGCCAGATCGCCGTCCGCGAGCAGATGCGCCGCCGCGTGGATGACCATGTCCTCGGGCGAAAGCGTGTTGAGGCCGTTGCCCAGCGCCACGCTTCCGGCGATCAGCGCCCCGGCGTCGGGACACACGCGCGCGGTGAGCGGCAGGATGGTGTGGTGGACGTCGATCATCCGATCGCGCTCGCGATGGATCAGCGGCGGCAGCTCGTGCATCCAGCGGCGATAGTAAGCGTCGTCATAGGGGTCGGGCTTGACCCATTCCCAGCCCGCGCCGAGCAGCGCCGCCTCGACGTCACCGATCCGCGCCCGCGGAACGAGGATGTCGAGATCGCCGATCGAGCGCCCCACGCCGGCCTCCAAGCCCGCGGCGACGAAGGCGGTGCCCTTGAGCAGCACCACCGGCACATCCAGTGGGGCAAGCACGCGGCGGGCCATCTCGGCCTCCCACAGCGCCGCCACTCGCCCCTGCTCGGCCGAAGCGATGGCGTCATCGACGAGCCGCTGCACCAGCTCGGGCAAGGCGAGGCCGTTCAGCCGATGCGCGAGCGTGCCGACGAGCTGCTCGGCGCGGGCGACCGCGAATAGCTCGGTCCATTCGCGCGAGCTGAAGCCCAGCGCGGACTCCGGCGCGCGCAGGACATGGACCAGGCGCCAGCCGGGGTTCATGCCAGCGCCTCGACCATCGCGAGCGCGGTTTCGGTATCCGGATAGTCGATCGCCCGCGCCGGCACCGCGCCGACCAGCCGGGTCAGCGCCTCGAAGCCGCGCTCGCCCAGCGCGACATAGTTGGTCGAGGCCTGGGTGAGCCGCACGAACGCCTCGCTCGGGGGGACGGGTCGCTCCGCCGCGTCGAAGCCGAAGCGAGGGAAGAGGATCAGCGCGGGCTCCGCCGGCGTATCCATCGCCGCGACTGCGCGGGCATCGGGGACGAGGTGGCGCAGCGCTCCCTTGGGCGTGCCGTCGAGCCGCGGCCCGAAGCGCGCGCCCGGCAACGCCGCCTCGACCACGGAAATCGCTTCGTTCTTCAGGCTCACCAGCCGCGGAAAGCCGTGCGCGAGGCCGGTCACGGGATCGATCAGCACGAATTCGTCGCCCATCAGCCGCCAGCCCCGGGCCATCAGCAGCGCGGCGAGCGTCGACTTGCCCGCCCCCGAAATGCCGGTCATCAACACCGCGCGCCCGTCCCGCTCGGCCGACGAGGCGTGGAGCAGCAGGTAGCGGCGCTGGCCGAGCGCCATTTGCAGGTTCATCCCCATCTCGGCGGCGAGCAAGCCCTGGGCGAGCGGCAGCGGCGCCGCGTCAGGGATCACGAAGTCGCCGCCGATGTGTACCGAGGGGCGCAGCACGCGGCGCCAAGGCCGCGCGGCGAAGAGGTGGACGTTGAAATCGGGAATCTCGGCCTGCGGATAGGCCGAATAGAGCGTCTCGATCGCCGCGATCGGCGCACGCCAGTCGCTGCCGATGCGGAAACCCACCGGCCCGATCCGCAGATGCGCGACATGCCTCATTGCCGCTCGACCAGCCCCGCATCGACCAGCTCTTCGAGCCGCGCGGCGAGTGCGGCCGGATCGGCATCGACCAGCTCATAGCGCTCGGCGAGGCGCGCGAGCAGCTCTGGCGCCGTCAGAGCTTCCGCGCCGAGCACGTCGATCATCTCCGGCACCGGCGCATCGACGACATGGGTGATCCCCGAAGCGCGGTGGTAGATTAGGGTCAGCGCATCGAGCGGCACGATGCGCAGGGTCTCGGGCGCGGCGGCGCGGTATCGAGTCATTTTGATTCACGCGAAGGCGCGAAGACGCGAAGAAGTAGAGAGTTCGCGCAGAGGCGCAGAGGCGCGGAGAAAGAGCCAGCGGCGCCCTCAAACGCCGCGACAGCGGCAGGACATGTTCCGCCGCGGGAATAAAATGCGCCGCTGGCGCGACGGAAAGCAGCCTCTGCGCCTCTGCGCCTCTGCGCGAACAAGCCCTTCGCGTCTTCGCGCCTTCGCGTGAAAAAAATGAAGGACAGGGGCCGTCGAACGAGATCCCGGCTTTCGCCGGGATGACGGAAAAGGCGTGAGACCACGGCGCTCAGCCGCGCGGCATCTGCAGCGAGGCGAAGCAGGTGAAGCCGCTGGTGCCCGATTGCAGGCGGCGGATGTAATTGGTGTAGGCGCGGCTGCGCTCGTAATCGGTGCCCGGCAGCTGTCCGCCGGCGAGCGCGCGCTTCACGTCCTCCGCCTTGTAAGACACGCCGGGCGGCGGATAGGCGCCGGCCGTGCCGGCAGGCACGACGCTGCCGTCCGCCGCGATGTAATTGCCCGCGCGGCCCGCATCGGGGACCGGAATCTCGCAGTTCATCACCGAGGCGCTGGTCTGCGCGAGCGCCGGGCGGATCGAGACGATCGCCGAAGCGCCCGCCGCGCCGAGCATCAGCGCACGCCGCCGCGTCGCCTGCGGTCCCTGGGTTTCGTCAGCCATAGTCCCTTGTCTTGCGCCCGAACCCCTTTCGCAATCGCAAATCGTGGTTACAAAGGCGCCGAATGCCGTCTTCTGCCCCAATTAGAGGCTTGTTCGCCTTTGGAATCGTCGCTGCCGGCGCCGTGGCGGGACTGTTGTTGGGCGGCGACGTGCAGGTCGTGCTGGTGACGCTGGTCTGCTCGGTCGCCGCGGTGCTGCTCGCGCTGTCCCACGGCGAAGCGGCGGACGAGCCGATCGCCCCGGTCGCGCAGGCCGGCGAAATCGACGCCGCCGAGCTGATCGACGCGATCGCCGAACCGGTGCTGCTGATCGCCGACAGCCGCGTGACCGCCGCCAATGCCCCGGCGCTGACGCTGCTCGGCCAGCATATCCTGGGCGAGGACGTGCGCGTCGCGATCCGCCACCCCGCCGCCGCCGAGCGACTGATGAACCCGGGCGATGGGGGCCCGGAAGCGCCGATCCACCTGGTCGGGCTCGGCACGCGCGACCAGCGCTGGGAAATGCGCGTGAAGGCGCTCGCCGACGGCCGCAGCATCGTCCATCTGATCGATCGCACCGGCAGCTATGCCACCGAGCGGATCCGCGTCGATTTCGTCGCCAATGCCAGCCACGAGCTGCGCACGCCGCTCGCCTCGCTGCTCGGCTATGTCGAGACGCTGGAGGACGAGGCCGGCGAGGACCCGAAGATCCGGTCGAGGTTCCTCAAGATCATGCACGACGAGGCACGGCGGATGCAGCGGCTGATCGACGATCTGATCTCGCTGAGCCGGATCGAGGCCGAGAAATATCGCGCGCCGGACGATCCGGTGGCGCTCGACGAACTGATCGAGGAAGTCTCGCTCGAGCTCTCCGGCGTCAAGCGCGCCGCCGACATCGTCACCGAGATCGGCGACGTGCCCCCGGTGCGCGGCGATCCCGCCCAGCTCAGCCAGCTGCTCCACAACGTCATCGGCAATGCGATGAAATATGGGCGCGAGGGCACGCCGGTGCTCGTCAGCATCGCGCGCGAGGGCGAGACGATGGTTCGGGTGACCGTCACCGACCAGGGCGAAGGCATTCCGCCCGAGCACCTGCCGCGGCTGACCGAGCGCTTCTACCGCGTCGATTCGGGCCGCAGCCGCAGCCTGGGCGGCACCGGGCTCGGCCTCTCGATCGTCAAGCACATCGTCGAGCGCCATCGTGGCCGGCTCGACATCGCCAGCACCGTCGGCAAGGGAACCCGCGTGACCATGCTGCTGCCCGCCCAGACTGTCATAAAGCCGTAACGCTACTGCAAGAGAGCGCCCGGGGATGCAGGCGATTCCCGTCGCGCACGCCCCTCCCGCAGGAGAAGCGCGATTTTCGTCAGGCTGGCATTGTTGGCGACTGCGCTGGCGCTGACCGGCTGCGACGCAAACAAGGCGCGCGAAATCCGCGTGGTCGGCTCGTCGACCGTCTATCCCTTCACCACCGCCGTCGCGGAAGCCTTTGTCAACCAAGGCAACGGCCACCGCGCGCCGGTGGTCGAATCGATCGGCTCGGGCGCCGGGCTCCAGCGCTTCTGCGAAGGGGTGGGCTGGCAATTCCCCGACATCGCCAATGCCTCGCGCCGGATCAAGAAATCCGAATATGACAATTGCCAGGCGCACCAGGTGGGCCCGATCCTCGAAATCCAGATCGGCGTCGACGGCGTCGCGCTGGCGGAGGCGAACAACGGCCCCAAGCTCGCACTGAGCAAGAAGGACCTCTATCTCGCGCTCGGCGCCAATCCGTTCGGGAGGCCCAATCGCGCGCGGACCTGGCGCGACGTCAATCCGGCGCTGCCGGCGATCCCGATCCAGGTGATGGGCCCACCTTCGACCAGCGGCACCCGCGACGCGTTCGTCGAACTGATCCTCGAACCTGGCTGCGCCGAGGCCGACCCCCAGGCCAAGCCGCTCAAGGCCGCGAAGGACAGCCGTCCCTATGACCAGCGGTGCAAACGCATCCGCGACGACGGGCCCTATATCGACAAGGGCGAGAACGACAATCTGATCGTCCAGGGCCTGGCCCAGAATCCCAATGCGCTCGGCATCTTCGGCTATTCCTATCTCGAGGAGAATCTCGATCGGCTGCACGGCGTGCCGATCGAGGGGATCGTGCCGACCTATGACGCGATCGCATCGGGCAAATACCCCGGCGCGCGGCCGCTGTTCCTCTACGTCAAGACGCGCCATCTGCGCGCGGTGCCGGGGCTCAGCGACTTCCTGGCGCTCTATGCGACGATGTGGGGCCCCGGCGGCAAGCTCGCCAAGCGCGGGCTGATCGCCGCCACGCCCGAAATCCGCGCCCATTCGCTCGACATCATCCAGCGCCGGATCGCGCTCGATCCGGCCGGGCTGCACTGATGAACGCGCTCGCGCTCCTGTTCCTGATCGCGGGGCTCGGCCTGATCGGCTGGCTGACCGGCCGTGCCCGCGCGCTGCGGATCGATCGCGGCGGCGCCAAGCGGCTCCATTCGCTGCCGTCGCAGCATGGCTGGTACGTCGCGCTCTGGGCGGTGCTTCCGGCACTGCTGTTCGTCGCGACGTGGCACGCGATCTCGCCGGGGCTGGTGCGTGATGCGGTGCTCAAGGATCCCGCCGCGCGCGAGCTGCCGCAATTCGCGTTCGAGCGCGACGCGCTGATCGCCGAGGCCAAGCGCGTCGCCGCGCATCCCGAGACGCCGGCCTATGATCCGCTCGCCCAGCGCCTCGCCGGACCCGCCCGCGCTGCCGAGCAGCGCTACGACTGGATGGGCAGCGGCATCGCGATCCTGCTCGCCTTCGCCTGCGGCCTGTTCGCCTGGACGCGGGTGCGCGCACAGCTCAAGGCGCGCAGCCAGGTCGAGCGGATCGTGATGGTGCTGCTGCTCGTCGCCTCGCTGATCGCGATCCTGACTACGCTGGGCATCTTCCTGTCGCTGCTCTGGGAATCGCTGCGCTTCTTCGAGCGCGTGCCGATCACCGACTTCCTGTTCGGCACGCATTGGAGCCCGCAGGTGATCGACCCGGTCGAGCCGGGCAAGTCGCTCGGCGCGGTACCGTTGTTCTGGGGCACCTTCTTCATCGGCGCGGTGATCGCGATGCTGGTCGCCATCCCGTTCGGGCTGATGAGCGCGATCTACCTCACCCAATATGCCGCGCCGCGCGTGCGCCGCTGGATGAAGCCGATCCTCGAGATCCTCGCCGGCGTGCCGACCGTGGTCTATGGCTATTTCGCCGCGCTCACCGTCGCGCCGGCGGTGCGCGACCTGGCGGTGATGCTGGGCATGCCCTTCGCCAGCTCGGAAAGCGCGCTCGCCGCGGGGCTGGTGATGGGGGTGATGATCATTCCCTTCGTCTCCTCGATGGCCGACGATTCGATCGCCGCCGTGCCCACCGCGATGCGCGACGGCAGCCTGGCGATGGGCGCGACGCATAGCGAGACGATCTCCAGGGTGCTGCTGCCCGCCGCGCTGCCCGGCGTCGTCGCCGGCGTGCTGCTCGCGGTGAGCCGCGCGATCGGCGAGACGATGATCGTGGTGATGGCGGCGAGCGGCGCGGCCAACATCACGCTCAATCCGTTCGAGAGCGCGACGACGGTGACCAAACAGATCGTCGACTTGCTCACCGGCGAGGCCGAGTTCGACAGCCCCAAGACCCTCGCCGCCTTCGCGCTGGGGCTGACGCTGTTCGTCATTACCCTGTTGCTCAACATCGTCGCGCTGCGCGTCGTGAAACGGTATCGCGAGGCCTATGAATAAGCCCGCCGCCCCCGAGCGCGCGCCGACCGACTGGAAGGCTGCGGCGATGCAGCGCCGCATCCGCCGGCGCTATGCCGCCGAGCGGCGCTTCAAGCTGTTCGGGCTGATGGCCGTGGTGCTCTCCGCCGCCTTCCTCGCCTTCCTGCTCGTCACCATGGTGAGCAATGGCTGGCGCGGCTTCATCCGCACCGAGATCGCGCTGCCGCTCGACTTCCCGGCGATGGCGCTCGGCGTCGATCGTGCCCAGCTCGGCACGCGCGGCGCCGATCTCGCGCTGGCGAGCGCTGGGCTCGACGACAAGGTGCAGAACGCCGCCACCGCGACTTATGGCGCCCGGCCCTTCCCGGTCGTTTCCGAAAATGCCTGGCTCGGCGTGCGCGAGGCGCTGAAGCGCGATCCGGCGATGCTCGGCGCGCGCAAGACGCTGTGGGTGCCGGCCTCCACCCAGATCGAGCAAGGCCTTCGCGGCAACGACGCCGCCGCCGCGGCGACCGCCCGGGCGCTGCAAAGGGCCGGCAAGCTGCGCACCGGCTTCAACGGCCCGTTCTTCGGCGAATCCGATTCGACCGACCCGACTGCGGTCGGCATCTGGGGGGCGCTCAAGGGATCGCTGCTGACCATGGCGGTGACGTTCCTGATCGCCTTTCCGGTCGGCGTGCTCGCGGCGATCTATCTCGAGGAATATGCCCCGCGGAACCGCTGGACCGACCTGATCGAAGTCTCGATCAACAACCTCGCCGCCGTGCCTTCGATCATCTTCGGCCTGCTCGGCCTCGCGGTGTTCCTCGGCACCTGGCAGATCGGCGGGCAGACGGTGGGGCCGCTGCTGCCGCGCTCGGCGGCATTGGTCGGCGGCGTCACGCTCGCGCTGATGATCATGCCGGTGATCGTGATCGCCGGCCGCAATGCGATCAAGGGCGTGCCACCTTCGATCCGCGACGCCGCGCTCGGCATCGGCGCAAGCCGGATCCAGGTGGTGTTCCACCACGTCCTGCCGCTCGCTATGCCGGGCATCCTCACCGGCACGATCATCGGCATGGCCCGCGCGCTCGGCGAGACCGCGCCGCTGCTGCTGATCGGGATGCGCGCCTTCATCGTCACCGCGCCGCAGGGCTTCACCGATCCCGCCACCGTGCTGCCGGTGCAAATCTTCCTGTGGTCCGACGAAGTCAGCCGCGGCTTCGTCGAGAAGACCAGCGCCGCGATCCTGGTGCTGCTCGCCTTCCTGCTCGCCATGAACGGGCTCGCCATCTATCTTCGCAACAAATTCGAGACCCGCTGGTGATGATCGAAGCCGCGCCCCTGCCGACCGCCAACGACGCCCCGGCCGCGCACAAGATGTCTGCGCGCCATGTCGACGTGTTCTACGGCGCCGCCCAGGCGATCCGCGACGTGTCGATCGATATCGACATGGACAAGGTGACGGCATTCATCGGTCCGTCGGGCTGCGGCAAGTCGACCTTCCTGCGCACGCTCAACCGGATGAACGACACCATCCCAAGCGCGCGCGTGACCGGCGAGATCACGCTGGACGGCGAGGACATCTATTCCTCGGCGATGGACGTGGTGCAGTTGCGCGCCCGGGTGGGCATGGTGTTCCAGAAGCCCAATCCCTTCCCCAAGTCGATCTACGAGAACGTCGCCTATGGCCCGCGCATCCATGGCCTCGCCGCGTCCAAGGCGGCGATGGACGTGATCGTCGAGCAGTCGCTGCGCCGCGCCGGCCTGTGGGACGAAGTGAAGGACCGTCTCGCCCATAGCGGCACTGCGCTTTCGGGTGGCCAGCAGCAGCGCTTGTGCATCGCCCGCGCGATCGCGGTGGATCCCGAAGTGATCCTGATGGACGAGCCCTGCTCGGCGCTGGATCCGATCGCGACGGCCAAGATCGAGGAGCTGATCCACGCGCTGCGCGGCCGCTATGCGATTGCGATCGTCACCCACAACATGCAGCAGGCGGCGCGCGTCAGCCAGCGCACCGCCTTCTTCCACCTCGGCCAACTGGTCGAATATGGCGAGACCGACATGATCTTCACCGCCCCCAAGCAGGAGCGGACGAAGGATTACATTACCGGCCGTTACGGCTAGGAGCAGCGCTATGGCGAGCAGCCACGAACATACCGTCAAGGCCTTCGACCAGGACATCGGCCAGCTGCGCGCGCTGATCAGCCAGATGGGCGGGCTGGCCGAGCAGGCGATCGAGGATTCGATGCTGGCGCTCTCGCGCGGCGACACCGAACTCGCCAGGCAGGTCCGCGAAAAGGACAAGGCGATCGACGCGATCGAGGCGGAGCTCGAAAAGCTCGTCGTCCGCGTCATTGCTCTGCGCGCGCCGATGGCCGACGATCTGCGCGAAGTGATCGCCGCGCTCAAGATCGCCGCAGTGATCGAGCGGATCGGCGACTACGCAAAGAACATCGCCAAGCGCGTGCCGATGATCCACACCGAGGGCGAGGACCGGATCGAAGCCGTTTCGGTGCTGCCGGCGATGGGCCAACTGGCCGGCGACATGGTGCGCGACGTGCTCGACGCCTATTCGGCGCGCGATGCCGAGGCGGCGGTGCGGGTCTGCCAGCGCGACACCGCACTCGACGATTTCTATGACAGCATCTTTCGTACGCTGGTGACCTTCATGGTCGAAAATCCGCGCACGGTGAGCCAGGTCGCGCACCTGCTCTTCGTCGCCAAGAATCTGGAGAGGATCGGCGACCACGCGACCAATGTCGCGGAAATGGTCTATTTCGCCGCCACCGGGGATTATCTCGCCGAACGCGAGACCGGCGAGGCGGCGGCGCAGTAACACGGGGGAACGGGGACAATGGCCCGAGTGAAGATGCTTCTCGTCGAGGACGACGCCGCGATCGCGGAACTGGTCGCCTATCATTTCAAGCGCGAGGATTATGAGGTCAAGCACACGCCCGATGGCGAGGAAGCCTTGCTCCTCGCCAAGGAGGCGACGCCCGACATCGTCCTGCTCGACTGGATGGTCGAGGGGCTGAGCGGCATCGAAGTGTGCCGCCGCCTGCGCCGCATGCCCGAAACCGCGAACGTGCCGATCATCATGCTGACGGCGCGCGGCGAGGAAGAGGATCGCGTGCGCGGGCTCGAGACCGGCGCCGACGATTACGTCACCAAGCCCTTCTCCCCCCGCGAACTCGTCGCCCGGGTCGGCGCGGTGCTGCGCCGCGTGCGCCCGGCGCTGGCCGGTGAGGCGCTGACCTATTCGGACATCGAGATGGACACGGTGGGCCACAAGGTCCGTCGCGGCGGCGAGGTCGTTTCGCTCGGGCCGACCGAATTCCGGCTGCTCAAGCATTTCCTCGAGCATCCCGGCTGGGTGTTCTCGCGCGAGCGGCTGCTCGACGCGGTGTGGGGGCATGACAGCGACATCGAGAGCCGCACCGTCGATGTCCATATCCGGCGACTGCGCAAGGCGATCAACCATGGCAACCGCCCCGACATCATCCGCACGGTGCGTTCGGCCGGCTACGCGCTCGACGCCGGGAACTGACCCCTTCCGGCGGCGGCGCCGCGCACTTCGGAGGAAGGCCGGCTCCCTGCCCTGCGGCGGGCGGGCAAGGTGCGCGCGCTGCACCACGAGCTGAAATATTCTCATCCGTGCAGATGGAGAAATTCGCGGCGATCGGCGTTCCTGCCGCGGGCGTAACGAACAACGCCCCTGTATCAGGAGACTGTCCGATGAAACTGGTTGTCCTGGCCGCTGCCCTCGCAATGACGGGCGCGGCGCATGCGCACCCCGCGCAGACTTCGGCGCAGAAGGCCGAATCGCCGAGCAACGACGGTGCCGAGAAGCTCGGTGGCTATGCCCCGACCACCCCGCTGTTCAGCAGCGGCTCGCCGCCCGCCCCCGGCACGCCCGTCACCTTCGTGCCCAGCACGCTGACGCCGACCCAGGCCTTTCCGCCGCCCGCGCCCAAGGACAGCTACCCGATCTGCAAGCGCGGCCAGTTCGACGGCTGCCGCCAGCGCGGCGGCTGAACGCTCTTTTTGTGCGATCGATGGTGTCGGGCGCGAAACAAGCCCGACACCTGCGCGTTCGCAGCGACGCGGGGCGGGATAGAATGAGGAAGCTCACATGAAATCGATCCTGTTGGTTTCTGCGTTGCTGATCGGCGGCACTGCGATTGCGCAGGACATGCCGCAGACCGCCCCGCAGACGACGCCCGCGACCCCGCCGACGCCGCCGACCCCGCCGACCGACACGACGGGCACGCCCCCGGCTCCTGCGACCCCGGCCGATCCGGCTGCACCGGCGACCCCGGACAATATGGCGCCGCCGGCGACCAATCCGCCGCCCGCCGCCCCCGCGACTCCGCCGGCTCCCGAAGCCGCGCCGACGCCTCCTGCACCGCCTGCCC
>JAEXFD010000051.1 GCA_023400405.1 Pseudomonadota bacterium
TTCGTGCCTGGGGGGGGGGGGGGGGGGGGGGGGGGGGGTGCCGCTTCAGCGCAGGTGAAACGGCCCTAAGCGCGGCAGCCCGCGCGGGCAACTTGAACGGTCACATCAATCTGCCATCCTGCGCGCAACGACATCGAGGAGAGTCGAAATGACGCTGATGCTGTCCGCCGCACTGTTCGCTCTGGCCGCCCCGCTCGCTGCCCAGGCCCAGACGGTCTCGCCCGCCATCCAGACCGCGCTCGCCGATGCCGGCCGCCCGGCCGAGGACAAGGCCCGCGACGCCGCCCGTCATCCGGGCGAAATGCTCGCGCTCGCCGGCGTCAAGCGGGGCGACAAGGTCGCCGACTTCATCATGGGCGGCGGCTATTGGACCCGCATCCTCGCCAAGACGGTCGGTCCCAAGGGCCATGTCTATGCCTATCAGCCCGCCGAGTTCATCAAGTTCAAGGCCGATTACGCCACCCAGCAAAAGGCGGTGGCGGATGCCTATCCGAACGTCACGGCCTCATCCGACTCGCTCGCCGCGTTCAGCTTCCCGGAACCGCTCGACGCGATCGTCACGGTGCAGAACTGGCATGATCTGCACCTCAAGATGTCGCCCCCGGGCTTTGCCGGCACCGTCGCCAAGAAGCTCTATGCGTCGCTCAAGCCCGGCGGCGTGTTCCTGGTGATCGACCATGTCGCCAATGCCGATCCTGAGGGCGCCGCGCCGCAGACGCTGCACCGCATCGACCCCGCCGCCGCGCGCGCCGAGATCGAGGCCGCCGGCTTCAAGTTCGTCAGCGAAAGCAAGCTGCTTGCCGACCCTGCCGACCCGCATACCGCCAGCGTGTTCGACCCCTCGATCCGCGGCAAGACCGATCAGTTCGTCTACAAGTTCCGCAAGCCCTGAGGCCCTCCTCCGTTCGCCCTTAGGCTGTCGAAGGGCGCTGCCGAAGGGGCTCGGTGGAAAACGCCCTTCGACAGGCTCAGGGCGAACGGGTTGTAGTGGCTGAACGGGTTTCCGTCCGCGTCACAGGCCCGCCTGGTTCTCCAACCAGTTCGCGCGCGCCTCGATGCGATCCATCGTCGCCTCGGTCCGCGCCTTGATGTCGCGCGCCTGGCGCTGTTCGCTGACGGCGCTGCGCCACGCCACCGCGATCATGAAGACGAGCAGGGCGGCGGTCACGAGCGTGCCGAGCTGGAGCCAGCGTTGCAGGGTCATGCCCGGTTCCTAGCCCAGCCGCCGCCGTTGCGCCACGGCGATCAGGCGTCGAGCACCTGGCGTATCTTCACCGCTAGCTGCGCGAAGGTGAACGGCTTGGCGAGGAAATCGACATCCTGGTCGAGCATGCCGTTATGGACGATCGCATTGCGGGTGTAGCCCGTCGTGTAGAGCACCCGCAGCTCAGGCCGCTTCGCGCGCGCTGCCTGGGCGAGCTCGCGCCCGGTCATGTCGGGCATCACGATGTCGGTGAACAACAGGCTGAGGTGCGGCTGCGCGTCGATCATCGTCAGCGCCTCGATCGGGCCCGCCGCCTGAAGCACGCCATAGCCCAGTTCGCGCAACGCATCGACCGACATCGCCCGCACCTGGGGTTCGTCCTCGACGACCAGGATGACCTCGTCGCCGCGGCCGCGCGGCAGCTCGATCGGCAGGTCGGGCGTCCCGCGCCGGTCCGCCTCGCCGAAATGGCGCGGCAGATAGAGCTTCACCGTCGTCCCGACGCCGAGCTCCGAATAGATCTTAACATGCCCGCCCGATTGCTTGACGAATCCATAGACCTGGCTGAGCCCGAGGCCGGTGCCCTTGCCCACTTCCTTGGTCGAGAAAAACGGGTCGAACGCCTTTTCGATCACGTCGGCGGTCATCCCCATGCCGGTATCGGTGACCGAGACCATGACATATTGACCGGGCGACACGTCCGAATGATGTCCCGCATAGCCGTCGTCGAGATGCGCGTTGGCGGTCTCGATGGTCAGCCGACCGCCGCTTGGCATCGCGTCACGGGCATTGACGCAGAGATTGACCAGCGCATTCTCGAGCTGCCCGGCGTCGATGAACGCCGGCCATAGCCCCCCGGCGAGCACTGTTTCGAGCCGGATCGTCTCGCCGATCGTGCGGCGGAGCAGCTCGGACATTTCCGCGACCAGGCGATTGGCGTCGAGCGCGGCGGGGGCGAGCGGCTGGCGGCGCGCGAAGGCGAGCAGCCGCGAGGTGAGTTGTGCCGCGCGCTCGGCCCCCTGCATCGCGTTGGAAATCGATTCCTCGGCACGCTCGGGCTGCGTGCGGATCCGCCGCCGTGCGATATCGAGCGATCCGATCACGATCGCCAGCATGTTGTTGAAGTCGTGCGCGATGCCGCCGGTCAGCTGGCCGATCGACTCCATCTTGTGCATCTGGCGGATCTGCGCCTCGGCGGCCTCGCGGCTCGCGGCTTCCTCGATCAGGCGCTGGTTGGTCCGTTCGAGGGCATTGCCGACTTCGACTGCGCGCCGCGCACGCGCGCGCGCGTCCCGGGTGGCGAACCAGGCGAGCAGCGCGGTCAGCGCGACGCTGAACAGCAGCCAGAAGCTCAGCAGCTGCGATTGTTCGCGCACCCGCGTGATCCGCTTGTCGAGCAGCCGCGCCTCGGTCGCCTTCATCATCGCGACCTGCGCGCGCAAGGCGTCCATCAGCTTCTTGCCGGTGCCGCGCAGCATGTCGGGTCCGGGCTGGTACGCCGGGTTCGCGCGCACGCGATCGACGCCGATCTGGAGCCGCTCGACCCGCCGCCGGGAGAGGTTCGAGAGCGTGTCTACCGCGTTCGACTGCACGGGATTGTCCCGCACCAGCTCGCGAAGTTCGCCGAGGTGGATCTCAAGCCGGCTCCGACCGTCGAGATAGGGCTGGAGGAAGCCGGCATCGCGCGTGATCATGAAGCCGCGCTGGCCGGTTTCGATGTCCTGAAGGTCCGACAGCACGGTGCCGAGCTTCTCTTCGACCCGCAACGCATGGACCACGCGATCCTGGGTTTCCTGCTGGGCACGAAACAACAGGAGCGTCGCGACCACCGCAGCGGCGAGGATCAGGAATCCGATGATCAGGGCAATCAGCCCCAGGTCGCGCCGCGCTCGCTTCATCGGCTTCCCTTAGGGGAAATTACGGAGGGAGCAACCGCCTGGCTGCCCCGCCCGCAGGCTCAGTTGAGCCGGCCGAGCCCCGAAATCGTCTTGTCGACCAGCGCCTTGTCGGCCTCGGCCCCGTGCTTCTCGGCGATCAGCACCGCCGCCGCGCGGGTCGCGGCCTCGGCTGCCTTGGCGCGCAGCTCGGTGATCGCAGCGCGCTCGGCGGCGGCGATCTTGTCCTCGGCCATCTTCTGGCGGCGCTTGGTCAGTTCCTTGGCGTCCGCCTCGGCCTTGGCGAGCACCGCCTTGGCTTCCTCGTCGGCATGCGCGATCAGCGCCTGGGCCTCAGCCTCGGCACCCGCGATCTTGCGGGCATATTCGTCGCGCAGCGCCTCGGCCTCGGCGCGAAGCTGCTTGGCTTCCTCGAGCCGCGTGCGGATCGCCGCGATCTGGTTGTCGAGCCCGCGCGTGATCAGCGACGGCACCTTCTTCCAGACGAGCAGCCCGATGAACACGGCCATCGCGATCGAAACCCACACGGTCGCGTCGAGCACGCCGAAGATCGCCGGATCGCTGTGATGCGCGCCCACGCCGCCTTCCTGCGCGGTCACCGCTTCCATGCCGCTGTGCGGCACCGGCTGGCCGGTGCCATGCTCCGCATCGCTCAGGTTGTGCGCGACGGTGTCCGCTGCATTGGTCTGTGCCTCAGCCATTGAGCGCCACCTTCACTGCCTTCTTGGCCTGTGCGGCCGTCACCTTGGCGCCCGAAACGCGCGCGACGATGTCTGCCGCCGCCTCGGCCGCGACGGCCTCGATCTCGTCGGCCGCCGCCTTGCTCGCCTCGGCGATGCGGGCTTCGGCCTCGGCGATCTGCGCCTCGGTCTTCTGGTTGGCCGCGGCGAGAGTCTTCTCGGCCTTGGCCGCGCCCTTGGCACGGGCCTCGGCGATCCGCGCCTGGGCAGCGGCCCGCGCGGCATTCTCCTCGGCGCGCCACGTCTCCTCGGCCTGGTCGGCCGCGGTGCGCGCCGCTTCCGCCGCGGCGAGGTCAGCCGCGACCGACTGGTCGCGCTGGTCCATCGTCGAGACCATCTTGGGCAGCATCATCTTGCCGATGACGAAGAAGACGAAGCCGAACGTCACGAGCAGCCAGAAGAGCTGCGACGCGAAGGTCTCGGCGAGCTGGGAGATCTGAGGCATTGCAATCCCGTCCTGATGCGAGCGACGCGCAGGGCGCCGCCCGAACCGGGAAAAATCAGGCGACGAAGATCAGGATCATCGCCACGACGAACGCGAGCAGGCCGAGAAGCTCGGCGGCCGCGAAGCCGATGAACAGGCGGCCCTGCTGGCCGTCGGCCGCGCCCGGGTTGCGCAGCGCGCCCTCGAGGAACGAACCGAACACGTTGCCCACGCCGATGGCGGCCATGCCGGCGCCGATCGCCGCGAGGCCCGCACCGATGAGCTTGGCTGCTGCTGGATCCATTTTAAAACTCCTGCTTCGAACTTGTGGTTGGTAAGGTACGAAAAACTCAGTGCAGATGCTCGGCGTCGTTGATGTACAGCGACGTCAGCAGCGCAAAGACATAGGCCTGGATGCCGGCGACCAGCACCTCGAGTGCCGAAACGCCGACCATCAGCACGAAGCTGGGCACGCCGACGATCCCGCCCCACATCGGGCTGGCATTGGCCGAATTGATCACGAAGCCCGCCAGCACCTTGAGCAGGATGTGTCCGGCGATCATCGCCACGAACAGTCGCAGGCCCAGGCTAAAGGGGCGGAAGAGGAACGACACCAGCTCGATCGGGAAGATGATGATCTGCATCGCCAGCGGCGTGCCCGAAGGCACGAACAGGCTGAAGAAGTGCAGTCCATGCTTCCAGAAGCCGACGATCAGCACGATCGAGAAGCTCATGATCGCGAGCACGCCGGTGATCGTGAAGTGGCTGGTGAAGGTGAAGGGATGCACGCCGACGACGCCCAGCGGCAGCATGCCGAGCAGGTTGGCGAACAGGATGAACATGAACAGCGAGAAGATGTAGGGCAGGTACTTCCGTCCCGCCGAGCCCAGGTTCGCGTCGAGCATCGAATCGATGAACTTGATGAAGTTCTCGACGAGCATCTGACCGCGGCCCGGCACCAGCTCGCGCTTCATGCCCAGCAGCATGAACGCCCACAGCGCAACGGCTGCCACGCACATCCACAGCGCCGAATTGGTAAAGGCGATATGGTGCCCCGCGATCGTGAAACCGGGGTCCCAGATCGTCTGCACCTCGAACTGGTGCATCGGGTCGATCTTGCCTGATTCAGCCGCCACGCCTGTTCGTCCGCCTCATTAGCCAAAGCGCCCGAAGGTCACTTCGAGCGCTGGTTCGAAATCCTGATGATGTTCCTGAACGCACTCACGATTCCGAGGAAAAGGAGCGAGAGCAGGAGCCACGGGGAGGTTCCCAGCAGCCAATCGAGCGTTGCCCCGACCACTGCCCCTCCGACCATGCCACCGATCAGTTCGGCCAGCACGCGGTTGCCTAGGCGATAGCTTGCATCGCCCTTGCTGTCCGCGGCGCCGGATCGGCTCGCCTCTTCGGCCTTTGCCCGCGCCAATCGCTCGTCGAGCGAGGAGATGCGGGCATCCTCCTGAAGGGGTTCCAGTCCGGGCTCTTTCTCGGCCATTTCGCCTCTCCTTCTACCGTAAACGGCGCGGCGAGGCGCATGTGCCAAGGACGAGCCCGCCAAGGCAGGGGCGCTTTAGGAAGGGCGCGGACCCGAGTCAACACTTGGCAACCATCGGGAAACGCGGCCTGGCCGGCGCCCGCCCGATCCGTTACCCCAGCGCAAGCTGGGGTATCCCGCAGCACGTCCCCGCGCTGCCACTCACACCCGCATCCGCCCGATGACGCCGTGCGAATCCGCGCTATAGTCGTGGCCATGCCCGCCCCCGCCGCGACCGACGCTCCCGACAATAGCGGCCACCGCGCCCGCCTGCGCCGGCGCCTGTTCGAAGGCGGCCCGGACGCGCTACTCGATCACGAGCTGATCGAATATCTCCTCGCCCTCGCCATCCCGCGCCGCGACACCAAGCCGCTGGCCAAGGCGCTGCTCCACGAATTCGGCGGCATCGCCGGCCTGCTCACTGCCGATGCCGACGCGCTGTCGCGCTTCCCGGGCATGGGCGAGACCAGCGCCGCCGCGCTCAAGAGCGTCCATGCCGCGGCGCTCCGCCTGCTCCGTGCCGAAGTCGCCGCCCGGCCCGTCCTCGCCAATTGGCAGGCCTTGCTCGATTATCTGCGTGCCGACATGGCGCATCACGGCATCGAGCGCTTCCGCGTGCTCCACCTCAATTCGCGCAACATGCTGCTGCGCGACGAGCTGATGAGCGAAGGCTCGCTCGACGAGGCCCCGGTCTATGTCCGCGAGATCATCCGCCGCGCGATCGATCTGGGCTCGGCGGCACTGATCCTCGTCCACAACCACCCTTCGGGCGATCCCTCCCCCAGCCGAGCAGATATCGACATCACCCGCCAGGTCGCCGAGGCAGGCAAGCGACTGGGCATCGCCGTCCACGATCACATCATCCTGGGTCGAGAGGGCCATGCCTCGCTGCGCGGCCAGGGCCTGATCTAGCCCCACGCAAAACGGCCGCCGGAGGCAAGTCCGGCGGCCGCTCGGGAGTGCGCCATGCGTAAGGCGCGCTGCGTGACCTCGCTTAAGAGGGCTGTTTCGGCGTCAGGAACACCGTGAGTTCCTGCTTGTTCACCGCCGCATTCTTGTCGGTGTCGGCCGCGGTGAAGGCCTGGTTGAGCCAGCCGGTCGCCTCGGGCGTGCCGGGCTGGAAGCTCGGCTCCGAGGCCTTGCGCAGCGAACCCATCCAGCTGGCGAATTCGGTCTGGCTCAGCTTGCCGTCGGCATCCTTGTCATAGCTGCCGAAGTCGCGGCCGACGGCTTGGGCGACCTGCTCCTGAGTCGCGGCGGGCTGCTTGGCCGGCTCCTGCTGGGCGGTCGCGGCCGGCTGGCTCGCCGGGGCGGTAGCGGGATTGGTCTGCGCCACGCCTTGCGCCGGAGCCGGGGCGCTCGTCTCGGGCGCCGCGGTCTGCGCGCTTTCAGTCGGGGGAGCCGCATCCGTCGTTGCAGGCGAGACCTGCTGGTCCTGCGCCGGCGCGCTCTGTTGTGGCTGGCTATTGTCCTGGGCGGGCGCCTCCTGCGCAAAGGCAGGTGCCGCGAAAAGAACAGAAGTTGCAAGAAGCATCGACTTCAACATTTATCGTACCTCCTATTTAGTTTGAGCCGTTACTATCCTCGGCTCCAGATATGCTATTGAATGTCTCTGATACGAATGTTTGATCTAGGGATGTTGTTCCGCATTTCACCCGTTGCAGCCTCGGCTCACCCCTGCTAGGTGGCGCCTCGTCGCATTTGATTTGCCCTGTGGCGTGCGCGCCACGCTTGCCGATCCCGAAAGGAAGCCCGATGGTCCCTCGTTACTCGCGCCCCGAGATGACCGCGATCTGGTCGCCCGAAGCGCGGTTCCGCATCTGGTTCGAGATCGAGGCGCACGCCACCGAGGCGCTGGCCGAGCTCGGCGTGGTGCCGAAAAGCGCCGCCAAGGCACTGTGGGACTGGTGGGCGACCAACCCGGCGATCGACGTCGCCGCGATCGACGCGATCGAGGCGGTGACCAAGCATGACGTGATCGCCTTCCTCACCTGGGTCGCCGAGCAGGTCGGCGACGAAGCGCGCTTCATGCACCAGGGCATGACCAGCTCCGACGTGCTCGACACCTGCCTCGCCGTCCAGCTCGCCCGCGCCAGCGACATCCTGCTTGCCGATCTCGACGCGCTGCTCGCCGTGCTCGAGCGCCGCGCCCGCGAGCACAAGCTCACCCCGACGATCGGGCGCAGCCATGGCATCCATGCCGAGCCGGTCACCTTCGGGCTCAAGCTCGCCGAGGCCTATGCCGAGTTCAAGCGCAACAAGGAGCGCCTCGTCGCGGCGCGCGCCGATATCGCCACCTGCGCGATCTCGGGCGCGGTCGGCACCTTCGCCAATATCGATCCGCGGGTCGAGGAACATGTCGCCGCCAAGCTGGGCCTGTCGGTCGAGCCGGTCTCGACCCAGGTGATCCCGCGCGACCGCCATGCGATGTTCTTCGCCACGCTCGGCGTGATCGCCTCGTCGATCGAGCGCCTCGCCACCGAGATCCGCCACCTCCAGCGCACCGAGGTGCTCGAGGCCGAGGAATATTTCTCGCCGGGCCAGAAGGGCTCGTCGGCGATGCCGCACAAGCGCAATCCGGTGCTGACCGAAAACCTCACCGGCCTCGCCCGGATGATCCGCGGCTATGTCACGCCCGCGCTGGAGAATGTCGCGCTGTGGCACGAACGCGACATCTCGCACTCCTCGGTCGAGCGCTATATCGGCCCGGACGGGACGATCACGCTCGATTTCGCCCTCGCCCGCCTCACGGGCGTGGTCGACAAGCTGCTCGTCTATCCCGAGCGGATGCAGAAGAATCTGGATCGAATGGGCGGGCTCGTGCATTCGCAGCGCGTGCTTCTTGCCCTCACCCAAGCCGGCGTCAGCCGCGAGGACGCCTATCGGCTGGTCCAGCGTAATGCGATGAAGGTGTGGGAATCGGACGGCGCGCTGTCGCTGCTCGATCTGCTCAAGGCCGATCCCGAAGTCACCGCGGCGCTTTCGCCCGCCGAACTCGAGGACAAGTTCGACCTCGGCTATCACTACAAGCATGTCGATACGATCTTCGACCGCGTGTTTGCTTGAGGAACTCGGTTCACCAGGCGCTGCGCGACGCGACTGCCGCCGCGCATGACCGGGTGGACGCGGCCTTCGCCGATTTCGACCTGAGCGACCGGGCGAGCTATGCCCGGTTTCTGCGCGCCCATGCCGAGGTGGTGTGGCCGATGGAGGCGGCGTTGCCCGGCGCGCGGTTGATCGAGGATTGGGACAGTCGCAAGCGCGGCGCGCTGCTGAAGGAGGACCTGGCCCAACTCCCGCGATCCGTTGACTCTGAGCTTGTCGAAGGACAGGCTTTCGTGTGGCTGGGCGCGAATAGCGATCTGAGCGTCATCGCCGGCACGCTCTACGTCCTCGAAGGATCGCGCCTCGGCGGCAGGTTCCTCGCGCGCAGCCTGCCCCGCGGCTTCCCGCGCGCCTATCTTGATGCAGATCAGCGCGCCGAGAAATGGCAGCAACTACTAAGCCGCATTGCGCAACTCCTGACCGACGGCGCCGCCCTCGATTCGGCGATCGCCGCGGCGGAGGCGACTTTCGCCGCGTTCGAACGTTCGGCGGCGCATTGGCGAAAGGTTGAGGTTGGCGACGGACGGTAATTTCGAGGTCGACCTCACCAATTGCGATCGCGAGCCGATCCACGAGCTGGGCGCCATCCAAGGCTTTGGCTTCCTGCTCGCGCTGTCGATCGACTGGCTGATCCGCCGCGCCTCCGCCAATGCGGAGCGATTCCTGGGCGTCGGCGCGGAAGAGTTGCTGGGTGCCTCCGCCGTTCCGCTGCTCGGCGACCACGCCGTTCACACCCTGCGCAACCGGCTCGCCATGCTGCGCGGCGACGATGCCGTCGAGCGCGTCTTCGGCTTGCGCATCGCCGGTGGCCGCCGCTTCGATTTCGCGCTGCACATGATCGGGGACACGATCATCCTCGAAGGCGAGGAAAGCGCCGACGATGCGTCCACCGATGTCGGCTCCGCGATCCGCGCGATGATGGCGCGGCTCGACGAGACGACCGACGCGGCGGGCTTTTATCGCGAGGGCGCCCGCCAGGTTCGCGCACTCACGGGCTTCGATCGGGTGATGGTCTATCGCTTCGATCGCGACGGCTCGGGCGTCGTCGTCGCCGAGGCGGCGCGCGCCGGGATCGGCAGCTTCCTGGGACTGCGCTATCCGGCCAGCGACATCCCGCAACAGGCCCGCAAGCTCTATTTGCGCACGCCGTTCCGGATCATCGCCGACGTCGAAGCCGAGCCGGTGCCGATTCTCCCCCAGCGAGACGAGAACGGCGCGCCGATCGACCTGTCGCTGTCGGTGCTCCGCTCGGTCTCGCCAATCCATATCGAATATCTCAAGAACATGGGCGTCGGCGCCTCGCTGTCGATCTCGATCATCGTCGAGGGCCAGCTCTGGGGCCTTTTCGCCTGCCATCATTATGGCGCGCGCTGCCCCAATTTCGAGCGCCGCTCGGTTGCCGAGCTGTTCGGCCAGATGTTCGCGCTCAAGCTCGAAAGCCGCGAGCGCAAGGAAATGGCCGGCTATGAGCTGGCGGCGCGCGGCTCCACCGATCGGCTGCTCGCCGCGGTCGCCAGCGATTCGACCTTGCTCGACAATCCCGATTGGCTCGGCTCGATGATGCGCGAGACGGTGCCGTCGGACGGTATCGCGATTTGGATCGACGGCAAGGTTGCCTATTCCGGGCTGACTCCGCCGCCCGACGCTTTCCCGGCCATCGCCCGCCGACTCAATGCGATGGCGGCGGGCAAGGTCTTCGCCACCGATCGCCTGGCCGATACCTTCCCGCCCGCCGCCGACTATGACGATGTCGCCGCGGGCCTGTTGGCGATCCCGATCTCACGCCGCCCGCGCGACTATGTCCTGCTGTTCCGCCAGGAGCGGGTGCGCACGGTCAAATGGGCCGGCGATCCGCACAAGCCGGCCCAGCTCGGCCCGCACGGCGCGCGCCTCACTCCGCGCCAGAGCTTCGAACTCTGGTCGCAAGAGGTGCGCGGTCGATCCGAGCCGTTCACCAATGCCGAGCTCCGCGTCGCCGAAATGCTGCGCGTCTCGCTGATCGAAGTGGTGCTGCGCCTCTCCGACGATGCTCAGGAAGAGCGCCGCCGCTTTTCCGAGCGCCAGGAGCTGCTGATCGCCGAGCTCAACCACCGCGTCCGCAACATCCTGAGCCTGATCCGCGGCCTGGTCCGCCAGTCGCTCGATCCCGCCGCCGATGCGCGCGAGACGATCGCGCTGCTCGAAGGCCGAATCGAGAGCCTCGCGCGCGCGCACGATCAGATCACCCAGGACAATTGGGCCGCCGCCCCACTCGGCCGGCTGATCGAGACCGAGGCGGCCGCCTATCTCGGGGGCAAGTCGGCGCGGCTGGTCTGCGAAGGCCCGCCCGTCCTGCTCCATCCCCAGGCCTTTTCGACGCTCGCACTCGTGTTCCACGAGTTGATGACCAACTCCGCCAAATATGGCGCGCTGTCGGACAATGGCAGCGTGCGCGTCGCCTGGCGTCTCGACGATGAGGAGGACCTGATCATCGAATGGCGCGAGCGGGGCGGCCCGGCCGTCCAGGCACCGCGCCGCCAAGGCTTCGGCACGACGATCATCACCCGCTCGATTCCCTACGATCTGGGCGGCCATGCCGAGGCACGCTATCCGCTCACCGGCTTCGAGGCCGATTTCTGCGTACCTGCGCGCCATATCGAGATCGATGCAACCCGCGCCGCCCGCCACGCGCCGCCGCCGCCCGCTTCTACGGAACCGACCCAGGCGCTGCTCTCGGGCGCAGTGCTGCTGGTCGAGGACAGCCTGATCATCGCGATGGATGCCGAGGATATCCTGACCCGCCTCGGCGCCGAACGGGTCGTCACTGCGGCCACCCTCGCCCAGGCCCGCGCCGAAATCGCGCGCGACCGGTTCGAAGTCGCGGTGCTCGACGTCAATCTCGGCACCGAGACCAGCCTGCCGCTCGCCGAACTGCTGCGCGAAGCCGGCGTGCCCTTCCTCTTCGCGACCGGCTATGGCGAGCAGCTCAAGCTTCCCGCCGATCTCGCCAAGGTGCCGGTGACGCAGAAGCCCTACACGCTGTCCAGCATCGGCAAGGCGCTGTCGGCGCTGCTTTCTATGTAGGATTTCACGCGCTACGCCTCGCTGCGACTCGGGGATGAGGAGCGGGCGAATGGCGATCGGCGCATCGGTAGGCAAAGGCGGGGTCAACGATCTCGCCGACGTGATCGTGGTCCAGCATCTGCTGAACGACTGGCTCGGCGGCACCGGCCAGCCACTGGTCGCCACCGATGGCGGCTGCGGCGCGAAGACGATCGCCGCGATCCAGGCGTACCAGTCACGCGTGCTCGGCGCCCGCACGCCAGACGGACTGATCGGGCCCGGCGGCGCGACCTGGACCGCGCTTGCCGCGGGCAAGGGCATCCCGCCGCGGCTGTCGGGCGCCGATTGGTGGCAGGCCAACCAGGCGCGCTATCCGAACAGCGCTGCGCTTGCCGATCTCGCGGCGCCCTTTCGCGACAAGGTCAATGCCTTCCTCGCCGCGCTCAAGGCGGCCGGCGCCAGCGTGTCGATCGCCGCCACGCGCCGCAACGCGGTGCGCGCGCATCTGATGCACTACAGCTGGGAAGTGGCGAAAGGGCTGATCGCGCCTGCCAAGGTCCCCGCACTGCCGGGACTAGCCATTCAATGGGACCATGGCGATCTTGCCGAGTCGCGCCGCGCTGCGCAGCAGATGGTCGACCTGTTCGACATCGCCTTTGAGCCCTCGCTCACCTCGCGCCATATCGAGGGCCGTGCGATCGACATGACGATCGGCTGGATCGGCACGCTCGAGATCAAGGACAAGGCCGGCAAGCTCCACCGCCTGGGCGCGCCGCGCTCGGGTGACGCCAATACCGAACTCCACCAGGTCGGCGCCAGCTATGGCGTGATCAAGCTCCTCTCCGATCCCCCGCACTGGAGCGAGGACGGGCGCTGACCTAACCCGCCGCGCCAATGAAGAAGGGCCCGGCGTTTCCACCGGGCCCTCGCCTCCTCATCGATTTCGGATCGGCTTAGCGGCAGCGGCGGCCGCCATTGTCCTTGTCGATCGCTTGGCCGACCAGCGCGCCGCCCAGGGCGCCGAGCAGGGTGCCAGGCGTGCGGTCGCCGTAACGGTCGATGCTGCGGCCGACCAGGGCACCGGCGACGCCGCCCAGCAGCAGGCCGGTCGTGCCGTCCGAACGGCGGCAATAAGTGCGCCCGTCGCGCCCGCGCCAGCTCTGGCCGCGATAATAGCCGCGATTGTCGTAGCGGTCGTAAGAGCCGCGGTCGTAGCGGTCATAATGATCGTAGCGGTCATAGCGGTCATAGCGCTGCGCATTGGCAGTGGCCGGAACCGTGGAGATGGCGGCCGCAGCAGCCGCGAGGCCCAGAAGCATTTTTCGCATGGTTTTCACTCCTTCTTCTCTTGGCCGGCGCCGTTCGGGCTCCGGGGTACAAGAAGGGTTCTAGGCGAGTCGCGTTGAGCCGAGCCTGAATCGACTTGGCAGCTTCCGTTCACGTAAGGAAATGAAAGCCCTCCCCTTGATGAGGGAGGGTTGGGTGGGGGTGACCTCTCCTCATTGGACAGCGCCATGAGGAGAGGTCACCCTCACCCTCCCACCGCTTCGCGGCGGGCCCCTCCTTTCCCCATCAAGGGGGAGGGCTTTTCGAGCCCCTATCCCAGCGCCGCCTTCAACTTGGCGAAGAAGCCGCTCGCCTCGGGGCATTCCTCGCCCGTCTCGGTTGCGCGGAATTCCTCGAGCAGTTCGCGCTGCCGCGCAGTCAGCTTGGTCGGCATCTCGACGTCCAGCCGCACGACCAGGTCGCCGCGCCCGCGCCCCTGCAGCACCGGCATGCCGGCGCCGCGGTGCCGCACCTCGCGGCCGGACTGGGTGCCCGGCTGGATCTTCACGGCGATCTTCTCGCCATCGAGCCCCGGAAGCGTGATCTCGCCCCCTAGCGACGCAGTGGTGAAGCTGATCGGCGCATGCGCATAGAGCGTGGTACCCTCGCGATCGAAGATCGGATGCTTGCTCACATGGAGGAAGATGTAGAGGTCGCCGGCCGGCGCACCGCGCGCGCCCGCCTCGCCCTCGCCCTGCAACCGGATGCGCGTGCCTTCGTCTACGCCTGGCGGCACGTTGATCTTCAGCGTCTTGGTCTTGTCGGTGCGGCCCTCGCCGCGGCAATCGCGACAGGGATCGGCGATCACTTCGCCGGCGCCGTGGCAATAGGGGCAGGTCCGCTCGACCATGAAGAAGCCCTGCTGCGCGCGCACCTTGCCATGGCCGCCGCAATGCTTGCACGGCGCCGCCTGGGTGCCGGGTTTGGCGCCGGTGCCCTCGCAGCTGTCGCACACGCCGGAGACATCGACGGTGATCTCGCTCGATCGCCCGTGGAACGCGTCCTCCAGGCTGATCTCCATGTCGTAACGCAGATCCGCGCCGCGCCGCTGCGGCCGGCCGCCACTGCGCCCGCCGCCCATGAACTCGCCGAACACGCTTTCGAAAATGTCGCTGAACGCGCCGAAATCGGGCTGCGCCCCGCGCCCGCCGCCGCCCATGCCATTCTTGAAGGCGGCATGGCCAAAGCGATCATAGGCCGCGCGCTTCTGCGGGTCCTTGAGGCAGTCATAGGCCTCGTTGATCGCCTTGAACTTGGCTTCGTGATCCTTGCATCCGGCATTCTTGTCCGGATGGTATTTCATCGCGAGCTTGCGATACGCGGATTTCAGCGTCGCATCGTCCGCGGTGCGCTCGCATTCGAGCAGCTCGTAATAATCGACTTCGGTGGTCATTCACTCGGCCCCCGCACCTCGTCACCGTCGCCCCAGCGAAAGCTGGGGCCTCCCACCACAGAGCGAACGGCCCGTGGCGGGAGATGCCAGCCTTCGCTGGCATGACGGTGGAGGCGCATCCAGATTACGCCTTGTTGTCGTCCACCTCGGAGAACTCGGCGTCGACGACTTCCTCGCCGCCGGCCTCGTTCCCCGCAGCCGCACCGGCCTGGGGCGAAGCCTCGGCCTGCTGCTGCTTCTCGTAGATCGCCTGGCCCAGCTTCATCGCCACCTGGGCGAGGTTCTGCGCCTTGGCCTGCATCTCGTCGGCATCGCCGCCTTCGATCGCAGTCTTGGTCTCGGCGATCGCCGCCTCGATCTCGCCCTTCAGCGACGCATCGACCTTGTCGCCATTCTCCTGAAGCTGACGCTCTGTGGTGTGGACCAGGCTCTCGGCATTGTTCTTGGCTTCCGCCGCGGCACGGCGCTTCTTGTCCTCTTCGGCAAACTTCTCGGCATCGCGGACCATCGCCTCGATGTCGTTGTCCGAAAGGCCGCCCGAGGCCTGGATGCGGATCTGCTGCTCCTTGCCGGTGCCCTTGTCCTTGGCACTGACGTTGACGATGCCATTGGCGTCGATGTCGAACGTGACTTCGATCTGCGGCACGCCGCGCGGCGCCGGCGGGATGCCCACCAGGTCGAACTGGCCGAGCAGCTTGTTGTCCGCCGCCATCTCGCGCTCGCCCTGGAAGACGCGGATCGTCACCGCCTGCTGATTGTCATCGGCAGTCGAATAGACCTGGCTCTTCTTGGTCGGGATCGTGGTGTTGCGGTCGATCATGCGGGTGAACACGCCGCCCAGCGTCTCGATGCCAAGGCTCAGCGGAGTGACGTCGAGCAGCAGCACGTCCTTGACGTCGCCCTGCAGCACGCCGGCCTGGATCGCCGCGCCGATGGCGACGACTTCGTCCGGGTTCACGCCGGTGTGCGGCTCCTTGCCGAAGAACGACTTCACGACTTCGCGCACCCGCGGCATGCGAGTCATGCCGCCCACGAGCACCACTTCGTCGATAGCGTCGGCCTTGACGCCGGCATCGGCCAGCGCCTTGCGGCACGGCTCGAGCGTGCGCTGGATCAGGTCCTCGACCAGCCGCTCGAGATCGGCGCGGCCGATCGACTTCACCAGGTGCTTCGGCCCGTTCTGGTCCGCGGTGATGAAGGGCAGGTTGACCTCGGTAGTCTGGGCCGAGCTCAGCTCGATCTTCGCCTTCTCGGCGGCTTCCTTCAGCCGCTGGAGCGCCAGCTTGTCCTTGGTCAGGTCGATGCCCTCGGCCTTCTTGAACTCGTCGGCCAGGAACTGCACGATCTTGGCGTCGAAATCCTCGCCGCCCAGGAAGGTGTCGCCGTTGGTCGCCTTCACTTCGAACACGCCGTCGCCGATCTCGAGCACCGAGATGTCGAACGTGCCGCCGCCCAAGTCATAGACCGCGATGGTCTTGCCGTCGTTCTTCTCAAGGCCATAGGCGAGCGCGGCCGCCGTCGGCTCGTTGATGATGCGCAGCACTTCGAGGCCCGCGATCTTGCCGGCGTCCTTGGTCGCCTGGCGCTGGGCATCGTTGAAGTAAGCCGGCACGGTGATCACGGCCTGGCTGACGCTCTCGCCCAAATAGCTCTCGGCGGTTTCCTTCATCTTCTGCAGGATGAAGGCGCTGATCTGGCTCGGCGAATAGTCCTCGCCGCCGGCCTGCACCCAGGCGTCGCCGTTCGAGCCGCGCACGATCGTGTACGGCACCAGCTCGGTGTCGCGCTTGGTCACGGGATCGTCGAAGCGGCGGCCGATCAGGCGCTTCACTGCGAACACCGTATTGTCCGGATTGGTCACCGCCTGGCGCTTGGCCGGCTGCCCGATCAGGCGCTCCCCGTCCTTCGCGAATGCGACGATCGAAGGCGTGGTCCGCGCGCCTTCCACATTTTCGATCACCTTGGGCTTGCCGCCCTCCATCACTGCCACGCAGCTGTTGGTCGTCCCCAGATCGATACCGATTACTTTTGCCATGGTCCCTCGTTGGCCCCCAGTTACATCCAAAAACCCGGCCCCCGCGCCCCGTTTCGGCAGCGTGGAGAACCGCTCACGATCGGCGATATAGGTGCGCTTGCGCTTGCCGCAAGAAGGGCGGGATTCTAGGAGCTTTCCCATTCCGGGAGGGAGTTTTGCGATGCGTGGATTTATGGGACTTGCACTGCTGGCGGCCGTGTCGGCCTGCGCGCCGAAGAGCGATCTTGCCGCGACGAACGGCTGGGTGCGCCTTCCCGCCGTCACCGGCCAGCCAGGCGCGGCCTATTTCACCCTGCACGGCGGCGCGAAGGACGATACGCTGCTCGCCGTCTCGACCCCCGCGGCGCTCAAGACCGAGATGCATGAGAGCATGAAGGGCGCTGGCGGCATGATGACCATGTCCCCCCTCGCCCAGCTCGCCGTCCCCGCCGGCGGCGAGGTCCAGTTCGCGCCGGGCGGCAAGCACGTCATGCTCTTCTCGATCGGACCCGCGGTGAAGGCCGGCGGCACCGTCCCGCTCACCCTCGCCTTCGCCAGCGGCAAGACCCTGCGCCTCGATGCCAAGGTGGTCGGCGCCGGCGATCCGCCGCCGGGGCAATAAATCCGGCCGGGATGACGGCGCCTCCGAAGCCCGCTATCCTCCCCGCACAGGGAGACCCATCGCCATGCCCCAAGTGCTAGACCGTTTCCGTTCCTCGACGCTGGGCTGGCTGCTCGGCAGCCTCGCCGGCTGGGGCACGATGCTGCTGATCGTCGGCGGCCTGATCGCGACCTTCTATTTCCTCGCCCAGGGCACGCTGCAGGATACCGCGCTGATCGCCCCGGCGCTGCTCGTCATCGGCCTGGCCATCCTCGTCGTGAAGTGGCTCGCCAATCTCGAGATCGCCTATGAGCTCACCGAAGACCGGCTGATCCTCCACCGCGGCATCCTGCGCAAGTCGATCGACGAGATCGAGCTATACCGGGTCAAGGACGTCCGCATCGACTTCTCGATCGTCAACCAGCTCGCCGATATCGGCACGATCAGCATCGCCTCGTCGGACGAGACCACCCGCGACGCCCCGCTCGTCATCCGCGACGTCGCCCAGGCCCGCCTGCGCCGCGAAAAGCTGCGCGAGCTGGTCGACACCGCCCGCCGCAACCGCGGCGTGCGCGAGATCGACATGGTGCAGGAAGGGCTGGGCGAGCCCTGATCTTCTCGCGCAAGGGATCGGAACGGCGCGCGCCTAGGTCAGCGCGTCGTAGGCGAGATACCCAGCGACCAGGGCATAGATGAGGACGAGCATCCAATATTGGAAAGGGTCCGCATTGCGCCGAACCCAACCAGCGCGTTCGGTCATCGTCGCCCGAGCCCAGACCTTTCCCGCCGCCAGCCCGTGCCCGGCCAGCCCACCAAAGCCGCAGGCGAACAGCCCGGGAACCAAGAAGCCATCGCGCGAATAGCCCATCGCCGTGTCGCCGGCGAGCGCCAACCCGAACAGCGTCGTCAGTCCGGCCCATAGCATCAGCCCTTCAGGGAGCGACCAGGGGCGCATATGCCGACGCTAGGATAGCGCCGAATCGATGACAAGCGACATCAACAGGCCCATCTAGCCAGCATGGCCGCCTCCCGACCACTCACCCTCGGAGAGGCCGAACTCGCCCGCAGCGTGTTCGGCAACGCGCTTGATCCCGCCCGCGCCCGCGTCGCCAATCGCAAATGGGCGTTCTTCCAGCCCAGGAACACCACGATGGCGCCGCTCGGCACCATCCACTTCAATCCCGCCTCGGGCCTCTATCGCGACGACTTCGCCACCGCGCCGCTCGCCCTGCAGGGGCTGTTCGTCCATGAGCTCGTCCATGTCTGGCAGCACCAGTCGGGCCTGTTCCTGCCGCTCAGCCGCCATCCGTTCTGCCGCTATGGCTATGCGATCGAGCCCGGCCGGCCGTTCGCGCGCTATGGCATCGAGCAACAAGCCGAGATCGTCCGCCACGCCTTCCTGATCGGCCGGGGCGCGGCGGTGCCCGGGGCGGCACCGCTCGACGCCTATCGCGCGCTGATCCCCTTCACGCCCGCCTGATCAATCGGGCTTCTCCGCCTCGATCTTGCGCGCCTCCACGCGCGCCGGGTTCTCGCGCACCGCTCGCGGCGGCGGTGGCGGCGGCGTGCTCGGCCGGGGCGGCGGTGGGGATGCGCTCGGCGCCGGCCGGGGCGGTTC